>JBJMHZ010000028.1:0-137169 GCA_045807125.1 Frankiaceae bacterium
GACGCTGACCTTCAGCGCGACGGCCGGCCAGCGCGTCCAGCTCCAGTTCTCGGGCTCGACCTACGCCAGCACGTGCTGCAACCCGACCGAGCGGCTGTACAAGCCGGACGGCACCCAGCTGTGGGCGACGAGCGGCAGCACCGCCTTCATGGACACCACCACGCTGCCCGTCGACGGGACGTACCAGATCCTGATCGACCCGTCCGGCACCACCACCGGCAGCATCGCCGCCACCCTCACCTCGGTGCCAGCCGACACCACCGGCACGATCGCCATCGACGGAGCGGTGGCGACCGTCACCACCGTCGCGGGCCAGAACGCCAACCTCACCTTCACCGCCACGGCGGGGCAGCGCGTCCAGCTCCAGTTCTCCAGCTCGACGTACGCCAGCACGTGCTGCAACCCGACCGAGCGGCTCTACCAGCCCGACGGCACCCAGCTGTGGGCCACCAGCGGCAGCACCGCCTTCATGGACACCACCACGCTGCCGGTCGACGGCACCTACCGCATCTTCGTGGACCCGTCCGGCACGACCACCGGCTCCATCTCGGCCACGCTGTGGTCGGTGCCGGCCGACAGCACCAGCGGCATCACCATCGACGGACCGGCAGCGACCGTCACCACCGTCGCGGGCCAGAACGCCAACCTCACGTTCACGGCCACGGCGGGGCAGCGCGTCCAGCTCCAGTTCAGCGGCTCGACGTACGCCAGCACCTGCTGCAACCCGACCGAGCGGCTCTACCAGCCGAACGGCACCCAGCTGTGGGCCACCAGCGGCAGCACCGCGCTGATGGACACCACCACGCTGCCCGTCGACGGCACGTACCGGATCCTCGTCGATCCGAGCGGCACCACCACGGGCAGCATCGCCGCCACGCTCACCTCCGTGCCGGCCGACGTGAGCGCCACCGCTGCGATCGACAGCGGGCCGCACACCGTCACGACGGTGGCGGGGCAGAACGCCAACCTCACGTTCGCCGCCACGGCCGGCCAGCAGGTGCAGCTGCAGTTCAGCGGCTCGACGTACTCGAGCACCTGTTGCAACCCGACCGAGCGGCTCTACAAGCCGGACGGCACCCAGCTGTGGGCCACCAGCGGCAGCACCGCGCTGATGGACACCACCGTGCTGCCGGCCGACGGCACGTACCGCATCCTCGTCGACCCGTCGGGCACGACGACCGGCTCCATCACCGTCACGGTGCCGTCGGTGCCGGCCGATGCCACCGGAACGCTCACCATCGACGGCCCGGCGCACACCGTCAGCACCGTCGCCGGGCAGAACGCCGCTCTCACCTTCGCCGGCACCGCGAGCCAGAAGGTGACGGTCAGCTTCAGCGGCGCGACGTACCCCTGCTGCACCTCGGTCGCCGTGCGCAAGCCGGACGGCACCAACCTGTCCTCGACGAGCATCAGCAGCAGCGGATCGCTGGCCAACCTCGTCCTGCCCGTCACCGGCAGCTACACCGTCTACGTCAACCCCAGCGGCACCGCGGCGGGCATGGTGACGGTTGGCGTCCAGTCGGTGCCGACCGGCGCCCCGGCGCTGCCGGCGTGGAACGGCCCGCTGGCGGCGAGCGGCACGACCGCACCGGCCAGCTCGAGCAGCGCCGCCGGTAGCGGCCCGGTGCGTCACGTGCCGTCGGCGTGGCCGGCAGCACCGGCCCGCACCGGCGCTCACCGGGCGCCGGCACGATCCGTCCGGCTCTCGGCCGGCGCGCGGCAGCAGGACGTGCCGGAGCGCCCGGCGAGCCCGGCAAGCACGGCAACCCCAGCGAGCAGGGCCGGCACGGGCGCCGCCACGACGGCCGCCGACCCCGCGGAGGCGTGGACGCCGGACCGGTTCAACCTGGCCGGCTACGACTGGGACGCCCACCGGGCGCCGGTGACCGTCAACGACCCGCCGCTGCGCGCGCCGTCCGGCGCCACCGCCGTGAGCGGTCAGGTGCTGACCCTGGCCGGCAAGCCGCTGCCGGGCGTCACGATGTCGGCCGACGGCTCGTCGAGCGTCACCGACCACCTCGGCCGCTTCCTGGTGACCGGCCTCTCCGCCGGGCATCACGAGCTGCTCATCGACGGACGGACGGCCAGCACGCCCGGCCGCGCATGGGGCGTCTTCGAGGTCGGCGTCGACCTCGAGGCGCACCAGACCTACGAGCTCCCGTACACGGTTTGGATGACCCGGCTGGACACCAGGGACGCGGTGAGCTTCCCGTCGCCGACCACCTCGGAGACGGTGCTCACCACGCCGAGGATCCCCGGCTTCGAGGTGCGGCTGCCGAAGGGCACGGTGGTCAAGGGCCTCGACGACAAGGTCGTCACCAAGCTGTCCATCACCGCGATCCCGGTCGACCGGCCGCCGTTCCCGCTGCCAGCGGGCGTCGTCACCCCGGTGTACTTCACCGTGCAGCCGGGCGGGTCGTACGTCTTCCCCGACGGCGCGCAGATCGTCTACCCCAACCTGACGCACCTGGCGCCGGGGCAGCGCGTCGACTTCTGGGACTACGACCCCGAGGACAAGGGCTGGTTCGTCTACGGCCACGGCGCCGTGACGAAGGACGGCAAGCAGGTCGTCCCCGACCCCGGCGTGCGGGTGTGGGAGTTCTCCGGCGCGATGATCAACGCCGGGCAGAGCGGCGCCGGCAAGGGCCCGAACGGCGACCCGCAGGGCAAGGACGGCGACCCGGTCGACCTCGGCACCGGCCTGCTCCAGATGAGCAAGTCCGACCTCGCGCTGCCCGACGTGATGCCGATCGGCATCACCCGCACCTACCGGCAGACCGACTCGGCGGCCCGGACGTTCGGCATCGGCACCAACTGGAACTACGGGATCTTCCTGCAGTCGGCCAACCAGTACCAGGAGGCCGACCTGGTGATGCCGGACAGCGCGAAGATCCATTACGTCCGCACGTCGCCGGGCACCGGCTGGTCGGACGCGGTCTTCGAGAGCACCGGCACGCCGGGCCCCTGGTACAAGTCGACCATCGTCTGGAACGGCCTCGGCTGGGACCTGACGACCGTCGACGGGACGGTGTACGTCTTCGGCGAGAACCAGCCGTTGCAGGCGATCAGGGACCGGTACGGGAACCAGGTCACGCTGACCCGATCCAGCGGTCAGGGCGGCAACATCACGCAGGTCACCTCGCCCAACGGCCGCTGGATCAAGCTGACGTACGACAGCTCCAACCGCATCACCCAGGCGACCGACAACATCGGGCGCACGGCGAAGTACCTCTACGACGCCAGCGGCCGGCTCTCGCAGGTGACCGATGTCAAGGGCGGCATCACCACCTACGCCTACGACGCAACAAACGAGCTGCTCACGGCGAAGGACGCCCGCGGCATCACGTTCCTCACCAACACCTATGACGCCAGCGGCCGGGTCGCGACCCAGCAGCTCGGCGACGGCGGCACCTACCGGTTCGCCTACGTCACCGACGCGTCGGGCGCGATCACCGAGACCGACGTGACCGACCCGGACGGGCACGTCCGCAAGGCGACGTTCGACTCGAGCGGTTTCGAGACCTCGGAGACGTTCGCGGCCGGGCTGCCGGAGCAGCGCCGGATGACCTATCAGCGCGACCCGTCAACGCACTTCCTGACCAGCGTCACCGACGGGCTCGGGCGCACGACGTCGTACGCGTACAACTCCAGCGGCAACGTGACGAGCATGACGCGGCTCGCCGGCACCGCGAGCGCCCGCACGACGCAGTACGCGTACGGCGGCCCGTACGGGCAGATGACCTCCGTCACCGACCCGCTGGGCCATGCGACCACCTACCGCTACGACAGCAACGGCGACGTCACATCCGTCACCGATCCCGAGGGCCGCCAGACGGCCTTCGGATACGCCGGGAACGGGCAACGGACGTCGACGACCAATCCGGCCGGCAAGACGTCGACGACCTCGTACCTGCACGGCGACCCGGTCGCGGTCACCGACCCGTTGGGCCGCACCCAGACGATGACGACCGACGCCGTCGGGCGGGTCATCGCGGCCACCGATCCCCTCGGGGCGAAGAGCTACCGGCATTACGACACGAGCAACGCCCTGCTCGACATCACCGACCCGCTCGGCAACGTCACGTCGAGCACGTACGACGCCAACGGGAACCTCCTGACGGTCAAGGACCCGAAGGGCAACGTCACCACCTACACCTACGACAACGCCGACCGCGTGGCGTCGGTGAAGGACCCGCTGCTGGCGACGACGTCCTACAAGTACGACGGCAAGGGCAACCTCACGCAGGTCACCGATCGGCGCGGCAAGGTCACGACCTACAACTACGACGGCCTGGACGAGCCGACCTTCGTCGGCTACGGGACCGTCACCGGCCCGAGCTACGAGAGCACCGTCACCAGCACGTACGACGCTGTCGGGCGGTTGGTGAAGATCGTCGACTCGGCCAACGGCACCACGCAGCAGACGTTCGACGCCGCCGACATGCTCACCAACGTGAGTGGCCCCCAGGGCAGCGTCAGCTACGGGTACGACGCGGTGGGCCGGCGCACGACGATGACGGCCGGCACGGAGGCCCCGGTCTCCTACGGCTACGACCGGTCAGGGGCCCTCACGTCCATCACGCAGGGCAGCACGAGCGCATCGTTCCAGTACGACAGCGGCGGGCGCCGATCGCAGGTGTCGATGCCAGGGCTGACGGAGTCGTACACGTACGACGCCGGCTCTCAGCTGACCGGCATCGCGTACGCCAGTGGCAGCACGTCGCTGGGAAACCTCGCCTACCAGTACGACCCCGACGGCCGGATCGTCTCGGCCGGCGGGTCGCTCGCGAGCGTCACTGTGCCGGCGACCATGGCGGCGCCGACGTACAACGCCGACAACGAGCTGTCCAAGCTCGGCACCACGAAGTACACGTACGACGCTGCGGGCAACCTCACCAGCGACGGCAGCCGCACCTACGCCTGGAACGCGCGCAACCAGCTCACCGGGGTCTCGGCGACCGGCCTGACGTCGAGCTTCACCTACGACCCGCTCGGGCGGCGCTCTGGCAAGACCGTCAACGGCACCACGACCAAGTTCCTCTACGACGGCGTCAACATCGCCGAGGAGCAGTCGAGCACGGGCAGCGTGACGGCGAGCTACCTCAACGGCCTCAGGGTCGACGAGCCGCTCGTCCGGACCGCCGGTGGCAGCTCCAGCTCGTACGCCACCGGCAGCACCGGCAGCACGGTGGGCCTGGTGTCGGGTGGGAGCCTCGCGACCAAGTACGCGTACTCCCCGTTCGGCGCGGCAACCGCATCGGGCGCCGCGTCGACCAACTCGCTCCAGTTCGCCGGCCGCGAGAACGACGGCGCCACCGGGCTTCTCTACCTGCGCAACCGGTACTACAACCCGGCCACGCAGCAGTTCATCAGCCAGGACCCCGTCGGCTTCAGCGGCGGATCGGCGAGCCTCTACGCCTACGCGCTGGACGACCCGACCGACCTGAGCGATCCGATGGGCACCGACCCGATCGGTGGCTGCATCGTCGGTGGCCTCGCGGGCGTCGGCATCGGCTGGCTGACCCACGCGCTCACCGGGCGCAAGTACACGCTCGGCGACGGGCTCCGCGACGCCGCAACCGGCTGCGTCATCGGCGCCATCACCTCGACCATCGGTCCGGAGGGCCTGTACTTCACCAAGGGCCTCCAGATCGGCGAGGACAGCGTCGAGGAGCTCAGCGGCACCGCGCTCGCGCGCCAGCTCGGCCAGGAGGGAGAGGCAGCGGTCTCCGAGGCTGGGAGCACCGCGCGGATACCGTCGCTCAGCGACACCGCCAGCTACCGCATCCCTGACATCTTCAACCCCGAGGCCGGCTACATGGGCGAGGTGAAGAACGTCGGGTCGCTGTCCTACACCAACCAGCTCCGCGACATGGTGGCCTATGCTCAGCAGGAGGGCCTGGACTTCTACCTCTACGTCCGGCCGTCGACGCAGCTGTCGGGCCCGCTCCAGGACGCGATCGCGGCCGGGGACATCATCCCGAGGTACCTGCCATGAGCGGACGAGAACCGGAGGCTCGGCGGCCGATGACGGCCGCCGAGCTGATGGAGAGGCTGCAGAGCGACCCGGCCCACGCCGCCCGGTCGCGGCGCAGGGAGCAGCAACGGCAGGCGGCCGCCGCGGGCACCCGCGCGGCCGCCGCGCCGCTGATCGCGGAGCTGCGCGCCGCCGGGCACGACGTCGAGCGCGTCAGCGAGCTCCACGAGCGCCGTCTCGACTACCGCGACGCGCTCCCCGTCCTCATCAGGTGGCTGCCGGCGATCTCCGACCGTCGGCTCAAGGAGGCCGTCGTCCGGGCCCTTACCGTGCCGTGGGCCCGGCCGGTGGCCGCGCCGGTCCTGATCCGCGAGTTCCGCGATGCCGATGACGCGACCGGCTCGTACCGATGGGCGGTCGGCAACGCGCTGTCGGTCGTCGCCGACGACTCGGTGCTGCCCGACATCGTGGCGCTGGCGACCGACCGCCGGTACGGCAAGGCCCGCGAGATGGTCGTGCTCGCGCTCGGCAACATGAGCGACCCTCGCGCGGTCGACGCGCTCGTGGACCTCCTGCCCGACGAGGAGGTCGCCGGCCACGCGGTGATGGCGCTCGGCAAGCTGCGGGCGCCGTCCGCACGGGCCGCGCTCGAGCCCTTCCTCGACCACCCGAAGGACTGGGTGCGGCAGGAGGCGCGCAAGGCGCTCGCCTCGCTCGACCGGTGAGCTGAGCGCCTCGGCGGCTCGCGCTGCTCGTGCGGTCAGTCGCTGCCGCGCTCGAAGCGGAAGCCGACCCCGCGCACGGTCGAGATGTACGAGGGGTGCGTGGCGTCGTCGCCGAGCTTGCGGCGCAGCCAGGAGATGTGCATGTCGAGCGTCTTGGTCGACCCCCACCAGTTGACGTCCCACACCTCGCGCATGAGCTGGTCGCGGGTCACGACCGAGCCGGCCTCGCGCATCAGCACGCGGAGCAGGTCGAACTCCTTGCTGGTGAGAGTGAGCTCCTCCTCACCGCTCCACGCGCGCCGGCTCGACACGTCGAGACGCACGCCGTTGACCACGGCGGTGTCGGCGCTGCTGCGGCGCAGCAGCGCGCGCACGCGGGCGAGCAGCTCGGCGAGGCGGAACGGCTTGGTGACGTAGTCGTCGGCGCCGGCATCGAGGCCGACTACCGCGTCGACCTCCTCCGCCCGGCCGGAGAGCATCAGAACGGGCAGCGTCGGGGAGTGCTCGCGCAGCCGCTTGCAGACCTCGAGGCCGTCCATGCCCGGCAGGCCGATGTCGAGGACGACGAGCCCGATCTCGCCGGACAGCGCGCAGGTGAGCGCGCTCGGGCCGTCGCTGCGCATCTCGACGACGTAGCCCTCCCGGCGCAGCGCCCTCGCGAGGGGCTCCGCGATGGAGGCGTCGTCCTCGGCGAGCAGCACGGCCGTCATGTCACTCATGCTAGAGGTCCAGCTTGCGATGTCTCGCTGTTTCGGTCAACATGTCCGTTTCCGTCGACTTCTCCTCGGCTAGACCGGCGTGACGCCGTGCCGCCGCCGAGAGAAGGCGCGGTCCTTCCCCCGACAGGCGGCGAACCGGCGCACCAGCTCGGCGCGCAAGTCCTCCGGCTCGACGACGGCGTCCACGACCAGCTCGCTGGCGAGGCGCACCACGTCGATGTCCTCGTTGTACTCCGATCGCAGCCGCTGCACATAGGCGGCCCGTGCCTGCTCGTCCTCGATGGCCTCGATCTTGTTGGCGTAGACGGCGTTGACGGCGGCCTCGGCCCCCATCACCGCGATCATGGCGGTCGGCAGGGCGATGCAGGCGTCCGGCTCGAAGCCGGGGCCCGCCATCGCGTACAGCCCGGCGCCGTACGCCTTGCGGATCACCACCGAGATCTTCGGCACGGTGGCCTCCGACACGGCGGTGATCATCTTCGCGCCGTGGCGGATGATCCCCTCCCGCTCGACCGCCGTACCCACCATGAACCCTGGCACGTCGGCGAGGAAGAGAAGTGGAACGTTGAAGGCGTCGCAGAGCTGGATGAACCGGGCGGCCTTGTCGGCCGAGTCGACGAACAGGACGCCGCCCTTGAACATCGGGTTGTTCGCGACGACGCCGACGACCTCGCCGTCGAGGCGCCCGAAGCCGACGAGCAGCTCGCGCGCCCAGAGCGCGTGGATCTCGAAGAAGCTGTCCTCGTCGAGCAGCCCCCTGACGTAGCGGCGCATGTCGAAGGCCTGCCGCTCGCTCGCCGGCACCAGCGCCCGCAGGTCGACCGGCTTGGGCTCGCGGGCAGCGGCGCCCGGTGGGCGCTGCTCCCAGTTGGACGGCAGGTACGACAGGTAGGCGCGGACCGCCTCGATGGCCTCCGACTCGTCCTTGGCGAGGTAGTGCCCCACGCCGGAGACCGAGCAGTGCATCTTGGCGCCGCCCATCTCCTCGAGGGTCGTCCGCTCCTTCACCACCATCTCGACCATGCGCGGGCTGCCGAGGTACATCGACGCGTTGCCCTCCACCATGATCGTGATGTCGCAGAACGCGGGGATGTACGCCCCGCCCGCCGCGCTGGGGCCGAACAGCGCGCACACCTGCGGGATCGAGCCGCTCGCCCGCACCTGGGTGTGGAAGATGCGCCCGGCGCCACGGCGGCCGGGGAACATCTCGACCTGGTCGGTGATGCGGGCGCCCGCCGAGTCGACCAGCCAGACCATCGGGACGCCGAGCCGGTAGGCCTGCTCGATGACCCGGACGATCTTCTCGACCGTGCGCGCGCCCCACGAGCCGGCCTTGACCGTCGAGTCGTTGGCCATCAGGGCGACCGGGCGCCCCTCGACCGCCGCCATCCCGGTGACCACGCCGTCGGCGGGCAGGTCGCCGGCGAGCGCGTTGGCGTACAGGCCGTCCTCGACGAAGCTGCCGTCGTCGACCAGCAGCCGGATGCGCTCGCGGGCGAAGAGCTTGCCCCGCGCCGAGTTGCTCTCGTGGTACTTGGCCGCCCCGCCGCGCAGCACGCGCTCGCGCAGCTCGGCCAGGTGCGGGTGCCCCGGCTCGTCGCGGGCAGGGGTGGTGCCCTCGGTGTCAGCGGTCACGGTCGTCCTCACGCTCGGCGGCCCGTACGGGCCGGTCAAGAGCGTGCCAAACGACCTACCGTGCCTGCCACCCGGGGTAGGCGCGCGCCCGGTGACCGAGGTCGTACGGCTGGCCGCTCAGCGGGCGGTCACGGCGCGACGTAGTAGCACGTGAAGGTCTGCGACACCGTCACGGCGGAGCCCGCGCTGTCGTGAACGGTCGCGGAGACCGTGTTCCACGTGTTCGCCGGCGGGCTGCCGGTGCAGATGCCGGCGGCGGACGTCGTGCTGGTGCTCGTGAACCCGCCATGGGCAGCGGACCATGTAGTGGTGTACGGCGAGCTGCCGCCACTGATGTGCAGCGCGCAGTAGTAGTGGTAGCGCGGCAGGGTGCCGTCGCAGTCGAGACTGGCGGTCAACGCCGTCGCGTGCGCCGGCGCCGCCGTGACGCCCGTCAGCGCGATGCCGACGGCCGCGACCACGGCGCGGGCCGCGCGCCTTCGATCGACTCTCATGCACGCCTCCACGAGCTCGAGAGCGCCGGAACCTGTTCCGCCGCTCGGCGCCGTCGGCGCAGGAGCGGCCGACGGAGACCGAGCGTGCGGCTACCGCCGTGGCGCCCGCAACCGGAGCGCCCGAACGTGGTCGCGATAACGACACTTGGGTCGTGGCCGAGCTTGTCGTGGCGGTGCACGCAAATGGAGGGTCAGCCCCTACGCTGAGGCGCATGGCAGTACGACGGTTGGCGAGCATCGCGGGCCTCGCCGTGGCGGCGCTCCTCCTCGCGGGCTGCTCCGGCAACGACGGCGCGCCGGCCGCGGCTGGGCCGACCACCACGCGCTCCTCGACGTCGCCGTCGTCCTCCTCGAGCCCGGAGCCGAGCGACGGCGCGGGCGCCACCGCGACGCCAACGCCGCCAGGGCCGCCAGGGCCGCCGCATCGGCTGCGCGTCACGACCGTGCCGGCCGGCGCGCTGGTCACCGTCGCCGGCGCCGACCAGCGCACGCTGCGTGGCCGCTCGCCGGTCGCCGGCATGGTGAGCGGCCCGGCCGACGTCACCGTGCGGATGGCCGGCTACGACGTCGTGCATCGGCGCATCGACCTCATCGCCGCCCGCCGGCTGACGGTATGGCTCGATCCGGCGGGCCTGCTGCTCGCCAGCGAGTTCCGCAGCCGCACCGGGCCCAACCCCAAGCAGGTCGCCTACTCGCCGGACGGGCGGCAGGTCTGGGTGACCCTGCTCGGCTCGCGCAGCCACGGCGTGCAGGTCTTCGACGCGCGCACGGGGCAGCTGGTCCATGTCATCGCCACCGGAGCGCATGGCGCGGTCGAGGTGCTGTTCGCGCCGGGCGGACGCACCGCTTACGTCAGCCAGATGTGGACCGGCACCGTCCTCGTCATCGACACCGCGACCTACCGCATCCGCCGGGTGCTGAGCACCCACGGGACGTGGAGCAAGGAGATGGCGCTCGCTCCCGGCGGCCGCAAGCTCTACGTGTCGAACTGGGTGAGCAACGACGTCTCGGAGATAGACCTGCGCACCGGGCATGTCCGGCTCATCAAGACCGTGCCGACCCCGCGCGGCATCGCGGTCACCCCGGACGGCAAGCATCTGTACGTCGCCGGCTTCCAGGACGGCGAGATCGAGGACATCGCGCTCGCCTCCGGCAAGGGCAAGGTGCTGATGCGCACCGGCGGCGCGATGCGGCACATGGTGCTCGACTCCCGCAGCGGCACGCTCTACGTCGACGACATGGCGGCGTCCAAGGTGTTCGCGGTCGACATCGCCACCGACCACGTGCGGCTGCTGGCCCGTACCGACCACATGCCCAACACCATCGACCTGTCCCCCGACGGCAAGGTGCTGTACGTGTCCTGCCGCGGCGCCAACAACCCGGTCACGTACGCGCTTCCCGGCCCGGAGTGGGGATCCGTCGTCGTCATCGACACCGCCACCGGGCGCGAGCTCGACGCCATCGTCGGCGGCAACCAGCCGACCGGGCTCGACGTGTCGGCGGACGGGCGGCACCTCGCCTTCACCGACTTCCTCGACGACGACGTGCGCACCTACGCGATCCCGCCGTACGCGACGTACGCGAGCGGGCACGGCGGCCGGGCCGAGAGCCACCTCGCCGACCTGCCGAAGCGCTGAGCGACGCGCCGCGCCACCGTGAACGGTGGTGCGGTCGGTGCCAGGACGACGCTAGCCGTCCGCCAGCGGCGTCTCGCCGCGCGCGAGCCGCTCCCGCACCTCGGGCAGCAGGCGCCCCTCGGCGTCGAGGTAGTCGCGCCACGACCGCGTCGGCGCGTAGCCGAGCAACCGGCGGGCCTTGGCGATCGAGATGCCGCTCGCGTCGATGCGGTCGAGCGGCTCCCGCAGCTCGACCGCGTCGCCGACGGCCGCCCGTACCGCGGCGGCGAAGTCGCGGCCGCCCGCGTTGTCGGGAGAGGCGATGTAGATGATGTCGTGCCCGGGAAGCTCGCTCTCCACCGCCAGCACCAGGGCGTCGGCCAGGTCGTAGACGTCGATGTAGGACCAGAACCCGGCGGTCAGCAGCGACGGGTCGCGCACCAGCGGGCCGAGGTTGCGCTCGTAGTTGCCCTCCCACTGCACCCAGCTCGGCCGGATCGTGATGCACCGGATGTCGCTGCGGCGCACGGCTGCGTCGCACAGCTGCTCGCCGAAGAGCTTCGCCAGCGCGTACGGGTCCTGCGGCTCGCGCGGGTGCTCCTCGTCGACCGGGAGGTAGTGCGGAAGCTGCGGGCGCTCCGGGAAGAAGAAGCCGGGCACCGTCTCGCTCGACACGTTGACGAACCGCGGCACGCCGAGGCGCACGGCGGCCTCCAGCACGTTGAACGTCGACATCAGGTTGTTGCCGAGGACGACGTGCGGCGGGTTGTGCACCGGGTCCGGTATGGCCGCCGCGTGCACGACGGCATCGCAGTCCCGGACGACCGCGTACGCAGCTCCCGCGTCGGTCAGGTCGGCCTGCACGTACGGCGCTGCCCCCGGCGGGTCGGCCTCGAAGACCGGCCGGCCGACGTCGACGGAGACGGCCTCGTGCCCGGCGGACTGCAGCGCCGCCACGGTGGCGCGGCCCACCTTGCCGCGCCCGCCCGTGACGAGCACCCTCACCGCTGCGCGCCCATCACCCGGTCGAGGAAGGCGATCGCCCGCGGATAGGCATCGAGGCGGTTGGCGAGCTTGGCCAGGCCGTGCCCCTCGTCGTCGTAGACGAGCAGCTCGGTCTCGATGCCGCGGGCGGCGAGCGACTCGACGAGCTGCCGCGCCTCCGAGACCGGCACCCGAGGGTCGTTGGCGCCGTGGATGACGAGCAGCGGGGCGCGGATGTCGTCCACCCGGCGCAGCGGCGACGCGGAGGCCAGGAACTCCCGGTCGCGCTCGAGCGAGCCGTACTCCCGCTCGCGCGCCGCTCTGCGGTACGCCGAGGTTCTCTCCAGGAACGTGACGAGGTCGCTGATGCCCACGATGTCGACGCCGGCGGCCCACAGCTCGGGCTGGAACGCGACCCCGGCCAGGACCATGTAGCCGCCGTACGAGCCGCCCCAGAGAGCGGCGCGGGCCGGGTCGATGCCGGCCTGCGGCAGCCAGGCGTGCAGCGCGGCGAGGTCGCGCACCGAGTCGAGCCGCTTGGTGGTGTCGTCCAGGCCGTAGTAGCGCTTGCCGTAGCCGGTGGAGCCACGGACGTTGGGCACGACGACGGCAAGACCGGCATCGGCCAGCGCCTGCACGATCGGGTTGAAGACCAGCATCGACTGGCCCTCCGGACCGCCGTGGATGACGACCACGGCCGGTGCCGGCCCGTCGCCCGGCCGGGCCGGCGGGAACAGGATCACGGGGATCTGCTCGCCGTCGAAGCTGGGCACCCGGTGCCGCCGCGGCTCGACGAGCCGCGCCGGGTCGACTGGAGCCGGCTCGCCAGCCAGCAGGGTCAGCGCGCCGGTGCGGACCTCGGCGAGGTAGGCGGTGGCCGGCTGGCGCGCCGACGAGAACGTGAGCGCCACCCAGCGGCCGTCACCGCCGAGCGTCGGCTCGTCGTAGTAATGGCTGAACGCGACAACGCCCTCACCGGGCAGCTCCAGCTCGCCGAGCGGGTCGAGCGTCGGCGCATCGAAGAGCTCGCACGTCGTGGCGCCGTCGACGTTGCTCACCAGCAGCAGCGTCGAGCCGTCGCCGCTGACGACGCAGTCGACGTCCCAGTCGCGCTCCAGCACGACCTTCGCGTCCCCCGCCGCCGTCCCGTCGCCGTCGACGGTGCACCGCCACAGGGCCTGCAGGTCGCGGCCGGCGTTGCTGCTCACGAGGTACGTGCGGTCGTCGAGCCACTGCGGCCGCCCGACCACCGCGGCGTCGTCATGGCGCAGCGCGAGGCGCTCCTGCCCGGTGGTGAGATCGACGAGCACGACGTCGTTGTCCAGCGGGCGCTCGCGGGAGACGCTGAACGACACCCACCGGCCGTCCGGCGAGAAGCCGTGCGGCTCGCAGTAGCCGCCCTCGTGGACGCACCTGTCCTCGCCGGTGCGCAGGTCGTGCACCCAGACGTCGAGATCGACGCCGTTGCGCCGGTTGCACGAGTAGCTGACGAGGTGCCCGTCGCGGCTCACCCCGCCGAGGACATGCTTGACGGCAGGGTCGACGGCGACCGGCCGGGCATCGGCGAGGTCGGTGAGCACGTCGTCCCGGTCGAGATCGAGCAGGTGCAGCTGGTGCTGCTCGTTGCCGCCCTCGTCGACCGCGATGACGGCCGCTCGCCGGCCGGGCACGTAGCGCCCGGTGACCGGCTCGCGCAGGTCGGTCAGCCGGCGATGGCCGCCGCCGATCCATTCGACGAGCTGCATCGTGCCGCTGTCGTCGGTGCGGACGAGGACCCGGACGTCGACCGGCCGGTCGGCGCCCGAGCCGGCATCGAGATCGACGACGTGCGCCGACCTGGCCTCGAGCAGGTCACGCAGCAGCGACATGGCGGCTCCCGGGCGGTCGTACGAGCATGCTGGCCACCGGTCACGCTACCCGCCGTCAGGCGCAGACCACCCCGTCGAGCGGCACGGTCCTGGTGCGGGGGCCGGCCCGCAGCACCTGGCTGGGCAGGGTGCGGCCGACCAGCCGCTCGGCCTCGCGCGCCGCCTCGATCATGGCGTCGAGGTCCACGCCGGTCGCCACCCCCATGTCCTCGACCATGTGCACCAGCTCCTCGGTCGCGATGTTGCCGGTCGCACCGGGCGCGTACGGGCAGCCGCCGAGCCCGCCGACGCTCGCGTCGAAGTCGGAGACACCGAGCTGGAGCGCCGCGAGGACGTTGGCGAGGCCGGTGCCCCTGGTGTTGTGGAAGTGCAGGTTGAGCGGCGTCCCCGGGTGGGCGGAGCGCAGCTCGCCCACGAGCCTGGTCACCCGCGACGGCGTCGCCATGCCGGTCGTGTCGCCGAAGGAGATGCCGTCGGCTCCATCCCTGATCGCGCGCCCGGCCACGGCGACCACCCGCTCGACCGGCACGTCGCCCTCGTACGGGCATCCCCAGGCGGTGCTGACGATGACCTGACAGGTCGCGCCGGCCTCGTGCGTCGAGGCGAGGATCTCGGCGACCTGGTCGAGCGACTCCTCCGTGGAGCGGTTGACGTTCTTGCGGTTGTGGGTGTCGGAGGCCGACACCACGACCTCGATCTCGCGGAAGCCGGCCGCGAGCGCCCGCTGCGCGCCCTTCAGGTTGGGCACCAGCGCGGAGTAGCGGACCGAGGGGTCGCGGCGGATCGCCGACCACACCTCGGCGGCGTCGGCCATCTGCGGGATCGCCTTCGGGTGCACGAAGCTCACCGCCTCGATGCGACCGACGCCGGTGGTGGACAGGGCGTCGATGAGGGCGACCTTGGCCTCGGTCGGCACCGGCGCCTCGTTCTGGAGGCCGTCGCGCGGGCCGACCTCGCGCAGGCTGATCGACGCCGGCAGGTCGCTCATCGGCTGGCCTCCTCGAGGTGGGTTGGTGCGCCCGTCACGCGTCCATCCTCGCGCGTCGCCTCGATCAACGGCCGCCGGGGTCGGTCGCTTCCCGGCAGCCGACGCGCAGGTCGGCCGAGAGCGGCCGGTGCCCGTACGAGCGCTCCGCGGTCGCGTCGTGCGGCAGCACGGCGGTGACCGTGCCGCCCCTGCGCACCGCCGGCACCAGCCGCAGCAGCGCCGCCACCGATCGCGTACCGCCGTGCCAGGGGCAGACGAGGCGCCGGCCGGCAGGGTCGTGCGCGGCGAGGTTGAGCGGACCGCCCCGGTGCCGGCAGCGCGCGGCCATGACGAACGACCCGGCGCTGGTCCGCACGTGGACGTAGGGCGTTCCGTCGACGGTGACGCAGTTGTCCCTGCCCTCGACCGGAAAGCTCACGACAAGCATGCGGCGTGATCCCCGATCGAGTGGACCTCGTAGCGGCACAGCTCCGATTCGATGATCGCTCCGTGCAGCCGGGTGCCGCGGATCACGGTGCCCTCACCCGCCTCGAGGATCACGGCGGAGTCCGGTCCGGTGACGAAGCGCATGGTGCCGGAGGTGATGTGGCACAGCTCGTCGCCGTCGTGGCAGTGCATGTTGGACAGCTCGCCGCGCGGCTCGTCCAGGCGGACGACGGGAGCGGCCACGCGCCCGCTCGATATCGCCTCCCACACCGGCTCGTGCAGCTGCTTGTACCGGGCGGCGCCGTCCATCCACGCGACCTGCTCGGCGAAGTCCTCGTCCGCGATCTGCGTGATCAGCTCGAGCTCCTCGAAGCCCCGGACGATCTCGGGTATGACGGCGTCGCCGTGCGCCTTGACGACCGGCCGGATCAGCTTGTCGAGCGCCATCTCGCTGTGGTGCTGATCGATATGGGCGTGCTCGGTGAAGTACTCGACGTCGGCCGCCCCGTCGAAGATCTCGGTCAGCAGGCTCGCAACCCGCCGGCAGAAGTCGACGAGCACGGTCTCCGTGTAATACATGGCTCCGAGGTAGCGGAACACCAGCTCGTGGTTCTTGCCGAGGCAATGGAAGTAGTTGTTCAGCATCAGGCTGCCGGTCAGGTAGAACTGCCAGTACCGGTGCAGGTCGTCCGCCAGCCCCACGGAGCGGAGCGTGCGCTCGAACAGCGCGCTGTGCTTGGTGTCGTGCACGCCGTAGCCGTACTCGTCGATGACTATCTTGAACCACTCGGACTGTGGCTCGCCGTAGCTGCCGAGCACGTTGCGGATCATCGGCGAAGCCTCTGACAGGAAGTCGGGGGCGAACTGGACGAGCCACATCCGGGCGGCGCGCTGAGGATCGCTTGACCCGGTGACGGCCCGCTCGGCGACCGACGGGACGCCGGTGCGGCGATCCCGCAGCGCGGTCAGGTAGGCGTCGAGGCTCTCGGGCGTCCACCGGCCGGAGACCTCGATCTCGTCGGCGAGGAAGCCGAAGGCGAAGCGCTCCAGCGCCGGCCGGATCATCTCGCCGAGCGCCCGGTTGCTGGGGCTGTAGAACGCCTTGAAGTCGTCCCAGCGCGCCGCGACGCCGCCCTTCGGGAGCAGCACGAGATCGGCCTCGTAGATGCACGTGAGCAAGCGCTGCGCGGCGAGGCTCGCGTAGCGCAGCGCCCCGTCCCTGCGCAGCGGCCGGCTGAAGTCGAGGCACCCCAAGCCCTGCGGCCGGAGCTGCCGGCGGTACGGGTTGTCCTCGTTCGTCCAGGCGTCGTTGTCGCGATAGACAGGATTGCTCGCGTACCGCAGGACGGCGGTTCGCAGCTCCGTGGCAGAGAGGTCGAACGGCTGATAGGTCGGCACGGCATCAGTCATGGAGCAGCCCTCGGAGGTCAGGCGGAGACGGGTCGTCGCACATCAGGCGGTAGTCGGTCCAGGCGAGGTCGACGTACAGGCAGCTGCCGGCCCGGACCGGCACCGGACGGCCGAAGAGCATGAGGGCCTGCATCCAGTGCGAGTCGCGCCGGCTCGGGTGGTTGGTGAGCTGGATGCCCTCGCACAGGTCCATCTCGAACCACGCCGCCAACCCGTGCCCGGTACCGGTCGCGCGGACGGGGATCGCGACCACCCGGCGCCCTGCGACCAGGTCGTCGGCCTGCACGTCGAAGCTGAGCAGCTCGACCGTCTCCGAGAGCGTCTCGTGCTGCCAGTCGTGCAGGCGCACGGGAAAGTGGCCGTGCGTCGCGACCACGTTGACGAGGCTGATGTCGAAGCCGCCGGCCAACCGTGCCCGGTTGAGCTCGGCGAGGGACTCGCTCTCCACCAGGAACCCGTGCAGGCGCAGCGCTCGGGGCAGCACGGTGCCCCCTGGCCGGAGCAAGCGCTCGCGGGCGTGCCGCATGGTCGGGAGCAGGCCCTCGCCGACGATCCCGCAGTCGACTATCTCCGACACGATGACGTCGGCAGGCGCGTCGATGTCGCGCCCGATCTCCAGGTCGGTAGACCGCTTCGGCACGATGGTGATGACGTCCGACCAGCCCTGCGCGGCGACTACCTGGCGGGCGAGCTCGGCGAGCAGCGGGTTCTCCTCGCATGCCGTCACCTTCGCGGCGCCCGCGCGGGCGGCCATCATGGCGAGCAGGCCGACGCCGGTCCCGATGTCAAGCACGTGGTCGGCCTCGGTCACGGTCAGCTCGACTGCCTTGGCGAGCGCGTCGTTGCGCGTGACGTCGTTGAGCATCCCGAAGTGCCACCGGGGGATGGTCCTCGTCGCGACGTCGTTGATGATCTCGGCAGTGACAGCCGGGTCAGCCAGCTCCGCGAGCGCCTGGCTCACCGATCTCGCGAGCCGGTTCAGCTCGTCGGCCTGCGCCTGAATCGCGGCAGTCATCAGGCGCCCGATGTCCAAGCCCGGCGGCAGTGCGCCGGAGAAGGTGCCCATGGCGGCCTACCACACCCCCCCTCGTGTCGTGAGCGTCGCCGCGGAGCGCGACCCCTCACCGTCGAAGGGCTGACGTGGCTCGGCGCAATGCACCGGAGAGCGCATCCGTGCGTGCCTTTCCCGTCACGGAAAGGCTTCGGCGTCGCGCAAGCGGCAATGCGTCAATTGCGCAAGGCGATCGCTCCCCGACTCGCTGCCCGCGAATTACCGGTGCATCATCGAGCAACCCTGCCAGCCGCTGCGGCCGGCGGCAAGTGCACGACCGGCCAGGATCGCGTAGCTCACGATGCGGCAAGCACTGTCGAATCGCCGGCCCGGCCGGCACTATCGATACGTGCAACAGTGAGCCGCTGGCGCTTCGTACCGCAAGCGCGCCGGCCTCGCCGCCGCATGTCCTACGGGGGAGGAACAATGGGAGCAGGGTCACCGCACGTCGCCATCGTCGGCGGCGGCATCGCCGGCCTCACTCTCGGTCTCGCTCTGGCCCGCGCAGAAGTGCCGTTCGCCCTGCACGAGCAGGCCGATCACCTGCGCGAGGTGGGAGCCGGCATCCAGCTCGCGCCCAGTGCGACGCGGCTGCTGGACCGGCTGGGCCTCGCGACCGCCTTGCGCTCGATCGCCTCGACGCCGGTGGCGATGGAGTTCCGTCGGTGGGCCGACAATTCGGTGCTTGTCCGTCACGCCCTCGGTCCGGAGCTCGAGGAGCGGTACGGCGCCCCCTACTACACCGTGCATCGCGCAGACCTCCAGCGAGCGCTCATCGACGCCCTCTCCGTAGACGCGTTGCGAGTGGGTCGGCGTTGCATCGCCGTCAGGGAGAATCCTGACGGCGTGACGCTCTGGTTCGCCGACGGCAGCAGTGCGTCAGCCGACGTCACCGTCGGCGCCGACGGGATCCATTCCGTCGTGCGGGGCACGCTGGCCGCGGATCATCCGCGCTTCTCGGGGGAGACGATCTACCGAGGGCTCGTCCCCGCCGATCGACTGCCTCCTTCGCTGCGCGAGCCGAAGGTCGTGCTGTGGCTGGGGCCCGGTCAGCACTGCGTGCGCTACCCCGTCGCCGGGGATCGACTGGTCAGCTTCTCTGCCACCGTGCCGGGCTCGGACTGGCGGTCGGAGTCGTGGTCCGCGCAGGGAAGCGTCGACGACCTCGTCGAGGCCTACGCCGACTGGCATCCCGACGTGGTGAGCCTGCTGGGCGCGGCCGACTCGGTCAGTCGATGGGCGCTGCACGACCGTGAACCGATCGACCGCTGGAGCACCGGCCGCGTCACGCTCGTCGGTGACTCGGCGCACCCCATGCTGCCGTTCCTCGCCCAGGGAGCCAACCAGGCCGTCGAGGACGCCGTCGTGCTCGCCGCTTGCCTGCGCGGCATCGCGCCGGCCGGAATCGCAGCCGCGCTCGCCCGCTACGAGGGCATCCGCCGCGCGCGCACGGCGGAGGTGCAGCGCAGGTCGCGCGCCAACACGACGACGTTCCACCTCGACGACGGAGAGGAGCAGCGGGCTCGCGATGCGGCGATGACGACGCTCGACCGGCGGGCGCAGGATTGGCTGTACGGCTACGACGCCGAGCTCGCCACGGGCTGACGAGAGGCTGCGCCGGTTCGCTGCGGCGTCAGGCCAGGACGGTGACCGGCGCACCGACGGTCAGGACGCCAGGCCCGAGCGCTCTGGCGTAGATGCCGAAGAAGCCGTCATGCGCCCGGAAGAGCCAGCGCAGGATCTCCGGCGAGCTGGCCGCCGTGGCCGGGTCGCGCCCCGAGATGCTGCATCGCGGGCATGGTCCGACCAGCTCGAGCTCGCAGTCGCCGACGAGCAGCCGGCCGGCGCTCCAGCGCTCCTCGGCGAACGGCGGCGCATCGAGGACCACGTGCAGGTTGGGGCGGAAGCGGAGCGGGTCGAGCGGCTGCCCCAGTTCGCCACCCAGAGCGACCAGCGAGCTCTCCACGGTGACGTGCACGGTGCCCGGCACGTCCGGCTGGCCCTGCACGTCACGGCGAAGCTCGACCGCCTTGCCGAGATCGTCGGTAAGTGCCGTGGCCAAGTGCGGGTCGTCCCATCGCAGCGCGCGGCCGTCGGGCGCCGTCAGCACCGGTACCGGTGGCTCGTCCGGCTCCAGCAGCTCGCCGGAGCCGTCCGGGTAGCGCGCCGACCACAGCAGCATCCGTGGTGCGCGGCGCGCCGTCAGCGGCCGCCGGTTCGCCGTCGCGAGGTCGACGAGGGCGTGGGTGCGATCGCCGGCGAGCCCACGCTCGTCGACGCGCGACGCCGTGAGCTGCTCACCGCCCAGCGACTTGACCGGCCAGCGGGCGACGAGGCGCACCTGACCGGCAGCCACGGGCGCCGGTCGGTGCTCCAGGGCGTCCCTCCGATGGCGCGCGTCGATCGCGTTCGGCTGCGTCGTAGGGCACGACCGTACCGCCTCCGGGCACGGGGCCCCTCAGGCGGCGGTGGCGCGGCTGAGCTCCAGCGCCCGGTAGCCGTCGTGCCACGGTCGCCTGCGCTGGACGGCCGCGCACGCCGTCACGACCGACGCCTCGTCGAAGCGGCGGCCCGCGATCTGCAGGCCCACGGGGAGTCCCGCGGGGGTCCGGCCGGCCGGCACCGAGGCCGCAGGGCTCGCCACGAAGTTGTACGGCGCCGTCATGCACCAGCCCACGAGCGGGTTCACCTGCTGCCCCATCACCTCCGACGGCCCGACCGTTCGCCGATCCGGCGCGTTCGCGATGCCGGCCACCGATGCCACCGGGCTCACGATGAGGTCGTGGTCGTCGAGGACGTCCTGCAGCGCGTCCAGCAGCTCGGTGCGGAGGACGTCGTCCAGCCGGTAGTCGACGGCGGACGGCCGCGCCCCCCACTCGCAGAGCTCCACGTACTCAGGTGCGAGCTCGTCGCGGTGGGCCAGCACGTCGATGCCCTGCCGCCGCATGATGACCACGAACTCGGCCTGCCGGATCGCCTGGAACCGGCGCCACATGCCGGTGAGCTCCTGGTGCGGCCGGGTGAGCCGGACGTCGACCTCCTCGACGATCGCGCCGTCCTCGCGCAGCGCATCGAGCGCCTCGCGCACGACCGCGGCGACCTCGGGCTCGACCGGCCAGCCGCCGAGGTCCGGGCTGTAGGCGACGCGCAGGCCGCGCGCCGTCCGCGCGAGCCCCTCGCGCATGCTGCCGTTCGCCGCCGGCAGCGAGAACGGGTCGCGCGCGTGCGGCCCGGCCATCACGTCGAGCATGAGCACGGCGTCCTCGACGCTCCTCGCCAGCGGCCCGTAGCAGACCATCGGGTTCAGCAGGCCGAAGCCGTTGGGGCGGCTCGGCACCGGCACCCGCCCGAACGTCCCCATGAGCGCCACGACGCCGCACATCGACGCCGGCACGCGGAGCGACCCGCCGGCGTCCGAGCCCTGCGCCAGCGGTACGAGCCCTTCCGCGACCGCCGCCGCACTGCCGCCGGAGGATCCACCCGCGTTCATCGCAAGGTCGAACGGCGTGCTGGTCGGCCCGAACAGCATGTTGTCGGTGACCGCCTTGTGCCCGAACTCGGGCGCGTTCGTCTTGCCGACGACGATCGCGCCCGCCGACTGGAGCCGGGCGATGCACAGCGCGGTCTGCTGCGGCACGTCGTTCGCGAACAGCCGTGACCCGCGCGTCGTGCGGACGCCGGCGACCGGGTCCAGGTCCTTCACGCCCACGGGCAGTCCGTGCAGCGGGCCGAGCCACTCCCCGGCGGCGACCGCGCGCTCGGCCTGCCGGGCCCGATCGAGCGCCTCGTCGGCGCACAGGGTCACGAAGGCGTTGACCGCCGGATTGCGCCGCTCGATGCGGTCGAGGCACGCGCTCATCAGCTCCACGGGCGACAGCTCGCGCCGGCGGATCAGCTCGACGAGCCGCGAGGCGGACAGGTACGCCAGCTCGTCCATCGCGTCACTCATCTCGGGGCGGCTCCTCCTCGACTGCTGCGCACGTCACTTCTCGATGCAGAACTCGCCGACGGGCAGGCCCACGTGGCGCTTGTCGGTCGCGAGGTGGCCGAGCAGCTGGTCGCCCGGCTCGAGCTCGGTGACGTTGAGCGCCTCGGCGCCCGGGCCGAGCACGCGGACATGCCAGTCGTCCTGCACGGCGAGGCTCACCGGCACGCCGTCCGGCGAGCTGGCCGAGATGGTCAGCAGCGGACGGGACTCGAGCTTGATCCGGCCCACGACGACGGGGCGGGTCGAGCCGTCCGCGGACACGGCGAGGACGGTGCTGCCCGACTCCAGCTCGCTGAGGTAGTTGGTGCGGTTGCCGACCCCGAGCACGTACGAGTGCAGGGCGCCCGCGTTGACCCGGAACGGTCGGGTCGGCATGTACGGCAGCGGATGCGTCTCGCTCGAGCACAGCACGAAGCCGTGCGCGTACGACCCCACGAGGATCCCCTCGTCCTCCCGCAGATGGCTGCAGGTGTCGACGCACACGCGGTCGCCGAGACCGCTGTGCGTGGTCGAGCGCACCGTCAGCGTGGTCAGCGCGAGCGCGGGCGTGCGCGCCTGGAGGAGCGCGGCCAGGTCGAGGACGTCGTCGACGCTGCGCGGCGCGAGCAGGACGCCCTCCGACCCCTTCTCCAGCACGTCGAAGACGATGCGGGCCTCCGTCACCGTCGAGACCTGGCAGATCAGCCGCCCCGGCGAGCGGTCGGCGGCGGCGATGACGATCTCGAGCGGGATCTTCGTCGGGTCGCGGAACGCCACGACCGTGCACGGCAGGGCCACCGCTGCCGAGCAGGCCAGCGCGAGCGAGTCGTTGTCGCGCACGTCGACGTGCGCCGCGAGGACCGGCTCTCCGTCCCGGCGGCTCTCGTGCTCGCGGTGCAGCCGATGCAGCTCCGCGTCGGACGTGACGGTGACGAGCTCGATGTCGGCATCGGCCGCGCCGGGAGCCTCGACCGCGCGGATCCGCTTGACGGTCGGCGGGAGCGTCGACAGCGTCCCGCCCGCGTCGTCCACGTCGTCCACGACGCCGTCGAGCCTGGCGTGGACGGCCGCCTCCACGATCGCCGCGCGCTGCGCCCCTGGCACGGTCCGCAGGTCGAGCCAGGCGAACCTCAACGCACACCGGCCAGCTTGCCAGCCGGCGAGAGCGGCAGGGGCGCGGACCGTCCGTGGCCGTGCACCACGGTGGCCAGCTGGTGCACCAGGTGCCGCGGCGCCGGGCTGCCGAACGCCCGGCGGCCGACCGCGAGCCCCCCGCAGCCCGCGGACATCGCGGCCCGCGCGAACGTGACGACGTCGTCGTCGTCCAGCGCCGCGCCACCGGCCGCGATGACCGGTATCGGGCAGGCGGCCACCACCTCCGCCATCCGCTCGGGTGGATTGGCCATGCAGGTCTTGACGATGTCCGCGCCGAGCTCGGCCGCGATGGCAGCCATGTGCGCGAGCAGGACGGGATCGCAAGGATCGCCGATGCGCGGGCCGCGCGGGTAGACCATGGCGATCAGCGGCACGGCCCACCGGTCGCAGGCGTCAGCGACGGCACCGAGATCGGCGAGCTGCGCGGCCTCCGTGTCCGAGCCGATGTTGACGTGCACGCTGACCGCGTCGGCCCCGATGCGGATCGCCTCCTCCACGCCGGCGACGAGCACCTTGGCGTTGACGTCGGGAGCGAGGCTCGTGCCGCCGCTGAGGTGCAGGATGAGCCCCGCCCGCGAGAAGAGCCGCGGATCGAGCGATCGCGCCCGCCCCTTGTGCAGCACGACGGCGTCGGCGCCTCCCTCGAGCACGGCGCGGACGACCTGTCCGAAGCGGGCGTGGTCGGCGATCGGCCCGTCGGTGACGGAGTGGTCCATCGGTACGAAGAGGAAGCGCCCGTCGACGTGACGGGACAACCGGGCCAGGCGCATTGCCTTGCCGTTGATCGCTGATGTCATCAAGGCTCCACTTCCGGGCGACCTACGGGCGGACGCGCTCGTCCGCCGGAGGGCCCGTCCGCGCGCTCGCGCGATGCCGGCGAGCGGGCATCGACGGCGCGGCGACGGATGGACATGCATGCGGCCGGCCCGGTGCGGAGCGATCCGGTGCGCCCGCGGCCGGCGAACGGCTATGTCGTGGCGGAGGCTGCGGTCGAGCTGTCCGCTCGTGAACGGCATGAGCACGTCATCGACTGACCCCCCGATCGTCACGGCGAATGGGCGCCCCGCCGTCGTCCCATTCGTCGGTGACCGAGTGAATCACGCGTCCCCATGGCGGACAAGGCGCGCTCGGCCACTGCCGAAGCACCCGACGCGACTACCGCACTTGGCGGCCACGCGATCGCACGTGCAGCGGCGAATCCACGCTCGACGGCGGCGCTGCGTAGTCGCTCATGAGCGATGCGACACCGATGCCGCAGGAGGCCACGGCCGTCATGCGCTGTCCGCCAGCACCGGCCGGCAGTGCCGGCACGGCCGGTAGCCGGCATCGACGGCCTGCGCCATGCTGCGGAAGCCGCGGCGATGGCCGGCGCCGATCCGGCGCGCATGGTGGCAGGTGGGGAAGCAGGCGATGCCGGTCGTGTCGCTGCCGACGAAGAAGACACCGGCGGCGGCGAGCTCGCGCACCTCGTCGAGATCGACGTGCTCGGCCCGCAGCAGCGCCTCCTTGGTGCGCGCGCCGAACACGTACTCGCCAGGGTTGCCGTCCGATCGAGTCACCCGGTGGCACGGGATCAGCAGCGGCACCGGATTGCGTCCGAGCGCCGACCCGACGGCGCGCACAGCGCGCGGGCGGCCGATCTCGCGGGCCACCCACGCGTACGGCCGGGTCTGCCCGTGCGGGATGCGCAGCGTCGCCTCGAGCACGTCGCGCTCGAACTCGGTCAGCCCCCGCAGGTCGAAGCGGAGCGAGCCGGCGCGCCTGCCGCGCAGGGCCGGCAGCACCCCGGCCGGTGGCCGCTCGGCCCGCCGCAGCGGGCGGCCGAAGCGGCGCCGGTAGTCCTCGCAGAAGATCTCGTCGGCCGACCAGGCGTCAGCGGCCGGACCGATCGACTCGGCGATGCGGACGTAGCTGATGCCGCGATCGGTGAACGCCACGTACAGCTCGCCGAGCGCGGCCGGCACCTTCACCCAGCCGGCGACGACGCGGGCGAGCAGGTCCTCCGGCGGTGCGACCGTCAACTGGCCAAGCGCTCCGGTGAGCGGGTCGTGGCCGTTGTCCATCATGGGTGCTGCCTCCTGGCGGCGATCCTCGGCGTCGCGTCGGTGACCGGCGCGACCGAGCCGGTGCGCCGGGCCGGAGCGGCGCGCCGTTGCGACGTGGGGAAGGGCCGGACGACGCCCGGTGGCGGCGCCGGGTAGGCGCTCCGCAATCGGGCCAGCCCGCGGGACACGTACGACTTGGCCGTCCCCTCGGGACAGCTCAATGCCGCGGCCACCTCGATCATGGGCAGGCCGACCACGTGCCGGAGGACGACGGCGACGCGCTGCGCGGGCGGCAGCTGGACGAGCAGCCCGGCCAGCTCGCGCAGCGTCTCCTCGCCCTCGACCAGCTCCTCGACGCCCGCGCCGGCGGCCGGCAGGTCGAGCGCGTCGGAGAGCATCACCTGGCGAGGCCGGCGACTCGCGTCGCGCAGCGCGTTGCGCCAGGTGTTGAGCAGGATCGTCACCAGCCACGCGCGCGGCCGCAGGGCCGCGATGCGGTCCCTGTCGTAGCCGCGCAGCGCGCGGTAGGCGCGGAGGAACGCCTCCGCGGCAAGATCCTCGGCGTCGTACCGATGGCCGGTCACCCGCAGCGCGACCGAGTACACGACCCGCTCGTGGGCCCGCACGAGATCGACGAATCCGGCGTCGAGGTCGTCGAGCAGCAGGGCCGGGACGGCATCGACCGGATCGCGTGGCTCCGCGCCGTTGCCGTCAAGGTCGGTCACATGGATGAGAACACCACAGCACGATCTCGGTTGCGCGCCTTCCGGCGGCGGTCAGCATGGGTCGCACGGGTGGCTCGCCATCCGATCGGCGCAACCACGATGCCGCCGACGGTGTTCTGGGGTCACCATGGGGAGAGCACACGGGGCCGAGCGGGGGATGGCATGACGAGCTCCGACGCGTTCGAGGAGGGCGAGCAGGCAGGCGCTGCCGAGGCGGCGGCCCTGCGCGAGCTCGAGGCGGTGATCAGTCCGCTGTTCGCGCGCAGCGAGCCGCAGCGGCAGGCCCTGCTCTACCTGGTGGGGCTGCTCGGCGCGCAGGCGCGCAAGAACGGCTGGCAGCTCGCCCGCTACGTCGGTGACGACGGCCCATGGCGCATGCAGCGCCTGCTCAACCGGGCCAAGTGGAACGCCGATGCCGGCCGCGACGCGCTGCGGCACTACGTCCTCGATCACGTCGCGTCGCCCTCGGCTGCGCTCTGCCTCGGCGAGACCGCGGTGTCGCGCCGGGGCCGCTCCTCGGCCGGCGTCGACCGGCAGTACAACCCGGTCACCGGGCGCATGGAGACCTGCCAGATCGGCATCTTCGCCGCGTACGCACCCGCGAGCGCCGCGCTCCTCGTCGACCGCGAGCTCTACCTGCCGAGGTCGTGGGCCGACGACCCGGTGCGCCGGGAGCAGGCCAAGGTGCCGGCGGGCCGGACGTACGCCGGCAAGCCCGCGCTCGCCGTGCAGATGGTGCAGCGGGCCCGCGACGCCGGGATGCCCTTCCGGTACGTGACGTGCGACGGCGCGTTCGGAGCCGATCCGTCGCTGCGCCGCTGGCTGGAGCGCGCCGGCGTGCCGTACGTCGTCCGCGTGCCCGGCAGCCTGCCGGTCCTCGCCGACCGGCAGGGCCCGGTCGTGACGGCGGCGACGGCGCTCGCGGCGCGGCGCGACCGGCAGCACCGCCGGCCCGACGATCACGGCCGGGGCGAGCCGCTCTGGCGGGCGCACCGCGTGCTGCTGCCCGGCGACCCGCACGACCACGGCGCCGCCGAGCGCGAGCACGTCCTGCTCGTGCGCTGCGGCACGGCGGCCGAGCCGAGGGCCACGCTCTACCTCGGCCACAGCACGGGGCCGGCCGACAGCGACGAGCTGGTGACGGCGGCCATGCGCGCCCCGCTGATCGACGCCGCCCTGCGGATCGCGCGCGACGACGTCGGGCTCGACCGCTACGAGGTGCGCAGCTGGCAGGGGTGGTACCGGCACGTGACGCTGGCCATGCTCGCCGCGGCGTTCCTCGCCATCCATGGCGGCGCCGGGTCGATAGGCGGTGCGCAGGCGCCGGCCAGCCCGCTCTCGGCCTGACCGGAACGGGACGGCCCGCCGGACGATCCTGGCCGCCGGTCACTCCCCCGGCCAGTCCGGGCGGCGCTTCTCGTTGAAGGCCGCGATGCCCTCGCGGCGGTCGGCCGACAGCGCGGTCGCGCGCCACGCGGCGTCCTCGATCTCGAGCCCCGCGGCGAGGTCGACGCCGAGCCCGTGCCGCAGCGCCCGCTTCGCGGCGCGCACGCCCACCGGCGAGTTGCCGGCGATCAGGGCGGCGAGGGCGAGCGCCGCCTCCCTCGCCCGCCCGGCCGGCACCCGGCGGTCCACCAGCCCCAGCCGGTCGGCCTCCTCGATGTCGACCCGGCGGCCGGTGAGCACCAGGTCGGCGGCCCGGCCAGGCCCCAGCCGGCGCAGCGCGAGCTGGGTGCCGCCGCCGCCGGGCACCAGCCCGACGGTGACCTCCGGCAGGCCGAGCACCGCCGTCTCGTCGGCGACGATCAGGTCGCACGACATCGCCAGCTCGAGGCCTCCGCCGAGGGCGAAGTGGTGCACGGCGGCGACCGTCGGCTGCGGCAGGTCGAGCACGCCGCGGAAGGCGGCCCGGAAGTCGGCCCGCTGGCGCAGCAGGTCGGCGTCGGAGAAGGAGTTGCGCTCCTTGAGGTCGGCGCCCACGCAGAACGCCTTGTCGCCCGCCGCGGTCAGCACCACCGCCCTGGCCGAGCGGTCGGCCGCTACCTCGGCGCAGGCCCTGGCGAGCGAGCGGGCCATCGCCGTCGAGATCGCGTTGCGCGCCTCGGGGCGGTCGAGCACCAGCTCGCGGACGCCGCCGTGGCCGCGCAGCGTCACGCCGTCGTGCGTCGCGAGCAGCTCGCCCGGCCCGGCACCGGGCGGTTCGCTGGCGGGCTGCGTCGGCTGGGGGTGGGGCGGTTGGGTCATGGGCCGCACGGTAGCGAAGCGCCGGCGCGCTCGGCCTCAGGCGCCGGCGGGAGCGCCGTCGGTGGCCGGCCCGCTCGCGAGCTCGGTGGTGGTCCGGTCGCCGGTCTCGGCCGCCGGCTCCCGCCGCTGGTCGGGAGCGACCCGGTGGCTGGGATCGAGGCTGTCCTCGACCAGCTCGGCGAGCGTGCGCTGCACGCTCTCGACGCGCGCCACGTCGTCGAGCACGACCTGGCCGCGCTCCCCGCCGGACTCGACCATGAGCCGCCCGCACCGCAGCAACCGCTCCACCAGCGAGTGGCTGAACGTGACGTCGTTGACCCTGGCGAGCGGGATGTCGCGGCCGGTGCGCGCGAGGATGCCGCTGCGCAGGACGATCCGCTGGTCGGTGAGGATGAAGTGGGTGGTCCGCCAGCGCAGCCAGGGCACCACGCAGAGGACGACGAGGGCGATCAGCGCGACGCCGAGGACGGCCCAGCGAGCCGGAGCCTGCGCGGAGCCGTCCGGCATGGCGGCGATCCCGAACGCAGCCGCTCCCACGATCACCGGCAGCAGCAGCGTCGGCAGTACCAGGACCTTCCAGTGCGGGTGCTGGTGCAGCACGAGGCGCTCGTCGTCACCGAGCAGCCGTTGCGGGAACGCCATGGTCTCCTCCTCGGGAGGCTCAGTGCCGCGATGGTGCCGCGATGCTCCCACGGCGCCGGGCCTTCGGTGGCCGATCCGATCAAACCGGACGCAGGTGCACCACGTCGCCGGCCGAGACGACGCGGCGGCCACCGGGCGCGTCGACCACGAGCCGGCCGCCGTCGTCGATGTCGGCCGCGGTGCCGGTGAGCGCCTCGCCCGAGGGCAGCTCCACCCGTACCCGGCGGCCGAGAGTGGCCGAGCGGGCCCGGTAGCGGGCGAGGACGCCCGGCGCGGCGCCGCCCTGCTCGACCCACGCGGCGTAGTGCTCGCTCACGGTGCGGAGGACGGCCAGCAGCAGGGCCTGGCGGTCGACCGGCTCGCCGCGCTCGAGGACGAGCGAGGTGGAATCGGCCCTCGGCAGCTCGGCGCGCCTGGTCGACACGTTCATCCCCACGCCCACGACGACGGCGTCGCCCACCGCCTCTGCCAGCAGGCCGGCGACCTTGCGGTGGTCGACGACCAGGTCGTTCGGCCACTTGAGGTGGACGTCGACGTCGGCCCGCTCGCTCGCGGCGGCGGCCGCGGCGGTCGCCACGAGCAGCGGCAGCAGGGGCCGGGCGGCCATCGGTACGTCCGGGCGCAGCAGCATCGAGAAGGTGAGCCCGGCGCGGGGCGGCGACGTCCACGTCCGGTCGAGCCGCCCGCGCCCTGCGGCCTGGTGCTCGGCCACGACGACGAGCCCCTCGGCCTCCCCGGCGCGCGCCGCCGCGACGACGTCCGCGTTGGTCGACCCGGTGCTTCCCACCACGACGACCCGGCGCCACATCCGGGCCGGCCCGGCGTGGTGGTGCAGGGCCGCGTCGAGGGCGCGCGGCGAGAGCGGCGGGCGGTCGAGGTCGGTCCAGGGCGAGGCCATGACGCGCCGAGCGTACGTCGGCACCGGACGTGATCCGCACGGTTACTCACCGGTCGATCCGGCAACAAAAGATCGAGAAGCGCTCTGCCAACGAGGAGGATCCCATGTCCGCTGTTCGTCGTGGCCGCGCCGCTCGGGTCACCGGACTCGTCGGCCTGCTCGCTCTGGCGCCAGCCGTCGCCGCCTGCAGCGGCAGCTCGGGGAACGGCAAGGCGGCTGCGTCGGTGAGCGTCGGACCGAGCGGCGCCACGGTGTCGGTGTCGACCAGCCCGCTGCCCAGCACCACCTCGGTCGGGCCGCTTCAGGTCGGGCAGAGCGTCACGCTCTCCGGGGCGGTCGCCCAGGTGCTGATCCCTGGCGGCTACGTCTTCACGATGAACGCGGCCGGGCAGTCGCAGCCGGTGGCGGTGGGCGCGTTCACCGGCTCGCCGGTCAAGGCCGGCGACCAGGTGACGGTGAAGGGCACGGTGGCGAGCGTCGACGTGCAGCAGCTGGTGACGCAGTTCGGGTCGCAGATGACCCCTGACGCGAAGGCTCAGCTCCAGCGGCTCAACGGTTCCAAGATCATCAACGCGACGAGCGTCACCGCCGGCGCCTCGGCGTCGGCGTCCGCGAGCAGCTGACCCGTCCGGCCCGATCGAGCGGCCGCCGCGTTCCCCTGTGGACGCCGGCGGCCGCTCGTCGTACCGGCGCACTACGCTGCCTGCACGCGTCGGGCCACCGAAGGCCTGAAGGCACCGAAGGCACCGGGAGGCACCGTGTCCACCGCCGCCCATCGCGCCGGCCCAGCGGACCCGGCCGGCGCCCCCGACCCGCGCACCACGGCCGGCAAGCTGGCCGAGCTGCAGCGGCGCACCGACGAGGCGGTCCACGCCGGCTCGGCGCGGGCGATCGAGAAGCAGCACGCCAAGGGCAAGCGGACCGCGCGGGAGCGCATCGAGGCGTTCCTCGACCCTGGCAGCTTCGTCGAGACCGACGCGCTGGCCCGCCACCGCTCCAGCGCCTTCGGGCTCGACGCCGAGCGGCCGTACGGCGACGGCGTCGTCACCGGCTACGGCACCGTCGACGGCCGCCCGGTGTGCGTGTTCAGCCAGGACTTCACGATCTTCGGCGGCAGCCTCGGCGAGGTCTTCGGCGAGAAGATCGTCAAGGTGATGGACCTCGCTCTGAAGACCGGCTGCCCCGTCGTCGGCATCAACGACTCCGGCGGCGCCCGTATCCAGGAGGGCGTCGTCTCCCTCGGGCTCTACGGCGAGATCTTCTACCGCAACGTGATGGCCTCCGGCGTCGTCCCGCAGATCTCGCTCGTCATGGGGCCATGCGCCGGCGGCGCTGTCTACTCGCCGGCCATCACCGACTTCGTCCTCATGGTCGACAAGAAGTCGCACATGTTCATCACCGGGCCCGACGTGATCAAGACGGTCACCGGCGAGGACGTCGGCTTCGAGGAGCTCGGTGGCGCGCAGGCCCACAACACCAAGTCCGGCGTGGCGCACTTCCAGGCCGCCGACGAGGACGACTGCCTCGAGCTCACCAGGGCCCTGCTGTCCTACCTGCCGAGCAACAACATGGAGGAGCCGCCGGTCGCGCCGGGCGATCCCGGCATCCTCGAGCTCACCGACACCGACCACGAGCTCGACGCGCTCGTGCCCGACTCGTCCAACCAGCCCTACGACATGCACGGCGTGATCGAGCGGATCCTCGACGAGGGCGAGTTCCTCGAGGTGCACGCCGGCTTCGCGCAGAACATCATCTGCGGCTTCGGTCGGGTCGACGGGCGCCCGGTGGGAGTGGTGGCCAACCAGCCGCTGAGCTTCGCCGGCACGCTCGACATCGACGCCAGCGAGAAGGCGGCGCGGTTCGTCCGTACGTGCGACGCGTTCAACGTGCCCGTGCTCACGTTCGTCGACGTGCCCGGCTTCCTCCCCGGCACCGGCCAGGAGTGGAACGGCATCATCCGCCGCGGCGCCAAGCTCATCTACGCCTACGCCGAGGCCACCGTCCCCAAGGTCACCGTCATCACCCGCAAGGCCTACGGCGGCGCCTACGACGTCATGGGGTCGAAGCACCTGCGCGCCGACGTCAACCTGGCGTGGCCGACCGCGGAGATCGCCGTGATGGGCGCCCAGGGCGCCGTCAACATCCTCTACCGCCGCGAGCTGCGCGCGGCCGACGATTCCGACGACCTCCGCAAGCGGCTCATCGTCGACTACGAGGACACGCTCGCCAACCCCTACGTCGCCGCCGAGCGGGGCTACGTCGACGCGGTCATCCCCCCGCACGAGACGCGGGTGCAGGTGGTGAGGGCGCTGCGGGCGCTGCGCACCAAGCGCGAGTCGCTGCCGCCGAAGAAGCACGGGAACATCCCGCTGTGACCAGGCCGGTTACCGGACCGGAGCGGACTCCCGACGAGGCGGAGAGGCCGTTGCTGCGCGTGGTCAAGGGCGACCCCACGCCCGAGGAGCTGGCCGCGCTGGTGGCCGCGCTCGTCGCCACCAGCGCGGCGCGCGGAACCGCGACCGGCGGGCCGCCCGCCGCCCAGCCGCCGTCGGCATGGGCCGACCCGGCCGGCGCCGTCCGCAGCCCGCTGACGGTGGGGCCGGGGGCCTGGGCGCGCTCCGGCCGGGAGCCCGGCGTGCGCACCCGCGCCGGCTGGTGACCCGGCGGGGCGTCAGCCGCGGCCGTCGGGGGTAGACGGTGGCAGTGCGAATGATCACGGCCCGGCTACGGGCGGCCGACCACCAGGCGTTCGACCGCTGGGCGGGCACCAGCAGCCCGCTGGCCGACGCCGTGCTTCCGCGGCTGACGAGGGCCGCCGACCGGAGCAAGCTCTGGTTCGCCACCGGGGCGGCTCTCGCGGCGGTCGGCGGCGACCACGGCCGGCGGGCCGCCGTCCGGGGGGTGGCCAGCGTCGCCGTCACCAGCGGCCTGGTCAACGGGCCGGCCAAGTGGGCGTTCCGCCGGCAGCGGCCGTCGCTCGAGCTGGTGCCGCTCGCCCGCCGGCTGCGCCGCCAGCCGGTCTCCGGATCGTTCCCGTCGGGGCACTCGGCGTCGGCGGCCGCGTTCGCCACCGCGGTCGGCATGGAGTGGCCGGCGCTGGCCATGCCGGTGGGGGCCGCCGCCGTGGGGGTGGCCTGGTCGCGGGTGCATGCCGGCGTTCACTACCCGAGCGACTGCGCGGTCGGCATGCTCCTCGGCGCGACCGCGGCCGTCGTCGTCCGTGCCTGGTGGCCGGCGGCACCCGTCGCCCCTGCCGCCGTCTTCACCCCGGCCCCGGTGCCGGCATCGGCGGACGGCGCCGAGGTGGCCGTCGTCGTCAACACGGCGTCGGGCTCCAGCACCGACGCGGCGGAGGAGCTGCGCTCGCGGCTGCCCGCGGCCCGGATCGTCGAGCTGCACGAGGGCGACGACGCGGAGGAGGCGCTGCGGTCCGCCGCCGAGAGCGCGCGGGTCCTCGCCGTCGCCGGCGGCGACGGGACGGTGAGCGTCGCGGCCCGGGTGGCCGCCGACACCGACCGGCCGCTGCTGGTGCTCCCCTGCGGCACGCTCAACCACTTCGCCCGCCAGCTCGGCATCGAGACGACCGAGGACGCGCTGGACGCGCTCGCCGCGGGCACCGGCGCCATGGTCGATCTCGGCGACGCCAACGGGCTGCCGTTCGTCAACACGTCGAGCCTTGGCGGCTACAGCCGGCTCGTCCCGCGGCGCGAGCGGCTCGAGCCCCGCATCGGGAAGTGGCCGGCGATGGTCGTAGCGCTGGTCACGACGCTGCCCACCGACCAGCCGCTCGAGCTCACCGTCGACGGGCAGCGGCGGCGGGTGTGGCTGCTCTTCTGCGGCAACGGGTGCTACATGCCGCCGGGCCTGGCGCCCACCTGGCGACCGCGGCTCGACGAGGGCCTCGCCGACGTCCGCATCGTCTCAGCCGACCGGCCCTGGTCGCGGACGCGAGTGGTGATCGCCGCGCTGCTGCGGCGGCTGCCGGCCTGCCCGGCGTACGAGGTGTGGTCGACCAGGCAGCTCGACATCGGCGTGATCGGCGAGCCGACCCCGCTCGCCCGCGACGGCGAGGTGGGCGATCCGGTCGACCGGGTCAGCCTGCGGATCCTGCCGCACGCGCTGCGGGTCTACCGGGCGACGGGCACGGCCACCGGCTGACCCACCCGGGCGATCCGTGGTCAGCTCCCGGACTGAGGGGCCTGAACGCCGCTCAGCGCCTCCGGCAGCGAGGGGCATCTCGGTACGCACCCGGCCATACCGGCCGGCGGCACCGTGCACGACTTTGCCATCTCATTACCATTCAAGCACTGCCCCGCGTCACTCGATCGGCCGATGGGATGGGCACGTGGATCCGCTCACCGCCTCCCGGGAGCCGCAATGCATGGCAAGTCCCGTCGCGCCCTCCGCGCCTTCGCCCGCCTGACGCGAGGGCGCTTCGCGCTGAAGCTGCTCGCCGCCTTCGTGATCGTCGCCGCCTTCACCGGCGTCGGCGGCATCTACGGCCTGACCACGCAGGGTCGGCTCACCGACGAGGTCGCCTCGACCTACAACCAGAGCCTGCTGCCGCTTCAGGCGCTGGAGGATGCACGTACGCGGGTCATGACCGGGCGGGTCGAGACCCTGCAGGCGCTGCTCGGCCACGACGCGGGAGCCCGCTCGCGGGCACTGGCCCGGCTGCGGACCGGCGACGCGGCCGTCGACGACCGGCTCAAGACCTTCGGCAAGGCCAAGCTCACGACGGACGAGCAGGCGGTGCTCATCAAGCTGAACGCCGACCTCTACGGCTACCGCCGGGCCGCAAGGGACGTCCTGACGATGACGCCGAACGATCCGACCATCGGCGCGGCCATCGACCGGACCAACTCCGAGTACGGCGACGTCGACGGTGACTTCAGCGAGCTCGCCACCCACGCGGTCGACGACGGCTCGGCCAACTACGCCCGCGCCACCAAGGTGGCGGGGACGGCCAAGCGCACCACCCTGGTGCTGCTCGCCCTCGCCTTCCTCGTCGCCCTCGTCATGAGCTTCGTGCTGGCCAGGCTGCTGTCCAGGCCGCTCGTCGCGGTGTCCAAGGCGCTGCGCCGGGTCGCCGCCGGCGACCTCACCCCGCGCCTGCGGGCCAAGGGCTACGACGAGATGTCCGAGATGAGCAGCTCGCTCAACGACGCGCTCGACCAGATCTGCGACGCGGTGCGCGACATCGACCACACCGTCCAGGTGCTCGCGACGTCGTCGGAGGAGCTCTCGGCGGTCAGCCAGCAGCTGGCCGGCACCGCCGAGGAGACCAGCGCGCAGGCCGACGCCGTCTCGTCGTCGGTCACCCAGGTCGACGCCCACGTGCAGTCGGTCGCGAGCGGCGCCGAGCAGATGGGCGCCAGCATCCGCGAGATCGCCCGCAACGCCACCGACGCGACCGTCGTCGCCGACAACGCCTCGCGGATGGCGAACGACGCGATCGGCACCGTCAGCCGGCTCGGCGAAGCGTCCGCGCAGATCGACACGGTGATCAGGGTCATCGGCGAGATCGCCCGGCAGACCAACCTGCTCGCGCTCAACGCGACGATCGAGGCGGCACGGGCCGGCGAGGCGGGCCGCGGCTTCGCGGTCGTCGCCCACGAGGTGAAGGAGCTCGCGCAGGAGACCGCCAAGGCGACCGAGAGCATCGAGCCCCTCGTCACCGCGCTGAAGGCGCAGTCCAGGGCGGTCACGGCCGTCTTCGACGACATCCGGGACATCGTCGGCGGCATCCTCGACGCTCAGCACACGATCGCGACCGCGGTCGAGGAGCAGACGGCGACCACCAACGCCATCGCCCGCAGCATGACCGAGGCCGCCACCGGCAGCACCGAGATCGCGCGCAGCGTCACCGGCGTCGCCGCCGCCGCGCAGGGCACCAGCAGCGGGGCCGGCAACACCCAGCACGCCGCCCTCCAGCTGGCCTCGCTCGCGGCCCGCCTGCAGACGCAGGTCGACCGGTTCCGGTACGAGGGCGACGACCACGGCCCAGCCGTCACCGCCGACGCCCGGGACTTCCGGTACGCCGGGGACCCCAGGGACGCCGTCGGGGAGCCCGCCGTCGACGATGTCGACGCTGCCGGCGAGGCTTCCGAAGCACCGGCCGGCACGGCCCAGCTCGCCTGACCGGCCGGCGGCCCGCCCAGCCCGTCCACGTGAGACCGGCCGGGAGGGCGCGCCTCGCGCTCGCCTAGACTGCGGCTCGCAACCACGCCGATGCGGCCGCCGGCCGCGGCACGAGGGAGCCGGTCGTGCGGAAGGTCCTCATCGCCAATCGTGGCGAGATCGCCGTCCGGGTGCTCCGCGCCTGCCGGGACGCCGGACTGACCGGCGTCGCGGTCTACGCCGACCCCGACCGCGACGCGCCGCACGTCCAGCTGGCCGACGAGGCGTACGCCCTCGGCGGCGCCACCCCCGGCGAGAGCTACCTCGACATCGGCAAGGTGCTCGACGCATGCCGCGCCTGCGGGGCCGACGCCGTGCACCCCGGCTACGGCTTCCTGTCCGAGAACGCCGCGTTCGCCCAGGCCGTCATCGACGCCGGCCTCACCTGGATCGGCCCCTCGCCGGACGCCATCCGCCGGCTCGGCGACAAGGTCGAGGCGCGCCACATCGCGCAGGCGGTCGGTGCACCGCTCGTCCCCGGCACGCCCGACCCGGTCTCGGGCGCTGACGAGGTGCGCGCCTTCGCCGAGCAGTACGGGCTGCCGGTCGCGATCAAGGCCGCCTTCGGCGGTGGCGGGCGCGGCCTCAAGGTCGCGCGGTCGCTGGACGAGCTCGGCGAGCTGTACGAGTCGGCGGTCCGCGAGGCCGAGGCCGCCTTCGGCCGCGGCGAGTGCTTCGTGGAGCGCTACCTCGACCGCCCCCGGCACGTCGAGGTGCAGGTCGTCGCCGACGGGCACGGCAACGTGCTGGTCGCCGGCGACCGGGACTGCTCGCTGCAGCGCCGCCATCAGAAGCTGGTCGAGGAGGCACCGGCGCCGTTCCTCACCGGTGAGCAGCGCGAGACGCTGCACCGCGCGGCCCGCGACGTGTGCGCGAAGGCCGGCTACGCCAACGCCGGCACCGTCGAGTTCCTCGTCGGGCAGGACGGCACGGTCACGTTCCTCGAGGTCAACACCCGCCTGCAGGTCGAGCACCCGGTGACGGAGGAGACGAGCGGGCTGGACCTCGTCCGCGAGCAGTTCCGGGTGGCCGACGGCCAGCCGCTGTCGGTGACGTCGACGCCGCAACCGCGCGGCCACGCGTTCGAGTTCCGCATCAACGGCGAGGACCCGGGACGCAACTTCCTGCCGGCGCCCGGCACGGTGACCGCGTGGCAGCCGCCGTCCGGCCCCGGCGTGCGTCTCGACTCCGGCGTCGAGGCCGGCTTCACGGTGCCGGGCAGCTTCGACTCGCTGCTCGCCAAGCTCATCGTCTCCGGCGCGAGCCGCACCGAGGCACTGGAGCGCGCCCGCCGGGCGCTCGACGAGTTCGTCGCCGACGGGATGCCGACCGCGCTGCCGTTCCACCGGGCGGTGGTGCGCGACCCGGCGTTCACCAGCGAGCCGTTTCGCGTGCACACCCGCTGGATCGAGACCGAGTTCGACAACCGGATCGAGCCGTACGCCGGACCCGCCGCCGGGGCCGACGAGCCGGCGCCGCGCGAGCGCATCGTCGTCGAGGTCGGCGGCAAGCGGCTCGAGGTGGTGCTGCCCGAGGGGCTCGCCGCGGCGGGCCAGGCCGACGGGCGCGCCGGTACGATCCGGCCGCGCAAGCGCGGCGGCGGCCGCACGGCAGGGCCCGCGGCCACCGGCGACTCGCTGACGAGCCCCATGCAGGGCACGATCGTCAAGGTGGCCGTCGAGGACGGGCAGCAGGTCGCCGAGGGCGATCTCGTCGTCGTCCTCGAGGCGATGAAGATGGAGCAACCGCTCAACGCCCACAAGGGCGGCACGGTGACGGCGCTGCGCGCCGAGGTCGGCGCACCGGTCACGAGCGGCGCGATCATCTGCGAGATCAAGGACTGAGCTGCGCAGCCTGCGCGCCCTGAGCAGCGCCCCGTACCGCGCCGGCGGGCTCCGTCACGTCATCGCGGCTCGCCTACTTCCAGCGGAAGTGGACGAAGATGCGGCCGAAGTTGTCCGCGTCCTTCTCCACCCGGTGGTAGAGCGCCTTGATCTCCTTCTGCTCGAGGAACCGCAGCACGCGCTTCTTCAGCGCCCCCGATCCCTTGCCGGGAATGATCTCCACCAGCGGGGCTTTCTTGGCGACCGCCTCGTCGATGATCGCGCGGAGGGCGCGATCGATCTCGGCGCCCTTGTCGTAGACGTCGTGCAGGTCCAGCTTCAGCTTCACGGTACGAGCATGGCGCACAGCACGAGGGCCCGAGCGATGAGTCTCGCTCGGGAATGACGTCGTAGCGTGAGGAGCGGTCACCGGCGAGCAGGAGGCACGACGTGGAGCACGCCATGGAGATGGTCACTTCGGCGGACGGCACGCCCATCGCGTACGAGCTGGCCGGCAGCGGGCCGCCGCTCGTCATCGTCCTCGGGGCGTTCTGCGATCGCCGGACCGCGGCATCGCTGGCGAAGCACCTGGCGCAGGCGTGCACCGTCATCACGTACGACCGGCGAGGCCGGGGCGACAGCGGCGACTCGCCGCCGTACGCGGTCGACCGCGAGATCGAGGATCTCGCGGCGGTCATCGACGAGGCGGGCGGACCGGCGGCCGTCTTCGGGCACTCGTCCGGCGCCATTCTCGCTCTCGAGGCGGCCGCCCACGGCGTGCCGATCTCCAAGGTCATGGCGTACGAGCCGCCGTACATCGTCGACGCCGGCCGCCCGCGCCCGGCGGGCTTGGCGGCTCGGACCCGAGCTCTCGTCGACGCGGGGCAGCGCGACGAGGCGATGACGCTGTTCCTGACCGAGGGCGTGCAGGTCCCTGCGCCGGTCGTGGAGGGAATGCGAACCGCGCCCATGTGGGCGGGCATGCGGTCCATCGCGCACACGCTCCCGTACGACCTGGCCATCTGCGGCGACTACGTCATGCCGGTCGACCGGCTGAACCGCGTCGACGTGCCGGCGCTGGTCATCAGTGGCGAGCGGAGCCCGGCCTGGATGCGCGATGCCGCGGACGCCCTGGCGGCCACCCTCCCCAGCGCTCGCCGGGTCACGCTCGACGGGCAGGACCACGGCGCGGCCGACGACGTGCTGGCTCCGGTGCTGGCCGGGTTCGTCTCGGCGTAGCCTGGGCGCCTGCCCGGCGCTCGCCGGGACGGATTCCCCGAAGGATGAGGAGCCCATGCTGACGCTCGGATCGACCGTTCTCGGAGTGGCCGACATGCAACGGGCCATGGCCTTCTGGATGGCCGCGCTCGGCTACGCGCCGAAGGAGGAGCCGCGCGCCGACTGGGTGACCCTCGTCCCGAAGGACAGGACGGGCGCCGGGCTGTCGCTGATGCCGACCGAGACGCCGGTGCAGGAGCACCCGCGCGTCCACGTCGACATCTTCTCGCCGGACCGCGACGCGGAGGTCGAGCGGCTGCTCGGGCTCGGCGCCACCCGCGTCGACTGGGACAGGTATCCGGAGAAGCCCGACTTCGTCGTGCTCGCCGACACCGAGGGCAACCGCTTCTGCGTCGTCGACGAGGACGGGGCGTAGGGCGCCGGTGGACGAGGCGGACTGGGAGCGACGGCTGAGCGCCGCGTGGGGCTCGATCGACGAGCGCAGCGATGCCGAGCAGGTCGCCCTGATCGAGTCGCTGGCCGCCGAGCTGCCGGCGGACAGCGCGGTCGCCGCCTTCGAGCGGGCGTCGGTGCAGGACTCGACCGGCCACTCCGATCTCGCCGTGCCGCTCTACCAGGAGGCGCTGCGCCGCGGGCTCGGCGGCGCGCGGCACCGGCAGGCGGTGATCCAGCTCGCCAGCTCGCTGCGCAACCTCGACCGGCCGCAGGAGAGCGTCGAGCTGCTCGCCGCCGAGCTGGCGGCCCGCTCCGACGACCTTGACGATGCCGTGCGCGCGTTCCTCGCGCTGGCGCTCGCCGACGCCGGCCGGGAGCGGGAGGCGGTCTCGGTCGTGCTCGCCGCACTGGTGCCGTACCTGCCGCGCTACCAGCGCTCGGTCGCCAATTACGCGCGGCTGCTCGTCTCGGACGAGCCCGGCGACGGCGAGCGGTCGTGACCGTCACGGTCCGCGACGCCGGGGTTGCCGACGCGGCGTTCCTCGCCGAGATGCTCGTCGCCGCCTTCTGCTGGCGCGACGAGGTGCCGCGGCTGTCGGTCGCCGGCGCCCTTGCCGACCCGCCGATCGCGCACTACGTGGCCGGCTGGCCACGGCCGGGCGACGCCGGCGTCGTCGCCGAGGACGGGTCGGAGCCGGTCGGCGCGGCCTGGTGGCGCTTCCTCGCTCCCGACGACCCCGGGTTCGGCTTCGTCGACGCGAGCATCCCGGAGATCACGCTCGGCGTGCGCGCGCAATGGCGACGGCAGGGCATCGGCACCCGGCTCATGCAAGCGCTGATCGAGCGGGCGAAGGGCATCGCGCTGGCCGCTCTCAGCCTCAGCGTCGAGCCGGACAACGGTGCGCTCGGGCTGTACGAGCGGCTGGGCTGCCGCGCCGTGGGCCGCAGCGGCGGCTCGCTCACCATGACGCTCGAGGTCCCATGACCGACATCGAGGCTGCCGTCGACCGGCTCGCCGACGAGACCGGCTTCTCCGGCGCGGTACGGGCCGACGTCGACGGCGTTCCTGTGCTGGCGAGGGCGTACGGGCTCGCCCACCGGGGCTGGCGGGTTCCCAACCGCGTCGACACCCGCTTCGGGATGGCGAGCGGCGGCAAGGGCCTCACCGCTCTCACCGTGCTGAGCCTCGTCGCGGACGGCGCGCTCGCGCTCGACACGCCCGCCCGGTCGCTGCTCGGCGACGACCTGCCGCTCATCGACGACAGGGTCACCGTCGAGCTGCTGCTCGCGCACCGCTCGGGGATCGGCGACTACCTCGACGAGGAGCAGGTTCCCGACGTCGACGGCTACGTCATGCCGGTGCCGGTGCACGAGCTCGACTCGACGGAGTCGTTCGTGCGGATCCTCGACGGCTACCCGATGGCGTTCCCGCCCGGTGAGCGGTTCGCGTACAACAACGGCGCGTACGTCGTCCTCGCGCTGCTCGCCGAGCGCGCGAGCGGCACGCCGTTCCACGAGCTCGTCGCGCAGCGGGCGTGCCGGCCGGCCGGCATGACCGACACGTCGTTCCCGCGCTCGGACGAGCACGTGGGCACGGTGGCAGCCGGCTACCTGGAGGGCTTCGACGGCCTGCGGACCAACGTGATGCACCTGCCCGTGCGCGGCAGCGGCGACGGCGGCGCCTGCACCACCGTCGCCGACGTCAGCAAGCTCTGGCAGGCGCTCTTCGCCGGCCGGATCGTCCCGCCGCGCATGGTCGCCGAGATGGTGCGCCCGCGCAGCGACGTACCGGACGAACGAAGTCGCTACGGCCTCGGGCTCTGGCTGCACGCGACGAGCGACGTCGTCATGCTGAACGGGTACGACGCCGGCGCGTCCTTCCGCAGCGTGCACCGGCCGTCGACCGCCACCACGCACACCGTCGTGTCCAACACGTCATCGGGCGCGTGGCGGTTGACGAGAGCCTTGGACGAGCTGCTCGGCCTGTGAGCCGGGCTGGCGATCCTCAGCTCGCGCGTCGCGCGGCCACCGCGACGAGCGCCGCCGCGTTGCCGGCCGGTGGACGGTCGGGCGACCAGACCGCCCGGAACGACCGGCGCAGGTCCACCTCCGCGACGGGCACGGCGACCAGCCGCCCGTCCGCCAGCTCCGCCACCACCGACAGCCGGCTCAGCACGGCCGGTCCCTCGCCGGTGGCCACGGCCGTCTTGAGCGCCGCCGTCGACCCCAGCTCGAGACCGGGCCGCACCGTCAGGCCGACGGCGGCCAGCGCGCGCTCCAGCGCCTCGCGCGTGCCCGACCCCGGCTCGCGCACGACCAGGCGCTCCGCGGCGAGCGCCTCGGCAGGCAGGGGGCGGCGTCGCCTCGCCCACGGATGCCGCGGGTGCACGACCACGACGAGCTCGTCGCCGCCGACCGTCCTCGTGCGCAGGCCGGGCGGTGCGGTGGGACCTTCGACGAAGCCGACCGCGACCGTGCCGGCACGTACGAGCCCGACCACCGCCGTCGAGTTCCCGACGCGCAGCGAGACGACCGCGGACGGGTCGCGGCGGTGCAGCGCCGTGAGCCAGCGCGGGAACATCTCGTCGGCGATGGTGAGCGACGCAGCGACAAGCACCCGGTCGACCGCGCGGTCGCGCAGCGCATCGACGCCGGTCGCCAGCTCCTCCGCCGCCTCGAGCACCCGGCGGCCCCATCCGACGACGCTCTCCCCCGCCGGGGTGAGCCGCGAGCCGGTGGGCGTGCGGACGAGGAGCTGGAGCCCGAGCCGGCGCTCCAGCGCCTGCAGCCGGAGGCTGACCGCGGGCTGCGTGATGCCGTGCAGCGCGGCGGCCCGCCCGAGGCTGCCCGTCGCCGCCACGCTGACGAGCAGGTCGAGCGTCGACAGCTCCGGCACGTGCCTCGGCAAGGGCATGAGCGCAACTTATGGCGTCATGCCCGGTCCGGTCTACCGGACCGGGCCGGCGCGAGGCACCGTGGATGCTCGGATCACCAGGACGACCAGCAGGAGCCGCCGTGCCAGCCACCGCGATGCAGGTGGCGCAACCGCTGCCGGCGATGCCCCGGCGGTGGTGGCTCTGGCGCCTGCCCGCGACCGCGGTGCGCGGCGCGGGGGCGCCGCACGGAGCGCTGCCGGGGCTCGCCGTCACTGCCGCGATCGCCCTCGTCGCCACCTGGCTCGGCGGCCGCGTCCCGGTCGTCGGCGGCCCCGTGCTCGGGATCGTCCTCGGCGTCCTCGCGTCGGTCCTGCTGCGCCGGGTGGCCGGCGATCGGGCCAGGGCGATCGACCGCGGCGCCGCGGTCGCCGCCACGCAGGTGCTTCAGCTCTCGATCGTCCTGCTCGGCACGGGGCTCTCGCTCGCCCAGGTGGGACGAACGGGCGCGTCGTCGTTCCCTGTCATGGTCGGGACGCTGGTCGTCGCGCTCGGCGGTGCCCGCATCGCCGGGCGCGCCATGGGCATCGCACCCGGCACCCGGACGCTGATCGGCGTCGGCACCGGCATCTGCGGGGCGTCGGCGATCGCCGCCGTCACCGCCGTCATCGGCGCCGCCGAGGCGGAGGTGGCGTACGCCGTCGCGACCATCTTCGCGTTCAACGTCGCCGCGGTCCTGCTCTACCCGATGCTCGGCCACCTGCTCGGCCTGTCGCAGCACGCGTTCGGCCTGTGGGCCGGCACCGCCGTCAACGACACGTCGTCGGTCGTGGCGGCGGCCACGACGTACGGTGCGGCCGCGGGCAGCTATGCGATCGTCGTCAAGCTGACCCGCAGCCTGATGATCGTCCCGGTGTGCGTCGCGCTCGGCACGATCGCGGGCCGGCGCGAAGCCGGCCGGCGGTTGCCGTGGCGGCGGATGCTCCCACCGTTCCTGGGCGGCTTCCTCGTGGCCAGCGCGCTCGACACCGCCGGTCTCGTCCCGGCCGGGTGGCATCCGGCGCTCGCCACCACGAGCGGCTTCCTCATCACGATGGCGCTGACCGGCATCGGCCTGACGACGCGGCCCGGCCAGCTGCGCAAGGCCGGCCCGCGCCCGCTGCTGCTCGGCGCCGTGCTGTGGGCCGCGGTCGGGGCGACGAGCCTCCTGCTCCAGCTGGTGACCGGGACGCTCTGACCGGTCCGCCGACCCGCACGCTCAGGCCGAGCCGCGCCAGCCCGGGTCGCGCCCGGTGAGCCCGATCAGCCGGTCGAGCGGCGGCGCGTCATCGGCCACGGAGACCGGCGGTCCGAACAGTCCCGGCGTGCCGTGCGGGTTGGCCGACACGGCCTGCTGAACGAAGCCCCGCACCGCATCGAGCAGCTGCGGCTCGCACCCGTGCTCCTGGCCGGTGGCCACCGCGACGTCCCAGCCGTGCACGACGACCTCGTCCAGCGCCACCACGGCGGCCACCTCGCCAGGCAGGTCGACGCCGCCGGCCCTGGTCATTCCCGTCCACGCCGCCTCCTCCCGCCAGGAGCCGGCGAGCGCCGCCAGCCGCTGCGGGATGCGGGTGCGCCAGTCGGAGCCGAGCCGCGACGCATCGGCCGACGGCGCGGCGTCCGGCAACGGCGTCTTCGCCGCAGCTGCGGCGAACGCGATCGCCAGCCCGTCGATGTGGTCGAGCATCGCGGCCACGCTCGTGCCCGGGCACGGGGTCGGCAGGGTCAGCTGGTCGTCGCGCACGCCCTCGACGAGGGCGGACAGCGCGCGGGTCGCGGGTTCGAGGTCGAGCACGGCGCCTCCAGGCAGCGAATCGTCACGGGGTACGACGCCGCGCGCGGCCCATGCTCATCGGCGGCGCGTCGGTGCCGGGCGTCAGACCTCGCCGGACTCCATCAGCTGGCGGGCCGCCTCGGTGATGCTGCCGGACAGCGACGGATAGATGGCGAACGTCAGCGCGACCTGGCCGACGGTGAGCCCGTGCTGCACCGCGAGCGACACCGGCAGGATGAGCTCGCTGGCCCGCGGTGCGACGACCACCCCGCCGAGCACCGTGCCCGCCCCCGGGCGGCAGAAGAGCTTCACGAACCCGTGCTCGATGGCCTGCATCTTGGCGCGCGCGTTGGTCGCCAGCGGCAAGGTGACCGTACGCGCCTCCACCGTGCCCGACTCGACGGCGGTCTGACCGATGCCGACGGTGGCGATCTCGGGATGGGTGAAGACGTTGGCCGCGACCGTCGCGAGCCGCAGCGGCGCGACCGCCTCGCCGAGCGCGTGCCACATGGCGATGCGGCCCTGCATCGCCGCGACCGACGCGAGCAGCAGCACGCCCGTGCAGTCGCCGGCCGCGTAGACGCCAGGCACCGACGTGCGCGACACCCGGTCGACGTGGAGGTAGCCGCCCTTGTCGAGCTGCACGCCGATCTGCTCGAGCCCGAGCCCGGCAGTGTTGGGCACCGACCCGACGGCCAGCAGGGCATGACTGCCCTCGACGACCCGCCCGTCCTCCAGCGCGACCGCGACGCCGTCGGCGGTGCGCTGGACCTTGGCGGCCCGTGAGCGCTTCAGCACCGTCATGCCGCGGTGCGCGAAGACGTCCTCGAGGAGCAGCGCCGCATCGACGTCCTCGCCGGGGAGCACCCGGTCGCGACTCGACACGAGCGTGACGTGGGAGCCCAGCTCCTGATAGGCGGAGGCGAACTCGGCGCCCGTCACGCCCGAGCCGATGACGACGAGCTCCTCCGGCAACCGGTCCAGCTCGTACACCTGCCGCCACGACAGGATGCGCTCGCCGTCGGGCTCGGCGCCCGGCAGCACCCTCGGATGGGCGCCCGTCGCCAGCAACACGACGTCGGCCTCGAGCGCGTGCTCGCGGCCCGCGGTGCGCACCACCAGCCGGTCGCGGCTCACCAGCCTCGCGTCGCCCGCCACGACATCGACCCCCTCGCGGGCCATCCGGGTGGCGATGTCGTCGGACTGCGCCTTGGCGAGGGCCTTGACCCGGGCATTGGCCCTCGGCAGGTCGACGGCGCAGCGCACGGCGCCGCCGTCCGACACGTCGACGCCGAGCGCGGACGCGCCCGCGATAGTGGCCATCGACTCGCTCGTCGCGACGAGCGTCTTGCTGGGAACGCAGTCGGCGAGGACGCACGCGCCGCCGAGGCCGTCGCGCTCGACCAGCGTGACCCGCGCGCCGAGCTGGCTGGCGACCAGGGCGGCCTCGTACCCGGCCGGCCCCCCACCGACGATCGCGATCCGCGTCACGCGTCCTCCCTCACCTGGGGATCATCCCGCACCGCGGTCGGTGCCGCCGCGCCCACCCAGCGGTGACGCGCCACTACGCTGTGGCGCCATGGCCCTCTACGCCGCCTACGCCACCAACATGAGCCCGGAGCAGATGCGCCAGCGCTGCCCGCACTCGCCGGCCGTCGGCACCGGGTGGCTCACCGGATGGCGGCTCACCTTCGGCGCCGAGGACCTCGGCTGGGAGGGCGCTCTCGCGACCATCGTGGAGGATCCGACCGCGCAGGTCTTCGTGCTGATGTACGACGTCACCGACACCGACGCCGAGCAGCTCGACCAGTGGGAGGGCGCCGACATCGGTCTGTACGACAAGATCCGCCTGCGGGTGCACACCCTCGACGGGGCGGAACTGGCCTGGGTCTACGTCCTGAACGGCTACGAGGGCGGGCTGCCGAGCGCCCGCTACCTCGGGCTCATCGCCGAGGCGGCCGAGCAGGCCGGCGCCCCGGACGACTACGTGACCGACCTGCGCGCGCGGCCCTGCCGCACCGTCGGTCCCTGATCCCCGCGGTCGGTCTCCTTGCCTGCCTCGTTCGCGCCGCCCGGATAGGCGCCGGCGGGCGGCTGCTCCCGCTGGTACTCCTCCGCCCACTTCGTGGTCATCGACCTGGCCTGGTGGAAGCGGTCGACGTGGTCGCGCGGGTCGCGGCGGAGCACCAGCCGTCCGACGAGCAGGACGAGGAGCAGCAGCACGGCAGCGGCGATCCCATAGGTCATGCTCACGAGGGCAGATCCTTCCCTGTCGGTGCCGTCCGGTCCCCCGTCCCCGGTCCCCCTGCGCGCTCCGTCCAGCCTCACATACCTCTGGCCGGTCACCAACCCCGTGCGGCACCCGGCGGCGCCCGCCGGCCGCTAGGGTTGCGGCCGTGACCAGTTCCGCCGGAGAGGACCTGACCGACGAGACGCCCGAGCGGATCGCCGCCGCCAGGGCCGAGCAGCTCGCCGCCGACGCGGCCGGCCGGCTCGCCGAGCTGACCGGCATCGACCGCCATGACGTGGCGCTCGTCATGGGGTCGGGCTGGACGCCGGCCGCCGACCGGCTCGGCCCCGCGCTGGCCGATCTCGCCGTCACCGAGCTGCCCGGGTTCCCGCTGCCCGGCGCGGCCGGTCACGCCGGGCGGATCAGGTCCGTACGGGCCGGCGACCGGACGGCCCTCGTCCTGCTCGGGCGCACCCACCTCTACGAGGGCCGCGGCGTCGCGTCGGTCGTGCACGGCGTGCGGACCGCTGCCGCCGCCGGCTGCCGGACCGTCGTGCTCACCAACGCGGCCGGTGGCCTTCGCACCGACATGAAGGTCGGCCAGCCGGTGCTCGTGAGCGACCACCTCAACCTCACCGGCCGCTCGCCCATCGTGGGCGCCACGTTCGTCGACCTGACCGACCTGTACTCGGCCCGGCTGCGCGCCCTCGCCCGCGCGGCCGACGGCTCGCTCGCGGAGGGCGTCTACGCGGCGCTGCCCGGCCCCCACTACGAGACCCCGGCCGAGGTCCGGATGCTGCGCGGCCTCGGTGCCGACCTCGTCGGGATGTCGACTGCGCTCGAGGCCATCGCCGCGCGGGCCGCCGGCTGCGACGTGCTCGCCGTCTCGCTGGTGACCAACCTCGCCGCCGGCATCACCGGCGAGCCGCTCGACCATGCCGAGGTGCTCGCCGCCGGGCGCGCATCGGCCACCCGCATGGGCGACCTGCTCGCCGAGCTGCTGCCGACGGTGTGACGGGCCCCGCGATGAAGGCCCGGCTGCGCGCGCTGGCCGAGGACTGGCTCGCCGACGACCCCGACCCGGACGCCCGGGCGGAGCTGCGGGCGCTGCTCGACGCGGCCGCCGCGGACGATGCCGCCGCCGGCGAGCTGGCCGACCGCTTCGCCGGCCCGCTGGCCTTCGGCACCGCGGGGCTGCGCGGCGAGGTCGCGGCCGGCCCCAACCGGATGAACCGGGCGGTCGTCTCCAGGGCGGCCGCCGGGCTCGGCGCCTATCTCACCGCGCGCGGTGGCGGCCGGGTCGTCGTCGGGTACGACGCCAGGCACAAGTCCGATGCCTTCGCGCGCGACACCGCAGAGGTGATGAGCGGCGCCGGGCTCGCCGTGCTGGTCATGCCGAGGCCGCTGCCCACGCCCGTGCTCGCCTTCGCGATCCGCCATCTCGGCTGCGCCGCAGGCGTGATGGTCACCGCCAGCCACAACCCGCCACGCGACAACGGCTACAAGGTCTACCTGGACGACGGCGCGCAGATCACCCCGCCGGCCGACGCCGAGATCGCGGCGGCCATCGACGCCGTCGGGCGGGTCGGCGACCTGCCCCGCAGCGACGGATGGACGACCCTCGACGACGGGATCCTCGACGACTACCTCGACGCGGTGACCGCGCTCTCGCTGGTGCCGGCCCGCGACGTGTCCATCGCGTACACGCCGCTGCACGGGGTGGGCGGCGCCGTCGCTGTCGAGGCGCTGCGGCGGGCCGGCTTCCCGGCGCCGGCGGTGGTCGCCGAGCAGGCCGAGCCCGACCCCGACTTCCCGACCGTCGCATTCCCCAATCCGGAGGAGCCCGGCGCGATGGACCTCGCGCTCGCCCGAGGGCGGGCGAGCGGCGCCGACGTCGTCATCGCCAACGACCCGGACGCCGACCGGTGCGCCGTCGCGGTGGACGGCCGGTTGCTGCGCGGCGACGAGGTGGGCGCGCTGCTCGCCGACCACGTGCTGCGGCGCACCAGCGGCGACGACCGCCTCGTCGTCACCACGGTCGTCTCCTCGACGATGCTGCGCCGGATCGCCGCGGCCCACGGCGCGCACTACGCCGAGACGCTCACCGGCTTCAAGTGGATCATGCGCGCGCCGGACGCCCACCCGGGCACCCGGCTGGTCCTCGGGTACGAGGAGGCGCTCGGCTACTGCATCGGGGCCGTCCACCCCGACCGGCCGCTGCCGGTGCGGGACAAGGACGGGATCTCGGCGGCGCTCGCGGTGGCCGAGCTCGTCGCCGACCTGCGCCGCGACGGCCGCACCCTGCTCGACCGGCTCGACGAGCTGGCCCGCGAGCACGGCGTGCACGGCACCGACCAGTGGTCGGTGCGGGTCGCCGACCTGCGGCTGATCTCCGACGCTATGGCGGCGCTGCGCGCGGATCCGCCGGAGCGCCTCGGCGGCCTCCCCGTCACGCGGACCGTCGACCTGCTCGAGCCCGGCAACGGGTCAGGGCTGCCGGCCTCCGACGTGCTGACCTACTGGCTCGGCGCGGACGAGGAGGCGCGGGTCGTCGTCCGGCCGAGCGGCACCGAGCCGAAGCTCAAGGCCTACCTCGAGGTCGTCGTCCCGGTGACCGCGTCGCTGCCGGCCGCCCGAGCGGCCGCCTCCGAGCGGCTGGCCGCCATCACGGCCGACCTCGCGGCGATCACCGGTCTCTGACGGCGCGGCTCACCCCCAGCCGCCGCCGCCGCTGCTGCCACCGCCGCCACCGCCCCAACCGCCACCGCCGACGCTGCCGCCCCAGCCGCCACCGCCGACGTTGCCGCCCCCACCAGCGTCGCCACCCGCGCCGATGCCCCAGCCACCGACCACGCCTGCCCCGCGCCACGCGCCGCCGGCGTAGTTGGCGTGGCGCGGATCGGAGCCGTCGTCGCCCCCCGGGGCGACGAACGCCTCGTCCAGCAGCTCGCCGGCGAGCATCCCGGCGACGAACGCGCCGGCGTAGTCGAAGAAGCCCCATCCGTGACCCGGGTACCAGCCGTACCCGTAGCCGGGGTAGCTGGCGACGGTGTACTGCGACAGGATCCGCGCCGGAGGCACGACCGCGCCCTCGGGCGGCTCGTCCAGTCGCTCGCTGGGCAGCGGCCCGGGCGCCTCGCCGGCGCTCGCGTACACCTCGGACTCCCCCGGCACGCCGTCGCGCAGCCGCCTGGCGTGCTCGAGCGCCGTGCGCCCCTGCCGGATGAGCGTCCGGGCCCGGGAGACCGTGGCCGTGTCGTGCGCGCCGGCGATCATCCCGCCCGCCGCCGCATGCCGCGACCACGCCACCGCGAGCGCCCGCTCGAGCGCGCTGCCCTCGGCGTGCGGCCCGACGACGTCGGGGTTGCCGCCGGGGTCCACGATGCGCAGGTCCTCGCCGAGGGAGTCGACCTCTGACTGGATGTCGGCGCGGTAGCGCTTGTAGTCCTTGCGGCTCGAGCGCCGGCGCCAGACCGCGACGCCCGCGGCGATCGCTGCCGCGGAGAGGAGGAGCGGAAGCCACGCGCCGAGTGGCGACGGGGCACCCGGCCGGTCGAGGGCGTGATCGATGGCGTACACCAGCTCAGCCGTCTGGCCGCCGCCGTGGTCGGTCATCCTCTGGAAGACTTGCTGGCCACCGCCGTTGGGGTCGTAGATGGCCAGGTGGTGCGGCGACGCGACGATGTAGGCCGAACTGTCCCCGGCGTCGGTCGCCACCTGCTCCACGAAGGCGTCGACGCCGCCCGGCAGGTCCGTGATCGCCGAGTCGGGCACCAGGGCGACGTGCACGTCGGGGTGGCCGGCGACGGCCTGCTGCACCTTGTCAGTATCCACCTGCACGCCAGCGCCCTGCGCCACGTAGACCTGCGCCGACTGGAGGTTGTCGGCGACCGAGGCGGGGGTGACCGGCGCCGGGGTGAGGGACACCGGGGTGATAGCAGCCATCTGCATGCGATCAGTATCGCCGTCCGACGGCAGAAAGGGAGATAGGTTGGCCGGCCCTCACCAACCGCCGCCACCGTCGCCGCCGCCACCCCAGTCGCCGCCACCACCGAAGTCGCCACCCCAGTCGCCGCCGCCGAAGTCGCCGGCCGGGCTCTGGTCGTACCCCTGGTCGTAGCCCTGGTCATAGCCTTGGTCGTAACCCTGGCCGTAGCCCGTGTCGTAGCCGAGCCCAGGGCCGAAGAGCCCGCCGCCCATCAGCCCGCCCCCGAGCAGCTCACCGGCGAGCATCCCGGCGACGAACGAGCCACCGTAGTTGAAAAAGCCCCACCCGTAGCCCGGGTACCAGCCGTAGCCGTAGCCGGGGTAGCTGTCCGGCGTGTACTGCCGCAGCACCTGCTGCCGCCCCGGCGAGGCGGACCTGGCGTCCGGCGGCTGCTCGCGCCGCTGCATCGGATCGGGACCGTCGCCCGTGCTGGCCGCGAGCCGGTAGACCTCCGACTCGCCAGGGACGCCGTCGCGCAGCCGCTGCGCATGCTCGAGCGCCGCTCGCCCCTGCTCGGCCTGGAGCCGGGCGCGCTGGATGTCGTCGCGATCGCGCGCGCCGGCCAGCGTGCCGGCGGCGCTGCCCTGGCGGGCCCACGCGACGCGCAGCGCGCGCTCGACCGGGTCGTTCGGGACGGTGGCGCCCGCACCGGTGATCGCCACGTTGCCGCCAGGGTCGGTGATCAGCAGGTCGTCGGCGAGCGAGTCGACCTCGGCCTGGGCGTCGGCCCTCAGCTCCGACAGGTCGTCCTGCCGCGCCAGCCTGCGGCGGCGCGCGACCACCGCGACGATCACCGCCGCGACCGCGAGCAGCGCGATCAGCACGCCGGCGCCCGGCCCACCGCTGCCGCCGCCACCGCTGCCGCCGTCGTTCGGCGCGATGCCGGTGCCGGTGCCCGTGCCCACCTGCACCGACGGGTCGGCATGGTCGACCGCATAGACCAGCTCGGCGGTGTGGTCGGGGGCTTGCGCCTGCGCCTCCCGGTAGACCTCGGCGCCCTCGCCGTCGGGGCGATAGACCGCGAACCCGTCCGGCGTGGCGACCACGTAGGCATGGCTGCTGCCGGCCGCCCGCTCGACGGCGTGCAGCGCGCTGAGCGGGCTCCCGGCTGAGGAGGGGAGCAGCGCGACGTAGACGTTGTCGTGGTGCTGCGCGGCCGTGCGCAGCTGGCCGGCGTCGACCGGCACCCCGGCGTCCTTCGCCACGTAGACGTGCTGGCCGGACCGGAAGGCGGCGGCCACGTCGGAGGGAGTCACCTGGTCGGCAAGAACGGCGGCGGCGAGCATGGAGGCAGTAATGCCCGCACGTACGACGGCCAGTCGTCGTCGCGTGCCCCGACCTGCGCGTGCGGGATACCCTCGGCGGGTGACCACCACGTTCCCCGCGTACTCCGGGCTCGCCGACGCGGCCCGGTCGGAGACGGCGCTGCGGCAGTTCCTGCACGGCCTGCCAGGGGTCGACCAGGTGGGGGCAGAGGCGAGGGTCGCCGGCCTCGCCACCCGCAGCATCAAGAAGGACGCCAAGCTGTGGGCGCTCGAGACGGCGATCCGCATGGTCGACCTGACCACGCTCGAGGGCGCCGACACCGAGGGCAAGGTGCGCGCGCTCTGCGCGAAGGCCCGCCGCCCCGACCCCTCCGACCCGGCCGTGCCGCCGGTCGCCGCGGTCTGCGTCTACCCCGACCGCATCCCGACCGTGGTCGAGCACCTGCGCGGCAGCGGGGTCAAGGCGGCGAGCGTCGCGACCGCCTTCCCGAGCGGGCGGGCCAGCCTCGCCGTCAAGCTGGCCGACACCCGCGAGGCGGTCGCCGCCGGCGCCGACGAGGTCGACATGGTCATCGACCGCGGTGCGTTCCTCGCCGGGCGCTACCAGCTGGTGCACGACGAGATCGTCGCGGTGAGGGACGCCTGTGGCAGCGCCCACCTCAAGGTGATCCTCGAGACCGGCGAGCTGGCGACGTACGACAACGTGCGGCGGGCCTCGTGGCTCGCGATGCTCGCCGGCGCCGACTTCATCAAGACCTCGACAGGGAAGGTCGCCCCGTCCGCCACCCTGCCGGTCGCGCTGGTGATGCTGGAGGCGGTGCGCGACTTCGCCGACGCCACCGGCCGGCGGGTCGGCGTCAAGGTGGCCGGTGGCGTGCGCACGGCCAAGGACGCGATCCGCTACCTGGTCGTGACGAAGGAGACGGCCGGCGACGAGTGGCTCGTGCCGGACCTGTTCCGCATCGGCGCGTCGAGCCTGCTGAACGACCTGCTCATGCAGCGGACCAAGCAGCTCACCGGCCGCTACTCCGGCCCCGACTACTTCACCCTGGACTGATCGCCATGACGTCCGACACCCCCACGTGGGAGTACGCGCCGGCCCCGGAGTCGCGCGACATCGTGTCGCTGCGCTCGTCGTACGGCCTGTTCGTCAACGGCCGCTTCGTCGACCCGGGCGACGGGGGCTCGTTCAAGACCGCCAACCCGGCCACCGAGGAGGTGCTCGCCGAGGTCGCGGAGGCCGGCGCCGGCGACGTCGACCAGGCGGTCGCGGCAGCGCGGCGCGCGTACGAGCGCACGTGGGGGCCGATGCCGGGCCGCGACCGGGCGAAGTACCTCTACCGCATCGCCCGGCTGATCCAGGAGCGCTCCCGCGAGCTCGCCGTCCTCGAGACGCTCGACAACGGCAAGCCGATCAGGGAGTCGCGCGACGTCGACGTGCCGCTCGCGGCCGCGTGGTTCTTCCACTACGCCGGTTGGGCGGACAAGCTCGCCCACGCCGGTCTCGGCCCCGACCCGCGCCCCATCGGCGTCGCGGGGCAGATCATTCCGTGGAACTTCCCGCTGCTGATGCTCGCGTGGAAGATCGCGCCTGCCCTGGCGTGCGGCAACACGGTGGTGCTGAAGCCCGCCGAGACAACGCCGCTGTCGGCGCTCGCCTTCGCCGAGATCTGCCAGCAGGCCGACCTGCCGCCCGGCGTCGTCAACATCCTCACCGGCGCGGGCGAGACCGGCCGGGCGCTGGTCGCGCACGAGGGCATCGACAAGGTGGCGTTCACCGGGTCGACCGACGTCGGCAAGGAGATCCAGCGGGTGACCGCGGGCACCGGCAAGCGGCTGACGCTGGAGCTCGGCGGCAAGGCGGCCAACATCATCTTCGACGACGCGGCGATCGACCAGGCGGTCGAGGGCATCGTCAACGGCATCTTCTTCAACCAGGGCCACGTGTGCTGCGCGGGCTCGCGGTTGCTGGTGCAGGAGTCGGTGGCCGAGGCGGTGCTCGACCGGCTGAAGCGCCGCCTGACCACGCTGCGCCTCGGCGACCCGCTGGACAAGAACACCGACATCGGCGCCATCAACTCGGCCGTGCAGCTCGACAAGATCCGCATGCTGAGCGAGGCCGGCGAGGCCGAGGGGGCGCAGCGGTGGTCGGCGCCGTGCGAGCTGCCGAGCCGCGGCTACTGGTTCGCGCCGACGCTGTTCACCGGCGTCTCGCAGTCGCACCGGATCGCCCGCGAGGAGATCTTCGGACCGGTCCTGTCGGTGCTGACCTTCCGCACGCCGGCCGAGGCGGTCGAGAAGGCGAACAACTCGCCGTACGGCCTGTCCGCCGGCGTCTGGACCGAGAAGGGGTCTCGCATCCTCTGGATGGCGCAGCAGCTGCGCGCCGGCGTCGTCTGGGCCAACACGTTCAACCGCTTCGACCCCTCGTCGCCGTTCGGCGGCTACAAGGAGTCAGGCTACGGCCGCGAGGGCGGCCGGCAGGGGCTGGAGGCCTACCTCGATGTCCACTGAGCCGAAGCCGGCGCCGCGGCTGGACGTGCGGAAGACCTACAAGCTGTTCATCGGCGGCGCCTTCCCGCGCAGCGAGAGCGGCCGGTCGTACGAGGTGACCGGCGCCGACGGCCACTTCCTCGCCAACGCGTCGCGCGCCTCCCGCAAGGACGCGCGCGACGCCGTCGTCGCCGCCCGCAAGGCGGTGCCGGGCTGGAGCGGCGCAACGGCGTACAACCGCGGCCAGGTCCTCTACCGGGTCGCGGAGATGCTCGAGGGCCGTCGCGCGCAGTTCGTCGACGAGGTGCGGCGCGGCGAGGGCGGCCCGGCCGCCGAGGCCGAGCGGCAGGTCGACGCCGCGATCGACCGCTGGGTCTGGTACGCGGGCTGGTCGGACAAGCTCGCCCAGATGCTGGGGTCGAGCAACCCGGTGGCCGGCCCGTACTTCGACTTCTCGGTGCCGGAGCCGACCGGCGTGGTGGCCGTGCTCGCCCCGCAGCGCTCGTCGTTGCTCGGGCTCGTCTCGGTCGTCGCACCGGTCGTCGTCAGCGGCAATGCGTGCGTGGTCGTGGCGAGCGAGCGGCGCCCGCTGCCGGCGATCACGCTGGCCGAGGTGCTCGCCACCTCCGACCTGCCGGCCGGCGTGGTCAACGTCCTCACCGGCCGCACCGCCGAGCTCGCGCCGGTGCTGGCTGCGCACATGGACGTCAACGCGCTCGACCCCACCGGCGCGCTCGACGGGCAGGGCGACGAGATCGGCATCGACCTCGCCGGGCTCGAGCGCCTCGGTGCCGACAACATGAAGCGGGTGCTGCGGCCGGTCGCCACCGACGACTGGTACGCCGAGCAGGGCCTCGCCCGGCTGCGCGCGTTCCTCGAGACCAAGACGGTCTGGCACCCGATCGGCGTCTGAGCGCATCCCGTACGCATCCACAGGGCCGGCGTCGATCTTCGCTGCGCCGCCTACGATCACCACCTGGCGGCCGTCCAGGAGCGGGCGGTTCCGACGAGCCACGCTCAGGCGGCGCGGGCGCTGGACCTGGTGGACCGGGTCGCGGGGACGGCCGGCGGGCGGACGTTCCTCGCGCTGGCGGCGCTGCACGCCGTCCTCAGCTGAGCGGCCGGCGTAACGCGAACCGTCTGCCCACGATCTCCGTGGTGAGGGAGCGGGTGACGCTCCGTCGTGATGCTCACGCATGGTAGCAAGGCATGTCAGATTAGGTGATCTCACCTGCCAGCAAGGCGAAGTGCACCGTAGGGTGCGGGATGTGACCGGCGAGGAACGCCGGCTTGTCCCCTCGACGAAGGAGATGTCCGACGTGCAGCGCCAGGGGGTCGTCGCGGCAGTCGTCGCGGCCGGGCTCGCGCTCGCCGCAGCGCCTGCCATGGCAGCTACGCCGAGCTCCGCCCCGTCGTCGGCCACGTGGCAGACCAACGGTCCGGTCTACTCGGTGGTCTACGCCGGCGGCCGGATCTACATCGGTGGCGCGTTCACGAGCGTGCGCCCGCCCGGCTCGTCCACCACGGTGACGACCCGCAACCACATCGCCGCGTTCAGCGCGACATCAGGCGCGCTGCTCTCCTGGAACCCCAACGTCGACAACACCGTCCGCTCCATCGCGGTCGGCCCGACCGGCACGGTCTACGTCGGCGGCCAGTTCGCGACCGTCCACGGCGTGAAGCGGTACAAGCTGGCCGCCCTCACCGTCGACACCGGCGCGCCGACCTCCTGGGCGCCCATTCCCAACGCGCTCGTCCGCTCGATCGGGCTGTCGAGCGACGCGTCGACGCTTTACGTAGGTGGCGACTTCACCGCCGTGGCGGGCGTCGCCCGCCAGCACGCCGCGGCGATCAGCACCTCGGGGACCGGCGCCGTCACCAGCTGGCGCGCCGACACGACCTCCAGCGGCACGACGTTCACCAACGTGACCTCCCTGCTGGTCGCCGGCAGCCGGGTCTACCTGGGCGGCAACTTCGCCGCGGTCAACGGGACGTCCCGGGTCAACTCGGCCGCCGTCAACTCGTCGAACGGCGCCGTGCAGTCCTGGAAGGCCAGCACGCCGGTGACGGTCCTCGGCCTCGCCACCGACGGCACCCGGGTCTTCATCGCCGGGCGCGGCTCCGGCGGCTTCCTCGAGGCGTTCAGCGCCTCGACGGGGGCACTGGCATGGGGCGCGCCGGCCGACGGCGACGTCCAGGCGATCGCCGTGCGCGGCTCGGAGCTGTACGTGGGCGGGCACTTCAACACCCTGCAGGGCGCGACCCGTCACCACCTCGCGGCGCTCAGCGCCTCGACCGGTGCGCTGCTCGGCTGGAACCCTGGCGTCAACGCCTCGGTGGGCATCACGGCCCTCGGCACCAGCACGAGCGCCGTCGGGGTCGGCGGCGACTACACGATCATCGGCGGCATGGCGCAGCAGGACTTCGCGCAGTTCGCCGGCTGAGCGCCGGCCGCGGCTCAGGCCTCCAGGGCCTCCGAAGCTGCGCGCTTGGTCGCGAAGCCGGGCTTGATCCGCTCGTTGATGATGGTGAGCCGCTCGTCGAAGTGCGCGAACGCGCTCTTCATCGCGTTGATGGTGAACCACTGGATGTCGTCCCAGCCGTAGCCGAACGTGTCGGCGAGCGCCGCGAACTCGCTCGACAGCGTCACGCCGCTCATCAGCCGGTTGTCGGTGTTGACGGTCACCCGGAACCGCAAGTCGTGCAGGAGCTTGATGGGATGCTCGGCCAGCGAGCGGGCCGCGCCCGTGTGGACGTTGGACGTCGGGCACATCTCCAGTGGTACGCGCGTGTCGCGCACGTGCGCCGCGAGCCGGCCCAGCCGCGGGCGGCCGTGCTCGAACGAGATGTCGTCGACGATGCGCACGCCGTGGCCGAGCCGGTCGGCGTTGCAGTACTGGAGCGCCTCCCAGATCGACGGCAGGCCGAACGCCTCCCCGGCATGGATCGTGAAGCGGAAGCTCTCGCGCTGGACGAGCTGGAACGCGTCGAGGTGGCGGGTCGGCGGGTAACCGGCCTCCGCTCCCGCGATGTCGAAGCCGACGACGCCCTCGTCGCGGTAGCGCACCGACAGCTCGGCGATCTCCCGCGAGCGCGCCGCCGTGCGCATCGCGGTCAGCAGCGCCCTGACGACGATGGGGCGGCCGTCGGCTGCGGACTCCACGCTGCCCTCGCGGAACCCGGCGAGCACCGCCTGCACGACGTCGTCGAGCGACAGGCCCTCCTCCACGTGCAGCTCGGGGGCGAAGCGCACCTCGGCGTAGACCACCCCGTCGGCGGCGAGGTCGCGCGCGCACTCGGCGGCGACCCGGTGCAGCGCGTCCTTCGTCTGCATCACCGCGATCGTGTGGCGGAAGCCCTCCAGGTAGAGCTGGAGGCTCAGCCGCGCGGCGCCCTCGACGAACCACGCAGCCAGCGCGTCGACGTCGTAGCTGGGCAGCTGGGCGTACCCCTGCTCGCGCGCCAGGTCAACGATCGTCGAGGGGCGCACCCCACCGTCGAGGTGATCGTGCAGCAGCACCTTCGGCGCGGTGCGGATCTCGTCGAGCGTCGGAGCTGTCGCCATGCCGAGAAACCTACCCGACGGCGCTCCGGCTCAGAACCCGCGAAGCGGCAGCTCCGCGGGGCGCTGCAGCCAGTTGTCGGCCGGGTAGCGCGCCCCTGCGTCGATCAGGTGGACCGAGTACGCGTGCCGCGACCGGTCCGACCGGTTGGGCCCTGACAGGTGCGGCAGCAGGCCGTGCAGCACGACGACCGAGCCGGCCGGTGCCTCGAGCGGCACCAGCCGTGGGTCGTCCGCGCTCGGCAGCGGCTCGTCGTCGAGCGCCTCGAACCGGGTCGTCCGGTCGGGATTCACCACGAAACGCTTGCGCAGCGGCGTCCGGTGACCACCCGGGAGCGCCCAGAGGCAGCCGTTCTCGATCGTCGCGTCCTGGAGCGCCACCCACAGGCCGGTCACCGTGATCGGATCGGTGCAGAGGAACGTCGCATCCTGATGGTTGACGACCTCGCCGCCGATGCGGGGCTGCTTGAAGATGTACATCGACTGCAGCAGCAGCGGGCGCCCGAGGCCCACGTCGGCGGCCAGCTCGGCGAGCTCGGCACGCCGCGAGAACGCGCTGAAGACGGGATCGAGGTCGTGCTGCGCGTGCCCGATCTTGTTGATGGACAGGTGCTTCGGCTGGCGCAGCGACCCGTCCGGCGCGAACGCCTCCTCCTCGAAGAAGAAGCAGATCCGATCGCCCGAGGACAGGAAGTACTCGTCGGTCGTCCGCGTCTGGTCGGTGGTGGAGAAGACCGAGACGGTCTCGGGCTCGAACGCGTCGACGAGCTCCGCCGCGCGGGCGATCAGCTCGTCGCAGGCACGAGCCGGGATCAGCCGCTCCAGCAGGAGGAAGCCGTCCCGGTCGTAGGTGGCCAGCTGCTCGGCGCTGAGCATCAGGCCTCCTCGTCGCGGCCGGCCAGCTCGGGGGCGAACGCCGGCAGGCAGACCGCGATGTACTCCGCGCCGTCGTCGCCGGTGCGGTAGCGCACCTTCGTGCCGGCCGGCGTCAGCACCGCCTCGCCGCCACGCACGGTCAGCGTGCCGCCGCCGTGCTCGATCAGCAGGGTGCCGGAGAGGACGACGGTGTACTCGTCGAACTCGGGTGATTGCGGCGGTTCCGCCCAGCCGCCCGGCGCCTTCATGTGCGCGACGCTGACCCGCTGCTCGCCGTTGTTGACCCGTCCGACGTACTCGTCGATCACCTTGCCCCCCGGCACCGGGATGCGGGTCGGCGACTCGATGTGCCGGACGGTCATGCGTGCCTCCGCGGGCGTTGACGGCTCGCAGCCATCATCGCCCACCGGCGAGCGCCCGCGCCGCCACCTCGTCGAGGTCGAGGCCGGCGCCGGCTGCGCGCAGCAGGTCGCGGAGCGACGGCGGCCGCAGGTCGGACTGCGCGATCGCGACGCCGAGCGGGCGCAGCGCGTCGTGCACCGCGTTGACGATCATCGTGGGGGCAAGGATCGCCGCGCTCTCGCCCATGCCGCGGAAGCCGCCGGGCAGCGCCGACGGCGTCTCCTGGTGCAGGACCCGTACGACGGGGACGTCGCGCGCCGTGGGCATCGGATAGTCCTGCAGGGTGCGCACGGCCGGTGAGCCGTCCGGCCGGTACTCGACCACCTCGAGCAGGACGAGCCCCAGCCCCTGGGCGAAGCCGCCCTGGATCTGCCCCTCGACGATGAGCCGGTCGATGATGCGGCCGCAGTCGTGCAGGATGGTCGCCTCGCGCACATGGACGCGCCCGGTGGCGACGTCCACCTCGACCACCGCGAGCCCCGAGCCGCTGGAGTGCGTGGCGGCCATGTTCATCTTGCCGCGCTCGTCGGGGAACGCCTGGGTGTTCCCCGGCTCGAAGCACACCGTCGCGGTCAGGCCCGGCTCGACCGACGGCGCCGCGAAGGCGTGCAGGGTCGCGACGTTGGCAACGAGCGGCAGCGGCAGCGCCGCGTCACCGGCCCGGAACGCGCCGTCCACGAGCTCGACCTCGTCCGGCGGCCGGTGCAGCATGGCGGCAGCGACGGCGATCATCTTCTCGCGCACCCGCTCGGCGGCGAGCAGCAGCGCGCCGCCGCCCATCACTGCCGAGCGGCTGCCCCACGTGCCCGCGCCGTACGCGACGGCATCGGTGTCGCCCTCCCTGACCTCGACCGTGCCGGGCGACACGGTGAGCGCATCGGCGACCAGCTTCGCGTACACGGTCTCGTGCCCCTGGCCGTGCGACGTGGTGCCGACCGCTGCGGTGACGTGACCGTCGGGGTGCACGGTCACCGTCGCCATCTCGTAGCCGCCGAACTGCCCGGCCAGCGCGTGCGGGTTGGCGGCCGTGGTCTCGACCATCTGCGCGACGCCGATGCCGACCAGGCGGCCGCCGGCGCGCGCGGCGTCCCGCTGCCGGCGCAGCTCGCCGTAGCCGCACGCCGAGAGCAGCTCGTCGAGCTGATGCGTCAGCGGGCCGACATCGAGGCGCGATCCGCCCGCCGTGACGTACGGGCGCACGCCGTCAGGGATGAGGTTGGTCCGGCGCACCGCCACCGGATCGAGCCCGAGGTGGTCGGCCAGCAGGTCGATGACCCGGTCCATGCTGAGCACGGCCTGCGGCTGGCCGTACCCGCGATAGCCGCCGTTGGGCGCCTTGTTGGTGACGATGCCCTCGACGACGAACGCGTAGTCCTGGATGTCGTAGACCGACGGCAGCGTCCCGGCCGTCGCGAACGCGGGCGCCATGCCGAGCGCGTACACCTCTGCCGAGCCGAGGTCGGCCCGCAGCCGGGCGCGCATCGCGACGATGCGCCCGTCGGGCCGGTGGGCGATCTCGATGTCGTGCACCTGCTGCCGGGAGTGGATGCCCGCGGTCATCCCCTCGACGCGGTCCTGCGACCAGACCACCGGCCGCGCCAGCCGGTGGGCGAGCGCGGCGACGAGGATCTCCTCGCGCAGGTAATGACCCTTGTTGCCGAAGGCCCCGCCGATGTCAGGCGCCACGACCCGCAACCGCGATTCGGGAAGGCGGAGCGCCTCGGCCACGACGGTGCGCAGGAAGTGCGGTGACTGCGTCGATGCGTGCAGCACGAGCCGTCCGGTGCCCGGCTCGTAGTCGGCGAGCGCGCCGTGCCCTTCGAGAGGGGCGCCGGTGACCCGGTGATGGACGACGCGCGTGCGCAGCACGGCATGGTCGCCGCCGTCGATCGCTGCCGCGGGGTCGCCGTGCACCACCTCCAGGCGCAGCAGGACGTTGTCCGTCCAGTCGTCGTAGACGAGCGGCGCCCCGTCGGCCGTGGCGTCGTCGACCGAGGTGAGCGGCGGCAGCGGGTCGACGTCGAGCCGGATGAGATCGACGGCGTCCTCCGCGACGGCGCGCGAGGTGGCGACGACCGCTACCACCGGCTCGCCGGCGAAGCGCACCTTTCCGGCCGCGAGCAGCGGCCACTGCACCTGCCGCAGGCCGGGCAGCATCGGCAGGTGATGGTGCATCCGCTGTACCTGACCCTCGAGGTCGTCCTGCGTCACGACGGCGAGCACGCCCGGATGCGCCAGGGCCGCCGAGACATCGATGCCGCGGATGCGGGCGTGCGCCACCGGGCTGCGCAGCAGCGCGACATGCGCCGTGTCGGGGCGCACGAGGTCAGCCAGGTAGCGGCCCTGGCCGGTGAGCAGCCGGCGGTCCTCCTTGCGATGCAGCGTCGCGTCAGTCACCGGCGCCCTCCTGCGCCTCAGCAGCTCGGTCCCGCGCGACGGCGAGCACGGCCTCCACCATCCCCGCATAACCGGTGCACCGGCACAGCTGGCCGGCCAGCCGGTCCCGTACGGCGCGCTCGTCGAGGCAGGTGCGCTCGGCGAGCAGCTCCACCGCCGTCATGACGACGCCCGGGGTGCAGAAGCCGCACTGCAGGCCGTGGTAGCGGGACAGCGCGACCTGCACCGGATGCAGCGCATCGATGCCAGCGCCGTTGCCAGCGCCGCGCTCCCCGCCGGCCGCGATGCCCTCCACCGTCGTCACCGCGGCGCCCTCGAGCTGCACGGTGAGGACGAGGCACGCCCGCGTGCCGATGCCGTCGATGAGCACGGCGCACGCCCCGCACGAGCCGTGCCCGCAGCCCAGGTGGACGCCGGTGAGCCGCAACCTGTCGCGCAGGGTGTCGGCGAGCAGCTCGCGCGGCTCCACGACCACCTCGACGGGGCGGCCGTTGACGGTGAGCCGCACCGGACGGGGCGCGATCACGAGCCGGTCGCCGCTCGCCAGGCCGCCGCCAGCGCCTCGACGGTCAGCACCTGCGCCAGCTCGCGGCGGTACGCGGCGGAAGCACGCGCATCGCCCACGGGCTCGAGCTCGGCGCCCACTCCGGCGGCCACCTCGCGGAGCGCGGCGGCGTCGACCGACGCCGCGCCGAGCAGGCGGGCGGCCGGAGCCGCCAGCGGGCGCGGCCGGTCGGCCACGCCGCACGCGACCGCCGCCAGGCCGGAGCAGCGCCCGTCCTCGCCGATCCGCAGCTGGCAGCCCACGCCGACCAGCGGCAGGTCCCCCGTGCGCACGGCGAGCTCGCGGAAGGCGCCGCCCACGTGCCCGATCGGCAGGGGTAGCTCGACCGCCACGACCAGCTCGGCGACCCCGAGCGCGGTGCGGTGCGCGCCCACGATCAGCTCCTCGACGCCGCACCAGCGCTCGCCGCCCGGCCCGGCGATGCGCACCCTGGCACCGGCCGCGAGCAAGGCGGCCGGCACCTCGGCTGCGGGGTCGGCGTGCACCAGGGAGCCGCCGAGCGTCGCCCGGTTGCGCACGTGCACCGGACCGACCAGCGCGGCGGCCTCGGCGAGGACCGGCGCGTGCGCCACCACGAGCGGATGCGACTCGAGCGCGCGCAACCGTGCCGTCGCCCCCACGCGCAGGGAGCCGTCGCTCGCCTCGACGCGGTCGAGGCCGTAGATGCGGCCGATGTCGACGAGCAGCGGAGGCCTCAGCAACCGCTGGTTCACGAGCGGGACGAGCGCCTGCCCGCCCGCGAGCGCCCGCGCGCCCGCTTCGCCCGCGAGCGCGCGCACCGCCTCCGGCACGTCGCGAGCGGCGACGTACTCGAACGGGGCGGGCTTCACGGGGCCGCGTCACCTCTGCTCGACGGCTGGCATGCGGGCGGACTGCCCACGAGCAGCCGACGATACGAGCGATGCGATAATTCAACAAGGGTTGTGCGATGGGCGCGGCGCTCCTAGCATCGGGCCGATCCCGTGATGGCGCGCCGCCGCCGCGGGCTCGAGGGGGGACGCGATGCAGCATGTGCTGAAGGTCGTCGAGGAGTGGCGGGAGCGCATCGAGGACCACCCGCTGCACCGCTGGCTGGTGGCCGAGGACGACGGCGTCGCGCCGGAGGACAAGCTCTGGTTCAGCCTGTACTTCACGAACTTCATCATGTACTTCCGCGAGCTGAACCTTTACCACATCTCGTACGGCGAGCAGCGCCATACCGATGCCCAGCGCGCGGCCCTGTCCGCCCATGCGGACGAGGACATGACGCACTCGCGGCTCTTCATGCGCGACTTCAAGACGCTCGGGTGGGACGGGCTGCTCGGGTGGAAGCCGTCCGAGGTCTTCCACTGGCTGTTCTCCAGCCCGGTGAACGAGTCGCTGCGCAAGCGCACCACCGCGATCACCAAGCTCTACATCGAGGCGGAGGATCCGGCAGTTCGCTACGCGGTCGTGGAGGCGGTGGAGGCGTGCGGCAACGCCCTGTTCCGCCACACCAAGCAGGTCGCCGACCGCTACGCGGCACGAACCGGACGCGAGCTCATCTACTGGGGTGAGTACCACCTGCACCGCGAGACCGGGCATGCGGTGGAGGACGACGCGGAGGGCGAGTTCGGGCACCTGGAGCTGACGCCGGAGCAGCGGACGGGTGCGATCCGCCGCGCCGTACGGGCCTTCGAGCTCATCGACGAGCAGAACAGCGACATGCTGCGGCTGGCTCAGGAGACCATCTCGCAGGGCGGCTTCGACGGCAGGCGACGCCGGTTCGCCGCGCCCCCGACCGACGTGGAGGCCATCGAGGGCACGGAGACGTTCGACTACCACTTCTGGCCCGCCGCGCCGCATCCGACGCAGCAGGCGATCGCGGCGGCTCTCAAGCGCTGCGTTCAGCAGGTGCACGACTCCGGAGCGCTGTCGTTCTTCGACGTGGATGGCGTCGAGGAGGCGCTCGCCCGGCTTCGCCTGGCGCTGCTGTTCATCGCGACCGACACGACGGGAACGCCCACCGTGTACCGGTACATGGTTCCCTACCCGTTCCCTACTACTCCGGAGGAGCGAGCGGTCAACCGGCTCGCGCAGCGCTTCGGTCAGCGCGCGTCGATGCTCTACGTCGACTGGGCGTCGCTCGGCCTGGACGAGCGGCTCCAGTGGCCGGTGAGCCGGACGCTGGAGTTCATCTACCTCGACCGGGCGACGGAGACGCACCGCGACCTGCGGGCCGTCATCACCCACCACATCGACGCGACGACCGATCCGGTGCTGCGCTACTGGACGATCGTGGCGCTGAAGGCGCTGACGGCGACGTACGCGGAGGCGATCGGCAGGCTCGCGGCCCGCGCCGAGAAGGACATCAGCCGTCCGCTGCCGTACCTGAGCCTCAAGCTCAACCCGTACCGCCCGGAGCTCGAGCCCGACCCCGAGGCCGACGCCGTTCGCTTCGAGTCGATCGCGGTCGGTGACGACACGGCGGCTCGGGCCGTCGCGCTGATCGAGGAGATCTACGGGGCGGTGCAGCGTCGGCTCGACGGAATGATCGAGTCGGGTCGGCGCGGCGACTACGCTGGGCTGGGATGAGCGGTCGGCACGGACTCGACGACGTGATGGCAGCGCTCGACGCGTTCGTTGCAGAGCGCAACTGGGCGCAGTTTCACTCGCCGAAGAACCTCGTCATGGCGCTGACCGTGGAGGTCGGGGAGCTCAACGAGCACTTCATGTGGCTCGACGCGGAGCGCAGCGACCGGCTGTCCGGCAGCGAGCGCGACGAGGTCGCCGCCGAGATCGGCGACGTGCTCATCTACCTGCTGCACCTGTGCCGCCGGCTCGGCATCGACCCCGTCGATGCGGCCGCCGCGAAGCTCGACGCGGCGCGCGCGAAGTACCCGGCTGAGCGGTTCCGCGTGCCGGACGGCCGCCATGACTGAGCCGGGCACCGCCACGGAGGGCTCGGCCGTCAAGGCCGTCGTCTTCGACGTGATGGGCGTGCTGGTGCGGCCGCCCGCCGTCGCCGGGCGCGCCCCCGCCGGCATGTTCGGCCCCGCCGATGCCGACTCGGACCACCCGTGGCACCGGCTGGAGCGAGGCGAGATCACGCTGGCCGAGGCGCAGCGCCTCGTCGGCCCGCCCCCGGCCGGGTCGGGCCCGGCGGCCGCCGGGCCCGTACCGCCGTTCGCCCTCATGACCGAGATGGTGGCGCTCGCCGAGCAGCTCGCGGCCGCGGGGCTCGCCCTGGCGCTGTGCACCAACGCGGTGCACGAGCTGACCGGATTGTGGTCGACGCTTTACGCCTGGGACGACCTGTTCCCCGTCGTCGTGCGCTCGTGCCATGAGGGCGTGCGCAAGCCCGACCCGGCGCTGTACGAGCGCACGCTGATGCGGCTCGGCGTCCAGCCCGAGGACGCCCTGCTCCTCGACGACTCGCCCGCCAACGTGGCGGCCGCGCAAGCGCACGGCATGCGCGCGGTGCTGGTCGACCGCGACGTGACTGCAGCAGTCGACGAGGTGCGCCGGCTCACCGGCGTGGCGCCCGACGCACCTCGCGCGACCGTCGGGCCACCTGGGCTGCGGCGCCCGGCGGTGCGCGGCGAGGCCGACGAGCTGCTGGTGGGCGTGCTGTTCGACAGCGCCACCCGGCCCGACCCGTTCCCGCTGCTGCACCGGCTGCGCGACCTCGCACCGGTGCACCAGCTGGGCGACCGGCCGGTCTGGTACCTCAGCCGCTACGAGGACTGCCGTACCGTGCTGCGCGACCCGCGCTTCGTGAAGGTGCCGGACGGGCCCACGCTCGACTTCATCACCGGGGAGCCGGTGCCGCCCACCCCGCCAGGGCTGGTGGTGCCGATGCCGTTCCTCGACCCGCCGGAGCACACCCCGATCCGGGCCGTGATGTCCGCCGGCTTCACCCGCCACCGGCTGGCCGCGCTCGAGCCGAAGCTGGTCGCTGCGGCCGGGGAGCTGCTGGCGCCGCTGCTCGCGAGCGGCGGCGGCGAGGTCGTCGAGAGCGTCTCCTACCCGCTGGCCGTGCGCGTGATCTGCGACCTCGTCGGCGTGCCGGAAGCCGACCGCACGGCCTTCCGCCGGCTGGTCAGGCAGGCGGCGATGACGTTCGAGCCGAGCCTCCCACCCGACGAGATGTTCGTCGCCGTGTCGGCCATCTTCGAGATGACGCAGTACTTCGGCGGGCTCGCCCGACTGGCCCGCGCCGACGAGCTGCCGGGCCTGCTGCCGGAGCTGCTGGCCGCGGCGGACGAGGCCGGCGTGACCGACGACGAGGTCGTCGCGAGCGTCGTCTTCCTCTTCTCCGCCGGCTTCGAGACCGTCGCCCACCTCATCAGCACGACGCTGTACCTGCTCGCCACCGACCCGGAGCAGTGCGCGGCCGTGGCGACCGATCCGGGCCTGGCGATGGCTGCCGTGCAGGAGGCCGGCCGGGTGCAGAGCCCGGTGCAGCTCGACTCGCGGATGGTGGGCAGCGCCGACGTGGAGCAGAGCGGCGTGACGATCCCGGCCGGCAGCGTGGCGGTGACGCTGCTGGGCGCCGCGAACCGCGATCCCGCGGTCTACGCCGATCCGGACCGCTTCGACGTCCACCGCTTCGGGCCGCCACCGCTGACGTTCGGCACCGGCATCCACTACTGCCTGGGCGGCCGACTGGCCATGATGGAGGCGGCGGCCGTGGTCGAGCGCCTGCTGTCGGGCGGCGCACGCCGACTGCGCGTGGCCGAGCAGGGGCTCGAGTGGAAGGACGCGATGGTGCTGCGCGGCTTCGATCGGCTGTGGCTGGAGCTGGCATGAGCAGCGCGACCGGGCAACAGGTGAGCGCCGAGGCCATCTTGCGCAACGCGCGCGAGCTCGCGGGCCGGCTGCGGGAGCGTGGCGCCGAGATCGAGCGGCTGCGCCGGCTGCCGGGCGACGTGGTGGCCGACCTGCGGGCGGCGGGCATCCTCACGATGGCGATGCCGCGCGCGTGGGGCGGTCCGGAGATGACGCCGCGGCAGATGTGCGAGGTCGTCGAGGCGCTCGCGACCGGTGACGCGTCGGCCGCGTGGTGCGGCGGCATCGCGGCCGACTCCGGCCTCTACTCGGCCTACCTCCCGGAAACGGCCGCGCACGAGCTCTACCCGCGCCTCGATCTGGCGACCGCCGGCTGGATCTTCCCTGCCGGGCAGGCGCACCGGATCGACGGCGGCTATCGGATCAGTGGGCGCTGGGCGTTCGGCAGCGGCATCACCCATGCCGACCGGGTGGTATGCGGCTGCGTCGAGATGGGCGACGGTGTCCCCGTCCTGATGCCGAACGGCCTGCCGACGTGGCGGGTCGCCATCGTGCCGGCCACCGAGGTGGAGGTCATCGACACCTGGCGCACGACCGGCCTGTGCGGCACCGGCTCCAACGACTACGCGGTCGACGGGCTGGACGTGCCTGCGCACCACACGTTCTCGTTCTTCGCCGGTCCGCGCCGCGAGGGCGTGCTGTACCGGCGGGCCGACAACTTCCTCAGCAAGCTGTCGGGCGTGCCGCTCGGCGTCGGCCGCGCCGCGCTCGACTTCGCGACGGCGCACCTCGCGGGCAAGCTGGAGATGCCGTCGGGGCGCCCGGCGAGCGCGAATGCCCGCGTGCAAGCCAATCTCGCGCGCGCGGAAGCACTGGTCGAGGCGTCGCGGGCGTACGTCCATCGCACGCTCGACGACGCCTGGGACGCGCTGCTCGCGGGCGAGGAGCCGCACCGGGGCGACGCCGCCCTGGCGCGGCAGTTCGCCTTCGAGTCATGCCGGGAGGCCGTGCAACTGCTGTACGACACCGTGGGCGCCGCCTCGATCTACGCCGAGCGGACGCCGCTCGACCGGCACCTGCGCGACCTCGTGACAGCCTCGCAGCACGTCACCGCCCAGGAGCGCATGCGCGAGTGGATCGGTGAGCTGCGCCTCGGTGGTTCGCCGAGCTTCCCCTTCCTGTAGGCCCCGCGAGGTCAGGCCCACAGGTCGGTGATGCGCACGCCGAGCTCGCTCAGCAGGCGGCGCAGCAAGGGCAGCGACAGGCCGATGACGTTGCCGTGGTCGCCGTCGATCCCGTCGACGAACGGTGCCGATCTGCCGTCCAGCGTGAAGGCGCCGGCCACACGCAGCGGCTCGCCGCTCGCGACGTACGCCGCCAGCTCGTCGTCGTCCGGCCAGCCGAACCGCACGGTGGTGGCGGCGACCGCATCGGCCCGCCGGCCGGTGGACGCGTCGACGAGGCAGTGCCCGGTGAGCAGATCCCCGGCGCGGCCGCGCATCCGCCGCCAACGCTGCAGCGCCACCTCGGGCGAGTCCGGCTTGCCGAGCAGCTCGCCGTCGAGCTGCAGCAGCGAGTCGCACCCGAGGACGAGAGCCCCCGGCAGATCCGCGCGCCCGGCGACCTGCTCGGCCACCGCGGTCGCCTTGAGCGCGGCGAGGGTCGCCACCGTGCCGTACGGGTCGGCGCGCGGCACGGCCGACTCGTCCACCCCGCTGACCATGACGACCGGCGCGAGGCCGGAGTCGCGCAGCAGCCGCAGCCGGGCCGGCGAGGCGGAGGCGAGGACCAGCGGACGGGACGGCACGACCGTAGATGGTGGCACGCGCCGTCGCCGGGCCGCCCGGCGGTTCCGCGCGCCACGCCCGGGAAGGCCAGTCGCGTTCGCAGGCACGCAGGGGACGGGAGGCAGCACGGTCATGGTGCAGTGGGGCTACACGATGATGTGCGAGCAGGCCGGGCCGCGGCAGCTCGTCGACGACGTCGTCACCGCGGAGCGGGCGGGGTTCGACTTCGCGGTCATCTCCGACCACTACTTCCCCTGGCTGGACGAGCAGGGCCACTCGCCGTACGCCTGGTCGGTGCTCGGGGCGGCGGCCTGGGCGACCGAGCGCATCCCGCTCATGACCTACGTGACCTGCCCGTCGTTCCGCTACCACCCGGCGGTCGTCGCGCAGAAGGCGGCGACGGTGCAGCTGCTCTCGGGCGGCCGGTTCACCCTCGGGCTCGGAGCCGGTGAGGCGCTGAACGAGCACGTCGTCGGGGCCGGCTGGCCGCCCGTCGACGTACGGCACGAGCGGCTCGCCGAGGCCGTCGAGATCATCCGCGCGCTCTTCGCCGGCGGCTACGTCAACTACCGCGGCAAGCACTTCGACGTCGAGTCGGCCAAGCTGTGGGACCGCCCCGAGCAGCCGCCGCCGATCGCCATCGCGGTGTCCGGCGCGCAGTCCTGCCGCCTGGCGGGCGAGCGCGCCGACGCGATGGTGGCGGTCGAGCCGAAGGCCGAGCTGGGCTCGATGTTCGACGCGGCCGGCGGCGCCGGCAAGCCGCGCATCGGGCAGCTGCCGGTCTGCTACGACAGCGACCGCGACGCGGCGGTGCGCCGCGCGCACGAGCAGTTCCGGTGGTTCGCGGGCGGCTGGAAGGTCAACAGCGAGCTGCCTGGCACCGCGGCCTTCGCAGCGGCCTCCCAGTTCGTCCGACCGGACGACGTCGCCGAGCAGCTGCCGTGCGGCGACGACGTGGAGGAGCATGCGGAGAAGCTCCAGCCGTTCGCCGAGGCGGGCTTCACCCACGTGGCGCTCGTGCAGGTCGGCGCAGGCGCCCAGGAGGCCTTCCTGCGCTGGGCCGAGGACCGGCTGCTGCCCCGACTGCGGAAGATGTGACGCCGATGGAGACCTGGGACGCCGTCACCTCGCGGCGCAACGTGCGCGACTACGCCGACGAGCCGATCGCTGCCGAGCAGCTCGACCGCATCCTGGAGGCCGCGAGGCGCACGCCGTCGTCGCAGAACGCGCAGCCGTGGGACTTCGTGGTCGTGACCGACCGGGACCGGCTCGGGCAGCTGGCGCAGGTGTGGCGCGGCGCGGGCCACGTCGCGCGCTCCGCGGCGACGATCGCGCTGGTCACCGCCGAGCCCGACGGTGACCGGCAGCGGGCATCGGTGCACTACGACCTGGGCCAGGCGACGATGAGCATCATGCTCGCGGCCACCGACCTCGGCATCGGCTCGGCGCACGCCGCGGTGGCCGACCAGGACATGGCCCGGCGCGTGCTCGGCCTGCCGCCCGACCGGCTCTGCGCCTACCTCGTCGCGCTCGGCCGCCCGGCCGGGCGGCCGTTGACGCCGATCCGCCGCCCCGACCGGCGGCCGTTCGACGAGGTCGTCCACCGCGAGCAGTGGTGACACGGTGGTGACGCGTCATCACGGCCAGTGGCGCCCGGCCGACAGGTAGCTGCCACGGACTGTTTGGGCGCTCGGCGTTAACTTCGGGCAGTCAATCTAGTAACTTCGCCGAGTCAAGGGGGGACGAGAAGCGCTGACTGAGAGGAACCCGAGATGCGCCGTGTCACCAGGACGCTCGTCTGCTGCGTCGCCGCCACCGTGATCGCTGTCATCGGGGCAAGCGCGGGGAGCGCCACGTTCGCCGCCGGCCCCAATGGCGGTGGGCTGCCCGGCTGCTGCGTGAGGTAAGGCCCCTGGTCTACCGGCCTACCTCGCCTACCTCGCCTACCTCGCCTGCCCCAGCGGCGCCGCGAGGGCAGCCGTCGCAACGTAGCGCGCGGGCTGCGGCTGCCCGGTGATGCCGGCGGCGTCGGCGGCCCGGCGGTAGGCGAGGTTGGCTCGCTCGAGCAGGCCCATGCCGGACAGCGCGTCGGCGAGCTCTCGCCACACCCGGGCAGCCTCGCGGGTGGCGCCGAAGCGCTCGAGCTCGCGCGCGGCGAGCGCGTAGCCCTCGATCGCCTCCTCCGCCCGCCCGGCCGCGAGATGGGCAGCGGCGAGCACGGCCCTGGCGCGCACCGCCTCCAGCCGCGCGCCGGGGCCGAGCCGGTCGAGGGCGGCGCTCGCCAGCGTGGCCGCCTCGATCGGGCGCCCGGCGAGGACCTCGCTCCTCGCCAGCTCGGTCTCGGCGTAGGCGACGTCCACCTGACTGCCCACCTGCGGGAGGTCGTCGAGGGCCCGTCGCAGGAACCGCCCGGCCTGGTCATGGTCGGGGTGGTCGCCGCGCAGCAGCAGCGAGCCGGAGACCAGCCGCAGCAAGGCGGTCGCCCGGGAGTTGTCCGTCTCGCTGTAGAGCGCCAGCGAGCGCTCGGCGAACGCCCTTGCCGTACGGACGTCGCCCCGCGCGTCGGCGACGAGGGCAGCGTTCCAGTACGCGGCGGCCCTGGCCCGCGGCGAGCCGTGGCTCTCGGCGTCGGCGATGACCTTGCGCATGATGACGTAGGCAGGGGTCAGGTCGTCGCGGTCGTAGTAGGACGCGACCAGCGTCGACATCAGCTCGATGACGTCGTCGTCGCCGATGCCGGCGCCGCTCTCGTGCGAGATGCTGCGCAGTGCCTCCTCGGCCGTGGCGATGGAGACGGCCAGGTCGCCGGCCTCGCGATAGGCGCGGGCGAGCGCGGCCATGACGCGGATGCGGGGCAGCGTGCCGGGCAGCTGGCTGGCGGTGGCCAGCTCCCGCATCGTCTCGATCGCGCTCTCGAGCCGGCCGAGGACCTCATCGGCCCGGCTGCGCCCCCAGAGCGCCTCGCAGCGAAGCTCCGTCCAGCCGATCTCCCCCGCCCGCCGCTCGACGTCCGCGAACTGCTCGCGGGCGGTGGCGGCGTCGGACGAGCGCAGGGCCAGCTCGGCGAAGCGCAGGTCGAGCTCGAGGTCGCGCGTCGGTCCCTCGTCGCGGCCGGTGTGCAGGTACTGCACCGAGCACTCGAGGGACCGGGCGAAGAGCTCGATGAGCCGCGGCCGGGGATGGCGCTTGCCCGATTCGATCAGCGAGACGTAGCTCGCCGTCACCGAGAGCGCCTTCGCCAGTTCTCGCTGACTCATGCCGCGACGCTCGCGCAGCTCGCGGATCCGGGTTCCGATCACCGTCGCCACACGCCTCACGACCCTCCTGCGCACAGCGCCGGGCTTCCCGCGCTGAGGTCAACCCCGATCAGTCACTGGTGGCTCCAGAATGAGCGGAAACATACCGCGTCAGATCGCGTCACGGTACCTGGTCACAATATTGGGTCACGAGCGTTGCGGGCACCGGCCGATCCCCCCACCGTGCGCGCTCCCGCCCGGCCGGGCGACTCGATCAGGTGACCACGTCCGCGACCGGGCTCGCCACGTCGCGGCCGCCCGGGCCGGCTCCCCCGGCGTCCTCGCCCGCGAAGCCGGCCGCCACGCGCGCTGCGGTGCCGGCCGCCCAGCGGGTCGTGGTCGCCAGCCCGATCACCAGCACGGCCAGGCCGCACCCGGCGGTGAACCACCACCCGGCGTGGCTGGCCGCGGCGAGCTGCGCCCTGAGCGCGCCGTGCACGCCGGCGTTGGCCAGCGCGCCGACGATGGCGACGCCGAGCGCCTGCCCGATCTGCCGGCTCGTCGACGCGATCGCCGCCGCCACGCCGGCCTGGGCGCGGGGCATCCCGGACATCGCCGTGTTGGTGATCGGGGCATTGACCAGTCCGAAGCCGATGCCGAGCACGACGTAGGCCAGCACCAGCCGCGAGGTCGGGGTGGTCGTCGACAGGCCGGTGAGCAGCAGGCTGGCGGCGGTCATGGCAACGCCCGCGACGAGCAGCGGCGGCCGCGGGCCACGGCTGCCCACGATACGGCCCGACACCGGTCCGAAGATCGCCGTCATGGCGGCCATCGGCAGCGTGAGCAGGCCCGCGTGCAGCGCCGAGAGCCCGCGCGCCTCCTGCAGGTACAGCGTGTTGAGGAACAGGAAGCCGCCGAGGGCCGCGAACGCCGACATTGCGATCACCGTCGCGCCCGAGAACGGCGCGCTCGCGAAGAACCGCAGTTCGATCAGCGGCTCCCTGCGCCTCGGCTCGTAGCCGAGGAGGACGCCGAGCGCGACGCCGGCCAGGACGAACGGACCGATGATCCGCGGCGACGTCCAGCCCGCTTCCGGCCCCTCGATGATGGCGTACGTGACCGAGGCGAGCATCGCCAGCACGAGGACCTGGCCGACCGGATCGAGGCGGCGCGGGCGCGGCGCGCGCGACTCGGGCACGTACCTGGCCGTCAGCGCCACCGCGGCGAGGCCCACCGGGATGTTGATCCAGAAGATCGAGCGCCAGCCGACCGAGCCGACGAGCGTGCCGCCGATCACGGGGCCGAGCGCCAGGCTGATGCCGATCACCCCGCCCCACGCGCCGATCGCCCGCGCGCGCTCGCGCGGGTCGGTGAAGACGTTGGTGATGATCGACATCGCCACCGGGTTGAGCATCGAGCCACCGACCGCCTGCAGCATCCGGAAGGCGACCAGCCACCCGAGGGTCGGGGCGAGGCTGCACAGCAGCGACGCGACGGTGAACAGCACGAGCCCGGTCTGGAACGTCCGGCGCCGCCCGAGCCGGTCGCCCATCGAGCCGCCCAGCATGAGCAGGCTCGCGATGACGAGCGTGTAGGCGTCGACCACCCATTGCAGGCCGGCCACCGACGCGTGCAGGTCGTGCCCGATGGACGGGAGCGCGACGTTGACGATCGTGCTGTCCAGCCCGACGATCAGCAGGCTCATGCAGCAGATGGCGAGCACGGCGACGCGCTGCCGGCGGGTCAGCTCAGCCATGCTTGCGAGCCTACGGCCACCGCCTGGCGGGGTGCCTCCTCGCAGCTCGCCGGAACCTTCGGGCCACGAGGCGGGTCTTCACTCGTACGAGGGAGGTCCGATGGCCGCAAGCGGGCCCGAGCAAGGGTTCGACGAGTTCGTCGCGAGCCGGTACGCCCGGCTGTGCCGAACGGCCTTCCTGCTCTGCGGCGACTGGGGGCACGCCGAGGACGCGGTGCAGGTCACGCTGGTGAAGGTGCACGCCGCGGTGCGGCACGGGCGGGTCGACCACCTCGACGCCTACGTCAGGCGAGCGCTCGTCAACACCTGCTCCACCTGGTGGCGCAGCCGGTGGCGCGGAGAGGTGCCGACCGGGCGCCTGCCCGAGGAGGCAGCGGGCGGAGGGTACGAGCAGGTCGAGCTTCGCGCTGCGCTCGTCGCCGCGCTCGCCGGGCTGCCCGTGCAGCAGCGGACCGTCCTCGTCCTGCGCTACTTCGAGGAGCTGACCGAGGCGGAGACCGCCGAGGCGCTGCAGTGCTCGCTCGGCACGGTGAAGAGCCGTACAGCCCGCGCCCTCGCCCGGCTGCGCGAGCACGGCTTCCCCACCGACGCCGACGACCAGGGCGAACGGCTGACCGACCCCGCAGGAGGCACGCGGTGAGCAACGACCTGCTGCGCCGGACGCTGACCGGACTCAGCTCCCGCGACGACTTCCCCGACCCCGTGACGGTGGTGCGCCGACGCATCCGCCGGCGCCAGGCACGGGTGCGCGCGACCGCCGCCGCCGGCGCCCTCGTCCTGCTGACCGGCGGCACGCTCGCGCTGCAACGCATCGACGTCTCCGGCGACGACCACGTGACCACCGTGCCGACGGGGACGCCGTCGCCTGCCTCGAGCCCGGCCCCGAGCGGCCCGACCGTGCGCAGCCTGCCCGTCGACTTCCGCAAGGCGATCCGTCGGATCGTCACGTCGCACCCGTGGGGCCACGGACCGGGCGAGTGGGGGACGAGCGCGGGCGGCGAGGAGGCGCTGGTCGGGCCGAGCGACCTCCTGGCCGATGCCCACGGCCGGCTGTACGTCGTCGACGGCATCAACCGCCGCGTGCTCGCCTACGACGCCGGGACGGGCGCCCCGCTGCCCCAGTGGTCGACGAGGATCCCCAGCGGCTACTACGGCGCCGCGGCCGTCGACCCGGTCACCGGCGACCTCTATGTCGCGAACCACGTCACCAGCGACAACGGCGCCGAGATCGAGCGGATCTCGAACGGCCGGCTGGCCGCGCGCATCCCGGTCAACCTGAGCGGCGTGGGGGCCGGCACGCAGATCTTCGCGCACGACGGGACGGTCGAGGCCGAGGCGGGCGCCGCCGGCGACCGGCCGGCCCGCACCACGCTGGTCGCCCACAACGCCACCGTGGCCGACCCGGCGACCGACTGGATCGTGCCTTCGCTCGAGACGCCGGCCGTCCAGGTCGGCGACGGCCGGCTGACGGTCCAGTTCGGCGCGGCATCGAGCCTCCGGGTCGACTTCGGCGAGCCGGTGGACTCGGTCGCCGAGGAGCACGTGGCCTCGCCCGGGGTCGTCTGGATGCTCGTGGGCACGAGGTCGGCGCACCGCTGGATCGTGCGGGTGACCTCCGACGGCGCGACGGCGATGGCGGTGGAGCGCGGCGCGCCGTTCGACAACGACGCCGGCCTGGCGGCGACCGCGGCAGGCGCGTACTTCCTGGCCGGCGACGATGCGCAGGGCTGGATCGCCGCGTACCGCTTCGGCGCGCCCCTGAAGCGGTGAGCGGCGCTATGCCACCGCGGTCGCGACGTTGGCCGCACCGAGCGCGCGGATGACGCCGGCGCCGTCGGTGAGCGGCGCCGCGGCGGCGGCGACCGCGCCGACCAGCCGGTCGTAGCCCGCCTCGCCGAGCGCTGCCACGCCGGACGCGATCGGCGAGGGGGCGAGCGCGTGCGCCAGCTGGCCCGCGCCCTCCTCGAAGACCACCGGCAGCTCACGGCGGCGCACCTCGACCTCGCGCCAGCCGGCGGCGCGCAGCACCCCGGCCAGCGCCTCGGCGTCGGGGAACCCGTACGGCCCGTTGCGGTAGGCCTCGGCCGCGTCGCCCCCCAGCACCTCGCGCACGCCGGAGGCGAGCGCCGCGAACGCCGGCGAGTCCTCCAGCGCGCTCCACACGACCACCGCCAGGCGACCGCCTGGGCGGGCCGCGCGGCGCAGCTCCGATGCGGCGGCGACCCGGTCGGGGACGAACTGGAGCGCCTGCTGGCAGGTCACCACGTCGAACTCGGCGGTGGGGACGGCGAGCGCGCCGGCCGGGCACTGCACGTACTCGATGGCGGCGGCGCCCTCGGCAGCCGGCTTGCTGCGGGCGATCGCGAGCATCGCCGCGCTGAGATCGGCGCCCACCACCCGGCCGGACGGGCCGACCCGCTGCGCCGCGAGCCGGGCCACCGTGCCGGGGCCGGTGCCGACGTCGAGCACCCGCTCGCCGATCGCAACGGCGGCCACGTCGAGCAGCAGGACGGCCCACGGATCGAACATCCGCGGACGCATCACCTCGTCGTAGATCCGCATCGCGTCGCCGGACGCGAACTCGGCGCCCCACCGCAACCCAGCCATGCGCGCATTGTGCCCGCCGCGCCGTGGACGGCGGTGCCGGCGCGCTGCACTACGGCACCCGGTCGATGACCAGCGGCAGCAGGTCGCCGGCCGGTGCGACGCCCACGTCGATCGCACCCTCGAGCGCCTCGCGCGCCCTGGCGAACCGCTCCGGCTCGTCGGCCCGCAGCTCGAGCACCGGCTCGCCGGCCCGTACCTCGTCGCCGGGCTTCGCGAGGCAGACCACGCCGGCGGTCGCCGAGACCGGGTCCTCCTTGCGCGCGCGCCCGGCACCGAGCCGCCAGGCGGCGACACCGACGGCCAGGGCGTCAAGGCGGCGCAGCACGCCATCGGCCGGCGCGGTCACCACCTCCCGGTGCGCCGCCTCGGGCAGCGGCGCGTCGGGGTCGCCGCCCTGCGCGCGCACCAGTGCCCGCCAGGCGCCCGCCGCCGAGCCGTCGTCGAGCTTCGCGGCCGGGTCGGCGTCGACGCCGGCGAGCGCGAGCATCTCCCTGGCGAGCGCGATCGTGACCTCCCGGACGTCGGCCGGGCCGCCGCCCTCCAGCACCTCGACCGCCTCGGCCACCTCGACGGCGTGCCCGCACGCCCGCCCCAGCGGGCGGTCCATGGCGGTGAGCAGGGCCGCGGTGCGAACGCCGTGCGCCTCGCCGAGCCCCACCATGGCCTCGGCCAGCGCGCGCGCCTCCGCGACGGTCGGCAGGAAGGCCCCTGAGCCGACCTTCACGTCGAGCACCAGCGACTCGGTGCCCTCGGCGATCTTCTTCGACATGATCGAGCTCGCGATGAGCGGCACGGACGCGACCGTGCCGGTGACGTCGCGCAGCGCGTACATCTTGCGGTCGACCGGCACCAGCCCGGGCCCGGCAGCCGCGATGACGCAGCCGACCTCGGCGAGGATCGACCGCATCTGCTCGGGCGACAGCGCCGAGCGGAAGCCGGGGATCGCCTCCATCTTGTCGAGCGTGCCACCGGTGTGCCCGAGACCGCGGCCGGACAGTTGCGGCATCGCGACGCCGCACGCCGCCATCAGCGGGGCCAGCACGAGCGACACCTTGTCGCCGACGCCGCCCGTCGAGTGCTTGTCGACCGTGGGGCGGCCGACGCCGGATAGGTCGAGGCGCTCGCCACTGGCGATCATCGCAGCCGCCCACGTGGCCAGCTCGTCGCTCGTCATGCCCTGGAAGACGACCGCCATCAGCAGCGCCGAGACCTGCTCGTCGGCCACCTGCCCGGCGTCGTACGCCTTGATGACCCACCGGATCTGCTCGTCGGTGAGCCGCTCGCCCCGCCGCTTGGCCCCGATCAGGTCGACGATGTCCATCGCGTCCATCACCGCGTCCATCGCCGCGTCCATTCCAGCGGTCACGGCCTACCCGCCCTCCCGGCGCGCGGCGATGTCGTCCGGGCCGAACGCCAGTGGCAGCAGGTCGGCCATCCGGTGCGGCTCGGCGCCCTCGCCAGCGTCGAGCAGGAGACCGCCGCCGCCGTGCTCGTGCAGCAGCTGCCGGCAGCGGCCGCACGGCGCGAGGAACTGCCCGTCGCCGGCCACCACGCTGACCGCGACCAGCCGGCCGCCGCCGGTCGAGCATAGGGCGCTCACCAGAGCGCACTCGGCGCACAGGCCGAGGCCGTACGACGCGTTCTCCACGTTGCAGCCGCTGATGACCCGGCCGTCGTCGACCAGCCCCGCCGCGCCGACATGCAGCCGGGAGTACGGCGCGTAGGCGCCCGCCGCCGCAGCGGTCGCCCGGTCGCGCAGTGCCGGCCAGTCGACGTCACCGCCGGCCGTCGTCACCGGGCCTCCCCGCGCCGGTAGGGCAGCCCGTCCCAGGCCGGTGGCCGCAGCCGTTGCGCTGCCACCGCGAGCACGAGCAGCGTGGTGATGTGCGGCGTGAACGAGATGATCTCGGCCGGCAGCGCGTCGGTGGCGGCGTACCAGACGGCGAAGAAGATCGCGGCGGCCATGGCCAGCGCGCCGCCGGCCCACCGTCGGCGCAGCAGGTGACGCACGCCGACCAGGGCCAGCAGCAGCGCGACGAACAGCAGCAGCGCGTGCACCGCACCGCCGCTGCGCAGCTGGAGCGCGCTCGCGTAGCCGAACAGCCCCGACCCGGCGGCGAGGCCGCCAGGGCGCCAGTTGCCGAAGATGACGGCGGCAAGGCCGATGAAGCCACGCCCCGACGTCTGCCCCTCGCGGTAGATGGACGACGCGTCGAGCGACAGGAACGCGCCGCCGAGGCCGGCGAGGGCTCCCGACGCGATGACCCCGATGTACTTCATCGAGTAGACCTTGACGCCCAGCGACTCGGCGGCGATCGGGTTCTCGCCGACCGACCGCATGCGAAGGCCCAGCCGGGTGCGCCAGAAGAAGACGAACGAGCCGACGAAGAGCCCGATGGTGACGAGCGTCAGCCACGACACCCCGCTGGTGAACCCCCCGAGCAGCCCGGCGAGGTCCGAGACGAGGAACCAGTTCTGCTCGGCGACGTGGCGGAAGAACGTCGAGACGCCGGGGATCGTGAACTGGCCGATGCTCGTCGTGACGAACGGCGACTGCGTCGAGCCGCCGCCCTCGCTGCCGGCCCAGATCGCGCCGGAGAGGTAGCGCACGACGCCGGGCGCCAGGATGTTGATGGCGACGCCGGAGACGATGTGGTCGACGCCGAAGGTGACCGTCGCGACGGCGTGCAGCAGGCCGCCGAGCGCGCCGAAGCCGACGCCGACCAGGACGCCGGCCCACGCGTTGTGGAACTGAAGGGCGCCCCACGCCCCGCCCCAGGTACCGAAGATCATCATGCCTTCGAGGCCGATGTTGACGACGCCGGTGCGCTCCGACCACAGGCCGCCGAGGCCGGCCAGCGCGATGGGCACGGCGTATTCGACCATCGCCTGGAACGTCCCGACCGAGGTGACCTGACCGGCCCCGCTGACGCTGCGCGCGATCGAGGCGAGCACGAGCATGAGCAGCGCCAGCAACGTCCAGCGGGCCCAGGCCGGGTAGCTCGTCGCGGTCCGCCGGAACTGTGGGACCACCGGCTGCTCGAGCGTCGTCGTCATGCCGTCGCCTCCACCCGCCGGTCCTCGGCGATGCGGCGGCTCACCGCCCGCTCGGCCTGGGCGACCCGCGCCCTGCGCACGGTCTCGTAGGCGACCACCACGGACAGGACGATGATGCCCTGCATGATGGCCACGATCTCCTTGGGGATCTGGTTGAGGTCGAGCACGGCGGCGGCCGAGTCGAGGAAGCCGAACAGCAGCGCGCCGACCGTGATGCCGAGCGGTCCGTTGCGGCCGAGCAGCGCGACCGCGATGCCGAAGAACGCCGGCCCAGCCGGGCCAGACGGCAGCGTGCTGTCGAAGAAGTACTGCTGGTTGAGGACGTACGGCAGGCCCACCAGGCCGGCGACGGCACCGCTCAGCAGCATCGTCTGGAGCACCATGCGCTTCGCGGGCACGCCGGCCGCCGCGGCGGCGAACGGGTTGAGCCCGCTGGCCCGCAGGTCGTAGCCGTAGCGGGTGCGGGCGAGGATGAACCAGTACGCGACGCCGATCACCGCGGCCACGATGATCATGCCGGGGATCGGGTTGGGCGAGGACGGGAAGAAGTTCGGGAAGCGCGCGCTCGCCGGCAGCTCCGGCGTGTGCTGGTTGTTGCCGCCGCCCGTGACGGTGAAGTGCTGGGTGAACAGGTAATCGGTCACGCCGTAGGCGACGTAGTTCAGCATGATGGTCGAGATGACCTCGGACACGCCTCTGCCCGTCTTGAACAGGCCCGCGATGCCTGCCCACGCGGCTCCGGTGCCCATCGCCACGAGCAGCACCACGGTGAGCGCGATCGGCGCCGGCCAGCCGCCGAGCTGCGCGCCGAGCGTAGCCGCGAACAGCGCGGCGATGTACTGCTGGCCGTCGACGCCGATGTTGAACAGGTTCATCTGGAAGCCGATGGCGACGGCGATGCCGGCCAGGAACAGCGGCAGCGCGTACTGCACCGTCAGCCCGATCGCCTGCTGGGCCTGGCATCCGGTGGAGACGCCGAGGTCGGCGGGCACCTGGAGGCAGGTGCCGTAGCGGAGCATCGCCTGGTAGACGCTGGCCGGGTTGTAGCCGCTGGCCCGCAGCACGACCGCCGCGATGACGAGCGCCAGGATCACGGCGGCGACCGGCGCGATCAGCCCTATCAGCCCGCGCACGGCGAGCGCCTTGGCCCGCGCCGCGACGCTCGGTCCGGCCGGCGCGACCGGGTCGGCGACGGTCATCGTGACTCGCCCTCCAGCGCCGCCCCGGTCATGTAGCTGCCCAGCTGCTCTGGCGTCGCCGTGCGCGGGTCGAGCTCGGCCACCAGCCGTCCCCGCAGGATGACGTGCAGCCTGTCGGACATGCCGATCAGCTCCTCGAGATCCGCCGAGATGAGCAGGACGGCGAGACCGCGCTCGCGCGCCTCCCGGACGTGCCGCCAGATCGCGGCCTGCGCGCCGACGTCGACGCCGCGGGTCGGGTGGGCCGCGATCAGCACGATCGGGTCGCCCTTCATCTCCCGGCCGACGATGAACTTCTGCTGGTTGCCGCCGGAGAGCGCGAACGCGGGTACATCGATGCCTGGCGTGCGCACGTCGTAGTCGGCCACGATCTCGGCCGCCTCGGTCCTGGCCCGGCGCCGGTCGAGCAGCAGGCCGCCCGCCTTCGTCAGCCGGCGCTGGTAGCCGAGCACGCGGTTCTGCCAGAGGCTCGCGGGCAGCAGCAGGCCGTGCCGGTGCCGGTCCTCGGGGATGTAGCCGACGCCCGCCTCCCGGCGCTCGTGGGTCGGCAGCCGGGTGACGTCGCGGTCGCCGAGCCGGATCGAGCCGCCGGTGAGCTGGCGCAGGCCGATGATGGCCTCGACCAGCTCGGCCTGGCCGTTGCCCTCGACGCCCGCGATGCCCACGATCTCGCCGCGGTGCACGTCGAGGTCGATCGAGTCGAGCACGGGGCGCCCGTCGTCGACGAGCGTCGCGCCCTGCAACGACAGCGCGACGTCGGGGCTGGGCGGGGTCGAGGGCCGCTCGGGCTGCGGCAGCTCGCTGCCGACCATCAGCTCGGCGAGCTTGCGGGCCGTGACCTCGGACGGGCGGACGCTCGCGACGGTGGTGCCGCGCCGGACGACCGTGATGGAGTCGGCTACCGCGAGCACCTCGTCGAGCTTGTGCGAGATGAAGATGATGGTCACGCCCTCGCGCCGCAGCTCACCGAGGTTGCGGAACAGCTCGGTGACCTCCTGCGGCACGAGCACGGCGGTGGGCTCGTCGAGGATGAGGATGCGCGCGCCACGGTAGAGCACCTTGAGGATCTCGACCCGCTGCCGGTCGCCCACCCCGAGCCGCTCGACCAGCACGTCGGGGCGCACGCCGAGCCCGTACCGGTCCGAGATCTCCTGGATCCGCCGGTGAGCCTCGCCGAAGTCGAGCATGCCGACGTGCGCCGGCTCGTTGCCGAGCACGACGTTCTCCAGGACGGTCAGGTTGTCGGCGAGCATGAAGTGCTGGTGCACCATGCCGATGCCGGCGTCGATCGCGTCGCTCGGGGAGCGGAAGCGCACCTCCCGGCCCGCCACGGCGATGGACCCCTCGTCCGGCCGCAGCATGCCGTACAGGATCTTCATCAGCGTCGACTTGCCGGCGCCGTTCTCGCCGACGACGGCGTGCACCTCGCTCGGCAGGACGGTCAGGTTGACATCATGGTTGGCCACGACGCCGGGGAACCGCTTGGTGATGCCGCGAAGCTCGACGGCCGGCGCATCCGACGCGCGGTCGGCCGCTCGCTCTGGCACCTGCTCGCCGATGGCGCACGCTCCTTCGCGTGGGTCGCCCGGTGCCGCCGGTGGCCCGCGGGAGCGCGCCCGCGGGCCACCGACCGGGTCACGATCCGGGCTGGGTCGGAACCTTGATCTGGCCGCTCACGATCTTCTGCGAGATGTCGTCGATCTGCGACTTGATGTCGTCGATCTTCCCGCCGCTGTAGGAGACGCCGACGCCGCCGTTCGACAGGTCGAACCAGTGCACGCCGGTCAGCGCCTTGCCGTCGACCGCGCTCTTGATGTAGTCGAACACGGCCACGTCGACCCGCTTCAGCGCGGACGTGAGGATGACGGGCTGCAGGCTGGGGTCGGCCGACTGGTACTGGTCGGAATCGACGCCGATCGCGAAGTTGTTGGTCTGCTTGGCCGCCTGGAAGACGCCGGTGCCGGAGCCGCCGGCCGCCGCGTAGACGATGTCGGCGTGCTGCTGGTACATGCCGAGGCCGGCGGCCTTGCCCTTGTCGGGCGAGGAGAACCCGGAGAGGTCCGGCGGCGTCGTCAGGTAGGTGTCGAGGATCTTGACGTTCTTGCCCTTGGTCTGGTTGATGTAGCGGACGCCCGCGTCGAAGCCGGCCTGGAACGTCAGCAGCAGCGGCACCTTCACGCCGCCGATGAAGCCCACGACGTTGGTCTTCGTCTTGAGCGCGGCGACCGCGCCGACGAGGAACGAGCTCTGCTCGGCCCGGAACTCGAGCGACGCCACGTTGGGCAGGGCGATCTCCGAGTCGATGATGGCGAAGCCGGTGTCCTTGTACTGCTTCGCGATGTTGGTCAGCGCCTGCTGGAACGAGAATCCGACGCCGATCAGCGGGTTGAGGTGAGCTGCCGCGAGAGTCTGCAGCAGCTGCTGGCGGTTGCTGCCGCTGGAGTTGGGCTCGAGGGTCCGGAACGTGACGCCGAGCTGGGACTGCGCCTGCGTGAGGCCGGCGTAGGCCGCGTCGTTGAACGACTTGTCGCCGCGACCGCCCACGTCGTAGACGAGGCCCACGTGGACGTCGCTCGTCGGGGCGCTGGACGTGGATGCGCCGCTCGTGGTCGGCGCGGCGCTGCTCGGCCCACTGCTGCTCGGGCTCGAGCCGACGCTGGAGCCGCCACAGGCGGCGAGCGCCAGCGCGGCTGCTGCGAGCAAGCCGGACAGGCGCGCCCCTCTGAGACTGCGCACGGTGTCATCCCTCCTCAAGTGCCCACGCGGGGTCGCGGGCGGTCACGACGGCATAGCGTAGCGCCGGGCGGCATCGTACGCGGTCGGCTCAGGGACGTGGCGACCGATCGTTACCGGACGTCGACCTGACCGGCGCGAGGGCACGGGCCGGCCGGGGTCAGAACGTGTCGGGTGGCCGGTATGTCCCCCACGCCTCGCGCAGCGCGTTGCACACCTCGCCGACCGTCGCGCGCGCCCGCAGGGCTTCCTTCATGGGGTAGAGGACGACGTCGTCGCCCGCGGCGGCCTCCCGCAGGGCGTCGAGCCGGCGCCGCACCAGCGGGCCGTCCCGCTCGGCGCGCAGCCGGGCGAGCCGCTCGCACTGCTCGGACTCGATCCGCGGGTCGACGCGCAGCGGCTCGTAGCGCTCGGTCGCGGGACTGATGAACCGGTTGACGCCGACGACGGTGCGGCTGCCGTCGTCGATGGAGCGCGCAACCTCGTACGCCGACTGCTCTATCTCCGACTTCTGGAAGCCGCGCTCGATGGCGGCCACCGCGCCACCCATGTCGTCGACGATCCCCATGAGCTCGCGCGCCCGGCGCTCGACCTCATCGGTGAGCGACTCGACGGCGTACGACCCGGCGAACGGGTCGACCGTCCCGGCCACGTCGCTCTCGTGGGCGATGACCTGCTGCGTGCGCAGGGCGAGCGTCGCGGCCTTCACCGTCGGCAGCGCGATCGCCTCGTCGTAGGAGTTGGTGTGCAGGCTCTGCGTGCCACCGAGCACCGCCGCGAGCGCCTGGATCGTCACCCTCACCAGGTTGACCTCGGGCTGCTGCGCGGTGAGCTGCACGCCGGCCGTCTGCGCGTGGAAGCGCAGCATCATCGACTTCGGGTCCTTGGCCCCGAACCGGTTGCGCATCACGTCGGCCCAGATCCGGCGCGCGGCCCGGAACTTGGCCACCTCCTCGAGCAGCGCCGTGCGGGCGACGAAGAAGAACGCGAGCCGCGGGCCGAACTCGTCGATGTCCTGCCCGCTCGCCACCGCGGCCGCCACGTACTCGATGCCGTTGGCCAGCGTGAAGGCGATCTCCTGCACCGGCGTGGCCCCGGCCTCGGCCATGTGGTAGCCGGAGATGGAGATGGTGTTCCACTTCGGGATCTCGGCCCGGCAGTAGCGGAAGGTGTCGGTGACCAGCCGCAGGCTCGGCTTCGGCGGGAAGATGTAGGTGCCGCGGGCGACGTACTCCTTCAGCACGTCGTTCTGGATCGTCCCGTTGAGCCGGTCGGCGGGGATCCCGCTCTCCTCGGCGACCAGCTGGTAGAGCAGCAGCAGCACGCTCGCCGGTGCGTTGATGGTCATCGACGTCGACACCTCGTCGAGCGGGATGCCGTCGAAGAGCAGTCGCATGTCGTCGATGGAGTCGATCGCCACGCCCACCTTGCCGACCTCGCCGGAGGCCACGGGGTCGTCGGAGTCGAAGCCCATCTGCGTCGGCAGGTCGAAGGCGACCGACAGCCCGGTGGTGCCGGCCTCGATGAGCTGGCGATAGCGCTCGTTCGACTCCCGGGCGGTGCCGAAGCCGGCGTACTGGCGCATGGTCCATGGCCGGCCCCGGTACATGCTGGCGTAGACGCCACGGGCGTACGGGTACTGCCCCGGCTCGCCGAGGGCCGTCGCCGGGTCCCAGCCGTCGAGGTCGGCCGGCCCGTAGACGGTGCGCAGCGGGATGCCCGACTCGGATGAGCGTTCCTCGGCCACGAAGGGATCGTACCGATGGCCCGCCGGCGCGTGGCCGGGCGGACGGCGGGGAGCTTTCTGGTCGGCTAGGTGATGCTTACCCTCCCCTCCTGCCCCCTTTAGTCCCCGGGGTGATGCGGGTAGTGCAACCGGCGTGACGACTGCCCACGACCAGCAAGTGACCGGACGCCTGATCGCGAGCCGGTACCGCCTGCGCGACGTCATCGGCAAGGGGGGGATGGGGTCGGTCTGGCTGGCCGACGACATGCTCCTTCATCGCCAGGTGGCGGTGAAGGAGCTGCGCTTCCCCTCGAGCGTCACCGACGAGGAGCGCGCCACCCTGCGCGAGCGCTCCCTGCGCGAGGCACGGTCCGCCGCCCGCCTCGACACCCCGCACGTCGTCCGCATCTACGACGTGGTCGACGAGGGCGGCAACCCGTGCATCGTCATGGAGCTGTTGCGCGGCCGCACCCTCGCCCAGTTCGTGCGGTCGGAGGGCCCGCTGCCGCCCGCCGTGGTGGCCAGGATCGGGCAGGCGCTCGTCGACGCCCTCCGCGTCGCCCACGGTGCCGGCGTCGTGCACCGCGACGTCAAGCCGGGCAACGTCTTCCTGACCGACAGCGGGCGGGTGGTGCTGACCGACTTCGGCATCGCGACCTCGGCCGGCGACCCGTCCATCACCGACACCGGGCTGCTGGTGGGCTCGCCCGCGTACATGTCCCCCGAGCGGGCCCGTGGCGGCGAGCCGACCTCCGCGAGCGACCTGTGGTCGCTGGGGGCCACCCTCTACACGGCCGTCGAGGGCCATCCGCCGTTCGACGCCGGCGACCCCGTCGGCACGCTGACCTCGGTGGTGTCCGACGAGCCGCAGCCGATGCGCCGCTCCGGCGAGCTCGCCACCGTGCTCGGCCGCCTGCTGACCAAGGACCCGACCGCCCGGCCGCCGGTCGAGGAGGTCGCCACGGAGCTGGCCGGCATAGCCGACAGGGCCGGCAGAGCGGACAGGGCCGGCGGCTCGGGCAGCGCCGCCGCCTGGACGACCGCCGCCGCCACCCCGGCTGCCGAGGGCGACGATCCCTACCCGGAGGAGCCGTCGTACGGCAGCGACGTCGACCGCACCACCGTGCTGCGCCTCGCCTCGTCGGACCTGGCCGAGGACGCGCCGGCCGCGCCGGCCGCGCCGGCTGCGGCGGCCGAGCCGGCGCGGGTCGAGCCAGGACGCGTCGCGCCGGCGGTGCAGGACAGGGCGGCGGCGCCGCTCGCGGCCACCGCGGTCATCGGCAACGGCGGCGAGGTGGCCGAGAGCGCGGTCAGCGAGCCGACCGGCTCGCGGCTGCCGGTGGTCGGGGCGACCCCGGCCAGGGCCGCGCTGCCGCCGACCGTTCCTCCCACCGTGGCGAGGGACGAGACGGTCCACTCCGGGGACGAGCCCGACCGGCGGCGCACGATGGTCGCCCTCGTCGCGGTCGCCGTCGTGGTGGTCGCGGCCATCGCGGTGGCGCTCACCCAGCTGAGCGGCGGCTCCGGCTCCCCCACCGCGGGCTCCCCGACCGCCGGGTCGACCCACCGGGCCGGCGCGTCGCCGGCCCCCTCGGGCGGGCACATCAGCGCGGCGCCGGTGCCCTCGGTGTCGGCGAGCGGCGGCACGAGCGGCTCGGGCAACGGCTCCTCCGGCAGCGGCAGCTCCGGCAGCGGCTCCTCCGGCAGCGGCAGCTCCGGTAGCGCCTCCTCCGGCAGCGGCACGTCCGGCGGGACCTCGAGCGGCGGCAGCGTCGGCACCGGCGCGGCCGTGCCCGCCGGCTGGCAGGCGTACCGCTCGCCCGACGGTTGGCAGGTCGCCCACCCGGCCGGCTGGTCGGTCAACCGCCACGTCGTTCGCGGCGAGACGGTCACCGACCTCCAGTCCGGCGGCGGCGAGCTGATCCGGATCGAGATCACGCCCACGCCGTACCAGCAGCCGATCGACGACTGGCGCAACTACGAGCCGCAGTTCGCGCAGCGGGTCTCCGGCTACCAGCGGATCGCCATGCGGGCGCTGACCGTCGGCGGGCACCCGGCCGCCGACTGGGAGTTCCTCTACACCGACGGCATCCAGCTGCACGCGCTCGACCGCGAGATCCGCGTCGGCGACACGACGTACGCGATCCTGTTCCAGACCCACGCGGGTGGCTGGGACGCCGCGGCGAGCGACCGCTCCGCGGCACTGGGCTCGTTCCGCGCCGGCTGAGCGCCCGCGGCGAGCGCGCCGGCTCGGGGCCGCGAGAGGCAGCCGCGGCCTTGACCGATCCTGCTAGGCCAGGCTGACAGGCACCCAAGCAGGCTCCCGGGAGCTGGCCCGCCGGGTGGTGCTGCCAGCTGCACTGATCCGTTGGACGGTGCGGTGGCTCAGGTGCGCCCGGATGCACCAAGCCTTGACTGCCTCTGTTACGCAATACTGACAAGAACGCAAACAGGCCCTCGCGGGAGAGCCGCCACATGTCCACCGCCGAGAACGGAGCGCATCACATGCGACGCACCATCGCCGCCACGATCCTCGCCGCCACCGCCGCGCTGACAGCCCTCACCGCGGTCCACGCCGGGGCCGGGCACGCGCTCGCCGACAGATCGGCGAGCCCGCTCGTCCTCTGCTGCAAGGCGTGATCGCAGAGCCCACCTAGATGGCGGCTGCGACCGGGCGGATCGGCACCGCCGGCACGTCCAGCGCAGCCGCCATCCGCTCGAACGCGACGATCGTGTCGCTCTCACGGCCCATTGCCTTGAGCACCGCCGCGAGCTCGCGCCATACCGGCGCGGCCTGCCGCCTGGCGCCGTACGACTCGAGCGCCACTGCGGCGTGCTCGTAGGCGGTCACCGCCTCGTCGACGTCGCCGGCCGCCAGCAGCGCAGCGGCCAGCACGGCCAGCACCCGCGCCCGCTCGAGCGGGACCGACGGCACGCGCCGCAACGCAGCCCGTGCGGTGACCACCGCGTCGCTGACCCGACCGGCCAGCAGGCAGCAGCGGGCCAGCTCCTTCTCCGCCCAGGCGAGATCGGCTGGGCTGCCGCCAGCCTCGGCCATGCCTTCGATCGACTCGCGCAGCTGCTTCTCGGCCGCGGCGAGGTCGGCGTCGGGCAGGCGAAGGGAGTAGCTGGCGGCGTTGCCGCGCAGGGCCGCGACGGCGAACGCGTGACCGATCTCGCCGTACAGGGCGATGGCCCGATCGGCGAGCTTGATCGCGGACCGCACCTGCCCGCGCGCCTCGGCGACGGCGGCAGCGTTCCAATAGGCCGCGCCTCGCGCTCGCATCGACCCGCTCGCCTCGGCGGAGACCACGACGGAGTCGATGAGCATCTGCGCACGAGTCAGGTCGCCCCGCTCGTAGTAGGCACCCATCAGGGTCGAGGCCAGCTCGACTCGCTCGTCGCTCACCACGCCACCGGCGGTGTCCAGCGGCCCGACCTCGGCGAGCGCTGCCTCGCCGAGGTCGATCGCGCGCCCCAGGTCACCGACGTGCGTGTAGGCGCGGCACAGGCCCACCGCAACGGTCACCCGGCTCACGCTCGAGGGCAGGTCGCGCGCGTCGAGCAGTGCCTCGAACTCGGCGATCGCATCGTCCAGCCGGCCGAGAGCCTCGTCTGCCCGAGCGAGCCCGAGCAGCGCTTCGTACCGCTCCGGGTCGTACGCGCTCCCCATGACGACCGCCTGCTCGTGGGCGGCCGCGAACCGCTCGCGCGCCGTGGTCGGATCGCCTGAGCCCAGGGCGACCTCGGCGAACCGAAGGTTCAGCTCGACGGTGCGTCCTTCGTCGCCGCGCCCCGTGGTGAGGTGCTCGACGGTCGTGCCGAGCTGCTCGGCGAGCGAGGCGACCACCGCGGCACTGGGCCGGCGCTTGCTCGCCTCCACGTATGACAGATGGGCAGCGGTGATATGGGCGGCGGCAGCGAGCTCGGCCTGGGACAGGCCCTTGCGACGCCGGAGATCGATGACGCGCTGGCCTAGGTCTGCCGTCATGGCGCGTTGCCTCCCCTGCCCCCCATGGGGCTCTCGCGATGTGGCGATGGGCAGTGACAATACCGCCTGACTACGCGCAACGGCGACGGTCAATTCGCCGCCATTCCTCGAGCCCCGCCCGACCGGCGTCGGCGAGCCTCATGGATGAGATAGCCGAGGATGTGCGAGGACCGGCCGATCAGCCGGCCGTCTCGTCAGTCGCGCTTGCCCTTGCCCCGCTTCACGAACGGCAGGAACTGCTTGTCGATCACCCGCTCCTTGAGCGGAATGATCGCATTGTCCGTGATGTGAATGTCCTCCGGGCACACCTCTGAGCAGCACTTCGTGATGTTGCAGTAGCCGATGCCGCCCGGCTCCCAGGACGGCTTGGCCCCGCCCTGCTCGGTCAGCGGGTGCATATCGAGCTCGGCGTACTTGAGGAAGAACCGCGGACCGGCGAAGGCCGGCTTGTTCTCCTCGTGGTCTCGGATGACGTGGCAGACGTTCTGGCACATGAAGCACTCGATGCACTTGTGGAACTCCTGGAGCCGGTCGATATCGACCTGGGCCATGCGCCGGTGACCGTCCTCGTCCGGCTTCGAGAGCACCAGCTCGGGGACCTCCCGCGCGACCTCGTAGTTGAACGAGACGTCGGTGACGAGGTCGCGGACGAGCGGGAAGGCGCGCATCGGCGCGACCGTGATGGTGGCGCCCTCCTCGAACAGGTTCATCCTGGTCATGCACATGAGGCGCGGCTTGCCGTTGATCTCCGCGCTGCACGAGCCGCACTTGCCGGCCTTGCAGTTCCACCGGACGGCCAGATCGCCGGCCTGGGTGGCCTGGAGGCGGTGGATGACGTCGAGGACGACCTCACCCTCCTCGGCCTGCACCTCGTAGTCGACGAACTCGCCGGTCTCGCCGTTGCCCCGCCAGATGCGAAGGTGCGCGGTGTACCCCATCTCTCACGCCTCCTGGAAGAGCTGCTCGAGCTCGTCGGGCATCGTCGGCAGCGGGATCTCGTCGATCGCGATGTCGTCCCCGTGCAGCGGGTCGGCGTCGCCGTGCTGGCGGATGCGGACGTTGACCGCCCCCCAGTGCTCCTTGTCGGTGGCGGGGAAGTCGTCGCGGGTGTGCCCGCCGCGGCTCTCCTTTCGGGTCAGCGCGGCGCGGGTGACGCACTCGGCGACCGTGAGCAGGCTCGGCATGTCGGTGGCGAGGTTCCAGCCCGGGTTGAAGCAGGGATCGCCGCCGACCGTCATCTTCTGCGCGCGCTCCTTGAGCTCGCCGATCTTCTCCAGCGCCAGGAGCATCTCGGCCTCGGTGCGGATGATGCCGACGTTGGCCTGCATCGTGTCCTGGAGCTCGGAGTGCAGCGCGTACGGGTTCTCGCCGCCGTCGCGGCCGAACGGCGCGACGACCTCGGCCACCCAGCGGGACACGTCGGCGACGTCGACGTCGGGCGCGGAGACGAGCCCGGTGGCGTACGCGGCCGCAGCCTCGCCGGCCCGCTTGCCGAAGACCACGAGGTCGCCCAGCGAGTTGCCGCCCAGCCGGTTGGCACCGTGCATGCCGGCTGCCACCTCGCCGCAGGCGTACAGGCCGGGGACGGTCGCCGCGGCGGTGTCGGCTTCGACCCGGACGCCGCCCATGACGTAGTGGCAGGTGGGGCCGACCTCCATCGGCTCCTTGGTGATGTCCACGTCGGCCAGCTGCTTGAACTGGTGGTACATCGACGGCAGCCGGCGCCGGATGTAGTCGGCCGGGCGGCGGGAGGCGATGTCGAGGAACGCACCGCCGTGCGGCGAGCCACGGCCGGCCTTCACCTCGGAGTTGATGGCCCGCGCGACCTCGTCGCGCGGCAGCAGGTCGGGCGTGCGCCGGGCGTTGGACCGGTCGGTGTACCAGCGGTCGGCCTCCTCCTCGGTCTCCGCGGTCTCGGAGCGGAAGACGTCGGGCACGTAGTTGAACATGAACCGCTCGCCCTTGTCGTTGCGCAGCGTCCCGCCGTCGCCCCGCACCCCCTCGGTGACGAGGATGCCGCGCACCGACGGCGGCCAGACCATCCCGGTCGGGTGGAACTGGACGAACTCCATGTCGATGAGGTCGGCGCCCGACCACAGGGCGAGCGAGTGCCCGTCGCCGCTGTACTCCCAGGAGTTCGAGGTGACCTTGAAGATCTTGCCGATGCCGCCGGTGGCGAGCACCACGGCCTTCGACCGCAGCACCACGAACCGGCCGCTGTCCCGGTAGTACGCGAGCACGCCGGCGACCGCCTCGCCGTCCTTCAGCAGCCGGACGACCTTGCACTCCATCAGGACGTCGATGCCGCGGTGGATCGCGTGGTACTGCAGGGTGCGGATCATCTCCAGCCCGGTGCGGTCGCCCACGTGCGCGAGGCGGGCGAAGCGGTGACCACCGAAATCGCGCTGCAGGATGCGGCCGTCGGGGGTGCGGTCGAACAGCGCGCCCCACTCCTCGAGCTCGAGGACGCGAGCCGGCGCCTCCTGCGCGTGCAGTTGCGCCATCCGCCAGTTGTTGAGCATCTTGCCGCCGCGCATGGTGTCGCGGAAGTGCACCTGCCAGTTGTCGTCGGCGTAGACGTTGCCGAGCGCGGCCGCGATGCCGCCCTCGGCCATGACGGTGTGGGCCTTGCCCAGCAGGGACTTGCACACCATGGCGGTGCGGGCGCCCATGGCGGACGCCTCGATCGCGGCGCGGATGCCGGCGCCACCGGCTCCGACCACCACGACGTCGTAGTCGCGGGTCTCGAGCCCGGCCAGGTCGGTCGCCGCCGAAGCGCTCTGCGTCATCAGAAGAACCTCGGGTCGTTGAAGGCGCCGACCGCCACCAGCCGGATATAGAGGTCGGCCAGGCCGACGAACACCAGGCTGGCCCAGGCGAACGAGCCGTGCCTGGCGTTGAGCTTGCTGGCGACGGTCCAGAGCCGGTAGCGGAACGGGTGCTTGGAGAAGTGCTTGAGCCGGCCGCCCACGATGTGCCGGCAGGAGTGGCAGGAGAACGTGTAGAGCGCCAGCAGGATCACGTTGACCACGAGGACCAGCGTGCCGAGGCTCATGCCGACGCTGCCGCCGAAGTTGAACGCGCGCACGGCGTCGAAGGTCAGCATCCCGATGAAGAAGACTGCGGCGTACCACCAAAGCCGGTGCGTGTTCTGCACGACGAGGAGCTTGCGCTCGCCGTTGTAGCGGCTCATCGGCTCTGCCACGGCGCAGGCTGGCGGCGAGAGGAAGAACGAGCGGTAGTAGGCCTTGCGGTAGTAGTAGCAGGTGGCCCGGAACGACAGCGGGAACGTCATCCAGAAGATCCGTGACAGCCAGAACACGTCGCCGAAGAACCTGCCGAACACGCCCTCGCCGCCGCACGCGTCGGCGGTGCACGGGGAGTAGAGCGGGGAGATCAGGTGCCGGCCGCCCTCGGTCACCTTGAAGTTGTCGCCGATGAGGATCGCGTACGTGGAGTAGACGACGAACCCGCCGAGCACCACCACGTAGATCAGCGGCTGGACCCACCAGCGGTCGGTGCGCAGGTGCGGCTGCGGCGGGCCGCCGCGGGTGTTGGTGCCACCGAACCGCCTGCGGGCCACGGTGCTGGACGCCATGCCGCTCCCCTCGCTCGTCCCTCGCTGGGCGGCCCCGCCCCCGATCCGTCGCGCGGCAGGTCGCTGACCACGCAGAACGGGGAGAGAGGCAGCAGACAGACTACGCCCGGGCCCGGGCGGACCGGCGCACCGGGCCATTGCACGCGGCGACAGCGGATCGGTCGACAATGACGGGCGTGGCCCCTCTCGGCAGGTAGCCTGACCGATCATGCGCTCCCTCAGCCGGCTCGCCGTCGCTCCGGCCCTAGCGGCGGCGCTCGTCGTGGCCCCGGCAACGCCCGTCCTGGCCGCCCCGGCCGACCCGGGCATCGCCGCGGCGCCGGTCGTCGGCGGCCCCGGGCTTGCCGCGAAGGGGCTCGTGGTCGACCAGCTCCCCGGTGCGCCGCCGCTGCCCAAGCACCTGTCCGCCTCCGGGTGGATGGTCGCCGACCTCGGCACCGGCGAGGTGCTGGCGGCCCGCGACCCGCACGGGCGCTACATGCCGGCCAGCACGCTGAAGATCCTGACCGCCGTCACGCTGCTGCCCCGCCTCGACCCGGCCACGGTGGTGCGCACGTCCTACGAGGACGCCGCCGTCGACGGCACCAAGGTCGGCATGGTGCCCGGCTTCGGCTACACCGTCCGCGACCTGTTCACCGCGATGCTGGTGATGTCGGCCAACGATGCGGCCCGTGGCCTGGCCGAGGCGTACGGCGGCGTGCCACGGACGGTGCGGGCGATGAACGCGGAGGCGCGCTACCTGCACGCCACCGACACGGTGGCCCGCACGCCCCACGGGCTCGACGCCCCCGGTCAGGCGACCAGCGCGTACGACCTCGCCCTGCTGGCCAAGGCCGGCCTCGCGATGCCGGCCTTCCGGCACTACGTCGGCATCGTGTCGGCGACGTTCCCGGCGCCGCGCCACCGGCACTACCAGGTCTACACGCACGACCGGTTGCTGGTGAACTACCGCGGCGCGATCGGGGTCAAGGACGGCTACACGGTGGCGGCGCGGGCCAGCTTCGTCGGCGCGGCCACCCGGCACGGTCATACGCTCGTCGTGACGCTGCTGCACGCCGACCCCTACTGCTGGCACGAGGCGGCCGCGCTGCTCGACTGGGGCTTCGCCGCGCTCGGCCAGGTGCGACCGGTCGGCACCCTCGTCGCGGCCGGCGACGCGACCGTGCCGGTCGTGGTCGCCGCCCCCGCGCCGAAGGCGGGGACGACCGGCCGCACCGTCGCCGCGGCGGCGACCCGGCCGGCCGGCAGCGGCCCGTCCGGCTGGCTCACCGCGCCGATGGGCGCCGCCGTCGGGGCCGGGCTCATCGTCGTCCTCCTGGCCCAGAGCCACCTGCGCCGCCGCCGGCGGTACGGTCGAAGCCGCCTCAAGCTGCCGCCGATCTAAGAGCGCTCGCGGCCGCTTCGCCCGAGGGGGAAGTCGCGCAACGGCCGCCACACCTCGTCATCGCCCTGCTCGAACAATGAGAAGGCATCGACCCGGAAGCGCGCCTCGAAGGCGGTCAGCGTCTCGAAGGCGTGATCGAGCACGTCGTCGGGGAGGTCGTGCCCGACCGTGACGTGGGGGTGGTAGTTGAACCGGGTCTGGCGGGCCAGCGGTCCGCTGCGCACCGCGCGCTCCAGCCGCTCGCAGTCGCTGATGCCCTCCACCAGCGGCACGAAGACCACCGGCGAGACGGGGCGGAAGGTGCCCGAGCCGCGCAGGTGGATGTCGAACCCGCGGTGCTCCTCGGCCAGGCCGCAGAGGTGGTCGATGACGGCCGGCAGGGATCGGCGCGGGAGCCGGGTGGGCGGCAGCAGCGTCACGTGCGGCGGGATGGCCCCCGCGTTGGGGTCGCCGAGCCGCTTGCGCCAATCGGCCAGCTCCGCGCCGTGCGGGTCGGGAATGCCGATGGCGACGCCGTACGTGCCGTACCCGCCCTGGCTGGCCTGCCTGGCCCGCTCCACCTGCCTGCCCTGCTCCACCGGCTACGCCTTCGCCGGCAGGAGCCCGACCCGGTCGCGGACGAGCGCCATCGTCGCCATGGCCACCGAGCGGGCCCGGTCGGCGCCCTCGGCGAGGACGGCGTCGAGGGTCTCGGCGTCGTCCAGGTAGGCCTGCGTGCGCTCCTGCACCGGCCGGGCGAATTCGACGACGAGCTCGGCGAGGTCGCCCTTGAGGTCGCCGTACCCCTTGCCCGCATACGCCTCCTCGAGCTCGGCGATCGACCGGGCGGTGAGCGCCGAGTAGATCTCGAGCAGGTTGGCGATGCCGGGCTTCGCCGCCTCGTCGTAGCGCACCTCGCGCTCGCTGTCGGTGACCGCCGAGCGCACCTTCTTGCGCAGGGTGGACAGGCTCTCCAGCAGGTAGAGCGTGCCCTGCGGCGGCAGCGACTTGCTCATCTTGGCCGACGGGTCCTGCAGGTCGGCGACCCTGGCCGTCTCGCGGACGATGTGCGGCTCCGGCACCACGAAGGTCTCGCCGAACCGGGCGTTGAACCGCTGCGCGAGGTCGCGGGTCAGCTCGAGGTGCTGCCGCTGGTCCTCGCCGACCGGCACCTTGTCGGCCTGGTAGAGCACGATGTCGGCGGCCTGGAGGATCGGGTAGGTGAACAGGCCAACGCTCACCGACTGCGACCGGCTCGCCTTGTCCTTGAACTGCGTCATCCGGCTCGCCTCGCCGTAGCCGGTGAGGCAGTTGAAGATCCACGCCAGCTCGGCGTGCTCGGGCACGTGGCTCTGGACGAAGACGGTGGCCCGCCCCGGGTCGACGCCGACGGCCAGCAGCTGGGCCGCGGCGAGCCGGGTGCGCTGGCGCAGGTCCGCGGGCTCCGGGAACCCGGCGGTCAGCGCGTGCAGGTCAACGACGCAGTAGAAGGCGTCGAGATCGTCCTGCAGCGCTACCCAGTGACGGAGGGCGCCGAGGTAGTTGCCGAGGTGGAACGACGACGCCGTGGGCTGGATCCCCGACAGCGCCCGCGGGCGGGCAGTGGACGTCTCCGGCATGAGCGCAATTCTGTCATCCGCGCCGTGCCGGCTCCGACGGCACGTCGGCCCCGGCGAGCTGCTCATCGCCGTCCGGCACGGTCAGCGGGGTCACCCGCACCCGGGCGACCCGGCGCCCGTCCAGCGAGGCGACCGTCAGCCGCACCTGCTCGACCTCGACCGACTCGCCCACCTCGGGCAGGTGGCCGAGGGCGGCCATGACGAAGCCGGCGGCCGTCTCGTACGGACCGTCCGGCAGCCGCAGCCCGGTCTCCTCCTCGAACTCGTCGAGGTTGAGCAGGCCGTCGATCTCCACCTCGCCGGTGAGCAGCCGGCGCGACTGCGGCGCGGCGACGTCGTACTCGTCCCTGATGTCGCCGATGACCTCCTCGATGAGGTCCTCCAGGGTGACGATGCCGGCGGTGCCGCCGTACTCGTCGGCGACGATGGCGAGGTGGTGGCCCTCGCGGCGCATCTCCGAGAGCGCGGAGAGCACCTTCTTGGTCGACGGCAGCATCTTCACCTGGCGGAGGACCTCGGCGACCAGCGCGCCGGGATCGCGCCGGGCCCCGAACAGGTCGCGAACGTGGACGAAGCCGACCACGTCGTCGTGCGAGCCGCGGAAGACCGGGTAGCGGGAGTGCGGGGCGGTGGCCGCCACCGCGGCCGCCTTGGCGATCGTCTCGTTGGCGTCGAGGAACTCGACCTCGGTGCGCGGGATCATCACCTCGCGCACCTGGCGCTCCCCCGCCGCGAAGACCTCGTCGATCAGCCGGCGCTCGTCGCTCGACAGCGACTCGTGCGCGGCCACGAGGTCGCGCAGCTCCTCCTCGGTGATCGCCTCGCGGTTGACGTTGGGGTCGCCGCCGAGGGCGCGGACCACGAGGTCGGTCGACCTCGACAGGAACCAGATGACCGGGCGCATCAGCCGGGCGAACCGGTCGAGCAGCGGTGCGATGCCCTGCGCCATCCCCTCGGCGCGCTGCAGCGCCAGCCGCTTGGGGGCCAGCTCGCCCACGACGAGGGTGACGTAGCTGATGACCAGCGTGACGCCGATGAAGCCGAGCACGTGGGCCCAGGTGCGGGACAGGCCCAGGCCGCGCAGGCCGCCCGCGGCCGACTCGGTGAGCGTCACGGCGCCGAACGCCGACGAGAGCAGGGCCGTGGTCGTGACGCCGATCTGGACCGCCGAGAGGAACCGGTTGGGGTCGCCCACGAGCTGCTTGACCCGCATGCCGCGACGGCTGCGCTCGGCGAGCCCGTTGACCTGGCTCTCGCGCAGCGAGACCAGCGCCATCTCGGCCGCCACGAACAGCGCCTCGATGAGGATGAGGACGGCGACGATGACGATGTTGAGCCAGATCATGACGGCTCGCCCCGTCCAGCGATCAGCGGCAGCCCCGGCGAGGGGCGACTACTGCAGCTGTCGTCCATGGCCACGAGTGTAGGCAGCGCCGGTGACCACGAAACGGACCGACGCCCCGCTGATCGCGCGCACGGCGGTCAGAGGTTGGCGACGTCGGCCTGCTTGGCCCGCACCGCCTCGGCGGCCTGCGTGAGCGCCGCCACCTCCTCGTCGGTGAGCGGCAGCTCGACGACCTCCTTGATCCCGCCGGCGCCGAGCCGGGCCGGCACCCCGAGGTAGACGCCGGAGATGCCGTACTGGCCGTCGACCCACGCGCACACCGGCATGACCTCGTCCGAGTCCTCGTGCACGGCCTTGACCATGCGCGCCGCCGCCGCCGACGGCGCGTAGTAGGCCGACCCGGTCCTCAGCAGGGCGACGATCTCGGCGCCGCCCTCGCGGGTCTGCCGCACCAGATCCTCGATCTCGCCGGCGTCGAGCAGGTCGGTCAGCGGCTTGCCGTCGACCTTCACCATGCTCGGCACCGGCACCATCGTGTCGCCGTGGCTGCCGAGGGTCATCGCCTCGACGCTGCGGGTCTCGACGCCGAGGCGGTCGGCGACCTTCTGCTTGAGCCGCGCGGTGTCGAGCATGCCGGCCTGGCCGATCACCCGGCCCTTGGGGAAGCCGGACACGTTGGCGGCGAGGGCGGTCATCTCGTCGAGCGGATTGGAGACCACGACGAGAACGGCACCTGGCGAGTGCTTGGCGACGCTCTCGGTCACCTGCCGGACGATCTTGGCGTTGGTCTCGATGAGGTCCATCCGGCTCATGCCCGGCTTGCGCGGCAGGCCGGCCGTGATGACCACCACGTCGGAGCCCTCGGTGCGGTCGTAACCCTCGCCGCCCTGGCCGGTGGTGACCCCCACGACCCGCGTCTCGAAGCCCTCGATCGGCCGGCTCTGGCTGATGTCGAGGGCGATGCCCTCGGGCTTGCCCTCGACGATGTCGGTGAGGACGACCTCGTCGAAGACGTCGTGCTCGGCCAGCCGTTGCGCGGTGGTCGAGCCGTAGAACCCGGCACCGACGACGGTCACCTTGCCCTTGCGCGCCATGCGATGTGCCAGCCTCTCAGCTCTGGAGGACGTCGATGATGGCGTCGGCGTACTCGCTGGTGCCGACCGCCGTCGGGTCGTTGCGGTCGGGCTTCAGGTCGTACGTGACGCTCGTGCCCTCGGCGACGACCTTGCTGACCGCGTCCTCGAGCCTGCGCGCGGCGTCGGCCTCGCCGAGGTAGTCGAGCATGAGCTTGCCGGAGAGGATCATCGCCGTCGGGTTGACCTTGTTCTGGCCCTTGTACTTGGGGGCGCTGCCGTGCGTGGCCTCGAAGACGGCCGCGTCGGTGCCGATGTTGGCGCCCGGCGCCACCCCGAGACCGCCCACCATGCCGGCGGTGAGGTCGGACAGGATGTCGCCGTACAGGTTGGGCAGCACCAGCACGTCCCACTCCGCCGGGCGCTGGACGAGGCCCATGCAGGTCGCGTCGACGAGGTTCTCCCACGGCTCGATGTCGGGGAAGTCCTTCGCGACCTCGCGGAAGACCGACAGGAACAGGCCGTCGGTGAACTTCATGATGTTGGACTTGGTGATGCAGTGCACCCGCTTGCGGCCGTTGTCCCTTGCGTACTGGAACGCGTAGCGGATGATGCGCTCCGACCCGAACTCGCTGATCGGCTTGATCGAGATGCCCGAGTGGGGGCGGATCTGCTTCTTCTGCAGGCCGTTGAGGAACTCGATGACCTTGTCGGCCTCGTCGGTGTCGTGCGCGTACTCGATGCCGGCGTAGAGGTCCTCGGTGTTCTCGCGGACGATGACGACGTCGACCTTGTCGAAGTACGAGCGCATGCCCTGGTAGGTCTTGCACGGCCGCAGGCAGGCGAAGAGCTCGAGCTCGGCCCGCAGCGCCACGTTGACCGAGCGGAAGCCGGTGCCGATGGGCGTGGTGATCGGGCCCTTGATCGCGACCTTGTTGCGGCGGATCGACTCGAGCGTCTGCGGGGGCAGCGGGGTGCCGGCCTCCTCCATGACGTCGACGCCGGCCTGCTGCACGTCCCAGTCGAACGCCGCGTCGGCGGTCGCGGCGGCCGCCTCGAGCACCCGGCGGGTCGCCTCGGTGAGCTCTGGGCCGGTGCCGTCGCCGGGGATGAGCGTGACGCGGTGGGTTCTGCTGGCCATCGGGCCGCTCCTTCTGCGGACGTTCTCGGGTCGGTCCGAGGTTATCGGACGGCTCTCGAAGGTCAGCGAGCGTGGTAGTAGACCGGCACCACGTAGGCCAGGACGATCACGGCCAGTCCGAGGCAGGCGAGCAGGACGACGTCGAAGCCGCGCCCGCGGACGGCGAGCGGCGCGACCTCGCGGGCCGGCAGCACCAGCCGCAGCCCCGCCGCGAGCAGCGGCGCGATCCCGATGACGATCGCCCCCTTGCGCCAGTGGTCGAGACCGACGCCGACGAGGCCGAGAGCCAGCACGCCGATCACCGCGAGGGTGGGCAGCTCGTGCAGCCGGCGGCGCACCGGAGCGCCGGGCGCGGTGGTGCCGGGCGTACGGGTACCGGATGCGGGGGTGCCGGGCGCTGGCTCGTCCGTCACGGATTGGTGCCCGGCCGCTGCGGGGGAGGCGGGTTGCCGGCGAGCAGCGACATCGCCAGGTCGGCGTGGGCCGCCCGGACCAGCAGGTGATCGGTGGTGAACCCGGACATCGAGGTGAACGGCACGTACGCGCTCGCCAGGCGGGTGGCGACGTCGGCGAGGAAGCCGACCTGCTCCCACGGCAGCGGCCCGGGGAACGTGACCCGCCGCCAGCCCGGCTCGAGCGCGAGCGGGCGGGCCTCGCCCAGCGCGCCGTCCGCGAAGGCGGCCTCGGCGGCGACCATCGTCACCTCGTCGCCGTCGCGCACGACCGCCGACCAGCCGTCCGGTATGCCGGCGGGCCGCCAGTCCTGGGGATAGCGGGCCACGGCGTACGTCTCGGGGTCGAGCCGGGGCTGGAGGTCGGGAAGGCGCCTGATCACCGACGGCGCATCCGCGCGCGCCGTCCGGGACCGCTCCTCGTCCGCCGCCCGGCTGGTTCCGGTCATCACCGCGCTGTTCACCATGCCGACGTCCTCCTGCAGTGGCATCCGAGCCTAGTACCCCGACGTCCCCCCATGGTGGTCCATGCTGCCCGTCAACGCTGCGCACGCGCGCGGTGACACGACGGCGACACCGTACCGATTACCCGCTGATCGTGCCTGTTCCCATCCGTTCTCATGAATGCCACGGCGCCATGCGGGTAGACGCAAAGGAAAGCACGCCGTCACCGCCGGGTAGGACCGGCAACCATCCCCATTCAGCCGCCGTCAGGCATCGGCGCGGACATCGGCACCGGACATCGCCGTCAGCCACCCCACAGCCGCCAAGCCGCCCGAAGGGCGCAACCAGCATCGTCGAGGAGGCCAGCTCGTGGAGTCGCCCTACCTGCGCGTCGAGGACACCGGTGAGGTGGTCGAGCTGGGCCGCGACGTGACGACGGTGGGCCGGGGCGACGGGGTCGACGTGCGGCTGGCCGACCCGAGCGTGTCCCGGCTGCACGCCGAGCTGGTCCGGCGTGGCCCGTTCGTCTACGTCTCCGACCTCGGCCTCTCGACCAACGGCACCCGGGTCAACGGGCGTCCCGTGGGGCGACGGGTGCTTGCCGACGGCGACGTGGTGACCTTCGGCATGGCCCGCTGCCGGGTGGGCGGCCTCGGCACTCCCGAGGAGCTCTCGGACGAGACCGTCGAGGTGCGCCGCATCGCGGCGCCCGACCTGACCCGCCGCGAGCTGGAGGTGCTGACCGCGCTGTGCCGGCCGGCGCTGCGGCAGGACGCGTTCGTGGCGCCGGCGACCGCCAAGGACATCGCCGAGGAGCTGGTGGTCACCGAGGCAGCGGTGAAGCAGCACCTGCTGCGCCTCTACCAGAAGTTCCGCATCCCCGAGGGCGTCAACCGGCGCGCCCGCCTCGCCAACGAGGTCATCTCCGCCGGCATCGTGCGGCCGCTGCCCGCTCACGAGGACGACCGGGTCCGCCGGGCCGGTTGACCCCGCGGGCGCGCCCTCGACCTGTTCTCAGCCGATCCCGGCCGCCCGCTCGGCCGCCTCGACCACGTTGGTCAGCAGCATCCCCCTCGTCATCGGCCCGATGCCGCCCGGCATGGGGGCGAGCCAGCCGGCCGACTCCCGCACGTCGTCCGCGACGTCCCCCGTGTAGCGGCCCTTGCCGTCCTCGCCGACCACCCTGGTGATGCCGACGTCGAGCACCGCGGCGCCCGGCCGCACCATGTCGGCGGTGACCAGCCCCGGCACTCCCGCGGCGGCCACCACCACGTCGGCCCGCCGCACGTGCGCGGCGAGGTCCCGGGTGCCGGTGTGGCAGACGGTGACGGTCGCGTTCTCGCTGCGCCGGGTCAGCAGCAGCCCGAGCGGGCGGCCCACGGTCACCCCGCGCCCGATCACCACGACGTCGGCGCCGGCGAGCGGCACGTCGTACCGCCGGAGCAGCTCGACGCATCCCCTCGGCGTGCACGGCAGCGGTCCCGGCAGCATGAGGACGAGCCGCCCGAGGTTCACCGGGTGCAGCCCGTCGGCGTCCTTCGCCGGGTCGATCAGCTCCAGCACCCGCCCCTCGTCCAGCCCAGCCGGCAGCGGCAGCTGGACGATGTAGCCGGTGCACGCCGGGTCGGCGTTGAGCTCGGCGACGATGGCCTCGACCTCCTCCTGCGAGGCGGTGGCCGGCAGCACGCGCTCGATGCTGGTGATGCCGACATCGGCCGAGTCCCGGTGCTTGCCCCCGACGTAGGCGTGGCTGCCGGGGTCGTCGCCGACGAGCACGGTGCCGAGCCCGAGCACGGAGCCGCGCTCGGCCAGCGCGGCGACTCGCTGCCGCAGGTCGTCCTTGATGCGCCCGAGCGTCGCCCTGCCGTCGAGGATCTGCGCCGTCACGGTGTCGCAGTCTTCCATGCCGGGCGCGACGGCCGAGCGGGAGCCCGAGGGCGAGGCCCCCCTCGACGCTGTGCACTGCCCGCACGTCCGCAGCACCAGCACCAGCACCAGCACCAGCACCAGCACCCGAGCTATCCCAGTCGCGCTGTGCACTGCCCCCACGTCCGCAGCACGGCCCCTGACCGACGCGACGGCGAGCCGCACCGCCCCCGTCCCGAATCCCGGTGCAGCGCATAGTGCACTGCGCCCAAGCCCGCGGGCAGCGCATAGTGCACTGCACCGAAGCCCGCGGGCAGTGCACAGCGCCGAGGAGGGGCCCTCCCACCTGGGGCGATCCCGGCGGGCCCGCTTCGTCAGTGGGTGAAGTGGCGCACGCCGGTCAGGTACATCGTCATGCCAGCCCGAGCCGCAGCTTCGACCGCCTCGTCGTCGCGCACCGAGCCACCCGGCTGGACGACCGCCCGTATCCCGGCTTCAGCAAGCACCTGCAGGCCGTCGGGGAACGGGAAGAACGCGTCGCTCGCCGCCACCGATCCGGCGGCCCGCTCGCCCGCCCGCGCCACCGCCAGCCGAGCCGCGTCGACTCGGTTGACCTGCCCCATGCCTATGCCGACGGTCGCGCCGCCGGCCGCCAGCAGGATCGCGTTGGACTTCACCGCGCGGCAGGCCCGCCAGGCGAACTCGAGGTCGGCGAGCGTCGCGGCATCGGCAGGGTCGCCCGCGCGCAGGGTCCAGTTGGCCGGGCCGTCGCCCGGCTCATCGATCGCGTCCGCGGACTGCATGAGCAGCCCCCCGCAGATCTGCCGCACCTCGATGCCCCGCCCACCGTGCGCCGCGGTCCGCAGCACGCGGACCGAGGGCTTTCGGGTGAGCGCCTCGAGGGCGCCGGGCTCGTAGTCGGGCGCCACCACGACCTCGGTGAAGATGCCGGCGAGCTGCTCGGCCATCGCCAGGCTGACCGGCCGGTTGGCCGCGACCACGCCGCCGTAGGCGCTCACCGGATCGCAGGCATGCGCCTTGCGGTGAGCCTCCGCCACGTCGTCGCCCACCGCGATGCCGCAGGGGTTGGCATGCTTCACGACCGCGACGCACGGGCCGCGGAAGTCGTTGGCCGCGCGCAGGGCAGCGTCGGTGTCGACGTAGTTGTTGTACGACATCTGCTTGCCGTGCAGCTGCTCCGCGCCGGCCAGGCCGCGGTCGCCGAAGCCGCTGGCGTACAGGGCCGCGCGCTGGTGCGGGTTCTCGCCGTAGCGCAGGGCGTCGACCCGGTCGTACGTGGCGCCGATCCAGGCCGGGAAGCCGGTGGGCGCACCGTCGACGTCATCGGTGGGTGCCATGACGTTGCCGAACCAGGAGGCGACGTGGACGTCGTACGTCGCGGTGTGGGTGAACGCCTCGGCGGCGAGGCGCCTGCGCTCCGCGAGCGTGAAGCCTCCACCAGCGACGGCGGCGAGCACGTCCGGGTAGCGATCGGGACGCACGACCACCGCGACGTTGGCGTGGTTCTTCGCCGCCGCGCGCACCATCGACGGGCCACCGATGTCGATCTGCTCGATGCACTCGTCCGGCGCGGCGCCGGAGGTCACCGTCGCGGTGAACGGATAGAGGTTGACGACGACGAGCTGGAACGGCTCGATGCCCAGCTCGCCGAGCTGCCGCTCGTGATCCGCGTTGCGCAGGTCGGCGAGCAGACCGGCGTGCACCCGCGGGTGCAGGGTCTTCACCCGGCCGTCGAGGCACTCAGGGAAGCCGGTCAGCTCCTCGACCCTGGTGACCGCGACGCCGGCGGCGGCGATGCGGGCCGCGGTGGAGCCGGTCGAGACGATCTCGACCCCGGCGTCGCCGAGCCCGCGCGCGAGCTCCTCGAGCCCCGCCTTGTCATGCACGCTCACCAGTGCGCGCCGCACCGGCCTGCGCTCGTCCGTCACGGCAGGACCACCTTCCTGCCGTCCGTCCGGTAACCGCCGCGGGCGATGCGCCCGACGGCGTGCACGAGCAGCGCCCGCTCGACGGTCTTGATGCGCTCGTGGAGGCTCGCCTCGTCGTCGTCCGAGCGCACGACGACCGCCGTCTGGGCGACGATCGGCCCGGTGTCGACGCCCTCGTCCACGAGGTGCACCGTGGCGCCGGTGATCTTCACGCCGTGGTCCAGCGCGTCCCGCACGGCGTGCGCGCCAGGGAACGCCGGCAGCAGCGCCGGGTGAGTGTTGACGATGCAGCCGGCGAAGCGGCCGAGCACCGCCGCACCGATGATGCGCATGAAACCGGCGCAGACGACGAGATCGGGCCGGTGGGCGGCGATGGCGTCGCGCAGGGCGTGGTCCCAGGCCGCGCGACCGGCGTGGTCCTCAGGGCGGACGACGAAGACCGGTACGCCCGCATCGGACGCTCGCCGCAGCCCCTCGGCACCGTCGCGATCGGCCCCGACGGCGGCGACGCTCGCTCCGTACGCGGGATCGCGGCACGCGTCGAGCAGCGCCTGGAGATTGGTGCCCGTCCCCGACACGAGCACGACGAGCCGTGCCCCCATCGTCCATCCCCTCGACGAGCCGGTGCGCCATCCGCGTGACGCATCGTCACCCTATCGGGGCCGTCGGCCGTCGAGCCAGCCGGCGAGCCCGGCCACGAGGGCGGCGGTGGGTGCCAGCTCCGCGGCCGCGAGGAGGCCGACCCGCCACGCCGAGGCGCCCACGGTCGCCATCGCACCCGGCCCGGCGGGGCCACCGGCCACCGCCACGACGACCGCCAGCAGCAGCGCGGCCACCGCTCCGGCCGCGAGCCCGTGACCGGCCAGCTCCCAGGCCGATGCGCCCGGCGCGGACGGTGCGACCGGTGGCCGGCGCCGGTGCACCAGCCAGCCGGCGGCCGCGCCGGCGAGCACCGGAACGGCGAGCAGCAGGGCCCGCGCCCACGCCGGGAGCGGGCCGTCCGGCAAAGCGGCGAGCAACGGCAGCGCCGGCACCGGCCCACCGGCGTAGCCGGCCGCCGCGTAGGCCGAGCCGGCGCCGACCGAGAAGCCCGGCCCCACGACGTAGCCGACGCCCCAGACCACCGTGTCGGGCAGGTAGGCGACCTGGAGCAGCAGCAGCGCCACGATGCCGACGCCTCCTGGGTCGAGCGCGGCCGTGAGCGCCGCGGCCCTGGCGTGGTGCGCGCCGAGCGAGGCGCCGGCGAGGACGGCGGCCACCGCGACGACCGCCGCCGCGGCCACCGCGGCGGCGGTGAGGATCGACGGCAGCCAGGCGGGCGCGCGGGCGACGAGGCCGCGAAGCAGGCCGGCGTGGTTGCCGCGGCCCATCTGCCGGAGGACCCCGGCCCCGCCGCAGCCGAGCGCGAGCACCCACCCGCCGAGCAGCGCCTGCACCGCATGCGGCCGCAGCCCCGGCGCCCGGATCGCCAGCGCCACCGCGACGCAGGTGAGCGCGTACGACGCGGCGAGCGCGCCGCTCACGGTCCACGCGGCGCGCCATGACGAGGGCTCGAGCTGACGAGCGAGCGAGCGGCCGGCCCGGTGGAGCAGCGCAGCCGGCAGCGCCGTCAGCCCGAGCGGGACGAGGGCGAACGTGCCGCTGCCGAGCCCGATCCCGGCGTGGTGCGCGAGCAGCCACAGCGCACCGGCGGCCCGCAGCGCGGAGGGGGCATCGGCGGTCGCCGATGCGGTCGCCCAGCCGCCCACCGCCACGAGCGTCACGGCGGCGAGGCCGATCACCGCCACCCACAGGGCGGCGCCGGCGGCCGCCAGGATCACCGGCGGCCGCTCGGTCGGGTCGGCCTGCCCGGGCAGCGCCCGGGCGAGCAGGTCGGTCACCCGTCCCACTCTCGCAGCGGGCGGTCGCCCCGGCCCGCATTGCGCGGGTCGCGTGTCGGTGCCGCCCCGCGCTGCCCGGCCGCCGGTGCCCGAGCGGTCAGACCTCCGGCGCGCTCACCACCGGCCGCGTCGCGGCGTCCTCGGCCCTGGCGGCGAGCACCGCCGTCACGGTCTGGGCGATGCCGGCGAGGAACAGCAGGTAGGCGCCCCACCGCACGCCGACCGACACGCCGAGCCCGGACGGGCTGGGCAGCGTCACCGCGCGCAGGATCAGCAGCAGCGTGCCGATGCCGGCGAGGGCGGCCACCGCGAAGAACGGCTTGACCGGCAGGTCGGACGGCAGCAGCGCCGGGCGGAAGACGTGCACCGCCGCGAGCGCCGTGGCCGCCAGCAGGCACAGGTCGCCAAGGACGGCGTAGCTGTGCCACGCGGTCACCGACGAGCTAGCGTGCGTGCCCGCGAAGGACACCGAGACGCCGTAGTAGGGCAGGAACGAGAAGATGAAGGCGAGCACCCCTGCGCCGACGACCGCAAGGTGGAGCCGGTCGTAGTCGTCGAGGGACGCAGCACCGGCGGGGTGGTCGACCATCTGGGACCTCCAGTCTGCCCGCCGGGCTCCGCCGGCGGCGCGGAAAGATGAGCCGCGACCGGAGGCCTTGATACCACCGCCGACGGTGCCGTGTCCGGCGATCACCACCCTTCCGTGCTGTCGACGCCGGGTCAGCGCGTCGGCAGGCCGGTGGCGTCGACCGCGAGGCTGCCCACCACGTAGCCCAGCGCCTGGGTGTCCGCATCGAGGACGGACCGGTCGATGTTCGAGATGCGATCGCACGCCTGGTGGTAGCACGGGTCCTCGAGCTGGCCGGCCCGGCCGCCGAACACCTGCTGCTCGGCCTCGGTCTTCACCGAGAGCAGGCCGCTGTCGAGCCCGCCGATGGGGATGCCGACGGCCTCGAACGGCTCGTGGTCGGAGCCCACCAGCGCCGGGTCCACCACCTCGTACGGGAGCCCGCGGGCGTCGAAGAACTGCTCGAACCGGGCCGCGATCGCGTGCCCGCCGGCCGGACCGCCATCCCAGACATGTCGGACGTAGTTGGGCGATCCGAGCAGCTCGCCGTTGACCAGCGCGCGAACGTGCCTGCGCTCCTCGGCCGAGAGGTGGGCCACGTAGTAGTCGGACCCGATGTCGACGAGCTCCTCAGCGCCCCACCACGCGAAGCGCACCTTGTTGACGACCTTGCGCTGGTACGGCGCGAGCGCCAGTGCCGTCTGCAGCACCGCCGATGCGGTCGACGCGTTGTCGTTGATGCCCGGTCCCTCGGTGACGCTGTCGAGGTGACCACCGACCATCACGACGCTGTCCGGGCGCCCACCGGCCGTCTCGGCGAGGACGTTCTCGGTGACGCGCTGCTCCTCGTGCGCGCGCAGGACGACGGTGAGCATCACGGTCCGGGCCCGGGCCTGCGCGATCAGTTCCTCGCCCTCGCGCTGCGAGATCGAGCCCATCGGGATCGTGAAGTCGCTCGGCGTGAAGGCGATGAAGCGGTAGGCATTGTCCGGCGACGGCGTCGGGTAGTAGACGATGAACGCAACCGCGCCCGCCTGCGCCGCGAGCGCCTGCTGCGCCGTGTAGCCGCATGTGCCGCGCGGCACCACGGCGATCGCTCCGGCGAAGCCGGCGTAGTCGCTAGCCGTGCATCCCGACGCCCCCTCGGGCAGCACCCCGACCCGGGCGGTGATGCCGCCGCGCGGCGTGGACGGCACCCAGCGCGTCATCAGCAACCGGTACGAGCGCTGCACCGGCGATCGCTCCACCGCGCGCTCCTCGTCGGGCACGAAGTCGGTGTACGGCACCTTCTGCCGCCAGACGCGGTAGTGCGCCTGCCGGAGCCGGTGAACGACGTAGTCGGCTGACGCTGCGAAGCCGGGCTGGTCGTAACCGCGGGTGCCGCCGTTGCGGTCGGCGATGCGCTGGAACGCGCGCAGCGCGGGGTACGCCCGGCCCGCCAGGCGGTGCGCGACGACCGCGCCGAGATCAGCGGTCCGGCCGTGGTGCGCCCCGTTCGCCGGCGCCCGCGTCACCTGCGCGCCGCTCGCCACGGCGGGCGTGAGCGCGGTGATGCCGGCGGTCAGCGCGGCGACGGTGGCCGACAGCCACCGCCTCTTGCCCGTAGCTCGTGCCATCGTTCCTCCGTCCAGCGGCGGGACTGCCCCCGTCACACCGCCGTCACCGGGATCGGCCAGCGGACGAGCCGGTACGGCAGCGTCATCGCGTCATTGCCTACCACGAGCACGAGAGCGGCCGCGACGAGAGGGGCGACGGCCTCCGCCACCTCGCCCTGCCGCGGCAGCGGACCCGGCGCCGTCCATGACTCGAGAGCCTCGCGACCGCGGGCGTCGACGACCAGCCGTGGGGCGCCGGCGACGGCCCTGTCGTCGCGCACCACCGCGAAGCCGGGTCCGCAGCGGAAGTGGCACAGGCCGAACCGGTACGCGGCGCGCCACTCCACCAACCACGGCGGAGGCGCGCCGGCCACCGACGGCGGGGGCAGGTGATGCAGCGACCTGGTGTCGATCGCGGCCTCCGGAAGAGCCTGCCAGGAAGGGGCGTCCCCCACCGCCGCTGCGTCGCGAAGGCGGCGCAGCACGTCCAGCAGGGCATCCTCGCCGGGGTCGAGGCGCACGACGGTGCCGGTCACGCGACGCCGGCCGGCAGGGGGACGGGAGCAGGGACGGGCGACGCCGACGGCCTGGCGAGACCCTTGCCGAGCAGGCCGATCCGCGGCGGTTGCCCGCGGGTCGCCAGCGCGACGATCCGGCCGCCCTCCTCGAGGACGAGGCCCCTCCTGCGGAAGGAGGCGATGCGGCGGGTCACCTCGTGCCGGCCCACCGGTGCGGCGGCCACCGCGCCGGCAACCGCCACCAGACCCTCGACCGAGCGCGGCGTCTCGAGCGCCTCGTACAGCGCGCGGTCGATCCGGTCGGCGAGCACGTGCTCGGCCGGTTCCCGACCGGCCCGCCGGTCGTCGATGACGATGCCGTCCTCGGTCCGGTGCATGACGAGGGTGCTGTTCTCGTGGTTGCGCTGCCACCAGCGCACGGCGCCCAGCAGCTTCTTCGCGAGCGCGTCGTCGATGCCCTTCGGGTCGGTGTCGAACTGGTAGGCCAGGTCGACCATGACCTCCTCGGGCAGGTCGTAGACGTGGTCGTACTGCGCCGATGGGCGCCGACGCGCGAAGCCGAGCTCCGGGCGGTCGAAGTACGGGCTGAACCGCTCCAGCAGGATGCGCACCGCGCCGGACGGTGGTTGGAGGTGCACGAGCGCGGGAAGCTGCTCGATGACGACCTCGTAGTCCTCCGCCGTCTCGCCCGGGAAGCCGTAGAGGAAGTTCCAGTCGACCGTGATGCCGAGGTCGTCGCAGTCGCGGAGCACCTGGACGTTCTGCGTCGCGTGCACGCCCTTGTCCATCAGCGCGAGCACGCGCGAGCTCAGGTGCTCGATCCCCGGTTGCACGTGCCGGATGCCCGCCGCGGCGAGGGCGGCGAGCTGGTCCCTGCGCAGGTTGGCCTTGACCTCGTAGCGCAGGCGCAGGTCCCAGTCCAGGTCGGCGAGGCGCGGCAGGAGCTCGGTGAAGTACGCGTGGTCCATGATGTTGTCGACCATCACGACGTCGAGGATGCGGTGCCCGCTGACGAGCGCCGCGAGGTCGTCGAGGAAGACGTCGGCCGGCTTGGCCCTGAACGTCATGGCGAGCCCGTTCAGTCCGCAGAACGTGCAGTGGTGCTTCTCGCCCCACCAGCAACCACGCGCCGACTCGAGCACCAGCTGCGGCGACACCATGGCGCCGGTACGGCTGGCCTCGAACGCCCGCTGCCATCGCGAGTAGTCCGGGCGCGGCACCTGCTGGATCGGCACCATCGGCCCCGGCGGATTGACCCGCTGCGCACCGCTCTCGTCCCGCCAGCACAGGCCAGGGACCGCCGTCAGCGGGGTCCCGGTGGCCAACGCATCGAGCAGTGCGACGAAGGCAGCCTCGCCCTCGCCGCTCACCACGTGGTCGACGAACGAGAAGCTCCGGTGCAGCGCCGCGCCCATCGGCCCGTCGCAGTTGGCGCCGCCGAAGAGCGTGACGACCTCGGGGCGGCGCTGCTTGATCCGCTTCGCGAGCGCCAGCGAGGCGGTGCTCTGCGAGAACGTCGAGGTGAAGCCGACCACGTCGGCACCACTGGCCAGCACGGTCTCCAGCGCGTGGTCGAGAAAGCCGAAGCTCAGCGCGCGCATCTCGTACCAGCGCGCCGGATCGAGGCCGTGGTCTCGCGCGTAGGCGGTGAAGACGTCGGATCGCCAGTCGGGATCGTCGTAGAGCGCGCCCGCGAAGACCCAGTCGCCGACGGAGTGCCAGACGCCGACCTCAGCGACGTACGTGTAGTGCTCGGGCGCGAGATCGCCGCCGGACCGCTCCATCAACCAGTCGCACCACTCGAGGTTCGCGTGGTACTCCTCGATCTCCGGAGCGCAGCGGCACCGCGACGCGCACGCGGTCAGGATGCCGATCGGCAACGGTGGGCAGTCGACCATCTGCCAGGGCATGGAGACCAGGAGCGCCTTCACGACCGGCCCCCTCGCGGCTCCCAGCGCACCGGGAGGCGCAGCAACCCACGCAGCGTCGCCGTCGGCTCCTGCTCGGGATCGCCGGCGAGGACGAGTGCGCGGCCACTGCCCACCGCCGCCGCCAGCACCGCCGACAGCTCGAACCTCGCCAGGTGCGAGCCGAGGCAGGCATGCGCGCCGAGCCCGAAGCCGAGATGTCGGTTGGGGCGGCGCGTGGGGACGAACGAGTCGGGCTCGTCGAAGGCGGCGGGGTCGCGGTTGGCGGCACCGAGGAGCAGCACGACGACATCGCCGCGCCGCAACCGGCGACCGGCGAGGTCCGTGTCGGAGACGCACGCACGCGCATCGGCCTGCACGGGCGCGTCGAGGCGGACGAGCTCCTCCACCGCGTCGTCCAGCACGGCGGGATCGCGCAGCGCGGGCGCCATCTCCGGATGCCGGACGAGGACCGCGGCAGCGTTGCCGAGCAGCCGGCTGGCGGACTCGTAACCCGCGTGCAGGACGGCCCGTACCGAGTTGGTTGCGACGGCCGCCGGCACGCCGTAACGCTCCCGGTGCGTGGTGACGTAGCCGAGCAGGCCATCGTCGCTCGCGGCGCCGGCCCAGCCGTCGAGGAGCGCGGACAGCCGTCCCCGCGCCTCCCGGCCCGGCTCAATGCGCGAGGGATCCAGGCCCCCGTCCATGCTGCGCACGATGGCGTTGGAGACGGCCTCGAACTCGTCGCCTTCGGGGGGCGCGACGCCGAGCACGTAGCTGATGGTCTCGAGCGCCACCGGCCGCGCCACCCGCGCGACGAAGTCGAACGGCTCGTCGCCCGGCGTGGCCTCGACGTGCCGCTCGGCGATGCGACGCACGTCGTCCGCGAGGGTGGCGATGCCGCGGGTGCGCACCGCGGCCGCGAGCAGGTGCCGCACCGGCGTGTGGTCCGGCGGGTCGAGCATCTGGACGCTCAGCGCCGCATCGGGCACCTCCTCCCCGATGCGCCGGAAATCGGATGCGAAGACGTCCGTGCGCCGCAGCACCTCGCTGCACGTGGCATGGTCGGTGACCAGCCACGAGGCGAGCCGGTCGTGCCACAGCACGGCACCGGCCGCGCGCAACCGCGCGAAGCACGGGTAGGGATCGGTCAGCACGTCGGCGGCGAGCGGGTCGTAGAGCGCGTCGCACGACTCGATCGCGCCCGCACCGGGCGGTGGTGCTGCTGCGGCCATGATCCGGACCCCCGAGGGCAAGCGCGAGAACGGCGATGCACCGCTGCGGCCCGACCTACCGGCCGGGGCCGCAGCGGTCGCGGTGCTGCCCGTCAATGCACGTAACGCATGGCTCGATCCCCTTCCCTCGGTCGCGGTGAGGTCATCGGGCGACGTGTCGATGCCAGGCATCAGTGGAGGTAACGCATGGCCCGACCTCCTCTCCTCGATCAGCGCATGTCGTGACGAGGGCCTGAGCCGGTCCCCGGCAGAGGGCGCACCGGCGTGCGCAGCGGGACCTCGAGCGAGCGGGCGAAACGCCCTTATCGGCGAGCGATGAGCAACGCTATCCCGCGCATGCCCGGCATGGGAATGCATCAAACGAAGAAATATCGCCCCCGCGCCGGCACCGCCGCTCGGCGCATCTGGGGTGGAGCGACCGGTCAGCGGCCCGTCAGCGCCCGGTCAGCGCGCCGTCAGCGGCGGTCAGTGCGCGGCCATGATGTCGGCCATCAGCCGGGCCGTCTCGCTCGGGGTGCGGCCGACCTTGACGCCGACCGCGCCGAGCGCCTCCGCCTTGGCCGCCGCCGTGCCGCTGGAGCCCGACACGATGGCGCCCGCGTGCCCCATCGTCTTGCCCTCCGGCGCGGTGAAGCCGGCGATGTAGCCGACCACCGGCTTGGTCACGTGCTCGCCGATGTAGGCGGCCGCCCGCTCCTCCGCGTCGCCGCCGATCTCGCCGATCATCACGATCGCGTCGGTGTCGGGGTCGTCCTGGAACGCCTGCAGGCAGTCGATGTGCGTCGTGCCGATGACCGGGTCGCCGCCAATGCCGACGCAGGTCGAGAAGCCGATGTCGCGCAGCTCGTACATCATCTGGTAGGTCAGCGTGCCGCTCTTGCTGACCAGGCCGATGCGGCCGGGCTTGGTGATGTCGGCGGGGGTGATGCCGACGTTGGCGCGGCCGGGACTGATGAGGCCGGGGCAGTTCGGGCCGATGATGCGCGTCGTGCCCTTGCGCAGCGCGAGGTTGACCACCTCGGTGCTGTCGTGCACGGGGATGCCCTCGGTGATGACCACCAGCAGCGGGATCTCGGCCTCGATCGCCTCGATCGCCGCCGCCTTGGCAAAGGGCGGCGGGATGAACGAGACGGCGACATCGGCGCCGGTCTCCTTCACCGCCTCGCCGACCGTCGCGTAGATGGGGATGCCGTCGAAGTCCTGGCCGGCCTTGCGCGGGTTGGTGCCGGCGACGATGTCGGTGCCGGCGGCGACCATCCGCCTGGTGTGCTTGCTGCCCTCGGAGCCGGTGATGCCCTGGACGATGACCTTGCTTCGCTCGGTGAGCCAGATGGCCATGGTTGTCGGTCCGTCCTCTACTCGGCAGCCGCGAGCCCGGCGGCAAGCTCTGCCGCCCGCCGGGCGGCGTCGTCCATCGTGTCCAGCCGTTGCAGGCCCTCGATGCCCGACTCGTCGAGGATGCGCCGGCCCTCCTCCGCATTGTTGCCGTCGAGGCGCACGACGAGCGGCACGCTCACCCGCTCGCCTCGCGCCTGCAGGAGCCCGAACGCCTGGACGATGCCGTTCGCGACCTCGTCGCACGCGGTGATGCCGCCGAAGACGTTGACGAAGACACTCCTGACGGCCGGGTCGGCCAGCACGATCCCGAGCCCGCTCGCCATCACCTCGGCGGATGCGCCACCGCCGATGTCGAGGAAGTTGGCCGGCTTGATACCGCCGAGCGCCTCGCCTGCGTACGCCACCACGTCGAGCGTCGACATCACCAGCCCGGCGCCGTTGCCGATGATGCCGACCTGGCCGTCGAGCCGGACGTAGTTGAGGTCCTGCTCCTTGGCCCGCTGCTCGAGCGGGTCGGTGGCCGTGGTGTCCTCGAAGCCGGCGAAGTCGGGGTGGCGGAACGACGCGTTGTCGTCGAGCGTGACCTTGCCGTCGAGCGCCATGACCTCGCCGCTGCCGGTGAGGACGAGCGGATTGACCTCGACGAGCGTCGCGTCGGCGCCCTCGAAGCAGGCCCACAGCTTGACGATGACCTCCGCCGCGGCGTCGAGCGCGCGGTCGGGGAGGTGGCCCTGCCTCGCGATCGCCCGCGCGGCGTCGACGTCGATCCCGTCCGCCGGGTCGACCGGCACGCGGGCCAGCCGGTCGGGCTTGGTGGCGGCGACCTCCTCGATGTCCATGCCGCCCTCGACCGAGCACATCGCGAGGTAGGCGCGGCCGGCGCGGTCGAGCAGGAAGGAGAAGTAGTACTCCTCGGCGATGTCGCTGGCCGGCTCGACCAGGACCTTGCAGACGGTGTGGCCCTTGATGTCCATGCCGAGGATCTGCTCGGCCTTGGCCCGCGCGTCCTCGGCGCCCTCGGCCACCTTGACGCCGCCGGCCTTGCCGCGACCACCGGTCTTCACCTGCGCCTTGACCACCACCCGGCCGTCCGGGCCGGCGATGCGCTCCGCCGCCGCGCGGGCCTCGTCAGCGGTGGTGGCGACCTGCCCGTTCGGCACCGGGACGCCGTACGACCGGAACAGCTCCTTCGCCTGGTGCTCGAAGAGATCCACGGGCTCCGTCCTCGGTTCGGTCATCGGCTCGCGCGCCTCGAAACCGCTCCGAGCGTATCGGCAGTCGCCGCCCCGCCAGGCGGCACCCCCACCACCAGACGTAACCGGCTAATCGCTCGCTCGTTCTCAGCGCGACGCCGATCGACCGGGAGGCCAGCCGTGCACCGTCATCCACTGCTCGCCGCCGCCTGCACCGTCTCCCTGGCCGGGTGCGCCGCCCTCGTACCGGCCCTGCTGACGGGCGGCCCGGCGCAAGCGGCGCGCATCACGGTGTCGATGCGGACGATCCACCTCGACGTCGTCGCCGGCCCCTCGACCGACCGGCACCACTGCGACGTCGTCGCTGACCTCTACCGGCCGTCGACCGCGACCCGCGCGCACCCGGCGCCCGCGATCCTGACCACCAACGGGTTCGGCGGGTCCAAGGACGACCAGGCCGGCATCGGGCAGTCCCTCGGCCGCCGCGGCTACGTGGTGCTCTCGTACTCGGGGCTCGGCTTCGGTGGGTCCGGCTGCAAGATCTACCTCGACCAGCCCGCGTACGACGGGGCGGCGGGCAGCCAGCTCATCAGCTTCCTCGGCGGCACCAAGCGGGCGGTCGACGGCACGACGGTCGACTACGTCAGCCACGACGCGGTCGCGCACGACGGCAGCCGGCGGGCCGGTGACCCCCGGGTCGGGATGATCGGCGGCTCGTACGGCGGCGAGGTGCAGTTCGCGGTGGCCTCGGTCGACCCCCGCCTCGACACGATCGTCCCGCTCATCACCTGGAACGACCTCTCGTACTCCCTCGCGCCGAGCAACGCCGACCTGGCCAGCGGCGTCAGCTCGCGCACGCCCGGGACCGAGAAGCTCGACTGGACGACCCTGTTCTTCGGCGTCGGCATCGAGGACGGCGTGCAGGGCGCGCAGATCGATCCGAGCCGCGACGTCGGCTGCCCCAACTTCGACGACCGGGCGTGCGCGGCCAAGGCCCAGATGGACGCGCTCGGCTATCCCGACGCGTCGACGCTCGCGCTCGCCCGGGGCGCGTCGGTCGCCTCGTACCTGCCGCGGATCCGCATCCCCACGCTGCTCGTGCAGGGGCAGGCGGACACGCTGTTCAACCTCGACGAGGCGGTCGCGACCTACCGCGCGCTGCGCGCGCAGGGCACGCCGGTCTCGATGATCTGGCAGTCATGGGGGCACAGCCACGGCACGCCGGCCAAGGGCGAGCTCGACCTGGCCGCCCCTGGCAGCACGTACGAGGGGCAGCGCTTCCTCGCCTGGTTCGACCACTACCTCAAGGGCTCGGGCACGCCGACCGGTCCCGGGTTCGCGTACTACCGGGCGTGGGTGCCCTTCGACGGCACCGGCCCCGACACGGTGCAGTACGGCCAGGCACCGGCCTACCCGGCCGGCACCACCGCGCGGTTGTACGCCTCCGGCAGCGCGTCGCTGGTGCCGAGCCGATCACGGGTGCAGGCCGGCTCGGCGACGTTCGCCAACGCGCCCGGCGGCGTCCCGACGTCGTACTCGGAGACGTCGGGGACGCAGGGCAGCTACGTGCCGGACGAGAGCACGCCGCCGTCGGACGCACCCGGCACGTACGTCGCGCTCTCGTCGGCGCCGCTCGCGGGCGACCTCGACGTGGCCGGCGTCCCCACGGCCGACCTGCGACTGTCGGCGCCGACGGCCGCAGCGACGCGGCTCGCCGGGCCGGCCGGGATGGTGCTGGTCTTCGTCAAGGTCTACGACATCGCACCCGACGGCTCGGTCGACCTGGTGCACCGGCTGATCGCGCCCGCGCGGGTGAGCGACCCCACGCGCCCGGTGCACGTGATGCTGCCCGGCATCGTCCACCGGTTCGCCGCCGGGCACCGCATCTCGCTCGTCGTCGCAGCGAGCGACGCCGCGTACCGCAACTCGCCGGTCGTCACGCCGGTGACCGTCACGACGAGCGCCGCGGCGCCGAGCTCGCTGACGCTTCCGGTGGGCTCGGCAGCCCAGGCGGCCGCGGCGCTGGGCAGCTCCTGACCCCGCGCTGACGGGCGCGGACGGACACGGCGGAGGAGGGGCTCAGGCGGTCGCGGCCTCGCCGACGTTCTTCGTGACCCAGTCGACGATGTGCTGGGTCGGCGTGCCCGGGGTGAAGATGGCAGCGACCCCCAGCTCGGTCAGCGCCCTGATGTCGTCGTCGGGGATGATGCCGCCGCCGAAGACGACGATGTCGCGGGCGTCGTGCTCGGCCAGCAGGTCGAGCAGCCGCTTGAAGAGCGTCATGTGGGCGCCGGACAGGATCGACAGCCCGATGCAGTCGGCGTCCTCCTGGATGGCGGTCTCGACGATCTGGTCGGGGGTCTGGTGGAGCCCGGTGTAGATGACCTCCATGCCGGCGTCGCGGAGCGCGCGGGCCACCACCTTGGCGCCCCGGTCGTGCCCGTCGAGACCGGGCTTGGCGACGACGACGCGGATGGGACCGGCGCTCACGGCATGCCTCCCTGCGACTGTCCGGTGGCCCGGCGGGGACGTCCTGCTGCCAGCAGCGTAACGGCAGCGGCCCGGCTACAGATCCTGGGTACGGGGGTCGATCGTGAAGACGCGCATGCTCGCAGGGTTGCGAACTGCTCACGTCGAGCAAATCCTGGAAGGACGCGCCTCATGAGCGCGGCGTCGAAGGGCGAGGTGGTGAGGGTACCGGTAGCCCGAGCCGAGCGGCTGGCGCGCAGCGCCGGCCGCGGCGTCCGCACGGTCTGCTCGCCGACCGGCATCGCCGGCGCCACCCGCGAGCTGATCTGGCTGACCGCGCACGCGCTGGCCTACCCGTTCGGGGTGGCTCCGGAGCCCGGCTGCCCGCAGTCCGCCCGGCACTCCCTCGACGCCTTGCCACCGCTGCAGCGCGCCCTGATCATCAGCGACGTCGAGGCCGCGGGCACACCGATCCTGCTGGTGCACGGCTTCGTCGACAACCGGTCCGTCTTCGCGCTGCTGCGCCGGCAGCTGCGCCGGCGGGGGTTCGGCCGGATCGGCGCGCTCAACTACAGCGTCTTCACCGCTGACGTCCGGACCGCGGCGCAGCAGCTCGCCGATGCGGTGGAGCGGCTGGTCGACGAGACCGGCTTCGAGCGCGTCCACCTGGTCGGGCACAGCCTCGGCGGCCTCGTCGCGCGCTACTACGTCCAGCGGATGGGCGGTGACGAGCGGGTGCACACGCTCGTCACCCTCGGCACCCCGCACGGGGGCACCCGCTCGGCCCACCTGCTGCCCCACCGGCTCTGCCGCCAGCTGCGCCCCGGCAGCGACCTGCTCGCCGAGCTCGCCGAGCCCGCACCGGGGTGCCGCACCCGCTTCCTCGCGCTGTGGAGCGATCTCGACCAGCTGATCGTGCCCAGGTCAGCTGCCCAGGTGCTGCATCCTGACCTGCGCGCCACCAACGTCCTCGTCCGTGGCATCGGCCACATGTCGCTGCCGATCCACCCGCAGATCGTCCACCACATCTGCACGGCGCTCACCCACCTCGACCAGGACGGCAGCACGCTGGCTGCCGGAGCCACCTCGATCGACGCCGCGGCCGGGCGCGGGTGGACGGGCGGCCCTCGACAGCGGGCCGCGCAGTCGCAGTCGGTGTAGCGGGCGCCGCAGCAGGAGCGGACGGTCAGGCGAGCGCGCGCACCAGCGCGGTCGACGCGGCCGCCACGACGATCACCACGACCATCGGAAGGCGCAGGAGCACGGCGAGCGCCGCGGCGGCCAGCCCCACGCCGCGGGCGTCGAGGGTCAGACCCCGCGCGCCGTCGGTGAGCGCGTCGTTCACCACGAGGGCGCTCAGCACCGCTGCGGGCAGGAGCTGGAGGACGGCCGCCAGCCGCGGGGGCAGCGTGCGCCCCACGAGCACGGTCGGCGACCCCGCCTTGATGACGACGGTGCCGACCGCCAGGCCGGCGACGGTGACCCAGGCGGCGCTCATGCGCCGTCCTCGGCTGCCGCGCCCTGCGGTTCGCTCGCCGGCGCCGGTGCCATGAGGCCCAGCAGGGCTGCGGCGGACGCGAGGGTGACGGCGAGGCCAGGCGGGACGAGAGGCGTCAGCGCGAGGGTCAGGCCGGCCGCGAGGAGCGCCACCACCGCGCTGCGCGGCTTGCGGAGGTCGTCGGCGAGCAGGACGAGGAAGAACGCCGGGAACACGGCGTCGAGCCCCAGCGTGCTGGGGTCGCCGAGGAACTGCCCGCCGAGCGCGCCGAGCAGGGTGCCTCCCCACCACCCGATGGCCTGCGGGATCGCGGCGCCGAGGAGGGTGGGCCAGTCGAAGCTGCCGTCCTCCTCCCTGGCGAGCGCCCACGAGGCGTCGACCACCACCTGGCCCTCGACCGCCCGCCGCCACCGCCGACCGGGAAGCGACGGGCCGACGGCGATCCCCATCGGGATGAACCGCAGGTTCATCAGCAGTCCGGCCATCACCGCCGCGCCGGCGATGCCACCGGCACCGAGCGTGCTCACCGCTGCGAGCTGCGCCGAGCCGGCGAACACGACGACGGACATCACGACGGCAGGGAGGGTGCCGATGACCGGCCTGGCCAGCACCCCGAAGCTGACGCCCACGGCGAACGTTGCGACCCCGGCGGCGGCACCGTGGCGGATGCCCTGCACCACGGCGCCCCGCCGGTCCCCTCGACCGGACGGCGCCGGCGAGCGGCGCGATGCCGGCGACCGGCTCGGCGACGTCCCGATGGCGAGCCTCCTCCGCACGATGCGCGGGCGCCGGCCCCGGTCCAGCACCACGTCGCCGGCCCGGCCGGCCGCAGGCGGCCGACCGGCTTCACCGGCACTAGCCATTGAGCCTAACGTCCGCGCGCGCGGCGTCGGGCCGGCCGGGGAGCAGCCGGGTGGAGGACCTCACGTACCAGCTGTCCGCCCCCCCGTCCGTGGGCTCGGGCTCCGGCTGGGGCTCCGGCTCGTCCACCGGCTGGTTCACCGCGTCGGGAACGGTCTCGCCGTGCAGGGCGAGCAGCACCGAGCGCGCGACGTCCTTGCCGGCCTTGTCCTGAGCCTCGCTCGTGCTGGCGCCGAGGTGCGGGGTGGCCACCACGTTGTCAAGCTCGAACAGCGGCGAGTCGGTGCACGGCTCGACGTCGTAGACGTCGAGGCCGGCGCCACCGACCCGGCCGTCGGCGATGGCTTGGGCGAGCGCGTCCTCGTCGATCAGTCCCCCTCGCGCCGCGTTGACGATGATGACGCCGGGCTTTGTCAGCTCGAGCTCGCGCTCGGCGATGAGGCCCCTCGTCTCGGGCGTCCTCGGCAGGTGGATCGAGATGAAGTCCGCCTCCGCCAGCAGCTCGTCGAGCGTCACGAGCCGCGCTCCCAGCTCGGCGGCGCGCTCCTGCGTGACGTACGGGTCGTACGCCACGATCGTCGTCCCGAACGCGCGCATCCGCTCGGCGAACAGCGCGCCGACCTTGCCCAGCCCGACCACGCCGACGACCTTGCCGGCCACTTCGACACCGGTCAGCTGCGAGCGCTTCCACTCGCCCTGCCTCATGCTCTCGGTGGCGGACGGGATCCGCCGGGCGGTGGCCAGCAGCAGCGCGACGGCGTGCTCGGCGGCGCTGACGATGTTCGACGTCGGGGCGTTGATCACCATGACGCCGCGGCTGGTGGCCTCGGCCACGTCGACGTTGTCCAGCCCGACACCGGCGCGCGCGACGACCTTCAGCCGCTCGCCGGCGTCGAGCGCCTGGGCGTCGATGAGCGTGGCACTTCGTACGATGACCGCGTCGGCGTCGGCGAGCGCAGACAGGAGCCGTGACCGGTCCGTGCCGTCGACGTGGCGCAGCTCGCAGCTGGCCGACAGCACGTCAATGGCCGATGGGGCGAGCTCTTCTGAGATGAGAACGACCGGCTTCGACACTACGGCGTCCTTCCTGTTGTCGTCGTGGATGGGCGCGGCCCCCCCGAATGCCGATTGCCGGCTCGGATGCACCGCGGATGCGAGCCCTCGACGGGCGTCGCGGGCGCGTGCCGGACCCGTCAGGTCGCGGTTTCCGGCAGCTCCCATGAGTCGCGCCACGGGATCGTGCCGGTGAAGACCGGCTCGACCGGGCCCGACACGGTCACGGGCTCGCCCGGCAGGTGACGGCCGTCCAGGCGGACCAGCAATGGAGCGTAGGAGCGGTTGTGGACGCGTACTTTCTCGGAGTCCTGCAGGCCGGCGTGCCGGGCCACGACAGCGGCCGCCACCGCGCCGCTGCTGCAGGAGAGGGTCTCGGCCTCGTTGCCGCGCTCGTACGTGCGCGCGCGCAGGCCGTCCGGCGTCACCTGCGCGAAGGTCACGCTGGTGCCCCCTGGAGCGAAGCGCGGGTGGTAGCGCACCAGGCGGCCGACCTCGGGCACGTCGACGGCGTCGACGGCGTCGACGAACGTCACGGCGTACTCCGTGCCGGTGTCCACCGAGTAGAAGTCGAACCCGTCGATCTCGATCGGGTCGCCGACCGCATGCGGTTGCGGTGACGTCATCTCGATGAGGCCGCCGTCGGACCGCGCCTGCAAGGAGTGGTCACGGTCCCGCCCGGCGAAGGTCATCGTGAGCGGCGCGGCGAGGCCGTGCGTGAGCGCGTAGTACGCCCCGCAGCGCGCACCGTTCCCGCACATCTTGGCGATGGAGCCGTCCGGGTTGGCGACGACCAGGTTGACGCTGTCCGCACCCGTGCGCCGCATCATCAGCACCCCGTCGGCTCCGATCCCGACGTCCCGGCGGCACGCCCAGCGGCTGAACTCGCTGATGGGGGGGACGGCCGGCGACCGGTCCTCGTCCACCAGCACGAAGTCGTTGCCGGCGGCCACCAGCTTGGTGAAGGCGACGGAGCGTCCCTTCCCGCCGGCGCCATCACTCGGCATGGCTGGTGATCCTCTCGTAGAAGGGGAGGTGGTAGTCGTAGAACGACCGCAGCAGCTCGTTGTTGTCGACCGTCGCCTCGTACTCGGTGCGCGGCTGGGAGAAACCGGTGCTGTCGATGGCGCCGAGGTGCCACTTGCGATGCCGCTGCCACTCGGGCCGGTCCTGTGGCTTCCACTCGAGCGACTCGGCCATGAACGGCAGGCCGACGTAGTCGCAGAACGACCGCACGACGGGCTCCGGATCGCTCGTCAGCCGCTCGGTACGGATGACGAGCGGCTTGCGGCCGCTCGCCGACCACAGCGCATCGAACAGGTCCCATTGCCGCTCGAAGCCGATCTCCGGGCTGGTCACCGTCGGCTTCACGGCGTAGTGGGAGGCGATGGTCGGGCGGGGCTCGCGCACGATGAACGCGTGCGTGAACGAAGCCACCTCTTCCGGGTGCTCGTACAGGTAGGGGTAGCGGTAGTCGAGCACCTCCTTGACGAACACCGGCCGCTCGCGCGCCAGCAACAGGAGGTGGTCGCGCAGCTCCTCGTCGCTCTCCAGCACGGCCTCGCCGCCGTCCGGACCGGGGAGCCTGACCTCCCCGGTCTCGGTCAGCGCCAGCCACGGCTCGTGGACGTAGGTCACGTCGCCACGTTCGATCATCATCCGTGAGAAGGCAGTGGAGGCCGATCGTGAGTGCGCCCACATCGCGATGACAGTCATGTCAGCATCTCCCTCCGTGCCGCTCATCCGGACCATGAGGTGGGCTCGCGGTCCCAGCGGTGCGTGCGCAACTCGGCGAGCATGTCGTCGCTCAGCGGCCGGCCGTCGCTGACCGCGAGGTTGGCGCGCACGTGCTCGGGCTTGCGCATGCCGGGGATCACGGTGGTCACCGCCGGGTGGTGCAGGATGAACCGGAGGGCAAGCTCCGGCATGGTCATCCCCTCGGGGACGACCTCCTTGAGGCGGTTCGCGCGCTCCACGCTGGGTCCGAGGTTCTCCGGACCGAAGTACGTCGACCGCCAGTCCTCCTCGGGGAAGGTGGTCTCGGCCGTCAGCATGCCGGTCAGCGTGCCCTCGTCGAACGGCACCCGGGCGATGATGCCGACGCCCTCGCGGAGCGCACGCTCGAAGAGCTTGTCCTCCGGTGCCTGGTCGAACACGTTGTAGATGACCTGGATGACGTCGATCAGCCCGGTGTCGAGCGCGGCGAAGCAGTTGGTCGGCTCCCAGCGGTTGACGCTGATGCCGAACCCTCCGACGAGGCCGAGCTCCTTCAGCTCCCGCACCGTGTCCTGCCAGCGCTGGTCCTCAGCCCAGCGGTCCTCCCACACGTGGAACTGGAGGAGGTCGATGCGGGGCACGCCGAGGTTGTCGAGGCTGCGCCGCGTGAACTCCCTGATGTGCCCGGGCGGGTAGACGTCGTCGATCGTGTCGGTGGGGCGGGGCGGCCATTCGCGGTTCTTCGGCGGGATCTTCGTGGCGACGTGCAGCTTGCGATCCGGGTGCCGGCGCAGCGTCGCCCCGAGCAGCAGCTCGCTGACGCCGCGGCCGTACGCCCACGCCGTGTCGAAGAACGTGCAGCCGAGCTCGACTGCCTCGTCGAGGCACACCGGCGCGAGCTCGTAGTCAGCGCCGGAGGCGAACCCGCCGGGACCACCGGCGATGCCCCACATGCCGTACCCGATCTCGCTGATCGGCCAACCCAGCCTGCCCATGGTGCGGTAGCGCATCTGCTTGCCTCCTCGTTGGCGCGCCGGTCAGTGCGTCGACGCGGTCGCTTGCAGGACCCGCGCACGGTAGTGGCGCGCGAGGTGATCGAGATAGCCGTCCATCGCGGCGTCGAGCGAGCCGTCGGCCATCCCCCAGCGGCGCTCGGCCTCCCGGCAGCGGTCCTTGGCGTACAGGGCCGGGTTGTCGGTCAGCAGGTCGTCGAAGGCGCGTCGCAGCTCCTCCTCGGCGCCGGACGGGTCGGGCAGCAGGGCGGCCAGCGCCGTGAGCTCCGGCTCGTCGGTCTCCGCGGCCGCGGTGCGCACCCGGCGCGCGAGCTCGCGGCAGCTGACCCGCTCGATGCCGAGGTCGGGCCGCGCGAGCAGGTCACCGAACGACACGCTGGCCGGATGCAGCACGTGCAGCGTCGCCCCACGGGCAGCGGGATCGCATACCGCAGCGACGATCCTCGCCGCTGCGTAGTCGACCGGCGTGTAGTCGGACGGGATCACGGCGTCAGGTCGCGCGCCCAGCCGGGTGAAGGCCGACAGCATCAGATGCGTCAGCGCTCGCGGGTTGGGACAGGCGCCCACCGTGCTCGGCATGACCTCGCCGAGCCGGAGGATCGTGACGCACGCTCCGTCCGCGCGGGCGTTGGCGAGAACCTGCTCGGCGACCCACTTCGAGCGGTTGTACCCGCCCGGTGGCGGCGGAACGCTCCGCACGTCGACGTCCTCCTCCAGCGGCCGGCCGATGGTGGCACCGCCCTGCAGCGCCGCGAGCGTCGACACCTGGTAGAAGGGAACGGGCCGACCGGTGCCGGCGAGCTCGAGGGCCTCCGACGTGCCGAGCACGTTGGCCCGTCGATGCGCGCGGTAGTCGAACAGGAAGTTGACCAGCGCGGCGCAGTTCAGCACGAGATCGGCCGACTCGGCCAGGTGATCCCATGCAGCCGGGCCGAGGCCCAGCCGCGGCAAGCTCATGTCACCGGCCAGGCACTCGAGCCGATCGCCGAAGCGCGGCTCCCAGAGATCCCGCTCCGCGAGAGCGGCGATGACCCGCTCCCTGGCCCGGCCGTCGTCGGCGGCCCTGGCCACGCAGAGGACTCGCAGCTCGGTCCGGCGCAGCAGCTCGTGCACGATCTGCGCGCCGACGAACCCGGTAGCGCCCGTCACGAGGACGTTGCGCAGGTCGCCGTCGGCGACGATGGGCGGAGCCGGCCACTGCGGGACAGCCTTGGAGTCGCGCTCCATCAGCTCGCTCTCGTCCTCGACGACCGCTCCGTCCGCCTGGTACGCCTCGATCAGCAACGCCAGTCGAGAGGCCGTCGGCTGGTCGAAGAGGTCCTGGGCGCAGAGCTGCGGCAGGTCGAGGTCGGCGCGGATGGCGTTGACCGCCGTCAGCGCCTTCAAGGAGTCACCGCCCGCGTCCATGAAGTTGTCGTCGGGGCCCAGGCTCGGCCGGCCGAGCGCCGCGCGCATCGCCCACAGGACCCTGCCGTCAACGGTCTCCGGTGCGGCACCCACCGCGACCTCGGCCGACTCCGCGGCGACCCGGCGCTCGATGACGTGCTCGAGCTCTCCTCGGTCGACCTTGCCGTTCTCGCTCAGCGGCATGGAGTCGAGCACCACGACGCGGCGCGGTACGTTGGACCTCGGCAGTTCGTCCCGCAGATGCGCGAGCACCGCCTCCTCGGTGACGTCCGCGTCGCCGGCGACGCAGACGGCGAGCGTCTTGGTGCCGTCCTGCTCGGTCGCGACGAGCGCCTCCGCCTGCCACACGCCCGGGCACGACTCGGCCGCGATCTCGATCTCGCCCGGCTCGATCCGGACGCCGCCGATCTTGACCTGGAAGTCGCGCCGTCCCAGGCAGTACAGCTGACCGTCGTGGTCGAGCCGCCCGAGGTCGCCGGTGAGGTAGAGCCGGTCACCAGGTATCCGCTCGGGAAACGCGTTGGGCACGAACGCGCGCGCGGTCACCGCCGGCGCACCGAGGTAGCCCGCGCCGAGGCATGCGCCGCCGACCGCGATCTCGCCGGTGCCTCCGGGCGGGACGGGCCGGAAGTCGTCGTCGACGATGACCGCGTAGCAGTTGTCGATCGGCTTCCCGACCGGCACCGGGTCGTCGTCCTCCTGCGACATCGGGTGGAAGGCCATCCCGATCGAGGTCTCGGTCGGCCCGTACCCGTTGGTGATGCGCAGGCCAGGCAGCAGGCTCATCAGGCAGCGCACGGCACGCGGGTTGATGGGCTCGCTCCCGACGATCAGCCACCGCAGCGACCGCAGCTTCGGCAGGATCGTCATGTCGGACTCGACGGTCGCGACGAGCGCGTTGAAGATGCTCGAGACGAAGTCGGCCGACGTGACGCCGTGCTCGGCGATCGTGTCGATGGTCTGGTGCAGGTCGAGGAACTCGCCCTGGTGCGGCAGCACGGTGCGACCGCCCTCGGTGAGCGGCCAGAAGAGCTGCCAGACCGAGGAGTCGAACGTGTGCTTGCTGTTCTGCAGGACGACCTCGTCGCCCGTGACGCCGAAGTAGCGCGACATGTACTTGAGGCGATTGGCGAGCCCCACGTGCAGGTTGATGGCGCACTTGGGCGCGCCCGTGGTGCCAGACGTGAAGAACCCGTACACGAAGTCGTTGCGCTCCAGCGTCACGTCGGGCCGCTCCTGCGTCGCGGCGATGCGGCGGACGTCGACCTCGACCACGAGGCTGCGGTGCTCGGGCGGGACGTGGGTGGACGCGGTGCCCAGGATCGCGCGAGGTGCCAGCACCTCCATGGTCGCGCGGATGCGCTCGTCCGGCCACGTGGGGTCGAGCGGGACGAACGCCGCGCCCAGCTTCATCAGGGCCAGGTAGGCGACGGGCAGCTCGAGGCTGCTCACGAGCAGCACCGGGATCGTGTCGCCCTTGCGGACGCCGCGCTGGGCGAGGTCGGCGGCCAGCCCGTTGGCGAGCCCGTCCAGCGTCCGGTACGACAGGGCCCTGCCGTCGTGATGCACGGCCGGCCGGTCGCCCCGCCGGTCGACCTGGTCCTCGATCATCGTCAGCACCGAGCGGAACGGGCCGCTGTCGCTGTTGCTGCGGCTGCCGTTGCTACGGCTGTAGCGAGGTGAGCTCATGTTGGTCCTCTGCTGCTCTCTGCTGGTCTCTGCCGGCTGGTGCTCAGTCCTTGGTCAGGGCCCGGTCGAGGTCGTCCATGACCTCGTCGACGTCGTCGATGTAGCCAAGTGCCAGCCGCACCGTGCTCCGGTCGACGCCGATGCTCTGCAGCCCCTCGTCGTCGTACTCGTAGTACGTGAAGAAGGTGCTCTGCTCGACGAGGGTCTGCGGGGCACCGAAGTTCGACGCCATGAACGGCACCTGGAGCCGGTCGACCACCCTGGCCGTCTCCTCCTCGCTCAGGCCGAGCTCGAAGGTCACGACCCCGCCGTGCCCGGTGAGGTACTTCGTGCCGAGCTCGTGATGCGGGTGGCTGGGCAGGCCGGTGTAGTAGACCCGGCTGACCTTGGGGTGCTCGTCCAGGAAGTGCGCGACCTTCGACCCGTACGCGTTGACCCGCTCCATGCGCATCGGGAGCGTGTAGAGGCTGCGCCGCAGCAGGAAGGCGGTGTTGCCATCGGTGACCGGTCCCGTCGTGTCGCGGAACCAGCGGATGCGCTCGATCAGATCGGCTCGGCCGGACAGCACGCCGCAGACGATGTCGCCGTGCCCGGCGAGGTACTTCGTCGCGCTGAACAGCACGAGGTCGACTCCCCACCGCAGCGCGTGGAAGTTCGGCGGCGGCGAGAAGGAGCTGTCGCAGGTGATGAGCACGTCCGGCCCCACCGCCTCGCGGACGCGGGCGACGTCGATGAGGTACATGTGCGGCGAGGAGGGCATCTCGAGGTGCACCAGCTGCACGCGGTCGCGCAGCTCCCGCACCTTCTCCACGAAGACGTCGGGGTCACGAATGGACACCTCGTGCACGATCACGCCGAACTTCGGCAGGATGTGGTGGAAGACGTTGCGCACCTGACGGTACGACTCGGCCGGCAGCACCACCTCGTCGCCCGCCTTCAGCAAGGTGACGAATGTCGTGAAGTGCGCAGCCATCCCCGACGAGAAGATCAGCGACGAGTCCGCCTCGCTCAGCCCCGACAGGGTCGATTCGACCTCCATCCACGTCGGGTTGCTGTAGCGGCCGTACCGGCCAGCCGGCGTCGACAGCTCGTGCAGGCCCTCCTTGACGTGCCCGGCGTCGTTGAAGTAGTACGAGGCGCTCTGGTAGACGGGGGCCGCGATGCTGTTGGTGTAGCGGTCGAGCGGTCGTGTCCGTGTCATGAGGATGACTCCCTCGCTGTCATCGCGAACGTCATGGGTCGGTTCATCGGGCGTGCCCGCTACCGGGGCGACGCGCGTTCATCGCCTCGATGAGCAACGGTGCTACTTCGCGCCGCAGCTCGGCGGCCGCGCCCATCCAGGCCCGGTCGATGCAGGCGCGGCGGTAGTAGAGCTGGATGTCGGCCTCCTCGGTCATTCCGTGCGCGCCGTGCATCTGCATGGCCGCCACGGTGATGTCGCCGGCGAGGTCGGCGGCCGAGGCGACCGCCTGAGCGGCGCTGAGCCGTACGTCCTCGTCACGGTCGGCCTCCCACGCCGCGGCCCGTACCAGCCAGCGAGCCCCCTCGACCCGGGTGGCGAGCTGAGCCAGCCGGTGAGCCAGGGCCTGGAACTGGCCGATCGGGCGCCCGAACTGCTTGCGCTGGGTCACCCGTGCGACGGCGAGGTCGAGCGCGCCCTGGCTCAGGCCGACCAGGTAGGCCGCGTGCCGAATGCGCGCGTGCGCGACGACCCGTGGCCAGGCCTGGCAGCCGCGCACCGCGTCGCCGTGCCACGAGAGCACCGGTGTCTGGTCGCAGCGGACTGCGTAGAGGTGGCCGCGTCCGACGTCCTCCTGGCGGCGGAACGAGATGCTCGGATGGTCGCGGGCGACCAGCGCGCCGTGGACCGCCTGGCCGGCCGACGGGTCAGCGGACCGTCCGATGACGAGGAGGTAGCGCCCGTCGAGCGCGAAGTCGACGAACCGGCGCTGCGCGGAGATCGTCGTGCCTTCGGCGTCGCTCTCCAGGAGCCCGGGCCGGACGTGGTGATCGCGCCCGTCGTCGCGCACGGCGACCGGGATCGCGGCGCCCTCGGCGATCTCCGCGAGCCGCTTCGACGTGTCGTCGGGCATGTCGCGACCGGCTACGTCGCTTCGCGGCGCCTCGCTCGCGTGCAGGAGGGCCTCCGTCGCCAGCATCGTGTCGAGCAGCGGCCCTTGGTACAGCGCGGAGCCCAGCAGCTCGGCGAGCATGACGGCGCCAAGCTGGCCGGAGTCCTCACCGCCGTGCCCGGGCGGCAGCAGCAGGCGGGTCGCGCCGAGGTCGACCAGCGCGCGCCACACGGCCTGCCTCGTGTCGGCGACCATGCCGCTCTCGCTGCTCGGGTCGGACTCGTCCGCCGACCACTCGCCCATCCTGCGCACTGCCGGCGCGAGCTCGTCGTCGACCAGCTCCCGGAACCGACGCTCCAAGTCGATCTGGGCCTCGCTCAGGTCGATGTTCATCTACGTCTCCTGACGGTCAATCCCGCTGGCGGACGGTGTCGGCTGCGATGAGCGAGAGCATCACCTCGGACGTGCCGGCTGCCAGGGTGTAGCCGGGCGCGTCGCGGTAGTCGGCCTCGACCATCCATCCGGGAGGCGCGTCCTTGTCCCACGCCGCGAGCGCGCCGTCGAGACCGTGCACCTGGCTGGCGAGGACCGCGATCGAGCGCGCGGTCTCGGTGGTGTGCCACTTGGCCATCGGGTACGCGACGTCCTCGTAGTGACCGGCCTGCAGCCTGCTCAGCGCGCGCCAGGTGAGCAGCCGGCCGGCGCGCACGTCGGCGTCGAGCTCGACCAGGCGCTCCGCGTGAACGGAATCGGCGAGCGCCCCGTCGTCCTCGCAGCGCTGGATGAGCGCGTCCAGCTCGCGGCGGGCCCTCGCCTCGAACTCCACGCCCGTGCGCTCCAGCGGCAGCGTGCGGTTGAGCACCTGCCAGCCCGCGCCGACCTCTCCGAGGACGTCGTCCTGCGTCATGACGAGGCCGGAGAACGTCACCTCGCAGAAGCCGTCGTCCGAGACGGACGGGACGCGGCGCACCGTGACGCCGGGCGTGCGCAGCGGAACGATGAACACCGTGATCCCGTCGTACCGGTTCTCCGACGACGAGGTCCGGGCGGCGCACAGCCCGATATCGGCGCAGTGCGTCTTGACGTTGTACAGCTTCCGGCCGTGCAGCCGCCAGCCGCCCTCGACCGGATCGGCGCGCGTCGCCAGCGCCGGCAGGTCCGATCCGACGTCCGGCTCGCTGAGGAGCACGCAGCCGATGCTCTCGCCCGCCGCCAGCTGTGGCAGCCACCGCTGGCGCTGCCCCGACGTGCCGAACAGGTTCAGAGCCAGTCCCACGATGTCGATCGACAGCGTGTGCACGATGTCGGGCACGCCGTGGGCGATCAGCTCCTCGGTGACGATCGCCTTCTCCTCGATGCTGCGGTCGAGCCCGCCGTACTGAGCGGGCCAGTTGGGCGCAAGCCAGCCGCGGGCGCCGAGCCGGCGGTAGACGTCGAGGTGGCAGGGCTCCACGTCGGAGGTCAGCCGGCGCACCTGCTCGACCTCCGCCGCCACCTGCGGATCGCAGAGCAACGCGCAGACGTCGCGCCGGAACTCCTCTTGCTCGGTCGTGAGCTGCAGGTCCACCGGAACCGTCCTCACTTCTTCCCAGTGCGTGCAACGGACTTGTGGCTCGTGCTCCGGTCGAGGCACTCGCGGAGCACCTCGGCCAGGTCGTCCAGCTGCGGCGGCTGGAGCATGGAGTAGTGGTCGCCAGGGACGACATGACGCTCCATGCCGGCCGGCGCGTGCTCACGCCAACGCTCGCCCTTGTCGTCCTGCGACTCCGCGGCCTGGATGACCGTCACCGGCACGTCCAGCTGGCGCGGCGAGTAGCGGGCGACGGCACGGTCGGTCGCCGCGAACACGGCGAACCGGCGCGCCATCTCCTCGCGCATGCCGTCCGGTACGAGGCCCTCGGCCTCCAGGGCGGCGACGACCGTCTCCACCTGCTGCTCGGGCGGCTGCCCGCGCAGGGTAGCCGCGTCGAGCTGCGGCGCCGATGCGCTCTGGACGAGCGCCACGTCCCTGGCGAACCGCGCGAGCAGGCTCGCCTGGTCGTTCTCCTCCGGCTTGTGCTCGACCGTCGTGTCGAGCAGCACGAGCGCCGCGACGTCCTCACCGGCCTCGCGAAGCATCGACGCCATCTCGAACGCGATCGTCCCGCCGGCCGACCAGCCGACAAGCCGGTACGGGCCCTCCGGCTGCTCGCTGCGCAGCGCCTCGAGGTGGCGGGCGGCGAAGTCCTCGATCCGCTCGAAGGATTCGACGCCGTCCAGACCGATCGACTCGAGCGCGAGCAGCGTGCCCTGCGAGCCGAGCAGCTGCGCCAGTGGGACGTACGCGCTTGCCGACCCGCCTACCGGCGACACCAGGCACACCAGCTCCTCGGACTCGCCGTGGCTCAGGTGGACGAGGGGCGAGCGCTGCTCGTCGTCGTCGTCGCTCGGTACGGGAGCGCCGCCCCTGCGCTCGTCGACGACCTTGGCCGCGGCGGACAGCGTCGGAGCCAGGTAGAGCGCGCTCGGCTCGAGCTTGACGTCGAGCCGTGCCGACACCCTCGAGCCGAGCCTGGCGAGATCGAGCGAGCTGCCGCCGACCGTGAAGAAGTTGCTCTGCCGGCCGATCTGGTCGATCGGCACCTGCAACAGCTCGGCCCAGATCTCCGCAAGGGCGCGCTCCGTCGACGTCTCCGGCGGAGCTGCGGCCGTGTCGGACGTCACGGTCGGCTCGGGCAGCGAGCGCTGGTCCACCTTGCCGCTGCTGGTCAGCGGCAAGGACTGCAGCACGGTGAACGTGGCGGGGACCATGTGCGGCGGCAGCCGGTCGGCCAGGTGGGCCCGCAGGTCGGCCTCGCCGGGCGCGGTGGCCTCGTCGGCCACGAGGTAGGCGTCGAGCCGCGGGCCGGCGTCGGTGTCCGCGACGACGACAGCCGCCTGGCGCACGCTCGGCAGGGCTTCGAGCGCGTGCTCGATCTCGCCGAGCTCCACCCGCAGGCCGCGGATCTTGACCTGCCGGTCGACCCGGCCGAGGAACTCGAGCTGGCCGTCCTCTCCCCAGCGGGCCATGTCACCGGTGCGGTACATCCGCTCGCCGGGCTCGCCGAAGGGGCAGGGCACGAACTTGTCCGCGCTGAGCCCCGGCTTGCCGAGATAGCCGCGCGCGAGCTGCAGTCCGGCCACGCACAGCTCGCCGGGGACGCCGATCGGGACCGGGTCGCACTGGCGATCCACCACGTACGCGCGCATGTTGGGCATGGCGCGGCCGATCGGCGGCGGGGCGGTCAGCGGCTCGGGCGGGCACTCGTAGTCGACGCAGGCGACGGTCGCCTCGGTGGGGCCGTAACCGTTGTGGAAGGCCCGCGTCGGGGTGCGCCAGCGGTTGACGAGCTCGGCGGAGAACGCTTCCAGGCCGACGAACAGCGCGCGCAGGTCGGGCAGCTCGGCGTCGTCGAGCACGCCGAGGACCGCCGGTGGGATGTCGGCGATCGTCACTCCCTCGCGGCGCATCAGCTCGGCAAGGGACGCCGGATCGTGCAGCACCGGCACGGGCGCGGCCACGCAGGTCGCTCCCGAGCACAGCGCCGCGTACAGGTCGAAGACGCTGACGTCGAACGTCGGATTGGCGAACTGCAGGATCCGGTCGTCCGGCGTCACGTCGAACAGGCACCTGCCCGCCCCGCCGACGAAGTTGACCGCGGCGCGGTGCGGCACCTGCACGCCCTTGGGCTTACCGGTCGAGCCGGAGGTGTAGATGATGTACGCGACGTTGTCGGGCAGTGCGGCGCACTCCGGAGCCGACTCGGGGAGCTGCGCCAGCGCGCCCTTCTCCCGAAGCTCGTCCAGGAGGACCGCAGTCGTGCCCTCCGGCAGCTTGTCGGCGAGCGCCCGCGTGGTCACCACGGCACGGACGTCGGCGTCGGAGAGCTGGTAGGCGAACCGGTTGGTCGGATAGGCCGGGTCGAGCGGGAGCCATGCGCCACCGGCCTTGAGCACGGCCAGCTCGGTGAGCGCCACGTCCGGTCCGCGCTCGAGGAGGAAGCCGACCGCGATGTCCCGTCCGACTCCGTGCTCGGTCTGCAGCAGCCGGGCGAGCCGGTTGGCGGCGACGTCGAGCTCTCCGTACGTGACTTCCGCCCCTTCGAACCGCACGGCCGGGTGGTCCGGCATGGCAGCCGCTCGCTGGGCGAACAGGTCATGCAGCAGCAGCTGCTCGGTGCCGAAGTCGACCGGCGACGGGTTCCACGCCGTGGTGACGGTGGCCCGCTCGGCGGGGCACAGCATGTCGATCGAGGAGATCGGCTGGTCGGGGCCGGCCGCGAGCTCGCGCAGCGCGATCGTCAGGTGGCCGGCGAAGCGGCTGATCCGCTCCTTGTCGAAGAGCTCGGTCGAGTAGTCCAGCTCGAGGCAGGCGCTGCCCTTCGCGTTGAGCGTCAGCCGCACCGCGAGATCGAGCGCGACCGCCCCCGTGCTCAACGGAATGTTCACGACCGCCAGGTCGCGGAAGCAGGCGGCGTCGGCGATGGCGTCGGTCTCCAGGTCGAGCCGCACTTGGAAGAGGGGGTGACGCCCGACCATCGGCTGCACGCGCAGCGCGCGCAGCATGGCGCCGAACGGAGCGTCCTGATGGATCAGGGCCTCCGTCACCGCGTCGCTGCACCGGCCGACGAGCTCGCGGACGGTGGGGCTGCCGGCCAGGCTCACTCGCAACGGGAGCTGGTTCGCGAACGGGCCGACCACGCCCTGGAGCTCGAACCGGCCGCGCCCCGGGAACGCGGAGCCGATCACCACCTCGTCCTGCTGGGTGTAGCGCCCCATGACGATGCAGAACGCGGCGACGAGGACGTCGAACAGCGAGGCATCGAGCTCGGCGGCGAGCTGCTTCGCCTCCATGACGGCATGCAGCGGCACGGCGCTCTGGACCGTGTCGCCCGACATGGTGGGCCGGTTCGGGCGGGGGCGGTCGGCGGGGAGGTCGACGGACTCGGCGCCGTCCAGGGTCTCGCGCCAGTGCTGCATCTCGCGATCCGCAGCCGCGCTCATGAGCCATCCCTGCTCCCACGCGGCATAGTCCGCCGTTCCGAGCGGCAGGTCGGGCAGGTCCGGCTGGCTGTCGCTCCGCATGCCCTCGTACAGCGCCGCCAGATCGCCGACGAGGATCGTGCTCGAGCTGTCGTCGCTGATGATCTGGTGCACCGTGAGCACGAGCAGGTGCTCATCCGGCCCCAGCCGCCCCAGCCAGCAGCGCATCAGCGGGGGGACGGTCAGGTCGAACGGGCGCATGGCCTCCTCGGTGGCGAGCGCCAGCGCTCGCTGCCAGCGCTCGTGCTGGGCGACGTCCGACAGGTCGACGGTCGTGAGCGGGAGATCGCCCGGCGCCTCCGTCCGGACCTGGAAGGGCACCCCGCGCTCGCAACCGAAGCTCGTGCGCAGCGTCTCGTGCCGGGTCACCAGGGCTCCGAGCGCCGCACGCAGCAGCGCCTCGTCCAGCGGGCCGTGCAGCCGAAGCGCATGCGGCACGTTGCAGGTCGGCGCGTCCGGACGGGCATCGTGCAGCTCCCACGCACAACGCTGCTGCTCGGTGGCCGGGAGCCATCCGTCACCGGCTGCGAGTGGGACGATGTCGTCGCGGTCCGCCCACCGCGCCCGTTGCCGGGCCGCCAGGTCCGACAGCGCCCGTCGCGCGTCGGAGAGCGCAGACGGGGTGGCTGCGTCGGTGCTCCCAGCCGTCATAACGGATTCCTTTCGGTGACGATGGCGTGCGCGGTGACGATGGCGTGCGGGGTCCGGGACGGGGCGCATCTCGCGCCCTGCCCCGGTCGCGACACGGGTGAGGAGCGCAGTCCTCAGATACGGCGGAGCAGGCGCTCGAGCTCTCCGACGACGCGGACGTGGTCGTGGTGCAGCGCCGTGATCCGGTCGTCCAGGCGCTGCCAGTCGACGGCGCCGTTGCGGGTGAGCACGCTCATGATGCGCACGGTGCTCCAGTGGTGCGCGACGCGCTCGACCTCGCGTCCCACCTCGGACAGCTCCGCGATGCCGAACTGCCGGCCGGCCAGTGCGAGCCAGTCCGCGTGCAGCGCCGTGTTGGCCAGCACTGCACCGGCGACCAGGAAGAGCTCCTCCCAGATCTCCTCGCCCTCGCGCAGGCGGGCGATGACGTCGCGCAGGTAGGCCAGCTCGCCCTCGAGCCCCACGTAACCGTCGGCGATCTCGCCGGCGCGGAAGCCCTCGACGTTCCGGCGGATCACCGACCGGACGTGGTCGGGCGTGAAGGCCGGGAAGTCGTCCGCGTCGATGCTCACCTCGAGCCACCGGTTCGCGATGGGGGCGTTGGTGAAGAACATGTCCCGGTCGTGCAGCAGCGGGTTGCCAGAGCCGCGCGCGGCCATCAGCTCCGAGATCTTGATGTCGCCGTCGAAGCGCGGAGGCACCGCGTCGAGCACGCGGACGGTGCCCCGGTCCTCGTCGAAGCCGTAGACGATGGAGAGATGGTTGGTGTGCACGTCCTGGTACGCCGGCCGGAACGGCAGGTCGAAGTTGTCGACGGCGCAGATGACCGGACGGCCGGCCAGCACCTCGTCGCGGACCTCGGACCATGCCTCGTCGTCGCCGGCCGGCTCGTGCCACTTCGAGCTGATCGGGTGGTACGGCGCGATCGCCTCCCATAGGGAAGCGCCGGGCCGGCAGGGGTAGTAGTACTCCTCGCGCCGCAGGTCCTGCGGCAGGTGGAGGAAGCCCCACGCGGCACCGAGCGTCTCGAGGACCGGCGCGCCGTGGAAGTCGAGGAGCGTGCCGGCGCTCGTCCAGAGGCAGCCGACGAGGTCATGGCGCCAGAAGCGGACGCCGTCGAGGGTGCACGTACGGGTGGCGCTCATGCGGCGGCTCCGATGGCAGGTCGGGCGACAAGGGTGATGGCGAACACGTGGATCGCGGGGTTGTCCGGCATGTGCAGCGCAGCGAGGTCCGTCTCGCGCGGCACCGGGACGCGGGTGCGCCAGATGGACGGGCCCATGCGGCGCTGGATGTGCCGCGGGTAGTGCAGGGCCGTGCAGTGCAGGCCCTCCTGCTCGCCGAAGTGCGCGGGCGTCTCCGCCCAGAAGTCCGACACCCGGAGCCACTCGGGATCCACCGTGCCGTCGGCGTAGTGGAGGTACATGGCGTCCTCGCTGCGCCGCTCCGAGGCGGCGAGGAGGTAGATCCAGTCGTAGGCGCCAGGTGGCACGTCGATGAGCTGCCCGACGCACCGGAAGTTGTCCGCCCCGTCCGGTCGCTGCGCGGGGAACCGGAAGGGGATCGCGCCCAGCTGGATCGTTCCGCCGGGGCTCGGCAGCTCGTTCGCGGGGAAGCTGTTGTCCCAGATGTTGAACTGCCCGCGGGCCAGTTGGTCCGGCGCCGTGATCCCGCGGTTGTTGAAGTGGGTCTCGACGTCGACGGGGATCTCACCCGTTGGCAACTCCAGCTCGGTCCTTGCGACCATGTGACGGTCTACCTCTCTGTGCGTTGGGTGGTCAGCTCCCGTGGATCGGGCTCCGACTGCGGCAATGGCCTGATCGCCGCCCAGAGATCCTGGTGGTACGTGCGGGGCATGACGTGGGCGACGATGTCGTGCCGCCCCCCGTCGAAGCTGACGGCGGTGCCGTGCGGATCGGGCGCGGCGCCCGGCATGTCCCGCAGGACGTCGCCGAGCTCGTCGGCCTCGCCGCGCCAGAGGTCTACCCCGGCCAGTCGGGCCGTATCGTCAGGCGCCGACCGCAGGCTGCCCGCGACCGCGGATGCCACGCTCTGCCTGCCGATCCGGGCCACCGCGCTGAGCCGGCCGGCCGCGAGGAACCAGCAGACGGCACCGTTCACGGCATCGTCCGTCGTGCGCAGCGGGAACGGCGGCATCGCGTGCCGCGCCGTGGCGGGATCGCGCTCCATCCTGATCTCCGTCAGGAGCTTGTCGTCGGTCGCGAGGTGATGCGTCGCGGCGCGGTATCCGAGTTGCGCGTAGTACGCCGGGAGGCACCGCTCGACCACTGCGTCGAGCTGGACCGAACGGACGCCGTCCGCGGCGAGCGCGCGCTCGACGGCCGCCACCAACCGGCGACCGAGCCCGCGTCCTCGTGAGCCCGGTACGACCGCTATCCGGGACACGAACCACGCGCCGTCCTCGATGCGCTCGCACCGCAGGGCAGCCATCGGCTCGCCGCTCGCATCGACCGCCATCCAGACCGTGCCGCCCTCGGCGAGGAACTGCGAGACGGATGCCGCGTCATCCTCCGCGCCGTCGGGGGCCGGGAGGCAGGCGAAGGGATCGCTCCCCGAGTACGCGGCGCGCGTGAGCGCCGCGACGCTGATGATGCGCTCGGGTGCGATGCCGCCGGCGGTGGCACCGATCAGTGCGAGCGACCGGCCGCCGAGGGCCGGTGCCTGCGCCGCCTCGCTGGTGGGCCGGGCCACTACTCCGTCGCCTGGCGCAGGCTGAGCGGCCTCATGTCGACCCACGTGCGGTCGATGTGGTCGAGGCATTCCTGCCGGGTGCCGGACGTGCCTTCCGAGCGCCAGCCGGGAGGGACGCTGCGGTCGGCCAGCCAGATCGAGTACTGCTCCTCCTGGTTGAGCACGACGACGTACGTGCGATCGTCTCCTTGCTCCTCACGCATCCCCGAATGACCTCCTCGCGATCGCCGCCGAATGGACCTTGGATCGGCTACGACCGTACGCAGAAACGGACAAATGACTCAAACCAAAGATTTATGACCGGTCGCGACGTTTCACGTGCAGGCGACATGTCATGTAACCGTGCGTCGCCGCAGCCGAACGGCGCTCGGACGCTTCGCTGCCGGCACGAGCGCCGCCGGCAGCAGGCGGGCGATGCGCGAGCGATGACGCCACCGGCTCGGCACGCGCGCTTGCACGGAGGCGGAGACGTCGGCGCTTCGCCGCATCGCCTCGTCGCCGCAGCAGCAGGAACGACCCAAAAAGCCCTTGCAGGCAAGGAGATTCAGCGAGTCCCCGGCGCATCGATGCGCACCGGCCGGCGCCGGACGTCGTGGCGCCCGGAACGAATCCCGGCCCGCTCGGCCGTCCTGATGCGGGAAGCCTTCGTACCGAGCTGTACGGGTCTTCCCGTGCCGGCACAGCACCTCCACATCGGTCACACCGGTCACACCGGTCGTCGCGGTCGCGGCGCACCAGCCCGTTGCGAGGGGGCGCCACCGGATCACGCAGTGTGACGTGCCTGCCTCGCCCACCCGTCGCGGATCGCCCCAGATCAGCGCGCCGAATCCCACATCGTGGACGCGCGTCTTGCGGATCGGGCTCGACAAAGCGTGCTTCTCGCCACTACCGTGGCCGACCGTGCGCCGTCACGCCGTGATCGTCGCGCCGCATCACCCGGCCACGAGCGTCCGCTGACGCCCCGGGGGCTGGCCGGTCTCGCCATGCCGTCGACCCGGAAAGACCCCTGCGCGTGCGCCCGTACTCCCCTGCCGCCGACCTCGCGATCGACCGCGCCACCGACCGCGCCACCGACCGCGCAACCGACCGCGCAACCGACGCCGGCGCCGCTCCCGGCACCCGGCGGCGCCACGCCGCCAGAGGCGCGCACCGGCGGCGGCGGCGGATCGGCCGGCCGCTGCTGGTGCTGTCTCCCGCGCTGGCGGTGAGCGCGGCGCTCGGCCTTCCGGCGGTCATCGATGGTTCCGGCGCCGGGTCGAGCGCCGCGCACGCGGCCGCGCGCTACGCGCCGCCGAGGTCGGCCCCCGCGCCGGCCGGGCCGGCAGCGGC
>JBJMHZ010000029.1:0-1852 GCA_045807125.1 Frankiaceae bacterium
CCACGGGAGGCTGCGCACCGTCGGCCAGCCAACTGGGCGCCAACGGGGCATCCTGTGTCCGACGTTCACCCGTACTCATGGACGGAACCCGTGACCACGACCGAACCGAATGCGGGCGAGCAGAAGCGCGGCCGGCACGCCAAGAGCGACGACCCCGCGCGGGTCGCCGACCCGTCGAGCGAGGACCGCAAGCCCGCCCACGCCGCGACCGCTCGGGACGAGCCGGCCAACGCCGAGGCAGACCGGGCGACCCGGGCGGAGCCCGAGGCGGGAGAAGCGCCGGGTGCGGACGGCGACGCACGGGACGACGCGGCTGACGAGTCGGTCGGAGCAGCAACCGAGGAGGAAGCGCCGACTGCGGCTCCCGCGGCTGCCGCGCCCCCGGCCGAGCGATCGCGCCAGCAGGAGCCCCGGGAGGAAGCGTCGGCCGAGCCGGCGAAGCAGCGCTCGGCGCACGCCATCGCCCACCATCCGGCCGGCGCCTCGCTGCTCACCGCCGCCGGGCTCGTCACCGGGCTGGCGCTCGCGCCCCTGCTGTTCGACCAGCTGAGGTTCGAGGTCGCCACCCGCGCCGCCGATGCGGCCCGCAGCGCCGCCGCACCGTGGCCGGCCGGCGGCGAACCGTGGTTCTGGCCGGAGTGGGTCGCGATGACCGCCCTGCTCGTTGGGATCGCCATCCTCGTCGTCGCGGCGGTCGGGGTGCGGGTGCGCGACGCCGTCGTCCTCGTGGCCGCCGTCGTCCTGGCCGTCACCACGGCGCGCGCGGCGTGGGCGACCTTCGCCGTCATCAACGCGCACCTGTGGGAGCTGATCCCGGTCTGCATCGTCTGCCTGCTCGCGTTCGGCAGCGGCGCGGCGGCGGCCTTCCGATGGCGCTCGTCCGACAGCGCCGACTCCGGCAGCAACGCGGGCGAGGTGGCCGGCGTGACGATCGGCGCCTGGCTCCTCGTCGTCCTGCTGTTCCTCGGTGGATCCGCGATCGCCAGCAGCGCGCAGACCCATGCGTTCGGCAACGTCACCTCACCACCGCAGGACCTCGCCGGGTTGCTCAGCGTCCGTGCCGCCGACGCCCCCGCACTCGACGATCTCCGCCGTTCCTGGGTGCCCCAGCTCGGCGCCGCCCAGGTCGGCGACGACGCCGCCGCGAGCGCCTACGCCGTCGCCCACCACGACTTCACGGCACGCTTCCCGACCCTGCTCGCGCGCGGAGACGACGTCGGCGCGCCCGGGCTGGACGACACCTGGTGGCTGAGCCTCGTCGACCAGCCGTTCGCGTCAGGTGCGGAGGCAGCGGCGTGGTGCAGCAGCAACGCGCTGACCGGCTGCACCCCCCTGATGATCAGCGGCTAGCCGACCGGCGCATCGACCACATCTGGGCGGGCCGCTCGTACTGCATCGCCACGTCCCAGCCGACGGCGCCGTTGACGACCTCCTTGCGGAAGTTGCCCACCGCCGCCCGCGCCAGCTCCGGGTCCGCGGCCACCCGCGAGGCCAGCTCCACCGCGCGGTCCTCGACAGCGGCGTCGTCGACCGACTCCCACGCCAGCCCGAGCTCGGCGGCCCGAACGCCGTTGATCTCCTCGCCGAACAGCGCCATCGCCGCCGCGGCCTCCCGGCCGATCAGCCGCGACAGGATCACGAAGTGCCCGCCGCCGGGGTGCATGCCGCGCTTGAGGAACCCGCACAGCAGCCGGGCGTCGTCGGCCACGATCCGCAGGTCGGTGGCCAGCAGCATGTTCATGCCGGCCCCGACCGCCGAGCCGCGCACCGCGGCCACCGTCGGCACCCGCACCTGCCCGAGCCGGTAGAAGGAGTCGTAGATCTTGCCCATGCCGTCGTAGGCCTCGGGCGC
>JBJMHZ010000030.1:0-2564 GCA_045807125.1 Frankiaceae bacterium
GACGCCAGCACGTCGACGTATCGCCCCTTCGCCGCTTCAGGGATCTACACCTGGTACTGCGGCAATCACGGCCAGCACGCCGGCACGACGGTGAGTGGCATGTCCGGCAAGGTCACCGTGACGTCGAACCAGCCACCGACGGCGGATTTCACGGCCAGCGCCACGAGCGTCGCCTCGGGGACAGAGGTCACGTTCGATGGATCCTCCTCGCATGATGCAGACGGCGACATCGCGAGCTACGCATGGGATCTTGACGGCGATGGTCAGCCGGACCCGGGCCAGACCGGGGAAACGCCCTCTGCCACGTTCACGAACACGGGCGTCACCTCGCGTGCCGTCACGGTTCGGCTGACCGTCACGGACAACAACGGCGACGCGGTCGGGCCCGAATCATCGACGAGGTCGACGGTCATCACGGTCGCTCCGGTACCCGGCGCGACTCCGCCGCCCGGCGGTGGCCCCGCGCCGAACACGGGCCCGGCAGAGGACACCACGCCGCCCGTCGTTCACCTCGCGCTTGCCAAGAGCCTCACGGTCGCCACGAAGCTGCGCGTGACGTTCACCACCGACGAGCGGGCGTCGGCGCTCGCGAGGCTCAAGGTCGGCAAGAGGACCGCGAGGGCGAGCAGGGACTTCGCCGCCGGCAAGCACACGCTCACCGTCAAGCTGTCCAAGGCGATCCGGCGCCTGCTGCGTCACCGGCGGACGGTGACGCTGACGCTCGCCGTCACCGACGACGCCGGCAACGGCACGACGCTCAAGCGGGCGCTGAAGCTGAAGGCGCGTTAGCCGCCGAACGCAGGTGGGTGGCGTCGGCGGCGAAGATCGCGCCCTCGGTGTCCAGGAAGGGCAGCTTCTCGTCGAGCCATGTCGGCAGCCACCACGTGCGGTCGCCGGCCAGCTTCATGATCGACGGCAGCAGCCCGAGGCGCACGACGGTGGCGTCGATCAGGACGGCCGTCGCGAGCCCGACCCCGAGCTGCTGGATGATCGAGAAGCTCGAGAGGGCGAACGCGACGAAGACGGCGACCATGATCGAGGCGGCGCCTGTGACCACCCGCGCGGTCTTCGAGATGCCGAACTCGACCGCCGCGGTGTGCGACTGCGTGCGCACGTACTCCTCGCGCATCCGGGTGAGCAGGAACACCTGGTAGTCGATCGACAGCGCGAACGTGACGACGAAGATGCCGGTGACCGTCACGATGTCGAGCTTGCCCGACCCTCCCAGCGGCGGGTTGTCGCCGACGAACAGCAGCGTCAGGATCCCGAACGCGGCGGCGACCGTGAGCAGGTTGAGCCCGACCGCGATCGCCGGCAGCACGACCGACCGCAGGATCGGGATCAGCGCGAGGTACGTCACCAGGCAGATCGCGAAGATGATCAGCGGAACGCGCGTGCGGTTGACGCGCTCGAAGTCGGTCAGCTCGGGTGCCGTCCCGCCGACGGGGGCGGCGATGCCCGTCGCGCGCTGGAAGCGGTGGGTCAGGGTGCGCACGTCGTCCACGATCCGGTCCTGTCGCGGATCGTTCGTCGGCACGTTCGGCATCACGAGGATGCGCGCCTTCTTCCCGCCGTTGCGGCTGTCCACGATCCCGGCGATGGCATCGCGCTGGCCCGCCGGTGCGCCGTCGAGCCCCGCCGCCACCAGGTAACCGGACTGGAAGAAGCCCGGCGAGTCCAGCTCGAGGGTGCGCAACGTGCGCAGCGGCTGGAACGGCCCGCTGCGCGAGCGCAACTGATCGCGGACGGTGGTGATCCTGTTGGACGCGGTCCCAAGGCCCTGCTGCAGCTGTGAGAGCAGCGGCGTCGCGCGCGCCCCGTTGGCATTCAGCAGCTCGCCGCCTGTTGCGAGCAGCGACTGCGCCCCGCCGGCGAGCGCGTTGAGCTGAGGCTGCACGGCGCTGACGCCGTTGCGGGCCTGCCCGAGCGCAGCCGCAAGCTCGCGCTGGCCGCCCTCGACAGTCGTCAGGCCCGGCGTGACCAGGCGACCCGCGCCGTCGGCGACCTGCTGCATCACGTCTGCGAACTGGCCCGCCTGGCGCACCGCGGCATCGATCTGCCGACCGGCGGCCTCGGCGAGCGCCAGCTCGTTCGCCAGCGCGGCGTCCAGCCCGGGGAAGCCGCCTGCCTGCGCGGTCTGCAGCCCACTGCCGCCCACCGCTGCGAGCGCTGCGTTGACATGCTTGCGCGCATCCTGCACGGCAGGATCCGACGTGTTCGCGCGGTCGAGCGCCGCCAGCGCGTCCTGGAGCTCCTGCTGGCTCGTCTGTGCCGGAATCCGCAGCAGGGTCAGACGCGCCTGTGCGTCGCGCAGCGCGGCCTGGCCGCTGACGATCGCCGGGACCAGGCCGTCGACGCGAGCCTTGATCTCGTTGAGCGCTCCGGCAAGGAGGCGCGCCTTGCTGTTGAGAGACGCTGTCCCACCGGCGAGCTGGCGGGCGCCGTCCTGCGCGGCCGTCAGCCCGAGCTTCAGCTGCTCCACGTCGCCGGTATGGCTGGCAGCCGCGGCCAGCATGCCGCTGCCGGAATTGAGCAGCCCCTGGGCGGTGGCGAGCCCGCGGGCC
>JBJMHZ010000031.1:0-1679 GCA_045807125.1 Frankiaceae bacterium
CTCTGCCTGGGCAGCGACCAGCAGGCGATGACCGATCTGCTCGGCGAGGCCCGGCTGCTGGAGGCGCACGAACGTCTGGTCACCGGCGAGCGCGGCCGCTTCCGCCCGGCCGAACTCGTCGAGGCGCTCACCGTCGCCGGGCACCGCGCCCTCGGCTGGATCGACGCCGGCCGGCTCGCGCCCGGCCAGCGGGCGGACCTGGTCGCCGTCGCGACCGACAGCCCGCGCACCGCCGGGTCCACCCCGGACCAGCTCGTGATGGCCGCCTCGGCCGCCGACGTGCACACGGTGGTGGTGGACGGCAGGGTGATCGTCTCCGAGGGGCAGCACCTGCTCGGCGACGTCGGCCGGCTCCTGGCCGACGCGATCGCGCCGCTGTGGGAGGACCGATGAGCACGCTGGTCACCGGCATCGCCGAGCTCGTGACCAACGACGAGACCCTCGGGAAGGGACCGCTGGGGCTCATTCCGGATGCCGCGCTCGTGGTCGACCGGGGTGCGATCGCCTGGGTCGGCGGCGCGGATGACGCCCCGCCGGCCGATGCGCGGGTCGACGTCGGCGGCCGCGCCGTGATCCCCGGGTTCGTCGACAGCCACGCCCACCTGGTCTTCGCCGGCGACCGGGCCGCGGAATTCGAGGCACGGATGTCGGGCGTCGCCTACGACGGCGGCGGCATCGCGTCGACGGTCACGGCGACCCGCGCGGCGACGGACGACGTCCTGCGCGATCGGCTGCGCGGGCTCGTCGCGGAGATGCGGTCCCAGGGCACGACGACGGTCGAGGTCAAGAGCGGCTACGGCCTGACCGTGGACGACGAGGCCCGGGCGCTGCGGCTGGCCGCCGAGGTCACGCCCGAGACCACCTTCCTGGGCGCGCACGTCGTCCCCGCCGAGTACGCCGACCGGCGCGAGGAGTACGTCGACCTGGTGTCCGGCCCGATGCTCGCCGCCTGCGCCTCGCACGCGCGGTGGATCGACGTGTTCTGCGAGCCGGCCTCGGCGCACGCCTTCGACGGCGACGAGGCCCGGGCCGTGCTGGCCGCCGGCCGTGACCGCGGCCTGGGTCTGCGGGTGCACGCCAACCAGCTGTCGGCCGGGCCGGGCGTCCGGCTGGCCGTCGAGCTCGGGGCGGCGAGCGCCGACCACTGCACCCACCTCACCGACGCCGACGTCGACGCGCTGGCCGGCGGGACGACGGTCGCGACCCTGTTGCCCGGCGTCGAGTTCTCCACCCGCTCGCCGTACCCGGACGCCCGGCGGCTGCTGTCGGCCGGGGTGACCGTCGCGCTGGCGACCGACTGCAACCCCGGCAGCTGCTTCACGTCCTCGATGGCGTTCTGCCTCGCGCTCGCCGTGCGGGAGATGGCGATGACCCCGGCCGAGGCGCTGTGGTCGGCGACGGCCGGCGGGGCGGCGGCGCTGCGGCGCACCGACGTCGGTCACCTGCGCGTCGGGGCCCGCGCCGACCTGGCCGTGGTCGACGCGCCGTCCTACCGGCACCTGGCCTACCGCCCCGGCGTGCCGCTCGTGCGCGCCCTCGAGCTGGGCTGATGTGGGGAAGACTGGCCGCATGCGCCCGCTGATCGGCATCACCACCTACCGCGAGCAGGCGCGCTGGGGATTCTGGGACGTGCCGGCCGTGCTGTTGCCCGCCTCCTACGCGGACGCCGTCGCCGAGGC
>JBJMHZ010000032.1:0-1705 GCA_045807125.1 Frankiaceae bacterium
CAGCAGTCGCGCGACCTGTTCCTCCACGGCACCAACGGCGACCGGATCTACGTCTCCTACCGCAACCGCATGGGGCGCAAGCGGTCGTACACGACGTCGTTCGAGGGCATCGTGCCCAACCTCGAGCGCCGCTACCGCGAGACCGACTCCGACTACGTCCGCGAGAAGATCGAGGAGTACATGTCGGTCGTGCCGTGCCCGGAGTGCGAGGGCGCGCGGCTGCGACCCGAGTCGCGCTCGGTGCTCGTCGGCGACATGCCGATCCACGAGTTCACCGCGCTGTCGGCGCACCGGGCCCTCGAGTGGATTCGCGACGTGGAGCTGTCCGAGGTCGAGCGGCGGATCGCGCGGCTGATCCTGCGCGAGATCGAGGAGCGCCTGCGGTTCCTCGACGACGTCGGGGTCGGCTACCTGTCGCTCGAGCGGGCGTCGGCGACGCTGTCGGGCGGCGAGGCGCAGCGCATCCGGCTGGCGACGCAGATCGGCTCGTCGCTGGTCGGCGTGCTCTACATCCTCGACGAGCCCTCGATCGGCCTGCACCAGCGCGACAACGCGCGCCTGATCGCCACGCTCGAGCGCCTGCGCGACCTCGGCAACACGGTGATCGTGGTCGAGCACGACGAGGGCACCATGCGGGCCGCCAACCACCTGGTCGACCTGGGCCCAGGCGCCGGCGAGCACGGCGGGCGTGTGGTGGCCGATGGCACGGCGGCGGAGGTCGAGCAGGTCCCCGATTCGCTCACGGGGCAGTTCCTGTCGGGCACGCGCCGGATCGAGGTGCCGCCGCGCAGGCGCCGGGCGAAGGGCTACGTCACCGTCGAGAAGGCCAGCGAGCACAACCTGAAGTCGATCGACGTGAAGTTCCCGCTCGGCGTGTTCACGTGCGTGACCGGAGTGTCGGGCTCCGGGAAGTCCACCTTGGTCAACGACGTCCTGTTCAAGGCCGTGGGCAACCGGCTGCACCGGCACAAGCAGCGCCCGGGCGCGCACCGGCGCGTCACCGGACTGGACCAGCTGGACAAGATCATCCAGGTCGAGCAGTCGCCGATCGGGCGCACGCCGCGGTCCAACCCGGCGACGTACATCGGGCTGTTCGACCAGATCCGCGAGCTGTTCTCCAAGACGCAGGAGGCGCGGGCGCGCGGCTACAAGCCGGGCCGGTTCTCGTTCAACGTCAAGGGCGGGCGCTGCGAGGTCTGCCGCGGCGACGGCCAGATCAAGATCGAAATGCACTTCCTGCCCGACGTCTACGTGCCCTGCGAGCAGTGCGGCGGCAAGCGCTACAACCGCGAGACCCTCGACATCCGCTTCAAGGGCAAGACGATCGCCGACGTGCTCGAGATGCCGGTCGAGGAGGCGCTCGAGTTCTTCGCCCACATCCCCAAGGTCAAGCGGCGGCTGCAGGCGCTGTACGACGTGGGGCTGGGCTACATCCGCCTCGGCCAGCCGGCGACGACGCTGTCGGGCGGCGAGGCCCAGCGGGTCAAGCTCGCGGCCGAGCTGTGCAAGGTGGCGACGGGCCGCACGCTGTACATCCTCGACGAGCCCACGACCGGCCTGCACTTCGCCGACATCCAGCGGCTGCTCGACGTGCTCCAGCGCCTCGTCCAGGGCGGGAACACGGTCGTGGTGATCGAGCACAACCTCGACGTGATCAAGGTCGCCGACCGGATCGTCGACCTCGGCCCGGAGGGGGGCGAGGAGG
>JBJMHZ010000033.1:0-44054 GCA_045807125.1 Frankiaceae bacterium
CGGGCGCGGCCGCCGGGGCGGCGCTGCGCGCCGGCTGCTCGGTGCGTTGCTCGGCCGGCCGCTGCCCCGTCGCCTGCGCCGCGGCGGGCTCGCCGCCGTCGGCAGGTGCCTGCGCGGGCTGGGCGGCACCGCCTGCGCGGGCCGCGTCGATGACGTCCTGCTTGCGGATGCGCCCGCCCAGGCCCGAGCCGCGCACCTGCGACAGATCGACGCCCTGCTCGGCGGCGAGCTTGCGGACGAGCGGCGTGACGTACGCGGCTCCCTGGCCGTCGCCGGCCGCCTGGCCCGCCGGCGGTGCCTGCCTGGCCGGCTGCTGCTGGTCCGCCGCGGGTTGCTGGGCCGGTCGGCCCTGGTCGCTGCCGGCGCGGCCGGGGCCGCGGTCCTGCGAGTCCTGGGAGTCCTGCTGCGGAGCCTGCTCGTCCGACGGCGCGGGAGCCGGCTCTTCGGCGGCGAGCTGCTCGCGCTGCGCGGGGCCGGCCGCGAGCTCGCCCTGCGCCTCGTCGGAGCCGGGGTCGGTGGCCTGCTCCTGCGCCTGCTCGGCCGGCTGCTGGGCGCGGGCTGGCTGCTCCTCGCCGGCCGGCTCGGCCGCTGGCGCCTCCTGCTGCTCGGCGTGGGGCTGCTCCTGCGCGGGCGCCTGCTCCTGCGCGGCCGCCTGCTCCTGCCCGCCGTCCGCTGCGGCCTCCTGGCCGCCGTCCGCTGCGGCCTCCTGGCCGCCGTCCGCTGCGGCCTCCTGGCCGCCGTCGTCGATGACGCCCAGCTCGACGCCGACCTCGACGGTCTCGTCCTCACCGACCTTGATCTCGGTCAGCACGCCAGCGGCGGGCGCCGGGATCTCGGTGTCGACCTTGTCGGTGGAGACCTCGAGCAGGGGCTCGTCGGCCTCGACCCGCTCACCGGCCTTCTTCAGCCAGCGGGTGACTGTGCCCTCGGAAACGCTCTCGCCGAGGCGCGGCATGGTGACGGAGACCGGCATGGTGGCGGCGGACCTTTCTGCGAGCGGTTCGGCTGGGCCGGGTCTGTCCCGGCCTCAGCCGTGGACGTGCAGCGGCTTGCCGGCGAGGGCCATGTGCGCCTCGCCGACGGCCTCCGACATCGTGGGGTGGGGGTGGATGAGCTGGGCGACCTCGGCGGGCAGCGCCTCCCAGTTGGTGATGAGCTGCGCCTCGGCGATGAGCTCGCCGACCCGGCTGCCCACCATGTGCACGCCGAGCACCGGCCCGTCCTTGGCCGCGACGACCTTCACCGCGCCGGCCGTCTGGAGGATCTGGCTGCGCCCATTGCCGGCGAGATCGTAGGTGAATTCGACGACCTCGTAGCCGCGCTCGGCCGCCGTCTTGGCGGTGATGCCGACGGAGGCGACCTCCGGCTCGGAATAGGTGATGCGCGGGACGCCGTCGTAGTCGATCGGCGCCGGATCGAGGCCAGCGAGCTGCTCGGCGACCATGATGCCCTCGGCGAAGCCGACGTGGGCGAGCTGCAACCCCGGCCGGAGATCGCCGATCGCGTAGACGCCGGGCACGTTGGTGCGGCAGTGCGCGTCGACCTTGACGAAGCCACGCTCGATCTCGACGCCGACCTCGTCGTAGCCCAGCCCCTCCGAGACCGGCCCGCGCCCCACGGCGACGAGCAGCAGCTCGCCCTCGACGGTCTCGCCGTTCTCGAGGCTCACCGTGACGCCGTCGTCGGAGACCTTCGCGTCGGCGAACCGGACTCCCAGCTTGAAGCCGATGCCCCGCTTGCGGAAGGCGCGCTCCAGCAGCTTCGAGCTGGACTCCTCCTCGAGGGGGAGCAGGTGAGGCAGCGCCTCGACGATCGTGACGTCGGCGCCGAACGACCGCCACACGCTGGCGAACTCGACGCCGATGACGCCGCCGCCGAGGACCACGGCGCTGGCCGGCACGCGGTCCAGCGCGAGCGCATGCTCGCTCGCGATGATGCGCTCGCCGTCGATCTCGAGACCCGGCAGGCTGCGCGAGAACGAACCGGTGGCGAGCACGACGGCCTTGCCGGCCTCGTACCGCCGGTCACCGACCTGCACGGCGCGCGGCGAGACCAGGCGCCCCTCGCCCTCGACGACGCTGATCTGCCGGCTCTTCACCAGGCCGGTCAGCCCCTTGTAGAGCCGGCCGACGACCTTGTCCTTGTAGCTGTTGACCGCCGCCATGTCGATGCCCTCGAGCGTGGCCCGCACCCCGAAGACCTCGCTCTCGCGGGTCTGGTCGGCGATCTCGGCGGCGTGCAGCAGCGCCTTGGTCGGGATGCATCCCCGGTGCAGGCACGTGCCGCCGACCTTGTCGCGCTCGATCAGGATGACCGACATCCCGAGCTCGGCCGCGCGCAGCGCGCATGCGTAGCCGCCGCTGCCGCCGCCGAGGATGACGACGTCTGCCGTCTCGGGCGTGCCGCCCGCTGCGCTGCCGTTGGCCACGAAGTGCTCCTTCGAGCGTCGAACCCTGCCGGCGGGCCGCCTGTCGCGACGGGGCGTCGGGGCCCGCATCGCCATTCTCCCACCCGGCCACCGCACCGACGCATGCGGCCTGAGGCGGTGGTTCACCCGGCCGGGGCGCGCGAGAAGGGCGCCCGCTGCACGCGGGCGCCCTTCTCGCCGTCGAGATCGCCTGGGTCGCGGAGGGCCGGTCCGACCGGCTCGATCCGTTCCGTCAGCGGCTGGGATCAGCCGTGGCCGTGACCGCCCTTGTGGTGACCGCCGTGACCGCCGTGACCGCCGTGACCGTGGCTGGACCGCGACGCGTGGCCGTCGGAGCCCTGGTCCCCCTCGGAGCCCTGGTCCCCCTCGGAGCCCTGGTCGTCGCCGGGCGCCTCGGTCTCGGTGGAGTCGCCGGGCTCCTGGCCATCGCTCGCGGCGTCCTTGCCGCAGTCGCTCTGGGCCATGGCGGAGACCGCGGCGCCGTGGTCGCGACCGGAGAGCGACTTGTCGTGCGCGATCGCGGAGACGTTGGCACCGTGGTTGCCGTCGGGGCTCGGGCAGGAGACCGATGGCGCGGGGGTCGGCGTCTCGGAGTCGCTCGGCGTGGGCTCGACCGACTCGCTCGGGTCGACCGACTCGCTCGGGTCCACCGACTCGCTCGGGTCCACCGACTCGCTCGGATCGACCGACTCGCTCGGGTCGGGCGACTCGCTCGGGTCGGGCGACTCGCTCGGGTCGGGCGACTCGCTCGGCTCCGCGGAGTCGCTCGGGTCCGCCGACGAGATGGCGGAGTGCGCGGGGCCGTGATGGCTCACCAGCGACACGGTGGCGGCCGCCCCGCCGGTGCCGGCGGCTGCGAGACCGGCGGCGAAGGCGGCGATGAGCTTGGTGTTGAGCAGCAGTTTCTCCAGCAAGGCGGTCTCCTCGTCCGGCGGAAGTCGCGGACCCGGGTGGATCGTGACGGGATCGCCGGTCGGTTCACCGGCGGGCTGTTCATCAGATGCGTCGCCCGCGAGGGACCGTTCGTTACACCGAGTGGTGACTCAGTGCAGTCTTTCAGCTACTTGGCGTAACTGCACGCTCCCGGCTCAGCCCTCGGCGGCGATGTCCTCGGCGAGCCGGACGATGGTGCGGACGACGGCGCCGGTGCCGCCGCGCGGCGTGTAGCCCCACGGCTCGCCCTGGTTGAAGGCGGGGCCGGCCATGTCGATGTGCGCCCATGGCGTCCCGTCGGCGACGAAGTCGGCGAGGAACAGCCCCGCGACCAGCATGCCGCCGTAGCGGTCGCCCATGTTGGCGATGTCGGCCACGTCCGAGTCGAGCGACTTGCGCAGCTCCTTGGGCAGCGGCATCGGCCAGACCAGCTCGCCAGCCTGCTCGGCCACGCCCACCAGCCGCTCGCGCAGGGCGTCGTCGTTGGCCATGACCGCCGCGGTCAGCGACCCGAGGGCGACCAGCTGCGCGCCGGTCAGCGTGGCCATGTCGACGAGGTAGTCGGGCCCGTCCTCGCAGGCCCGGACGATCGCGTCGGCGAGGATGAGCCGGCCCTCGGCGTCGGTGTTGAGCACCTCGACCCGCTTCCCGCCGTACATGGTGAGGACGTCGGACGGGCGGATCGCGCTGCCGCTCGGCATGTTCTCCGACATGGGGGCGTAGCCGACGACGTTGACCGGCAGCCCGAGGCGCGCGATGGCGGCGGTGGCGGCGATGACCGTGGCGGCGCCGCCCATGTCGGACTTCATCCACTCCATCGCCGGGGACGGCTTGAGCGAGAGCCCGCCGGAGTCGAACGTGATGCCCTTGCCGACGAGGGCCAGCGTCTTGCGGGCCTTGGCCGGGCGGTACGACAGGCGCACCAGCCGCGGCGGGTTGGTCGAGCCCTGGCCGACGCCGAGGATGCCACCGTAGCCGCCCTTGCGGAGCGCCCGCTCGTCGAGGACCTCGACCTCGACGCCGGCGTCGCCCGCGATCTCGGCCGCCGCCTCGGCGAACTCCTTCGGGTGCAGGTCGCTCGGCGGCGTGTTGACCAGGTCGCGGCAGAGGGCGACCGCCTCGGCGATGACCTCGGCCCGGCGGGCGGCCGCCTTCACCGCGCGGTCGCGCGCGTCGGGCACGACGACGGTGATCGCCTCGACCGGCTCCTTCACCTTCGGGTTGGAGGTGGTCCGGTAGCGGGAGAAGGCGTAGTTGCCGATCAGCAGCCCCTCGCAGACGGCGGCCACCGCGGCCGTCCCGGCGCCGTTGCGGGACGCGTCCGCCGGCGCGCCGGCCAGCGTGGTCGCGACCCGTCGCACGCCGGCCAGCTCGCGGATGGCCGCACCGGCGGCCCGCCGCAGCGTCTCGTGCCGGTAGCCCGCGCCCCTGGCTGGCGCCGCGCCGAGCCCGACGGCGACGACGACGGGGGCCGCGGTGGCCCCGAGGGTGGCGACCCGCGTCACCTCGCCCTCCTCGCCGGTCGCTCCGAGCGCCGAGAGCGTCGCCACCAGGCGTCCGGTCAGCGCGGAGTCGACCGGCTCGGCGCCCGGTGGCAGCACGAGCCCCTTCGATCCCTTCGCCACCCCGATCAGGAGGGCGTCGACCTTCAGCGACTCGGGGCTCGCGTTCGAAAGCGTCAGTGTGGTCACGGTCGTCCTTCGGCGGACGCGGCGGATGCGGCGTCGTGGTGGCTGCGGGTCCGGTGCTGTGGGTGCGCTGTGGGTGCGATGCGGGCGGATGCGATGCGGTGGGCGGTGCCGTGCGGTGCGCGAGGGCTGAGCGGTACGGGCACGGGTGCGCCGATCGGCGCACCGACCCGCGATGGTAGTCTGCCCGGCCCCGCGGCCCGTGGACGGGCGCGCGCTCGCATGGTGGCCGCGCGGTAGCCTGCGCGGCATGCCCGAGACCACCGAGCCCGTCGACGCCGCCGGGAGCCAGGCGGCCCCCCCGCCGTCCGCCGCAACGTCGGCCGCAACGCCCGCGGCGCCCGACGGCCTGCTGCGCTCCGCGCTGCACGACTGGCACGTGGCGCGCGGGGCCAAGATGGCCGACTTCGGCGGCTGGCACATGCCGATCGAGTACCCCGACGGCGGCGTCATCCGCGAGCACGCCGCCGTCCGCGAGCGGGCGGGGCTGTTCGACGTGAGCCATCTCGGCAAGATCGAGGTGCGCGGCCCGGGAGCCCGCGAGCTCGTCAACAGCTGCCTCACCAACGACCTCGGCCGCATCGGCCCCGGTCAGGCGCAGTACACCCTGTGCTGCGACGAGACCGGCGGGGTCGTCGACGACCTCATCGCCTACCTCGACTCCGACGAGCTGCTGCACCTCGTGCCCAACGCGGCCAACGCGGCCGAGGTCCTGCGCCGCTTCCAGGCGGCGGCGCCCGGCGGCGTGGAGCTGATCGACCGGCACCACGAGCTGGCCACCATCGCCGTGCAGGGACCGCGCTCGTTCGACCTGGTGGCAGCCGTCGGCCTGCCCACCGAGCTGAGCTACATGGCGTTCGCCAGGGCCGACTGGCAGGGGGCGGAGGTCATCGTCTGCCGCACCGGCTACACCGGCGAGCGCGGCTTCGAGCTGATGCCGCCGGCCGTCGCCGCCGTCGCGCTGTGGGAGGCGCTGCTCGAAGCCGGTGCGAGCGTCGACGCGCTGCCCTGCGGTCTCGGCGCGCGCGACACGCTGCGCACCGAGATGGGCTACCCGCTGCACGGCCACGACCTGAGCCTCGACATCACCCCGGTGCAGGCCCGGCTGCGCTGGGCCGTCGGCTGGGACAAGCCGGCCTTCTGGGGCCGCGACGCGCTCCAGCGCGAGCGCGCCGACGGGCCGCGGCGGGTGCTGTGGGGACTGGAGTCGCTCGATCGGGGCATCCCGCGCCAGCGCATGACCGTGACGACGCCGGAGGGCGCGCCGGTCGGCGAGGTGACGAGCGGGACGTTCTCGCCGACCAGGCGCATCGGCATCGGGCTCGCGCTGCTCGACGCGTCGGTTGGCGAGGGCGACGAGGTGCGGGTCGACGTACGCGGCCGCTCGTCGGCGATGCGCGTCGTGAAGCCGCCGTTCGTGGCCGCCTCGACGAAGTAGCCCCGGCTCGGGGCGCGGTCAGCGCCTCGGCGGCGCCGCGGCGAGGACGACGAGGGCGACCGCGGTGGCGACCTCGACGAGCGCGCCGAGCACGTCCCCCGTGATGCCGCCGATCCGGCGGACGACGTGGGCCCGCACGGCGTGCGCGACGGCCACCGACCCGATCACGGCCACGGCGGCCCGGCCGGCGCCGAAGGCGCCGCCGTGGCGCCAGCCCCACGCGGCCGCCGCCACAGTGGTGGCAGCGGTGAGCGCGGCGGCGGTGCGCGCCGTCGTCGTGCCGGCCACCAGCGCGCCCAGCCCGTCCGGCCGGGCGGCGGGGGTGCGCGGCGTGCACGACCACACCACGGCCAGCCGCCCGCTCACCACGGCGACGAGGATCGCCGGCGCGCCGCTCCCGCCGGCCAGTGCGGTCGCGATAGCGGCCGTGTCGACGAGCAGCGCCAGCGCGACCGCGGCGACCCCGAACGCGCCGACGTCTGGCGCCCTCATCACCGCGAGCGCCCGCTCCGCGTCCCCGTAGCTCCCGAGGCCGTCGGCGGTGTCGGCCAGCCCGTCCAGGTGCATGCCGCGGGTGAGCAGCGCGAGGCAGCCCACGACCAGCGCCGCCGCGAGCAGGGCGCCAGGACCGCCGGGCAGGAACCAGCGCAGCGCGGCGGCGAGGCCGGCGGCGACCGCGCCGAGGCCGAGCCCGACCACCGGCGCGAGCCCCATCGCCGTCCCCGCGACCCGGCGGTCGACCCGCCCGGGCGGCAGTGGCGCCACGGTGAGCGTGGTCAGCGCGAGCCGAAGCGCCGGGCCGCCAATTCGGGCGGGCCGGGCGGATCGAGCGGGCCGGGCGGACGGGGCGGGTCCGGCGGCGCGGTTACCGGTCACTCACGCCGGCCTCGTCGAAGGTCGCCATCTCGGCGAGGGTCCGCACCGCCGCCTGCAGGATCGGCACGGCGAGCAGCGCTCCGCTGCCCTCGCCCAGCCGCATCCCGAGGTCGAGCAGCGGCTCCTTGTCGAGGACCTCGAGCGCAGCCCGCTGCGCCGGCTCGGTCGAGCGGTGCCCGGCGATCCACCAGTCCGCCGCGCCGGGGGCGAGCCGGTCCGCGACCAGCGCGGCCGCCGCCGAGACGACGCCGTCGAGGACGACCGGCGTGCGGCGCAGCGCGGCCTGCGCGAGGAAGCCGGCCATCGCCGCGATGTCGGCGCCTCCGACGGCGGCGAGCAGCGCCACCGGCGCGGCGACGTGCGGCCGCCCGCGCCTGGCCGCGTCGCGCACCGCGGCGGCCTTGCGCACCCAGGCGGCGTCGTCGATCCCGGTGCCGCGCCCGACCAGGGTGTGCGGCTCGGAGCCGGTCAGCAGGGCGGTCAGCACGGTCGCCGGGGTCGTGTTGGCGATGCCCATGTCGCCGGGGACGAGCAGGTCGGCGCCGGCGTCCACCTCCTCGTTGGCGAGGGCCCGCCCGAGCGCGACGGCCCGCTCGGCCTCCTCGGCCGTCAGCGCGTCCTCCCGGTCGATCCGGCCGGAGCCGCGGCGCACCTTGTGCCTCGTGACGTCCTCCGGCGCGCCGGGGACGTCGGCGGCCACCGCGACGTCGACCACCCGGACGCCTGCCCCGACCAGGCGGGCCAGCGCGTTGACGGCCGCGCCGCCGGCCAGGAAGTTCGCCACCATCTGGGCGGTGACCTCCGGTGGGTACGCGGACACCCCGGCGGCGGCGATGCCGTGGTCCCCGGCGAGCAGGACCACCCGTGGCCGGCGGAACGGCGCCGGCGGGCACCGGCCCTGCACGCCAGCCGCCCACACCGAGAGCTCCTCGAGCCGGCCGAGGGCCCCGGCCGGCTTGGTGAGCCGCCGCTGCCGCTCGCGGGCCTCCTCCTGCGCCCGGCGGTCGAGCGCCGGCGCTTCCTGCGGGGGTGGGTCGGTGGGCAGGGCTGGCAGCGGTGGCATCGTGGGCATGGTCGGCAGCGCGTCCTTCGGTCGGGGTTCGGGGAGCGGCTCATCGGAGGCGCCGCGGCAGGCCGGCGGTGACCAGCCAGGCCTCGTCGGCCGTGGCCGCCAGGCGGGCGTTGAGCCGGCCGAGGTCGTCGCGGAAGCGCCGCCCGGCCGGCGTCGGGGGGACGACGCCCATGCCGACCTCGCTCGACACGGCGACGACGTGCCCGGTCGTGGCGCTCCACGCGGCGACGAGCCGGTCGACCCGGGCGGCGACGGCGTCGTCGGCGGCCGGGCCGCCGGCCCACGCGCCGCAGGCGTCGAGGACCGATGCCAGCCACAGCGAGATGCAGTCGACGAGGACGGCGCCTGGCGGCGGATCCGCGAGCACGGCCGCGAGGTCGGCGCCCTCCAGCGTGCGCCACGCCGCCGGGCGCGTGGCCCGGTGGGCGGCTATCCGGCCGGCCCACTCCGCGTCGTCCGGCCGGGCCGGCGCCGTCGCGACGTAGGTCACCGACGGCTCGGCCCGCAGCCGGTCCTCGGCGTACGCCGACTTGCCCGACCGGGCGCCCCCCAGCACCAGCACGCGCCGCCCGGCCGGCCCGATCGGATCGGGAGCATCGTCAGCGTCGACCGCTTGGGCCGGTCGGCCGAGGACGAGGCGGGCGCCGTCGTCGGGCGCCTGCGCTCCCCACGGCGCGAGCCGCTCGGCCAGCTCCGCGCGCGGCGGGTTGCCGTGGCCGAGGTGGACGGCGCGCACGGCCGTTGCGGCGGTGATCGCGCCCACCAGGCGCAGCTCGGCCACCGCCGCCGCGAACGAGCCGAGCGAGAGGTGGTGCCCGCCGCCGCCGTGCGCCGGCCCGTCGCCGCAGGTCTCCTCGAGCAGCACCGCGTCGAACGCGGCGCCGGTCACCGCCTCGACGGTGGCGGCCGGCAGCGGCCCGGTGGCGGGCGCCCAGAGCAGGCGCGACCCCGTGGGACCGGTCACGTCGTAGAGCACCGCGGGCCCGGCGGACTCGTCCCCGTGCGCGGCGGCGAGCACCCGGACGTCGTACGCGCCGACCGCCAGCCGCTCGCCCGGCCGGACGGCGCGCAGCCGCGCCGCTACGCCGGCGGCGCGGGCCCGTGCGAGCACGGCCGGCGGCCCCACCAGGTCCAGCGGCCGCCCGGCCGCGGACGACCGGCCGCGCCCGACCAGCACCTGGGGCTGCCAGCGGTCGGGATGGTCGTGGGTGACGAGGACATGCTCGACGCCGGCCAGCTCCACGCCGAGCCGGCCGGCCGCGGCCACCACGCCGGCGCCGCACTCGAGCAGCAGCCGCCCGTCCACGAGCGCCGCCGTCTGCGCCCGCCATTCGCCGCTTCGGCGCGCGGCGGTGCAGCCGCGGCAGCGGCAGAACGCGTCCGGCAGCCCGTCGCTCGCGCCGGTGCCCAGCAGGACGACGTCCATGAGAAGCCCGGCCTCCCGCTGATCGGGGACGGAAGGCGGTGCCGGCCGGCGCCGGCCGCCGCTCGCGCGCCGGTGCGCCGGTGCTCCGCTCCGCGGTCCGCGACGGATGGTGGAGCCGCGTGCCCGGCGGGTGCTCCGGCTCGCCCTCGCGGGCCTACGGTTGCGGGTCAGCGCCGGAGTCGGCCGCACGGCCTGCACCGGCTTCCCCCGCCACGGGCGCGTGGTTGGTGCGAGGGCATCGCAGCATGCGCCCCGCCCGGACGTCAAAGCGGCCCCCTGCCCGCCATGCCCGATGCTCCGGTAGCCTGCGGGCGCCGCCGCCGCAAGGCGGACCCGGCCACGCTTGGAGGAGGTCCTCATGTCCTGGTCGTGGCGCTACGAGTCCGCCGCCGGGGAGCAGGTGTCGTCGGCGACGGCGCCCGCCGCGGAGCCCTTCGCCACCCGCAGCGACGCCGAGTCATGGCTCGGCGAGAACTACCGCGAGCTGCTCTCGGCCGGCATCGACCAGGTCACGCTGCTCCAGGACGGCGCCGCGTCCTACACGATGAGCCTGCACCCGGCCGAGGAGGAGTGATCGGCTAGCCGCCGACGCGCGACGGATCGCGCTCGACCACGGGGTCGAGGATCTCGTCGATGCGGCGCAGCACCTCGTCGTCGAGGCGGACGCCGGACGCCTTGACGTTCTCGTGCACCTGCTCTGGGCGGGTGGCTCCGATGATCGCGGCGGAGACGTTGTCGTTCTGCAGCGTCCAGGCGAGGGCGAGCTGCGCCGCCGAGAGCCCGCAGTCGGCGGCGATCGGCGCCAGCCGCTGCACCCGCTCGAGCACGTCGTCGTTCAGCAAGCGCTGCATGAAGCGGGAGCCCTGCGGATCGGTGGCCCGCGAGCCGGCCGGCAGCGGAGCGCCCGGCCGGTACTTGCCGGTCAGGACGCCCTGCCCGAGCGGCGACCAGACGATCTGCCCGATGCCCTCGCGCCGGCAGAGCGGGACGACGTCGGCCTCGATGACCCGCCAGAGCATGTTGTACTGCGGCTGGCTCGACACGATCCGGTCGAAGCCCATCGCGTCGGCGATGCGCAGCGCGTCCTCGATCTGGTCGGCCCGCCACTCCGACACCCCGACGTAGAGCGCCTTGCCCTGCCGGACGAGGTCCTCGAACGTGCGGAGCGTCTCCTCGAGCGGCGTCTCCTCGTCGTAGCGGTGCGCCTGGTAGAGGTCGACGTAGTCGGTGCCGAGCCGGCGCAGCGACGCGTGCAGCGACTCGACGACGTGCTTGCGGGACAGCCCGCGGTCGGTCGGCTGGTCGCCGGTCGGCCAGTAGACCTTGGTGGCGAGGACGTACGAGGACCGGCGCAGCCCGGCGAGCGCCCGCCCGAGCACCTCCTCGGCCCGACCGAGCGCGTAGACGTCGGCTGTGTCGAAGAACGTGATGCCCGCGTCGAGCGCCGCGTGGACGCACGCGTTGGCCGCATCCTCCTCGACCTGGCTGCCGTGGGTGATCCAGTTGCCGTACGCGAGCTCGGAGACCTTGAGACCAGAGCGGCCCAGCCGTCGGAATTCCATCCGCCGACTGTAGCGAGGCGCCGACGGGCGCCGACGGGCGCCGGCGGGGCGACCTGCGTGCGGCTCGGCGCTACTTGCGGATCGGCCGGGCGTCGGGGCGCTGGCCCACCTTGACCTGCGGCCTTGGCCACCGGAAGCGGCGCGTCTGGGCCGCGCGGGTCAGCCCGTACAGCACGGCGCCGCGCCGCTCGTCGTCGGGGAAGCGGTCCCGCAGCGTGCGCGACAGGCCGGCCCCGAGGCGGCCGAGCTCGGCGAGGAGCATGAGGAGCAGGGCGATGAGCGCGAGGCTCGCGATGCTCTTGACGCCGGCGGAGGCGAAGAGCAGCGGGACGTACAGGATGATCCCGAGCGGCAGGAAGTACTCGGCGATCGTGCGCCGGGAGTCGACGTAGTCCCTGGCGAAGCGGCGGGCCGGGCCCCGGTCGCGGGTCGGCATGCGGCTCTCGTCGCCGCGCTCCATCGCCGTCCGCACCTCGATCCGGCGCCGCCTGGCCTCCTCCCTGGCCGTGGCGCGGTCGGCCGGCGCCGCGCCGACGGGACGGCGGCGGCGCGCCTCGGCCTCGCGGCGCTTGGGGGTCGGCCGGCCCTTCTTGACCGGCCGTTCCCCGGCGGGCTCCTGCTCGGCGGGAGTCGGGGTCGGCGGCTGGTCGGGGCGGCGGCGTAGCACCGCCCAAGGGTAGCGGCCCGCCGGTCCGCGCGACTGCTCGCAGTCGGCGTAGCGGGAACGTAGGCTAGGCGTCAGCGGAGGGTGCGCACGCGGCGCCGCGGTCGACCCTCCCGCCCCGGTGACCCGAAGGAGGCCGCGCGGCACATGGCAGGTCTGATGAAGCGCTTCTCCCTGATCTTCAAGGCGAAGGCGAACAAGGCCCTCGACCGCGCCGAGGATCCCCGCGAGACGCTCGACTACTCGTACCAGAAGCAGCTCGAGATGCTGACGAAGGTCAAGCGGGGCATCGCGGACGTCGCGACCAGCCGCAAGCGGCTGGAGCTGCAGATGCGCGACCTCACGGCCTCGTCCGAGAAGCTGCAGGGGCAGGCCCAGCAGGCGCTCACCGCCGGCCGGGAGGACCTCGCCCGCGAGGCGCTGTCCCGCCGCTCCGCGCTCCAGCAGCAGATCGGCGACCTGCAGACCCAGCACGCCAACCTCCAGGCGGAGGAGGAGAAGCTGACGGCCGCCGGCCAGCGGCTCTCGGCCAAGGTCGACGCGTTCCGCACTCGCAAGGAGACGATCAAGGCGACCTACACGGCCGCCGAGGCCCAGACCAAGATCAACGAGGCGTTCTCGGGGATCTCGGAGGAGATGGGCGACGTCGGCATGGCCATCCAGCGGGCCGAGGACAAGACGGCCCAGATGCAGGCCAGGGCCGGCGCCCTCGACGAGCTGCTCGCCTCCGGCGCCCTCGACGAGCCGGGGCAGCTCGGCCGGGGCGACGACATCCAGGCCGAGCTGGACCGGCTGTCCTCCGGCAGCGACGTCGAGCTCGAGCTGGCCAGGATGAAGGGCGAGCTCACCGGTGGCGCCCAGCGACCGGCCATCGAGGGCCAGTCGGCCGGCGCGACGGGCGCGACCAGCTCCAGCGCCCCGGCGGCGGCCCAGCCGGCCGGCGACGTCGACGGCGAGGCGAAGCCGTGATCATCCGCATCCTCGGCCGCGGCCAGTTCGAGGTCGACGAGGGCCGCATCGCTCACCTGAACGAGCTCGACTCGGCGCTCGCCGAGGCGGTGGAGAGCGGCGACGAGGACAGCTTCCGGGCGGCCCTCGGCTCGCTCATCGACGCCATCTGCGGTCATGCAACGCCCGTGGCGGACGACGCGCTCATGCCGTCCGACATCGTCCTGCCCGACACCGACGCCAGCATCGAGGACGTGCGCGAGCTGCTCGGTGACGAGGGCTTGATCCCCGGCTGAGTACCCACTGAGGAGTTGGCACCCGCCATGTCTCGCACCCGGTTCCGCCCCGACCACGGCCTCGCCGTACGGATGGGCGTGACCATGTTCCTGCTCGGCCTGCTCTACGTCGCCTTCGTCGGCGCGCTCATCGCGGTGCAAGTCTCGTGGCTGATCATCGTGGTCGTCGTCGGCGGCTTCTTCCTCCTCCAGTACTTCGCCTCGGACAAGATCGCCCTGTTCTCGATGCACGCTCACGAGGTGACGCCGGAGGAGGCACCCGAGCTGCACGGCGTCATCGACCGGCTCTGCGCCCTCGCCGACATGCCGAAGCCGCGGGTGGCGATCGCCGACACCGACATCCCCAACGCCTTCGCCACCGGCCGCAGCCCCGACAAGGCAGTGGTCTGCGCCACCACCGGGATCCTGCGCCGCCTCGACCGGGAGGAGCTCGAGGGCGTCCTCGCCCACGAGCTGTCCCACGTCGCGCACCGCGACGTCGCGGTCATGACGATCGCCAGCTTCCTCGGCGTGCTCGCCGGGTTCATCACCCGCATGGCGTTCTACTCGCAGCTGTTCGGGGGCGGCGGTCGGCGCGACGACCGGGACAACTCGGCGGCGATCGTGGCGCTCGTGATGATCATCTCGATGGTGGTGTACGCGCTCAGCTTCCTGCTCATCCGGGCGCTGTCGCGCTACCGCGAGCTGTCCGCCGACAGGTCGGGCGCGCTGCTGACCGGGCGGCCGTCCTCGCTCGCCTCGGCGCTCACCAAGGTCACCGGCGAGATGGGCCGCATCCCGACCAACGACCTGCGCAAGGCCGAGCCGCTCAACGCGTTCTTCTTCACCCCGGCGGTGGCGAGCGGCGTCAGCCTCTCCTCGCTGTTCTCGACCCACCCGTCGCTCGAGCAGCGGCTCGAGCAGCTGGGCCGGATCTCGGCCGAGCTCGGCCAGGCCCGGGTCTGACGGCGGGCCGCACCGTCCATGGGATTCCTCGATGCGCTGCTCGGCCGCAGCAAGCCGGTCAAGCCCGACCTCGATCAGCTCTTCGGGCTGCCCTCGGCGGCGCTGACCCTCGAATCGGCGATGGGCCTGACGCCCACCGGCGAGGGCTCGGTCTGCTTCAAGGCGGCCGAGGGCGCGGCCTTCGCCGAGATGCAGGCCGAGGTGCAGCAGCTCCTGGCGAGCGACGGCGGTCCCGCCGAGCAGCAGCGCGACTCGTACGGCTTCACCTGGCTGGTCTGCCGGCACGACCCGGCTGACGTCTCCGGGCTGGTGACCGAGCTGCACGCGGTCAACTCGTCGCTGGAGGCGGCCGGCTTCGGGCCGCAGCTGCTCTGCTCGGTGGTCGGCTTCTCCGGCCAGATCGGGGGAGCGGCCCGCACGGTCGGGCTGGTCTACCTCTACAAGCGCGGCAGCTTCTACCCGTTCGCGCCGCTCGGCGCCGAGCGGCGCGACAACGCGCTCGAGCTGCAGATGCGCGGGATGCTGACCGACGACCTCAAGGTCGAGCCGGACCTGTCGCGCTGGTTCCCGGTCTGGGGCGCTCCGGGGCTGTAGCCGCCTTGTCGCCGGGCCGCTCGACAAGGGCCGCAGCCGCCGGCCAGGGCAGGGCGAGGGAAGGCTCCGCGGAGCGTCGGCGCGGGCCTGGGCCAGGATGGGCCCCATGCGCGTGGTGATCGCCCCTGACTCGTTCAGCGGAAGCCTGTCGGCCATGGCCGCCTGCGCCGCGATGGTCGCCGGCTGGCGAGCCGCCGCTCCCGATGACGAGATCACCGGGGTGCCGCTCTCGGACGGGGGGCCGGGCTTCGTCGCCGTGCTGCACGCGGCGCTCGGCGGGGAGCAGGTGACCGTCACGGTCGCCGATCCCCTGGAGCGGCCGGTGGCGGCGACCTACCTGCGGGTCGGGGACGTGGCGTACGTGGAGAGCGCCCAGGCGTGCGGCCTGCACCTGCTCGACCCTGCCGAGCGCGACCCGACGCGCACCACCACCCGCGGCGTCGGCCAGCTGCTGGCCCATGCCGTCGACGCCGGGGCGAAGCGGCTGGTCGTGGGCCTCGGCGGCTCGGCCACCAACGACGGCGGCGCCGGGCTGGCGGCGGCCCTCGGCGGGCTCCCGGCCGCGGCCGCGGCGCTGGCCCCGGTCGAGCTGGTGGCCGCCACCGACGTCGACAGCCCGCTGCTCGGGCCGAGCGGGGCGAGCGCCGTGTACGGCCCGCAGAAGGGCGCCACCGACGAGCAGGTGCAGGAGCTGGATCGCCGGCTGGCCGACTGGGCCACCGAGCTGGCCGCGGTCGCGGGCCGTGACGTCGCCCCCGAGCCGGGCGCGGGCGCGGCCGGCGGCCTCGGAGCTGCCCTGCTCGCCCTCGGCGCCAGCCGGGTGTCCGGCATCGGGGTGGTGATGGACGCGGTCGGCCTCCGCGATCTCGTCGGCACCGCCGACCTGGTCGTCACCGGCGAGGGCTCCTTCGACCACCAGTCGCTGCGCGGCAAGGTCGTCACCGGCGTGGCGGCGCTGGCGCTGCAGGCCGCGGTCCCGTGCCTCGTCCTCGCCGGGAAGGTGCAGGTGGGCCGCCAGGAGATGGCGGCGGCCGGGGTCGAGGCCGCCTACGACCTGGTCAGCGTGGCCGGCAGCGAGCGGGTCGCGGCCGAGCAGGCGAGCGCCACCCTTATCGAGCTCGCCAGGGGGGTCGCCGAGCGGTGGAGTGTGCGACGATGAGGGAGGAATGCCACCGGGGACGGCCTCGTTGCAGCGAGTGCCCGCGCCCGACGATCCGCAGCAGGAGCCGCAGACGATGACCGTTTCGCACGAGACCCAGGCCAACAGCGTCGTCCTCACCGACGCCGCGGCGGACAAGGTCAAGAACCTCCTCGAGCAAGAGGGCCGCACCGACCTGTCGCTGCGGGTCGCCGTGCAGCCCGGCGGGTGCTCCGGACTGCGCTACCAGCTCTTCTTCGACGACCGCTCGCTCGACGGTGACGTGGTCACCGACTTCGCGGGCGTCAAGGTCGTCGTCGACCGCATGAGCAACCCCTACCTGCTCGGGGCCAGCATCGACTTCGTCGACACCATCGAGAAGCAGGGCTTCACCATCGACAACCCCAACGCCACCGGCTCGTGCGCGTGCGGGGAGTCGTTCCACTGATCCTCCGCTGATCCAGCACTGATCCACCACTGGCCGATCCGCCCGCCGGGCCGGCCGGCACCGGCGCCCGCTCCTCCTCGCCGCATCGGCAGAGAGGGCGGGCGCTTCGCGCTGCCCTACCGGTCGCGCTGCCCTACCGGTCGCGTTGCCCCGCCGGCCGCGTCGACGTCCGTACCGGCATGCGCACGAGGCAGTCTGCGAGATGTCCGGCGCGCCCCCCGATGGGACGATCGGCTCGCATCGACGCGGCGGTCGTGATCGCACGTCCGCGAAGCGAGACGAACGGTCGGCATGCCGCGCGGCGTGCCCGCGAGCCCGGAGCCGGCCGTGGTGGACGGCTGCCGCATCGGCCGAGGGGGGAGCGCGCATGACGGAGCTGTCGGTCCGACCAGAGGCGGCACCGGACCGGTTCCCGCTGTCGTCCGCGCAGGAGATGTGGTGCGCCGGCGACGCGGCCGGGTCCTTCGGCCCGCGGTTCATCATGGCCGAGGCGCTGCGGCTCCGCGGCCGGATCGACGTCGCGGCGCTCCAGGCCGCGCTCGACGACCTGGTGGTGCGCCACGAGATCCTCCGCACCGCGATCGTCCGTGACGTGACGCCGCCATACCAGAGCGTCCACCCGCCGTGCCCCGTGCCGCTGGTGGTCCGCGACCGGCCGGCCGCCCCGGCCGACCGCGACCGGATCGCCGCCGAGCTGGCCAACGAGGCGGAGCTGAGCACCGTGGACGTCGACGAGCTCCCGTTGCTGCGCGCCGGCCTGACCCGCTTCGACGACGAGGACGCGGTCCTCACCCTCGTGACGCACCACGCCGCGGGCGACGGCTGGTCGTTCCAGCTGCTCATCCGCGACCTGGCGGCCCTGTACCTGGCGCGGTCGACCGGCCAGCCGCCGGCCCTGCCGGTCCCGCGCCAGTACCGGGACTACGCGGCCTGGGAGCGCGAGCGCAGGAGCGGGTCCGACGCGGAGGTCCTCGCGTACTGGCGGGAGAAGCTGCGCGGCGCGGAGGTCTTCGCGCTCCCCACCGACCGCCCGGTCCAGAAGGTGCCGCAGAGCCCCTACGAGGCCTGCAACTACCGGTTCGGCCTCGACCTGATGGAGCCGGCAGCCGCGCTCGCGACCGCCACCCGCAGCTCGGTCTTCATCGTGCTGCTCGCGGCCTTCGACGTGCTCGCCAACCGGATCACGGGCACGACGGACCCGGTCATCCATGCGCTGACGGCCGGCCGCAACCAGCCCGAGTTCCGCGACACCGTGGGGCCGTTCCTGGGCTTCCTCGCGCTGCGCACGGACCTCGGTGCGTGCGGCAGCTTCCGCGACGTCGTCGTCGCCGCCCGCAAGTCGCTGCTCGAGGCGTACGCGAACGAGGTGCCCTTCCACCGCCTCGCACGGCAGCTGCCCGAGATCATGCGACCGCTGGACGACCCGCGGATGTGCGAGCTCATCTTCGGCTTCTTCCGGCCGCCCTCCCTCGGCGGGCAGGTGACGATCGGCGACGACACGCAGCCGGTCCGCCAGCTCAAGCAGCGGAGCACCCAGATTCCCGGCGGCGTGGGCTGGAACATGGGCGCCGGGCCGTCCGGCGAGGTGTTCGGCAAGGTGCAGTTCAACCCCGACGAGTTCGACGAGCGCACGATGCGCGCGTGGACCGAGGAGTACGGGCGCATCCTCGCGCTCGCGACGGCCGAGCCCGACCGGGACTGGCGGGACCTGTAGAGCCCGACGCCCGACCAACAGGGGGACCGATTCATGAGCACCATCGACCTCGCCGAGCAGACCTTGGGCACCGTGCTCGACATCGCCCGGCAGGTTGCGCAGGGGCAGGTGGACGAGGGCATGGACCCGATCACCGCCGGCTTCGACTCCATCGCGACGATGGAGCTGGCCATGCGCCTCGAGGAGGAGCTCGGAGTCGACTGCACGCTCGAGGACGTTCTCGACTCCCCGTCGTTCGGCGAGCTCGCGCGCACGCTGGTCCGCCGCCTCGACGCGGCCGGCTCCCGGTAGCCCTGGTGACGACGACAGCGACCTGCCCCATCGTCGCTCGCGTGGGGCAGACGGTCTCCGAGCACCCCCGGCTCACCGCGGTGGTCGCATCGGAATGGCAGTGCACGTACGAGCAGCTGTGGGAGGACGTCGAGCAGTGGCGGCGGCGGTGCGCCGCGCTCGGGCTGCCGCCCGGGTCGATCGCGTGCATCATCGCCGACGCCGATCCTCAGCTGCCGGCCGCCTTCCTCGGCGCGCGCGCGGCCGGGGCGGTGCCGATGCTCATCGACGGCCGGCTGGCCGCGGCGCGCATCCCGGCCGCCATCGACGTCGCGCAGCCCGCGGCCGTCATCCGGTTGGGCGACGACGAGGTCGTGACCACGCCAGGGACCGATCCGCGCATCCTGCCGGACGGTGCGAGCTGCGTGGTCTTCTCGTCCGGCAGCCAGGGCGTCTCCAAGGGCATCGTCGCCCAGGCGAGGGGCCAGCTGCACTTCATCGACTGGGAGATCGAGCGGTTGGGGGCCCAGCCCGGCTGGCGGACGGCGATGCTCACGTCGCCGTCGTTCGAGGTCATCATCCGCGACCTCCTGCTGCCCCTGTGCACCGGCGGAGAGGTGCGCATCGCGCCGAGCGCCGTGCGCATCTCGCCGAGATCGGTCCTGCCGTGGCTGGCCGAGAACGACATCGATGTCGTGCACGTCGTGCCCAGCATGAGCGCGCGCTGGATCGGCGCCGCCGGCGACGTCAAGGCCGGTGCGCTGCGCTGGACGCTCTTCGCCGGCGAGCCGCTGTACGAGCAGCAGGTGACCAACTGGCGGTCCGTCGCCCCGCGCTCGCGAGTGCTCAACCTGTACGGGCCGGCGGAGACCACGCTCGCGAAGCTCTGCTACGAGGTGCCGCCGACGCCGCGCACCGGGCTCCAGCCGGTGGGCCGTCCGCTGTCGGGCACGCAGCTCGAGCTCGAGCGGGCCTCGTCCGACGGGGCGGCGGACGGTCCGTGGCGCATCGTCATCAGCACGCCGCACGGGTCGCTCGGCTACCTCGCCGGCACCGGCGTCGACGGCGTGCAGCAGCTGCGCCGCACGGACGGCATGACCCGCTTCGTCACCCAGGACAGGGGTCACTGGGACGACGACGGCAACCTCGTGGTCACCGGCCGGCTCGACTCGCTGGTGAAGCGGAACGGCGTCTTCGTCGACCTCGCGCGCATCGAGTCGGCCGCGCTGGCGCTGCCCGACGTACGGGCGACCTGCTGCTTCCAGCTCCTCCCGAGCGGTCACGTCGTCCTCGCGGTCGAGGGGCCGACGGAGTCCGCCGCGGCGCAGCTGCGGAGGCGGTTGCAACCACGACTGGGCATCGAGCTGCCCGACCGGGTCGTCGCCATGCCGACCCTCCCGCTGCTCCCTGGGGGCAAGGTGGACCGCAGATCGGTGAGGGCCCTGCTGGCGGAGGCCGGCAGTGCCTGAGCGCGGCGTCAGGAGGAGCGTCGTCCTCTGCAAGTGGCAGCCCGAGCTGCTCGTCGCCCTGCTGGACGACGGGGCCACCGTCCATCTCGTGCTCGACCGCTACGACCGCTTCCAGGACACGGCGGACGACCTGCTCGCGAGGTGCCGCTCGGTCTACCGGATCAGCAGCTTCGACTCGGTCGAGGAAGTGGCCGAGGTGGCGGTCGACCTGCGCCTGTCCGGCGCCGAGATCGACCTCGTCCTCAGCCACAACGAGTGGAGCCAGTTCGGCGCCGGGTACCTGGAGCTGCTGCTCGGCACCGCGCAGGATCCCCTGCTGCGCGTGTCGCACCGGGACAAGCGGCTCATGAAGCAGCGCGTCAGGGCGGCGGGCGTCACTACCGCGCGCTTCGTGTCGGTGCCCGACGCCAGCGACCCGGCAGCCGCCGCCACGGTGGTGCGCGACCTGCCGCTGCCCGTCGTGGTCAAGCCGGCCGCGGGCTACGGCGCGGTGAGCACGGTGCGCGTCGACGACGCCGCACGGCTGCCCGAGGTGCTCGCCGGCTTCACCTTCGATCCGCTGCTGCACTCCCGCCAGCTCATCGTCGAGGAGTTCATCACCGGCGTGGAGCTCGCCGTCGACGCGATCTGGTCGAACGGCGAGGCGCTCGCCTTCGTCGTGCACCGCTACCGCGACGCGCGGATGACGATGGCCGAGCCGACCAAGCTCGACGGCTCGTGGGTGCTGCGCCCTGCCGACCACCAGGAGACGTACGACCGGTTGCGCGAGGTCCACCGGCGCATCAACCCGGTGCTCGGGATCCACGAGGGCGCCTCCCACATGGAGGTCTTCGTCCGGCCGGACGGCGAGGTGGTCTTCTCGGAGATCGCGACCCGGCCCGCCGGCGGCTGGGCGCCCGTGATGCTGCGCGCCTACCTCGGCCGTCCGGTCTGGGACCTGCTCGCGCAGGTGCTCCTCCACGGCACCGCCCCTGCACCGCGCCCGAGCGACCGGTACGTCGGCGCGGTGCACCTGCGCCCGGCCAAGCCAGGCGTCATCTCGCGCGCGCCCGAGGATGCCGAGCTCGCGGCATGCCCCGGCATCGTGACCTGGCAGCGGATCCGCGGGGTCGGCGACCGGGCCCGGTTCAGCCATCCGTCGGAGTTCTACCTGCACGTGGCCATCGAGGCGGATACGCCGGATGAGCTCGAGGCTCTGGCGGCGCGGGTCGCCGAGCAGTTCCCGATCGAGACGACGGGGGACCGCGCGGCCTCGACCGAGCGGCTCCGCGGAGCGCGCCGCGCCGGCGCCTGACCAACGGGCGCCCGCCGCACGTCACGAGAAGTGCTCGCACGCCCGTGGATGAAACGATTCGCGGCAGCCAGGAGGTGGCAGCATGGCCAGACTCGATCCCACCCGCGCGCTTCGGGTCCTCGTCCCCGAGACGGGCGACCAGCGGGCGTACGGGCTGGCCACGTTCATCAACACCATCGGCTTCGGGATGTACCTGCCGTCGGTGGTGCTGTACTTCACGAAGGTGCTGGACCTGTCGGCGGTGCAGGTCGGCGTCGGCCTGACGATCGCCGGGATGGTCGCGCTGCTGGCGGCCGTGCCGGCGGGCGACCTGGCCGACCGGCACGGCCCGCGCGAAGTGGTCCGCTGGACGATGATCCTTCAGGCGCTCGCGTCGTTCGCGTACCTGCTGATCCACGGCTTCCCCGCGTTCGTGCTCCTCGCCACCGCGGAGGCGCTCGCCACCACGGCGAACATCGCGGCCACCGGCGCCCTGCGGCGGCGGGTCGGCGGCGAGCGCGCGGTGACGTACCGCTCGACCATCCTGGCGATCGCCAACCTCGGCATCTCGGTGGGCGCGCTGGCGGCCGCGATCAGCATCCAGATCGGCACTCCGACCGCCTACCGCGCGCTGCTGCTCCTCAACGGGCTGAGCTCGCTCGTCGCCTTCGCGATCCTCGGGCGGCTGCCGAGGTACGCGCCGCTGCCGAAGCCGCACGAGGGCCCGCGCTGGGCGGCGCTCGCCGACCGGCCGTACGTCGCCTACACCGCGCTCACCGGCGCGCTGGTCATGCAGGGCGTCGTCATCCAGCTCCCGCTGCCGCTGTGGGTCGTCAATCACACCGACGCGCCCCGGTGGAGCGTGTCGCTGTTCCTGATCGTCAACACCGTCGTCGTCATCCTCATGCAGGTCCGCGTCGGCAGGCACATCCAGACGATCAGGCAGGGCGGCGTCGCCATGCGCCGGTCGGGCGCGCTGCTCCTGGTGAGCTGCTCCGCCATCGGCCTCGCCGCCGGCCTTCCGGCGTGGGTGGCCTTCGTCATGCTCGTGGGCGCCGTTGTCGTGCACACGTTCGCCGAGATCTGGTACTCCTCCGGCACCTTCGCGCTGGAGATCGGGATGGCTCCCGAGCACGCGCAGGGCCAGTACCAGGGCCTCACCGGCATCGGCACCGGGATCGGCACGGCGGTGGCCCCGGTGCTCCTGGTCGGCCTGCTGCTCAGCCTGGGCAAGGCCGGCTGGATCGGGCTCGGCGCCTGCTTCCTGCTCCTCGGGCTCGCCGCACCGGCGCTGGCCCGCTGGGGCGAGCGCACCCGCGGCGACGTCACCGTGCCGGCGGAGGCCGCGCCGGCGCTCATCAGCGACTGACGGCCGACGGCCCATGCCTGCGTTCGAGAACACCGGGCTGCGCGTCGTCGAGCTTCCCGACGTCGGTGCGCTCGGGGCGGACGTCGACGGACCTGCCGACGAGCGGCCGCACGCCGTACGGGTCGACGTCACCGACGGCGACTGGCCGGGCTCCCGCGAGGGCGGCGTCGTCGTCCGTCCCGCCTGGGTGCACTGGGTGAGCCCGGCCGGCGGCGGCGTGCAGGATGTCATCGCGCGGCAGAGCCATGGGCAGCGCCAGCGCACGCGCGGGGCCCTGCGCGCGCTCGGCACCTTGACGATGGAGGTGCACGACCCCATCGAGCCGGCGCCGTTCGAGGAGTGGCTCGCGCTCTACGGCGGGCAGGTCGATGCGATGCGGTACGGGCGCAACCTCGCCGCGATCTTCCGCAAGATGCTCCTCGCGCCGGATTCCCGGCATGGCTTGGTGACCTGGCGCCGCAACGGCCGGCTGGTCTGCGGCACGGTGGTGCTGTTCGACGCCGAGCGCGACGGGCTCGTGGCGCGGTACAACGCCGTCGCGGCCGAGCACAAGGGCGCCGAGCTGCCCCGCGGGATGTGCGTCTCGATCGCCGACCTTGCGGCCGCGCGGGGCATGCGCTGGGTGACGCTCGGCAGCGACGTCAACTTCTACGGCGCGCTGGTCCGGCCGGGCCTGTGCGCCTTCAAGCTCCGGCTCGGCTTCCGGCCGGTGCCCGGCGACCTCTTCGGCAGGGCGGCGCGGGACGTCGCGGAGCGGGTCACCAGCCTGCGCGGGCTCGAGCAGCCGGTGCTGCGGTTCGAGCACCGGCTGCCCCGCGACCCGCGCGCCACCGTCGCCGACTACGCGGAGGGGCCGTACGCGCTCGGGCTGGTCTCGGTGACCGCCGCCGGTGGGTCCAGCGTGGTGCTCGACTCGCTGCCGGAGCACCGGCGGCTCGTCCTGCCGCCCTGACCGCCGCCCAGGCAGGATCCGTCCGGCGCGTGGCGAAGCTATCGGTGCGGAGCGCCCGCGCCCGGCACCCTGGGCGCCTCCGGTCGGCACAGTGGGCGCCGGCCGCCGGCACGGCCGGCGCCCACTGTCCGGGCCCTTCGGGCACTCGTCGGCCTGCCCCGGCCCGCCCTGCCCGCTCCCGCCGGCCGCCTCGCCCCGGTAGCGTCGTCGGCATGAGCGAACCGGTCGCCTATCTCGTCGGTGGCGCGCGCACCCCCATGGGCAAGTACGGCGGGGCGCTCGCCGCGGTCCGCCCCGACGACCTGGCGGCCCTCGTCGTCGCGGAGGCGCTCACGAGGGCGGGCATCGACGGCTCAGTCCCTGGAACGGTCGACGAGGTCGTGCTCGGCGCGGCCAACCAGGCCGGCGAGGACAACCGCAACGTCGCCCGGATGGCCGTGCTGCTCGCCGGGCTGCCGGAGACCATCCCCGGCTACACCGTCAACCGCCTCTGCGCGAGCGGCCTGACCGCCGTCGCCTCCGCCGCGCAGGCCGTCCGCTGCGGCGACGCCAACGTCGTGGTCGCGGGCGGCGTCGAGTCGATGACGCGGGCGCCGTGGGTGATGGCCAAGCCGGGGACGCCGTGGGCGCGTCCCGGCGAGGTCGCCGACACCGCGCTCGGCTGGCGGCTCGTCAACCCGCGGATGCCCCAGCTCGACGGCGGCCGCGCGACCATCACCCTGGGCGAGACGGCCGAGGAGGTCGCCGTCCTCGACGGCATCGCGCGCGAGGAGTCCGACGCGTTCGGGCTGCGCAGCCACCGCCGGGCGGTGGCCGCGATCGAGGCCGGTCGCTTCGAGCCCGAGATCGTCCCCGTCGAGACGCCGGCCGGTGCCGTCAAGGTCGACGAGGGGCCGCGGGCGTCCACCGACCTCGACAAGCTCGCCAGGCTGAAGCCGTCGTTCCGCCGCGACGGCATCGTCACCGCCGGGTCGTCGAGCCCGCTCTCCGACGGGGCAGCGGCCATCGTGGTGGCGAGCGAGGACGCGGTGCGCCGGTACGGCCTGCAGCCGCGGGCGCGGGTCGTCGCAGCCGCGAGCGCCGGCGTGCGCCCCAGCCTCATGGGCCTCGGGCCGGTCCCGGCGACGGAGAAGGTCCTCGAGCGCGCCGGCTGGACGACCGGCGACCTCGACGCGGTGGAGCTCAACGAGGCGTTCGCCGTCCAGGCGATCGCCTGCATCCGCCGCCTCGGGCTCGACGACGAGATCGTCAACGCCGACGGCGGCGCGATCGCGCTCGGCCACCCGCTGGGCTGCTCGGGCACCCGGCTGCTCGTCACCCTGCTCGGGCGGCTCGAGTCCGGCGGCGGCACCCGCGGGCTCGCCACGCTGTGCGTCGGCGTCGGCCAGGGCGTCTCGATGCTCGTCGAGCTGGTATGACCGCACGAGCCGCGCGCCGTACCACCGGTCGGACCGGGCGTAGGCGCGCCGATCGTCGCTGGGTACGCTGACCGCGTCGCCAGGCAGCCTTCGTACGGCTGGCACCCCCGTCCACCAGTCGCTCACCGGGAGCAGTTCGTGCGCGTCGCCGTGACCGGGTCGATCGCCACCGATCACCTGATGACCTTCCCGGGCCGCTTCGCGGAGCAGCTCATCCCCGATCAGCTGCACCGCGTCTCGCTGTCGTTCCTCGTGGAGGAGCTGCAGATCAGGCGCGGCGGGGTCGCGGCGAACATCTGCTTCGGCATGGCGAGGCTCGGCCTGCGCCCGAGCCTGGTCGGCGCGGTGGGGGCCGACTTCGCCGACTACCGCTCCTGGCTGGAGCGGCACGGCGTCGACACCTCGTCGGTGCACGTCTCCACCGAGCAGCACACCGCTCGCTTCCTCTGCACGACCGACCTCGACCGCAACCAGATCGCGTCGTTCTACCCGGGCGCCATGTCCGAGGCCAGGGACATCGAGCTCGGCCCCGTCGCCGGGCGCCTCGGCGGCCTCGACCTCGTCGTCGTCAGCCCCAACGACCCCGAGGCGATGGTGCGGCACACCGGCGAGAGCCGCCAGCGGGGCCTCGCGTTCGTCGCCGACCCGTCGCAGCAGCTCGCCCGGATGGACGGCGTCGAGATCAGGCAGCTCGTCTCCGGCGCGGAGATCCTGTTCACCAACGAGTACGAGTCGGAGCTGCTGTCGCGCAAGACCGGGTGGTCGCCGGCGGCGATCATCGACGAGGTCGGCACGTGGGTCGTCACCAAGGGCAAGGACGGCTGCGAGATCCGGCACGGCAGCGACGACCCGATCAGCGTCCCGGTGGCTCAGGAGATGCGCATCCTCGACCCGACGGGCGTCGGCGACGCCTTCCGCGCCGGCTACCTCAGCGGGGTCGCATGGGGGCTCTCGCCCGAGCGGTGCGCGCAGGTGGGCTCGATGCTCGCGACGTACGTCATCGAGACGGTCGGCACCCAGGAGTACGACCTCGACATGCCCACGTTCGCCAAGCGGTTCTGCGCCGCCTACGGCGACGACGCGGTCGAGGAGCTGCGCCCGCACCTGCCGGCCTGACCGGCGGGTAGCTCGCGGGGGAGCTGGCTCAGCTGGCTCGCTGCGCCCGGCGGACCGGTACGCGGCCGCGCGGCCACCCACTGTCGAGGTAGCCGGGGCGGCCTGCTGGAGCGCCACGAGCCGCTCCGATCCGCGCCCGGGCAGGGGGTCGCGACGCGCCGGTGGCGGCCACCCCCTCGCCGCGCCGGGCCCGGCCCCCTGGGTTAGGCTGTGCCGCGCTCAGCAAGTCGAGATGCAGAGGAAGCACGACGTCGGAAGGCGACACGTGACCCTGATCCGCCCTGCCGGCGAGCGACCGGCGGCGCGCTCCAGGCCGCGCTCGAGGGCCGGTACGGCGCTGCGCAGGGGAGCCCTCGGCCTGCTGCTGCTCGTCGGCGCCACCGGCTGCAGCGCCGACTGGATCCCGAACTTCGGCTTTCCCAACCCCATCACCGATCAGGGCGAGTGGGTCCTCACGCTGTGGAAGGGCTCCGCGCTCGCTGGCCTCGGCATCGGCGCCGTCGTGTGGGGGCTCATCCTGTGGTGCATCGTCGCCTACCGCAAGCGCTCGGAGAGCTTGCCGCGGCAGGTTCGCTACAACCTGCCGATCGAGGTGCTCTACACGGTCTTGCCGCTGATCGTGATCGCCGTGCTCTTCTACTACACGGCGATCGTCGAGTACCGCGAGGACAAGCTGAGCGCAAGGCCCGACCTCACCGTCGGCGTCGTCGGCTTCCAGTGGAACTGGCAGTTCAACTACGTCGGCAAGAGCGTGCAGGTGAGCGGGCGGCCGGGGGAGCCGGCGAAGCTCGTCCTGCCCGTCGGCGAGCGGATCCGGTTCGTCGAGAGCTCGCCCGATGTCATCCACTCGTTCTGGGTGCCGGCGTTCCTGTTCAAGCGCGACGTGATCCCGGGGCGCGACAACCAGTTCGAGCTCACCATCCGCCGCACGGGCACCTACATCGGCCGGTGCGCCGAGCTGTGCGGCGTCGATCACGACCGGATGGACTTCTTCCTCCAGGTCCTGCCGCGCGACCAGTTCGACAACTGGCTCGCCGGCGCGCGTTCCCGGGGCGCGCAGTCGGGGCAGGCCATCGGCGCGGGCGACCCGTCGGGCGCCCCGCAGGCGCTCGGGGCAGGCGCCAGCACGGCTAGCACGGGCAACACGGCCAGCACGGCCACCGGCGGGCGCGTGCTCGCCCTGGCCGAGCCAGCCCGCTCACCGGTCATCACGAGGAGCGCTTCGTGAGCATCCCCCTCGAGCTGCGCCAGCAGACCGCCACGGCGAAGCCGAAGCGCCAGGGCAGCGCCCTGATCAAGTGGCTGACCACCACCGACCACAAGGTCATCGGCTCCAGCTACCTGATCACGTCGTTCATCTGGTTCATGCTCGCCGGCATCATGGCGCTGCTCATGCGCACCGAGCTCGCCAGGCCGGGCCTGCAGTTCCTCTCCAACGAGCAGTACAACCAGCTGTTCACGATGCACGGCGCGGCCATGCTGCTGTTCTTCGCGACGCCGCTCGCTCTCGGCTTCGCCAACTGGATCATGCCGCTGCAGATCGGCGCGCCCGACATGGCGTATCCGCGGCTGAACATGTTCAGCTTCTGGCTGTTCCTGTTCGGGTCGATCATGGCCGGGTCGGGGTTCCTCACGCCCGAGGGCGCGGCCGACTTCGGCTGGTTCGCCTACGCGCCGCTCAGCTCCCAGCTGCAGAGCCCGCAGGTCGGCGCCGACCTGTGGATCGTCGGCCTGATCATCGCCGGCTTCGGGACGATCCTCACGGCGGTCAACATCGTCGCGACGATCATCACGCTGCGCGCGCCCGGCATGACGATGTTCCGGATGCCGATCTTCACCTGGAACATGCTGCTCACCAGCGTGCTCATCCTGATGGCGTTCCCGGTGCTGTCCGCCACGCTGTTCGCGCTCGAGGCCGACCGCCAGCTCGGCGCGCACGTGTTCGACCCGACCAACGGCGGTGCGCTGCTCTGGCAGCACCTGTTCTGGTTCTTCGGCCATCCCGAGGTCTACATCGTGGCGCTGCCGTTCTTCGGCATCGTCACCGAGATCCTGCCGGTCTTCAGCCGCAAGCCGGTCTTCGGCTACAAGGGCCTGGTCGGCGCCACGATCGCGATCTCCGGCCTGTCGATGACCGTGTGGGCCCACCACATGTTCCCGACCGGCGCGGTGCTGCTGCCCTTCTTCAGCTTCATGTCCTTCCTCATCGCGGTGCCCACCGGCGTGAAGTTCTTCAACTGGATCGGGACGATGTGGCGGGGGCAGCTGAGCTTCGAGACGCCGATGCTATGGGCGCTCGGCTTCCTCACCACGTTCCTGTTCGGTGGCATCACCGGCGTGCTGCTCGCCTCGCCGCCGATCGACTTCCACGTCACCGACACCTACTTCGTGGTCGCGCACTTCCACTACGTGCTGTTCGGCACGGTGGTGTTCGCGATGTTCGGCGGGTTCTACTTCTGGTGGCCGAAGTGGACCGGACGGATGCTCGACGAGCGGCTCGGCAAGGTGCACTTCTGGACGCTGTTCATCGGCTTCCACACCACGTTCCTGGTGCAGCACTGGCTCGGCATCATCGGCATGCCGCGCCGCATCGCCGACTACTACCCGAGCGACCACTTCACGCTCTACAACGAGATCTCGACCGTCGGCGCCTACATCCTCGGCCTGTCGATGATCCCGTTCGCCATCAACGTCTACCGCGGCTGGCGCGGCATGAACCCCGCCGCCGCCGGCGACGACCCGTGGGGCTACGGCAACAGCCTGGAGTGGGCGACCACGTGCCCGCCGCCCCGGCACAACTTCCTCTCGATGCCGCGGATCCGGTCCGAGCGCCCCGCGTTCGACCTGCACCATCCCTCGGTCGCCGGTGATCCGGACTTCCACGCCTCGCCGGAGCTGGAGACCTGAGGATGAAGATCGAGGGCTACCTCTTCGCGTTCATCTTCGCGTTCCTGGCGCTCACCGGCAGCGTCTATCTCATCCTGTCCGGCGACCCGTCCGGCGGCATCCCGCTGTTCTTCGCGGCGGGCCTCGGCCTCATCATCGGCTACTACCTGCTCTACACCGCGCGACGGATGGAGCCGCGGCCCGAGGACCGACCCGACGCCGAGCAGGAGGAGGGCGCCGGCGAGGTCGGGTTCTTCAGCCCGCACAGCTGGTGGCCGCTGTGGCTGGCGCTCAGCGCCACGCTCATGTTCGCCGGCATCATCTTCGGCCTGTGGCTGGTCATCATCGGCGGTGGCCTGGCGCTCGTCGCCCTCACCGGCCTGCTGCTGGAGTACTACGTCAAGGAAGGCGCCTGACCGCGGCCGAGCCCGCCTACGCCGAGCCGGAGCCCGGAGCGCCGGAGGAGCCGCTGCTCGGCGGCGACGTGACCGAGGGCGTCGTACGGGTCGGCGACACCGTGCGCCGGCCGGTCGGGCCGCACAGCGCTGCGGTGCAGCACTACCTTCGCCACCTCGCCGGCGCGGGCTTCGACGCGTCGCCGCGCTTCCTCGGCATCGACGCGCGCGGGCGCGAGGTGCTCTCGTACCTGCCCGGCGAGCCGGGTGGCCGCCCGCTGCACGCCTGGGCGGCCACCGACGCGGTCCTGGCGGGCATCGCGGCGATGCAGCGGCGCCTGCACGACTGCTCGGAGGGGGTGGTCCTGCCACCGGGGGTCTCGTGGCAGCTGCCGATCATCCTCGAGGGGGTGCCGACCCCGTACGACGCCCCGGACATCGTCGGGCAGAACGACATCACGCCCGACAACGTCATCTTCCGCGACGGGCAGCCGGTGGGTCTCATCGACTTCGACCTCGCCGGGCCGACGACCCGGCTGCTCGACGTCGTCACCACGCTGCTGCACTGGGCGCCCCTGCGCGCACCGGCCGACCGCGACCCGGTGCTGCGCGACCTCGACGCCGGGCACCGGATGCGGGTCTACGCCGACGCGTACGGGCTCGACGCCGCGCAGCGGCTGCGCCTGCTCGACGTGGCCGACCGGCGGTTCGCCCGCTCCTGGCACGTCATGCGCCACCACGCCGAGCACCGCGGCGGCGGCTGGGCCCGGATGTGGGACGAGGGCGTCGGCGAGGTCATCCGCCGCGGCCACGACTGGCTGCGCGCCGAGCGCCCGGCGCTCGAAGCCGCCCTGCGCTGAGCGCGCCCCACGTCGAGCGATCCCGGGGTCCGGCCCTACCGCTGCACGTCCTGGTGCCCCAGTCGCCACCCTGGGCCGCGAACTCACGGATGGTACGGGCTTGCGGGTCGGTCGTAGGCGCTAGCGGTCGTCCTCGCGCTCGGGGTCCTCGCGCTCGTAGAAGAAGCTCGACAAGCGCTCGCGGGCACCGGTCAGCACGGTCTGCCGGCCCACCGGCGCGGGCTCCCGCTCGTCGGGCTCGCCCACCTGGGCGATGTGGGCCGGCTGGCCGTCCGGCGTCGCCTCCAGCACGGCCGCGCGGGCCGGCGGGACGGGGGCGTGGACCTCGATGACCTCGCCGTGCGGCAGCCGCTTGATGGTGCCGGTCTCGATGCCGTGGTGGTGCTCGTCCTCCTCCCTGCTCAGCAGGCCGAGGCAGACCCGCTTCGCCAGGTAGAAGGCGATCGGCGGCACGAGGATGATCGCGAACCGGAAGATCCACGTGGTCGCGTACAGCGAGATGTGCAGCGTCTTGGCGATGATGTCGTTGCCACCGGCCACCAGCAGGACGAGGTAGAACGACAGGCCCATCCAGCCGATCCCGGTGCGGGTGGGGTTGTCCCTCGGCCGGTCGAGCAGCTCGTGGTAGCTGTTGTCCTTGGTGATCCACTTGCGCTCGATGAACGGGTAGAGCGCCATCGACGTGAACATCAGCCCGGGCAGGATCAGGCCGGGGATCAGCAGGTTGAACGGGATCGTCTGGCCCCAGACGTGCCACTCCCAGCCCGGCATGATCCGCAGCGAGCCCTCGAGGAAGCCCATGTAGAAGTCGGGCTGCGAGCCGGCCGAGACCTGGGCGGGGGTGAAGGGGCCGTAGTACCAGATCGGGTTGATCTGGGCCAGGCCGCCGAGCAGCGCGCAGACGCCGAACACCAGGAACGTGTAGCCGCCGCCCTTGAGGACGTAGCCGGGGTAGAACCGGGTGCCGACCACGGTCTCCTCCGACTTGCCGGGGCCGGGGAAGTCGGTGTGCTTCTGGTGCCAGATGATCATCAGGTGCGCGGTGACCAGCGCCAGGATGATGCCGGGCAGCAGCAGGATGTGGACGGCGTAGAGCCGGTGCAGGAAGCCCTGCCCCGGGAACTCGCCGCCGAAGATGAACATCGCGAGCCACGAGCCGACGACGGGGATGGACTCGAGCATCGAGTAGCCGATGCGCAGGCCGGTGCCGGAGAGCAGGTCGTCCGGCAGCGAGTAGCCGGCGAAGCCCTCGAAGATCGCGAGCGTCAGCAGGCCGACGCCGATGAGCCAGTTGATCTCGCGCGGCTTGCGGAACGCGCCGGTGAAGAACACCCGCAGCGAGTGGATGGCCACCGCGCCGATGAAGATGAGCGCCGCCCAGTGGTGGAGCTGCCGCATGAGCAGGCCACCGCGGATGTCGAACGAGATCGACAGCGTCGAGGCGTAGGCCTGCGACATCTTCAGCCCGTGCAACGGGGCGTACGAGCCGTTGTAGATGACCTCGCGGTTGCTCGGCTCGAAGAACATGGTGAGGAACACGCCGGAGAGCAGCACGATGATGAACGAGTACAGCGCGATCTCACCGATCATGAACGACCAGTGCGTGGGGAACGCCTTGTTCATGGAGTGGCGGATGAAGCTGGTGCCGTTCACCCGGTCGTTGACGAAACGGTAGCTGTCGGCACCCGCGCGCCCGGCGGCCGAGCCACGCTTGCGGCCGGCCCCCCTCGTGGTCGTTGTCGTCATCCACGCTCCCAGAACGATGGACCGACGGGCTCCGGGAAGTCGCCCTTTGCCCGGAAGAACCCCTCCGAGTCAACATAGAACGGCAGCATCGGGAGCGCACGCGCAGCCGGCCCGAAGATGACCCGCCCGGCCCGGTAGGCCTCGAACGTGGACTGGTGGCACGGGCAGAGGAACTGCTCGAGCTGCTGCTCGTAGAGGCTCACCGGGCAGCCGGCGTGGGTGCAGACCTTCGAGTACGCGACGTGCCCGGCGTTGACGAAGTCGCTGCCCCGGTAGCCGTCCTTGGGGAACTTGGCCGCGTAGCCGTCGAACGACGCGACGTTGACGCTGTCCGGTCGCAGGCGGATCAGCATGACCGCCGAGTCGGCAGCGGCGTCCTGGTGGCCCTCGGGGACGATCGTGAGCAGGCTGCCGACCTCGATGTCGCCGAGCTTCACCGGCAGCCTGGTGTCGTACTCGACGAAGCGCATGCCCTTGCGCCATGCGGTGTAGGTGAACACGCTGCGCCCCGCGCCGCCGGTCGGCGAGGGGCCGAGGTCGCGCAGCAGGAACAGCGGCGCCAGCGGCAGCACGCCCATCGAGATGCCGAGCGAGCCGAGCAGCACCTTGCGCCGGGTGACGCCGGTCTCCTCGACGCCCTTGGCCCAGTCGAGCTCGACCGCCTGCCGCTCCTCCGGCGTCGGGTGCAGCGGTTCGCGCATCTGCACGGCTTGCTCGTGGGGCAGGATCTGGTTGACCCACACGATGGCCCCGATGCCGATGGCGAGCAGCGCGACCCCGAGGGTGAGCCCGAGGAGCTGGTTCTGCATCGCCAGGTTGCGGCGGGTGCTCGTCAGCGCGTAGAGCAGGCAGAAGCCGACCGTGGCGGCCGCCGACAGCAGGAACCAGCCGGCGACCTTGCGGGCGGCGCTCCGCTCGCCCTGGTCGGTGAGCTGGGCCTGCGCCGGCTCGTGCAGGACGATGCGCTGCGCGTCCTCGATCTCCGTGAGGCCGCGCATCTCATCGGCCCGGCGGCTGATGAGCGCCCGGTCGAGCTCGGTGCGCGCGTTGCGGCCGGCCGGGCCCCGCATGCGCCGGCGCAGGTCGCCGGCCCGCTCCTCCGCGCTCGTCTCCTGGCCGGCCAGGCTGGGCTGGCCGGCCTGCGCGGGGCCCCTGCTGGCCGCGCCGGTCGGCGCGCCGGACGGTGCCTCCGACGCTGCCCCCGAGGCTGCCTCGGGCGAGCCGCGCCGGCCGTGCCCCGGGGAGCGCAGCCGCTCGACGAGCGAGCCCTGGTCCTCCCACGCGGTGGACGCCTCGCCCTTCGGCGGCATCCCCGCGGGGGCGGCGGGCTCCCCGCCGCCGGAGCCGGAGCCGGAGCCGGCATCTGGGCCGGTGCCGTGGTCGTCAGTCATAGCCGGGTACCGATCCACATGCTGAAGGCGATGCAGGCGCCCACTCCGACGAGGATGCCGACGAGGCCCTCGGTGATCGGGCCGACGCGGCCGAGGTTGCTGCCGCCCTCGTCGTAGCCCTTGTGGTTGACGTCCATCAGGTAGTTGACGATCGCGAGCTTCTGGGCGGGGCTGAGCTGGGTGTCGGGGAAGATGGGCATCTGCTCCGGACCGGTCAGCATGGCCTCGTACATCTGCTTGGGCGTCGCCTCGTTGAGCGCCGGCGCGTAGACGCCGCGGGCGAGCGCGCCACCCTCGCCCACCGCGTTGTGGCACTGCGCGCAGTTGGTGCGGAAGAACTGGCCGCCCTGCGCGAGGTCGGTGCTGGTGTACTTGCTCAGCAGGTCCTCGGACGGGATGGCCGGCCCCGGCCCGAGCGAGGCCACGTAGGCGGCGAGCTGCTCGATCTCGGTGGGGCTGTAGCGGGGCTGCTTGCGGACCGCCATCGAGCCGAACGTCTGCAGCGGCATGCGGCCGGTGCCCACCTGGAAGTCGACCGCCGCGGCGCCGACGCCGACCAGGCTGGGAGCCTGCGAGCTGCCTTCGCCATTGAGGCCGTGGCAGCTGGAGCAGCCCCGGAGGAACAGGTCGTGCCCGGCCGCCACCGGGTCGCCCTGCTGGGCCTGGCCGGTGCCGCCCTCCGCCCGGCCGGAGGGGGCGAGGGCGGCGTACGCGCTGCCGACCGCGGTCAGCGCGGCGATCAGCACCGCCGCCTGCGACAGCCTCGTGCGGAGACTGCGCCGGCGGCGGCCGGGAGGTGCTGGTTGCGTCACAGGCGTCACAGGCGTCACCGTCGGCTCACTGGAGGAGGTAGACCGTCGCGAAGACGCCGATCCATACGACGTCGACGAAGTGCCAGTAGTACGAGACCACGATGGCCGTGGTCGCCTTCTCCGGCGTGTACCGGCCGTACGTCGTCCGGGCCAGCACGTAGAGGAAGGCGAACAGGCCGCCGATGACGTGCAGGCCGTGGAAGCCGGTCAGCAGGTAGTAGACCGAGCCGTACGAGTGGCTCGAGATCGTCCAGGTGTTCTCGGTGAAGTACTCGAACGCCTCGCCGGCGATGAAGAAGGCGCCCATGAAGAACGACAGCAGGAACCAGCGCCGCAGCCCGTAGACGTCGCCGCGCTCGGCCGCGAACACGCCGAGCTGGCAGGTGAGCGACGAGAGGATGAGGACGAGGGTGAAGACCGACGCGAACGGCACGTTGAGGTGGACCGGGTGCGCGATCGGGCTGCCGTTGATGGCGGTGGGCGGCCAGCCGGCCGGCTGGCCCTCGTTGATGGCCCGCGTCGTGAAGTACATCGCGAACAGGGCCGAGAAGAACATCAGCTCGGAGGATAGCCAGATGATCGTCCCGACGCTGACGATGTTCGGACGCGTGAGCGACCCGTGAGCCGGGACCTTCTCGAGCGCTGATGCTGTCGCCACGGCGCCCATTATGGTCGGCCCTCCCACGCGTCACACCTCGGCCCCCCCGGCGCGCCGGGACCGGTCCGCGGGAGGCCGGATCGCCCGGCGGGAGGCGTCTCGTGGCGTCCCTGACGGGGGCGCCCGGTAGCATCCGAGGCGAGCCGCCGCCGGGTCGCCCGCGGCCGGCCGTCCCCGACCGGCGAGGGCAGGAAGCGCGCATGTCCACCGCACCCGACGCCGCATCCCACGCGGCACCCCACGCGACCGACCACGGCACGGACCACGCGACGGACCACGCGCACCGGCCCGAGCCGCGGACCGGCGAGGGAGGCGGCGGCCCGTCCGCGCCGGCAGCTCCGTTGGCCGTCCTGGTCTACAGCGACGACCCGAGGACCCGCGAGCAGGTGATGCTCGCCATCGGCCGCCATCCCACGTCCGACCTGCCGCCCGTCGAGTACGTCGAGCTCGACACCTCGGAGGAGGTCGTGGCCACCGTCGACGAGGGCGGCATCGACCTCGCCATCCTCGACGGCGAGGCTGCCCCCGTCGGCGGCATCGGCCTGTGCCGGCAGCTGAAGAACGAGGTGCGCAGCTGCCCGGCGATCATGCTGCTGACCGGCCGGCGGGACGACCGGTGGCTCGCCGTCTGGTCGCAGGCCGACGGCGCCGTGTCGCACCCGATCGACGCGATCGAGCTCGTCGACGCCGTCGTCGAGCTGCTGCGCTCGGTGCCACGGCTGGCCGCGGTGACCCGGCCGCAGTGACGGCTGCCTCGCCGAGCTGGCCAGCCCTGCTCGGCGCCCTGCTGGCCGGCCGCTCCCTCGCCGCCGAGGAGACCGCCTGGGCGATGGAGCAGGTGATGGCCGGGGAGGCGTCGCCGGCCCAGATCGCCGGCTTCGCGATGGCCCTGCGGGCCAAGGGCGAGACGGCTGACGAGGTGAGCGGGCTCGTCGCCACCATGCTGCGGCACGCGGCGCGCATCACGGTCGAGGGCCCGGCGGTCGACACCTGCGGCACCGGCGGCGACGGCGCCCACACGGTGAACATCTCCACCATGGCTGCCCTCGTCGTCGCCGGCGCCGGCGTCGCGGTGGTGAAGCACGGCAACCGCGCCGCGTCGTCGTCCACCGGGTCGGCCGACGTGGCCGAGGAGCTCGGGGTCGTCATCGATCTGCCGCCACCCGCGGTCGAGGAGTGCGTGCGCCGGGCCGGCATCGGCTTCTGCTTCGCCCCGGTCTTCCATCCGGCCCTGCGCCACGCGGCCGCGCCACGCCGCGAGCTCGGGGTCGCGACGGTGTTCAACTTCCTCGGCCCGCTGACCAACCCGGCCCAGCCGCCGGCGCAGGTCGTCGGCGTGCCGGACCGCCGGATGGCTCCGGTGATGGCCAGCGTGCTGGCGGCCCGCGGCGCCTCGGCGCTGGTCTGCCGCGGCGACGACGGTCTCGACGAGCTGTCCACGGCGACCACGTCGCGGGTCTGGGTGGTCCGCGACGGCACCGTCGAGGAGACCGTCCTCAACCCGGTCGAGCTCGGCATCGCGCGAAGCCGGCCAGGCGCGCTGCGCGGCGGTGACCGGGTGGTCAACGCGGCCGCGGCCCGGCGGCTGCTGGACGCCACCCCGGGCCCGGTGCGCGACGCGGTGCTGCTCAATGCGGCGGCCGCCCTCGTCGCTGTCCACCCGGGTGACGGATCGCTGCAGGAGCAGCTCGCCGAGGGGCTGGCGCGGGCCGCCGAATCGGTCGACTCCGGCGCCGCGGCTGCGGCGCTCGACTCGTGGGTGCGGGTCAGCCAGGAGCTGGCCGGCCGCACCGGTGGCTGAGCAGGACGAGCGGCGCTACTCCTCGGCGAAGCCGATGGAGAAGGCGGCGTCGACGTCCTGCTTGGCGTACGAGCGGAAGGCGATGTGCGTGTCGGTGGCCAGCACGCCGTCCACCTTGGACAGCTGGTCGGCGATCACGTCGGCAAGGTGCTCGTGCTCGCGCACCCGCACCATCGCGATCAGGTCGACCCCGCCGGTCACGCTGTAGACCTCGCCCACCCCTTCCAGCTCGGCGATCCGCTGGGCCACCTCTGGGATGCGGTCGGGCGCGCAACTGACCATGACGATCGCGGTGATCACGGCGGCCTCCTCCGTCGGGTGCCGCAGCGTACCGCCGCCGGGCGCTCATCCGGCGCCTGCCCGGACCGGCTGGTGCACCGGCCGCAGCGACCGGCGGTCGGCGAACGGCTCGGCCGCTTCGCGGGCGCCGCCCGCCTCGTCGACCCAGCGCCGCAGGCCCTCGGCCCCGTGGGCCGGGCAGGCCCACGTGCCGTCGAGCTCGACGAGGCGGACGCCGTCGGCCTCGAGCCAGCGCAGCACGCACTCCATCTCCTCGGCGGACGCGGCCGGCGTCGGGCCCGGCCCCGGCCGGACGGCCTCGGCCGTGGCCAGCAGGGCGTCGACGTAGGGCCGCGGCGCGGCCCCCGGCGGCACGGTGCCGGCCGCGGCGAGCCGGCCGTGGCGGACGACGTGCAGCTGCCAGCCGCCGGCGCCGTCCGGCTGCGCGGCCACCAGCTCGGCGCAGCCCGCGAGCATCGTGAGCCGCTGAAGGCGCGCGACGGCGCGCACGAACGCGACCAGCCGGTCGCGGTGCAGCGCGGCGTCCTCGAACCGCTCGGCGGCCGCCAGCATCGCCATCCGCTCGGTGAGCGCGCCGACGACCCGGCGGGGATTGCCGGTGAGGCAGCCGCGCAGCTCGTGGACGTGCCGGCCGTAGTCGTCGACGGTCACCCGCAGGTCGCATGGCGCGACGCACCGCCCCATCTCGGCGAGGGCGCAGGTCGGCGACGGCCGCCGGGTGGAGAGCCGGGTGGTGCAGCGGCGGATCGGGAACGCCTCGTGCACCGCCGCGGCGGCGAGCTCGGCCGCGCGGCGCGAGCCGAACGGCCCGAGGTAGCCGCCACCGTCGTCCCTGACCGCGCGGACCAGGGACAGCCGGGGGTAGGGCTCGACCGTGATCTTGAGGTAGACGGCCCGCTCCGGCCACCGCGAGCGCCGGTTGTAGCGCGGCTTGTGCTCGGCGATGAGGCGCAGCTCCCGTACCTCGGCCTCCAGCTCGGTGGCGCACTCGATGTGGTCGATGCGCTCGGCGATGCCGACCATCTCGGCCATCCGGGTGCGCGCCTCGCTCGCGACGAAGTACGTGCGCACCCTGGTCCGCAGGTTGCGCGACTTGCCGACGTAGAGCGCGCGGCCCCGGCCGTCGCGGAACAGGTAGACGCCCGGCGCGGCCGGCAGCCCCTCGGCCAGGTGCCGCTTGCGCCGCTGCGCCTGGGTGACCTGCGCCGAGAACGAGTGGAGCTCGTCGAGCGACTGCACCCCCTGGTTGCCGAGCCGGTCGAGCAGCGCGTGCAGCACGTCGACGGTCGCCTCCGCGTCGGCGAGCGCCCGGTGGCAGGGCAGGACGGCGGCGCGGAACAGCCGGGCGAGCGTCGCGAGCTTGCAGTCGGGCGCCTCGTCGCGGGTGAGGGCGCGCCGGGCCAGCCGGGCGGTGTCGATCGTCGCGAAGCCCGGCCACGCCCGCCCGGCGTGGTCGCAGGCCGCCCGCAGGAAGCCGACGTCAAACGGTGCATTGTGGGCGACCAGCACCGCGCCCCTGGCGAACTCGAGGAAGGCCGGCAGCACCGCGTCGATGCGCGGAGCGGCGATGACCATCGCGTCGGTGATGCCGGTGAGGACCGTGATGAACGGCGGGATCGACTCGCCGGGGTCGACGAGGGTCTGGAAGGTGCCGAGCCGCTCGCCGCCGCGCACCTTGACCGCACCGATCTCGGTGATTTGGCTGGTGGCCGGCGAGCCGCCGGTGGTCTCCAGGTCGACGACGACGAACGTGACGTCGCGCAGGGGCGTGCCCAGCTCGTCGAACGAGCACTGGTGCGGGACGGCGGCTGACGGCACGCAACGGACGCTAGATCCGGCCAGTGACAGAATCGACGACTCCGGCGCGCGACACACGGATCGGCCACCGGCCGATGAGATCGGGCGCGGAGCGGGTATGCCATCGGCGCGGGAGCAGGAGCGAGCGGCACGAGGGACGGCGAGCGACGAGGAGGGCGACGCGGTGCGGTTGCGACGAGGCGGGCTCGCCCTCGCCACCCTGGCGATCGCAGGGGTGTACGCCGTGCCGCTGGCGAGCGCCCACCTCGCGGCCCGCGCCTGACCGAGCGCCTGACCGAGCGGGAGTGGCGACGATGGACCTGACACCTGGCCAGCGGCCGGCGACCGAGCTGCCGCCCCGCTCGGCCTCCTTCGCGGAGAAGATGGCGTACTACCGCTCGCAGCACACGACGCCCGGGATCAGGGCGACGCACCTGGTCGGGATCCCCGGCGTGGCGGTCTCGCTGCCGCTGCTGGTGGCGCGGCCGCGCGTGGGCGTGCCGATGTTCGTCGCCAGCTGGGCGCTGCAGGTGCTGGGGCACACCGCGTTCGAGAAGAACCGCCCGGCACTGACGAAGGGCTTCCTGACCTACCAGTTCTGCGGGCTGGCTTTCTGGTGCGAGGAGATGGCCGACATCGTCGCCGGCAGGGGCCTGGCCGGCGGGGGAGCGGCGAGCGGCTGAGCGCAGCCGCGGGGCCGCGGCGCTGCCGGCGGGGCACACTGGGTCGGTGCGATCGTCCGAGGACACCGAGCTGCCGCTGGCGGGGCTGCGCGTCCTCGACCTCTCGCGGCTGCTGCCGGGTGGCTACGCGACGCTCGTGCTCGCCGACCTCGGCGCCGACGTGGTCAAGGTGGAGGAGCCGGGGCGCGGTGACTACCTGCGCTGGATGCCGCCGTTCGCCGCCAACGGCGAGGGCGGCATGCACCTTGCGCTCAACAGGGGCAAGCGGTCGGTCACCTGCGACCTGCGCACGCCCGGTGGGCGGGAGGTGCTGCTGCGCCTCGCCGGGACGGCCGACGTCCTGGTCGAGTCGTTCCGGCCCGGCGTGATGGATCGGCTCGGGCTCGGCTGGGAGGCGCTCCGCGCCGCGAACCCGGCGTTGATCTACGTCGCGATCAGCGGCTACGGTGCCGACGGGCCGCTCGCCGGGCAGGCCGGCCACGACATCGACTACCTCGCGCATGCCGGGGTCCTGTCGTTCAGCGGGCACCCCGCTACCGGGCCGTGGCAGCCGGGGGTGCAGGTCGGCGACCTCGGCGGCGGCGCGTGGCCGGCGGTGGTGGCCGTCCTGGCCGCGTTGCGGGTGCGCGAGCGCACCGGTACGGGGCAGTTCTGCGACATCGCCATGACCGACGGGCTGCTGTCGTGGCTGTCGATCCACGCCGGGGCGCACGCCGTCACCGGCGCGCAGCCGCAGCTCGGCCGCGAGCTGCTGAACGGTGGGTACGCGTGCTACGGCGTCTACGCCTGCGCCGACGGGCGGCACGTCGCCGTCGGGGCGCTCGAGCCGCCGTTCTTCGCGGCGCTGCTGGCCGGGCTGGCCCTGCCCGAGCTGGAGCCGTGGCACCTCGACGCGTCCAGGCAGGACGAGCTGCGCCGGCGGATCGAGGCCGCGTTCGCGACCAGGCCGAGGGACGAGTGGGTCGCCGCCTTCGCCGGCACCGATGCCTGCGTCGCGCCGGTCAACGACCTCGGCGAGGCGCTCGCCGGCCCGGTGGCGGCGGCGCGCGGGATGGTGGTCGAGACGACGCTGCCCGGTGGCGCGCCGTTCCGCCAGCTCGGGGTGGTCCCGCGGCTCGCCGCGACGCCCGGGCGGCCAGGGGGGCCGCCGTCGCCGCTCGGCGCCGACACCGAGGAGGTGCTGCGGGCGGCCGGCTTCGACGCCGAGCGCGTGCGGGTCCTCCGTACGGAGGGCGCGCTGTGACCGCCCCCGACGAGCTGCCGGGCCCCGCGGCCCACGAGCCGGCCGAGGACGGGGCCGAGGGCGGGTCGGTGGTGCTCGCCGAGGCCGTCCGCGGCCGCGTGCTGGCGCTGGCCGCCGAGGCGCTCGGTGCCCTGCCGCCCGAGGAGGTGCCGGCCGCGCTCCGCACGTTCGCCCGCTTCACGCCCGGCAAGCGGGCCCGGCTGGCCGCCGTGCCCCTGGCCGGGGCGCTCGAGGCCGACCCCGTGTTCCGGCAGCGGGTCGCCGAGCGGGTACGGGCCGCGCTGCCCGACGTCGCCACGGCCTTGCAGGCCGGCAGCCCGCCGTCGGCCGCGCCACCGGCCGACCTGGCGGCCCTTGCCTACCTGCTGCGCCCGAGCGGCTGGCGCGAGCAGGTGAGCGCGGCGACGGCCGCCGCCGAGCGGGAGGCCGCGGCGGCGCAGGCGGCGAAGCAGGCGGTCGCCGACCGGCGCCGGGCCGACGAGCTGCGCACGGCCCGCACGGCTGCGCGAGCCGACGTCGACCGGCTGCGCGGAGACGTCGAGCGGCTGCGGCGGGACAACGACGAGCTGCGCCAGCGCCTCGGCCAGGCGCGGGAGCGGGCCAGGCGCGCCGAGTCCGAGCTGGGCGACGCGGCGCGCGCGGCCGAGGCGGCGGCCGCGGCTGCCGAGTCGCGGGCCGTCACCGCCGAGTCGGAGCTGCGCCGGCTGCGCACGCGGCTGTCCGACGCGGAGGCCGCGGTCGAGGCGGCCCGACGGGCCGCCCGCGAGGGCAGGAGCACGGCCGACACCCGGTTGTGGCTGCTGCTCGACACGCTGGTCAACGCGGCCCAGGGGCTGCGCCGCGAGCTGGCTCTGCCGCCGCCCACCAGCCGCCCGGCCGATCTGGTCGGCGACGACCGCGACGCCGACCCGTTCGCCGGCGTCGGGAGCCGCGCGCTCGCCGCCGACGACCCGGCGACCCTCGACCAGCTGCTGGGCCTGCCGGGCGTGCACCTGGTGGTCGACGGCTACAACGTCACCAAGTCCGGCTACGGCGGGCTCTCGCTGGAGAACCAGCGCGCCCGCTTGCTCACCGGCCTGGCGGCGCTCGCCGCCCGCACCGGCTGCGAGGTGACCTGCGTGTTCGACGGCGCCGCGCTCGACACGCCGCTGACGACGGGCATGCCGCGCGGCGTCCGGGTGCGCTTCTCGGCGGCGGGGGAGACGGCCGACGAGGTGATCCGCCGCCTGGTCAGGGCCGAGCCGCCCGGCCGCCCGGTCGTCGTCGTCTCCTCCGACCGCGAGGTCGCCGACGGCGTGCGGCGGGCCGGTGCGCGCGCGCTGCCGGCGGCCGCCCTGCTGCGCCGCCTCGACCGGGGCTGAGCCGCGCCTCGATCGACCGGCGCTCGCTCGGCCGCGCGGAAACTGTCGGACCCACCGCCTAGCGTCTGGCTCCTGAACCGGTCCACCGGGCCGGCGGGAGGAGGCGTCAGATGCACATCGACTGCGACAGTTGCCAGGTCAGGGGCTCGGCGTGCGGCGACTGCGTCGTCACCGTGCTGCTCGGGGCGCCGCCCGACGGCGTCGAGCTCGACGAGACCGAGCAGGCGGCGCTCGACGCGCTCGCCGACGGTGGGCTCGTGCCGCGACTGCGGCTGGTGCGCCGCGATGCAGCGGCGAGCTGACCGGCCGCCGGCGCAGCGGGCACCGCCCGGGCGAGCAGCCGGCGGCGCTCGCCGCGAGCGATCCATGAGGCGGTCTGCGAGGTATGGGAGGTGTCACCTGGTTCAAGGTGGGCACGACTTGGCGTTCGCCGCGCCGCCTCATTAGGGTCGACGACGGCCCGCCGCACGGCAGCTTCCGCGCACGGTGGAGCGGCGCGGGCCACCGCCGAGTCGGTCCCGGTCCGTCCGGGACGGAGCCGGGGACCCAATTCCCGTGGGGTGAATCGGCGCGCGCCTGCGCGCCGTAGGGCGAGCTTCCCGCCCGAACCCGTCAGCTCACCCGGTAGGCGGTGAAGGAAGAAGGAGAGCCGTCCCTCACGTGGCGACCTCGCACCGCAGATCCTGCCCGTCCCGCACGTTCCGCCCGCTCCCCGCTCTCTCCGCGCTCCCCGCTCGTCGCGCCCGCAGCCTCGCGCTGACCGGCGCCACGCTGGCCGCGCTCACCGCCGGCATCGGCGCGGCGGCCCCGACAGCCGGCCATGCGACCCCCCGGCCGTCGATCGCCTCGGTGCAGTCCAGGGTCGACCGGCTCACCGCCCGGCTCGACCAGGCCGTCGAGGACTACGACCAGGCCAAGGTCGATCTCGCCGCGACCCGCCAGCGGGCGCGGGTGGCCCAGCAGCGGGTCGCCGCCGCGCAGCACCGCCTCACGCAGGTGCGCGGCGAGCTGTCCGCGGTCGCGGCCGCGGCCTATCGCGGGGCGACGACCGGAGGCGGCGTGCTGAGCAGCCTCGTCGGGGCGACCGATCCCCAGCAGTTCGTCGATCAGGCCGCCACGCTCGACGCCATCGGGCGCAATCAGGCAGCGGCGCTGGCCGGCGTGACCGCCGCCGAGCACGACCTCGCGGTCGCCCAGCGGGCGGCCGACGACGACCTCGCGGCGGCGCGGGCGCTCGTTGCCACGGTCGGCGAGCGCAAGGGGCTCATCCAGCGGACGCTCGCCAGCCAGCGGGGGTTGCTCGGCAAGCTGAAGGGCCGCCAGCGGGCCCGGCTGGCGGCCGCGGCGCGCGCCGAGCGGGCGAGGCAGCACGACCTCGCGCGCGCGGCGCTCGGGGCCGGCGGGTCGGCGCCAGCCGTCTCGGGCAGCGCCGGGGTCGCCGTGCAGTGGGCCTATCGCGAGCTCGGCAGGCCCTACGCGTGGGGCGCCACCGGGCCGGGCGCCTTCGACTGCTCCGGCCTGACGATGTACGTCTGGGGCCGGGCGGGCGCGTCGCTGCCGCACTCGTCGGCCGCGCAGCACGGGGCCGGTGCGCCGGTCTCGCGCGGCGCGCTGCGCCCGGGCGACCTCGTCTTCTTCGGCTCGCCGATCCACCATGTCGGCATCTACATCGGCAACGGCTCGATGATCGAGGCGCCGCACACCGGCTCGGTGGTGAGGGTGGCGTCGATCGACCGCTCCGACTACGTGGGCGCCGTCCGGCCCTGATCCGCGCGGCGCTGCGGGCCCTTCGTCCGCGGCCGCCGGTCCGCCGGCTCGTAGCATGAGTCCGGTGAGCGCGGGCGCGAGCGAGTCGGCACGAGCGCGGCGGGCCGCCCGCCCACCCGCCGCCCGCCGGCGAGCCGCTCGCCTGCTGGCCGCCGCCGCGCTCGCCGGGCTGCTCACCGGCGCCGGCGCGGCGACCGCCGTGGGGGACGCGCGCTCCGGGGCGGTGCTGCTCGGCGCGATCGAGACGCTGTCCCGGCAGGTCGGGTACGACCCGCGGCGGATGGACCTCCTCGACGGCCGGCGCTACGTCGAGGCCA
>JBJMHZ010000034.1:0-83187 GCA_045807125.1 Frankiaceae bacterium
ACCGCAGCACCGCAGCACCGCAGCACCGCAGCACCGCAGCACCGCAGCACCGCAGCACCGCAGCACCGCAGCACCGCAGCACCGCAGCACCGCAGCACCGCAGCACCGCAGCACCGCAGCACCGCAGCACCGCAGCGCCGCGCACCGTGAACGTCCACGTCGACGTCGCCGGGTCGCAGGCCACCAGCGTCGACCTCGTCGGCGGGGGAGGGCGAGCCCGTACCTGGCCGTCCGGCTGGGCCGTGCCCTCGTCCACGCCCACGATCGGGGAGCGTCCGTGCCTTCCACCAGGCGTGGCGGCTGGCCCACCACCACGGGATCGCGCTGCTGCCCGCCGAGCTGCGCCGCCCGCTGCCGACCGTGGCGGATATCGCCGTTGTGTACGCCGCGCTGGGCGCGAGTGACAGCAACGTCCTCGGGATCGGCGCCGAGGCAGCACTGCACGGCATGGCCAACGTCATCGTCCGGGTGGGACCGCTGACCACCCGCGCGTTCGACCGGCAGGCCGTCGCCGAGCACCTCGCCGCCTGGGCTCTCGCCACCGAGCTCTGCGAGCGTGCCTTTCCGGACCCGGACGGCCCGTTCCCCAGGCGCCGGGCCCGTGCGAGCCGCACGACGCCCGCCGAGCCTGTCCAGTAACCAGGCGGGCCGGTGGCGGCTCCCCCGAGTGGGCCACCACCGGCGCCGCCATTCTCCACAACCTGCGTGCCCGTGCACAGGATCGTCGCGCGCCAGCGACAGCAGCCACCAGCCCGCGGAAGCTCGCCCTGTGCCGCTACCGAGGGCAGGGAGGACGCCGGTGACGCTTCAGCTGTGCGAGGACCGCCCGAGCGGGTTCCACGACCGCCAGCACGTGCACCTCAGCGACCACGACAGCCTCGAGCAGGCATGGTCCGCGCTCGTCCAGCGCGAGCTGCTCTTCCACGAGCAGCTGCGGCGCAACACGGAGGGCGGCCACCGAGTCGCCCATTGACTCGAAAGGATCACGCCGACAAGCAGGTGACTCGTATCGATTGTGAGCAAGTACCACCCGCTGACTGAGCTGCTTCGTGAGGCCGCAGCCCGCGGACAGGAGACCGTCGAGCTGAGCTTCGACGAGATCTCTGTCTCGGTCGGTGGACTGCCGCGCTCAGCTGTCACCGAGCAGTGGTGGGCGAACAACAGCCATGTGCAGGCCCTGGCCTGGCGAGCGGCGGGATTCCACGTCGAGCAGGTGTACGTGGCCCGGCGCCGGGCTCGTTTCGCTCAAGGCGCTCGAGGGGGTAGCTATGCCGACCGCGGCCGGATGCCGGCTGCTTCGCGAGCATCGCGGCAACCCGAGGTGCCTGCCAGCCGGGCGCCGGTCGGCGAGCCGGTCGACGTACGGGTGCGGGTGCAGTGGTTCGACGGCGGGGTGGTCACTCTGGATGCAGCGGGCAAGCCGACGTTCGGTCGGCTGGAGGAGGCACCCGGGCTGTACCGCATGACCCTCACGGTTGGCTCGGACGGCGACCGCCCACGGGTGTACATCGGGGAGACCGACAACCTGCGCCGGCGTCTTGCCGGCAACTACCGCAACCCTGGCCCGAGCCAGCAGACCAGCCGACGGGTGAACGCGATCCTCCGCGAGCACCTCACCGGTGGCGGCTCGGTCGCCCTTGCCATAGCGACGACGGCGACCGTCGACCTGCTGGGGGAGGAGCGGCGGTTGGACCTGACCCGCAAGGCCGGTCGGCTGCTCGCCGATCCGCAGCACCGCAGCTCGCTCGGGCGCTGGCGTGCGCGCCCACCCTCTCTCTCTCGGTACAGGGCATAGTGCCGTGCACCGAAGGGCGGGGGCAGTGCACAGTGCCGTGCACCGAGGGGCGGGGGCAGTGCACAGTGCCGTGCACCGAGGGGCGGGGGCAGTGCACAGCGACCGAGGAGTCTGGGGGGATCAGGGCTCCCGGGGATGCGCCGATCAACCCGCCAGGCGTGGCCCGGAACTGATAGCGTCGCCGCGGTCCGCCTGGCCGGCGGACCGGACGAGGGAGCAGGAGATGTCCGGCAAGAGGCTCGTGGCTGCGGTAGCGGTCGCGGCGGGACTGGCGGCCGGGCTGGGCGCCGCGGCGGTGGTCCTGGCCGACGGCGGACAGGTCCTGGGCAGCGGCAACCGCGACGGCGGCGGCCTGATCGGCAGCGGCACCTGACGGAGCGTCACCGTCCGGTCGAGGCTTCCTGCGCCAGGCGGGGCCCCGGCCAGCTGCCCCGCGCTTGGTTTCGCGGTCCCGCTTCCGTAGACTTACCTGTCGGCCCCTCGCACGGCCTCTGCCAGGCTGCCCTCCGGCGGTCACGGGCGGCGCACGGCCACGGTAACCGGACCGACCAGCGGACCGCACGGAACAGGGAGGACATGCCGAAGAAGGAAGGGGCCATCGAGATCGAGGGCACCGTCGTCGAGCCGCTGCCGAACGCCATGTTCCGCGTCGAGCTCAACAACGGGCACAAGGTTCTCGCCCACATCAGCGGCAAGATGCGGATGCACTACATCCGCATCCTCCCAGGTGACCGGGTCGTCGTGGAGCTCTCCCCGTACGACCTGTCCCGCGGTCGGATCGTCTACCGGTACAAGTAGCCAGCGCAGCGGCGGCGCCGAGCGCCGGCGCTGCACGAGGAGATCACCTCATGAAGGTCAAACCGAGCGTCAAGAAGATGTGCGACAAGTGCAAGGTGATCCGCCGGCACGGGCGGGTCATGGTCATCTGCGAGAACCTGCGGCACAAGCAGCGGCAGGGCTAGCAGTCGACCAGTAGGCGCATGGCCCGACCGTCGCCCCGGATCATCGGTGGCGGCGGATCCCCCGGACGGAGGCCGGGGCCCTGACCGGGCAGTCAGGGGAGGGTCGTGCAGGACCTCCGCTCGAACAGGTTGGAGACCGCCCGCATGGCACGCCTCGTCGGCGTCGACCTCCCGCGCGACAAGCGCATGGAGGTGGCGCTCACCTACATCTACGGCATCGGCCGCACCCGTGCAGCCACGACCCTGAAGAGCACCGGCGTCAGCCCCGACGTCCGCGTCCGCGATCTCAGCGAGGCCGACCTGGTCGCGCTCCGCGACTGGATCGAGAGCAACTACCGCGTCGAGGGCGATCTGCGGCGCGAGGTCGCCGCCGACATCCGGCGCAAGATCGAGATCGGCGCCTACCAGGGCATCCGGCACCGCCGCGGGCTGCCCGTGCACGGACAGCGCACGCGCACCAACGCCCGTACCCGCAAGGGTCCGCGCCGTACGGTCGCCGGCAAGAAGAAGGCCGGCAAGAAGTAGTCCGGTCGAGCCGCAGCACGCGGCTCCCGGATCGACGACCTCGTAGGAGAGAGCGAGAGATGCCACCCAAGACCCGCGCCGGCGCCAAGAAGGTCCGCCGCAAGGAGAAGAAGAACATCGCCCACGGGCACGCGCACATCAAGAGCACGTTCAACAACACGATCGTGTCGATCACCGATCCCATGGGCAACGTCATCAGCTGGGCCAGCGCCGGCCACGTCGGCTTCAAGGGCTCGCGCAAGTCGACGCCGTTCGCCGCGCAGCTCGCCGCCGAGTCGGCCGCCCGCAAGGCGCAGGAGCATGGGATGCGCAAGGTCGACGTCTTCGTGAAGGGTCCCGGCTCCGGCCGCGAGACCGCGATCCGCTCCCTGCAGGCGACCGGCCTCGAGGTCGGCTCGATCCAGGACGTGACCCCCGTTCCGCACAACGGCTGCCGCCCGCCCAAGCGGCGCCGCGTCTGACCCCAGGAGAGATACGCATGGCTCGATACACCGGGGCAGACTGCAAGCGCTGCCGCCGCGAGAAGATGAAGCTGTTCCTCAAGGGCGCCAAGTGCGAGTCGCCGAAGTGCCCGATCGAGATCCGGCCCTACCCGCCGGGCGAGCACGGCCGTGGCCGGCAGAAGGACAGCGAGTACCTGCTCCAGCTGCGCGAGAAGCAGAAGGCCAAGCGCATCTACGGCGTCCTCGAGAAGCAGTTCAGCCGCTACTACGAGGAGGCCAACCGGCGCACCGGCAAGACCGGTGACAACCTCCTCCAGCTGCTCGAGCGCCGCCTCGACAACGTCGTCTACCGGGCCGGCTTCGCGCACAGCCGCGACATGGCCCGCCAGCTGGTCAAGCACGGGCACTTCCTCGTCAACGGCCGGAAGGTCGACATCCCGAGCTACCTCATCGGCGAGAACGACATCGTCGAGGTGCGGGAGCCGGCCAGGGAGCTGACGCCGTTCGTCATCGCGCGCGCCGAGGCGGGCAGCCGCCCGGTGCCGGCGTGGCTCGAGGTCATCTCCAACCAGCTGCGCGTCCTCGTCCACTCGCTCCCGAACCGGCAGGTCATCGACACGCCGGTGCAGGAGCAGCTCATCGTCGAGCTCTACAGCAAGTAGGAGCGCGACACTGCCGGGGAGGGCAGACCGAGTCCCTCCCCGGTCGCACCACCCGTTCGCGGCGTCATATGGCGGTCGTCGCGGAAAGGACCATCATCATGCTCATCGCCCAGCGGCCGACCCTCACCGAGGAGCCGGTCAGCGACTTCCGCTCGCGCTTCATCATCGAGCCGCTCGAGCCCGGCTTCGGCTACACGCTCGGCAACTCGCTGCGCCGCACGCTGCTCTCGTCCATCCCCGGCGCCTCGATCACGAGCATCCGCATCGACGGCGTCCTCCACGAGTTCACCACCGTTCCCGGGGTGAAGGAGGACGTCACCGAGATCATCCTCAACCTCAAGGAGCTCGTCGTCTCCTCGGACCTCGACGAGCCCGCGGTCATGTACCTGCGCAAGCAGGGGCCCGGTGCGGTGACGGCTGCCGACATCGCACCGCCGGCCGGCGTCGAGGTGCACAACCCCGACCTGCACATCGCCACCCTGAACGGCAAGGCGAAGCTCGAGATGGAGCTGACCGTCGAGCGCGGCCGCGGCTACGTCTCCGCTGCGCAGAACAAGCAGCCCAACCAGGAGATCGGCCGCATCCCGGTCGACTCGATCTACTCGCCGGTGCTCAAGGTGACCTACAAGGTCGAGGCCACCCGCGTCGAGCAGCGCACCGACTTCGACCGGCTCGTCGTCGACGTCGAGAGCAAGCCGTCGATCACCCCGCGCGATGCCATCGCGAGCGCCGGCAAGACGCTCGTCGAGCTGTTCGGCCTGGCGCGCGAGCTCAACGTCGAGGCCGAGGGCATCGACATCGGCCCGTCGCCGTCCGACGCGGCGCTGATGGCCGACCTGGCCCTGCCGATCGAGGATCTCGACCTCACGGTCCGGTCGTACAACTGCCTGAAGCGCGAGGGCATCCACACCGTCGGCGAGCTGGTCAGCCGCAGCGAGGCCGACCTGCTCGACATCCGCAACTTCGGCGCCAAGTCCATCGACGAGGTCAAGTCGAAGCTCGCCGGCATGGGCCTGGCGCTCAAGGACTCCCCGCCCGGCTTCGACCCGGCCACCGCGGTCGACAGCTACGGCACGGACGACTACGACCAGGGCTTCGCCGAGGACGAGCAGCTCTAGGCCCCGCCCCCCACCAGATCCGGGACTACAGGAGAGCGACCACCATGCCCACGCCCACGAAGGGCCCCCGCCTCGGGGGCGGCCCGGCCCACGAGCGGCTCATGCTGGCGAACCTCGCCACGTCGCTGTTCGAGCACGGGCGGATCACCACCACCGAGACCAAGGCCAAGCGGCTGCGCCCGCTCGCGGAGCGGCTGATCACCTTCGCCAAGCGGGGCGATCTGCATGCGCGGCGCCACGTCGCCAGGACGATCCGGAGCAAGGGCGTCGTGCACACGCTCTTCGCCGAGATCGGGCCGCGGTACGGCTCCCGCCCCGGCGGCTACACCCGCATCACCAAGCTCGGCCCGCGCAAGGGCGACAACGCCCCCATGGCGGTCATCGAGCTGGTGGAGGGCGTCACCGCCGGCCAGCAGGCGGTCGGCGAGGGCGAGCGGGCGAGGGGCACCCGGCTCGCGCCGCGCCGGCGGCCCGGGGGTCGCACCGCCGAGTCGGCGCGCGTCCTGGCCACCGAGTCCCCGACGGCGGCGGCCGTCGCAACGGAGGCCCAGGGCAGCGCCGTGCCGGGCGAGGGCGACGTGGAGGGCGCGCCCGAGTCGGCCCGCGAGCAGCTCGCGGTCCCGGCCGAGGGCGGCGACACCGAGGTGGTGACCGACAGCGAGCCGGCCCAGGTCAGCGGCGGCGACACCGCTGTCGAGCCGGCCGGTCCCGGCGAGGCGGCGACGTCGGAGCAGACCAGCTCCGCCGACGAGTCCGAGCAGGCCGAGGGCGACGACCGGTGAGCGAGCGGACCGCGCGGTGACCATCGCGCGGCCCGAGGCAGGGGACGAGCCCGCCGTGCCCGACAGGGACGGCGGGCTCGTCCGTCTCCGCCTCGACCTCGGCTACGACGGCACCGCCTTCGCCGGCTGGGCGCAGCAGCGAGGGCGGCGCACCGTGCAGGGCGAGGTGCAGCGCGGCCTGGCCACCGTCCTGCGCCTCGCCGAGGAGCCGAGCCTCACCGTGGCCGGCCGCACCGACGCCGGCGTGCACGCGCGCGCGCAGGTGGCTCACGTCGACCTGCCGGCGACCACGTGGGCTGCCGCCGACCCGGCCAGGGTGCTGCGAGGCCTGGCGGCGGTGCTCCCCCCCGACGTCCGGGTCCTCGCGCTGGGCTGCGCGCCGGACGGGTTCGACGCCCGCTTCTCGGCCCTCGCCAGGGTCTACGGGTACCGGGCGTGCGACCACCCGGCCGGCGTGCACCCGCTGCGCCGCCACGACACGCTCTGGCACCAGCGCCCGCTCGACCTCGCGGCCATGCGGGCAGCCGCCGAGGGGCTGCTCGGCGAGCACGACTTCGTCGCGTACTGCAGGCGCAGGGAGGGCGCGTCGACCGTACGGACGCTCCGCCGGCTGGACTGGACGCACGACACGGACGGAGCGCTGCTCGCGCTGGTCGAGGCCGACGCGTTCTGCCACTCGATGGTGCGCTCGCTGGTCGGCGCGCTGCTGGCCGTCGGGGACGGCCGGTTCCCGGTGCCGCGGCCGGCCGAGCTGCTCGCGCGGGGGCAGCGGGCCGGCGAGGTGGTCGTCGCACCGGCCCATGGCCTCACTCTGCTCGAGGTGCGCTACCCGCCCGAGGGCGAGCTCGCCGCCCGCGCGGCACGGACGCGCGCTCGCCGGTCGCTGCCCGCGGTCGGCTGAGGGGCCGTCAGGAGGGCACCCGCTCGCGGCCGGCGATGCACAGCTGGCGCTGGCGGCGCAGCTCGTTGGCGTCGGCGCCCGGCAGCTCGATCGCCCGGTCGAAGTCGGCGAGCGCCAGGTCCGGCCGTCCGTTCGCGTAGTGGGAGAGCCCCCGGTTGAGCAGGATGTCGGGGTCGTCGCCCACGACGGCGAGCGCGGCGGTCAGGTCATCCACCGCCTGCTGGAAGTGGCCCAGCTCGTAGTGCGCGACTGCCCGGTTGCCGAGCGCGGCCGGCTCGCGCGGATCGGCCGCGAGCGCCTGGTCGAACGCGGCGAGCGCCGCTGTCCACGCGCCGCGGGCCAGCTCGACCTTGCCCTGCAGGCACAGCAGCCGCGGCGCGCCGGGGCGGGCGGCGAGCGCGACCTGCGCGTCGGCCTCGGCGGCATCGATCTCGCCGATGCCGAGCAGCACCTCCCCGCGGGCGAGCCGGGTCTCGGCGTCGTCGGGCTCCATCTCCAGCACGTACCCGAAGTCGGCGAGCGCGCCGTCGACGTCGCCGACCTCCACGCGCGCCGTGCCGCGGTTGTGGAACAGCTCCGGGAACGGCGCGGCGAGCTCCACCGCGCGGTCGTAGTCGGCGAGCGCCGCCGCGAAATCGCCTCGCAGTCGCGCCACCTTGGCCCGCTCCGACAGGTAGTCGGTGTAGTACGGGTCCATCTCGATCAGCGTGGTGTAGTCGGCGACCGCCTCGTCGAACCGGCGCATCGCGGCGAGCAACCGGGCCCGGTTGTAGAGCAGTTGCGAGCGGTGCAGCACCCACTGGTCGGGGCGCAGCTGCTCGTCGAGGCGCGCCATCCCGGCGTTGATGAGGTCGAGCCCCTGCTGCAGGTTGCCGCGGTGCATGTGGATGAGCGCCAGCGCGTTGTCCTGGAAGACGCTGAAGACGAGACGTTCGTCCGGGTCGGGCAGGAGCTCGGCGATGGCCCGCGCGTTGTTTTGCCACTGCAGGGCAGCATCGTGGTCGCGCGGGCGGAGGAACCGGGTGTGCAGCATCGCGATCGCATAGCTGCTGGTCATGTGGACCTTGGGCACCGTGTAGCGCTGCCGCAGATCGAGGTAGAGCGCGAGCGACTCCTCCAGCCGCCCGATCGGCACCAGCGCCGACGCGGCCCGGTTGGTGAACTCGCAGAAGTCCTCCTGCTCGACGATCGGGTCGGTGACCGCGCGGCCCCGCATCCCCAGGTCGACGGCCATGGCGGAGAACCCGACCGCGACGCAGTGCCGGAGCGCCTCGCGCAGCGCCAGGCGGCCGGCGCCGGCCGGGTCGCTGCCTCGCTCGCGGTGGTAGGCGATGGCGCCGACGCGGAGCCCCCACCCTGCGCCGGGCTCGAGCTCCATGGCCCGCTCGTCGTGCAGCCGGCTCACCGCTGCGGGATCGGCCCGGTGGTACGCGTCGACCTCGGCCGGGTCGTCGCTGGTGCCGTCGGACGCCACGTACGCGGCGACCAGTGCGGCCTCGTCCCTTGTCTCCTGCACCGGCAGGGTGGCCGGTGCCTCGATCAGCTCGGCGTGCCGGGCGAGGACGGCGTCCAGCTCGGGAAGCAGGCCGGCCGACGTGCCGGCCGCCACCACCGGCAGCAGCGCCGGGTCGGCGCGGCGCACCAGCAGCGCGACGAGCTCCTGCGTCGTGAGCTCGGCGGCGTGCACCTCGTCGAGGACGAGGACGGGGACCGCCTCGCCGGCGGCCCGCGAGCGGCGGGCGTGCTCGAGCAGGAAGGTCACGATGCCCTGCGACATGCAGCGAACCATCTGCGCGCCGAACCAGCGGGTGCGCTCCTTGAACGGCGCCTCCGACGCGAGGGTCCTCGGCGCCGGGCCGATCAGCTCCTCGAGCTCGGGCATCCCGTACAGCAGCTCTACCCGGTGGGCCTCGACCAGCTCCGGCCAGCGGGCCCGCGCGGCCGGCAGGATCTCGCGCAGCAGCGCGTCAACCCCCGTATAGGGGCCGCGCAGCCGCTGGTGGCAGCGGACGACCAGCGCGGTGTCGCCGAGGGTGGTCGCGGTCCAGGCGAGCCGGTCGGCCCGCCGGGCGCCCACGACCCGGCGGTGGGCAGCGGTGCCGGCCATCGTCAACGCACCTCCTCGATGAGGCGCTGCGCCCGCCCGCGCTGACGCCGTCGCTTGCGGGTCGCCAGCCAGACGAGCAGCGCGACCTGGCCGCCGTTGATCGACAGGGACACGAAGCCGTCCCAGAACAGCGCCTCTCCGATGCCGTGGGAGGTGACGTTGTGGATGGCGATGCGGAAGTACTGCACGACGACCGGCATGCTGACGAACGCCGTGATGCCGAGCAGGGTGCCAACGCCGAGGACGAGGAACGGGCCGTACCACGTCCCGACGCGCCGGTCGTGATCGGTCCAGAGCTGCTCGTCGACAATGCGGTGCGGCCGGCGCAGGATCCGCCAGATGCGATTCCAGAGCAGGGCCTTGCTGGCATCGTGCAGGTCATAGCAGTTCAATGCGGTGGCAAAGACGTAGTACAGATCGGTGCGCAGGAACAGCTCGAACTGCCAGAGCAGGCGGACCATGACCGTGAATGCCAATGCCAGGCACGCCCGACCGGCCACGCTGAATGATCCGCTGCTCGTACGGGTCAGCTCCGCGGTGCCGTCGAGGGCGGCCAGTACGAGCATGTCGCAGAGCATGCCGGCGAGGAAGGGCAGGTAGCGCTTGCGCCGCGGGACGCTCAGCAGGCCGTTCATTTGCGTTTCGAAGACTATATATGTCCAGCGGTTGCTCATCCCGAGCTTGCTCGGCAGCCCCAACCGGCGGCCGGCGAGGATGTGGAAGCCCTCGTGCAGGAACAGCAGGGGGATCTGGCCGAAGGTGATCAGCACCTGCACGAGCAGCAGCGAGTGGGTGAAGAAGATGTGCGAGGGGGCCGGCCGCAGGTCGGCGGAGCGGATCATCAGGACCGCCCACAGCGCCATCACCGTCAGGTAGGCGGCCCGGGCCGGCGGGGAGAAGATCGCCCGCCCCAGTCGCTGGAACCGGGCCGGCCGGCCGGTGACCAGGGCCTCGGCGCCGCGCTCGCGGACGAAGCCGAGCTCGCGCAGGGCGGCGACGAACCCGTCGACGTCGACCGGCTCACCGAACTCGGCCGCGTACCAGTCGGCCGCTTGCGGCGGCGCCATGCCCTCGGCCATCCGCTGCAGCAGCGCCGCGCCGTCGGCCGGCAGGATCACGAAGGCGCCGGTGTCTATCCGGCCCACGACGACCTCGGCGCCGTCCGGCACGAAGCTTAGTTCGTGAAAGGCAATTGTCCCGGTCGTTTCGGCTCGCGTGGTCAGCGATTCCGTCAAGATCCCCCCTCAACGCAGCGCGGGGCTGCTCGCGCGCGCCATTTGCGACGCGCGCGAGCAGCTGGTGCGACGTGGCGATCAGGCGGCGATGTCGTAAGGGCAGGCGCAAGCGGCCGAGGTCAGCCGCACGTCGCCGGCACGCCGAATGGTGATCGTCTTCATGGTGCACTCCCCCGTGTTTCGGCCGGTGCCCGGCCGGAAAACCGGCCAACCGCGGTGGGCCGGATCGCCGTTCCATTTCGGCGACATCTCCTTGGTACCGCCCGTTGATTGGCTGGTCAATCGTCGAGTCCAAGTATGCATTCATGCGTGCCGTTATGCTGCCGGCTACCAGGTGACGTGCCACACCCGCCACAGCGCGGCCGGATCGGTGGTCGGGTCGCCGTGCACGAAGGCGACGTCGGCCGGCCCGCCCGGCCGCAGCACGCCGGCGTCCGGCTCCCCGAGCAGCTCGCCGCCGCCCACCGTCGCGGCGCGCAGCGCGTCGTACGGCTCGAGCCCTGCGGTCACCATCGCCTCGACCTCCCAGGCGAGCTGGTTGGCCCGCAGCGAGCCGCCGCCGAAGTCGGTGCCGGCCGCCACGAGCACTCCCGCCCGGTGCGCCAGCCGCACCGACTCCTGCGCCGTCTCGCGCCGCGCGGCGACGGCCGCCCTGCCCTCGCGCGAGGCGAAGCGCTCGATGGTGGTGGTGCTGCCGAAGGTCCGCCACGACTCGAGCACCGCCAGCGTGCTGACGAGCGCGACGCCGTTCGCGGCCATCGTCGCGGCCGTGCCGGCGTCGAGCTCGAAGCCGTGCTCGAGCGCGTCGACGCCGGCCTCGGCACCGACCCGCGCGCCGGGCAGCATCCCCGAGTGCGCGGTCACCTTGGCGCCGCGGTCGTGCGCCGCGGTGACGACCCGCCGTACCTCGTCCACCGTGAAAGGCGCGGTGACGCGGTCGGGCCCGTCGAGGTAGAGCTTCACCAGATCGGCCCCGTCGTCGAGCTGGCGCAGCGCGGCGGCGAGCAGGGCGTCCCCGCCGGTCACCTCGACCGCCAGGCCGGACGGCAGCGAGCCGAGGCGGGACACCCAGGTGCCGGCCGCCCGCACGTGCGGGTACTCCCGCCGGCCGCGCCAGCGGTCGCGCACCGTGAGCGAGAGCGCTCGCTCCCCGCCACCCGGTACGGGCCGCATCGGGCCTCCGACGTCGCGGGCCCAGCGCACGCCGGCCTGGCGCAGCAGCACCGCGTTTCGCTCGGCGGCATCGAGCAGGTCCTCCGTCGGGTCGAAGCCGTGGTCGATCCAGTGCGCGCCGCCGGGCAGCGTGAGATGACTGTGCGCGTCGACCATGCCGGCCACGGCGGTGGAGCCGCTGGCGTCCACGACCTCCGTGCCGTCTGGTAGGTCGCCCTCGTCGCTGGTGGGGCGGATCGCCGCGATGCGGTCGCCGTCGATCAGCAAGCTCATGTCGGTGGTCAGGCCACGCCGCTCGTGGTCGACGATCGCGGTGCCGCGGTAGAGGACGGGTGCCATCGGCTCATGCTAGGCGGCGCGCCGCTTACGGTCGGCGCCGCAGCCCGGCCGCCCGCCGCCGCTCACGTAGGATCGGAGCGGCACGGGACCCGGTACCGGCGGAGGGACGAGCGTGAGCGCTGCGGCACCGTCACCGGCCGAGCCGGCCGGCTCAGCCGTCGCCGCTACCGCCAGCGAGGGGCGAGCCGCCGCGCCCTCCCGGTCCGGCCGCTGGCTCGGCCACCTGCTGCTCGCCCTCCTGCTCGCGGCCGGCGCCGCGCTGCGCGTCCTCATGCAGATCGGCTTCCGGCCGGCCTTCGCCTGGCCGGACTCGGCGCGCTACCTCGACTCCGCGCGGACCCTCGTGCCGGACACGCTGCGGCCGTCCGGCTATGCGCTGTTCCTGCGGCTCATCCCGCACTGGCGCGATCTGTGGCCGGTGACGCTCGTCCAGCATGCTCTCGGCCTGGCCATGGCCGTCCTGATCTACGCCTTCCTCCGCCGCCGCGGGGTGCCGGGATGGGGCGCGGCGCTTGCGACGGCGCCGCTGCTCCTCGACCCGTGGCAGCTCACCGTCGAGCACGACGTCCTGTCCGACGTCCTGTTCGAGGTGCTGCTGCTCGTCGCCTGCCTGCTGCTGACCTGGCGCCGGCGCATCGGCATCGCGGAGGCGCTCGCCGCCGGTGCCCTGCTCGGCGTCGCGACCACGGTCCGCAGCGTCGGCATCCTGCTGTTCGTACCGGTCGCCATCGCCGTGCTGCTCGGCCAGGCCCGCTGGCGTCCGGCGCTGGCCACGATGGCCGCCTTCATCGTTCCCATCGCCGGCTACACGATGTGGTACGCCTCGGCGCACCACACCCACAGCCTGTCCGACGCGCAGTACAAGCAGCTGTACGGCCGGGTCGCGACGTTCGTCCACTGCCCGGGCCTCACCCTCCCGGGCAACGAGGCCGACCTGTGCCCGAGCAACCCGGTCGGGAAGCGGGCCGGGCCCGGCTACTTCGTCTGGAGCAAGAACAGCCCGGTCAACAACTACCAGCCGCCGCCCGGCGAGACGCTCAACCATGCGGTGCGCGATTTCGATCTGCGGGCAATCACCCACCAGCCGCGGGCCTATGCGACCACGGTGGCGCACGACTTCCTGCGCGGCTTCGGCTACGACCGGTTCAAAGAGACGTACCCCGTCATGCATCCGATCGTGGTGCCGGCAGTGCAGCGGACGTACGGCGTGACCGCGCACGAGGACACCGCCGTCACCGGCTTCCTGCGCAGCTACGGCCGGCACGTCGCCTTCCCGGGGCCGCTGCTCGCCGCGATGCTCGCGATCGCGATCGCCGCGGTGTGCGGCGCGGGGCGGGCCAGGCGCTCGGGCCTGCGCTCCGCCGTCGGGCTGCTCGCCGGAGCGCTGACTGCGGTGCTGCTGCTGGCGGTGGCGGCCGCCCAGTTCTCCTGGCGCTACCAGCTGCCGCAGTTCGTCCTGCTGCCGCCGGCCGCCGCGCTCGGGCTGGTCGCGATGCTCCGGCGCGAGCCGGACCCGGCCGCGCTGACCGGCGGCCAGGTGACCGTACGGCTCACCGAGCGCTTGCCGCTGCCCTCCGCCATGCGCGAGCTCGTCGCCGGCCAGCATCGCATCCGCATGAGCCGGTACTTCGCCGGCTCGGTGATCTGCACGATCATCAGCGCGGTCACCTTCATGGTGGCGTTCGGGTTCGACCTGCTCGGCTCGCGCGGCGCCTCGTTGCTGTCGTCGGCGACCGGCGCCGTCGCGGGCTACTACCTCAACCGCTCGTGGGCGTGGGGCCGCCGCGGCCGGGCCGACGTGCGCCGCGAGCTGGTTCCCTACTGGACGACGATCGTCCTCACCGCGATCGCGGCGGCGCTCGTCACGGGCGCGGTCAACCATGTCGTCGTCGGGATCACCGACCACCGCGGCGTGCGCATGCTGTTCGACACGGCTGCTTTCCTAGGGACCTACCTCGTCTCGTTCGTCGTCAAGTACGTCGTCTTCAACCGGCTGTTCGCCGGCCCGGGCGAGGCGCCGGCGGACGAGCGGGCGGCCCGCGACGCCGGCGAGGGGGAAGCGGCCGCGACCGAGCGCGTGACGGGCGAGCCAGCCGCGGGCGAGCCGGTGGCAGGCGGAACGGTGGCAGGCGGAACGGTGGCAGGCGGGCCGGCGGCGGGCGGGCCGGCGGCGGGTGGTGCCGGTGCCGGTGAGGCAGCCGCGGGCGGCCGGCTCGGCGACCGACCGGCGGCCGGCGTCGACTCCAGGCGCTCCTAGCCTGTTCCTGGCTCTATTTCCCCGGCCGCTTCCGGGACCTTCCGCCTCGGCCGCTCCCTGGTTCTTCCTCCCCGGCCTCCGCTAGCTCTTTCCCGGCCCGTACCCGGCCTGCTCGGCCGGCTCCTGGCTAGGCGGGCGGCGGATCGCCGAGCCGGCGTCCCTCCCGGCGGTTGCGCCGCAGCTCCCGCCACCAGGTGCGGAGGATCACCCGGCCGTACCGGTAGCCGTAGCGGAAGTTGCCGCCCTTCTTGCTCGCGCCCGAGCTGCGGCGGTGCATCGTCGTCGCCCGCTCAGCCACCCGGAAGCCGCGGTAGATGGTCGAGAGCAGCAGCTCCGATGCCTGGTACTGCGGTTGCTCGAGCGTCACGTGCGCAGTGACCTCGGCCCGCATCGCGCGCAGCCCGTTCGAGGTGTCGGTGATGCGTCGCCGGGCCAGCAGGCTCACCAGCGCTGCGTAGACGAGCACCCCGGCGTGGCGGAACCGGTCGTCGGTCTCGGCGCGGCCGAGCCGGCGCGACCCGGTGACGAAGTCGGCCTCGCCAGCGACGAGCGGCTCGACGACCACCGGCAGGTCGTCGGCGCTGTACTGCCCGTCGGCATCGGTGGTCGCGATGTAACGGGCGCCCAGCTCGCGGGCGACCCGGTAGCCGAGCCGGAGTGCCGCGCCCTGCCCCCGGTTGACGCCCGGCTCGACGACGTACGTGTCGGCGTCGGCGTGCCGGCGGACCACCGCTGCGGTGCCGTCGCTGCTGCCGTCGTCGATGACGACGATGCTCACTGGCATGCCGCACACCTCACGAGGGATGCCGGCGACGACCGGTGCGATGCTGGCCGCCTCGTTGTAGGCGGCGATGACCACCGTGACGGGGTGGAGCGTGATGTCGCCGTGCTCGGCGCGCAGCTTCTCGATAGCCTCCGCGTCCACGCGGGCATCCCTGGTCGATGCGGCGCCGGCGCCGGCACTGATGTCGAGGTCCAGGTCGAGGCCGGGCGGCTCGGGCGGCTCGGGCGGCTCGGGCGGCTCGGGCGGCTCGGGCATCGTGGCGGTCACCTCGGCGTGGGGGGAGCTGGGCGCGGCCATGGTAGCCGACCATCTGCCACCCTCCGGCTGCGCATGCTGACCGTCGATGGCCCGTCGCCGGAGCGCGCTCGATCGCCGGTTGGCCGTGCCCGCCGCGCTGCTCCCTCGTCTCGACCGGCGATCCGTTCCTGGGCCGCGCGGCGATCCATTCTCGGGCCGTTCCGGGGCCGTTTCCGCGGCCCGTTCCCGGGCCGAGTCCTGCTCGACCCTCGCAGGCGCTGCGTGATCGGAACGCCGACCAGTGCGGGTAGACTCGCCTCGAAGAACGGCCGTGCCGCGGCGCCGCCTCACTGGGGCGCCGGCGTCCGCCCCCAGGCCACGGCACCACGGATGCCCCGACCTCGTCCAAGGGAGTTGGAATGCGGGTTCTCGTCCTCGGTGGCGACGGCTTCTGCGGCTGGCCCACGGCGCTGCACCTGTCGCAGCAGGGTCACGAGGTCCACATCGTCGACAACTTCGCCCGCAGGGGCGCCGACATCGAGCTCGAGGCGTCGTCGCTCACGCCCATCGCGCCCATGGGCACGCGGCTGCGGGCCTGGCGCGAGGTGAGCGGCAAGGAGATCCGCTTCGACCGGTTCGACGTCGCCGAGCACTACCACCGGCTGCTCACCCTGCTGCAGGACTGGCGCCCCGAGGCGGTCGTGCACTTCGCCGAGCAGCGGGCCGCGCCGTACTCGATGAAGTCGTCGTGGCACAAGCGCTACACGGTGTCCAACAACCTCAACGCGACCAACAACCTGCTCGCCGCCATCGTCGAGGCCGACCTCGACATCCACGTCGTCCACCTCGGCACGATGGGCGTCTACGGCTACGGCACGGCCGGCATCAAGATCCCCGAGGGCTACCTGCGCATCCAGATCCCCACCGACGACGGCGGGGTGGTCGAGTCCGAGATCCTCTACCCGCCGAACCCCGGCTCGATCTACCACATGACGAAGACCCAGGATCAGCTGCTGTTCGCCTTCTACAACAAGAACGACGGCGTCCGGGTCACCGACCTGCACCAGGGCATCGTGTGGGGCACCCAGACCGCCGAGACCCGCATCGACGAGCGGCTCATCAACCGCTTCGACTACGACGGCGACTACGGCACGGTCCTCAACCGCTTCCTGATGCAAGCCGCGATCGGCTACCCGCTCACCGTGCACGGCAGCGGCGGCCAGACCCGCGCGTTCATCCACATCCAGGACACGGTCAAGTGCATCCAGCTGGCGATCGAGAACGCGCCGCAGCCCGGTGACCGGGTGCACGTGTTCAACCAGATGACCGAGACGCACCGGGTCAGCGAGCTGGCCAAGATCGTGTCGCGGCTCACTGGAGCGGAGATCGACCACGTCGAGAACCCGCGCAACGAGGCCGACCAGAACGATCTGGTCGTGGAGAACAAGCAGTTCCTCGAGCTCGGGCTCGACCCGATCACCCTGGAGGAGGGGCTGCTCACCGAGGTCACCGAGATCGCGCGGGCCTACGCCGACCGCGCCGATCTCGACAGGATCCCCTGCCGCTCGTTCTGGCGCCCGAAGCACTGAGCGCGGCCGAGGCACCGCCGGTCGCCGTGGGCTCGCGCGACGACCGCCGAGCCGCGCGCCTGCGCGCGCTACTCGCGCACGTCCCGTTCCTGGCCGTCCTCCTCGCCGGCGCCGCCCTGCGGGTGCTCACGATGGTGGCCTACCGGCCGGCGTTCCTCTTCCCGGACTCGCGCGGCTACCTCAAGCTCGCCGACCACCTCTCGCCCGGCATCCTCCGGCCGCTCGGCTACTCGATCCTCGTGCGGGTGATCCCGCATCACCACGCGCTATGGCCGATCGTCCTCGTGCAGCACCTGCTGGGGCTGGCCATGGGGGCGGCCATCTACGCCGTGCTGCTGCGCAGGGGAGTGCGCCCGTGGCTGGCCGCGCTCGCCGCCGTACCGATCCTGCTCGACAGCTGGCAGATCGACATCGAGCACTACGTGCTCTCCGACGTCCTGTTCCAGGTACTGCTCCTCTCGGCCTGCCTCGTCCTGCTCCTTCGCGAGCGGCCCGGGGTACCGGAGGCGGCCGTGGCCGGGCTGCTCCTTGGCGCCGCGGGGGCGGTGCGCAGCGCTGGTCTGCCGCTCGCCGCGGCGGCCGCGCTCGCCGTGCTGCTCGCCTCCCGGCGCTGGCGCAGCGCCCTGGCGGTGCTGGTGGCCGCCGCCGTGCCTCTCGGCGGGTACGCGGCCTGGTACCACCACGTCAACGGGGACTGGACGACCAACGGGGCCAAGTCGCGCTTCCTCTATGCCCGGGTGGCCACGTTCGCCGACTGCCGCGCGCTCGACCTGCCGGCGTACGAGTGGCCGCTGTGCCCGGCCGAGCCGCTCAGCCAGCGCCTGGGCGTCAACTGGTACATGTGGAGCCGGCACTCCCCGCAGAATCGCTACCAGCCGCCGGCCGGGCGGACGAAGGACGCGGTGCTCGCCGACTTCGACCACCGGGTGCTGCGTCACCAGCCGGTCACGTACGCGTCCGTGGTCGCCAGCGACTTCCTGCGCGGCTTCGGGCCGACCCGCACGATCGGCCCCAAGGACGCCGACCAGCGGTTCTGGCGCTTCGCGGACGCCTACCCCGACTACAACGTCCCGAGCGTGCTGCCGATCCTGGCCAAGTACGGGGCCGAGCCGTCGGTGCGGCACGGCCCGGCCCGGTTCCTCACCGCGTACGGCAAGGTCGCGTACGTGCCCGGCCCGCTGCTCGGCGCCTGCCTGCTCGCCGCCGCGCTCGCGGCGGCTGGTGCGGGCCGGGCCCGCCGGTCCGAGCTGCGGGGGGCGGCCGCCGTCCTCGCGGTCACCGCAGCCGTCGTGCTGCTCACGGCCGCCGCGGTGCAGTTCTCGTGGCGCTACCAGATCCAGCAATTGCCGCTGCTGGCGCCGGCCGGCGCGCTGGCGGCGACCGCGCTCGTGCGCGGCGGGTCGCGGAATTCGGTCGAAGGCGAGGCCCGGGTCACCGACACTGGACGGCATGGGCCACGTCGACGTCGCGCACGTCAGCTACGCGCTCCCTGACGGCCGTCCGCTGCTCGAGGACGTGAGCTTCCGCGTCGGCGACGGGGCGAAGGTGGCTCTCATCGGTGCCAACGGCACCGGCAAGACGACGCTGCTGCGGATCATCGCCGGTGACCTGCAGCCTCAGTCGGGTACGGTCGCGCGCAGCGGCGGCCTCGGGGTGATGCGCCAGTTCGTGGGGTCGCTGCGCGACGACACGACGGTCCGCGACCTGCTGCTGTCCGTGGCGCCGCCGCCCGTCCGCGCGGCCGGCCACCGCCTCGACGCGGCCGAGCTGGCCATGATGGAGCACGACGACGAGCGCACCCAGCTGCGCTACGCCGACGCGCTGACCGGCTGGGGCGATGCCGGCGGCTACCAGGCCGAGGTGCTGTGGGACGTCTGCACCACCGAGGCGCTCGGTCTCCCGTTCGACCGCTGCCTCTACCGGATGGTGCGCACGCTGTCGGGCGGGGAGCAGAAGCGGCTCGTGCTGGAGGCGCTGCTGCGGGGCACCGACACGGTGCTGCTGCTCGACGAGCCCGACAACTACCTCGACGTTCCCGGCAAGCGGTGGCTCGAGGCCCGGCTCGCCGAGTCGGCGAAGACCGTGCTGTACGTGTCGCACGACCGCGAGCTGCTGGCCCGCACCGCGACCCGCATCGTCACCGTCGAGGCGCGCAGCGCGTGGGTGCACGGCGGCGGGTTCGCGTCCTACCACGAGGCGCGCCACGACCGCATCGACCGCCTGGACGAGCTCCGCCGGCGCTGGGACGAGGAGCACGCGAAGCTGCGCGAGCTGGTCCGCACCCTGCAGCAGCAGGCGGCGGCGAACGACGGCATGGCCAGCCGCTACCACGCGGCGCAGACCCGGCTCGCCAAGTTCGAGGAGGCCGGGCCGCCGCCGGAGCGCCCCGAGGAGCAGCGCATCACCATGCGGCTGCGTGGCGGTCGCACGGGGGTGCGCGCCATCACCTGCGAGCGGCTGGAGCTGACCGGGCTCATGGAGCCGTTCGACGCGGATGTCTTCTTCGGCGAGCGGGTCGCGGTGCTCGGTGGCAACGGCTCGGGCAAGTCGCACCTGCTCCGGCTGCTGGCCGGCGACCCGGTGGCGCACACAGGCGTGGCCCGCCTCGGCGCGCGGGTCGTCCCGGGCTGGTTCGCCCAGACTCACGATCACCCGGAGCTGGCCGGGCGCACGCTCGCCGACGTCCTCTGGCGCGAGCACGCTCACGATCGCGGCGCGGCGATGCGGATCCTGCGGCGCTACGAGCTGGACGGTCAGGCCGACCAGGCGTTCGACACGCTGTCGGGCGGCCAGCAGGCGAGGTTCCAGATCGCCCTGCTGGAGATCGCCGGGGCTACGCTCCTGCTCCTCGACGAGCCGACCGACAACCTCGACGTCGCGAGCGCCGAGGCGCTGGAGGCGGCCCTGGAGGCGTACGAGGGCACCGTGCTGGCGGTCACCCACGACCGGTGGTTCGCGCGCTCGTTCGACCGGTTCCTGGTGCTGGGCTCGGACGGCTCGGTCCGCGAGGAGTCCGAGCCCGTGTGGGACGAGGCCCGCCCGGTGCGCTGAGCGGTCACTTTGACCCTTCCCGTGCCGCCCCAGTATTCTGGGTAGCTGTTGTGCGCGCGGCGGCCTGTCGCGTCGCCGCAACGGGCCGCCCTCCCTCGACGGCAGCCGGACACGACATCACTCGAGCAAAGGCCGACCTGTGCGCACGTACAGCCCCAAGCCCGCCGACGTCCAGCGTCAGTGGCACGTGATCGACGCGACCGACGTCGTGCTGGGCCGCCTCGCGACGCAGGCGGCGACCCTGCTGCGCGGCAAGCACAAGCCGATCTTCGCCCCGCACGTCGACACCGGTGACTTCGTCATCGTGATCAACGCCGCCAAGGTCGCCCTGACCGGCAACAAGCGTGACCAGAAGATGGCCTACCGGCACTCCGGCTACCCGGGCGGCCTGCGCCGCACGCCGTACTCGGAGCTGCTCGAGAAGCGCCCGGAGCGGGCGGTGGAGCGCGCGGTCAAGGGGATGCTGCCGCACAACACCCTCGGCCGGCAGATGCTGTCGAAGCTGAAGGTCTACGCCGGGCCCGACCACCCGCACCAGGCGCAGCGGCCGGTGCCGTTCGAGATCACCCAGGTCGCCCAGTAACCAGCCGCCAGCCGCACCCCGCACGTCGACGAGCAACGAAGGAGACCCGTGTCCGAGATCCAGGGCACCGAGACCGCCGCGGCCGATGAGGCCACCGGAGTCGCGACGGCGGAAGCGCCGAGCGCGGAGGTGACCGTGGGGGTCGATGAGGCCCGGCCCTCGCCCGCCGTGCCGGCCTACCAGCCGCCGGTCGGTGGCGCCGACCTCGGCCTCGGCACCGGTCGCCGCAAGGAGGCCGTCGTACGGGTCCGGGTGACCCGCGGCAGCGGCCAGTGGACCCTCAACGGCAAGCCGCTCGACGCGTACTTCCCCAACAAGCTCCACCAGCAGCTCGTGACCGAGCCGTTCCGCGTGCTCGAGCGCGAGGGCCAGTACGACGTGCGCGCCCGGCTCTCCGGCGGCGGCGTGTCGGGCCAGGCCGGGGCGCTGCGCCTCGGCATCGCCCGCGCCCTCATCGAGCTCGACGCGGGCGACCGCCCGGCCCTCAAGAAGGCCGGCTTCCTCACCCGCGACGCCCGCGTCACTGAGCGCAAGAAGTACGGCCTCAAGAAGGCTCGCAAGGCGCCCCAGTACTCCAAGCGCTGACCGCGGCCGCGGCCGGTCACCGGCTGCACCGGCTGCACCGGCTCCCCGGAACTTCCCCCGGACCCCTCGGAGCGATGCGCATGGGCCGCTTGTTCGGCACCGACGGCGTGCGCGGCGTCGCGAACGCCGACCTCACCCCCGAGCTCGCGCTCGACCTCGCGGTGGCGGCGGCGCACGTTCTCGTCGAGCACCGCACGGACGGCCCGACCCGTCCGGTCGCCGTCGTGGGGCGCGATCCGCGGGCATCGGGGGAGTTCCTCGAGGCGGCCGTCGTGGCCGGCCTGGCGAGCGCCGGCGTGGACGTCGTCCGCGTCGGCGTGCTGCCCACTCCCGGGGTCGCCTACCTGACCACCGCCATCGGGGCCGAGCTCGGCGTGATGCTCTCGGCCAGCCACAACCCCATGCCGGACAACGGCATCAAGTTCTTCGACCGGGGCGGGTACAAGCTGCCCGACGGGGTCGAGGACGAGATCTCGGCCCGGCTCGGGGAGACGTGGCAGCGGCCCACCGGCGGCAGCGTCGGCCGGGTCTACGACGACCATGGCGCGGCGGGCCGCTACGTCGAGCACCTGGTCGGCTGCCTGCCCCAGCGGCTGGACGGCCTGCGGGTCGTGGTCGACTGCGCCCACGGGGCCGCGCACAGCGTCGCCCCCGCCGTCTACCGCCGCGCGGGCGCGCGGGTGCACACGCTCGGCGCCGATCCCACCGGCCTGAACATCAACGACGGCTTCGGCTCCACGCACCCCGAGCAGCTCCAGCGGGCCGTCCGCGAGCTGGGCGCCGACGTCGGCATCGCCCACGACGGCGACGCCGATCGGTGCATCGCGGTGGACGCCGCCGGCCGGATCGTCGACGGCGATGCGATCCTCGCCGTGTGCGCGCTCGCCCTGCGCGAGTCCGGGCGGCTCGCCCTCGACACCGTCGTCACGACCGTCATGACGAACCTCGGGTTCAAGCACGCCATGGCCCGGCACGGCATCGCCGTCATCGAGACGCCGGTGGGCGATCGCTACGTCCTCGACGAGATGCGCCGGGCGGGGTACTCGCTCGGCGGCGAGCAGTCGGGACACGTCGTCTTCCTCGACCACGCCACGACCGGCGACGGGGTGCTCACCGCCGTCCAGCTGCTGGGCCGGGTCGCCGAGGCCGCCCGTCCGCTCGCCGATCTGGCAGCCGTGATGACGCGGCTGCCGCAAGTGCTGCTCAATGTCCGGGTCGCCGACCGGGCCAAGGCAGCGGCGTCCACCGAGCTGGCGGAGGCCGTCGCCGCCGCGGAGACCGATCTCGGGGACACCGGCCGGGTGCTCGTCCGCCCAAGCGGCACCGAGCCGATCGTCCGGGTGATGGTGGAGGCCGCCGACGAGGTCAGGGCCCGCGATGTCGCCGAGCGGCTGGCCAAGGTGGTGGAGAGCGCCCTGAGCTGAAGCCAGGACGTGCCAGTCCCGCCAGTGGTTCCAGCGGGAGTGCGGCTTGGGGTGATCGAACGTCCACTCCGGCAGCGGCACCCCGAACCGCTGAGCGTGCCGGTCCTGCATCCGGTCGGCGAGGCCCGCCCGTCGCACGGCCGCGTGCGCCGGTAGTCGCCGGCCGCCCCGGTCCGTCGCGTCGTCGTGCGCGCGTCGCACGAGCGGCCGCCCGTCGGGCCGGGTGACCACCAACCGGCAACCGGTGGCGGCCAGCACCTGAAGGACCAGGCCCCATCCGCAGCCGCCCGTCCCCGACTCGATCCGCGAGACCGTGGACGACGAGATGCCGGCCAGTGCCGCCAGCTCGCGCTGGCTGAGCCGGGCGGCCTGCCGGATCGCTCGGAACAGGGTGCCGGGGTGGTGGTGCATCGCATCGTTCGTCACGGCCAGGGAGCATGCGCCGAAGCGGTGACAGGATGACGGGGTCGGCGGACCGTTGTGGAAAACCCGGCGTTTGGTTGGATGAGGGCATGGACCCGTTCGACGATGTGCTGGCGGCCAATGCCCGCTACGGCGAGCAGTTCTCGGACGCGGGCGTCCCTGGCCGTGCCGCTCGCGGCCTCGCGGTGGTGACCTGCATGGATTCCCGCATCAACCCGCTCGAGATGCTCGGCCTGCGAGCCGGTGACGCCAAGATCATCCGGAACGCCGGGGCGCGGGTGACCGACGACGTGCTGCGCACGCTGGTCCTCGCCATCCACCTGCTCGGCGTGGACCGGGTGATGGTGGTCGCCCACACCGATTGCCGGATGACGAAGGTCACCGACGACGAGGTCCACGCCGACATCCTGGAGCGTGGCGTGGACACCAGGAGCCTGGAGTTCCACACCATCAGCGACCAGGCGGACACCTTGAGGCGCGACGTGCAGCGCATCCGCAGCTCCCCGTACCTACCGGCCGGCCTCCCGGTCGTCGGGGCGGTCTACGACGTGATGAGCGGCCGGCTCGACGTGCTCGTCCCTCCTGCGGCGGCGTCGAACGGACCGGCCGGCCGCTGAGGGCGCCGGCCGGGTGCAGCCTCTTGGTCCGGCCCCCGCGGTCGGCTCCAATGGCCAGATCCTGCCCCGTCCTTCGGTGCAGGGCACTGTGCGCTGCCCGCAGGTCGGGTGCAGGGCACTGTGCGCTGCCCCCAATCGTCGGTGCAGCGCACAGCGAGGGCGGGCGGGCTCCCGCCGCCCGGATGTCAGTGCAGTGCACAGCGCCGGCGAGGGGGTGCCCGAGCAGGTCAGCGCACCCTGCTCGCCCCGCCCGCCCCGAGCCGGTGAGCAGGGCGGGCGGTCGCCCTCCGCTACCCTGGACGCCATGTGCGGCATCATCGGCTACGTCGGCCAACGCCAAGCCCTCGACATCGTGATGGAGGGGCTGCGCCGCCTGGAGTACCGGGGCTACGACTCCGCGGGAGTCGCGGTCGTCGCGCCGGACGGCACGCTCGCGACCGCTCGCAAGGCCGGCAAGCTGGCCAACCTCGAGAAGGTGCTCGCCGACGACCCCCTGCCCGAGGGCACCAGCGGCATGGGGCACACCCGGTGGGCCACCCACGGCGCGCCCAACGACCGCAACGCCCACCCGCAGCTCAGCTGCGACGGCGCGGTCGCCGTCATCCACAACGGCATCATCGAGAACTTCGTGCAGCTGCGGGCCGGGCTGGAGGCCCGCGGTCACGAGCTGCGCAGCGACACCGATACCGAGGCGGTGGCGCACCTGGTGGAGGAGCGCTTCGACGGCGATCTCGCCGAGGCCGTCCGCAGCGTCTGTCGCGACCTCGAGGGAGCGTTCACCCTCGTCGTCATGCACAGCGACGCCCCCGGGGTGGTGGTCGGGGCCAGGCGCAACTCCCCGCTCGTGCTCGGCTGCGGCACCGACGAGCTCTTCCTCGCCAGCGACGTCGCCGCCTTCATCTCCCATACCCGCGACGCCGTCGAGCTCGGGCAGGACCAGGTCGTCGAGATCCGCAGGGACGCGACCGGCGCCGGGAAGTCCTTCCGCATCACCGACTTCGCGGGCACGGTGGTCGAGGGCAAGCCGTACCACGTCGACTGGGACGTGAGCGCCGCCGAGAAGGGCGGCTACGACTACTTCATGCTCAAGGAGATCGCCGAGCAGCCGCAGGCCGTCGCCGACACGCTCAGGGGCCGGCTCACGGAGGCCGGCGAGATCGTCCTCGACGAGCTGCGCCTCGACGAGCAGGATCTGCGGGACGTCGAGAAGATCTTCATCATCGCGTGCGGCACCGCCTACCACGCCGGACTGGTCGCCAAGTATGCGATCGAGCACTGGACCCGCATCCCCTGCGAGGTGGAGCTCGCCAGCGAGTTCCGTTACCGCGACCCGGTGCTCGACCGGTCGACGCTCGTCATCGCGATCAGCCAGAGCGGCGAGACGATGGACACCCTGATGGCGGTGCGGCACGCCAAGGAGCAGCACGCCAGAGTGCTCGCCATCTGCAACACCAATGGCTCGACGATCCCGCGCGACTCCGACGCCGTGCTCTACACGAGGGCCGGCCCGGAGATCGCCGTCGCGTCGACGAAGGCGTTCCTGACCCAGGTGGTCGCCACGTACCTCGTCGCGGTGTACCTGGCGCAGGTGCGCGGCACGATGTACGGCGACGAGGTGACCGCGGTCGTGCGCCAGCTGGAGGCGATGCCCCAGCTGGTGGAGGCGACGCTGGCGACCATGGAGGAGGTCCGCGAGCTCGCCAGGGACCTCGCGCGTAGCACCAGCGTGCTGTTCATCGGCCGGCACGTCGGCTACCCGGTCGCGCTCGAGGGCGCGCTGAAGCTCAAGGAACTGGCGTACATGCACGCGGAGGGCTTCGCGGCGGGCGAGCTGAAGCACGGGCCGATCGCCCTCATCGAGGCGGGCACGCCGGTCGTCGTCGTGGTGCCGCCGGCCCGCGGGCGGGGCGAGCTGCACGGCAAGGTGGTCTCCAACATGCAGGAGGTGCGGGCCAGGGGCGCGCGCACCGTCGTCATCGCCGAGGAAGGCGACGAGACGGTGACGCCGTTCGCGGCGCACCTCATCCGCCTGCCGCGCACGCCCACCCTCATGCAGCCGATCGTCGCGACCGTCCCGCTCCAGGTGCTCGCGTGCGAGATCGCGGCGTCGCGGGGCAACGACGTGGACCAGCCGCGCAACCTCGCCAAGTCCGTCACCGTCGAGTAGCCGGTCGTGAGGTCGGCACACACCGCCGCCCAGGTACGGGCCGCGGAGGAGCGGCTGGCCGCGGGCCTGCCGGACGGTGCCCTGATGGGGCGGGCGTCGGCAGGCCTGGCCCGCCGCTGCGCGCTTGTGCTGAGCCGGACGTACGGCGCTGAGGTCGTCCTGCTGGTCGGCTCCGGCAACAACGGCGGCGACGCGCTGCATGCCGGAGCGCTGCTGGCCGCCCGCGGCGCGCGGGTGACCGCGCTCGTGACCGGGAGCCGGCCGCACGCTGGCGGTCTGACCGCCCTGCGGCGCGCCGGCGGCCGGGCGCTGCCGGCAGACGGTGGCGCACCAGGCGATGCCATCGCGGGCGCCGACCTCGTCATCGACGGACTGGTCGGGATCGGCGGCCAGGGCCCGCTGCGCGAGCCGGCGGCCACGCTCGCCCGGCTCGCGGGGGAGTCGCCGGCCACCGTCGTCGCCGTCGACGTCCCGAGCGGCGTGGCCGCCGACACCGGCGAGGTCGCGGGCGCGGCGGTGCGGGCCGACGTGACGGTGACGTTCGGGACGCTGAAGCCGGGCCTCGTCCTCTCGCCCGGTGCCGAGCTGGCCGGGCTGGTCGAGCTGGTCGACATCGGCCTCGGGCCGCACCTGCCGGCCCCGGAGCTGAGCCTGCTGGACGCGGCCGACGTGCGAGGGCTGCTGCCGGCTCCCACCGGCGAGTCCAGCAAGTACCGCCGCGGGGTCGTCGGCGTGGTGGCCGGCAGTCGTGCGTACACCGGTGCGGCGGTGCTCGCCGCCGGCGGCGCAGTGGTGGCCGGCGCCGGCATGGTGCGGTACGCCGGGCCGGCGCACCCGGCCGAGCTGGTCAGGCAGCGCTGGCCGGAGGTCGTGGTCACCGAGGTGCCCGAGGGCGCCGACGGCGAGGTCGCCGACCCCGCCGCGGTGCTGGGCGCCGGTCGGGTGCAGGCGTGGGTCGTCGGGCCGGGGCTCGGCACCGGCGCTGACGCCGCCACCGTCGTCGAGGCCGTCCTCGGCACCGACGTACCGGTGCTCGTGGACGCCGACGCGCTCACGGTGCTTGCCGCCCACCCGGAGTGGGCGCGCCGCCGCACGGCCGGCACGCTGCTCACCCCCCACGCCGGCGAGCTCGCCAGGCTCCTCGGGGCTCTGCGGGACGACGTCGAGGCGCACCGCCTGGCCTTCGCCCGGCGGGCGGCGACCGAGCTGGGCTGCACCGTCCTGCTGAAGGGCTTCACCACCGTGGTCGCCGACCCGGCGGGCGCGACGCTGGTCAACTCCACCGCCACGACCTGGCTCGCCACGGCGGGCAGCGGCGACGTCCTGTCCGGAGCGTCCGGCGCGCTGCTCGCCCAGGGCCTCGGGCCGCTCGACGCGGGTGCGGCCGGCGCGTTCCTGCACGGGCTGGCCGGGCGCTCGGCGGCCGGCGGGGACGCCGCCGTGGACGCGCCGATCAGCGCAGCCGATTTGCTAGCGTGCTGGCAACGCGCCGAGCGATGGGTCAGAGGAGCAGAGGTGCCGTCCGCAGCATGGTGAGGGCCGAGGCGCGGATCGACCTCGCCGCCATCAGCGACAACGTCGCGGCCTTGCGCCAGCGCGCCGGCGACGCGGCCGTGATGGCGGTCGTGAAGGCCGACGGGTACGGGCACGGCATGGTGCCGTCGGCGCGCGCTGCGCTCGCCGGGGGGGCGCACTGGCTCGGCGTGGCGTACCCCGGCGAGGCCGCCGAGCTGCGCGCGGCCGGCATCACGGCGCCCGTCCTGGCCTGGCTCGTCTCGCCCGGCGAGGACGTGACCGGTGCGATCCGCACCGGCGTCGATCTTGCCGCGTACGACGTCGCCGCGCTCGGGCACCTGGCCGAGGAGGCGCGCCGCGCCGGCGTGCCGGTCCGGGTGCATCTGAAGGTCGACACCGGGCTGTCCCGCGGCGGCGCGACGATACGCGACTGGCCCGAGCTGTGCCGCGCGGCAGCCGCGCTCGAGGCGGAGGGGGCGGTACGGGCCGTCGGCGCCTGGACCCACCTCGTGCATGCCGGGCTGCCCGACCACCCGACTACGCACGAGCAGGTGCGGCTGTTCGGCGAGGCGCTCGAGGTGGCCGAGCGCGCCGGCCTGCGCCTGGAGCTGCGCCACCTCGCCAACTCGGCGGCGACGCTCACCCGCCCGGACGCCCACTTCGATCTGGTCCGCCCCGGGCTCGCCGTCTACGGCCTCTCGCCGGTGCCGCAGCTCGGCGGCCCCGAGGCGTACGGCCTGCGCCCGGCGATGAGCCTCGTCGCCGGCGTGGCGCTCACCAAGCGGGTGCCGGCGGGGACGGGCGTGTCGTACGGGCACCGCTACCGCACCCGTGCGGAGACGACGCTCGCCCTCCTCCCGCTCGGCTACGCCGACGGCGTGCCGCGCGCGGCGACCGACACGGCGCAGCTGTGGCTCGGCGGCCGTCGCCGCACGGTCTCGGGGACCGTGTGCATGGACCAGTTCATGGTCGATGTCGGTGACGACGCCGTGCGCGCGGGCGACGAGGCGCTGCTCTTCGGCCCTGGTGACGCCGGCGAGCCGACCGCCGAGGACTGGGCTCAGGCGCTCGGCACGATCTCGTACGAGATCGTCACCCGCATCGGCCCGCGGACTCCCCGCGTCTACCAGGAAGGGGCGCGCCGGTGAGGGCGACCGCCGTCGGTCGTGGCGCCGGCCTGGCCGGTGCGGCGCTCGGCGTGCTCGCGGCCGGAGCGGCGGCTGGCCTGGTGGCCGAGCGGTACGCGGTGGGCCGGCTGCGGCTGCGCCCCGACCCGGAGGCGCGCGAGCCCTTCGGCCGGCTGCCGGCCGACCGGGTCAGCACCGTGCTCGCGGACGACGGCGTCGCGCTGCACGTCGAGGAGGCCGGCGATCTCGACGCGCCGCTCACCGTCGTCCTCGTGCACGGCTGGACGGTCACCATGACCAGCTGGCACTACCAGCAGCGCGACCTGGGTGGTCACGAGCAGCCGCTGGGGCGCCTGGTGCTCTACGACCAGCGCAGTCACGGGCGGTCGGGGCCCGGCGCGCGCGAGCGCAGCACTATCGACCAGCTCGGGGCCGATCTCTACGCCGTCCTGCAGGCGGTGGCGCCGCGTGGTCCGGTGCTGCTGGTCGGGCAGTCGATGGGCGGAATGACGATCATGGCGCTCGCCGACCGGCATCCCGAGCTGTTCGGCGAGCGGGTCATCGGCGTCGCCCTGCTGTCGACGGCGGCCGGCAAGCTGGCCGAGGTGACCCTCGGCCTTCCGGTGACGCTGCCCGCGACGCTGCGCCGGGCCGCGCCGCGGGCGTTCGACCGGCTCCGGCGGCACGCCGACCTCGTCGAGCGCGGCCGGGCAGCCGGCTCCGACCTCGCGTGGCTGCTCACCCGTTGGTACGCCTTTGGCAGCTCGGACGTGAGCCCTGCGCTCGTGGAGCTGATGGAGCGCATGGTGGCGGCGACGCCGATCGACGTGGTGATCGACTACTACGACGGGCTGATGGCGCACGACAAGCTGGCCGCGCTGCCTGCGCTCGCCGGCGTCGAGACGCTCGTACTGTGCGGGGAGAACGACAAGCTCACCCCCGCCGCCTACAGCCGCGCGATCGCCGAGGCGCTGCCGGGTGCCGAGCTGGTGCTGCTGCCAGGAGCCGGCCACATGGTGATGCTGGAGCGCCCGCAGCTGGTCAACTTCCACCTGCGGGCGCTGGCGGCCCGGGCGCTGGCCCGCTTCGCCGACCGCTCGGCCGCCGGTCGGTGACCGCCGGGCAGGCGCCGTCGCGCCGGGCGCGGACCCGCGAGCCCGACGCGGCCGCGCTCGCGGTGCGCGCCGCGGCGGCCGCGGCCGCCGACTGGCCGTCGCTGCGCGAGCCGGCGCTGCGCTGCGTGGCTTGCCCTGAGCTGGTCGCCTCGCGCCGGTCGGTGGTGTTCGGCCAATTCCCCCCAGGCGCCGACATCGCCCTGCTGGGCGAGGCGCCGGGCGCCGAGGAGGACGCGACCGGGGAGCCGTTCGTCGGCCGGTCGGGCCAGTTGCTCGACCGCCTCCTCGCCGAGGCCGGCCTGCCGAGGGAGCAGGTCGCGGTCGTCAACGTCCTGAAGTGCCGCCCACCGGGCAACCGGCGGCCGCAGCCGGTCGAGGCGGTCCGCTGCCGGGGCTGGCTCGACCGCCAGCTCGGGCTCATCGACCCGCTCGTCGTCGTGGCGCTCGGCGGGACGGCGACCGAGGCGATGCTCGGCCGGGGCGCGAAGGTGACCAGGGTGCGCGGCCGCGACCGGATCGCCGGTGGCCGGCTGGTGATCGCGAGCTATCACCCGTCGGCCGCGCTCCGGTTCGGGCCGCGCGGCGAGCCGCTGGCGATGCTCGCGGCCGACCTCGCGCACGTGGCCGCGAGCGCCCGCCGGCTGCGGGGCGCCGGGGTGCGGCTCACTGCGGCCGGCCCCGAGGATGCCGCCGACGTGCTGGCGGTGACCGCCCTCGCGTACGGGACGCTCCCGCCGCTCGACCCCCCGACGGGCGCCCTCGCCGAAGGGCTGGACACGGTGGCGGCCGATCTCGCCCACGGCGGGGTCGTGGCCAGGGCCGGCGGGCGGGTCGTCGGCGCGCTGCGGTTCAGGCCCGGCGACGAGCCCAGCGCTCGCTGGATCCGGCGCATAGCCGTCCACCCCGATGCGCGTGGACGCGGCGTCGGCGGCGTGCTGGTGCGGTGGGCGGAGGCCATCGCGGCGACCGACGGCTGCACCGAGATGCGCATCGGCGTACGGGCCCAGCTGCCGGCGAACCGGGCCTGGTACGAGCGGGGAGGCTACCGGTGGGTGGCCGACCACGCGCACGGCACCGGCGACCGGCCCACGTGGTCGGAGCTGCGCAAGGAGCTGGGATGACGGCGACGGTCGCGGTGCCGGACGCCGAGGCCATGCGCGCGCTCGGCCGGCGGTTGGCCGCCGTGCTGCGGCCCGGTGACCTGGTCCTGCTGACCGGCCCGCTCGGCGCGGGCAAGACGACCCTCGCGCAGGGCATCGGCGCGGGGCTAGGGGTGAGCGGACCGGTGCTGTCGCCGACCTTCGTCATCGCCCGGGTGCACCGCGGCGGGCGCGTACCGCTCGTGCATGCCGACGCCTACCGGCTCGGGTCGATCGCCGAGGTCGACGACCTCGACCTCGACGCGTCCCTCGACGCGTCGGTGACGGTCGTCGAGTGGGGTGCCGGCCTGGTGGAGGAGCTCGCCGACGACCGGCTGGAGGTGCGCATCGATCTGGGCGTCGAGCCGCGCGCCGTGACGATCGAGGGGCACGGCGCCCGCTGGGCCGGGATCGACCTGAGCGCCCTGCCTGGGTGAGGTGGGGGTGGCCCTTGCCGGCGCTGTGCACTGCGCCGACGAGCGGGTGCACTGCATAGTGCGCTGCCCCGAGGGACGGGTGCACTGCATAGTGCGCTGCCCCGAGGGACGGGTGCAGTGCAGAGTGCGCTGCCCCGGGGGCGGGTGCAGTGCACAGCGCCGGGGGAGGCACCCCGTCCGGCTTCTCTTGACCCTCGCGAGCGGGCAGGATGGCGGTCATCGCGAGCCGGAGCGGCTCGCGCTCGTCGTCTCGGGAGGCCCGCCTCATGGCCCTGTCGATCGCGTCGATCCTCGCCGAGTCGGCGCAGCGCCACCCGGACAAGGCGGCCGTCATCTTCGCCGATCGGCCGGTGTCGTACGCCACGCTGTGGGACCAGGCGCGCCGGTGGGCGACGGTCATGCGCGAGCGCGGCGTCGGACCGGGCGACCGGGTGGCCATCCTGCTGGGCAACACGCCGCACTTCCCGATCGCCTACTACGCGGTCCTGGCCCTCGGCGGCGTCGTCGTCCCCGTGCACGCGCTGCTGCGCGCGGAGGAGATCGAGTACGCGCTGCGGGACGCGGAGGCCCGGCTCCTGATCTGCGCCGGACCACTCCTCGGCGAGGGCGCGAAGGGCGCCGAGCTGGCTGGCGTGCCGGTGCTGGCCGCGATGGACGGCGGCGACGCGGCGGTCGAGCGCATCGATGCCCTCGCGGCGTCGGCCGAGCCGATCGCCCAGCTGGTCATGCGCGAGCCGGACGACGACGCGGTCATCCTCTACACCTCGGGCACCACCGGCCAGCCTAAGGGCGCCGTTCTCTCGCAGTTCAACATGGTGATGAACGCGGTCATCACCGCCACCAGCGTCATGGAGATCGCCGACGACGACGTGGTGATCGGCGTGCTGCCGCTGTTCCACTCGTTCGGGCAGAGCTGCGTGATGAACTCGGGCTTCTTTCGCGGCGCCACGATCGTGCTGATGCCGAGGTTCGACGGCGCTCAGGCGCTCGAGCAGATGATCCGGCACCAGGTGACGCTCTTCGTCGGCGTGCCCACGATGTACATCGGCCTGCTGGAGGCAGCGCGCAACGACGACCGCCGCCCGCCGCTGGTGCGCGGCACGTCCGGCGGCTCGTCACTGCCGCTCACCGTCATCGAGCGGTTCAAGGAGGTCTTCGGGGTCGACATCTTCGAGGGCTACGGCCTGTCGGAGACGTCGCCGGTCGCGACCTTCAACCAGAAGGCGTACGGCCGCAAGGTCGGCACGGTCGGCCGCGCCATCTGGGGCGTGGACGTCGAGATCGCGCGCGCCGAGATCGAGGAGCGCATCGAGCTGCTGCCGCCCGGCGAGATCGGCGAGGTGGTGATCCGCGGCCACAACGTCATGAAGGGCTACCACAACCGCCCCGAGGCGACGGCCGCCGCGATCGTCGACGGCTGGTTCCGCAGCGGCGATCTCGGCGTCAAGGACGAGGACGGGTTCATCAGCATCGTCGACCGCAAGAAGGACCTCGTCATCCGCGGTGGCTTCAACGTCTACCCGCGCGAGGTGGAGGAGCGGCTGCTGCGTCACCCGGCGATCGGGCAGGTGGCCGTCATCGGTCTGCCGCACGACGTGTACGGCGAGGAGGTCTGCGCCGTCGTCGTGCGCTCGCCCGAGGCGGCGGACCGCGACGAGGGCGAGCTCGGGCGGGAGATCGTGGACTGGGCGCGCGAGCAGCTGGGGCGGCACAAGTACCCGCGCGTCGTCCGGTTCGCCGCCGCGCTGCCGCTCGGGCCGAGCGGCAAGGTGCTGAAGCGCGAGCTGGTGGCCACCTACCGGGACGGGGCCGCCGAGTCTGCCGGACCGCCGGGTGGAGCTTCCGTTGGCTAGGCTCGAACCGTGGCACCCCCGCACCTGACCGATGGCCTGATCCTCGCCATCGATACGTCGACGGCGGCGACCTCCGTGGCGGTCGTGGCCGGTGCACGGGCCGCCGGGCCGGCAGCCGAGCCGGCAGTCGGGCCGATGGCCGAGCGGGTCGAGGTGGCCGCCAACCGGCACGGCGAGCTGCTGGCCCCGCTCGTGCGCTCCTGCCTGCGCGAGGCCGGCGCGACCGTCGCCGACGTCGCCCTCGTCGCGGTGGGCAACGGGCCGGGTCCGTTCACCGGCCTGCGGGTCGGGCTCGTGACCGCCCGCGCGCTCGGTGCCGCGCTCGGCGTGGAGGTCCGCGGCGCGTGCAGCCTGGACGTCATCGCTGCCGCGCACCGCGGCCGGCCGATCGCCGCGGTGACCGATGCGCGCCGCCGCGAGGCGTACTGGGCGACGTACGACGCGACCGGCCGGCGCATCCGGGGACCAGCCGTCGACCGGCCCGGCCAGCTGGCGACGGCGCTGCGCCTGGCGGGCGGCCCGGTGCCGCTGCTGGCGGGCGCCGGTGCGCTGCTGCACCGCGAGGCGCTCGTGGCGGCGGGCGGCTTCGAGGTGAGCGAGGCCGACCCGTACCCGCGCGCGGCGCTGCTTGCGGCACTGGCGCTCGACCCGGCGGTCGCCGGCCCGGCGCGGCCGCTCTACCTGCGCCGCCCGGACGCCCAGCCGCCCGCCAGGCGAAAGCAGGTGACCCCCGCATGACCGACCCGGTGCTGCGGCCGATGCGCTGGTGGGACATCGAGCGGTTGCTGCCGCTGGAGCGGGAGCTGTTCGGCGACGAGGCGTGGTCGCCCGGCATGTTCTGGTCCGAGCTCGCGCAGCGCGAGACGCGGTGCTACCTGGTGGCGGAGGACGGCTCCGGCGCGCCGCAGGGCTACGCCGGCGTCTGCGTCTATCCGGCGGAGAGCTACGTGCAGACCATCGCCGTCGTGCCCGCCGCGCAGCGCGCCGGGCTCGGCAGCCGGCTGCTGACCGCGCTGCTCGAGGAGGTCGCGGGCCGCGGCGAGAGCACCGTGCTGCTCGAGGTGCGGGCTGACAACGAGCGGGCGCAGTCGATGTACCGCCGGTTCGGTTTCCTGCCGGTCGGCCTGCGCAGGGGCTACTACCAGCCCTCGGGCACCGACGCCGTGGTGATGCAGCTGCACGACGTCGAGGGGCACCTCGCCGCTCTGCGCGAGGCGGCGGCGCGGTGACCGCGCCGCTCGTCCTCGGGATCGAGACGTCGTGCGACGAGACCGGCGTTGGGCTGGTGCGCGGGCGGGAGCTGCTCGTCGACGAGGTGGCATCGAGCGTCGACGAGCACGTTCGCTTCGGCGGCGTGGTGCCCGAGGTGGCGAGCCGCGCGCACCTCGAGGCGATGGTGCCGACGGTCGAGCGGGCGCTCGCCAGGGCCGGCGCCTCGCTCGGGCAGGTCGACGCGGTCGCGGTCACGGCCGGTCCCGGGCTGGCCGGCGCGCTGCTGGTCGGCGTCGCGGCGGCCAAGGCGTACGCGCTCGCGCTGGACGTCCCGCTGTACGGCGTCAACCACCTCGCCGCGCACGTGGCCGTCGACCAGCTCGAGCACGGCCCGCTGCCGGAGCCGTGCATCGCCCTGCTGGTGTCGGGCGGGCACTCCTCCCTGCTGCTGGTCCGCGACCTCGCCGCGCCCGTCGAGGTCCTCGGCCAGACGATCGATGACGCCGCCGGCGAGGCGTTCGACAAGGTGGCCAGGGTGCTCGGGCTGCCCTTCCCCGGCGGCCCGCACATCGACAGGGCGGCCAGGGAGGGCGACGCCACGGCGGTGGAGTTCCCCCGCGGCGTCGTGCGCGACGCGCCGCTCTCGTTCACGTTCTCGGGGCTGAAGACGGCGGTGGCCCGCTGGGTCGAGCGGCGGGAGCTGGCCGGTGAGCCGGTGCCCGTCGCCGACGTCGCGGCGTCGTTCCAGGAAGCGGTCGCCGACGTGCTGACCAAGCGCGCGGTCCGCGCCTGCGTCGACCAGGGCGTCGGCGACCTGCTGATCGGCGGCGGCGTCGCGGCCAACTCGCGGCTGCGGGCGCTCGCGGCGGAGCGCTGCGAGCGGGCCGGCGTGCGGCTGCGGGTGCCCCGGCCATCCCTGTGCACCGACAACGGCGCGATGGTCGCGGCCCTCGGCGCTGAGCTGCTGGCCCGCGGCGTCGAGCCCTCCTCGCTCGACCTGTCGGCCGACCCGTCGCTGGCCCTGGCCTGAGCACGGGCGGGCGGGAGGCGCTGATGACCGTCTCGGCCCTTCCGTTCGCGGCGCTCGGCCTGTCGCCACGGTCACCACTGGCGGCGGCGCTGCGCGACCAGCTCGCCTGGGTCGAGCTCGCCCTCGAACGGGCGGCGGCGAGCGTCCCGCTCGTCATCGACCGGGACCGCCAGCCGTTCGCCGCCGAGGGCGTGCGGGTTCACGCGACCCTTGCGCTGCTCGGCGGCCAACTGGCGGGCCCGGCGGGCTCCGCGGCCGTCGTCGTCGAGCTCACCCACCTGGCCACCCGCTTCCATGACGCCGTGCGGGACCTGCCGCCCGGCTCGGCCGGAGGCCAGCGAAACGTCGACGCCGTGCTGGCCGGCGACCTGCTGATCGTGCGCGCCACCGGACTGGCGGCGGACCTGCCGCGACCGGCGCTGCGCCGGTGGGCGGCCGCCCTCGGCGAGGTGCACGAGGCGAAGCTCGTCCGCCGCTTCGACGTGGCCGCTCGCGCGTTGCTCGACGCCGCGGTCGAGATCGGCGCGCTGGCGGCGGGCACCGGCACCGAGCTGCCGGAGACGGTGGCCGCGGTCCGCGCGTCGCTCGAGCGTCACCTCGCCGGCCGGCTCACCACCAGTGCGGCGCCAGCCGCGCGAGCAGCGCCGTGACCGCGGCGCCCACCGTCGACCAGGTGAGCGCCCGCAGCGCCGCCTCGTACGGCGCCCGCAGCGCGGCTGCGTCCAGCGTGCGGACGGTCCCGTCGGCCCGCTCGATCGTCGCGCTCGCCGCGGTCGCGCGCCTGCGCAGCTCGCGGGCCGGAGTGGACAGCGTCCGCTGGGCCCAGGACAGCCCGAGGGCGACCGCTGCGGCGGTCACCGCCGCCGGGGAGAGGCTGCGGGCCTGGGCGTAGTAGCCGGTCAGCACGGGGAAGGCGCCCCACGCTGCGGCGAAGCCGGCCGTGTTGTGCAGCGCGCCGCCGGCCAGCTCGAGGTTGTAGCCGACGACGAGCACGACGCCCACGACCGCGAAGGGCAGGATGGCCGGGCCCGCGGCCGCGAGCCCCAGGCCGACCGCGCCGGCCAGCCCGGCGACCGCCGCGGCGACGAGGACGCGGCCAGGGATGCCGGTGCGCAGCGGCCGCCCGGCGAGCTCGTCCAGTGCGTGGGCGGCGATGCCCATGGCGAGGAAGAACGCGGCGACGGTCGCGGCGAGCACGCCGCCGTCGAGGTGCGGTGCGAGCGCCGCGCCGACGACCACGTACGACAGGTGCCAGGCGGTGTAGGGCGGGTGCAGGAGCGTCCACCAGTCGGCGATCCCGCCGGTGCCGGTCGACCTCGCGTAGTACGCCGGGGCGGTCACTCGCTGACCTGCGGATCGCCGGCCTTGTGACCCCAGATCACCACCCCGCCGCCGACGCTCATCGGCCGGGCCCGCACGTCGGCGACCCCGGCCTGGTGCCACCAGTCGAGCTGCAGGCCGAGCGGGTAGCGGGCGTAGTGCTCGGTGATGCTCGGCCCGAGGAACCGGCCCACCTCGTACCACGCCCGTCCGCCGAGGACGGCGCCGGCGCCCGGCAGGACCAGCGAGGCGTGCAGGCGCCAGAGGGCCCGCCAGCCGGGGCGGGGCGGTACGTGGAACTCGAGGTTGGCCAGGGTGCCGCCGGGCTGCAGCACCCGCGCCAGCTCCGCGACGGCCGCGGCCGGGTCGGCGACGTAGCGCAGCAGGTAGGTGAATGACACCGCGTCGAACGTCGCGTCGGGGAAGGGCAGCCGCTCGCCCCGCGCCAGCGCGAGGTGCACCTGGGCCTGCCGCCCCTCGCGCGCGATGTTGGCCCGGGCCCGGGCCAGCATCGCGGGGGTGATGTCGACGCCCATGACCCGGGCGCCGGTGCGCCGCGCGATCGCGAGCGCCACGCCGGCCGGGCCGGTGGCCACGTCGAGGACGAGCGCCGGCCGGGCGCCCGCGACCGCGTCGACCAGGGCGCGCCGCCAGCGCCGGTCCTGCCCGAACGAGAGCAGGTAGGCGAGCGCGTCGTAGCGGGCCGGCAGCGCTTCGAACAGCTCCCTGGCGAACGTCGTCGGCTCGCTGCGCGAGCGCTCCACGGCGGTCATCGGCGCTCCTTCCGGTGGCACCCAGCACCCTATGCGCGCCGCGGTCGGCGCGGCGGGCAGCATGGGGGCATGACGATCGCGCGGATGTGGGAGTCGCGGCTCGCCCCCGGCGCGGCGGAGGAGCTCGCCGCCCACCTGGTGGGCATCGCGTGGCCGGCGCTCACGGCGGCACCTGGCTTCCAGGGCGGGGAGGCGTACCGGTCGAGCGGGGACGAGGAGCGCGCCGTCGTCGTCACCAGGTGGGCCGACGAGGCGTCCGCCGCCGGCGGCGCCGAGGTGGAGCGCGGGCTCGCGCGGTTCTGCGCGGGGGAGCCGCACGCCTGGCAGTTCGAGCAGCTCGAGATCGGGCCGGCCGAGGAGGTGCCGCGCCATTAGCGCTCGAGTTGACGGAGTGCTAACGGGCGTCCTAGTCTGCGGTTGGCACTCGCGCGTACGGAGTGCCAGCACCTGCGCACCGGATCGGTCTGGCACCCGCGACGGCAGGCCGCCTTCGGTCGCTTCCTCACCCACGTCGACACCCGCACTGGAGGGGGAGGTCAGATCGTGACGACCACCGCTACCGAGACCAAGGTCGGCATCAAGCCGCTCGAGGACCGCATCGTCGTGCAGGTCCTCGAAGCTGAGCAGACCACCGCGTCGGGCATCGTGATCCCCGACACCGCGAAGGAGAAGCCGCAGGAGGGCCGTGTGCTCGCCGTCGGCCCCGGCCGCTTCGACGACAACGGCAACCGCGTGCCGCTCGACGTGAACGTCGGCGACACCGTGCTCTTCAGCAAGTACGGCGGCACCGAGGTCAAGCTGGGCGGCGAGGAGTACCTCGTCCTGTCCGCCCGTGACGTGCTCGCGATCGTCGAGAAGTAGCAGACGCACCGGCTGGACGTCGGCCCCGGAGCCCGCCATCCGGGCGCCGGGGCCGACATCATGAACGGCTGTGGATCGGCCGGCAACGGCCGCGGAAGGACCGTCACGCCATGCCAAAGATCATCGAGTTCCGCGAGGACGCCCGCCGCTCCCTCGAGCGCGGCGTCGACGCCCTCGCCAACGCCGTCCGGGTCACGCTCGGCCCGCGCGGGCGCAACGTGGTCATCGACAAGAAGTTCGGTGCACCGACCATCACCAACGACGGCGTCACGATCGCGCGCGACGTCGAGCTGTCCGACCCGTACGAGAACATGGGCGCCCAGCTCGCCAAGGAGGTCGCCACCAAGACCAACGACGTGGCGGGCGACGGCACCACCACCGCCACCGTCCTCGCGCAGGCGATGGTGCACGAGGGCCTGCGCAACGTCGTCGCCGGCGCCTCGCCGATGTCGCTCAAGATCGGCATGGACGCCGCCGTCACGGCGGTGACCGAGGAGCTGCTGCGGGTCAAGCGCGACGTCGAGACCCGCGACGAGATCGCCCAGGTGGCGTCGATCTCGGCGCAGGACACCACGATCGGCGATCTCATCGCCGAGGCGTTCGAGAAGGTCGGCAAGGACGGGGTGATCACCGTCGAGGAGTCCAACACCATGGGCCTCGAGCTGGAGTTCACCGAGGGGATGCAGTTCGACAAGGGCTACATCTCGCCGTACTTCGTCACCGACTCGGAGCGGATGGAGACCGTCTTCGACGACCCGCTGATCCTCATCAACGCTGGCAAGATCAGCTCCGTCGCCGACCTGCTGCCGGTGCTCGAGAAGGTCGTCGGCGCCAAGAAGCCGCTGGTGATCATCGCCGAGGACGTCGACGGCGAGGCGCTGTCGACCCTCGTGGTCAACAAGATCAGGGGCACGTTCCCCGCGGTCGCCGTCAAGGCGCCCGGCTTCGGCGAGCGGCGCAAGGCGATGCTCCAGGACCTGGCGATCCTCACCGGTGCGCAGGTCGTGGCGCCCGAGGTCGGCCTCAAGCTCGACCAGGTCGGGCTGGAGGTCCTCGGCAGCGCCCGGCGGGTGACCGTCACCAAGGACACCGCGACGATCGTCGACGGCGGTGGCGCCGCCGAGACGATCTCCGACCGCATCCGCCAGATCCGGGCCGAGATCGAGACGACCGACTCCGACTGGGACCGCGAGAAGCTCCAGGAGCGGCTCGCGAAGCTGGCCGGCGGCGTCTGCGTGATCCGGGTCGGCGCGGCCACCGAGGTCGAGCTCAAGGAGCGCAAGCACCGGCTCGAGGACGCCATCTCGGCCACCCGCGCCGCCGTGGAGGAGGGCATCATCGCCGGTGGCGGCTCGGCGCTCGTGCACGCCGCGGCGGTGCTCGACGGCGACCTTGGCCGCACCGGCGACGAGGCGACCGGCGTGCGGATCGTGCGCCGCTCCGTTGCCGAGCCGCTGCGGTGGATCGCCGAGAACGCCGGCATGGAGGGCTACGTCGCGGTCGAGCGGGTCAAGGGCCTGTCCGCCGGGCAGGGGCTCAACGCGGCCACCGGCGAGTACGGCGATCTGATCTCGGCCGGCGTCGTCGACCCGGTCAAGGTGACCCGCTCCGCGCTCGCCAACGCGGCCTCGATCGCGGGGATGCTGCTCACCACCGAGTCGCTCGTCGCCGAGAAGCCGGAGGAGTCCTCCGCCGACGGCCACGGGCACTCGCACGGTCACGGGCACGGCCACTCGCACGGCCCGGGCTTCTGACGCACGGGGGCATCGAGCCCCCCGGTCAGCATCGCCGAGGGGCCGTCCGCGCGCTGCGGGCGGCCCCTCGGCGTGCGCGCCGTCGGTACGTTCGTGAGTGCCGTCGTGCCTGCCGCGACGCCTGCCGTCGGGTGCCGCCCCGGTGTCCACAGGGCCCCTGGGGATATGTGGACTAGTCCGAACGGGCTACCGCCGAACCACCCGGGACGGGTGATTTGCTGCCTCCGACGGCGGGAAGGTCCGGATCACGACGCGCGAGCCGCGCGTCCGCGGCCGAGGATGGCGTCCCGGTCGTCCTCGGACAACCCGCCCCATACGCCGTAGGGCTCGCGCACCGCCAGCGCATGCGCCGCGCACTGCTTCATCACGGGGCAGCGCGCGCACACCGCCTTCGCGGCCCGTTCTCGAGCAGCGCGGTTCGGGCCCCGCTCCCCGTCCGGGTGGAAGAACTCCTCGGTGCCAAGCCCAGCGCAGAGCGCGTGCATCTGCCAGTCCCACAGCTCGGTGATCGGCCCTGGCAACCGACTCAGCTCAGCCATGACGTTCGCCCTCCCTCGGGAGCGGTCGGATCAGGGCAACCGCTCTCACCCTCCATATTCCGCGCCAGAAGTTGTTCAATCCAGCGATTGCCCAAAGTCTGACCTGATTTTTTCCACCCGAAGTTGTGGCCGAGGGGCGGCGCTCCGATGATGTGATCCGTGACGAGCGCCTCGGGCACCGGCGAGCCGCCCGACGCGCAGCCGCGCTACACGGTCGCCGCGGTGGCGCGCCGGCTCGGGGTCGCGCCGGCGACCCTTCGCACCTGGGACCGCCGGTACGGCCTCGGCCCCACCGACCGCTCCTTCGGCGCCCACCGGCGCTACACCTCGGTCGATCTCGCCCGGCTCATGGTGATGCGCCGCCTCGTCGTGGACGGCGTCTCGCCGGCCGAGGCGGCGCGGGTGGCGCTCGCGCGGGCCGTCGCGCCGCTGCCCGCGGATGCGGACGGTTACCCGTCGGCCGGATGGGGCGCGGCGGGGGACGCCACGCCCGAGCCGCCCGAGGGCCACGACGGTGCCCTCGTCGTCCCGGCGGCCGGATCCCGCGGCGGCGGCCGGGTGCTGCCCCTGCCAGGCGCGCCGGCCGACGTGCGCGGCCTCGGCCGGGCGGCGATGGCCCTGGACGCGCCGGCGATGACCGAGATCATCCGGACCGCGCTGCGCGAGCGCGGCGTCGCCGCGACCTGGCACGGGCTGCTCGTCCCCGTCCTCACGGCTGTCGGGGACCGGTGGGCGGCCAGCCGGGAAGGGATCGCGATCGAGCATCTGCTCTCGGAGAGCGCGCTGCTCGGGCTGCGGGAGGTGCGGCTCGCCGCGAGCCCGCGCGGCGAGCCCCGGGTCGTCCTCGGCTGCGTCTCGGACGAGTACCACGCGCTTCCGGTGCACGTCCTCGCCGCCGCGCTGGCCGAGCGGGACATCCCGGTCCGCCAGCTGGGGGCCGCGGTGCCCCCTGACACGCTCGCCGCGGCGCTGCGCCGGGTCCGTCCGGCGGTGCTGTTCTGCTGGTCGTCGGTGGCGCACCCGGTCAACGGCTACCTCTCCGCCGTCCCGGCCATGGCACCGCCGATGTCGATCGTCGTCGGCGGCCCGGGCTGGAGCAGCGCAGAGCTGCCGCCGCGGACGCGCACGGCGCGCGACGTCGCCGAGGCGGTCGTCCTGATCGTGGCCGCCCTGGGCGGCTGACGGACGGCTCAGGAACGGCTGACCGGACACGTGCGCCGGGCACGAATAGCGACCGTCCGAGCGCGAGCCGAGCGCGAGCCGTGGCGAGCCGTGGCGAGCAGTGGCGGGTACGGCGGACCGCCAGCCGCTACCCTTCGGCAGGGGTCGGCGGTGGCCGCCGGCCGTCACCCGTCGCGCGGAGGTCCGGTGAACGACGCCCAGGGTCCACCCGATCTGACCGAGCTGCTCGCCGCCGGCGAGCGGGCCGCCTTCCACGGCCGCCCCGCCGACGCGATGAGCGCTCTCGAGCAGGCGGTCGTGCTGGCCCAGCACCAGGGCCGCAAGGCCGAGGTGACCGCCGCCGCGTGGCTGCTCGGGGTCGCGCTGGCGGCCGGCGGCCGCTACGGCGGGGCGATGACCGTCCTCGGGCCGATCATCGACGCCGGCGAGTCGCCCGACCTGCCGGCCGACCAGCGGCTGTTCTCCGCGCTGGCGGCAGCGACGGTCGCCAGCGTCCACCGCCAGCTCGGCCGGCACGCCGCCGCCCGCGAGACCGACCTGCGCGGCCTCGCGCTGACCGACGGAGCCGGCGAGGCCGCCTTCGACTGCCGGCTCGGGCTCGCCGCCGACGCCGTCGGGCTCGGCGACGCCGGGTCAGCGCAGGCCGAGCTGCACGAGGCCGAGCAGCTGGTGCCCGACCGCGACGAGTGGTGGCGGCAACGAGTCCGGCTCGACTGGGTGCGCGCCGAGATCGCCATGCTGGAGGGCCGGCCAGCCGACGCGGTCGAGGCGGCCGAGAGCGCCGTGGCCGGCGCGGAGCGGGCGAGGGCGCCGCGGCACATCGCGAAAGGGCTGCTCTTCCTGGGGGTCGCCCAGCTGCACCTCGACTCCGACGAGGCGCCCGCGACCCTGCGCAGGGCCGCCACGCTCGCCGAGGGGCTCGGCACGCTGCCACTGGTCTGGCCGGCCCGCTCCCTGCTCGGCGCGCTCCTGGCCGGGGCCGATCCGGACGAGAGCGCCCGCAGCCTGCAGGTCGCCCGCTCGGCGGTGCTCAGCATCGCCGGCGACCTGCCGACAGGTGTGCGGGAGGAGTGGTTGGCCCGCGAGGACATCGCCGCCCTGCTCGGCGCTGCTTGACGGCAGCGGCGAGCATTTCGCGGCCGGCGCTCACTCTGGTGCCGTCTCCTGCCGATGTCGAACGTGCAGGACGGTCGGCGCTGGTCGGTGCTGGTTGGTGTCGGGATCGCTGACGGAAGCGCGGAAGCGCGGAAGCGGCGGAACGCGGACGGTGGAGGTGCCCAGGGTGATGACGGACCGCGCCACGGGGCGGGACCGCCTCGGCGTCGTGGCCGCCGCCGCCCGGAGGCTGGCGACCGCCGGCCCCGCCGCCGCCCTGCCCGCCGTCGTCCAGGCGTTGCGCGACGCGCTCGCCGTCGAGGCGAGCGTGGTCGTCCGCGCCGCCGGGGACGCCGGCTCTGGCTCGGGCGCCGTGCTGGCCGCTGCCCATCCTTCCGTCGTGCCGCTGCCACGCGCAGCCGGGTCGCCGGCCGTGCTGAGCGTTTCCGTGCAGGTGGACGGGGAGCCCGTCTGCCTCATGTCGGTCATCGCCCACGAGGAGCTCGGCGAGCCCGACCGCGTCCTGATCGAGGCGCACGCCGACCTCGTCGGCCTGGCCCTTGCCGCCGCTCGGCCGCGCGCCGAGCTGGCCGCGCTGGTCCTCGACGAGGAGGCCGACCGCGCCCAGATCGCCGCCGACCTGCACGAGGGCGCGGTCGGCTCGCTGATCGCGGCCCGTCATGCCCTCGCCACCGGCCACGACGGCGGGGCCGTGGGCGCCGTCGTCCAGCGCGCGATGCGCGAGCTGCGCCGGGTGGTGACCGCCCAGCGCGCCCGCGGGATCGACGGCGACCTGATCCGCGCACTGCGCGGCCTGGTGGATGAGCTGCGGGGCTCCGGCCGCCGGGCCACCCTCTCGGTGACTGGCCTGCCTCGTGCGGGCGTCTCGCCCGCGTGCGCGGTGGTCGCGCACCGGGTCGCCGCCGCGGCGGTCGACGGGTCGACCGGCCGGCCGGTGATCGCCGTGACCGGATGCGGCGAGGAAGCCTTCACCGTCTCGGTGACCGGTGCGGCGGATCCGCACGACGCCGGCGCGCTGGACCGCTGGTCCCGGCGCGCCCGCGCGCTCGGGGGAGACCTCGAGCGGCACCCCGACGGGGTGGTCCTGCGCCTGCCGGTGCGCCTGCCGTGGGAGCAGCCGGCGCAGGACCGGCCACCCCGCCCGCTCGCCGGGCCGGCCGCCCGGGCCTTGGCCCACCCGGCCAGCCGCCCGTCCGCCCGCCCGTCCATCCGACCGTCTGCCCGACCATTCGCCCGACCGTCGCGCCTACCGTCCCGGCCGTCCGTCGCGAGAAGCAGTGGAGCCGTCTCATGACCACAGTTCTCATCTGCGACGACGAGCGCAGGTACGCCGAGGGGTTGCGCACCTCCGTCGCGGCGGTGCCGGGGGTGACCAGGGTGACCGCCGTCGCCACCACGGAGGAGCTGCTCGCCCGGTACGCCTCGGAGCGGCCTCAGCTGGTCCTCGTCGCCGTCGGAGTCGCGGGCGGCGCGCCCGAGGTGACCAGGCGGCTCGTCATGAGCTACCCGGACGCCAACGTCGTCGTCGTCGCCACCGACGACGAGCGCGACGGGGTGGTGCAGGCCATCGCGGGCGGGGCCCGCGGGTTCCTGCACCGCGGCGTGTCCCGCGAGGAGCTGTGCGCCACCGTCGCGCACGCCCTCGCCGGCCCGCTGGATCCCGGAGCGGCCCGGCCGGCCCGCGAGGTGCCGGACGGCCCGCCGCCGCCGGAGCTGACCGAGCGCGAGCTGCAGGTGCTGCGCGGCATGAGCGAGGGCAAGAGCAACGGCCAGATCGGCCGCGAGCTCTACCTGTCCGAGGACACGGTGAAGACCCACGCCCGCCGCTTGTTCCGCAAGCTGGGCGTCAACGATCGCGCCCAGGCGGTAGCCCTCGGCTTCCGCCGCGGCCTCGTGCATTAGCCGGGGCCGGCCGTGAGCGGGCCGCCGACGCGCGTGCGGTTGCTACGTCCAGGTGACAGCGCGTCACGGGGGGTAACGTCCGGCTCCTCCGCGCCGATGGTTGGGGTGGACGAGTCGGACAACGACGCTCTGCTCGACCGCGCGCGGCGCGGTGACGGCGAGGCGGTCAGCGTCCTGCTCGGCCGGTTGCGGCCCCAGCTGGTGCGGTACTGCCGGAGCCGCCTCGGCCGGGTCGTGGGCTCGTACGAACTGGCCGACGACGTCGCGCAGGAGGTGTGCCTCGCCGTGCTGAACGCACTGCCGCGCTATCGCGACGAGGGTCATCCGTTCGCCGCGTTCGTCTTCGGCATCGCCGCGCACAAGGTGGCCGATGCGCACCGGGCGGGCGCGCGCGGCATGGTGCTGGTCGCCGAGCTGCCGGACCGGGCCGACGATGCCCCGGGGCCTGAGGACGCGGCCGTGCACGACGCGGAGGTCGAGGTCGCGAGGGCCCTGCTCGCCCGGCTGCCGGAGCAGGCCCGTGAGATCATCCTCTTGCGCGTCGCCGCCGGCCTCACCGCTGAGCAGACCGGCGAGGTGCTCGGCATGAGCGCCGGCGCCGTCCGGGTGGCCCAGCATCGCGCGCTGACCCGGCTGCGCCTGATGGCGGCGGAGGCATTGGCATGAGCGCCCGGACGCCCACCGACCCGACCGACGAGCCCCTCGACGGGGACGACGACGCGGCCGAGGTGATCGACCACGCGGCGGTGATCCGCGACGACGAGCTGCTCACCGCGATCAGCAGCGTCACCGTGGTCGACGCGCTGACCTGGGACGACCAGCCGCTCACCCCGTCGGAGCCCGACGCCGACGGCGAGGACGCGCCCGACGACCCGCCGGACCGGACGATCGCGCTGCTCCTGGCGCTGCGCGCCGACCTCGAGCGAGCCGGCCGATCGGCCCACCACGGGACCGGCGTCCTTCCCGAGGCCGACGAAGCCGACGAGGCCGACGAGACCAACGAGGCCGCCGGCCGCCCGGTGGCGCACGAGCACCGCACGATCCGGTTCGTGCCGCGCACGATCGCGGCGGCGACCGGCGCAGCGATCGTCCTGTCGGTCGGCGGCGTGGCCGCCGCGGCCGTCGGCGCCGGACCGCACAGCTGGCTCTACCCGCTGCACCGGGCACTGGTGAACGACCGGGGGCCGACCGCCTCCCAGCAGGCCGCTGCGCAGGTGCGCCGCGACCTGCAGGAGGCGGGGACCGCGCTCGGGCGCCACGACCTCGCAAGGGCTGGGGCCGCGCTCGGGGCGGCGCGCCGGATCGTCTGGCAGGTGGCGCCCTCCGACGGCGCAACTTCCCTGCGCGCCCAGCTCGACGCGCTCCAGGCCCGGCTCGACGCCGCGCTCGCCGCACCGCCGCCGGGGACGGCCCCCGGGGCGACCGAGCCCTCCGAGCGCCCCGCGCCTGCGCCCTCAGCGTCCCCGTTCGGCCGCGACGACGTCCCCGGCAAGGCGGTGCCCGGCCGAGGCGGTCAGGGCCACGACGAAGGTGCGTCCGGGTCGCATCCACCCGGCTCGAAGGGGCACGGTACGCCGGCGCACCGGCACGGGACGGGCCAGTCCGGCAAGCACCGCCACGGCGGGCAGGGGACCACGTCCGGCAAGGGTGGCGGGACCAGCGGGCAGGTCAGCGGCGGCGACGGCGGCCAGGTCAGCGGCGGCGACGGCGGGCAGGTCAGCTCCCGGGAGTCGGGGCACCATCGCGGCGGCAAGGACGGCCGGCCCTCCGACCGCACCGGGATGCGCACCGGCGGGTCGTCCCGAGCCAAGATCGGGAAAGCTCCCTAGCCCTTGCGGCTAGGAGACTCGCGCGAAACGATCAGCGAAACTCACCCGGAAACCGTAACCCAGCCGTGACCTAAGCCCGCGTGGGCACTCGCTGACCGTCCAGAGCGTCCGTTTTCGCTGTGGGGTAAGCGATCCGGGCCGGTTGGGGTCGGATTCCGGGGTCCGGGCATGGCGACGGCCCCGCCGGTCGGCGGGGTGAGGCAGCGGGGACCGGCTACGCGACCAGCGGGAGAGCGTTCGCGCGTGCGGCGAGCAACGCGGAGCCGAGACGGGCCAGCATCGTCAGGTCGGTGTGCAAGCGCACCCGGACCAAGCGACGGACGCGCAGCGGCAGGAAGCCCCACTCGGTCTTCAAGTGACCGAAGCACCGCTCCACCGCGCCGCGCGACCGGTAGAGCGAGCGGTAGCGGTCGGTGCCGCGCGGGATGAGCGGGTGCAGCCGGTCGGCCTTGACCCACACCGACGCAGGTGAGCATTCGCCGGTCGGGCAGCGCCACTTGCTCGCCTGCCGCTTCGCGTCGGCCCCGGCGAACGTCCAGACGCCGTGGTCGCAGGTCGGCGGGCGGTGCTTCCTCGCGCGGACGGCTGGCGTCATCCGCAGCGGGATCACCGGGCGGATGCCGCGCCGCTCGCACTCGTCGTAGAGGGCCGTGGTGTCGTAGCCCCTGTCCATGACGCAGTGCGCCGGGACGATGCCCTGCTGGGCCAGCTTGTCGAGCAGCGGCGCGACGATGACCGTCTCGCTCACCTTCGCCGTCTCGACCTGCCACGCCACCGGAAGCCCGGTGGTCGCGCAGACGGCGGCGTGAATCTTGTAGCCGTAGTACCCGCCACCGGATCGGGTGCTGACCGAGGAGCGGTGACCCCAGCTTGCGTCCGGGTCGCTGAACCGCTCGCGCAGCGGGCCGTTGCGGGAGACGCGCCGCTGGCCGTTGGCCCATGCGGGCATGTCGCTGCCGTCAATGCACACCGTCTCGCCCATGCCGGGAAGCTCGGCGCGCAGCTCGGCCAGCACGCGGTCAAGGCAGGCGGTCAGCAGGTCGCCATGCTCGCGCAGCTTCGCAGCGAAGCGGTAAGCCGCATGCACGGACGGCGCTTCCCCGCCGAGCGCACGACGCAGCGCGTCATGCTCGGCGACCAACCGGACGGCGCGGGTCCAGGTCGGCAGCGCGTAGACGCTCCTGACGAGCGCCAGGCCGACCATCGCCCGCATCGGGTAGCCGGGGCGGCCAGTCCAGCGGGCCGCGTCGAGATCGCCGATCAGCCGGGCTATCTCCGGCGAGTCGAGCAGTGCGGCGACCTGTGAAGCGTCGCCGCTCGGTAGTACCGTGGCCTTGACCATGAGGACGCATCCCTGGTGGTCCAGACCCCCGGACGTTGGCGCGTCGCGGGGGTCACCTATTTGATTGACAAGGCTCACGGTATAACAGGGGTACGACAATTTTTGCGCTGGCGAGGTCACTCACGGCGTGCCACGCGATTCGCCAGCCAAGAGCGTCTATCTGTCCACAATGTCTGTGGGTGGGAAAAGCTCCCCAGCGAGCAGGACGTTGTATATGTCGCCGTGTTCAGTGTCATCTTGCACGTCGAAGATGACGAAGCAGCCGGTGGTGGTGAGCACACTGAACGCGTCAGGATCGAGGTATGATTGCGTGATCGGCAATTTGTCGAACTCGCCAGCCGCAATAGCGTCGAGGCACGCGAATATGCTCTCTAGGTGTGCGTCCTCGCACTGCAGAAGATAGTCCTCTGCTTGACGCCCTATTCTCCCCAGAATGCGTGGCCTACTATCAGGCAGCCCCACGTCGTCGCTCCGTAAGGTACTTGCGCGCGTTCCCGATTGGCCCGTGGTTGCTCAGTTGCTCTTCGACTTCCTTCTTGGCCCGCCGGAGGTCGTCGGGATCACGGGCCGCCAGCATGGAGTCCACCGCGATGCCGTTCAGCATGCGGGTCAGCGCCGCCGGGTCGCCGTGTCGGTACGCCGTCGCCGCTGCTTCGAACTCGCTCATCAGTCTGACGAAGTCGGGTAGGTCAAGCTCCTGGAAGAAGCTCAGGATGCGGTACATCGCCTCGGAGCTGGCCAAGTCGGACGAGGGCTCCTCGGCGTGCTGCTCGGGCAAGAGCTCGCCGTCGTGGCCTGACGCCACTTCCGAGTGTTCGCTGTCGTGGCCTGACGCCACGTCCCTGCTCTGGTGCTCCATAGGTCGCGTGCCTTCCCCATCGGGGGCGGGCTCCGCGCCTGTCGCGCTTGCCCGCCTGTCAAGCGTAGCGGCGGCCTACTACTCCCGTCCACGGTCTAGGTCAAGCAGGCGGCGACGGTGTGTCGGGGCCTAACCCTCACGCGGACTGTATCGGGATGGCGGGTCGTGGACTTCACTCGGGGATGCCGGTGCTCAGAGTACCTAAAGTCGGTGCTCAGAGCACGTACCGGCACGCGGTATGTCGGGGCGTCAGGAGCGTGACCCGACGCGGCCATATGACGAAGCCCCCGACACTGGCCGGGGGCTTCGTCTGATCAGCCGGGGGAGCAGGCACCCAGTCGATCTTCTCGGGTTGGGTTGGTGCGTATCACTCGACGCCAACTACGGCGCGACCGCTTCTTCGATTGCCTGCTCCTCGGGTGGCCGTGCGGCAAGTGGGGTCCCGCTCGGGACGCGCTTACGGCGTGTCGTCAGGGTAAGTGGCATTGGGCATCCCCTCCCTTCGGCGACGCGGCCATCGTGCCACCTCCTATACCGTGATCCGCTCCACCACGTCGACGAGCCGGACCAGCGTGGCGGGGAGGAAGCGGGCGGAGGGGCCGTACCCTCGTGATCGCGAACCTTGATCCGAGGGAGTTGTCATGCGGTGGTGGGAGCTGGCGCTCGACTACCTCCGAGTGTTGGTATGGCCCGCCGCAGTCGTCACCGTCCTCGTGGTGTACCGCAAGCCGATCGGCTGGCTGATCACGCACATCAAGCGGCTCTCGTGGGGGTCTGCGAGCGCGGAGCTGACCGACGAGGCTCGTGAACTCGCCGACGTAGCCCGGACGCTTCCCGTCCCTGAGCCGCGACACCATGACGTGACCATCGAGGACGATGCGGGTCTGAGCGACACCGAACCGCGGGCTGCCAAGCCCGAGCCGGACGAGTCTTCACTCGCGCACAGCCCCCTCTACCCTGCGGAAGTCGTACTCTCCTCATGGCGCGATTTCGAGAACGTCTGCGAGCGGGTGGCACGACGACTCGGCATCGACCTAAGCCGTCGGCCGAGCGGCAACCCCACCGCCAGGTACGTCGTGGGTGAACTGCTCGATCGGGGGCTCGCCTCAAAAGAGGATTTGCAGTTGACCACGGCACTCGCCGTGCTGCGCAATCAGATCGGACACGAACCGGCGGAGGCCTCCGCCAGCCTCGCTATGGACTTTGCCTTTACGGCAAGTCGGCTCTCCTACCGGATCGAGGCGATGGCACTCGACAACGACTGAGCCCCCGGCAGGACGGCCGGGGGCTCAGGGTCGGCAGGCTCAGACGATGATCCGCTCCGCCACGTCGGCGAGACGGACGAGCATGGCCGCGAGCGAGCGACTGGCCGCGCTGCTCAGGGTCAGCAGGTCGGTGTCCACGTCGCCGAGGAGCACCCGCACGACGCTGCCGCCGAGGGACAGCGCCAGCAGGGCGTGCAACGTGGTCGGTATGCCGTTGGGCCGCTCGGCTTCGACGGCGAGCGAGTGGCCGGTGTGCCGGGCCGGGTGGTCGGCCGGATCGCCGAAACGATCCGAGCACCACCACGGGCAGCCGGGCAGCCCGGCCGGGTCGTGAGAATCTGAGGTCACGGCGTTCGCCTCCATGGGGCGTGCGTCGAGGCCCCGGTCAGGTCTAGACCACCTGGCCGGGGCCGCCCCCGCCGATCTGGCGGGACGGCGAGACGGACGCTACGAGCACCCTCCGACAGTCTCAGGAGACGGCGACGATGGCCCGTGGGGTAACGATCAACGAATCGTGGGGTAAGCCTGCCGCCGACCCCCAGCGGGCAAGGCTCCTACCAGCGCGAACGACTTTCGCTGGAATCTCCTAGCGGTCCGCGTCGGCGTCCTCGGCAGCCTCGAGCGCACCGTCGGCGAACCCGCGGGCGTAGTCCCAGCTCACGTAATCGCTCGGGTCGGGGCTGAACGCCGGCTCGTGCACCCTGGTCTGCCCGACGTCGAGCAGGTGGCGCAGGTTGGCGCGCAGCAGCTCCCAGCCGAAGTAGTGGGCCTCCTCGCAGTCCTCGCACTCCACGACGAGGCCGCGGACCCCGCGCGGCTCGAGCAGGGTCTGGAAGACCTCGAGATCCTCGAGGTCGGCGAGCACGTTCTCGCGCTCGTGCGGCGACAACGGCTCGACCGGGTCGTCGTCGTGACCGAGTGCGGCGGCGGGGTCGGCGGGATCGCCCCCGAAGGGGTCGAGCGGCGCCCTGTCGTCGTCGTTCACCTCTGCCACGGTACTCGCGCGCGCTGGCGGATGCGCAATCGTCGTCCACGGGCCAGTACCATCGACCCAACCGCAGCGCTCGGCCACGGAAGGCGCCATGGACCCCCTCGCCGGTGACGTCGACATCTCCCCCGCGCAGCTGCCCGCGAAGTTCGGCGCCATCGGGCTGACCTTCGACGACGTGCTGCTGCTGCCGCGATCCTCCGACGTGCTGCCGGCCGAGGTCGACACGTCCACCCGGCTGTCGCGGTCGATCACGCTGCGGATCCCGCTGCTGTCCAGCGCGATGGACACCGTGACCGAGTCCAGGATGGCCATCGCGATGGCGCGCCAGGGCGGCGCCGGCGTGCTGCACCGCAACGTGTCGATCGAGGACCAGGCGGCGCAGGTCGACATCGTCAAGCGCTCCGAGGCCGGCATGATCACCAGGCCGGTGACCTGCCGCGCCGAGACCACCATCGCCGAGATCGACGAGACGATGAGCCGCTACCGCATCTCCGGCCTGCCGGTGACCGACGCGGACGGCACGCTCGTCGGCATCGTGACCAATCGCGACATCAGGTTCGAGCGCGATCACGCCCGGCTCGTGCGCGACGTCATGACGCCGATGCCACTGGTGACGGCGCCGGTGGGCATCGGCCGCGACGACGCCATGGCGCTGCTGATGCGGCACAAGGTCGAGAAGCTGCCGCTGGTCGACGATGTCGGCAAGCTGCGCGGGCTCATCACCGTCAAGGACTTCACCAAGGCCACCCAGTACCCGGACGCCACCAAGGACGCCGACGGTCGGCTGGTCGTCGGTGCCGCCGTCGGGGTGGGCGAGGACGCGTACGTGCGGGCGCAGGCGCTCATCGACGCGGGCGTCGACTTCGTCGTGGTCGACACCGCGCACGGCCACTCCAGGGGCGTGCTGGAGATGGTGGCCAAGCTGAAGGCCAACGCGCAGGTCGACGTCATCGGCGGCAACATCGCCACCGGCGCGGCGGCGCGCGCGCTCATCGACGCCGGAGCCGACGCGGTGAAGGTCGGCGTCGGTCCCGGCTCGATCTGCACGACGCGGGTGGTCGCGGGCGTCGGAGTGCCGCAGGTGACCGCCATCTACGAGTGCGCGCAGGTGGCCAGGGCGGCCGGCGTACCGGTCATCGCCGACGGTGGCCTGCAGTACTCGGGCGACATCGCGAAGGCGATCGCGGTCGGGGCCGACACGGTGATGCTCGGTAGCCTGCTGGCGGGGGTGGAGGAGAGCCCCGGCGAGCTGATCTTCGTGTCCGGCAAGCAGTACAAGTCCTACCGCGGCATGGGCTCGCTCGGTGCGATGTCCTCCCGCGGCAAGGCCTCTGGACGCACGTCGTACTCGCGGGACCGCTACTTCGCGGACGACGCCCTCTCCGACGACAAGCTCGTGCCCGAGGGCATCGAGGGCCAGGTGCCCTACCGCGGACCGTTGCAGGCGGTCGCCCACCAGCTGATCGGCGGGCTGCGCGCCGCGATGGGCTACTGCGGCACGGGCACCATCCGCGCGCTGCAAGACGAGAGCGAGCTCGTCCGCATCACGTCGGCGGGCTTGAAGGAGAGCCACCCGCACGACATCCAGATGACGGTCGAGGCACCCAACTACCAGTCCCGCTAGGAGCGCCTGCCCATGGCGGAGGTCGAGATCGGCCGCGGAAAGAGCGGCCGGCGAGCCTACGCGTTCGATGACATCGCGATCGCCCCCAGCCGGCGGACCCGCGACCCCGAGGACGTCTCGCTGTCGTGGCAGATCGACGCATACCACTTCGACCTGCCGTTCCTCGTGGCGCCGATGGACAGCGTGATGTCGCCCCGGCTCGCCATCACGGTCGGGCGGCTCGGCGGTCTCGGGGTGCTGAACCTCGAGGGCCTCTGGACCCGCTACGACGACCCCGTCCCGCTGCTCGACGAGATCGCGCGGCTCGACGAGGACGGCGCTACCCGACGGATGCAGGAGATCTACGCCGCTCCTGTCCGCGAGGACCTGATCGTCCAGCGCATCAGGGAGATCCGCGAGGCCGGCGTGACGGTGGCGGGGGCGCTGTCGCCGCAGCGGACGGTCCAGTACCACAAGGCGGTGGTCGAAGCGGGGGTCGACCTGTTCGTCATCCGCGGGACGGTGGTGTCGGCCGAGCACGTGTCGAGCGGCACGGAGCCGCTCAACCTCAAGGAGTTCATCTACGAGCTCGACGTGCCGGTCATCGTGGGCGGCTGCGCCACCTACCAGGCGGCGTTGCACCTCATGCGAACCGGCGCGGCGGGCGTCTTGGTCGGTGTCGGTGGTGGCCCCGCGCACACGACCCGGCGGGTGCTCGGGCTCGCCGTCCCGATGGCGACCGCGGTGGCCGACGTGGCGGCCGCCCGGCGCGACTACCTCGACGAGTCCGGAGGGCGATACGTCCACGTCATCGCGGATGGCGCCATGAGCAACGGCGGCGACATCGCCAAGGCGATCGCCTGCGGCGCGGACGCGGTGATGATCGGCACGCCGTTCGCGCGGGCCGGCGAGGCGCCCGGCCAGGGGTGGCACTGGGGCGCGGAGGCCTTCCACGGCGAGCTGCCGCGCGGCGCACGGGTCCGCGTGGGCACGGTGGCGCCGCTCGAGCAGATCGTCTTCGGGCCCTCCGGGGTGGCCGACGGCACGATGAACCTCGCCGGCGCCCTGCGCCGGGCGATGGCGGCGACCGGCTACTCCGACCTCAAGGAGTTCCAGCGGGTCGGCGTGGTGGTCAACCGCGCCTGAGCGTGGGTTGGCGCCGTCGGCGTGAGCGGGCGGGAGAGGCTGCGATCGCGGCTGCCGGGACCGGGGACCGGGGGGGCACCCCGCCGCTCGCTGTGCACTGCACCGACGCCTGGGCGCAGCGCACTGTGCACTGCACCGATTCTCGGGCGAGGGTGGCCGGCTGCACCGATCTCCGGGGCAGCGCACTGTGCACTGCACCGATTCTCGGGGGGGCGGGACGGGCGGGCCAGGGGACCGGTCGCGGTGGCGGCTGCACCAGTTCGTGGGGCAGCGCACTATGCACTGCACCGAAGGTCGGGATGCGGCGCCGACCGGTGGCGCTGCGCTCGCATGTCGCCCGCATGTCGGTGCAGTGCACAGCGCAGCGAAGGGTCCTGACCCACCCGGCGGTGGCTTGTGGGGGCTGGGACGCGGGGTTAGCCTCCTGGTGCTTACCAGCCGGTAGCAAACGGGACCTGGAGACGATCGATGGCACTCCTGGCCGGCACCGCCGAGCGTGGCCGCGTGACGCCCGCGCTCCTCAGCGCGCTGAGCGCCCGGGTCACCGTGACGGCGCCCCGACCACCGCTCTCCGAGCGGATCCCGTTCACCGACGAGCCGCTCGGTGAGGTGCCGCACGCGACGGCCGAGGACGTCGTCACGGCCGTCGAGCGGGCGCGGGCCGCGCAGGCCGGGTGGGCACGGACGCCGATCCGGGCGCGAGCCCAGGTGCTGCTCCGGTTCCATGACCTGCTCCTCGACCGGCACGCGGAGCTGCTCGACATCGTGCAGCTCGAGACGGGCAAGGCCCGCAGGCACGCCTTCGAGGAGGTGCTCGACACCGCCGGGGTGGCGCGCTACTACGCGCGCACCGCTGCTCGGCACCTCGCCCCGCATCGGCGGCGAGGTGCCTTCCCGCTCGTGACGTGGGCGGAGGAGCGGCACGTGCCGGTCGGCGTGGTCGGCGTCATCGCACCGTGGAACTACCCGCTGGTGCTGACAGCGGGCGATGCGCTGCCGGCGCTGGCGGCCGGCAATGCGGTGGTGCTCAAGCCGGACCATCAGACGTCGTTCACCGCGCTGTGGGCCGCCGCGCTGCTCGCCGACGCCGGACTGCCGGACGGCGTCGTTCAGGTGATCACGGGGCCGGGCCCCGAGCTGGGGCCGCCCCTCATCGATGCCGTCGACTACGTGATGTACACCGGAAGCACGCCGACCGGCCGGGCCGTCGGCCAGCAGGCGGCGGCCCGGCTCATCGGCTCCTCGCTGGAGCTCGGTGGCAAGAACCCGATGGTGGTGCTCGCCGACGCCGACCTCGACCGGACCGTCGAGGGCGCGGTGCGGGCGTGCTTCTCCAACGCCGGGCAACTGTGCGTCTCGATGGAGCGCATCTACGTCGAGCGGCCGATCCACGACGAGCTCGTCCGCCGGCTCGCCGAGCGCGTGGGCAGCATGGTGCTCGGCGCCGGCCTCGACTACCGAAGCGAGATGGGGTCGCTTCAGTCCCAGCGGCAGCTCGACACCGTGAGCGCGCACGTCGAGGACGCGGTGACGAAGGGCGCGACGGTGGTGACCGGCGGCCGCCCGCGGCCCGACCTCGGGCCGTTCTTCTACGAGCCGACGATCCTCACCGGCGTCACGCCCGACATGGCGTGCGCGAGCGAGGAGACGTTCGGGCCCGTGGTGGCGGTGCATGCCGTGCGCGATGCCGACGAGGCGGTCGAGCGCGCCAATGCGAGCGCGTACGGCCTCAACGCCTCCGTCTGGGGCCGCGACACGCGCAACGCGCGAGCGGTGGCCCGGCGCATCAGGGCCGGAACGGTCAACGTCAACGAGGGCTACGGCTCGGCATGGGGGTCGACCGACGCACCGATGGGCGGCATGAAGGAGTCCGGCCTCGGTCGTCGCCACGGCGCGGAGGGCATCCGCAAGTACGCCGAGGCGCAGACGGTCGCGATGCAGCGTGGCGTCCCGTTCCAGCCCGTGCTCGGCCTTTCCTACGAGAGATGGGCCGGTCTGGTCGTCCTCGTCATGCAGGCGCTGCGGCGGGTGCCGAGGTGACTGTGCAGGCTCACGACTACGACGTCATCGTCGTCGGCAGCGGGTTCGGTGGCAGCGTCACCGCCCTGCGGCTGACGGAGAAGGGCTACCGGGTGGGCGTGCTCGAGGCCGGCCGCCGGTGGACCGCGGAGACCCTGCCGCGCACGTCGTGGGACGCGCGCAACTTCCTATGGGCGCCGCGCCTGCGCTGCTTCGGCATCCAGCGCATCACCGCCCTGCGCAACGTGCTCGTCCTGTCCGGCGCCGGCGTGGGCGGCGGCTCGCTCGTCTACGCCAACACGCTCTACCAGCCGGGCGAGACGTTCTACGCCGACCCGCAGTGGAGCGGCATCACCGACTGGCGCGACGAGCTGGCGCCGCACTACGACCAGGCGAGGCGGATGCTCGGCGTCGTCACCAATCCGCTGGAGACCGCGGCCGACCGCGTCGTGCGAGCGGTGGCGGAGGAGATGGGCGTCGGTCGCACGTTCGTGCCCACGCCGGTCGGGGTGTGGTTCGGCGAGCCGGGCGTCACGGTGCCCGACCCGTACTTCGGTGGCGCGGGGCCGGCGCGGACCGGTTGCATCGCCTGCGGCGCCTGCATGACTGGCTGCCGGTACGGCGCGAAGAACCGGCTGGACGCCAACTACCTGCACCTGGCCGAACGGGCCGGCGCGGTCGTGCACGCCGAGAGCGAGGTGGTCGACCTGCGGCCCCTCGCGAGCGGCGCGGGGTATGCCGTCGACGCGCGGCGTCCGGGCAGCGGCCGGCGGACGCCGGTGCGCACGCTCACGGCGGAGCATGTGGTGCTGTCCGCCGGTGCGCTCGGCACGCAGCGTCTGCTGCACGACCTCGTGGCCCGCGGCCGGCTGCCTCGCCTGTCCCGCCGGCTCGGGCACGTGACGCGCACCAACTCGGAGGCGATCCTGGGCGCCAAGGCGCGCACCGCCGACGTCGACTACTCCGGCGGCGTGGCCATCACGTCCTCGTTCTATCCCGAGCCCGACACGCACGTGGAGCCGGTGCGCTACGGCAAGGGCGACAACCTGATGGGCGCGTTCGGCACCGTGCTCGTCGACGGCGACGGTCGCATGCCGCGCTGGTTGCGCACGTTCGCGACGATCGCGCGCCGGCCGGCGGCGTTCGTGCGCGCGGTGTCCCTGCGACGCTGGTCGGAGCGCACGATCGTCCTGCTCGTCATGCAGACGAGGGACAACTCGATCCGGGTACGGCGCAAGCGTGGGCTCCTCGGCGCTCGGCTCACCTCCGAGCAGGACGCCGGGCGGCCCAACCCGACCTGGCTGCCGGTGGCTAACGACGTCGCGCGCCGGGTCGCCGCCCGGATCGGGGGCGACGCAGGCAACAGCTGGAACGAAGTGCTCCTCGGCATGCCCATGACGGCGCACATCCTCGGCGGCTGCGTCATCGGGTCCTCGCCACGAAGTGGCGTCGTCGACGCGTACCACCGGGCGTACGGGCACGAGGGGCTGCACGTCGTCGACGGGTCGGCGGTGACGGCCAACCCCGGCGTCAACCCGTCCTTGACGATCACCGCGATGGCCGAGCGGGCGATGTCGTACTGGCCCAACAAGGGCGAACCCGACCCACGGCCGCCGCTCGGCGCGGCCTACCGGCGGATCGACCCGGTGGCACCGCGGCGCCCCGCCGTGCCCGTCGGCGCGGCCGCCGAGCTGTGGCCGGGAGCGGTCCCCGAGCGCCGCGCCGGCGGGTAATGCGGGCTGCGCCGTACGATCAGGCGGGCAAGGCGTCGGCGCGCTGCCGGCGATCGTCGACGGAGAGGACGGGCGTGCGATCGGACCGCGAAGGCGGCGACATGCGCCGTGCGGGCCGGAGGGCCGCTGTGCTCGCCGCCGGCTATCTCGCCGGTGCGGTCCCCTTCGCGCAGATCGGGGCCGCGCGGCGCGGCGGCGTCGACCTGCGCCACGTCGGCAACGGGACCGTGTCCGGCACCGGCCTCTACCGGGTCGCCGGCTTCCGCGCGCTGGCCGCGTACGGGATCCTCGAGGTCGCCAAGGGCGCCGTCGGGCCGGCGCTCGCCGCGCACCGGGAGGGCCGTAGCAGCGCCCTCGCCGCGGCGACGGCCGGCGCGGCGGTGGTCGGGCACAACTGGTCGCCGTTCCTGCGCGGCGCAGGGGGTCGTGGCGTGGCGCCCGCTATGGGTGCGCTCCTCGTGACCGCCCCGCTCGGTGCCGCGGTGCTCGCCACCGGGCTGGGCATGGGGAAGTGGGCCGGCGAGACCGCGATCGGCTGCGCCGCCGCCGACGTGGCGCTGCTTCCGGTGCTGCGCCGTGCCGGTGACCGCGCGCACGTGCGGGCGGGTGCCGCCGTGCTCGCGCCCATCGTCATCAAGCGGCTGGTGGGCAACGCGCCACCGGTGCGGCGGTCGGCCGGCGTCTACCTGCTGCGGCTCCTGCTCGACCGCGACGCGTGGGTCGAGGCGTGAGGGATCTCCTCCGTCGTCGCGGCTTCCGCCGGTTGATCATCGGGCAGACCATCTCGGCCTTCGGCGACTGGATCGGCACCATCGGGCTGATGGTGCTGGTGCTGCAGGTGACCAACTCCTCGACCGCGGTCGGTGGCGTGCTGGTGCTGCGGTTGCTGCCCGCCACGATCGCCGGTCCGCTCGCGGCGCGGGCCGTGCGCCGCTCCGACCGCAAGACCACGATGCTGCGGATGGACGCGGCACGCGCCGTCATGGTCGCCGCGCTGCCGTTCGTGCCGGGCGTGTGGTGGCACGGGCCCAGCTGGTTCAACGCGATCTGGTGGATCTATTTCTGGGCTTTCATGATCGAGCTCGCGAGCCTCGTCTTCCTGCCTGCGCGCGATTCCGCGATCCCCGAGCTCATCGGCGCGCACGAGGAGGGCGGCGGCGACCTGGGCATCGCCAACGGACTGGTGCTCGGCTCGTCGTACGGGATGATCCCGCTCGGTGCCGCCGCGTTCGGCGGCCTGCTCGTCCTCGGTGGTTGGCTCGGTCTCGACGGCGCGCACCGGTTCCTGCTCCCGTTCGGCTTCGACGCGTTGACCTACATCGGCTCGTACGTCGCCATCGCCGGCATCCCGTCCCTCGGCAACCGCCTGCTGCCGGCCGACGAGAAGCAGGACGTGCCGGACTCGTTCCACGACGCGCTGCGCATCCCGCTCGTCCGCGTCGTGCTGCCGGCGACCGCGGCGGTGACGCTCGGCGTTGGCGCGCTGTTCTCGATCGGGGTGGGGTTCGTCGAGGACGTGCTGCACGCGACGCCGACCCAGTTCGGCGTGCTGATCGCGGTGTTCGGCGTGGGGGCGGCGACGGGGCTGGGCGCCAGCCGCCTCCTGCACGGCAATCAGTTGCTCCAGGTACGGATCGGCGTCGCGGGGCTCGGCGCCGTCATCGCCGGGATGAGCCTGTCGCCCACGATCTGGATCGCGTACCTCGGCGCGGTAGTCTTCGGTCTCGCTGCGACCGCCACGCTGGTCGCCGGCATGAGCCTGCTGCAGGACGAGCTGGAGGGGGCGGAGCGTGAGCTCGCGTTCACCGCGTTCCACATCGTCGTGCGCGCGGGTCTCGCGATTGCCGCGCTCGCCGCGGGCGCTGTCGCCGACGCCATCGGCACGGTGCACGTGCCCGTCCTAGGGCATCTCGCGCCCGAGCGGCTGGTGCTCTGCGCGGCGGGCGTCGTGGTGTGGGGCAGCGCGGCGCTGATCCGGGCCGGCCGGCTGCAGGGGACGTTCGAGGAGAGCGAGGGGCACGTGACGGGAGCCGGACGCCGATGACGATCGCCGTGGTGACCGACAGCGCCGCCATGCTGCCCCGAGAGGTGGCCGAGCAGTACGGGATCGTCGTCGTCCCGCTGATGGTGAACGTCGGCGGCGAGTCCTTCCCCGACGGCGACATGCGCGACGACGACCTCATCGCGCGCATCGACGAGGGCGTGACCACGTCCGGCCCGTCGCCGGGAGCGTTCGCGGCAGCCGTCGAGCGCGTGACGAGCGAGCGGCCGGACGTCGGGCACGTCGTCGTCGTCACGGTGGCCAGGGCGCTGTCGGGGACGTACGGCGCCGCCCGGCTCGCGGCGAGCGGGGCGAGCGTACCGGTCACCGTCGTGGACTCGGAGACGGCCGCGGGCGCGGAGGCCCTCGTCGCCCTCGCCGCCGCCGAGCAGGCGGCTGCCGGGGCGGGCAGGGACGAGGTCGTCGGCGCGGCCCTCACCGCCGTCGAGGAGGTGCGCCTCGTCGGGTCGCTGAACTCGCTGGAGCGCCTGGTCGCGAGCGGCCGCGTACCGGGGATCGCCGGCAAGGCCGGGCAGGTGCTGGGCGTCAACCCGCTCTTCGAGCTGCGCCGGGGGAAGGTGCGCCCGCTGCGCCCGGCGTTCAGCCGCGACGCGGCGCTCGAGCGCATCCTCGGGCTGTGGCGGGCCGACAAGCGGGACGGCACCGTCGCGCACGTCGTCGCCCTCCACGCGCTCGCGCGCGAGGACGCGAAGCGGCTGCTGGAGGCGCTGCGCGACGAGGAGGAGCCGGCGCTGCACCTGCTCGGCGCCTTCGGCCCCGCCATGATCGCCCATGCCGGCCCCGGCGTCGTCGGCCTCGCCTGGCGGTGGGCGGCGGCACCGCGAGCATGACCCGTCCAGGCGCCGGGCACCGCTAGCATGGCCGGTGTGAGCGCACCTGCCGGCATCGCCGGGCCGCGACCCGGCGACGGCGCCTTCGACACGGTGCTCGTCGTCGACTTCGGCGCGCAGTACGCGCAGCTCATCGCGCGCAGGGTGCGCGAGTGCCACGTCTACAGCGAGATCGTGCCGTGGACGACGCCGATGGAGCAGCTGCTCGCCAAGCGGCCGCGGGCGATCATCCTCTCCGGTGGTCCGGCGTCGGTCTATGCCGATGACGCGCCGGCGGTGGACCGCGCGCTGTTCGAGACCGGCGTGCCGACGTTCGGCATCTGCTACGGCTTCCAGGCGATGGCCCAGGTGCTCGGCGGCCGGGTCGCGCACACCGACGTCGCCGAGTACGGCGGTACCGTCCTGCGCGTCGACCGGCCCGGCCTGATGTTCGCCGGCCTGCCTGCCGAGCAGTCGGTATGGATGTCGCACCGCGACGTCGTCACCGAGGCGCCCGCGGGGTTCGCCGTCAACGCGTCCACCCCCGTGACGCCGGTCGCGGCGTTCGAGGATGCCGACCGGCGGCTGTACGGGGTGCAGTTCCATCCGGAGGTGCTGCACACCGAGCGCGGTCTCGACGTCCTCAAGCGCTTCTTGTACGAGGCGGCGGGCTGCCGCCCCACCTGGACGATGCTGAACATCGTCGAGGATGCTGTCGACGCCGTCCGTGCGCAGGTCGGCGACAAGAAGGTGCTGTGCGGGCTGTCCGGCGGAGTCGACTCCGCGGTCGCCGCCGCGCTCGTCCATCGCGCCGTGGGCGATCGGCTCACGTGCGTCTTCGTCGACCACGGGCTGTTGCGCAAGTACGAGGCCGAGCAGGTCGAGCGGGACTACGTCGCGGCCACCGGCGTCCGGCTGCACGTGGTCGACGCGCAGGACCGCTTCCTCGAGGCGCTGGCCGACGTGACCGACCCCGAGCAGAAGCGGAAGATCATCGGCCGCGAGTTCATCCGCGCGTTCGAGCGGGCCGCCCGCGAGATCTCGGCCGAGGAGCAGGTGGACTTCCTCGTGCAGGGGACGCTCTACCCCGACGTCGTCGAGTCGGGCGGTGGCGAGGGCGCGGCCAACATCAAGTCGCACCACAACGTGGGCGGCCTCCCGGACGACCTGCAGTTCGCGCTCGTCGAGCCGCTGCGATGGCTGTTCAAGGACGAGGTGCGCCGGGCCGGCGAGGAGCTCGGCCTGCCACCGGAGATCGTGTGGCGCCAGCCGTTCCCGGGCCCGGGCCTCGCGATCCGCATCATCGGCTCGGTGACCCGTGAGCGCCTCGACGTCCTGCGCGAGGCGGACGGGATCGTCCGCGAGGAGCTCTCTCGCGCCGGCCTCGACCGCGAGATCTGGCAGTGCCCCGTCGTGCTCCTGGCCGACGTCCGCTCCGTCGGCGTGCAGGGCGACGGCCGCACGTACGGCCATCCGGTGGTGCTGCGCCCGGTGACGTCGGAGGACGCGATGACCGCCGACTGGGCTCGCGTGCCGTACGACGTGCTCGGCCGCATCTCCACCCGCATCACCAACGAGGTGCGCGAGATCAACCGTGTCGTCGTCGACGTGACGAGCAAGCCGCCCGGCACGATCGAGTGGGAGTAGGCCCCGGCGCTTCGACTGCGTCGTCACGGCAAGGAGAAGGAATGGCTGCGGGCGAGGACGGATCGATCGGGCTGCCCCGCACCAGCGCGTCTCCCGGGCAGGCCCGGCTCGCGGTGCTCGAGGAGCTGATTCCCGAGGCGGTCCGCGAGGGCCGTCTCGACGTCACCGCCCTCCGGGAGGCCCTCGGGGACCTCGTCACCGTCGAGCGGGAGCCGTTCGGCCTGCGATGGAGCGGCAGGGCCGAGGCTGTTCGAGCGGCGCAGGCGCCGACGTCCGCGACGCTGCTGCCCGATCCGGACGCTTCCCTGCATCCCGGGCGCGCCGGTCACCTGATCATCGAGGGCGACAACCTGGAGGTCCTGAAGGCGCTGCAGCGGTCGTACTACGGCAAGGTCAAGTGCATCTTCATCGACCCGCCGTACAACACGGGCGGTGAGCTCATCTACCCCGACAACTACCGCGAGGGGCTGCGCGACTACCTCCGCTTCACGGGACAGGTCGACGAGGAGGGCAACCGCCTCTCGACGGCGACGGAGAGCGGCGGACGGCTCCACTCCAGATGGCTGTCGATGATGTACCCCCGGCTGCTGCTCGGCCGGAACCTGCTGACCCCCGATGGTGCGATCTTCGTCAGCATCGACGACAACGAGGTCGCTCACCTGCGCCTGATCATGGATGAGCTGTTCGGGCCGGAGAACTACGTCGGTGCGATCGCGTGGAAGCACACGCAGCAGAGCAAGAACGACGAGACGTACTTCTCGCGGCACTACAACACGATCCTCGTCTACCGCAGGAGCGACCAGTTGGAGGGCTTCGCCTTCCCGCGGACCGACGAGGACAACAAGAACTATGGCAACCCCGACAACGATCCGGAGGGGCCGTGGCGCAGCGGCGACGTTCGCAGCCCCAACCCCCGGCCCAGCCTTCGCTACGACCTGGTGACGCCACGCGGCAACCGGATCCCACCACCCGCGAACGGCTGGCGGTGGAAGCCCGAGACGATGGAGGCGAAGCTCGCGTCCGGCGAGATCGTCTTCGATGACGACGAGACGCGCATCGTCCGGAAGATCTACCTGTCACGGCAGGCCGGGCGCATCCCCGAGAACGTCTGGACCACCGAGCTCGCGGGCGGCACGCGCGAGGCCAACGCCGAGATCAAGGAGCTGTTCGGCGGGGTGACCGTGTTCGACACGGTCAAGCCCACGAGACTGATCCAACGGTTCCTGCAGCTCGCCACCCCGGACGGAGAGGGCATCGTCCTGGATTTCTTCGCCGGATCGGGCAGCACCGGCGACGCGGTGCTCCGGCAGAACGCCGAGGACGGCGGCAACCGCCGCTTCATCCTCGTGCAGCTGCCGGAGCCGCTCAAGGAGGGCAGTCCGGCGGCGGCCCTTGGGTTGGCGCACTTGGCCGCGCTGTGCGCCGAACGAATCCGTCGTGCCATCGCTCGGACAGGCGCAGCCGACGGCTTCACGTACTTCCGGCTCGCCGACAGCAACTTCAAGCAGTGGGACGGCGACATCGGCAGCGCGTCCACCGGGGAGGAGATCGCCGAGCAACTGCGCTTGATCGCCGACAATGCCAAGCCAGGCAGGACTTCCGAGGATCGGCTGTATGAAGTGCTCTTGCGCTCGGGGCTCAGCCTGACCGCCGAGCTCGAGCTCGTCGACACCGACGGCGTGGAGCGCTACGTGGTCGACGGCGGCGCGCTGGTGGTCTGCCTGCAGGAGAAGCTGGACGCGGCAGCGATCGGCGTCCTGACGAGCGAATCCACGTCGAAGCTCGTCTGCCTCGACGCCGCCTTCGCGGGCGACGACCAGCTCAAGACCAACACCCTGCTCACGATGCGCGAGCGCGGCATCGAGCTTCACACGATCTGAGGACATCCCGGTGCGACTGCAGTTCGACGCGAACCAGGACTTCCAGGTGGCGGCGGTCGAGTCCGTCCTCAGCCTCATCGAGGGCCAGCCCGTCGTCGCGCAGGCGATGCGGACGCTCCAGGAGGGCCTGCTCGACATCGAGGTGTCCAGCAACCCACCGCTCCTGCCGGACGACGTGCTCGCCAGGAACCTCGAGCGCGTGCAGGACCTGAATGGGCTGCCCAGGTCCGAGCTGGTGGAGAAGCGATTCGAGATCGAGATGGAGACGGGGACCGGGAAGACCTATGTCTACCTGCGCACGATCCGTGAGCTGCACCGTCGCTACGGCTTCACCAAGTTCGTGGTCGTCGTCCCTTCGGTGGCCATCCGGGAGGGGTTGCTCGCGACGGTCTCGCTGACGAGGGAGCACTTCGACGACCTGTACGACCGGACGCCCATCGACACCACGGTGTACGACGGACGTCGCCTGGCGGCGATCCGCTCCTGGGCCACGAGCACGAACCTCCAGCTCTTGGTGCTCACGCTCGACTCGTTCAACAAGCCGGCGGGCAACGTGATCTACCAGCCGCAGGACTCGCTCGGCGGCAACGCGGCGATCGACTTCCTCCGGGCGGCAGCACCGGTCGTGGTGCTGGACGAGCCGCAGAACATGGAGAGCCTCGCTTCTCACGAGGCGTTGCGCGCCCTGGGTGCGACCTTCACGCTGGCCTACAGCGCCACCCACCGCGAGATGCGCAACGCGGTCTACCGCCTCGGCCCGGTCGAGGCCTTCCAGCTCGGCCTCGTCAAGCGCATCGAGGTGGACGCGGTCGTCGAGGAGGACGACCTGAATGCCCCGTTCGTGTGCGTCGAATCGGTAGCGGTGCGCGGCGGCAGGCCGTCGGCACGGCTCACGATCGTCGTCCAAGGCGCGAGCGGCCCGTCACGGCGGGCCGTGACCGTGCGGAAGCCCGGTACCGACCTGCGCGAGCTCTCCAACGGCCTGGACGTCTACGACGGCTACGTGATCGCGGGGATCGACGCCGGAGCTGGGACCGTCGAGCTCTCCAACGGGCTCGTCCTCGGCGTCGGCGAGTCGCTGGGCGATCGCCGCGACGACATCATGCGGGTCCAGGTCCGGGAGACCGTACGTCAGCATCTCGAGAAGGAGCTCCGGATTCGGAGGCTGCGCCCGGAGGGCTCCCGCCTCAAGGTGCTCTCGCTGCTCTTCCTCGATCGGGTCGCCAGCTACGTGGGCGAGGGCGCACCGGTTCGACGGTGGTTCGACGAGGCGTACGAGGAGCTGCGAGCGCAGGCGCGGTACGCGTCGCTGGAGCTTCCGGACGTCGCCTCGGTGCAAGGCTCCTACTTCGCCCGGTCCGCGACCGGTCCGCAGGACACCTCGGGCACCAGCCAGGCCGACAATGCCGCGTACGAGCTGATCATGCGCGACAAGCAGCGACTGCTGCAGCTCGACGTGCCGCTGCGCTTCATCTTCAGTCACTCTGCCCTGCGGGAGGGATGGGACAACCCCAACGTCTTTCAGATCTGCACGCTGAACGAGACACGATCCGTGCTCAAGAAGCGTCAGGAGATCGGGCGCGGGTTGCGGCTTCCCGTGGACGAGAACGGCGTCCGCTGCTTCGACGGCGAGGTGAACCGCCTGACGATCATCGCGAACGAGGCTTACGACCGGTTCGCGCGCACGCTGCAGGAGGAGCTCGCGGCAGAGGCCGGCGTTCCGCAGCTGCCGGACGGCTACCTCTCCAGGGCGCGAGAGCGCCGAGAGCTGCGGCTGCGGCCGGGCTGGAGCACCGATCCGGAGCTCCTTGCCCTCTGGGATCGCATCCGTCAGCGCACGCGGTACGCCGTGCGGTTCGAGACCGGGGCCATCATCGCCGCTGCGGCGGACGCGCTGGCGAAGGCACCGCGCGTGACGCCGCCGCGCATCGCCGTGAGCCGTGCCGAGCTGTCGCCGACCGAAGCAGGGCTCGACGCCCGGGTGCTGAGCGTTTCCCGGTCGGAGCTCGACGTCCGCGTCGATCACCTTCCCGACATCCTCTCGCTCCTCCAGCGGGAGACCGAGCTGACCCGCTCGACCATCGTGGAGGCGCTGATCGCGTCCGGTCGTCTGAAGGACTTCCTGGTGAACCCCGCCGAGCTCGTGCAGCTCGCCGCCGCTGCGTTCAAGCGCGCCCTGCAGCAGGTCGTGCTGGACGGGATCGTCTACGAGCCCATCGGCGACGGCGCGTACGAGCTGCGGCTCTTCGAGGACCGGCCGGTCACGGGGTACGCGAGCCGCATGCTCGATGTCGGGTCGTCGCTGACCGACGCGGTCATCGTCGAGAGCAACGTCGAGCGCGACTTCGCCAAGGCTCTCGATGCCCGCGACGACATCAAGCTGTTCGTGAAGCTGCCCAGCTGGTTCCAGGTGCCGACTCCGGTGGGGCAGTACAACCCCGACTGGGCGATCGTGAAGCACCCGGAAGGAGCGGAGGAGCGCCTGTGCCTGGTCCGCGAGACGAAGGGGACCACGGACCCCGCCAAGCTGCGCGATGCCGAGCGGGCCAAGGTCCGCTGTGGTGCGGCGCACTTCGAAGCGATCGGCGTCGACTATGCGGTCTGCGTCTCGGCGGACGAGGTCTAGCGCCTCGGGCCCGGGTGGTCCTCGGACGCCGCATCCCTGGACGGTGCGGCCCCGGCCCTAGCCGGTGAGAGCCCCGCTGTCGCTGGACTCCGGCGGGCGGATGACGACGACGGGGCATCGCGCGTGCTGCGTCACCTGCTGACTGACCGAGCCGAGCAGCAGCCCGGCGAAGCCGCCGATGCCGCGGCTGCCGACGACGAGCAGGTCGGCATCGCCGGCCCTGTCGAGCAGCACCTTGGTGGGGGAGCCTGGTACGACGAAGCGCTCCACCAGGTCGTCACGGCCCTTCCCGACGACCTCGGCGACGGCCTCGTCGAGCACGCGCCGTGCCGTCTCCTCCGGTGCGAGGTCGGGCACGCGGGGCATGCCGGCGCTCACGGTCGCCGGTCCCTGCGTCCAGGCCATGACGGCGTGCAGCTTCGCATCGTGCGCGACGGCTTGGTCGTACGCCCAGCGAAGCGCGGCAAGGCTGCTCGGGGACCCGTCGACGCCGACGACCACCTTGTTGATGCGCGCGGCGTGATCGGTGGAGACCATCGTGCCGCTCCTGACAGCTCGGTGACCACGGGACGGACCGTCGATGCATGCCCGTTTCGTACCGGTCGCACACCTGTCGTCGCGCTGTCGCAGGGGAAGCAGGATACCGCACGAATTCGCAGTAGATGGTGGGGTTTCGGCTAGGGCTGGGTATCACCCACCCCGCATCGGAGGAGGGTGCTCATGTCGACTACCGCAGAAGCGGCGTCAGGCTCGACCATCCGCAGCCTGATTCCCGCCCGGATCGACCGCCTGCCTTGGTCCCCCTTCCACACCCGCATGGTCGTCGCGCTGGGCGTCGCCTGGGTGCTGGACGGCTTGGAGATCACCATCGCGGGCTCCGTGGCGGGCGTGCTCAGCGACAAGCAGACGTTGCACATGTCCTCGACGTCCGTCGGCTTGATCGCGACCGTCTACCTCATCGGCGAGATCATCGGCGCGCTGTTCTTCGGCAAGCTCTCCGACAAGATGGGCCGCCGCAGGCTGTTCATGCTGACGCTGGGCGTCTACCTCGTCGGCAGCGGCCTCACCGCGCTCACGTGGAACGCGTCGGCCCTCGCGATCGGGTGGCTCTACCTCACCCGCGTCATCGCGGGCGCCGGCATCGGCGGTGAGTACGCGGCCATCAACTCGGCGATCGACGAGCTGATCCCCGCGCGCTACCGCGGCCGCGTCGACATCGCCGTCAACGGCACGTACTGGGGCGGCGCCATCATCGGCGTGCTCGCCTCGCTGCTGTTCCTCAACGTCATCGGCGAGAGCCTCGGCTGGCGGCTCGGCTTCCTCGTCGGACCGGTCCTCGGCGTCGTCATCCTCTTCGTCCGGCGGCACCTGCCGGAGAGCCCGCGCTGGCAGGTCATGCACGGGCACGAGGAGGCGGCCGAGGCCTCGATCCGCGAGATCGAGGACTCGGTGACGCGGACCAAGGGCACCCGGCTCGACGACGTCGACGAGGACAAGGCCATCGAGATCCGCCCGGCCGATCACACGAGCTGGCTGGCGCTCGTCAAGGTGCTGTTCTCGCAGTACCCGCGGCGCTCAGTCCTCGGCGCATCGCTGATGATCACCCAGTCGTTCCTCTACAACGCGATCTTCTTCACCTACACGCTCGTGCTGACGAAGATCTACGGGATCGAGGCGAGCAAGGCGCCGTACTTCCTCATCGCGTTCGCGGTCGGCAACCTCGCCGGTCCCCTCATCATCGGTCGGCACTTCGACACCCTCGGCCGCAAGCGGATGATCTCGGGGACGTACATCCTGTCCGGCGTGATGCTCGCGGTCACCGCGTACCTGTTCGAGGCCGGCGTGCTCAACGCCTACACGCAGACCCTCGCCTGGTGCGTCATCTTCTTCTTCGCCTCGGCGGGCGCGAGCGCCGCGTACCTGACCGTCAGCGAGATCTTCCCGCTCGAGGTGCGGGCGCAGGCCATCGCGGTGTTCTTCGCCATCGCGCAGGGCTTCGGCGCGCTCGGCCCGGTCATCTACGGCCACCTCATCGGCGACGGCAAGGACCACACCCGGCTGTTCATCGGCTACCTGATCGGCGCCGGCGTCATGGTGATCGGCGGCATCGTCGAGATCTTCCTCGGCATCGCGGCGGAGGGCCGCTCGCTCGAGGAGATCGCCAGCCCGCTGTCGGCCGTCCGCAAGGTCCCGGAAGCGCTGTCCGGCATGACGACCGGCCGGCTCGGCATGGACGGCACGGCCCGTACGAGGCACGGCACCACCTAGCGCTGCGCTCCCCCGCGCACGACGACCGCCCCCGGTGCCTTCGCGAACCGGGGGCGGTCGTTCGTCTCGATCGGTCAGGGTCGGCGGTCGCGGTCCATCCGGATCGACGCGAGGTTGGCGACGCCGAGCACGACGAGCAGGACGGGAAGCAGCCAGCCGCCGTTGCTCACCAGCCCGTCGCCGCCGCCGGCCAGCGTCACGAGCGCGATGGCGAGCAGCACGACGCCGGCCCCGAGCGAGAGCGGATCGAAGCGGCGTGGCTCGCGCGGCCGATCAGTCATGGGTCACCTCCACCTGGCCGACGCCGACGTGCAGGTCGAGCTCGAGCCCGTCCGCCGTGCTGAACGCGCCATCGGTCACCGTGCGATGGAGACCGACCCCGCCCGTCCGCGTGCCGAGCAGGTGCAGCGAGCCGACCCCTGCGTCGGCGTCGATGCGCACCGGCGTGCCGGTCGGTACGACCACCTCGAGCCGGCCGGCGCCGACGTCGGCCGAGAGGCGGCGCCCGGCGAGCTGCCCGGCGCTCGTGAGGTCGAGCCGCGCGCGACCGCTGCCCAGGTGGTACGAGCTGCGCGGGTCGCCGCTCGCCGGTGTCCACGTCACCTGCTGCGCCCGCGAGAAGTGCCCGCCCAGCGCGACGCTCGTGAGCGTGGCGAGCGTGAGCCCGAGGCCGACCACGATCGCGATCCACGAGCGGCCGATCAGCGAGCCGAGCGCCAGCGCGGCGCCGAGCACGGCGAGCGGGATCGCGAGCACCTGGGTGAGCGTCAGGTGCATCGCCCCCGTCCGGTCGAGCAGCAGCGCGAGGCCGGCCGCGACGGCGGCGGCGCCCAGCACGAGCCGGCTCGTGCTGCGCCGGCGGGTCCACCTGCTGCCGCGGCCGCTACCCGGCGGTGGCTCGGCGCCGGCCCACGACGCCGTTGCCGGGGAGGTCGCCGGTGCCTCCGCTGCGCTCGGCGCGGTCGTGCCGGCCGGGACCGTCGGTGCGAGCGCTGCGGCCCCGGGTGGCACGGCCCCCGGCGGGGGGTACGCCGCGCTCGCCCGCGACCGCGCCGCGAGCGCGGCGACGACGGCCACCGCGAGCAGCACGGCGATGGCATCGGCGTCGCGCGACACGACGGCCAGCACGATGATGGCGCCCACCGCGAGCGCGGCGAGGGTCAGCGCCGGTGGCCGCTGGACGCGGCGGCCGGCGAGCCAGCCCTCCGCGAGGGAACCGGGGCTGCCGGCCTCGGGGATGAACAGGTAGCCGATGCCGTAGAGCAGCACGCCCACGCCGCCGAAGACCGTCAGCACGGCGAAGAGGACCCGGATGATGACCGGGTCGATGTCGAGCCAGTAGCCGAGCCCGGCTGCCACGCCGCCCAGCACGCGGTCGTCGCGGCTGCGGTAGAGCGGCCGTCCGGGACGCCGGGCGGCGGACGGAGGCTCGGAGGGCGACCCCGAGGGGGGCTCGGAGGGACCGGGTGCGCCGGCCCCGCCGTTGATGTCGTTCGTCGTCATGCGTCGAGCGTGCCGCGCCGGCGGCTCCCCGCCATCAGGGATGGCCCTGAGCCGGACCCTGATCCGCCGCCGTCCACAACCAGGGGTCGCCCCGCTGCCCGATGTCGGTGCGCCGTGATTGTCTGTGCTCGTGAGCAGATGGACGGCACCGGCGACCTCGCCGCGGCGACATCGGCAGTTGCGCCGGTCGCCCCGCGGCCGGGTCGTGGCCGGCGTGGCGGCCGGTCTCGCCGAGCATCTCGGCGTCGACGTGCTGGTGGTCCGCCTCGTGCTCGCGCTGCTGGTGGCGACCGGCGGCGCGGGCGTGCTGCTCTACGTGGCGCTCTGGGTGACGGTCCCTGGGCCGGAGGAGGGCGCCGGTGGCGGTGCCGATCAGCGGCCGGTCGTCGCCGACCCGGCTCAGCTGGTGGCCTACGGCGCGCTGGCCCTCGGCATCACCCTGCTCTGCACGCTGCTCGGGCTGGGCTTCGGCGGCCCCTCCGCGTGGCCGATCGTCGCAGCCGCCGTCGGGGCGACGCTGATCTGGCGGCAGGCCGACGAGGCGCAGCGCCGGCAGTGGCTCGAGGGCACCGGTCTGCGCCGCCGGCCGGTGGGCGGCGCAGCAGGAGACGGCGGAGACGCCGGGGCGCGGGAAGACGCCGGGAACGCGAGGGACGCGGGGAGCGCGGGGCCGACGCTGGTGGCCGACGCTGAGCCGCTCGATGCCGCCGCCTCGTCGGCGCCGGCCGGGCGCGACCCGCCCTCCGGGAGCCCGGCACCCGCCGGCACCGGAGCGGCGAGCGGCTGGCCGCTGACGGTCGGCCGGGGCGGCCTGGCCCGCGTGGCGCTCGGCTTCGCGCTCGTGGCGGCGGGCGTGGCCGGCTTCCTCGCGGCCAACAACGCCCTGCGCCAGGCGCAGCACGGGCTGCTGGCCATCGTGGCGGTGGTCGCCGGGCTGGTCCTGGTGACCGGGCCGTGGTGGTTGCGCATGGCCGGCGCTCTCGCCGCCGAGCGCCGGGAGCGCATCCGCACCCAGGAGCGGGCCGAGCTCGCCGCCCGCATCCACGACTCGGTGCTGCACACGCTGGCCCTCATCCAGCGCAGCGCCGACGACCCGCGGGAGGTGGCGCGCCTGGCCCGCAGCCAGGAGCGCGACCTGCGGACGTGGCTCTACCGGCTCCCCGGCACCGCCACACCGGACGACCGGCTCGGGGCGGCGGTCGAGCAGGCCGCTGGCGAGGTCGAGGACAGTTACGCGATCCCGATCGAGGTCGTGGTGGTGGGCGACGCCGCGCTCGACGACCGGTTGCGTGGCCTCGTGCTCGCTGCGCGCGAGGCGATGGTCAACGCGGCGAAGTCCTCGGGGGCGGCGAGCGTGTCGGTCTACGTCGAGGTCGAGGACGAGGCGGTGCGGGCCTACGTCCGCGACCGCGGCAACGGCTTCGACCTCGCGGCCGTCGGGCCCGACCGCTACGGCATCAAGGAGTCGATCGTGGGCCGGATGGCTCGCCACGGCGGCACCGCGGAGATCCGCACCGCGCCCGGCGCGGGCACCGAGGTACGGCTCTGCCTGGAGAGGAGGGGCCCGTGAGCGCACCGTCCACCGGCGAGGCGGCCGGCCGGCCGCGCGTGGTAGTGGTCGATGACCACCGGCTGTTCCGCGCCGGCGTCCGGGCCGAGCTGGGCGACGCGGTCGAGGTGGTGGGCGAGGCGCACGACGTCGACTCGGCCGTCGCGGCGATCCGCGCGGCGGCGCCCGACGTGGTGCTGCTCGACGTGCACCTGCCAGGGGGTGGCGGGCAGGCCGTGCTCACCGCGCTGCGGGAGGCGATGCCCGGCACCCGCTTCCTCGCCCTGTCGGTCAGCGACGCCGCGGAGGACGTCATCGGGGTGATCAGGGCGGGGGCGCGCGGCTACGTCACCAAGACGATCTCGGGCGCCGACCTCGCCGACGCGATCAGGCGGGTGGCGGGGGGCGACGCGGTGTTCTCGCCGCGCCTGGCCGGCTTCGTGCTCGACGCGTTCGCGGCCGGCGTCCCGCCGTCGGCCGATCCCGAGCTCGACGCGCTCACGCCGCGCGAGCGCGAGGTGCTGCGGCTCATCGCCCGCGGCTACGCCTACAAGGAGGTCGCCCGCGAGCTGTACATCTCGGTGAAGACCGTCGAGACCCACGTCTCGGCCGTGCTCCGCAAGCTGCAGCTGTCCAGCAGGCACGAGCTCAGCCGGTGGGCCAGCGATCGACGCCTGGTGTGACCGCCGGCGCTCGATCGGCCAGGGCGTGGGGGTCCGTCCGCGCTGGGTCCGCGGTCCTCGTCCGATCGCCTGCCGCGCCGGAGGAGGAGGTCAGGTGTCGAGCTCGAACCACACGCACTTGCCGCCGAAGCCGGGCTCGGTGCCCCACCGGTCGGACAGCCCGGCGACGAGCAGCATGCCGCGGCCGCTCTCGTCCTGGTCGGGGATGGCGTGCCGGGGCAGCGGCACCTGACCGCTGCCGTCGACCACCTCGATCCGAAGGCGGCCGGGCGTGGTGGCCACCCGCAGCCGCACCTCCGTCCGCGCGTGCCGCAGCGCGTTGGTCACCAGCTCGCTCGCGAGCAGGACGGCGACGTCGCAGTACTGCATCAACCCGCGCCGGCTGAGGGTACGGGCCACGAACGCCCGCGCGGTGGCCGCCGACTCGGGGTCGAGCGGCAGCGACAGCTCGGCCGGCTCGTGCGGGTCGTGCCGGTCGGCGGAGGTGAGCGTCACCGCCAGCAGCGCGGTGTCGTCGTCGTGGTCGCCGTCGCGCCCCAGCGCGCGCAGGAGGTGGTCGCAGAGCTCGTCGGCGTTGGCCGGCGCGTCGCGGGCGGCCTCGAGCAGCCGCGCCATCCCCACGCCGATCGGGCAGTCGGGCCCCTCGACCAGCCCGTCGGTGTAGAGCAGCACCGTGCTTCCCGGCGCGAGCGGTACCCGGGTCTGGCCGAAGCTCTCGTCGCCCACGCCCAGCGGCACGCCGGGCTCGAGCTCGAGGTAGCGGGGGCCGGTCGCGTCGATGACCAGCGGGGGCAGGTGCCCGGCCGCCGCGAGCGTCAGGTCACGGGTGGACGCGTCGTACACCGCGTAGATGCAGGTGGTCAGCTGCGACTCGTCGATGGCCTGCACGACCCGGTCGACCCGGCGCAGCAGCTCGACCGGCTCGTGGCCCTCGAGGGCGTACGCCCGCACGCTCGCCCGCAGCTGCCCCATGACGGTGGCCGCGGCCACCCCGCGGCCCATCACGTCGCCGATCACCATCGCGAGCCGGCCCTGGCCCAGGTCGATGAGGTCGTACCAGTCGCCGCCCACCTGAGTGCCGGACGCGCCGGGCAGGTAACGGCTCGCCACGTTGATGCCGGCGGCGACCGGTAGTGCCTGCGGCAGCAGGCTGCGCTGCAGGGTGGCGGCGAGGTCGCGCTCGAACTCGTAGCGGCTGGCGTTGTCGATGGCCTGCGCCGCCCGCGCCGCGAGCTCCTCGACGAGCGCCAGGTCGTCGTTCGTGTACGCGGGCCCGGTGAAGCGCAGCAGCGTCAGCGCGCCGATCAGCTGGCCGCGGGCCCGCAGCGGCACCACGAGGCCGCTGCGCGGGCCGGCGGCTCCCAGCTCCGCGAGGCCGGCGTCGTCCGGTCGCGAGCCGTCCGCCGGGTCACCGTCCGCCGGGTAGAGCTGGCTCTCGCCGGTGCGCAGCGCGGCCGTCGCGCCGTAGCGCCCCTCGCCGTCCGGCATGACGGCCGGGTCGGGCCGCATCCGCTCCCCGGTCTCCGGATCGGTCGCCACGACGTGCACCCGATCCAGCGCGCCGTCGTCGCCGAGCAGGTCGAGCGCGCACCACTCGGCGATCGTCGGCACCACGAGCCGGGCCATGGCCCGCAGCGCGGCGGATATCTCGAGGCTCGCGCTGAGCTGCTTGCCCGCCTCCGAGAGCAAGCGGTAGCGGCGGGCCAGCCGCTCGGCCTCCTCACGGGCCTGCCGGTCGCGCTCGATCAGGTCGAGGCGGTCGATGGCGGCCGACGCCATCTGCGCGAGCTGGACGAGGATCGCCTCGTCGTCCGCCCCGAACTCCGGCGCGTCGATCTTGCCGGTCAGCTCGATCAGCCCGAGATTGCTGCCGTCGCGGCCGACGAGCGGCACGCCGAGGTAGCCGCCGGGCAGGTCCGCGCCGGCCGGGCGGCGCACCGGCCGGTTGGTGGTGACCACCGCGTCGACGAGCGGGTGGGCGACGAAGGTCCCTGGCCAGGTGCCGGCCGGCCCGTCCAGCGTCGGGGCCGCCGACGCGTACGAGGCCATCGGCTCGCCTTGCGCGAGCCGCCAGGCGCCGGCCCGCTGGCTCCCGACGATCTCGCGGGCCGCGTCGGTCACCATCCGGAGCAGCTCGCCGGTCTCGTCGACCGACGCCAGGCCGAGCGCGGTGTCGGCGAGCTGCCGTAGCTGGCCGGCCCGCCGCTGCTCGCTGGCCACGAGCATCCGCGCCTCCCCGTGCAGGCGGGCCCGCTCCACCATGTCGGCGGCCTGCCGCGCGAAGCGCTCGACCAGCCTGGTCTCCCGCGCGTCCGGGCGGTGCGGCTGGCTCCAGTACGCGCCGATGGTGCCCATGACCTCGTCGCCGAGGGTGACCAGGGGCACGACGTACAGCGAGCGGTAGCCGAGCCGGTCGGCGAGATCGCGCCACCGCTCGAAGATCGGATCGGTGCGGACGTCCTCCACCACGACCGGCCGGCCGGTCACGAGCGCCTTGCCGGCGGCGCCCTCGCCCCGCTGCAGCCGGCCCACGGCCTGGGCGTAGTCCGCCGGCAAGCCGATCAGCGCGACGACCGATAGCTCGTCCGTGTCGGCGTCGTAGAGGACGAGGGTGCCCTTCTCGGCGCGCACGACGTCGAGGACGGTGCGCAGCACGTCGACGAGGACCGAGTGGATGTCGGCCATCCGGCTGACCGGCGCGCCGACGTCGGCAAGCCTCGTCACGCCGGCGACCCGGCTGGCCAGCTCGGGGGGGAGCCCGGCCGGATCGCCGCCGACGGCGCCGCCCGGCGGGCGGTCGTCGGCGCTGGAGCTCACGCTGGCACCTCGCGGAAGATGGACCGTGCGGGGGCCGCGCCCCGTGCGCGGACACGGCTGCACCAGGGTAGCGACCCTGGCTGCGCGGCCCGTGATCGCCGTGCTCGGTGCCGCCCGCCCGTCCCGCCCGCCGATCGGCCCTTTCCGCCCCCGCCCCCGTCCTCCCGCACCCTCCCCGTCCGTTTCTCGTCCCCGTTCTCGTCGGGCCCCGGCCGTAGGATCGAGGGGAAATGACGACCGACACCGAGCCGGCTCCGCCGGACGCGCGCGAGACCGCCGCCGAGGGCCGGCCGGCCGGGCGGCGACTCGACGCCAGCGACGCGCCGCGCCTGCTGGAGGGCCTCAACGACCAGCAGCGCAAGGCCGTGCTCCACGAGGGGTCGCCGCTGCTGGTGATCGCCGGCGCCGGGTCGGGCAAGACGAGGGTGCTCACCCATCGCATCGCCTACCTGCTGGCGGCCCGCGACGCGCGCCCTGGGCAGATCCTCGCCATCACGTTCACCAACAAGGCGGCCGGCGAGATGAAGGAGCGGGTCGCCGCGCTGATCGGCGGCAGGGCGGCCGCGCCGATGTGGGTCATGACCTTCCACTCGGCCTGCGTGCGCATCCTGCGCGAGCAGGTCAAGAAGCTCGGGATGTCGTCGTCGTTCTCGATCTACGACCAGGCCGACTCGGTGCGGCTCGTCGGGCTGGTGCTGCGCCGGCTCGACCTCGACCCCAAGCGCTTCCCGCCGCGATCGGTCGCGGCCCAGATCAGCAACCTGAAGAACGAGCTGGTCGACTGGGAGACCTTCGGCTCCAAGGCCGCCAACCACACCGAGCGGCAGCTCGCCGAGATCTACTCCGCCTACCAGTCCTCGCTCGTGCAGGCCAACGCCTTCGACTTCGACGACCTCATCATGACGTCGGTCAACCTGCTCCAGGCGTTCCCCGACGTCGCCGAGCACTACCGGCGGCGCTTCCGGCACGTGCTCGTCGACGAGTACCAGGACACCAACCACGCGCAGTACGTGCTCGTCCGCGAGCTCGTCGGCGGCGCGGTCGGCCACCGCGAGCGGCGCACCGTCGACGGCGAGCTCGTGCGCCCGGCGCCCGGTGGCGACGGACCGCACGTGGAGCCGGCCGAGCTCTGCGTGGTCGGCGACGCCGACCAGGCGATCTACGCCTTCCGCGGCGCCACGATCCGCAACATCCTCGAGTTCGAGCGCGACTACCCGGCGGCCACCACGATCCTGCTGGAGCAGAACTACCGCTCCACCCAGACGATCCTGACGGCGGCCAACGCCGTCATCTCCCGCAACCCCGACCGCAAGCCCAAGAACCTCTGGTCCGACGCCGGCTCCGGCGCGCGCATCGTCGGCTACGTCGCCGACAACGAGCACGACGAGGCCGCGTTCGTCAGCGAGGAGGTCGACCGGCTCTCCGACGAGGGCGACGTGCGCCTCGCCGACGTCGCGGTCTTCTACCGCACCAACGCGCAGAGCCGCGTGTTCGAGGAGGTCTTCATCCGCCGCGGCCTGCCGTACAAGGTCGTCGGCGGCGTGCGGTTCTACGAGCGACGCGAGATCCGCGACATGCTCGCCTACCTGCGGGCGCTGGCCAACCCGACCGACGTCGTGTCGATGCGCCGCATCCTCAACGTGCCCAAGCGCGGCATCGGCGACCGGGCCGAGGCCTGCGTCGATGCGCTCGCGGAGCGCAGGCGCATCCCGTTCGCCGAGGCTCTCGCGCGCTGCGAGGAGGCGCCGGGCATCGCCAGCCGATCGGTCAACGCGGTCAAGGAGTTCGTCGCGCTGATGGACGAGCTGCGCGCAGCGGTGATCGGCGGCGCCGGCCCGGCAGCGGTGCTCGAGGACGTCATGACCAAGTCCGGCTACCTCGCCGAGCTGCAGGGCAGCGAGGACCCGCAGGACCAGAGCCGCGAGGACAACCTCCGCGAGCTCGTCGCCGTCGCGCAGGAGTACGAGGACTCGGTGGACGGCGGCGACCTTGCGGGCTTCCTCGAGCGGGTGGCGCTCGTCGCCGACGCCGACGAGATCCCGGACGCGGACGAGGGCGGCGGCGTCGTCACGCTCATGACGCTGCATACCGCCAAGGGCCTGGAGTTCCCGGTGGTGTTCCTCAGCGGCCTCGAGGACGGCGTGTTCCCCCACCAGCGCACGCTGGGCGACCCGAAGGAGCTCGAGGAGGAGCGGCGGCTGGCCTACGTCGGCATCACCCGCGCGCGGCGCCGGCTCTACCTGTCACGGGCCGCCATCCGGTCCTCGTGGGGGTCGCCGCAGGCCAATCCGGCGTCGCGCTTCCTCGACGAGGTGCCGCCCGACCTCGTCGAGTGGCGGCGGGCGGAGGCTTCGGTGTCCGGCTTCTCGGCCAGCAACGCGATGATGCGGCGCTTCGACGCTGGCGCCGGCCGGCCGGGCCCGGGCATGCGGCGGGTCGTCGCGCTCGAGCCGGGCGACCGGGTCAACCACGACACCTTCGGCCTCGGCACGGTGGTCTCGGTCAGCGGACGGCCCGACGACCCGCAGGTCGCGATCGACTTCGGCGCGCAGGTGGGGCAGAAGCGGCTGATGCTCCGCTACGCCCCGCTCGAGAAGCTCTGAGCCTCCGTCCGCACCCACCGGTCCACCCAGTCGTCCACCAGGCGCCACTGCGCGTAGAGCCACCGCTCCAGGTCGGCCGGGCTGGCCGGGATCTCCGACCGCGGCACCAGCCGGGCATGCACGACGAGGTCCCGATCGACCGGCAGCGACCACCACCGGCGCTCGCCAGACCCGCCGCCCAGCCCGCTGTGCGCGATGACGAGGACGTCCGCGTCCGGCGCACCGGCCAAGGCGGCGAGGGCTCCACCGGGGTACGGCGCGAGGACGTGGCGCATCCGCCGGGCCTGGCGCGCGCGGGCGAACGTCCGCCGGTGCAGCAGCCGGGCGATCCGCACCCGGCGGCGCTCCTCGGTGAAGTTGCCGCCCTCCGGGAAAAGCAGCATGGCGTCGCCGGTCCCCATGCCGGCGGCGGCGTCGGTGATGGCCGCCTTCGTCCGCCGCCCCGCGCCCGGTCGCACGAAGCAGGAGGGCAGGCGGGACAGGACGAGCTCGACGCCCGGTTCGAGGCGCATCGCCGTGCGCAGCACGATGCGTGGCCGTACCCGCCACTGCGACAGCAGCAGCCAGGCGAGGAGGAACGAGTCGCCCGGACCGGCGTGGCGGCTGAGGACGACCAGTGGCGTGGCCGCTCGTACGTCGTCGCCGGTCGCCGAGCCGGTCGCGAGCTCGACCCGCACGCCGAGCGTCCGGTCGACGGCGCGGGCGAGCCGGTCGAGGAAGCGGCGGGCGAGCGCGTACGCAGCCTCCTGATCGCGCGCGCGGCCGTGCCGGTGCAGGCCGGCGAGCTCGCCCAGGGCGCGCAGCTCGATCAGCGCGTACGCGACGACGAGCGCCGCGGTGCGCAGCGGCAGCCGGCGGCGGCTCGCGACGGAGCCGAGCGCCGCGAGCGGCAGCAGCACCGGTGACGTGGCGACCAGGGTCACCTCGACGGCGAGCACGACGGGGACGACGACGGCGCGCCGCAGCAGCTGACCCGGCGTCACCGCTGCCCCGTACCGGCGAGGTGGGCGACGGTCGCCCGGTAGGCCAGCTCGATCCGTTCGCCGATGCGGGACATGTCGCGGTAGCGCAGGTTGGCGAGGCTCGAGTAGCGCGGCTGCTCCTCCACGCCCGTCGGCAGCACCTGCACGTCCACGCCCTCCGGCAGGGCGGCCAGGTCGGTGAAGAAGCGGTGCCTCCTGGCCAGCTCGAAGGAGACGAGGGCCACCTCCCACGGCGTGCGTGGCGCTTCGAGCGGCCGCTCGATGCGCCCGACGTGCAGGACGAAGATCCGGGTTGCGCCGAGCTCGAGCGCCCGGCCGACCGGGATGCTGTTGACGATGCCGCCGTCCACGAAGTGCTCGCCGTCGATCTCGACCGGTGGCAGCAGTCCGGGGACGGCCGAGGAGGCCAGCACGGCCGGCACGACCGGGCCGCTGGTGAACCAGTGCTCGCTGGCCCGCTCGATCGACGCGGCCACGCACTGGAACGGCACTGCCAGCTCCTCGATCCGGCGGCCCGGCAGGTTGCGATCCAGCAGGTCGCGCAAGGGGTCGGCGGCGTGCAGGTGGGTGCCGGTCGTCACGAGGGTGCGCACCCTGGCGAACAGCGAGCCCCCGAGCACCCCGGTGCGCTCCACGTCGTCCCACATCGCGCAGAGCCGCTTCGCGCCCTCGACCGTCGGCTCGCCGGCGACGGCGGCGCCGTTGATGGCGCCGATCGACGTGCCGACCACGAGATCCGGCCGGATCCCGCGCTCGAGCAGGGCGCGCAGCATGCCGGCCTCGCACGCGCCGAGCAGGCCGCCGCCGCCGAGCACGAACGCGGTCCGATGATCGCTCACGCCGACCCTGTACCCAGCCGGGCGCGCCCGCGGCCGGGCCCGCGCCCGGAAACTTGTCGGCGGGTTGCGCTACAAGGAAGCCATGCAGAGCATGGGTCGGCGAGACGCCCCCGCCCGCGGGGGCAGCGGGCCAGGGCGGGTGCTGCTGTTCCGCGGCCGCGACGAGCAGCGCGGCGGCGCGGCGGCGACGGTCGAGCAGGCGGTGGCGGCCGGTCGGGTGGTGGCGATCGACTACGTCGACCGCGACGGAGCGGCCTCCGAGCGCGAGGTGGAGCCAGCCGGGCTTGTGCGGGGGCTCGACGGGTGGTACCTCGTCGGCCGGTGCCGGCTGCGCGGTGCGGGCCGGGCGTTCCGGCTCGACCGGGTGGCGTGGGCCCGGGAGGTCGACGAGCCGGTGCCCGTTCCGGCGCCCGCCGTCCAGGGCCTCGAGCCCGACGTCCCGGTGCGCCTGCGGCGGCCGGTGCCGGGCGCTGACCGGCTGGAGGTGGTGCCCGAGACGTGATCGCGCGGCGGCGGCAGCGCTCGGGGTTGGGCAGGACGGCGCGCTTTCTGGCACGCTTGAGAGCCCCCCTGCGCCCTGGACCGAGGAGCCGCATGCTGCCCGAGCCGGCGAGCCGGCGTGACGAGCGCCGAGACGAGCGCCGAGACGAGCGCCGTGACGACGGCGATGCGCGCGTCGGGCCCGGCCAGCCGACCGGCCGCGAGCGCGAGCTCGCCGTCGAGCAGTACTACGTCGACGTCGTGTACGAGCGGCTCGCCGAGCTGCACGACGAGGCCGACGCCGCCCGGTCGGAGCGCATCACCGAGATCGACCCGGACCACGCCGGTTCGATCTACGAGCGCGACGTGATGGTGCACCGCTTCGACGAGCGGCTGCGGGTGCTCGAGTCGCAGGGCGAGGGCGTCGTCTTCGGCCGGCTCGACCTCGCCGAGGGCCGCACCTGGCGGATCGGCCGGATCGGCGTGCGCACCGCGGCCAGCGACGTGCTGGTGGTCGACTGGCGCGCGCCGGCGGCCGCCCCCTTCTACCGGGCGACCCTGCGGCACCCCGACGGGGTCGCGCGGCGGCGGGTCATCACCTGCCGGGGGCAGCAGGTGCTCGACGTCGACGACGACGTCCTCGACGCCGCGGCGGCCGATCGGCTGGGTCTCGGCGCCGTCGGCGAGGGGGCGCTGATGAGCGCCTTGCAGCGGTCGCGCAGCCATCACATGCGCGACATCGTCGCGACCATCCAGCGCGAGCAGGACGAGGCGATCCGCGCGCCGGCGAGCGGCGTCGTCCGCATCGAGGGCGGCCCTGGCACCGGCAAGACGGTCGTCGCGCTGCACCGGGCGGCCTTCCTGCTGCACGAGCACCGGGACCGCTACCGCTACTCGGGCGTGCTCGTCGTCGGGCCGACGACGGTGTTCAGCCGCTACATCGAGCGGGTGCTGCCCTCGCTCGGCGAGACCAGCGCCACGCTGCGCTCACTGGGCGAGCTCGCCGACGGCCTGCGTGCGACGCGCTACGACGACGAGGCCGCCGCGGTCAAGGGCTCGTTGCGGATGGTGCGGGTGCTGAGGGCGGCCGTCGTGGCTGCGCTGCCGCCGTCACCACCGCGGGCGTTCCTCGCCTCGCTCGGGGTGACGGTCCCGCTCGACCGCAGGGAGGTGGAGCGGGTCCGCCGCGACGTCGTGGCGTCGGCGGAGCGGGCCGGGGGCAGCTACGACCGGATGGCGCGGATGCTCGCCCGCACCGTGCTGCGCGCCTACCGCGCGGGGCTCGACCGCGACGCGAAGGCGGTCGACCGGGTCGAGGTCGACGACGTCCTCGACGACCAGGGCTTCCAGGAGTTCCTCGACGCGTGCTGGCCGCCGCTCGGCCCCGCCGCCGTGCTCGACCGGCTGCGCGACGCCGGGTTCGCCCGCGCGGTGGCCCGGCCGGCGCTCGACCCCGGCGAGGTGGAGCTGCTCCTCGCGTCGCTGTCCCGCCCCGGCGCGTCGACCCACGACGTCGCCCTGCACGACGAGCTCGCCCACCTCATCGGCGACATCGCCGCTCCGCGCGCCCGCGAGGACGAGGACGACCTCGAGGAGCCCGGCTACGCCGAGGTGACGACCTTCGCCGACCGGGCCAGGCGCGAGGTGGCCCCGCGCGGCTCGGACTACGCCGGCTACGCCCACGTCATCGTCGACGAGGCGCAGGACGTGACGCCGATGCAGTGGCGCATGCTCGGCCGGCGGGGGCGGCGCGCGTCGTGGACGATCGTGGGCGACCCGGCCCAGCGCAGCTGGGACGACGAGGCCGAGGCCGCGCGGGCCCGCCGGCAGGCCACCCGTGACCAGACCGAGCGGCTGTTCGTCTTCGCGACCAACTACCGGACGCCGGCCGAGGTCATCGCGCTCGCCGACGCGGTCCTCGACCGCCTCGACCCCGGCCGCGCCCGCCCGGTGGCGGTGCGCAGCACCGGGCGGGAGCCGACGATCGTCCCCGCGCCGCAGCCGGCCAGGGCGGTCGCCGACGCGGTGGAGCGGCTGCTCGCCGAGGTCGACGGCACCGTGGGGGTCATCGCCTCGGTGGCGGCCGCCCCGGCGCTGCGCGAGCGGGTCGAGCCCCTGTCCGAGCGGGTGCGGTGCGTCAGCAGCCTGGAGGCGAAGGGGCTCGAGTACGACGCGGTGGTCGTCGTCGCGCCGGCGCAGATCGCCGCCGAGGCCGCCACCGGGCTGCGCCGGCTTTACGTCGCACTGACCCGCGCGACGCAGCGCCTCACCGTCATCGCGACCGACGACAGGGACGAGGCCCTGCTGACCCGCGTCGGCTGAGTCGCCCGAGTCGCCCGAGTCGCCCGAGTCGCCTGAGTCGCCCGAGTCGGTCGCGCGCCGGTCGAGCCGGGCAGCGGGACGATCCGGCGGCGGCCCTCAGATGCGCACGTGATGCCGGCGCAGGAACCCGAGCGGGTCGACGCGCTGGCCGTTCACCCACACCTCGAAGTGCAGGTGCGGGCCGGTGGACCGGCCCTCGCTGCCCTCGTACGCGATGACCTCGCCGACCCGGACGGTGCCGGAGCTGCGGACGATCCGCGACATGTGGCCGTAGAGGGTCATGACGCCGCCCGGGTGCACGATGCGGATCACCTGGCCGAAGCCGGAGGCCGGCCCCGCGTAGCTGATCCGCCCGGCGGCGGCTGCCCTGATCGGCGACCCGTACGGGCCGGCCAGGTCGATGCCCGGGTGGAAATCGCCGAGTGCGGAGCGGTAGCCGTACCCGCTGGTCAACGGACCGACGTCGGGCCGGACCCAGGCCGGCCGGCTCGATGCCGCTCCTGCCGCTCCTGCCGCCCCTGCCCCTCTCGCCGCCATGGCCGCCATGGCCGCCCGTGCCGCCTCCGGCGGCAGCGCCCCGCGCCGGGCCGAGCGGCTCGATCGACCGGGGCCGGTGCGGCCCGTGCCGGCTTCGCCGGCCGCCGCGGGCGAGACCGGCCGGGCCGCTGCCGGCCCGGCCGGCGCGGGGGCCGACC
>JBJMHZ010000035.1:0-119110 GCA_045807125.1 Frankiaceae bacterium
CGGCCCGGCCGGCTCGGCAGCGGGCCGGGCGGCGGGCGGCTGGGCGGGCGCCTGGGCAGGTGACGCGGCAGGTGGCTCAGCGGAGGGCTGGGCGGGCGCCTGGGCAGCCGGCCTGGCGGGGCGCCCACCCGCCTGGCGCGACGCCGGACGGGCGGCCGGCTGCTCGGCCTGCCCGGGCCGGTCGCCAGCGATGTCGAAGCGGCGCTCCATCCGCTCCAGCCGGGCGAGCAGCGAGCCCTCGTCGGCCGCGGCGGCCGGCAGCAGCAGCCGGGCGCAGACCAGCTCGAGCAGCAGCCGGGGCGCGGTCGCCCCGCGCATCTCGGTGAGACCGGCGTTGAGGATCTCGCCCGCGCGGGCCAGCTCGGCCCGGCCGAAGCGGGCCACCTGCGCGCTCATCCGGTCGAGCTGGTCGGACGGGTAGTCGAGCAGGCCCTTGTCGACGGCGTCGGGCACCGCCTCGAGGATGAGCAGGTCGCGGAAGCGCTCCAGCAGGTCGGCGGCGAACCGGCGCGGGTCGTGGCCGCCCTCCACCATCCGGTCGACGGCCTGGAAGACCGCGGCCGCGTCGCCGGCCGCGAGCGCGTCGACCACCTCGTCGAGCAGCTCGGCGTCGGTGTAGCCGAGCAGGGCCACGGCCCGCGCGTACGTCAGCCCCTCCGGCCCGCTGCCGGCGAGCAGCTGGTCGAGGACGGAGAGCGCGTCGCGGGCCGATCCGGCGCCCGCCCGCACCACCAGCGGCAGGACGAGCGGGTCGACCTGGACGCCCTCGCCCGCGCAGATGGCGGTGAGGTGCTTGAGCAGCTCGCGCGGCGGGATCAGCCGGAACGGGTAGTGGTGGGTGCGCGAGCGGATCGTCCCGATGACCTTCTCGGGCTCGGTGGTCGCGAAGACGAACTTCAGGTGCGGCGGCGGCTCCTCGACGAGCTTCAGGAGGGCGTTGAAGCCCTCCCGCGTCACCATGTGCGCCTCGTCGATGATGTAGACCTTGAAGCGGCTGCTCACCGGCGCGTAGAACGCCCGCTCCCGCAGGTCGCGGGCGTCGTCGACGCCGCCGTGGCTGGCCGCGTCGATCTCGATGACGTCGAGGCTGCCCGGCCCGTTGGGCGCGAGCGAGACGCACGAGTCGCACGTACCGCACGGTGTGGGAGTGGGGCCCTTCTCGCAGTTCAGCGAGCGGGCGAGGATGCGGGCGCTGGAGGTCTTGCCGCAGCCGCGGGGGCCGCTGAACAGGTACGCGTGGTGCACCTTGTCGTTGCGGATCGCCTGCTGCAGCGGCTCGGTGACGTGCTCCTGGCCGATCACCTCGGCGAACGTGCCTGGGCGGTACCTGCGGTAGAGGGCGAGGCTCACGCGGGCCAGCCTACGCGGCCCGGCAAGGGGCGCGAAGGCGATCCACAGCAGGCGCGAGGGACCCCCCGCGCACCCGCCAGAGCCCGCCTACCCTTGCTGCCTTCCGGCCCTGGGGGGGTTCGGCGAGGTGAGCGCCGCACGGGGGGTCGACCTCCACTCTAGCGACCACGAGCCGGCAGTGGCTCGTCAGCGTCAGGAGAGACCGTATGCACGTACCGCGAATCGTCTGCGTTCCTTGATCAGGTAGGGAGGACCCGGCCGTTCGTAATACGTCCTGACGTTGTCGGCAGCATTGCGCGCGGCCTGCTTGCCCCTCCGCGGGACGGTCCCCCTGATCTTGGCGAGTGCGTGCGTCTCCGTGTGGTTGAGCTCGTACCACACGAAGGCGAGCTGGGCGAAGAAGTCATGCGCGAGCTTCTTCGAGCCGGCGAACCTGATCAATCCGTGCCTGCCGTCCCGGCGAGCCTCGCCCCATTGCGCCATGCCGAAGCCGCAGTCCGTGAGTGGCCAGCGGTACTTCTCCTTCCGGTCGTGGCACCAGCTCTGCCAGCAGTGGCTGTCGACGCGCCGGCAGGTCCGGTCGTTGGGGAAGTAGCTCTCCACGTCGAAGTTCCCGACGAAGCCGGCGGCCTGGGCCTTGCGGATGTGGAATCGGCTGTTGAGGTAGTCCAGCGCGCACTGCTCCCGCTGCGTAAGCGAGTTGTGCACGCAGACGGGCCACCGGTAGCTGTGGGGAGGCGGGAAGACGGGGCCGTGACCCGAGGCTTCGGCGAAGAGGACCGGGTTGGCGCCGGGGAAGGCGTAGCGGTCCGCGGTGGAGGCGTCGTCCGACAGCGCGAGGTCTTCGTTCGCGTCGTGGTAGTAGTCCTGCTGCAGGAATCGCCCGTCGTCGGGCGCGTACCGCCGGGCACCCATGTCGACCGCGCCCGAACCGGTGTCGAACCGCTTGTCGTTGAACTGGAAGGGATTGAGCGCGTTCGTGGGGTCGACGTCGCCCCGGGAGAGGCTGGCGTCGAGGGCGCCGTACGGCGCGTAGGCGTACGAGGCCGCGACGTTGCCGCTGTCGTCGAGCAGTGACGAGACGTCTCCGTGCGGACTGCGGCCGTACGTGTAGTCGGTGGTGGAGGAGCCAGTGACAGTGGCACCGATGCGGTTGTCGTTGACGTCGTAGGCGTACCGCTTGGTGAGGGATGAACTGCCACCTTGGGTCTCGGAGCTGACCTGGTCGCTGACGGTCAGGTAGGTGAAGTTGTCGGTCCGCGCATCTCCGCCGTTGTGCGACTCGCTCTCGTTCGAGAGGCGGTCGAACGCATCGTAGACGTAGCTGGAGCTGGCCGTCTTGCCGGTGCGGTAGGACTTGAACGTCTCCAGCCGGTCGAGCGGGTCGAAGGCGTACCAGTCACGGAGCCCGGTCTGGGCACTGCCGTCGCCGTCGCAGAGGGAGGCGGTGTAGCCAGGGTCGGTGACGCACCGGATGTCGCCGCTCTTGGCGTCGTAGAAGTAGAGCTGGTCCATCGCCGAGTTGACCGAGCGCGAGGTCAGCTGCCCGGCCATGTTGTACGTGTAATCCCGGCGTCCCGCTCCCGCTCCGGTGACCACCTGGCTGGTGACGTCGCCCTCAAGGGTGTCCACGCCTGCGGTGCTCGCGTCGAGCGTGTACGTGGTGGTGCTCGCCGCGGTGCCAGGGAGACCGTTGACCCACTGGGTCAGTCGACCACGCGCGTCAAAGGCGAAGGTCGCCGCGCAGGCCGTCGTGCGACATGAAGCGGTGCCCGGCCCTTGGAGGGTGAACGTGTCCTGCGCCCGGTTGCCGTTGAGGTAGGCGCCATTGCTCTCGTAGGCGAGCGTGTGCGACTCGACGAGGTTGGCGGACGACTGTGCACCCTTCCACGACTGCAGGGTCTGCACATCGCCATCGGAGAAGTAGGTCCACGCCGTCTGCCGCTTGATCGGCCAGGTGGTGGGGTCACAGCCACCGTCGCTCTTGCGGGTCGTCTGGGACGACGTCCAGCCGTTGCGCAGGTACGTGGTGGCCAGCTGCCGGTCATCGGCGCAGCCGGCGGCTCCGGCATCCAGCTGGGAGGCGAACCGGTCGTTCTGGTCGTAGCCGAAGGTCTGGGTGCGGCCCTCGTCGGTGCGCTGCTGGACATTGCCGTCCGCGTCGTAGGCGTAGTCGGTCACCCGCCAGGCCGGTGGAGCCTGGCCGGGTGGCTCCTTGCGCTGCCGGATCTCAGTGGGCTCGTCAAAGCCGTTGTAATCCTGCTGCACGGCGATCGGTGCCTCGCTCGAGCTCTCGACGCCGCTCGCATCCGCGATGGTGGTCAGGTTGTCGTTGGGGTCGTAGTTGTAGGTTGCGACGTGCCCGTCGACGTCGGTGCTCTGCTTGAGCTCACCGTCGTCGTAGTAGGCCCACGTCTCCGGCTGGCCGCCGGCCCGCACGCGCGAGGTCTGCAGGTCGTCAGCCGTGTAGTCGTAGGTGATGACACCCTCATCCGGGTAGTCCAGCGTCCGGATGTCGCCGGTGTCGTAGTAGGTAACCTTGGTCTGCTGCTTGGCCCCGACCTGGGTGGGGTCGCTCGTGCCGACCGGTAGCGAGACGGATGTCTCGTTACCGTTGGCATCGTAGGTGTAGTGCGTCCAGGCCTGCTGGGTGGCACCGTCGACGGGGTGCTTGATGCTCGTGAGCTGATCGGCAGCGTCGTAGCCGAAGGTCGTCACGTAGTTCGGGTACGGCCCGGCGCCTTGGGTGTCCACGGCGCGTGGGCTGATCTGGCTGGTGGGGTTGCCGGCACCATCGTAGGTGTACTTGGTCACCAGCTTACGAGTGGGCCGAGCTGGGTCGAACGGCGAGTCGTCCTCCGCGAGATTGTCAGCAACGTCGTAGACATGCCGCACGACGTTGCCCTCCTCGTCGGTCTGCGAGTCCATGTTGCCGTTGGCGTCGTAGGTTTGCGAGCTGACCCCGCCGAGCGGGTCGGTCATGGTGCTCAACGAGTGGTCCACGTAGTAGGCGTACTTGGTGGTGTACGAGGCGCTGGTATAGGCGTAGTTCACCGGAGCGCTCTCAGCCGGGCAGCTGGTGAACGGCGCAGGCGCGTCCGACTGCGCACCCCGTGGAGCGGTGACCGAGCGGATGTCACCGGCCTGGTCGTAGCAGTAGTTGGTGACCCGCGCGCCGGTCGTGCTCCCGTCCGCCGGGTACTGCGTCTCCGCCGTGACCCGGTCGAGGGTGTCGTAGCTCCATGTGGTAGCGAAGTCATTGGTGATCGTCGTCGTCGCGACGCCCCGTGGCAGCGTCATCTGCGTCTGCCGGCCGGCAGCGTCGTAGCTGAACGTCGTGGGTTGTTGGCCGGCGGACGTCCCGGGGTCGGTCTCGGCCACCTCCCGATCCATCGCGTCGTAGCTGATGGTCGTCACGGGACCGCCACCAGGCAGGTATGCCGGCGTCGCGTCGCTCGTGACATTGTCATTGGCGTCATAGCCGGTCGCCGTCCAGGTCAGCGTTCCGCGCGCGTACGCGGTCGACTTCGGCCCGCTCGTGGCTCCCACCCGATGGAAGCTGTCGTAGTAGAAGTAGCTCCGGTACTCACGAGGGTCGGCGCCGGTGTCATTGGCGTGCACCGCGTCCTGCTCCCACAGCTGCCGGCCGTCGGTGTCGTAACCGTCCTTGGTCACGCGCCCGAGCGGATCGTGCGTCTCGGTCGCGAGGCCGTTCGCGTCGTAGCTGACGTACGTCGTCGTGTGGTTGTTGGCGTCCGTCTCGGAGGCGAGGGTGCCGTCGGCGTTGTACGCGTACGTCGTCGAGTTCCCGCGAGGGTCGGTCTCCCTCGTCACGTTGTAGTTGGCGTCGTAGGCGTACGACCACTGGTAGTCGTTGGTCGGCGTCGTTGTCGCCGTTCCCTTGGGATTGGTCACCTTCGAGAGCAGGCTGAGGTGCGGGCCGGTACGCCCGGCCTCCCAGTTGGCGCTGACGTCACTGGCGTTGACCGCATAGTTGACGTACTCGTACGTCGTGTGGTTGCGAAGCTGGTCCCACTCGTCGGTGACCAGCCCGTTGCTGTTGTAGGCGCGCTCGGTGTAGGCGCCGGTCGACTCGGTCACCTTGGTGAGCATCCGGTCGACGCTCCACGCCTGGGTGGACACCTGGTTCTTCGGGTTGGTGATGCTGGTGACCTTGCCGTCAGCGTCGTATCCGTACTTCCACGCTCGGGACAGCGGCAGCGTCACGGTGGTGACTCGATTGGTCGTGTCGTACGCGAACGATGTTGTCGCACCCGCGCGGTCGGTGAGCGACGCGAGCTTCCACCGGTCGGTGCCCGCACCGGAACCGAGGTAGGTGAAGGTGGTCTCGTTGCCGCGCGGGTCGCGCACGCTGTAGAGGCGCGTCGACTCGTTCGGGGTCTTCGGGTCGGGGTTGACCCGGTTGGCGGCGAGCGGGATCGCCGGGCCGGAGCCGTCGGAGGTCGTGTAGGTGAAGACGAAGCTGCGATCGGCGAGGAAGGAGCCGTCGGCCTTGGTGCCGCCCCGCTCGGTGATCCTGAGCAGGTTGCCGTCCTCGTAGTAGTCGAAGTCGAGCGGGTGCCCGAAGTGGTCAGTGATCCGCTTGATCTTGCCGCGCACCTGCGGCTTCTTGGCGTCGGCCTTCGTCCAGTAGCTCACCGTGTAGCTGCGCCCGCCGGCGTCGGTGACCGCCGTGATGTGCTTCTTGACGCCACCGGGGTCGTCGGCCGGTGCGACCGCGGTCTCGGTGAAGGCGATCGTGTCGCCGCCACTGTCCTGGACGCTCGTCGGGTAGCCGTCGACGTCGTAGAAGTAGGTGACGCGGTTCGGCGTCGTCAGCGCCCACTTCTTGGTGGCGTCGGTGGTGGAGTAGACCCGAAGGTAGAGATGCTGCCCGGCAGGAGCCTCCCAGTAGCCGTCGGAGTTGGCATCGGTGAAGCGGTGCGTCGTGCCGTCCGAGTCCACGAGCTCGATGTACTTGTTCGAGCGACCGGCGATCGAGTCGGCGTTGTTGGGGTGAACGTCGATCGGGTTGCCGAATCGGGTCAGTGACGAGATGCCGACCGACCAGTTATTGCCGCCCTGGCACTCGCACTTCTTCTCCAGCGCGTTGTACGTCAGGTCGAGCACCGTGTCGAGCCCGCGTCCCGGCGAGGAGAGCGGCTCCCAGCGCAAGATCGAGTTGCCGTTGGCGACGTTGACGAGCTGCTGCATGTTGAGCCCGACGGCGGTGGGGACGTACTGGTAGTAGGGCTCCACCCCGAGCGCGTCGCGGACCAGCGCCTTGTTGACGATCACCGGATTCTCGTTGGGCGGGTTGCCCTGAGCAGCGAACCAGGTGGCGCCGGTCTTGCTGTACAGGTCGAAGCGCAGGGTGTACTGCGCCTTGCTGACGCCGTCCGGCAGCACCGGCGGATCGACGAGGACGCGCATCGTCTTGGCCTGTCCCGCGGGCACGTCAGCGACGAGCGACACGTCGGTACCGTCGGTCACGACCGGTGGCGCGTCCGGGCTGTACCAGCGATAGCGCAGGACGACGTCACTCGCGAGCCACGTGACGGCGCTGGTGTTGGTGACCGTGACGTCAACGCCGGCCTGCTCCTGCATCGTGGTCGCCGGGTCGTAGGTGACCGCCTGAGGCACCGACGTCGTGGCGAACGTCCCCTTGTACTTGGTCGCACTCGTGTTGGCGGTCGTCACGGTCACGCCGCTCGAGCCGGCGACGCGGCCGGCCGAGTCGTAGGCCTTGGAGGTCAGCACGTGCGTGCCATCGAAGGACTGCACGGTCTGGTCGAGCGTGTTCCAGGTGACGCTGTACGGCGCGGTCGTGTCGTCGGCGAGCCGGTTGCCGTCGACGTAGAACTCGACTCGGGAGATCGGTCGCCCACCGGTCGTGCTGGCCGAGAACGTCACCGCGGATCCGCTGACGGCTGCGCCCGCGGCCGGCGCGCTCACGCTGGTCGTCGGCGCGGCGGTGTTGTCGACGGTGACGCTCGTAGCGGGTGATGTCGTGACGTTGCCGGCATCGTCGGTCGCGCGAGCGGTGAGCGAGTGAGCGGCATTGGTCTCGGCGGTGGTGTTCCAGATCATCGAGAACGGCGCGGTGGTGTCCGTCGCCTTGACCGTTCCGTCGACGAGGAAGTCGACCTTGGTGACCTGGTTGTCATCGCTGGCAGCGGCCGTCACCGGCTGCGCCGCGCCGCTGACGAGGTTGCCGGCGCCGGGCGAGGCGATGGCCTCGGTGGGGCCGTGCGGGTGACTGCCGTCCGTGTAGGTGACGGTGAGCTTGGGCCGCCACGTCGGATCGAAGGCGTAGTCGTCGCTGGCATAGGCGAACCAGTTGACCGGCACCGGTGCCTCGTTGGCGAACTTGAGCAGCAGGCCCAGGTTGGGCGACTGCCCGCTGATCCACTGCTGCACGGCAGGCGCGATGTCGAAGGCGTCCCAGCCCTCCACGTCGGTCGAGTTATGCGTCTTCGACGCGATGACGGTCGGGTCGTAATCCCCGCCGCTCGCCGTCCACTTCACACCGCCTTGCGTCTCGTTCCAGTTGGCGCCGTCACCGGTGCAGTCGCCGTAGCCGCTGCCCTCCTTCCAGGCACTGGTGACGCGGTGGACGTCCACCGTCACGGTCTGCGCCGGTGGCATGAGGTCGGTGTGCAACGACAGCGTTGCGTTCGTGACCGTGGCGTCAGCCGGGATGTCGCGCAGGTCGAACTGGAGCAGTGGCCGCCAGATCCAGTTGGTCGCCGGCTTCCCACCGTCGGTGTCGTCTCCGACCCACATGTCGTCGTCGGTGCCGTAGTTGGCGCAGTTGGGATCGCCGGTCACCGATTCGACGTAGGTGCCGTTGGTCTGCGGGCCGAGTTGCAGCGTCTTCGTCGCGTTACCGTCGGCCGGCAGCGTCACGGTCTGCCCGTACGACGGCCAGCCGTTGACGACGACCTTGTAGGTGAAGGCCTTGCCCGCGGCCGCTGTCGTATCGCGGTAGGACGTGGCCGCGGGGTCACCGATCCTGGCGATCAGCGTGGCGGCCGACGGGGTGAAGCTCGGCGTCGAGGAACGGTGGATCTCGTACCCCTGGAAGGCATGCCCGTCCGGGTAGGAGTACGGCGTCCAGCGCAGGTCAGCACCGTTGGAGTGCAGGGTGTCGGGCTGGTAGAGCTTGACCGCGTCGCTCGTGTAGGTCACGTCGAGCTTCGGGGCCTGCGTCGGATCCGTTGCGTCGGCGCCGGGTGGGGCCGGCCCTCCCACGTCGAGCGGCTCGGTCGCTCGCTTCAGCAGGAAGCCGTAATTGGGCTGGGCCCCGCTGACCCAGCTCTGAACGACCGCATGCACGTCCCAGCTCATCCACGCCGAGGCGGCGTGGGCGGCCAGCGCGTAGCTTGACGAGACGGTGGCGTCCCAGCCCAACTGGGAGGATGTCGTGCTGACGGTGTCCCAGGCCTTGGTCATGCGGTAGGCATTGATCGTGTGGCCGTTGTCCCCGCAGGTGTACGACGACGTCATGACGCAGTCGCTCGCGTCGTTCCACAGCCCGAGAGTGGCCGAGCTGACGGTGGCGCCCGGCGGTAGGTCAGCAAGGTCGAACTGCACCGCGGCCCGCCAGCTGTCGGACGAGTCAGAGCCGATCCAGAGCGGGCTGCCCGTGTCGGTGCAGTCCGGGCAGGTGGCCATGAAGTCGCCCGTCTGCGACGGTGGCTGCATCGTGATGGTCGGGTCGAGCAGCACCGGGAAGCGCCGCTGCGGAGAGGCGAGCCACGTCCCGTCGACCGTCAGATCGAGCTGAAACGCGCCGTTCACCCGGGTCACCGATAGATCGACGGCGCTCCTCGGGCCTCTCCGGCCCGCGCGCACGTTGGCACCCGAGACGGCAGCCGCATCATCGATGCGCGGTGGAGCGAGCTCGAACAGCGGCCCGGCATGCCCCGGTGCCACGAACGCCCAGGCGCCGTTGCGCAACCGCTTCACCGCCAGTGACGTGCCCTCCGCCGGCGCGAGCGTGAACCGGTAATGGGTCGGCGCACCGGCATCGGCAAGGACGAGCGTCTCCTTCAACCCGTCGGGTGCCACCGCGTAGCGGAGGTCCACCCCGTCGAGCACGGCGGGATACGTGATGTCCCGGCCGCTCGCTCGAGCGGTGGTCGGTGCCGCCCCCGCGAGCGTCATGTCCAGCGGAACGCCGCCGACCTCCACGTGCAGGTAACCCGAATCGCTCCTGCCCTTGAACAGCGCGGTGAAGCTGTTCGCCGCGTTGCGGAACGCGTAACCGGCGCGGCCGGCCGGCACCAGCCGGGAGTCGATCGGTTGCCAGTGCCCCTGTCCGTCCCGGTAATTGACGGGCGTGGCGAAGAGCGTGGACGTGTAGGAGCCATCCGCGTTGCGATGGGTGATGCTCCGCTGCGCCCGTCGGTCGGCCGGTTGCTGCGACGACGCGGGTGACGCAGCGGCAGCGTGGCCGGCGATCGAGGTGGCCGGGACGGTAAGCGCTCCAGCGAGCAGGGCAACAGCAGCGGCCTGCGCGATGGCGGCAGGGGTACGGGACATGGGAGACCCCCGAGCGAGAGGACCAGCGGAGCTGTCGTCCCGGAGGCCGCTTTCGCCTGCCAAGCAGTGACCGAAATCACAACCCCTGTAAGAGCGCAAACGGTAGGTATCCGTTCGTGCAGCGTCAAGAGCTCTCAGCAAGGCCGGAAAAGGACGACCGGAATGCTCGTCATCAAACCGTCCGGTCGGTATCGATGACGCCGCCCGCAGCGCTAGCTGGATCGGCGCACGAGGGAACAGTGCCCTGCATCGGTCGCCGTCCGGGGCGCCGGACTGCGGGAACGATCACCCGCGCGGTCATGCGCGGGACCGGGCGCGTGGTTGATCAGCTGCCGACCCAGCGGAGCTCCGGCGGGATAGGGGTCCGGTATTCTCATCGGCGGAGGATTCGCCTAGTTGGCCTAGGGCGCACGCTTGGAAAGCGTGTTGGGGGCAACCCCTCGCGAGTTCGAATCTCGCATCCTCCGCCACCCGCCGGTCCCCGCCGGTGAGTCGGGAGGTCGGCATCGACGCGGACACCGCCGGCGCGTCCCCGGCCGGCCCGCTGACCGCCGAGCCGTCCGACGCCGGCGCTCCGTCCCGCGCCCGCGCGCCCCGGCCGGCCCTGCTCGCCCTCGCGGCGAGCATCGGCCTGCTCGTCGCCACCGCCGCCCTCGGTCCCAGCGCCGTCGAGCCGCCGCTGCCGGGCGCCGGGCGCCTCCCGCCGTACGCGGCGACCGGCCTGCACCCGGCCGCCGGGCTGGTCCTCGGGCTGCTGGTGGCCGCGGTCGGCATCGGCGCGCTCGGGCTCGCCGGCGCGCTCCGCGCGCTCGCCCGCGGCTGGCGGCCGCGCTGGCAGCCGCTCGTCGCCGCCGCGCTGCTCGCGGTCGCCGCGCTCGCGCTGGTGCCGCCCATCGGGTCGGCCGACCCGGAGTCGTACGCGGCGTACGGCCACCTCGCCGTCACCGGCCACGATCCCTACCGCACGTCGCCGGCCGAGGTCGCCCAGCGATTCGGCGACCCGGTGGCCGCCGCCGTCGAGGCGCCGTGGCAGCGCACGGCGTCGGTGTACGGGCCGATCGCCACGGCGGAGCAGGCCGCCGCGGCCCGCATCGGCGGCGACTCGGTGCGCACCGCCGTTGCGGTGCTCCAGTGGTGGAGCGCGCTCGCCTTCGTCCTCACCGGGCTGCTGCTCCTGCGGCTGGCGCCGGACGACCGGGCCAGGCGGTGGGTCGCGCTCGGCTGGTGGTGCAATCCGCTGCTCCTGCTCGCGCTCGTGGCAGGGGCGCACGTCGACGCCCTCGTCGCACTCGGCGTCGTCGCGGCGGTGGCGCTGGTGCAGCGGCCCGGCCGCCTGGCAGCGCCGGCCGCCGGCGTGGCGCTCGGCTGCGCGGCGGGCGTGAAGCTGCCCGCGCTGATCGTCGGCGCCGGGCTGTGCTGGGCGCTGCGGCGGCGGCCGGCCCGGGCCGCGCTGCTCGTCGCGGGCGTCGCGGCCGTCCTGCTCCCCGCGTACGCCGTCGCCGGCCGGCACGCCCTCGACCAGACCAGGACGGCGGCCCGCTTCGCCTCCCGCGGCACGCCGTGGCGGTGGCTCGCCTCCGGCCTCGACCACGCGATCGGCCAGCCGTCGTCGCGGATCGCCCTCGGCGCGATCGCCGTCGCCGCCACCCTCGCCCTGCTCTGGCTGCTGCTGCGCCGGGTGCCGCCGGAGCGACCGGCCGTGGCCGCCCTCGCCGCCTACGCCGCCTACCTGCTCGCCGCGCCCTACGCGCTGCCCTGGTACGACGCGACGGCGTGGGCCCTCCTCGCCTGCACCGCCGCCACCACGGCGCGGCGGCCGGTCGCATCGTGGTGGGTCGCCCTGCTGCTCGCGCGCACCGCTGCGCTGTCGGCCGCGTACCTCACCCGCGACGTGCCGCTGCCGGGGGCGGTCACGACCGCCGTCGACGCGCTGCGCGGCGGGCTGGCCCCTGTCGTCGTCGCCGCCGTCATCGTCGTGACCGTGACGAGAACCGCTCGGCGTTCGTAACCAGGCGTTAACGACCCCGGTTGGCGGGGATCACCGGTACGTGAGCCACCGGGAGCGTCCGTCGTTCGCCCGCCGGGCCCTCGACCGGATGGCGCGCGAGGTCGGCGGGCCGGCTCGCTTCCACGTGATCTCGCTGCTGGCCGCGGTCCTCGCCCTCGACGGGGCCGACAAGGGCACGATCTCGGCGACGGCGGACGACCTCAAGCACGCGTTCGGCCTCTCCAACACCGACATCGGCCTGCTGCTCACCGTGCCGGCGCTGATCGGGGCGCTCTTCACGCTGCCGGTCGGCGCGCTCACCGACCGGGTCCGCCGCACCCGGCTGCTCGGCGCCAGCATCGTCATGTGGGCGGCCGCGACGCTCCTCAGCGGGGCGGCCCACTCGTTCCTGTGGCTGATGCTGTCCCGGGTCGCGCTCGGTGCCGTGTCGGCGACCGCCGGCCCCACCATCGCCTCGCTGACCGGCGACTTCTTCCCGGCCAGGGAACGGGCGAAGCTGTACGGCTTCGTGCTCGCCGGCGAGCTGATCGGCACCGGAATCGGCTTCGTCGTGTCCGGCGACCTCGCCGTGGCGCTCAGCTGGCGCGTCGCGTTCTGGTGGCTCGCGGTGCCCGCCCTGCTGCTCGCCGTCCTGGTGTGGCGGTTGCCGGAGCCGGCGCGCGGCGGTCAGAGCCGTATCGAGAAGGGCCAGGAGGAGCTGACCGACGCGCGCGAGCTGGCCGACCGGCCGCTCGAGGAGCGCATCGAGGATGAGCAGGCGGCGCTGCTGGAGAGCCGCGAGGGCGTCGCCAAGGCCGTCCTCGAGAAGGAGGGCGTCGAGCCCGACGAGCGACTGGTGCTGCCAGAGGACCCGGCCGGCAAGAGCCTGTGGTGGGCGGTGAAGTACGCCCTGCGGGTGCGCACCAACCTGGTCATCGTCGTCGCGTCGGCGCTCGGCTACTTCTACTTCTCCGGCCTGCGCGGCTTCGCGCTGATCTTCGCCGAGGAGCACTACAGCCTGTCCAAGGCCGTGGCCAACAACGTCGTCATCGTGGTCGGCCTCGGATCGGTGGTGGGCGTCTTCGCCGGCGGCCGGGTCGCCGACGCCCTGCTGAAGCGCGGCGTGGTCTCGGCCCGCGTGATCGTGCCCGCCGTGGTGATGCTCGTGCTGTCGTTCCTGCTCGCGCCGGCGATCTGGACGACGTCGGTCTGGCTGGCCATCCCGCTGCTCACCGCGGGCGCCGCGCTGCTCGGCGCCGCCAACCCGCCGCAGGACGCCGCCCGGCTCGACATCATCCATCCGATGCTCTGGGGCCGGTCGGAGAGCGTCCGCACGGTGGCCCGCACGTTCCTGGAGGCGGCCGCTCCCACCGTCTTCGGCTACACCGCCGACCACTGGTTCGGCGGTCACGGAGGGGCCGGCGAGACCGGCCTGGAGCTCACCTTCCTGCTCTTCCTGCTGGCGGTCGTCGCGGCCGGCCTCACCGTGCTGCTCGCCCTGCGCACCTACCCGCGCGACGTGGCCACCGCGACGGCGTACGCCGAGGCGACGATGGGCCACGGCCGCTCGGAGGCCCGCTCGGGGGCCGGCTCGGGCGCGGAGCGGCTGGCGGGGGCCGGCCGGGTCGCCGCGCACGACACCGGCTGACGCTCAGGCGGCCCCGGCGGCCAGCTCGGCGAGGATCGCGTCGGTGAGCGGTGGCCACGCGTCGACCGCCCACTGCGCGAAGGTGCGGTCGGTCAGGCAGATGCAGGCGGCACCGGCCACCGGGTCGACCCAGAGGAAGGTGCCGGTCTGGCCGAAGTGGCCGAACGTCGCCGGCGAGCTGGTCCGGCCCGTCCAGTGCGGCGCCTTGCCGTCCCGTACCTCGAACCCGAGGCCCCAGTCGTTGCGCGGCATCCGGCCGAAGCCGGGCAGCACGCCCGGCAGGCCGGGGAAGGCGACCGTGGTCGCGAGCCGATGGGTCGACGCGTCGAGCAGGCGCGGCCGGTGCAGCTCGCGGGCGAAGAGGACCAGGTCGTCGACGGTGGAGACGGCGTCGGAGGCCGGGGAGCCGGCGAACCGCGAGGCGCCCATCCCGAGCGGCTCCAGCACGGCCTCGGTCAGGTAGGCGGCGAACGGGATGCCGGTGCGTGCCGCGACGTGCTCGCCGAGGAGGTCGAAGCCCGCGTTGGAGTAGATGCGGCGCGCGCCCGGCCGGGCCTTCACCCGGTTCTCGCTCGACGCGAGGCCGGAGGCGTGCGCGAGCAGGTGGGCGACGGTCGAGCCCGGCGGGCCGGCCGGCTCGTCCAGCTCGATCGCGCCCTCCTCGACCGCGACCAGGGCCGCGTAGGCGCTCAGCAGCTTGGTGACCGAGGCGAGGGGGAACGGCGCGGCGGCGTCACCGCGGCGACCGGCTACCGTGCCGTCGGCCAGCACGACCGCCACCGCGACGGACCCCACCGGCCAGCCGTCGACGAGGGTGAGCGCCTGCACAGGGCGACGCTACCGGGCCCGGGTGGCCGGGCAAGGGCTGATGATCGGTGGGCGGGACAGGGGGCGGACGGGGCTGAACAGGGGCGAGAGACGACCGCGCGCCGCCACTTCCCGGTCCATGATCGGGAAGTGGGGCGCGCGGTGCGACTGTCCAGGCGTACGGGCCAGGCTCAGGCCGGCATGCTGTCGGTGCGCTGCTGCGGGATCCCGGCGAGGAGCGCGCGCACCTCGGTCTCGCGGTAGCGACGGTGACCACCGAGGGTCCTGATGGAGGTCAGCTTGCCCGCCTTCGCCCAGCGGGTGACGGTCTTGGGGTCGACGCGGAACATGGTCGCGACCTCGGCTGGGGTCAGCAACGGCTCCGCGTCGGGGGTACGGGTGCTCATGGACACGGTCCTCCTCGGTAGGGCCCGCCGCAGAGGCTGGCCTGGGCGTTGATGCTGCCGTTTACCCGCCATGTCCGAAATGGCCCATGCGGGCTATCTTTCTCCGGCAGGAGGACTAGCCCGCAGCAACCAGGCTGATTCCAGCGCGGACCGGCGATCAGTTCGCCTCCTCGATGGCCCGCACCCGGCGCCACCGCTCGACCACCCGGTCGCACGCCGCCGCCGCGCCGTCCGCGTCGCCGTCGCCGAGCGCCCGCAGCGCCTCGGCGACCTGCTCGGGGGAGTCGTCGTCGCGCAGCTCGTCGTCGGTCAGCACCTGCACGAGCCCGCCGTAGTCGAGCTCGACGATGGCGTGCGGATGGAACTCCTCGAGCCACCGCGCGACCTCCTCGACCTGCCCGGCGAGCGAGCCGTCGGCCAGCGCTCGGCGCAGCACGGCCAGCGCCCGTGCCGAGCGGCGGCGCGCCTCCGCCATCGTCGTGAGGTACGTGCAGCAGCGCCGCTCGGTGACCGCCGGAGCGGTGGCGGCCGGCGCGTCAGGGCCCTGGACGTCGGAGGCCGGGGCGGCCTCCGGGGCGTGGGGCCGCTGGGCGAGGACGAGCTCGCGCTCGGCCCGCTCGAACAGGCCGTACCACGCGAGCGGCACGTGCCAGGCGCTCGTCCTGATGTGCAGGTGCTGGTCCGGGTGGTCGGCGATCCACCGCTCCAGCCGGCTCTCGGCGTCGTCGGCCACGGCGGTCGGGACGAAGGCGGCGGCGACCTCCTCGGGCAGGCCGGAGTGGAACTCGACCAGCGCGAGCCACGAGCGCTCCCTCGTGCGCCACGGGCAGACCTGGATCCGCCCGGCGTGCCGGCGCACGAACGCATGCTCGGGGCCGTCTGGGGCGACCTTCGGCGGCGTGGCGAGCAGGCCCAGCACGGCGGCGCGGTGCTCGGCGGCGAGGCCGGCGGCCCGTTGCGGCGCCGAGCCGGCGGCGGCGTACGCGGCCCAGCGCTCGCGCTCGCCGGCGGTGAAGGCGACCAGCGGCTCGTAGACCCGCAGGTGGGCGGCGTAGGGGAGCAACGGTGTCATCACGACCATGCTCGCACGCGGCTCGCACGGGGCGTGCAGGCGCTTGCGCGGGCGCATGCGCCCGCCGCACGCGCGCGAAAGGGACGAGCAGTTACGCTGCGGTGACCAGGCGATGAGCGCCCTGCAGCCGCGCCCGCCACTCACAGGAGGTTCGAGCGTGGGAGTCTTCGACCGCCACACCGGCCATGAGCAAGTGGTGTTCTGTCACGACCCGGCCTCCGGCCTCAAGGCCATCATCGCCATCTACTCCACGGCGCTCGGCCCCGCGCTCGGCGGGACGCGGTTCTACCCCTACCGGTCCGAGGACGAGGCGCTCGAGGACGTGCTCAACCTGTCCAGGGGCATGGCGTACAAGAACGCGCTGGCCGGCCTCGACCTCGGCGGCGGCAAGGCCGTCATCATCGGCGACCCCGCCGTCTGCAAGAGCGAGGCGCTGCTGCGCGCGTACGGCCGCTTCGTCGGCTCGCTGCACGGGCGCTACTTCACGGCGTGCGACGTCGGCACCTACGTGGAGGACATGGACATCATCGCCAGGGAGACGCCGTTCGTGACCGGTCGCTCCCCGGCGTACGGCGGGGCTGGCGACTCCTCCATCCTCACCGCGTTCGGCGTCTACCAGGGGATGCGAGCCTCCGCCGAGGAGGTGTGGGGCTCGCCGCTCCTGGCCGGCAAGCGAGTAGGCATCGCCGGCGTCGGCAAGGTAGGTCGCTGGCTCGTCGACCACGTCCTCAACGAGGGCGCGTCGGTCGTCATCACCGACGTCAACGAGCAGGCGGTCGACGCGGTCTGCCGGCGCCACCCCGAGGTCGACGCCGTGGAGCCGGGCGAGCTGCCGACCACGGAGATGGACGTCTACGCGCCGTGCGCGCTCGGCGGGGCGCTGAACGACGACACGGTCGCCGTGCTTCGAGCCAGGGTCGTGTGCGGCGCGGCGAACAACCAGCTGGCCCACCCGGGCATCGAGAAGGTGCTGGAGGACCGCGGCATCCTCTACGCGCCCGACTACCTCGTCAACGCGGGCGGCGTCATCCAGGTCGAGGACGAGATCCACGGGTTCTCCGAGCCCCGCGCCAGGTCCAAGGCGGCGCAGATCTACGACACCACCCGCCGGGTGTTCACCATCGCGCGGGACGAGGGCGTGCCGCCGGCGGTCGCCGCCGACCGGCTCGCCGAGCGGCGCATCGCGGAGGTCGGCCGGCTGCGGTCGGTCTACCTGCGACCCTGACCGCCGTACGGCCCGGCCGGCCGGGCAGTGCGCACGCGGCGAGATGCCGTCCCGCGGCCCCGTCCAGCAGTCTGTGATCGCGGAGGTCGAGCCGGATGCCGGCCTCACCCACGCACCGGCTGCGCGCTGCCACCCCTCTCGTGCCGAGATCGGGACGGCCGTGCCGCCGTCTCGACCAGGTTGGGGGACCTTCATGGCACTGCCCGTCGCGGTTCCGGCTCGCCGGAGCCGGCCGACCCTTCAGTCGCTGTCCGGCGAGCACCACGCGGCCGCGCTCGGCTGCTTCATGCTCGTCGTGCTGGCGCACTGGGCCGAGCACATCGCCCAGGCCATCCAGATCTGGGGGCTGGGCTGGAAGGCCCCGCAGGCGAGGGGCGTCCTTGGCCTGGAGTGGCCGTGGCTGGTCAAGAGCGAGGCCCTGCACTACGGCTACGCGCTGGTGATGCTCGCCGGGCTCTTCCTGCTGCGCAAGGGATTCTCGGGCCCGGCCCGCACGTGGTGGACGCTGGCGCTCGGCATCCAGTTCTGGCACCACATCGAGCACCTGCTGCTCATCGTCCAGGCGAGCACCCACACGTACTTCTTCGGCGGCAAGGTGCCGACCAGCGTGCTGCAGGTCTTCTTCCCCCGCGTGCAGCTGCACCTGTTCTACAACACCATCGTCACCATCCCGATGGTCATCGCCGTCGTGCTGCACGTGCGCGCCGACCGCAGCCAGGGGACGCGCGTCGTGGCCGGTCCCGCGCCCTCGGTCGCGTGACCTGACCAGCCGGATGCGACCCCACCGGCTGCTCGCGGCGCTGCTGGTCGCGCTCCCGGTCGCGATCGTCGCCACCCTCGTCATGGGCACGGGGGTGGCGCGGGCGCACGCCGAGCTCATCGACAGCGACCCGGCCAACGGAGCGCGGCTGGCGCGGCCGCCGGCGCTCGTCACGCTGCTGTTCGACGAGCAGGTGCAGGTGCGGCCGGGCGCGCTGCGCGTGCTCGGCAGCGAGGGCGGCGACGTGGCGACGGGCGAGCCCTTCCACCCGGACGGCGATCCCGCCCGGGTGAGCGTCCGGCTGCGGCGCGGCCTGCCGGACGGCAGCTACGTCGTCCGGTACGCCGCGGTCTCCGCCGACGGGCACCCGATCGGGGGCGCCGCGGCCTTCGTCGTCGGCGACGGGCCACTGATCGACGCCAGCGGGGCGCCGACCGATGCGCGCGGCACCGACCCCGTGGTCGGCGCGGCGTACGCCGCCTCGCGCTGGGTCGCGTTCTGCGGCCTGGCCGGGCTCGGCTCGCTCGTCTTCGTCGCCGCCTGCTGGCGCGCCGGCGCGACCCACCCGCGGGTCAGGCGGCTCGTGGGCGGCGCTTGGCTGGCCGCGAGCGCCGGCTCGGTCGCGACGCTGCTGCTGCAGGGCCCGTACGGCGCCCGGCGCGGGATCGGCGCGGCGCTGTCCGGCGACCTGCTCGGCGACACGCTGGCCCTGCCGGTCGGCAAGGTGCTGATGCTGCGCCTCGTCGCGCTCGTGGCCCTCGCCTGGGTCGCCGCCGGCATGACCGGCCTGCTCGGCACCCCGGCGCGGGACGCCGTCGGCGGCGGCCGGCCCGCCGAGACCGCCGGGCTGCTCATCGCGCTGCCGCTGCTCGGCGGCTTCGCCGGCGCCGGTCACGCGGAGAGCGGCTCCCAGCCGACCGCCGTGGTCATCAGCAACATGATCCACGTCGGCGCCATGGCGACCTGGGTCGGCGGGCTGCTGACTCTGGCGCTGGTCATGCTGCCCGGCGCCCCCCAGCGCGACCTGGCGGCGGCGCTGCCGCCCTTCGGCCGGCTGGCCACCTGGTCGGTGGCCGTCGTCGTCGGGACCGGGTGCTACCAGGCCTGGCGGCAGGTCGGGTCGCTGCCCGCGACGTGGGAGACCGGCTACGGGCGGTTGCTGCTCGCCAAGATCGCCGGTGTCATGACCGTCTGCCTGCTCGGACTCGTGAGCAGCCGCGCCGTCCGGCGGGGCCTCCTGCCCCGCGCCCGGCCGGCGGTGGTGGAGCCGTCGCTGCGGCTGGCCGCCGGCGGCACCGCGGGCAGGGCGGCCACCGCCCACCCGTCCTCGCCGGCGTCGCGGCTCGCCTGGGAGGTCTTCGAGCCGGGGGCGCTGCGCCGCCTGCGCGCCGCGGCCACCGCGGAGGCGGCGGTGTCCGTGGTCGTCCTGCTGCTCTCCGCGCTGCTGGTGTCGACCGCACCGCCGCGGCTGTCCGCCGGGCCGGTGGCGCCTCTCGGCTCGGCGTGGCTGCAGTGACCGGGAGATCGCCGCGTCCGGTCCGGAGGGTGGCGTGCGGAAGCGCCCTCCGAACGAGTACCGTGGTAGGAAGCTGCGGGCAGCCTCAGAACGAGCCCCGTCGCTGTCACGTCATGCGTCGAGTCCGGGGCACGCTGCCGCCCCGATCACCGAGGGGGTCGAGCCAATGGGGCGCGGCCGGGCCAAGGCCAAGCAGACGAAGGTCGCCCGCGAGCTGAAGTACAACAGCGGCGGGACCGACCTCAACCGCCTGCGCGAGGAGCTCATCGGCGCCCCGCCGCCGCCGGCCGCCGAGCCCGAGGCCGACGAGCCGGACGAGGAGTACGTCGACCCCTACGCTGACATCTACGGCGACGACGATGACGAGGACGACGAGACCGGCCGCTCGGCCTGATCCCGACCAGCTTTCCTGACGATCAAGGCCCGTACCCGGCTCAGCCGGCGTGCCCGGAGACCAGGCGGGCCCGGCCGTCGCCCTCGCCGACCGTGCCGGCCACCCACGCGGTGACGTGCCGCGCGGTGAGCACGGCGAGCGCCCGCTCGGCGTCGGCCGCGGCGACCAGGGCCACCATCCCGACGCCCATGTTGAACGTCCGCTCCATCTCCTCGTCGCTCACCCGGCCCCGGTCGGCGACGAGCCGGAAGATCGGCGGCACCGCCCACGTCGAGCGGTCGAGGACGGCGTCGAGCTGCGGCGGGAGGACGCGCGAGACGTTGGCCGCCAGCCCGCCGCCCGTGACATGGGCGAACGCGTGCACGTCGCACTCGGGGATCAGGGCGAGGCAGTCCTTGGCGTACACCCGGGTCGGGGTGAGCAGCGCCTCGCCGAGCGACCCCGCGTCGCCCAGCTCGTCGAGCTCGGCGTCGAGCCGCAGCCGGGCACCCTGCAGCAGCACGTGCCGAACGAGCGCGTAGCCGTTGGAGTGCAGGCCGCTCGACGCCATGGCGATGACCACGTCGCCGTCGCGCACCCGCTCGGCGCCGAGGACGTCGTCGGCGTCGACGATGCCGACGCCCGCCCCGGCCAGGTCGTACTCGTCCGGCGCCATGATCCCCGGGTGCTCGGCGGTCTCGCCGCCGACGAGGGCGCATCCGGCCAGCCGGCAACCCTCCGCGACGCCGCCGACGATCTCGGCCATCCGCTCGGGCACCACCTGGCCGCAGGCGATGTAGTCGAGCAGGAACAGCGGCTCGGCCCCGCACACGACGATGTCGTCGACCACCATGCCCACCAGGTCGATGCCGACCGTGTCGTGCTTGTCCATCGCCTGGGCGATGGTCAGCTTGGTGCCGACCCCGTCGGTCGACGAGGCGAGCAGCGGCCGCCGGTAGCGGGCGAAGTCCACCGCGAACAGGCCGGCGAAGCCGCCGATGTCGGCCACGACCTCCGGCCGGCTCGCGTTGGCGACCTTGGCCCTCATCAGCTCGACCGCCCGGTCGCCGGCGGTGATGTCGACCCCGGCCGCCGCGTACGTCGCGGGCTGGTCGCCCCCGTCGGGCTCCGGCGGCTGCCGCCCGGTCATGGCCGGCTCAGCGCGTCCTCCGCACCACCGGCGGGGACCAGGGCCGGCGGCCGCTCGTCGCGCCGCACCGACTCGGCGATCCCCTCGAGCAGGTGCTTGCCGATGAGGTCGAGGTCGGGCAGCGCGATGGGGTAGCGCCCGTCGAAGCAGGCCGTGCACAGCCGCTCGGCCGGGACGGTGGTCGCCTCGACGAGCCCCTCGAGCGACACGTAGCCGAGCGAGTCGGCCCCGATCGAGGCGCGGATGCCGTCCACGTCGAGCCCGCTCGCGATCAGCTCGGCCCTGGTCGCGAAGTCGATGCCGTAGTAGCAGGGCCACTGCACCGGCGGCGACGAGATGCGCACGTGCACCTCGACGGCCCCGGCCTCGCGCAGCATCCGCACCAGGGCGCGCTGCGTGTTGCCGCGCACGATCGAGTCGTCGACGACCACGAGCCGCTTGCCCTTCAGCGTCTCGCGCAGCGGGTTGAGCTTCAGCCGGATGCCGAGCTGGCGGATCGTCTGCGACGGCTGGATGAACGTGCGGCCGACGTAGCTGTTCTTGACCAGGCCGACGCCATACGGGATGCCGGACGCCTCGGCGTAGCCGATCGCCGCCGGCGTCCCCGACTCGGGCACCGGGATGACGAGGTCGGCCTCGGCCGGCGCCTCCCGCGCGAGCCGACGCCCCACCGAGACCCGCGTCTCGTGGACGCTGCGGCCCGAGATGCGGGTGTCCGGCCGGGCGAGGTAGACGTGCTCGAACAGGCAGCCCCTCGGCGTGGCCGGCGCGAAGCGGTAGGACCGCAGCCCGTGCTCGTCGACCGCGATCAGCTCGCCGGGCTCCACCTCGCGCACGAAGCTGGCGCCGACGATGTCGAGCGCCGCCGTCTCGCTCGCCACCACCCAGCCGCGCTCCAGGCGGCCGAGCACCAGCGGCCGCACGCCGTACGGGTCGCGCGCGGCGAGCAGCGTGCCCTCGTCCATGAACGTCAGCGCGTACGCGCCGGACAGCCGCGGCAGCACGCGGACGGCGGCCTCCTCCAGCGGGAGGTCGGGCTGGGTCGACAGCAGCCAGGTGATCAGGTCGCTGTCGGTGGTGGAGCCGTTGGACGGCCCACCCTGCGCCACCAGCTCGGCGGCGAGCTGGGCGGTGTTGGTGAGGTTGCCGTTGTGGGCGAGCGCGACCGATCCGGTCGCCGACGAGCGGAAGGCGGGCTGCGCATTCTCCCAGGTGCAGGCGCCGGTCGTCGAGTAGCGGGTGTGCCCGATGCCGACGTGGCCGGTCATCGTCGACAGCGTCGCCTCGTCGAAGACCTGGGCGACCAGCCCGAGATCCTTGTAGACGACGACGGTGCCGCCGTCGCTGACCGCCATGCCGGCGGCCTCCTGGCCGCGGTGCTGGAGCGCGTAGAGCCCGAAGTAGATGAGCTTCGCGACCTCCTCGTCCGGGGCCCAGACGCCGAAGACGCCGCAGGCGTCCTTCGGGGCAGGCTCGACCGGCTCGTCCTGGGAAAGGCCGGGATTGTCGTGGGAGAGGCTTGCAGTGGGCGGGCGGGAGCCGGTCGGCACTGCGGAATCTCCTGGTGGATCGGGACACCCGATGCTGCGGCGTCGGCCATGGGGGGAAGCCGTCGGGCCCAGTGTAGCGGCGGGCTCGGACGCCGGGCGGCGCGACCGCGGCGCGTCGAATCGCCGCGCCGTGCGCCGATGCCCGGAAAGCCCTTGCGCCGCGGGCCGCGGTGAGGTGCGATGTACCCCACGTCGACGGGCCAGCGCTCGTCGCCCGATACGGAGGGCCGCCCCACCTGACGCGCCCCCGCGGCTAGCGCCGCGGACGTGGTTCGCTCGGTGTTGGTGCGGCCCTTCTCGTCTCTCTCCCGCTCCGCTTGCCCCACCCTGCCCCGACGCCGAGGGAGGTCGGACTCGAGCGAGTCCTCGAAGCTGGACAGCCCGGGGAGCCGGCGCAACCGGCGAGGCCGCGCGAGCCGGCTCGTGGGAGGCGTTGACGCCGTCCGGCGATCGTCGCACTCAGAGCAGCGGCAGGTACGGAGCCAGGTCGGCCCGGTTGCCGCTGGCGCTGACCTGACCGGCGGCCACCGCGCCGTCCCACCCCAGCCGGCCGCAGGCCAGCTCGACCCAGGCCACCGGCTCCGTCTCGACGACATTGGGCGGCGTGCCGCGGGTGTGCACCGGACCGGCCACGCACTGCACCGCGGCGTGCGGCGGCACCCGCAGCTCGACGGTGCGGCCCGGCTCGCGGGCGGCGAGCAGGTCGGCCAGGGCCTGCGCCGCGATCCGCAGCGCAGTCCGGTCCGGCTCCACCGGCGCGGGCAGGTCGAGCCCGTGGACGACCGCCTCCACCACCCGGGTCACCAGGTGATCGGTGAGCCGCATCGCGCCGGCGGCGACCTCGATCGTGCGGCCGGCCGGGGCGGCGGCCAGCGCGGGCATCACCTCCGCCACCGCGGCGGCAAGGTCGTACGGCGGGTCCGGCTCGGGCGCGCCGGCGGCCCAGTAGGCCGCCAGGTCGACCGTCGCGCGGGGCGGGGCCAAGCGGGACAGCCCGTCGGCCAGCCGCCGCACGGTGCCGGTGACGTGGCCGCCGAGCCGGGCGACGTCCCACCCGGGCAGCCGGACGGCCGCCTCGGGGTCGGCCGCCATCGCAGCCTCGAGGGCCGGCACGAGCAGCGCCCACTGGGCGCCGAGCGCCGCGCGCACCACGAGGTCGTCGTACCGGCGGGCGCGCGGCATCGCCGGTCAGCCGGCCCTCAGCCGACGGAGGCCGGCAGCGTGGCCTCGGCGGCCGAGCGCAGCTCCGCCACCGCCACCGAGAAGAGCCCCGTCAGCTCGAGGGCGGCGCGCGCCCCACCGTCGGTCACCTCGCCGAGGCGGGTCACCGGCACGCCGAGCCGCTCGCCCAGCGCGAGCAGCCGGGGCAGCGCGTCGTCCCGCACCGTCACGAGGCAGCGGGCGGTCGACTCGCTGAGCAGCGCCACGAACGGGTCGGCGCCGGCCGGCAGGTCGACGCGCGCACCGAGGCCCCTGCGCAGGCACGACTCGACGAGCGCCTGAGCCAGCCCGCCGTCGGACAGGTCGTGCGCGCCGGTCAGCAGCGAGTCGCGGGCGGCGGTCACCAAGACGTCCGCGAGCCGGCGCTCCGCGTCGAGGTCGACCCGCGGCGGTCGGCCACCGAGATGGCGGTGCGCGACCCAGGCCCACTGCGAGCCGCCGAGCTCGTCGCGGGTCTCGCCGAGCAGCAGCACGGCGTCGCCCGCGGCGGCGAACCCGCCCGGCACCCGGCGCGCGACGTCGTCGATCAGCCCGAGGACCCCGATGACCGGCGTGGGGTGGATCGCCGTCGAGCCGGTCTGGTTGTAGAAGCTCACGTTGCCACCGGTCACCGGCGTGCCGAGCGCCAGGCAGCCGTCGGCCAGCCCGCGCACCGCCTCGGCGAACTGCCACATCACCTCGGGGTCCTCGGGGCTGCCGAAGTTCAGGCAGTTGGTGACCGCGACCGGCACGGCGCCGGTGGTCGCCACGTTGCGGTACGCCTCCGCGAGGGCGAGCTGCGCGCCGGCGTACGGGTCGAGCGCCGCGTAGCGACCGTTGCCGTCGGTCGACAGTGCGATGCCCCGTCCCGTCCGCTCGTCGATGCGCACCACCCCGGCGTCGTCCGGCATCGCGAGCACCGTGTTGCCGAGGACGTAGCGGTCGTACTGCTCGGTCACCCAGCGCTTCGAGCACAGGTCGGGCGAGCCGGCGAGCGCGAGGACGGCGGCGCGCAGCTCGTCGCCGCCGGCCGGGCGGCGCAGCCGGGCCGGGTCGTCGGCCTGCAGGGCGTCGAGGCCGGCCGGGCGGGCGAGCGGCCGCTCGTACACCGGGCCGTCGTCGGCGAGCGACGCGGGCGGCACGTCGACGACGAGGTCGCCGTGCCAGGTCACCTCCAGCCGGCCAGTGCCGGTCACCTCGCCGATCACCGTCGCGAGCGCGCCCCAGCGGGCGCAGACCGCCAGCACCTCGTCGACGTCGGCAGGCGCGACGATCGCGAGCATGCGCTCCTGGGACTCGCTGGTGAGCACCTCCAGCGGCAGCATCGACGGCTCGCGCAGCGGCACCCGGTCGAGCTGGACGCGCATGCCTGACCGACCGTGCGACGCCGTCTCGCTCGTGGCGCAGGTGAGGCCGGCTCCGCCGAGGTCCTGGATGCCGGTGACGAGCCCGCGCTCGAACAGCTCGAGGCAGCACTCGATCAGCACCTTCTCCATGAACGGGTCGCCGACCTGGACCGACGGTCGCCGGACCGACCCTGCTCCCTCGCCGTCGAACGTCGCGCTCGCCAGCACCGAGACCCCGCCGATGCCGTCGCGACCGGTGCGCGCGCCGATCAGCACGACCTGGTTGCCAGGCCCCTCGGCCCGCGCGAGCTGGATGCGGTCGGCCGGCAGCACGCCGACGCAGAGCGCGTTGACCAGCGGGTTGCCCTGGTAGCTGGGGTCGAACGCCAGCTCGCCGCCGACGTTAGGCAGGCCGAGGCAGTTGCCGTACGACCCCACTCCGTGGACCACGCCGCGCACCAGCCGCCGGGTGTCGGGGTGGTCCAGGTCGCCGAAGCGCAGCGAGTCCATCACCGCGACCGGTCGGGCGCCCATCGTCAGGATGTCGCGGACGATGCCGCCGACGCCGGTCGCGGCACCCTGGTGCGGCTCGACGTACGACGGATGGTTGTGGCTCTCGATCTTGAAGGTGACGGCGATGCCGTCGCCCACGTCGATGACGCCGGCGTTCTCGCCCATGCCGACGAGCAGCCGCTCGGTGGCCGGGGCCTGCTCGCCGAAGCGGCGCAGGTGCACCTTGCTCGACTTGTAGGAGCAGTGCTCGCTCCACATGACCGCGTACATGGCCAGCTCGGTGTCGGTGGGCCGCCGCCCGAGGATCTCGCGGATGCGCGCGTGCTCGTCGTCCTTCAGGCCGAGCTCGGCCCAGGGCTGCTCGGCGTCCGGGTCCTTCGCCGCCTGCTCGACGGTCTCGTAGCTCACGTGGCGACCAGCGCCTTCAGCACCGACGTGAAGAAGCTCAAGCCGTCGTCGCTCGGGCCGGTGAGCGGGTCGACCGCGTGCTCGGGGTGCGGCATGAGGCCGACCACGTTGCCCGCCGGGCTGGCGATGCCGGCGATGTCGCGCAGCGCGCCGTTGGGGCAGGAGAGGTAGCGCGCCACCACCCGGCCGTCGCCCTCGAGCTCGTCGAGGGTGCGCTCGTCGGCGACGTAGCGGCCCTCGCCGTGCTTGACCGGCACGACGATCTCGTCACCCGGCGCGAACGCGGACGTCCACGCGGTCCGGGCGCTCTCGATGCGCACCACCTCGTCGCGGCAGACGTACAGCTGCTCGTTGCGCACGAGCGCACCCGGCAGCAGGTGCGACTCGCACAGGATCTGGAAGCCGTTGCAGATGCCGAGGACCGGCATGCCGTCGCGCGCCGCGTCGGCCAAGCGGGACATCACCGGCGCGAACCGGGCGATGGCGCCGCAGCGCAGGTAGTCGCCGTAGGAGAACCCGCCGGGAAGGACGACCGCGTCGACGCCCTTGAGGTCGGCGTCGCCGTGCCACAGGGCGACCGGCTCGGCGCCGGCCAGGCCGACCGCGCGCGCCGCATCGCGGTCGTCGAGGGAGCCAGGGAAGGTCACGACGCCGACACGAGCGGGCATGGGCGATCACATCCGGGGAGCAGAGCGGTCGGTGCGACCCAGGCTACCCGAGCGGAGCGGCCGAGCCCGCCCGGCACGAGCGCAGCGCTCAGTCGGTTTGCGCGCCGGCCCTGCGCCGGCTCGACCACGGCCCGCGCTCCATGGGCTCGTGACCGTCGGAGAGCACGCGGATCGGGGAGTCGGCGGCGAGGACCAGGTCCTTCTCCAGGTGGCAGACCGTGCCCTTCTCGGGCCGGCTGGTGAAGGTGACTCGGTCGACCACCGCCCGCATGATCTGCACGCCCCTGCCCTGCTCGGCCGTCAGCTCGGCCATGCCCGGGTCGAGCGCCGCGGGGTCGAAGCCGCCGCCGGCGTCGACCACCTCGATCACGCACCGCCGGTCGTCGATGCCGATGGCCACCTCGTACTCGTCGCCGTCGGCGACGTGGTCCAGCACGTTGGTGCACGCCTCGGTCAGCGCGATCTCGATGTCGCTGCAGCAGTCGTCCGTGACGCCGAGGTCGCGCATGGCGGCGGAGCAGATGCGCCTGGCCACGGGCACGCTCATCGCATCGCGCGGCAGCGCCAGCGTCAGCTTGATCTCCATGGGGCCTTCCTGTGCCGGGGGTCTCGACGCAGTGCCGCCATCAGCATTCCCTGACTTCGTACTCCTCGATCACCGGGTTGGCGAGCAGCGTGCCGGCGAGCTCGCGGACGCGGTCGAGGGCGTCGGAGTCGAGTGGTCCGTCGACCTCGATCTCGAAGTGCTTCCCCTGCCGGACGCTGGTCACTCCAGAGAAGCCGAGGTGCGGCAGTGCCGACAGGATCGCCTGTCCTTGCGGGTCGAGGATCTCAGGCTTGAGCATCACGTCGACGGTCACGCGGGCCACGCTGCCTCCATGGGTCTCGTTGCACCGGCTCTCACCAGCTCGCACCAGCTCGCACCAGCCCACCGGCTCACATCGCCACGAGGTAGTCGTCGAAGGACCGGCCGGTGAGGCGCTCGTACGCCTCGACGTACTTCTCCCTGGTACGGATCACGACATCGTCGGGCAGCGGCGGCGGGGCCGACGCCCGGTCCCAGCCGGACTCGCGGGTGAGCCAGTCGCGGACGTACTGCTTGTCGTACGAGGGCTGCGCCCCGCCCGGGCGCCAGCGCTCCGCCGGCCAGAACCGCGACGAGTCCGGCGTGAGCACCTCGTCGGCGAGCACCAGGCCGCCGGTCGCCGGGTCGCGGCCGAGCTCGAGCTTGGTGTCGGCGACGATGATCCCGCGCTCCTGGGCCATCGCCGCCGCCCGCCGGTAGATCGCGAGCGTGAGCCGGCGCAGCTCGTCGGCGACGTCGGCGCCGACCGCCGCGGCGACGGCGTCGTACGGGATGTTCTCGTCGTGCCCCTCGCTCGCCTTGGCCGCCGGGGTGAACACCGGCTCGGGCAGGCGGGAGCCGTCCTCGAGCCCGGCCGGGAGCGCGACGCCGCACACCGCACCGGTCGCCCGGTAGTCGGCCCAGCCGGAGCCCGCGAGATAGCCGCGAGCCACGCACTCGACCGGGATCATCTCCAGGCGCCGGCAGAGCATCGAGCGCCCGCGCAGGTCGGCGGCGTACGGCGCCAGCTCCGCCGGGTAGTCGTCGGCGCGCGCGGTCACCAGATGACCAGGCACCAGGTCGGCCAGCCGGGCGAGCCACCACAGGGTCAGGCCGGTCAGCACCCGGCCCTTGTCGGGGATCTCGGTGGGCAGCACGTGGTCGTAGGCCGAGATGCGGTCGGTGGCGACGATCAGCACCTGGTCGCCGAACCGGTACATCTCGCGGACCTTGCCGGAGTAGGCGTGGTAGGGCGCAAGGCCGGCCAGGGTGCCCTGGGTGAGCTGCACCGGCCGGCCGGACGACCCTGGCCGGTAGCCCTCGCTCACGTGAGCTCCGCCAGCCGGTCGAAGACGCCACCGAGGCGCTCGAGGTAGCGCTCCGGCTGGCACGCCGCGTCGAGGCGCTGCTCGTCGAGGGCGAGGCCGCGGTCGGCGGCGTGCCCCCGCAGCGTCTCGCGGAACGGCTGGCCGCCGTGCCACGTCTCCATCGCTGCCGCCTGGGTGAGCGCGTAGGCGTCCTCCCGCGACATGCCGGTCTCGACGAGCGCGAGCAACGCGGCGGAGGAGTAGACCAGGCCGCCGGTCGCGTCGAGGTTGGCCCGCATGCGTGCCGCGTCGACGGTGAGCCCGCTGACCAGCCGGATCGTCAGGTGCAGCAGGTAGTCGGTGGCGATCGCCGCGTCGGGCAGGGCGATCCGCTCGACGCTGCTGTGGCTGATGTCGCGCTCGTGCCACAGCGGCACGCCCTCCATCACGGGCACGACCTGCGCCCGCACCACCCGCGCGAGGCCGCAGATGCGCTCCGAGATGATGGGGTTGCGCTTGTGCGGCATCGCGCTGGAGCCCTTCTGGCCGCTGCCGAACGGCTCCTCGAGCTCGCGCACCTCGGTGCGCTGCCCGTGCCGCACCTCCAGCGCGATCGCCTCGCAGACGGTGGCGAGCACGGCGAGCGCCGCGACCCACTCGCTGATCGAGTCGCGGATGACCACCTGGGTCGCGACGTCGGCCGGCCGCAGGCCGAGCTCGCCGGCCACCCGCCGCTCCACCGCCGGGTCGATGTTCGAGTAGGTGCCCACCGCGCCGGAGATCTTGCACACGGCGACCGCCTCGCGCGCCCGGCGCAGGCGGTCGCGGGAGCGGGCAGCGGCGAACGCGAGGTCGGCCACCCGGTGGCCCCACACGTCGGGCTCGGCGTGCACCCCGTGGGTACGGCCGACCCGCACGGTGCCGCGGTGGGCGAGACCGTGGTCGCGCAGCGCGGCGACGAGCGCGTCCGCCTTGGCGAGCAGCAGGTCGCTGGCCTCGGCGAGCTGGAGGGCCAGCGCGGTGTCGAGCAGGTCGCTGCTGGTCATCCCGAAGTGCACGTAGGCGGCGGCGGCGCGAGGCGTCGTGCTGTCGGCCCACGCGGTCAGGAACGCGATCACGTCGTGCTGCGTCACCGCCTCGACCGCGGCGACGGCCTCCGGGGTCGGGGGCGGCGCGGCGCGCACCGGCTCGACGGCCTCGGCAGGGACGACCCCGGCGGCGGCATGCGCCTCGAGCACGAGCGTCTCGACCCGGCACCACAGCTCGTACTTGTGGGCCTCGCTCCAGGCGCGGCCCATCTCCGGCAGGGTGTAGCGCTCGATCACGGGAGGTCCTCAGCGCCCGGCGGCCGCGGCCTCGAAGGCGTCCTTGAACTGGGACAGCTTCACCCGCAGGGCGGGGTCGGCCACCGCGAGGATCTGCACGGCGAGGACGGCGGCGTTCTTGGCGTTGCCCAGCCCCACCGTCGCGACGGGGACGCCGGTGGCCATCTCGGTCATGGCGAGCAACCCGTCGAGCCCGGCGACCGCGCCAGAGCGCATCGGCACGCCGATCACCGGCATCGTCACGAGCGAGGCGACGATGCCGGGCAGCGCCGGCTGCGACCCGCCGGCGATGACCACCTCGATGTCGCGCGGCTCGAGCTCGGCGATCCAGTCCTGGAGCGTCCGCGGCGAGCGGTGCGGCGAGATGAACGTCTCGTCGTACAGCACGTCGAAGCGCTCCAGCATGGCCCCGGCCTGCGCCATCGTGTCGTGATCAGTGGGCGAGCCATAGATGATCGCGACGCGGGGACTTGGCACGGCTGACCTCCGGCGGGACGCGCTGGTCGGGCGCGCTCACCCTACCGGCCCTGCCTGCCCGCCGGTGACGGCCGTCCCTCCGCGCGGAGCGCGATGTCGGAGCGGTACGACGCGCCGGGCAGCCGGATCTCGGCAACCCCCGCGTAGGCGCGCGCCCGCGCCTGGGCGAGCGTCTCCCCCCGCGCGGTGACCGACAGCACCCGGCCGCCGGAGACCACGACCCGGCCGTCGTCGGCCCTGGTGCCCGCGTGCAGGACGTCGACGCCCTCGACCGCGGCCGCGTCGTCGACGCCCTCGACGACGTCGCCGGTGCGCGGTGCGGCCGGGTAGCCGTCGGCGGCGACGACCACGGTGACGGCCGCCTCCGGCGACCACTCCAGCGGCGGGGCGGCGGCGAGCCGGCCGGTCGCGGCGGCCAGCAGCAGCCCGCCGAGCGGCGTGCGGAGCCTGGCCAGCAGCACCTGCGTCTCCGGGTCGCCGAACCGCGCGTTGAACTCGATCACCCGCGGCCCCTCGGCCGTGAGCGCGAGCCCGGCGTAGAGCACCCCGGCGAAGGGCATGCCGCGCCTCGCCATCTCGTCCACGGTGGGGCGCAGGACCCGGTCGACCACCTCGGTCACCAGGTCGGGGCCCGCCCACGGCACCGGCGAGTACGCCCCCATCCCCCCGGTGTTGGGGCCGGTGTCGCCGTCGCCGAGGCGCTTCGCGTCCTGGGCCGGCTCCAGCGGCAGGATGGTGGCACCGTCGGTCAGCGCGAGCAGCGACAGCTCGGGGCCGTCGAGGAAGTCCTCGATGACGACCGTGACGTCGCCGGGCCCGTACGCCCCGCCGAAGGCAGCCTCGACGGCGGCCCGCGCCTCCGCGAGCGAGTCGGTGACCGTGACGCCCTTGCCGGCGGCGAGGCCGTCGTACTTCACGACGTACGGCGGCTCGCGGTCGTCCAGCACCGCCAGGGCCCGCGCCCGGGTCACGCAGGTGGCCGCCGCGGCCGTCGGCACGCCGGCCGCGCGCATGACGTCCTTGGCGAACGCCTTGGACCCCTCGAGCTGGGCCGCGGCCGCGCTGGGGCCGAAGACGTCGATGCCGCGCCGGCGGCACTCGTCCGCAGCCCCCCGGACGAGCGGCAGCTCCGGCCCCACCACGACGAGATCGGCGGCGAGCTCCTCGGCCAGATCGGCGATCGCGCCCCGGTCGCCCACGTCGAGGGGGTGCGGCTCGGCCAGGGCAGCCGTGCCCGCGTTGCCGGGCGCGCACGCGAGGAACGTGACCTCGGGGTCGCGCGACAGCGCCAGGCACAGCGCGTGCTCCCTGGCGCCCGAACCGACGACGAGGACTCGCATGGGGCCCACGGTAGCGAGCGACCTCTCGGCCCCCGCGCGGCCGTCTCAGGTTCCCGGCTCGGGGGCCGTCCGCCGCTCCTGCACGGGGAGCTGGTGGCCCTGGACCGGCAGCTGCAGCTCGGGCAGCGCCCACCAGGCCGCGAGCAGGTGCGCTTCGGCACCGTGCGCCCGCGCGTGGCGGTCGAGCAGCCACCACATCTGCTGGAGCGCGTCGAACCGCTCGGCCGGCGACGCCTGGTCGTGCAGCACCCGCCGGCCGGCAGCGAGCAGGTCGTCGCCGCGCGGGTCCTCCGCGAGCTGCGCGCGCAGCGACGAGTCGTCGGGATAGGGGCGGCCGGCCCACAGCAGCCACGCCCGCATGGCGGCCCGGACGGCGAGCGCGCCGGTGAGCAGGACCGACATCGGGTCGCCGTGCCGCAGGGCGCCGGCAGCCTCGTGGCGGTGCGCGCGGAACTGCACGTACTCGTGGCGGGCGAAGTCGCTGCGCAGGGCGGCGAACCGCGCGGCGACCCCCGCGCGGTAGCCCTCGCCGCCGCCCCACCCGGCATGCAGCGGCTGCGCCCCGGCCAGCTGGAACCGCCAGATCGAGAGGTCGCGGGCCTCCCGGTCGCGCCGGGCGGCCGGCCCGCAGAGGTCGACCGAGAGCGTCCCGAGCCCGCCGCCGTCGCCGGGTGGCGATCGGCCGGCGCGCACCGCGAGGGCGCCGACGGTGTCCTCGCCGAGCGGCGTGGTCAGCATCTCCGGCACGTCGCGGTCGTCCGCCAGCAGCACGAGGATGTCCCACTCCCCCGGCGGCCCGGCCCGCCGGTGCGCCTGCGCCCTCAGCAGGTAGACGTCGCCGGCGGCGAGGAGGTCGGCCAGCTCGGGCTCGCCGAGCAGCGCCGCGGTGATGGCTTCGTCGTCGACCGGCATCGTGACCACTCCCTGGGAGGAGGGTCGTCCTGCCGGCAGGGCGGCGCAACCCAGGGCAAGCGGCTGTGGACGCCGACCGAGCTGCCATGACCCGACGAGGTCATCGACGGCTCGCGGCCTGGCTGGTCGACGACGTTCCGGGTCAGGACAGCCAGGGACGGTCCGGCACGATGTCGCGCAGGACCAGCGTCTGGTCGCGGCCGGGGCCGACCCCGACGGCGCTGACCGGCGCGCCGGAGAGCTGCTCGAGGGTGCGGACGTACGACTGCGCCGCCTTGGGCAGCTCCTCGAGGCAGCGCGCCGATGAGATGTCGTCGGTCCAGCCCGGGAGCTCCTCGTAGACCGGCGTGGCGTGGTGGAAGTCGGTCTGGGTCTGCGGCATCTCCTCGACGACCCGGCCGTCCGGCAACCGGTAGGCGACGCAGACCGGGACGGTGGGCAACCCGGACAGCACGTCGAGCTTGGTCACGAACAGGTCGGAGAGCCCGTTGACGCGGGTGGCGTAGCGCGCGATCACCGCGTCGAACCAGCCGCACCGCCGCGGCCGGCCGGTCGTGACGCCGTACTCGCCGCCGACCGAGCGCAGCCGCTCGCCGGCGGCGTCGAGCAGCTCGGTGGGGAACGGGCCGGAGCCGACCCTCGTCGTGTAGGCCTTGAGGATGCCCACCACCTTGGTGATCTTGGTAGGGCCGATCCCCGAGCCGGTGCACGCGCCGCCGGCCGTCGGGTTGGACGACGTCACGAACGGATAGGTGCCGTGGTCGACGTCGAGCAACGTGCCCTGGCCACCCTCGAGCAGCACGACCTTGCCGGCGTCGAGCGCGCGGTTCAGCACCAGGCCGGTGTCGGTCACGTGCGGGCGCAGCCGCTCGGCGAAGCGCAGGTAGTCCTCGACGACCGGCTCCGCCTCGAGCGCCTTGCGGTTGTAGACCTTGACCAGCAGCTGATTCTTGTCGCGCAGCGCCAGCTCGAGCTTCTGGCGCAGGATCCCGGGGTCGAACAGGTCCTGCACCCGGATGCCGACCCGCGCCACCTTGTCGCCGTACGCGGGGCCGATGCCCCGCCCGGTCGTACCGATCTTGGCCTTGCCGAGGTAGCGCTCGGTCACCCGGTCGAGGGCCCGGTGATGCGGCATGATCAGGTGCGCGTCGGCGCTCACCAGCAGCCGCTCGCACGAGACGCCGCGCGCGGCCAGCAGGTCCATCTCCTCCAGCAGCACCGCCGGGTCGATGACCACGCCGTTGCCGATCACCGGCACGACGCCGGGCGAGAGGACGCCGGCCGGCAGCAGGTGCAGCGCGTACGACTCCTCGCCGATCACGACGGTGTGGCCGGCGTTGTTGCCGCCCTGGAAGCGCACGACGTAGTCGACCGAGCCGCCGAGCAGGTCGGTCGCCTTGCCCTTGCCCTCGTCGCCCCACTGGGCGCCGAGCAGCACGATTGCGGGCATCGGGTGGTCCTTCCGTACGACGGTCTCAGGCACCCGAAGCTTAGAGTGGAGCGATGGGCCAAGGACCGTCGGTCGCCGCGCTGATCGGCGCCGCTCGAGATCAGATCATCGCCGTCGCCAAGCTGCCGGTGGTGGCCGTGGAGGCGGTGGAGGAGCTGCGCGACGCGGCCAGGACGATGCGGCAGGTGGCCGAGCGGGTCGACGGCGTGCTCGACGAGGTCGAGGGGCCGGTCCGCGCGCTCGCGCCCACGCTGGCCCGGCTCGCCGACCTGCTGGCCGACCCGATGGTCGCCGAGGCGCCCGAGACGCTCGCCCGGCTGCGCGACGAGGTGCTGCCGGCGATCCGCTCGCTCCGCGAGACCCAGCAGCGGGTGGCGGCCATCGCGACCTCCACCGACCGCATCACCGCGCTCATCGACGAGACCGGCGGGCGGCTGGCTGCACTGCCGAGCGCGGCCGCGCTGCTGATGCGCCGCACCGGCCGCCCCGCCGGGACCGAGCCGGGAGCGGCGATTCCCATGCCGCCGGCGTCTCCGCCGGCGAGGCCCATGCCACCGGCGTCACCGCCGCCCGGCTGAGCGGCTTCGCACCCTGCGGCCGCGGGGACGGCCGGCCGGTCAGAGCCAGCCGCGGCGGACCGCCTGCACGCCCGCCTGGAAGCGGGTACGAGCGCCGAGGTCCTCGAGCAGCGAGGCGACGTGGCGGCGCACCGTCCGAAGCGACAGGTCGAGCTGGCGGGCGATCTTCTCGTCCTTGGAGCCGGTCGCGAGCAGGGCGAGGACGTCGTGGCCGGCCCCCTGCCCCGGCCGCTCGGCCGGCGGGTCGAGGGCGCTGAACGGCATCGCCCGCTCCCAGACCAGCTCGAACAGCTCGGCCAGCACGCCGACCAGCGTCGGCTCGCGGACCAGGAGCCCGTTGTTGCTGTCCTGGGTGTCGAAGTCGAGCGGGATCATCGCCGCCCGCCCAGGCACCACGACGAGCTTGGTCGGCACGTCGGTGGCGACCCGCACGTGGGCGCCGCCGGCCGCGATCTCGCGCACGGCGCGCCACCACTCGCGATGCTCGAGCAGGTCGGCGCGGTAGATCGTCCGCGAAGTACGGCCGGTCACGAAGTCCGGCAGGCTGAAGCTCCGGTCGCCCTCCGGGCTGCCCGGCCCCGGCGGCCGCATCGGCGGGCGGATGCAGGTGAGCAGCTCGCCGGTCGCATGACCGGACAGGTCGGCCAGGACCGCGTTCACCGCCTCCGCCCCAGCCACGATCTCCATCGGCGCGGCCGCGTCGGTGCTCTGCTCGCCCTCGCCGTAGTCGCCGATGAGCATCGGCAGCTCCTCGCGCAGCGCCATCAGCTGGCGCTCCTTCGCCACCAGCTCGCCGCGCGCCGCGGTGAGCAGCTCGGCGAACGCGCCGACCGGCGACCGGCCGACGAGGCAGGACCCACGCACCTCGACGAGGCCGAGCCGGGCGAGCCGGCGACCGGAGGTGAGCACCTCGACGTACGTGCGGCCGATGAGGCCGGCCAGCTCGTCCCGCGTGCGTCCGGGATGGCGCAGCGCCGCGCGGTAGACCAGCTCGTCGACCTCGTCCAGGCCCCAGGTGCGCAGCGCGCTCATCGCAGCCTCAGCCTCTCCTGCTGGCAGAGAAGTGCCAGTGTCCCACACCTGACGAGACAGCGAAGCGGCGATCCGGCACTATGCGATGGCGGCACCTCGAGCCGCGCGGGGGACCGCTCGAGGTGCCGCATTGACGTCCGCGAGCGGTCACAGCAACCCCTTGCGGGCGGCCTGCACCCCGGCCTGGAAGCGGGTCCTCGCGCCCAGGTCCTCCAGCAGGTCGGCGACGCGTCGGCGCACCGTCCGCACCGACACGCCGAGCTTCTCGGCGACCGCCTCGTCCTGCAGGCCCTCGGCGAGCAGCTGGAGCAGCGCGTCGTCGGCCCCGTGCGCGGCACCGGTGGCGACGCGGTCGATCGGCCCGGCCCGCTCCCAGATCAGGTCGAAGATGGTCAGCAGCGCGGCGAGCAGCGTCGGGCTGCGCACGACGAGCACCTCGTCCGGGCGCTGGCGCTCCCAGTCCATCGGCAGCAGCGCGGCGCGGCCGGGCACCAGCATCATCTTCATCGGCAGCCGGTTGGCCACCCGGACGGCGCTCACGGTGCGCGCCACCTCGACGGCCTCCCAGCCGGGCACCTCGCGGTCGAGCAGCTCGGCCGCGCACAGGGTGCGCGACGGCAGCTGGCGCCGGCTCAGCTCGGCGCTGCCCGACGGGACGCCGGGGAACGGCTGCGGGCCCATCGGCGGGTTGAGCATGCCGAGCACCTCGGTGACCGGCGGCGCGACCAGGTCGGCGACCAGCCGGTTGACCTCCTCCCAGCCGGTGACGATCTCGAGGCCGGGCGGTGCCCCGCGGTCCTGCTCGCCGAGGACGTGATCGTGCATGAACTGCGCGATCGTCGTCTCCATCTGGTCGAGCTCCTCGCGGCGGCGGGCGAGCTCGACCTCGGCCTCGCGGACGAGGGTCGAGACGGCGACGTCGGGGCGCAGGCCGGCGAGGCCGTCACCGCGGCGACGGACCAGCCGGCCCTTCACGAGCTTGCGCGCGGAGCGCACCGCGTCCTCGACGGACATGCCGAGCTCGGCAGAGACGATCTCGACGGTGACGCCGGGACGGCGCAGCACCGCTCGATAGACCCGCTCGTCGCGCTCGTCGAAGCCCCACGGCGCGAGAACTCCAGCCACTCCGCCTCCAGCCGGCCTTGGCCAGCCCCTCGCTGGCCCTGGCCGGAACGTGCCACCCACCATGGCACGTGCCGTTGGTGCGCGAAACCCGCCGAGCAGACGAGCGCCGGACCGCCGGTCAGCGCAGAGCGTCGGCCGCCTGTTGGTCGCTGTCCGAGAGGAACGCCTTGCACCGCTGGGCTTCGTCGTCCTCGCCGATGGCCGCGGCGGCCCGGCCGAGCGCGTGCAGCGCGCGCAGGAACCCCCGGTTGGGCTCGTGCGACCACGGGATGGGGCCGTGCCCCTTCCAGCCGCTGCGCCGCAGCGCGTCGAGGCCGCGGTGGTAGCCGGTGCGGGCGTAGGCGTACGACGCGACGACGTCGTCCGCCGCGAAGGCGCGATCGGCCAGCGCGGCCCACGGTGCGCAGGACGCCGGGTAGCGGCGCGCCACCTCGGCCGGGTCGCCGTCGGCGAGCGCGGCGCGCACCGGCGCGTCGTCGGGGAGCAGGGTCGGCGGCGGGCCGCCGAGCAGGTTGTCACCGGGCACGGTCATGGCTGCATTCTCGCCCCGCGAGCGGCCGGCGCACCGCCCGGGTCGGCGCCGGGTAACCTGCGCGGATGGCCGATGAGTTCGCGCGGCCCATCGCCGCCGCATGGGTGTCGGACGGGACGACCGGCGCACGCAACTACGACGAGCTCTCGTCGTACGACGAGATCGCCGACGTCATCCGCGCGCGCCCGTCGTCGATGCTCGCCGTCGACATGCCGCATTGCGCTCCAGCGGATCGCGCCGCCGGCCGCTCGTTCTTCGACGCGCTGCCCGACGCGCCCGTCCGGCTGCAGCGGCTGAAGGACGAGGGCCGGTTCGCCCATGAGACCGACGTGGTGGTCCCGTACCGCATCGCGTCCGGCGACCACGCGTCGTACGGGGTCTGGCTGATGGTGTCGACCGAGGAGATCTCGACGTCCGCCGATGACCCGGGACGCGTCATCCGCAACGAGGACGTCTTCCCCGAGAAGGTGCGCGAGCGGGTCGCGCTCACCGAGGCGCTCGGCCACCTCGTCAGCGCCGTGCTGCTGGTGCAGACCAGCGGCGGCGACGCGCTGACCGACGCGCTGCGCGAGTGGTGCGACCGGCACGAGCCGGCCGGGCGCGACGTCGACGACCACGGCCAGGTGCACGAGGTGTGGGTGATGGGGCCGTCGGCCGAGCGCGACCGGCTGCTCGACATCGTCAACACCAGCGCCATGATCGTGGCCGACGGCAACCACCGCAGCCTCGCCGCCCAGCAGGCGCAGCTGCCCGCGTTCCTCGCCGTGGTCACCGCGTCCGAGTCGGTGGTGATCCGCCCGTACAACCGGTTGCTGCGCGACCTCGGCATCTCGGTGGACGAGCTGCTGGACCGGTTCGCCGCCGCCGGGTGCACGGTCGGGCAGCTCGACCGGCCGGCCGCGATCCCGGCCGCCGGCGGCCAGGTCGAGGTCTACGCGGGCGGCCGGTCCTACGCGGTCCGGCTGCCCGAGGCGCACGGATCCGTCGTCGACCGCATGGACCACTCCGTCGTCGAGCGCGTCCTCCTCGCCGACGCGCTCGGCCTCGCGCCGGACGACGAGCGGATCGCCTACATCGGCGGCGACTACGGGCCGGAGTGGCTGCGCGCGGAGGTCGACGCCGGCCGCGCGGTCGCGGCCGTTCTCATCGCGCCGGTGTCGACCGACGAGTTCGTCCGGGTGAACGAGGAGCGGATGAGGATGCCGCGCAAGTCCACGTGGTTCACGCCGAAGGCCCGCGCCGGCCTGGTGCTCGCCGAGCTCTAGGTCGTCCTGACCCTGACGAGCTGACGCCGGTCGACCCCATCCAGCACCTGGCGGTGGGCCGGCACTCCGCTAGGTTGGCGGCAGCCGGCTTCGCCCACGGTGCCGGCGCGCGAGGAGGCTGGCATGCCGTTCCGGGCATCCGCGGGCATCACCCGCGAATGGCGGCACTTCCGGTTCGAGGTCGACGACGGGGTCGCGACGCTCACCCTCGACCGGCCCGACCGGCTCAACGCGCTCACCTTCGACGTCTACGCCGACCTGCGCGACCTGCTGCGCGAGCTGCCGCACCGCGCCGACGTCCGGACGCTCGTCATCACCGGCGCGGGTCGCGGCTTCTGCTCCGGCGGCGACGTGGACGAGATCATCGGCGAGCTGCTGCGCAAGCCGACGAACGAGCTCCTCGAGTTCACCAGGATGACCGGCGCCGTGGTGCAAGCGATGCGCGAGTGCCCTCAGCCGATCGTCGCGGCCGTCAACGGCACGGCTGCCGGCGCGGGCTCGGTCATCGCGCTGGCCGCCGACATCCGGCTGCTGGCCCGGTCGGCGACGTTCGCGTTCCTGTTCACGAAGGTGGGCCTCGCCGGGGCCGACATGGGCTCGGCGTACCTGCTGCCGCGCGTCGTCGGGCTCGGCAGGGCCAGCGAGATCCTGCTGCTCGGCGACACCGTGCGGGCGGAGGAGGCCGTGGCGATGGGCCTCGCCTCGCGGGTGGTCGACGACGAGGCGCTCCCGGCGGAGGCAGCAGCGCTCGCCAGGCGGCTCGCGGACGGGCCGGCCCTCGCGTACGCCAACACCAAGCTGCTGCTCTCGCGCGAGCTCGACATGGACCTCGCCGGTGCGCTCGAGCTCGAGGCGATGACGCAGGCACTGCTGATGCACACCGACGACCACCGCGAGTTCCATGCCGCGTTCACCGAGGAGCGCCGTCCCCGCTGGACCGGGCGATGAGCGGGACGCCGCACCAGATCGTCAATCCGCCGTCGATGGCGCCGGCAGTGGGCTTCGCGCATGCGGTGGTCGCGGCGCCCGGCCGGCTCGTCATGCTGGGCGGTCAGACCGCGCAGGCGCCCGACGGGTCGATCGCCGGCACGACCCTCGTCGAGCAGTGGGACCGCGCGGCAGCCAACCTCGTGACGGCGCTGGACGCGGTCGGTGCGCGGCCCGAGCACCTCACGTCGCTCGTCATCTGCACGACCGACATGGCGGCGTACCGCTCGTCGTTGCCCGAGATCGGTGAGGCCTACCGCCGGCACCTGGGCCGGCACTACCCCGCGATGGCGCTGATCGGCGTGCGGGAGCTGTTCGACCCGGCCGCGCTGGTCGAGCTCGTCGCCACCGCCATCGTGCCTGACTGAGCGAGACGGTCAGCGGTAGAGCTCGCGGGCGATGATCGTGCGCTGCACCTCGCTGGCGCCCTCGTAGATGCGCGGCGCCCGCACCTCGCGGTAGAGGTGCTCGAGCGGGTGCCCGCGCTGCAGCGCCCGCGCGCCGCAGATCTGTACGGCGGCATCGACGACGTACTGCGCGGTCTCGGTGGCGAGGAGCTTCGCCATCGCGGCGCGCATCGTCACGCCCGGCTCGCCACGGTCGTACGCGGCAGCGGCGGCCAGGACGAGCAGGCGAGCCGCTTCCGTACGGGTCGCCATCTCGGCCAGCTGGTGCGAGACGCCCTGCATCGCGCGCAGCGGCGCGCCGAACGCGACCCGGTTGCCGGCATGCTCGATCGCGATGTCGAGCGCCGCCCGCGCCATGCCCACCGCGAACGCTCCGACGCTCGGCCGGAACAGGTCGAGGGTGCGCATCGCGACCCGGAAGCCGTCGCCGACCTCACCGAGCACGCACTCGTCGGGCACGTGGACGCCGTCGAAGGTCAGGCGCCCGATCGGGTGCGGCGCGACCAGCTCGAGCCGCTCGCCACCGAGCCCGGGACTGGCGCCGTCGACCGCGAACGCGGTCACGCCCCGCGAGCCGGTGCCCGGCGTCGTACGGGCGAAGACGCTGTAGACGTCGGCCTGCGGCGCATTGGAGATCCAGATCTTCTCGCCGTGCAGCAGCCAGCCACCGTGGAACCGGTCCGCGCGCAGCTGGAGCGCGCCGGCGTCGGACCCGGCCTCGGGCTCGGTGAGCGCGAACGCGGCGACCGCCTCGCCGGCGACCACCCTCGGCACCACGCGATCGATCAGCTCGCGGCGGCCGGACTGCAGGATCGGGTAGGTGCCAAGGCCCTGCAGGGCGAGCGCCGTCTCCGCCTCGGTGCACGCCTGGGCGAGCGATTCGCGCAGCAGGCACAGCTCGATCGAGCGCACGTGGTCGGGCTGCGAGCCGCCCGCGTCCACCGGGAACAGCCGGGCAAGGAGTCCGGCCTGCGCCATCGCCGCCAGCAGCGGGCGGTTGACATCGCCCGGCCGGCCGCGCGCGGCGATCGGCACCAGCACCTCGGCCGCCGTCGCGCGCACCTCGGCGCACAACGCCTCCTGCGCCGCCGTCAGGGCGAACAGCGGCGCCCCCTCGTCGGTCACGGGTGCTGCTCCCGGCGCCTCGCGGTCTTGCCGGAGAGGTACTGCGGCGGCCACCAGTGCTGCTGATGGCCGAGGTCGATCGACGCGTTGAGCGTCCAGTACGGGTCGACCAGGTGCGGCCGGGCCAGGGCGCAGAGGTCGGCGCGGCCGGCCATGATAATGGTATTGGCGTCGTCGACGCTGGCGACCGCGCCCACCGTCATCGTCGGGATGCCGACCTCCTGCCGGATGCGGTCGGCGAACGGCGTCTGGTAGAGGCGGCCGTAGCGCGGCCGCTGCTCAGCGTGCACCTGCCCCGTGGACACGTCGACGAGGTCGCACCCGTGCTTGGCCAGCATCGCGGCGAAGGCGACCGCGTCGTCACCGGTGAAGCCGCCGTCGACCCAGTCGGTGGCCGAGATGCGCACCGACAGCGGGCGCTCGACCGGCCACGCGGCCCGTACGGCGTCGAGCACCTCGAGCGGGTAGCGGGCGCGCGACTCGAGCGAGCCGCCGTACCGGTCGGTGCGCTGATTGGCGAGCGGCGACAGGAAGGTCGAGAGCAGGTAGCCGTGAGCGTAGTGCAGCTCGAGCATGTCGAACCCAGCGTCGGCCCCGCGCCGCGCGGCGGCGACGAACTCGGCGCGCACCCGGTTCATGTCGTCGAGGGTCATCCGGCGCGGGACCTGGTTGACCGGCTTGTAGCGGATGGCGGAGGGCGCCATGACCTCCCAGTTGCCGTCGTCGAGCGGCAGGTCCTCGCCCTCCCACATGCGCTTCGTCGAGCCCTTGCGCCCGGAGTGGCCCAGCTGCAGCGCGATCTTGTTGGGCGTCCATGCGTGGACGAAGTCGACGATGCGCGCGAAGGCCGCCGCCTGCTCGTCGTTCCACAGCCCGCAGCAGCCCGGCGTGATGCGTCCCTCCGGCGAGACGCACGTCATCTCGGTGAACACCAGGCCGGCGCCGCCGACCGCGCGCGAGCCCCAGTGCACGAGGTGCCAGTCGTTGGGCACCCCGTCGACGGCGGAGTACTGCGCCATCGGCGAGACCACGATGCGGTTGCGGAGCTCCATCCCGCGCAAGCGGTAGGGATAGAACATCGGCGGCGTGCCGTCGTCGACGTCGAGCCCCGCCTCGCGGGCGCGCGTCGCGAGCCACCGGTCGAGCCCCCGGACGAACTCAGGGTCGCGCAGCTTGAGGTTGTCGTACGTGACCCGCTGGCTCCTCGTGAGCAGCTGGAAGCAGAACTGCTCGAACTCCAGCCGCGCGTAGCGCGAGACGCTCTCGAACCAGTCGAGACTGGTCTGCGCGGCCCGCTGGACGCTGGCCACCGCTGCGCGCCGGTCGTCCTCGTACGCCTTCAGCGCGGTGCCGACGTCGCCCGGGTGAGCAGCGAGCGCGTCGGCGAGCGCGATGGCGTCCTCCATGGCGAGCTTCGTGCCCGAGCCGATCGAGAAGTGCGCGGTGTGCGCGGCATCGCCGACCAGCACGACGTTGCCGTGCTGCCAGGTCGCGTTGCGGACGGTGCGGAACTCCAGCCACTTGGAGTTGTTGGACAGCAGGCGATGGCCCTGCAGCACGTCGGCGAAGAGCTCCTCGCAGAACCGCACGCTCGCCTCGTCGGACGCTCCTGGTCGCTGCTCGACCGCGGCCGCGTTGCGGTCCAGGCCGGCGCGCTGCCAGGTGCCCGGGTCGGTCTCGACGATGAACGTCGCGTGCCCGTCGTCGTACGGATAGACGTGCGCCTGGAAAAGGCCGTGCGGCGTCTCGGCGAACAGGAAGGTGAAGACGTCGAAGGGCCGAGCGGTGCCGAGCCAGATGTACTTGCTCCGATGGGTCTCGATCTCGGGCTCGAAGGCGTGCGCGAGCTCGCGGCGGACGAACGAGTTGACGCCGTCGGCCGCCACGATCACGTCGTAGCCGGAGAGCTCGGCCAGATCGTGGATCTCGTGCCGGTGGTGCAGGCGCACGCCGAGCTCGGTGGCCCGACCGGCCAGGATGCGCAGCAGCTCGACCCTGGCCAGGGCGGCGAACGCGTGACCGTCCGAGCGCATCGAGCGGCCGCGGAAGTGCATGTCGATGGCCGTCCAGTAGCAGAACCGCTCCTCGATCCGCCTGATCGACTCGGGGTCGGCGTGCGCGATGTTGTCCAACGTCTCCTGGCTGAAGACCACGCCGAAGCCGAACGTGTCGTCCGGCGCGTTCCGCTCCAGCACGTCGATCTCGTGGGACGGGTCGGCGCGCTTGAGCAGGATCGAGAGGAAGAGCCCGGCCGGCCCGCCGCCGACGACCGCGACCCTCATCGCTGCCCCATCAGACGCCGACGTCGAGCAGGTGCTCGTACGCGAGGCCGAGGTCGTTGACGGCCTGGGCGAGCGCGGCCAGGGCATGCCGCACGTTGGCGGTCACGCACGGGGCGAGCGCGCCGTCGGCGGCCAACCCGCGCAGCGCACCGTACGCGTCGAGCAGCGCCGCCTCGTCGGCCGACAGCTCGCGCCCGACGAGGTCGGTGCGCTTCGCGTCGCTCATCGCTGGCCTCCCTGCTCGCTGATGGGTCCGGTGGTTGGCCCGCTGGTGGGAGCGGTGGTGGCGTGCTCCTGCTTGGGGCGCAGGTCGTGCAGCCGGCGCGCCTTGAGCTCGAAGCGCGGCAGCTCGCCGGCCCCGGCCCGGACGACCTGGAAGCGCAGCCCTTCGTGGGCCTCGGCCAGCTCGCGGCCGATCTGCTCGGCGAGCGCGTCCCACCTTGCCTCGTCGATGCCGTCGACGCACTCGCACTTGAGCCAGATCTCGTCGCGCAGGCCGTCCCGCGTGATCTCGATGCGGAACTCGTCGATCTCGCGGTGGCCGCGCACGATCGCCTCGACCGCGCGCCCGTAGACGTTGGTGCCCCTGACCAGCTTCATGTCATCGACGCGGCCCTGCACGCCGCCCTCGTAGATGTCGAAGGTGCGGCCGCACCGGCACCGGTCGTGCGGCACCCGCACGACGAGGTCGCTCGTCCGGTAGCGGATCAGCGGGATCATCGACCGGCCGAACGACGTGACGACGCGCTCGCCCAGCTCGCCGTACGGCACCGGCTCCAGCGTCACCGGGTCGACGACCTCCTCGAGCACGTGGTCCTCGATGATGTGGGCGCCGCCGGGCTGGTGGCTGCACTCGAACATGAAGATGGTCGAGATCTCAGTCATCCCCGCGGTGTCGTACGCCTTGGCGCCCCACATCTCCTCGATGAGCCGCTTGGTCTCGGGGATCGATCCGGCCGGCTCGCCGGACAGCAGCACCGTGCGCACCGGCAGGGCGGCCAGGTCGATGCCGAGCTGCTTGGCCTCCTGCGCCAGCCGCATGGCGTACGTCGGCGTCGACGCCACCATGGTCGCGCCGAAGTCGGCGATCTGCTTGACCCGCATGTCGGTGGTCTGCGCGCCGCCAGGGATCACGAGCGCGCCGAGCTTCTCCAGCCCGTAGTGCACGCCCCAGAAACCGATGAACGAACCGTAGCCGAAGGCGATGTAGGCGATGTCGCGTGGCCGCACGCCCATCGCCCAGAGCCCGTAGCACCACATCTCGGCGGCCCACTGCCAGTCCTTGCGGCCGTCCAGCGCCCGCAGCGGCATGCGTCCGGTCGTGCCGCTGGTGGTGTGCAGCCGGATCGCCTGTTCGGCGCCGGCGACCGGCAGCTCGCCGTACGGGGGCAGGACCGCCTGCGAGGTCATCCACTCCTCGCGGGTGAGCAAGGGCAACCGGCGGAGGCCGTCGTACGAGCGCAGCTCGCCCGGCCCGACCCCTGCCTCCTTGAGCGTGCGCTGGTAGTGCGGGCTGCGCGCCAGCGCCCACTCGACGACCCGGCGCAGCTTCGCGAGCTGAAGCTGCCGCAGCTCGTCGCGCGGCATCGTCTCGACCTTGGGGTTCCAGTACGGTGACTCGCTCGCGATGCTCACGGATGCCCTGCCCCTCCGGGGATCAGCGGTAGGCCGCGTGGCCGGTGATGTGCTCGCCGAGCACGAGCGCGTGGATCTCCTCGGTGCCCTCGTAGGTCAGGACCGACTCGAGGTTGTTCATGTGGCGGATGACCGGGTACTCGAGGCTGACCCCGTTGGCGCCGAGCATGGCCCTGGCCTCGCGGGCGATGTCGATCGCGGCCCGGACGTTGTTGCGCTTCGCCATCGACACCTGGACGGGGGCGAGCCGGTGCCGCTCCTTCAGCTCGGCGATCCGGCAGGCGAGCAGCTGGGCCTTGGTGATCTCGGTGAGCATGTCGGCGAGCTTCTGCTGCGAGAGCTGGTAGGCCGCGAGCGGCCGGCCGAACTGGGTGCGCGTCTGCATGTAGTCGAGCGCGCTGAGGTAGCAGGCCACCGCGGCACCGACGGCGCCCCACGCGATCCCGTAGCGCGCCTCGTTGAGGCACGACAGCGGCGCCTTGAGCCCGCGCGCGCCGGGCAGCCGGTTGACGGCGGGCACCCGGCAGTCGTCGAGGAGCAGCTCGCCGGTCGCGCTGGCCCGCAGCGAGAGCTTGCGGGTGATCTCGCGGACCTCGAAGCCCGGCGTGCCGCGCTCGACGAGGAAGCCGCCGACGTGACCGTCGTCGTCGCGCGCCCAGACGATGGCGAGGTCGGCGATCGGCGCGTTGGTGATCCAGCGCTTGGTGCCCGACAGCACGTAGTCGTCGCCGTCGCGACGGGCTCGCGCGCGCATCGAGGCCGGGTCGGAGCCGTGGTCGGGCTCGGTGAGGCCGAAGCAGCCGATCACCTCGCCGGCGGCCATGCGGGGCAGCCAGCGCTCCATCTGCTCATCGGTGCCGTAGGCGTGGATCGGGAACATGCACAGCGAGCCCTGCACCGACACGAAGCTGCGCAGCCCGGAGTCGCCGCGCTCGAGCTCGCGGCAGGCGACCCCGTAGGCCGTCGCGCTGGCTCCCGCGCAGCCGTGCCCCTCGAGGTGCATTCCCAGAAGGCCCAGCCCGGCGATCGTCGGCACGAGATCGGCCGGGAACGTGCCGGCCTCGAAATGGCCGGCCACCACGGGCAGGAACTTCTCGTCGACGAACCGGCGGACCGTGTCGCGGACGAGCCGCTCCTCCTCGCCGAGCGTCTCGTCGAGGGCCAGGAAGTCGACGGCGTCCGTCCCTGGGTTGCCCACGGCAGCCCCCTTGCGCTCTCGTGACGGTCGCCACCGTAACGCTACCCTGACGGCGTGGCAACGGCCGCGCCGCCAGGGGCGCTCATCGTCGGCCTGTACGGCGCGTTCGCCCGGCGGGTGGACGCGGCCGGCTGGCTGGCCGTGGGCGACGTCGTCCGGCTGCTTGACGCCCTCGGCGTCGACGAGCCGGCCGTCCGGCAGGCGGTCAGCCGGATGAAGCGCAGGGGCCGGCTGGTGTCATCGCCCCGGTCGGGCGGCCGCGGGACCGGTGGGGTCACGGTCGGGTACGCGCCGTCGCCGGAGCTCGCCGCGATCCTCGCCGAGGGCGACCGGCGCATCTTCGGTCACCGCGAGCCCGCCCGGCTGGCGGACGGCTGGGTGGTCGCGGTGTTCTCCGTGCCGGAGAGCGACCGGCACCTGCGCCACCTGCTGCGCTCGCGGCTGGCCCGGCTCGGCTTCGGCAACCTCGCGAGCGGGGTGTGGCTCGCGCCCGCGCGGTTGCGCGACGACGCCGATGCCGTCGTCGAGCGGCTCGGCCTCGAGGCGCACGTCGACCTGTTCGACGCACGGCACCTGGGGTTCGGCGACGTCGCGGGGCTGGTCGCGCGGGCCTGGGACCTCGACGGCTTGGTCGCGACGTACGGCGCCTTCGTCGCCGGGCAGGAGCCGGTGCGCAAGCGGTGGGCCGCCGGCGCCGGGACCGACGAGCGGGCGTTCGTCGACTATCTCGGGGCGCTCACCGAGTGGCGCCGCCTGCCCTACCTCGACCCGGGCCTGCCGGCCGAGGTCCTGCCGGCCGCCTGGGAGGGCCACCGGGCCGCCGAGATCTTCCACGCCCTCCACGAGCTGCTCGACGGGCCGGCCCTGCGTCACGTGCGGGCGGTCGTGACGGGCTGAGCCGGGCGGGCTGCGCGACGGTGAGCAGGGCCGCGGCCGGCCGTGGCGCCGCGCGCTCTGCCGCAGAGCTCACGCCATAATGACTCCGGCCATGACAGCCAGATGACAGCCTTGACACGCGCAGTCATCAACCGCCCGAAAGGGAGCGAAGTCACATGCGACGCATCATCGCCGCCGCGGTCCTCGCGGCCGCCGCCCTCATAGCCCTCACCACCGGCACCGGCACCGGCGTCGCGCTCGCCGATGGCAGTGGGACGCAGGTCATCGGCTGCTGCAAGGCCTGACCGGTCAGGCTCGGATGGCCGCGACTGGGCGCACCGGCGACGCCGGAACGCCTAGCGCGGTCGCCATCCGCTCCAAGGCGGCGAGAGCGTCCCGCGTCCGCCCCATCGCCTCCAGCCCGGCAGCCACGTCGCGCCACACCGTTGCGGCCTGGCGCCGGGCGCCCACCTGCTCGAGCGCCACGGCAGCATCCGCGTACCCCACGAGAGCCTCTTCGGTCTCGCCGGTGGCGGCCAAGGCCGCCGCCAGGACCGCCTGCACGCGGGCCCGCTCGAGCGGCGCCCCGTCCTCGACCCGCGCCAGCGCTGCCCGGGCGATCTCGACCGCGTCGTCGATCCGGCCGGCCAGCAGCCGGCACCTCGCGAGCTCCAGCTCCATCGCCGCGATGTCGGCCGGGCTCGCATCGATCTCGGCCAGCTGGTCGAGCGATCGGCACAGCTCCGCGTCGGCCCACTCCAGGTCGGCCCCCGGCGTACGGATGGCGTACGCGGCGACGTTGCCCCGAAGCGCCGCCGCCGCGAAGGCGTGCCCGAGCTCGCCGTAGAGGGCGAGCGACCGCTCGGCGTACTGCCGCGCGGCGCGCAGCTCGCCGCGACCCTCCGCGACGAAGGCGGCGTTCCAGTACGCCGCCGCGCGGGCCCGCATCGACCCGTTCGACTCGCCGGCCAGCACGATGGAGTCGACGAGCATCTTGGCCCGGCTGAGGTCGCCCCGCTCGTAGTAGGCGAGCACCAGGGTCGAGGTCAGCTCGGTGACCTCCTCGCTCACGAACTCGCCGAACGCCACGCCGATCTCGCCGAGCGCCCGCTCGCCCAGGTCGATCGCGCGCCCGAGATCACCGGCCTGCATGCAGGCGCGGCACAATCCCACCATGACCGTCGTGCGGTTCACGCTCGACGGCAGATCGGGCGCGGCGAGCAGTTGCTCGAAGGCCCTGATCGCATCCTCGAGGTGACCGAGCGCCTCGTCGGCACGAGCCAGCCCGAACAGCGCCTCATGACGCTCGGCATCGCAAGGCTCGCCTCGGCCGGCGGCTTGCTCGTGCACGACGGCGAACCGGGTGCGTGCGCTCGCCGGGTCGCCGGCCTTGAGCGCGAGCTCGGCGAACCGCAGCTCCAGCTCGAGCACGCCGGTCTCGGGGCCGCGGCCGGTGGTCAGATGCTCCACCGACGTGCCCAGCCGCGCCGCGAGCGCCTGGATGATCGCGGGCCTCGGCCGGCGCCGCCCGGCCTCGATGAGCGACAGGTAGCTCGCCGAGAGCGGGAGTCCCTCGACGAGCTCGGATTGCGTCCAGCCACGTTGGCGACGCAGTTCGATGACGCGCTCACCAATGCCTGCCGCCATGGCGGTGCTCCTTCCCCGTCGCGGTAACGGGTGCGCTCGATCGGTTGCCTGACCCCGATGAATGACGTGAGATGACATTACCGCCTGACTGGCAGCGACGGGGTGGGTCATCCAACGACCGTTGGCCGCGCGAGCAGCCGACTTGCCGGGATCATGCCCGTTCTTCCGGGTGCCCTCCGGCCGTCGCGGGCCGTCCACCCGAGTTCGGTCATCACCATCCACGGTGCGCGGTGGCGCGCCGGGCGACCCGCCCGGCTCCGCGCAATACGGCGTGGGCGATGATCAGCTCGAGTGGGACGAGGCCAGGAGACGAGCGGCCGTGGCGGCGAGCCGGCTGCCGGAGACGGCGTGCAGGCAGATCGCCGCGCCGAGCACGATCACCACGTCGCCGACGCTGAAGACGTTGCGGAACGGCAGCCACGACGGCGTCACGAAGACGTCGCCGAGGAGCGCGAGGCGTGGGTGGGCCAGCGTCGCCGAGTTGGCGAAGTGATCGGCCGCGACCCGGAAGCCGGACTCCGTCACCGCGGTGCCCGACGCCGGCAGGATCCCGCCGTTGAGCGCGATGGTCACGCCGTTGAGCGCGGCACCGACGGCGACCAGCGGAAGCCCGGTGATGCGGCGGTTCCACCACAGGAACGCCGCGGCGAGCACGTACGTGAGCACGTGCAGCCCGGCCGCGACCGCGGGGTCCGGCGAGCGCCACACGGAGATGACCACGACCTGGATCGCGAGCGCGGCGATGAGCAGCGGCGCCCCGCGGAAGCGGAGGTCGGCGACGCGGGAGAGCCGGCCGCCGAGCAGCGGGACCGAGATCACCAGGGCGATCGCGACGAATGCGAGGAACATCAGCTCTCCGATCAGCCGGCGCGGCTCAGGTCGTGGCCGGCGAGGGCCGGCGCGAACTGATGGGACAGCCACTCGTCGATCTCGGCGGCCGGCAACGGCCGGCTGATGTGGTAGCCCTGCACGACATCGGCGCCCATGCTGGACAGGCGCGCCCAGCTCGTCGCGTCCTCGACGCCCTCGGCGACGACCCGCAGGCCGAAGTGGTGGCCCAGGTCGATGGCGGCCCGGACGATCGCGGCGTCGTTGTCGTCGTGCGCGAGGCCCGCGATGAACGCCCGGTCGATCTTCACCTCGTCGACCTGGAGCCGCTTCAGGTACGACAGGGACGAGTAGCCGGTGCCGAAGTCGTCGATCGAGAGCCGGACACCGAGATCCCGCAGCCGCCGCAGCAGGCCGAGGCTCGAGATCGTGTCGGTCATGATCGTGCTCTCGGTGAGCTCGAGGGTGAGCAGCGACGCCGGCACCCCGTACCGGCTCAGCAGGCCGGCGAGCTGGCGCGGCAGCTCGTTGTCGAAGCCGCGGGGCGACACGTTGACCGCCAGGGACAGCGGCCAGCCGTTGTCGCACCAGTCACGCAGCTTGGCCAGGGCATCGCCCAGCACCCTGGTGGTGATCTGGTCGATCAGGCCGGCGTTCTCCGCCAGCGCGATGAACGCGTCGGGCGAGAGCAGCCCGTGCACCGGGTGCCGCCAGCGGACGAGCGCCTCCAGCGCCACGACGGTGCCGGTCGCCGACTCGCACTGCGGCTGGTAGACGACGAAGATGTCGTCGTTCTCGACCGCGTGCCGCAGGTCGTTGACCAATGAGAGGCGCTCCAGCGAGGACTCGTCCCGGTCGGCCTGGTACACCGCGATGGTCCCGCGACGCTCCTTCGCGGCGTAGAGCGCGACGTCGGCCTGGCGCGTGAGCAGCTCGGCGGTCAGCCCGTGGGCAGGTCCGAGCGCGATGCCGATGCTGCACCGCGTCTCCAGCTGCGTCCCGTCGACGAGCAGGGGCTCGCGCAGCGCGTCGAGCAGCCGCTCGGCCTGCGCCGTCGCGGTGACCGCGTCGGGCACGCCGTACGCGAGGACGGCGAACTCGTCGCCACCGAGCCGGGCGATGAGGTCCTGCGCCCGCAGCGCCTTGCGCAGCCGCTCGGCCACCTCGGCGATGACGCGGTCGCCCACGTGATGGCCGAGGGTGTCGTTGATGTCCTTGAAGTGGTCGAGGTCGAGCAGCATGACCGCGACCGGGCGGCGGGCGAGCTCGTGGCAGGCGGCGTGGAGGCGCGAGTTGAGCAGCGTGCGGTTGGGCAGGCGGGTCAGCGCGTCGTGCAGCGCCTCGCGCTCCCTGGCGAAGGCGAGCTTCGCGCTCCGGTGCACGGCACCCAGCGGGAGCAGCAGCAGCGGCAGCGTCCAGGGCGACCACTCGAAGGACTCCGCGAGCACGGGTGACAGCGCGAGCAGCACGCCGGCGGTGAGCAACTGCCAGCGGAAGTCGCTGACCAGCTGCCGCCAGACGCTCACCCGGAGCTTCAGCGCGACGGCCGTGCCGGTCAGGCCGTTGTTGACGAGGAAGAAGGGCGCGGCCGACACGAGCGCGGCCAGCAGGTCGTCGGGTCGGAGCGCATGCGCGTCGAAGACGCTGCCACCGACCATCAGCGCGAAGGTGACCTTCATCGCGAGCAGGGCGATGGAGTACTGCGCGACGTTGAAGGCGAGCCGGCCCCAGTTGCGCCGCTTGAGCGCCTCGTCGGCGGCGAGCGCCAGCGCCTGCGCGACGATCACGACACCGACGGGCGCCAGCAGCACCATGGCGCAGGCGATCGTGCTGGAGATGGAGATCTCGTCGCCCGCGTCGTCCCTGCGCGCCACCGGGATTGGCATCAGCTCACCGACGACGAGGACGGCCAGCAGGGCGACGAAGGACACCTCCCGGCCGCGAAACCAGTCGAGATCGATCCGTGCGACGGCGAATGCGGTCATCGGCGCTGCGGCGAGGCAGACGCGAAGCATGTAGCGGGACAGGCGGTCCATGGCTGTCTCCAGCTGTGCGAGGCGGGACCCGGGACGGCGCCCCGAGCCCCGCCGTCGCGAATCAGAACTTGTGGCCGGCACCCACGACGGTGATGAGCGTCGTCATCGTCGTCGCAGCGAGCAGCAGCTTGTACAGGCGTGAGTTGCTCATGTGCGCTCGATCCTCGAGTCGGTGGGAACGGTTGCCTCGGCTTCGAGCGGGGTCAGAACTTGACCCCGGCTCCGACCACGGTGACGAGCGCGGCAACGACCGCGGACGTCGAGATGACCTGGATGGTGCGGCGGGCATGCTTCATCTGGACTCTCCTGGCTCTCCCCCGGTCCGGTTTGCTGGTGGTGCAAGGGCTGGATCGGCAGGTGGAGAGGCGAAGCGCTCGGCCGCTCGACGCAATCGCGCGTTGCGCCACCCGGCCCAGTTACCGCGCGGCCCGGAGCAACGGCAGTGCGCCGCTCGGCCGCCGCTCGGGCGCCGCTCGGCGTCAGGCGCCCTCGACGAGGAGGAACGACGAGGTCGCCGACGCCTGCCGCACCCTCTTGGCCTCGGCGTACTCCGGCGAGTCGTACCAGCGCCGGGCCGCCTCCTCGTCGTCGAACTCCAGCAGCACGAACCGGGCCGGCCGCCACTCGCCCTCGAGCACGGCGACGGGGCCGCCGCGGACGAGGAACCGCGCGCCGTAGCGCTGCGCTGCCTCGGTCGAGAGGCGCTTGTAGTCCTCGTAGCGCGCGGGATCGGTGACATCGATGTCGCAGACGACGTAGGCCTTCGGCATGCGCCCGAGCGTACGCTCGATGCCGTGACCGACTCGCCGACCCGTGCCGACGCCGAGCGCCTCGACGCCGGCGACCCGCTGCGGTCCTACCGCGACCGGTTCGTCATCGCCGACCCGGATCTGCTCTACCTCGACGGCAACTCGCTCGGGAGGCTGCCGGTCGGCACCGGCGACGCCCTGTCGCGGATGGTGGCCGAGGAGTGGGGAGAGGCGCTCATCCGGTCGTGGCACCACTGGATCGACCTGCCGAACGAGGTCGGTGACCTCATCGGCACCCGGCTGCTCGGCGCGCGACCAGGCGAGACCGCCGTGTCCGACTCGACCACCGTCAACCTGTACAAGCTCGCCGCCGCCGCGGTCGGCGCCCGGCCGGGGCGCCGGGTCGTCGTGACCGACGACGACAACTTCCCCACCGACCGCTACGTCCTGCAGGGCCTGTGCCAGGAGCGGGGGCTCGAGCTGCGGACGGTGCGCACCGACATCGATAGCGGCATCGACGCGGCGACCGTCGCCGCCGCCGTGGACGGCGACACCGCGCTCGTGTCGCTGTCGCACGTGGCCTACCGCTCGGGCGCCGTCGCACCGCTCGGCGAGATCACCGCGCTCGCCCACGACGCCGGCGCGCTCGTCCTGTGGGACCTCTCCCACGCGGCCGGCGCGGTCCCGGTGGGGCTGGCCGAGCACGACGTCGACCTCGCGGTCGGGTGCACCTACAAGTACCTGAACGGCGGCCCCGGCTCGCCGGCCTTCCTCTACGTGCGCCGCGACCTGCAGGAGCGGCTGCGCCAGCCGATCTGGGGCTGGTTCGGGCAGCGCGGGCAGTTCGAGATGGGCGAGGCGTACGACCCGCAGCCCGACATCAGGCGGTTCCTCGTCGGTACGCCCCCCGTGCTGACGCTCTGCACGATCCGGGAGGGCGCCGCGCTGCTCGCCGAGGCCGGCATCGACCGGCTGCGGGCGAAGGGCGTCGCACTGACCGACCTGCTGATCCGGCTGGCCGACGCGTGGCTCGTCCCGCTCGGCTTCCGCCTCGCCTCGCCGCGCGACCCGGCCCGCCGTGGATCGCACGTCGCGCTGCACCACCCCGACGCCTACCGCATCTGCCGCGCCCTGATCGAGCAGGCCGGCGTTATCCCCGACTTCCGCACGCCGGACCGCGTCCGCCTCGGCCCGGCGCCCGTCACCACGCGCTTCGTCGACGTGCACGACGCGATGGCGCGGCTGCGCGACCTCGTGGCGTCCGGCGCGCACGAGCAGTACGACGACACCCGGCTGGCCGTCACGTGACGGCACCCTCCCGAGCAGCCGGCGGCGCCGATCCCGGCGAGCTGCTGGCGCTCGCCACGGCCGTCGCGCGGGAGGCCGGTGCGCTCGTCCTCGACCGCGGCGGCGTCGGCGGTGGCGCCACCGCCGTCGGCACCAAGTCGTCGTCGACCGATGTCGTGACGGCCACCGACCGCGCGGCCGAGGCGCTCATCGTGCAGCGGCTGCGGGCGGCCCGGCCGGGCGACGCCGTGCTCGGCGAGGAGGGCGGGGCGCAGGGGTCTAGCGCGAGCGGCGTCCGCTGGCTCGTCGACCCCCTCGACGGCACGGTCAACTACCTGTACGGCATCCCGCAGTACGCCGTGTCGCTCGCCGCCGAGGTCGATGGCGAGGTCGTGGCCGGCGTCGTCCTCGATCCGGCGAAGGACGAGCTGTACGCGGCCACCCTCGGCGGCGGTGCCACGCGCAACGGCCGGCCGATCCGCTGCTCCGATCGCGCCGAGCTCGGCCAGGCCCTCGTCGCCACCGGCTTCTCCTACGACGCGGACCGGCGGGCCCGGCAGGCCGCCGCTCTCGCCCGGCTCCTCCCCGCGGTGCGCGACATCAGGCGGATGGGCGCCGCCGCGCTGGACCTGTGCGCCGTGGCGTGCGGGCGGGTCGACGCGTACTACGAGAAGGCGCTCCATCCGTGGGACGTCGCGGCGGGTGCGCTGATCGCGCGCGAGGCCGGCGCCCGGGTGGGCACCTTGCAGGGCGCGCCGGACGGGTCGTCCTTCACCGGTGACTTCCTCCTGGCGACGGCGCCCGGCGTGCACGACGCGCTGCGCCGCCTGCTCGCCGAGCTGGGCGCCGACCGGGACTGACGCCGTCGCTCAGGCCGCGGTGCGGCGGCTGACGGGCGGAGCGGCCGCCAGCCGCCGCAACCGGTGCGCGTCGTCGAAGAGCACGCGCTGGCTGAGCTTCGCGACGACGACCCCGGCGACGGCGGCCGCTCCCAGCACCATGTACATGACGACGATCTGGTAGCGGATCGCGAGCAGCGGCGAGACGCCGGCGATGATGAGCCCCGTCATGGCGCCGGGCAGCGCGATGAGTCCGACCGTCGCGGTCGAGTCGATCTGCGGGGCGAGCGCGGTGCGCAGGGCCGACCGGAGGTGCGGCGCGAACGCCTCGGAGCCCGGCAGCCCGAGGGCGAGCCGCGCCTCGACCTCCCGGCGCGAGCGCTCCACCTCGTCGCGCAACCGCAGCATCGTCACCGACGTGCCGCTCATCGCCGCGTTGCAGACCATGCCGCCGATCGGGATGACCACCCGCGGCTCGGCCGCGACCACGCCGGCCCCCACCAGCAGCCCGAGCGTGGCGATGACGGCGATCGCCACTGCGGTCGTGGCGAGCAGCTGCGCCCTCGGCAGGCCGCGGCCGCGGCGCGCGCCGACCCGGCCGGCGACGACGACCATGCCGCCGACCCAGCCGAGCGAGCCGGGGATGCCGGTGTGGGTGAAGACGAGCTTCAGCAGGTAGCCGACGCCGATGAGCTGGACCGCCGCTCGCGCGCTCGCCACCAGGAGCTCCCGGGTCAGTCCGAGCCGCTCGCGCACGATGACCGCGCCGGCGATGCCCACCAGGACCACCGACAGCGCGACGCCCCACCAGGACGGCACGGGCACGGTGGCGGCGCCGAGCAGAACCGCGATCACGATGCGCCTCGCAGGAAGGTGCGCACGTCGTCGGGCGCATCCTCGCCGAACACGTCCCGCACGGTGCCAGCGTGGGCGACCTGGCCACCGATGAGGACCACCACGTCGTCGGCCAGCCGCCGCGCCTGCCGCAGGTCGTGGCTCACCATGACCACCGTGAGGCCGGCGTCGACCAGCCCGCGCACGACCCGCTCGACCGCGGCAGCCGCAAAGCTGTCGAGCGCCGACGTCGGCTCGTCGAGCAGCAGCACCTCGGGCCCGATGGCCAGCGCCCGCGCCAGGCAGAGCCGCTGGGCCTCGCCGCCTGACAGGCCCTCGGTGCGGCGGTCGGCGAGCTCGTCGGGCGGCAGCCCCACCCGGTCGAGCAGGACGGCAGCCTCCGCCTCGGTGAGCCCCGGTGCGCCTACCCGCAGGTCGTCCAGCACCGTCGCGCCGAGCAGCACGGGTGACTGCTGGAGCATGCCGACGCGGCGGCGGAGGGCGAGAACGTCGTACGCCGGCAGCGGCCGGCCGTGGAACCGCACCTGGCCGCTCGACGGCTCCTCCAGCCGGTTCAGCAGGCGGAGCAACGTGGTCTTGCCGGCGCCGCTCGGCCCGACCAGCGCCGTGACCCGGGCGGCGGCGAGCGGCTGGGTGACGCCGTGCAGCGAGTGCCGGTCGCCGGCGACGCTGGGGTGCGCGACCGTCACGTCGTCGATGACGAACAGCGGCTCGCCCGGCGTGGTCGTCATCGGGTCCTCACCGGGCCGTCGTCCCCCGGCGCCGTGCTCACTTCGCGAGCGCGGTACCGGTCGAGCGGAGATCCTCGCAGGCCTGCACGACGCGGGCCGTCATGCCCTTCTCGGCCGCCTTCATCCAGGTGCGCGGGTCGTAGTTCTTCTTCACGCCGACCTCGCCGTCGACCTTCAGCACGCCGTCGTAGTTGGTGAACATGTGGGCGGCGACCGGCCTGGTGTAGGCGTACTGGGTGTCGGTGTCGACGTTCATCTTCACGACGCCGTAGTCGAGGGTCTCGCGGATCTCCTCCAGCAGCGACCCGGAGCCGCCGTGGAAGACGAGGTCGAACGGCTTGTCCTTGCCGTACTTCTTGCCCACCTCGTCCTGGATGCTCTTGAGGATCGACGGCTTGAGCTTGACGTTGCCGGGCTTGTAGACGCCGTGCACGTTGCCGAACGTCGCGGCCAGGATGTAGCGGCCGTTCTCGCCAAGGCCGAGCATCTCGGCGGTGCGCATCGCGTCGGCCGGGTGGGTGTAGAGCTTCTCGTTGATCTCGTTGGCGACGCCGTCCTCCTCGCCGCCGACGACGCCGATCTCGAGCTCCATGACGATGCGCGCCTTGGCGCAGGCCTCGAGCAGCTCGCGGGCGATGCGGAGGTTCTCCTCGAGCTCGACCGCCGAGCCGTCCCACATGTGCGACTGGAACAGCGGCTCCTGCCCGGCGGAGACCCGCTCCTGGCTGATCGCGATCAGCGGCCGCATGTAGCCGTCGAGCTTGTCCAGCGGGCAGTGGTCGGTGTGCAGCGCGATGTTGACGGAGTACTTGGCCGCGACCACGTGGGCGAACTCGGCCAGCGCCACCGCGCCCGCGACCATGTCCTTCACGCCCTGCCCGGAGGCGAACTCGGCGCCGCCGGTGGAGACCTGCACGATGCCGTCGCTCTCCGCCTCGGCGAAGCCCTGCAGGGCCGCGTTGAGCGTGGACGACGAGGTCACGTTGATCGCCGGGTAGGCGAAGGCGCCCGCCTTGGCGCGGTCGAGCATCTGGGCGTAGACCTCGGGCGTTGCGATCGGCATGGCGGTCCTCCGTACGGCGTCCGTCGGGCTCGGTCGGCTCCGGCCCCTCAGTATCCCCGGGGCCGCCGAGCGGCCGGGAAGCGCGGGTCCGGCGATCCCCGACCGGCGCTCTAGCCGCGCGCCAACGAGCTGCTATCACCGCGTCGTAGCCCGCGCTACCGGTCACGGCCCCGCTGCCGTCGGTGACGAGCGGTAGAGAAGGTCAGCGGTCGTCGCTGTAGCCGACGTAGGCGCTGCAGGTCTCGCAGCGGAACAGGTACGCCGTCGGGGAGCGGTCGCGCGCCAGCGCCGCCATCCAGCCGTCCACGGCGTCGGGCGGCAACCCCGACCCGGCGGCCTCCGCACGCACCGCCTCGACCGCGTCGGGCCCGAGGAGCCGAAGGTCGTCGATGCCCTGCGGGCCGAGATAGACGGCAGGGACGCCGTGATGAGGGAGCCACCGCTCCGGCTGCCAGCCGCTGAAGCCGGGGGTGCGGTGCAGCAGCTCGTCGCGCAACTGCGCGGTGAGGGCCGACCAGTCGTCGCGCGCGAGGATGTCGGTGAAGAGCAGGCCGAAGCGCTCGGCGGCGGTCCCGTCTGCGATGCACCAGGGGCACAGCGCCTCGGGAGGGTCCTCGTCGCCATAGGACGGGCCCACGTACCGGTGGCTGCGCTCCTTCCCGCACGCGCCGCAGCGCCCTGCTTCGGGCACCACGCTCCCGGTGGCGACCGGATCGGGGTGGTAGCGGAACGCCGGGAGGGCGGCAGCCTGGTCGCCGGTCATGCGTCACCGGCCAGGACGCCGGCCGCCGGCCCCGGCCGGGCGGCGAGCAGCGCGCGCCCGGGCCGCTCCCCGCTCGCCAGGCTGCCGAGCACCTGGCCATCGAGCGAGACCTCGGCCGTCCCGTCCGGCCGCCACCGCACCTCGACCCCCGTCTCGTCGGCGGGCGGTCGAGCCGCGTCGGGGTGGACGTACGCCGCCGGATTGCGGAACGGCGCCCGGTCGGGGTCGGTCCACTCCGGCGTCGCGGGCGTCTCACCGACGTTGTAGAGCCACACGTCGCCGGTGATCCGGCCGTCGTCGAGGAAGTAGGCGTAGCACACCCGCTCGTCCTCCTCGACGACGACCGTCGCCCGTCCGTCCTCGCGGTCGAACCGCCGCATGAACCCCATCGTCGCTCCGGTCAAGGCATCAGCAGGGAGGACCGTCGTCGTTCCAGCGGCCACGATCCCACTCGTCCCGCCAGTATTGCTTGCGCTCCTGGTCGAAGGCATGCCGATCGATCTCGGACGGGTCCTCACCGGTGTTGGGATGGTTCTTGCTGAAGTTGTCGCCGAGCCGGTGGTCGGTACGGCTCATCTCGTCGAGCGGGCTGTCCATCGACTGGCCGCGGTGGTGCAGCTCGATCGGGTAGCCGTCGAGGCCGATGGGCGGGCGACCACGAGCCGGCGGCGGCGCCCCGATCTGGTCCGGCGGGAGCTTGTTGCCGCCGTTCTTGCCCGTCCCCTTGCATGGGTCGTCGTCGTCCGGGTCGTTGCCGGGGTCGTTCGGGTCGGCCGGCGCCGGTTGCGCGTCCGGGACCGCCGGGTTGTCCGGCACCGCCGGAGCATCCGGCCCGGCGGCAGGCGGTGCCCCCGGCGGCGGCGGAGCCGGGTCGTCCGGCGACGGGTCCTTCGGGAACGGGTTGGGGAAGCACGTCCCGTTGACGAAGCACGGCGTCCCGGCCTGCTGGAGCAGGCGGATGAGATAGAAGCTCAGCAGCGCGATCGCGGTGAGGATCGCGGCCACCTGGAGCGTCTCCGCGTACTCGATGAGCTCCTCGTGGCCGGTCGGGTCGGTGTAGTCCACCGGGTCGTTGCCGCTGTACGACCAGCGGTTGTAGCCGCCGGTCCCCGGCCCCGATGCCAGGTAGGAGTCGGCCGACATGAACCGTCCGGACGAGGGGTCGTAGGCCCTGGCTCGCAGGTCGACCAGTCCGGTGCGGTCGGTCAGCTCACCGGCGTAGCCGAACGCCGAGGAGCTGCCCGAGCTGCCGGTGACCGCGCCGAAGACGTCGTAGGACGCGCTGCCCGTGACGGTGCCCGACTGGTCGGTGAGCCAGCGCACCGACCCGAGCGCGTCGGTGAGCGGATAGCTCGTCGTGCCGCCCGTGGTGTCGAAGGCGAGGCCGTCCGGCCCCCACGCGTCGATCTCCGAGCCCTGGCTCACGACCTTCGGCACGCCCGTCCCGACCCGGTCGTACGCGTACGGGGTCGTTCCGGAGGCGCTCGTCGCGCTGGCCCGCGATCCGCCGGCGTCATAGGCGTACGTCGTCGCCTGCCCGCCGACGGTGGCGCGGGTCAGCTCACCGAGGCTGTCGTAGGCGAAGGAGTCCGACCCGCGCCTGGTCACCTCGTCGTCGGCGTCATAGGCGTACGTCGCCGTGCCGCTCGGCGCGGTGACGGTGGTCAGCCGGCCGGCGCCGTCGTAGGCGTACGTCGTGGTCTGCCCGCCGATGGTCGTGGACAGGCGGTTGCCCGCGGGGTCGTACGCGTAGTTGACGCGCGTCCCGTCGGCATAGGTCGCACCGGTGACCCGGCCGAGCGCGTCGTGGGTGTAGCTCTCCAGCCCGCCCGGGCCCCTGGCGCTCGTCCGCCGGCCCGCCGCGTCGACGGTGTAGTCGAGCCGCCGGACGGTCGTCCCGCTGGTGTGCGAGATCGAGGTGACATGCCCCGCCGCGTCGTAGCCGTAGCTCGAGGACACGCCGTTGCCGCGGTCCACCGACGAGAGCAGGCCGTCGGCCGTGTACCCGTACCGGGCGCTCGACGACCCCTCGGTGACGGCGGCCAGCCGCCCGTCGGTGTCGTAGCCGTAGTCGAGGCGGACGCCGGACACGGTGAGCGCGGTTCGCCGGCCGGCCGCGTCGTAGGCGTACCGCAGGTCGCTGCCGGCGCCGGAGACCGACGACACGCGACCTGCACCGTCGTACCCGACCGTGGTGCTGCCCGTCGCGTCGTCGTAGCCGGTGAGGCGACCGGCCGCGTCGTAGCTGAAGGCGTCGGTGCCCTCCGGGTGAGCGACCGAGGCGAGCCGCCCGGCCGGCGTGTAGGCGTAGTCCACCTCCTGGCCGCGACCGTTGACGGTGCTGACCGGACGGCCGAGGTCGTCGTAGGACGCCTGGAGCGTCCGCCCGCTCGGGTCGACCTCGCGGACGACGTCACCGGCGGTGTCGTACCCCAGCGTCGTGACCGCGCCATCGGGGTCGACCAACCGGGTCGGGCGGCCCTCGGCGTCGTACTGGAACTGCACCGTCCCGCCGAGAGCGTCGGTCAGCTTGACCTCCCGCCCGTCGGCGTCGAACTGCGAGCTCGTGACGGCGCCGAGCGGATCGGTCTCGCTGGTCGCCCGCCCGGCCGCGTCGTAGCCGTAAGAGGTGGTGTGCCCGAGCTGGTCGGTCTCCTGCACGAGCCGGCCCAACCGGTCGTACGCCAGCGTCACCCGGCCGGAGGACGGCTGGACGACGCCGGTCACGCGGCCGGCCAGGTCGTAGTCGAGCGACCAGCGATGCCCCGCCGGGTCGGTCCTGGCGGTGACGTTGCCGGCCGGGTCGTACGCGTAGCTCCATGCCCGGCCGGTGGCGTCCGTGCGGCTCGTGCGGTTGCCGGCCGCGTCGTACGCGTAAGCGGTGACGTCACCCAGGGCGTCGGTCACCGAGACGAGATCGCCGTCGGCGTCGTACCCGTAGGACGTCTCGTGCCCGAGCGGGTCGGTCCGCCCCAGCAGGTCGCCGCCGGCGTCGTAGCGGTACCGGGTGGCGTTGCCGGCCGGGTCGACGCTCCGCACCGCGAGCCCGGTGGCGTCGTACGCGGTCGTCCGCGTGCGGCCCAACGGATTGGTGATGCTCGTGCGGTGGCCGGCGGCGTCGAAGCCGTACTGCCACACCGCACCACCTGGCATGGTGCGCGAGGTCACCTCGGCATCGGCGTCGTAGCCATAGCGGGTGATCCGGCCAGTAGCGTCGGTGGCCGTGACGATGTCGCCGAAGCCGTCGTACGCACGGGTCCTGACCGCGCCGCTCGGCGCCGTCGTCTTGATGAGCCGCCCGTCGGCGTCGTACGCGTAGCTGGTCCGGTGGCCGAGCGGGTCGGTCTCGGAGGCGAGGTTCCCGAGCGCGTCGTACGCCCAGCGGGTGACGCCGCCCTCGGCGTCGGTGCGGGAGGTCGCGCGCAGGAAGTCGTCGTACGCGTAGGAGGTCACGGAGCCCAGCGGATCGGTCAGCGACGTGAGATCGCCGGCGGCGTCGTAGGCGTACCGGGTCACGGCGCCGCGCGGATCGACCTTGCTGGTGGTGCGGCCCTGGGCGTCGTAGGCGTAGGTGGTGGTGCCGCCCAGCGCGTCGGACGTGGTGAGCAGCCGCCCGCTGGCGTCGTAGGAGTAACTGGTGAGCCCGCCGCGGGGCCCGACGGACTGCAGCACGTGGTTGGCGCCGTCGTAGCTGTAGGTCGTCGTCCCGCCGCGCGCGTCGACCATCTTCGTCCGGCGACCCTGCGCGTCGTACGCGTACGTCGCGGTGCCGCCGCGAGCCGTCGTGACGGTGAGCGGCTGGCCGTGCGAGTCGTAGGTGATCGTGAGCGCGTGGCCGAGCGGATCGGTCTGGGTCAGCAGGTCGCCGGCGTCGTCGTACGTCGAGGCCGTGGTCCGCCCCATCGGGTCGGTGCTGGTGAGCTGCCGGCCGAGCGGGTCGTACGTGTAACGGGTGGTGCGGGTGGCGCCGTCGGCCACCCGGTCCTCCCGCAGCACGTCACCGAGGTCGTCCATGGTGAGGACGGTCGTGAGGTTGCCCGTGCCGTCGGTGAAGCTCTGCTGCCTGCCGGCGACGTCGTTGCTGATGGCGATCGTGTTGCCGGCCGCGTCGGTGACGGTCGCGAGGCGGCCGTCCGAGCCGTAGGTCAGCGCGCGGAGCAGGACGCCGCCGGTCCCCCTCAAGGTGGTGAGGTCGTGCGCGGCGTCGTACTCGTAGCCCGCCGACTGCCCGTTCGAGTCGATCGCCGAGACGAGGTCGCCGTTGCCGTCGTAGCCGTAGTCGACGGTCTGGCCGCCGATCCCGGTAGCCCGGGTCACCCGGCCGGCCGAGTCGCGGACGAAGGTGAGCGATGGTCCGCTGGTGGCATGCACTCCGGAGTCGTCGACCGTCACGGTGTTGCCGGCCGCGTCGGTCTGCGAGATCAGGCCCTGGTTCACGTCCAGGACGTACGTGCGACCGTCGCGGGCCGTCAGCTTGAACCGCGTCGGGTCGTAGATGCTCCCGCCGAGACCGTCGTAGAGATTGCCGTCGCCGAAGTAGTCGACCTCGGTGTCGCCGACGACCTCGAGCGTCGACGTGGTCCCCGGCCGTGCGGTGAACTTCGCGCTGCCGAACCAGAAGAGGTTGCTGCCGCCGTCCGGCGTGAAGTCGAACGACTCGCGGTGCCCGTCCGGCCAGACGACCGTGACGACGTGCGGCGCGGCGCTGCGGAAGCCCATCGTGCACAGGAAGAAGAAGCACTGCTGCGCGTACTGGCTCCACCCGCCCGCGCCCAGCTGCCGGTTGGCGCTCACCCGGAAGCTGTCGAGCTTCAGCCGCCAGCCGACGCCGAAGTCACCGACCCGCTTGTCGTACGAGTCGTACGTGCGGTCGAGGCGGAACTGCGTCCCGCCGATCGGCACGGTCAGGTCGCGGACGGTCGTCTGGTAGCGGCCGAGCTTGAGGTTGCCGCTGACCACGACCGTCGAGGTGGCGGACTGGACGCCACCGCCACTGGACGTCGCCGACACGGTGATCGCGTACGTGTCATTGGCGAGCAGCGTCGTGTCGAACGTCGCCAGGGTGTCCGGTGGCGTGCCGGTCCCGCTGGCCAGCGTGACGACCGGCCCCGGGTCGAGGTCCCGGTAGGTCACCTTCCAGGACGTGATGGTCTCGCCGTCCGGGGCGGTGAAGCTCGCCTTGATGGGGAACGGCTTGGTCACCACGGACCCGTCGGCGGGCAGCTGCGGCACGACGACCGGCGCGGGCGCCGGCAGCGTCTGGCCGGGGTTCGTCGGATCGGGCACCGTGCCGGCCGGGTTGGTCCACGTCACCGTCGTCGCGTTGGACAGCGCGCGCATCCCGGTGACGAACGCGGTCACCTGGAGGCTGTCGTCACCCGCGCTCAGGCCCGGGTAGGTCAGCGTCGCGTTGCCGCTCGCGTCGGTCGTGCCGAGGACGTGCTGGGCGTTCGCACCCGCAACGGTGAGGTTGACCGGCAGGTTCGCGACCGGCTCGCCGGAGGCGTCCATCGCGGAGACCTGCACCGACTGGAAGCTGCCGACCGAGTTGGTGGCGTGCGTCGTCGGCGTGAGCACGAGGCTCGCGGCTGGCGGGAGCGGGTGGTTGACCTCGATCCCGTTCCCACCGACGCGGGACCACGCGTGGCTCTCGTTGCCACCCGGGCATTCGGCGAAGTCGACGCCCTTGGTGTTGAGGATCTGGCTCGCGTCGTCGAAGGAGTGGGTCACGCCGTCGACCGTGAACGTGATGTGCGGGGTGATGTGAGTGGGCGTGCAGGTGATGAGCGGCGCGTCGGAGGTGTCGAAGGAGCCGTCGTTGGGGCAGCCGCTGCTGGCCCCGGAGATCATCTGGGTGTAGATCGCCGACTGCCCGTCCGGCAGCTGGCGGTCGTGCGGCCAGATGGCGAACCGGCAGCTCGGCCCGAAATCGACGGTGAGCGAGTTGATCGTGACGGGCTGCCCGGTGGTGTTGTCCAGCCGGATGGCGCCGCCGTCGAACTGGCAGCTGCCCTGGCAGCCGACGAACAGGGTGTTGGGCGAGCCGCTCCACGGGAACGGGAAGATGCTGCCGGCCGGGCGCAGGCCGTCGGCGTAGCCGACGTAGGCGGTGAGCCCGGAGGTGTCCGCGTCGAACGACACGGTCTGCATCACCAGCGACAGCTGCGAGCCGCAGCCCGTGTAGTCCACCTCGTACGGGTAGGACCCGGCGGACGGGAAGTGCACCGTCACGGTCCCGTTGCGCACCGAGGAGGAGAACGTGTTGTCGGCGCCGACGACCTGGTAGCCCTCGAACGGCGTCGTCGCCCCGGTGGCGACGTTCTCGTACAGGCCGTTGACGCGCGTCGCGCCGCCACCGACGCCGAACAGGAAGCCGGAGGCGTACTGGAAGCGGAACGTCACGTCGGAGGCCTGCGACACGACGAGCTGCGCGGTGAAAGCCGCGTCGAAGCAGGCCATGTCGCCGATGCCGGCCCGGTGGCCGTTGCCCTGCGCCGGGATCGTGGCGATGCCGTTGCCCGCCACGTCAGTGGTGACGTCGGTGAACGGCCGGGTCGACGGGTTGACCCCGGTGATGTCGTGCGGAAGGGCGCCGGACGGCGGGTTGAAGGCGAGCGACGGGAACGACTGGCCGAACGCGGCCGGGTCGCCGGGCTTGGCCCGGAACGTCGTCGCGCCGGCCGGCTCGGCGAAGAACCGGCCGTCGACCGTCGTCGTCGACACCGGCTGCACCGGCGTGATCCAGCCGATGGTCGCGGTGTTGGACTGCAGCACCGTGCCGGCCGCCGTCAACGTCGCCTGCGCGGTGTCGGTGCCGTTGCCGGTCCCGACGTACGAGAACGGCGCGTGCCCGGCGGCGTCCGTCGTCGCGTTGCCGGCCGCGGAATTGGCGCCAGAGACGGTGAAGTGCAGGCTCACCCCGGGCATCGGATGCCCGGAGGCGTCGGTCAGCGTGGCGGTGAGCGGCTGGCGGGTGCCGACGACGTCGGGACCGGCCGTCACCGGGGCGAGCGACAGCGTCGCGCCGGCGTAGCTGGACCGCACGTCGGTCTGGTACGACGCCGCGACCGGGCCGTACGCGTTGCCGTTGCCGTCCTTCCACGTCACGGTCGCGGTGTCGGTCAGCGGCCCGTCGGCCTGGCTGGCCGGGATCGCGTACGACGCATGCGCCGTCGCGCCGCCGCCGGCGGCCAGCGTGCCGGGCACGCCGGTCACGGTGCCGCGCGCGCCGTCGGGCAGCGCGTCGACGACGGCGAGGGAGCCGGCCGTCGCGCCGCCGCCGTTGGCCAGCGGCAGGTCGTACGACGCGGTGGACCCGGCGTCCGCCTGGGCCGGGCCGCTCTTGCCGATCGTTAGGACTGGCAGATGCTCGGTCACGGTCGCCGGGCCGGCCGATGCCGACAGCGATGCCCCCGAGCCGGCAGTGCCGGTCACGCTCGCCGACGCGTTGAGCGCGGTGCCCTCGACCGCGGTCAACCGGGCGAGGTAGTCCTGGTCGGACTCGTCCGTGCCCTTCGCCGCCGGGACCGGCACGCGGTAGCGCACCGGCACGTCGGCGGACGCGCCGGGAGCGAGCGACCCGAGGGCCGCGACGTCGCTCGACGTGGAGGTGACCTTCGAGCCGTCGGGCAGCGTCGTGACGACGCGCACGTTGCCGACCGCGGCGCTGCTCGCGGCGAACGGGTTGGCGAACTCGGTGCGGGCGGTGTACGGCTGACCGTTCTTCGGGTCGCGCGGGGTGACCTCGAAGTGCACGACGTTGCGGACACCGGCGACGGCCGCCGGGTTGGAGAGCACCTGCACCTGCTGCGCCGACAGCGACAGCCGCGCCGCGTAGCTCCAGTCGGCCTTGGCGCCGGCGCCGATCCTCGTGCCGAGGACGGTGTCCGAACCGGTGGGGTAGGTGACGCCGCTGCCAGAGCTTGACGGCGTGGCCGTCACCTGCAGGCCCCCGGTAGCTGGGGCGGGCACGACGAGCTGATATCCGCTCTGCATCGCCTGCTGGCCGCCGAGCGGCACCCAGTCGTGCGATCCCTTCGGGTTGTACTCCACCTCGTCCCACCACGCCGCGATGGTTCCGGTGACCTGGGCCGAGCTCGCCGCGTGGAAGGCGCCGGACAGCGTCATGACCGCGCTCGCGTTGGTGACGTGCGTCGTGAACCGCACGTCGTCGCCGGGCAGCGCGCTGGCGCGGTCCGCCGCGATGGTCGCCGTCAGCGTCGGCACGAACGCGGCGCTGCTCACCGACTTGGTGAGGTCGATGCTCGTCTGGTCGGCTGCCGCCTGCGCTGCAGGACTGCCCAGCACGCTGGCGTACGACGCGAGCAGCGTCGTCACGACGAACGCGCACAGGTCAGGGCGGAGGAGACGATGACGACGCACGGCGGTCACCCCAATGATCCGGCCGGTGCGCCATACGACCGGCGGCCTCGCACAAGCTAGTGGCGAGCCACCGCAATGCGCGGGCGGACGGCTTAACGTCCGGAATTGTGCGCGTGTTGAGCACCGCTCGAATCCGGGCAATGCCCGGCGTACTGACGTTCCGATCGGTAGCCGAGATGCACGGCCGAGGGCCTCGTGGTGGATGCGGGGTGCCGGGCAGGTGCCGGGCGATGCGCCGTTGCGCCGCTAGATCCCTGGGGCGGCCGGGTCGGCCCCCGCTAGGTGATGGCGCTGGATGTCGTTCTCCACCGCGTCCCACGCCTTGCGCGCGGCGATCAGCACCGGGTCCCAGACCGGCGAGAACGGCGGCGCGTACGACAGGTCGAGCCCGGTCATCTCCTCGACCGTCATCTCGTTCCACAGCGCGACGGCGAGCGCGTCGATGCGCTTGGCCGCGCTCTCGCGCCCCACGATCTGCGCGCCCAGCAGCCGGCCGGAGCGCTTCTCGGCGATGAGCTTCACCGTCACCGGTTGCGCGCCTGGGTAGTAGCCGGCCCGCGTGGTCGACTCGACCGTCACGGTGACGTAGCGGAAGCCGGCCGCTTCGCACTCGTCCTCGCGCAGCCCGGTCCGGGCGATCTCCAGCGAGCACACCTTGCTCACCGCCGTGCCGACGACGCCTGGGAACGTCGCGTACCCGCCGCCGAGGTTGATGCCGGCGACCCGGCCCTGCTTGTTGGCGTGCGTGCCGAGCGGCACGTGCACCGGCCGGCGCGACACGAGGTGGTAGGACTCGACGCAGTCGCCGGCGGCCCACACGCCGTCGACGCGGGTGCGCATCCGCAGGTCGGTGCAGATGCCCCGGCTGCCGCCGACCGGGATGCCGGCCCGCTCGGCGACCTCCGTGTTGGGGCGCACGCCGAGGCCGAGCACGACGAGGTCGGCCGGCAGCGTCCGCTCGGCGGTGACGACCGCGCCGACCGAGCCGTCCGGGCGGGTCTCGAAGCCGGTGATCGCCTCCCCCACGTGGACGCCGATCCCCATGCCCGTCATCGCCTCGTGCACCATGCGGCCCATGTCGGGGTCCAGCGTGGTCATCGGCGCCGGCGCCTTGTCGACCAGCGAGACCTCCAGGCCCTGCATCACCAGCGCCTCGGCCATCTCGATGCCGATGTAGCCGCCGCCGACGACCACCGCCCGCCGGGCCCCGTCGTCGACCGCCCGCCGCACCGCGACGCCGTCGTCGAGCACCTGCACGCCGAAGATGCGGGTCGCGTCGATCCCAGGGAGGTCCGGCCGCACCGGCACCGCGCCGGTGGCCACGACCAGCTGGTCGAACGGCTCCTGGTAGCTGCGCCCCTCCTCGAGGTCGAGCACCTCCACCACGCGCCGGTCGAGGTCGATGCCGACCACCTCGGAGCGCAGCCGCACGTCGACGGCGTGGTCGCGGCGGAACGTCTCGACGTCACGGGCGATGAGCGCCTCCGGACCGTCGACCACGTCACCGACCCAGTACGGGATGCCGCACGCGGAGTACGAGACCCAGCGCCCGCGCTCGAAGGCGGTGATGGCGAGGTCGTCCGGCCCCCGCCGGCGACGGGCCTGCGAGGCCGCGGACATTCCGGCGGCATCGCCACCGACGACGACGAGGCGCTCGACCATGGTCGCAGCGTACGTCCCGTCAGAGATAGAGCCCGGTCGCGCCGTCCTCGAGCCGCTCGGAGGCGACGGCGTGGATGTCCCGCTCGCGCAGCAGCACGTACGCGGCGCCGTGCAGCTCGACCTCGGCGCGCTCCTCGGGGTCGAACAGCACGCGGTCGCCGCGCTCGAGGGTCCGTACGTTGCCGCCGACCGCGACGACCCGCGCCCACGCCAGCCGCTTGCCCATGGTCGCGGTCGCCGGGATCACGATGCCGCCCGTGGAGCGCCGCTCGCCGGCCTCGGAGTCGGTCGATACGAGGACGCGGTCATGCAGCATCCGGATCGGCAGCTTGTCGCCGTCGGCGCCCACCGCGTGAGGCGCTCGACCCGCCCCCTGAGAGCTCGTCATCGCAGCCACGACAGTAACCGCAGGCGAGGGGGTGGCGAGCAGCAGGCCGTACCGGGCTGCAGGTAGCGTGCCACCGTGCCCCCTCTCGCGCACCCGCTCGCGTCCCTGCTCGGCTTCGACGTCCTCAGCGCCCAGGACTGGGCGACGACGGTCGGCCAGCTCGGCGTCATCCTGATCATCTTCTGCGAGACGGGGATCCTGCTCGGCATCTTCCTCCCCGGCGACTCGCTGCTGTTCACCGCCGGCGTGCTGTGCGCGCAGACCGTGGGAGGCGTCCACTTCAACCTGGCCGTGATCCTCATCGGCACCTCCGTCGCCGCCGTCCTCGGCGGGATGACTGGTTACCTCATCGGCACGGCGACGGGGCCGCGGCTGTTCGAGCGGTCGGACTCGCGCTGGTTCAAGCGGGAGTGGCTCGTCCGGGTGAACGGCTTCCTCGAGCGGTACGGCGTCGGCAAGGCGCTGCTGCTCGCCCGCTTCGTCCCCGTGGTCCGCACGCTGATCAACCCGTTCGTCGGCATCCTCGCCGTCGACCCGCGTCGCTTCGGGGCGTACAACCTCATCGGCGGCGTCGCCTGGGCGGTGCTGGTGACGATGCTCGGCTATGCGCTGGGCAACTCGTTGCCCAAGGGCAAGAGCATCGACAGCTACATCCTGCCGGTCGTGGCCGCCATCGTCCTCATCTCGGTGATCCCCATCGGGGTGGAGCTGGTGCGCAATCGGCGCCGCCGGGCCGGGTGAGCAGGGGTGGTAGCGTGCGGATGTGGCTGCCACGACCGATTCTCGTCATCCTGCGCTGCGCGCCGCCGACCCTGAGATCGCCGACCTCATCGAGGCCGAGGAGCGGCGCGAGGCCGACACCGTACGGCTGATCCCGAGCGAGAACTACGTCTCGTCGGCCGTCCTCGAGGCCACCGGCTCGCTGCTGACCAACAAGTACTCCGAGGGCTACGCCGGCCGCCGCTACTACGAGGGCCAGCAGGTCGTCGACCAGGTCGAGACCCTCGCCATCGAGCGGGCCAAGGCGCTCTTCGGCGTCGACCACGCCAACGTCCAGCCCTACTCCGGCTCCCCGGCCAACCTCGCGGTCTACCTCGCCTTCGCCGAGCCGGGCGCGACGATCCTGTCGATGGAGCTGGCGCACGGCGGGCACCTGACCCACGGGTCGCCCGTCTCGATCACCGGCAAGTGGCTGCGACCGGTGCACTACGGGGTCGACCCGGCGACCGGCCGCGTCAACTTCGACCAGGTGCGCGAGGTCGCGCGGCGGGAGCGGCCACGGGTCATCCTCTGCGGCGGCACCGCGATCCCGCGGCAGATCGACTTCGCCGCGTTCGCTGAGGTGGCCCGCGAGGTCGGCGCCATCCTGCTCGCCGACGTCGCGCACATCGCCGGGCTCATCGCCGGCGGCGCCCACCCGAGCCCGGTCGGCCACGCCGACGTCATCTCGACCACCACGCACAAGACGCTGCGCGGGCCGCGCGGCGCGATGCTGATGTGCAGGGAAGAGCACGCGAAGGCGATCGACAAGGCGGTCTTCCCCGGCCTTCAGGGCGGCCCCCACAACCACACCACTGCGGGCATCGCCGTCGCGCTGCACGAGGCCGCGACCGACGGCTTCAAGGCCTACGCGCACCAGATCGTCACCAACGCCAAGGCGCTCGCCGCCGAGCTGGTGGCCCGCGGCTTCGACCTCGTCTCCGGCGGCACCGACAACCACCTGCTGCTGATCGACCTCACCGGCAAGGGCGTGACCGGCAAGGTCGCCGCCAAGGCCCTCGACCGGGCGCGGCTCGAGACCAACTTCAACACGGTGCCGTTCGACCCGCGCAAGCCGTTCGACCCGTCGGGGCTGCGGATCGGCACGCCGGCCGTCACCAGCCGCGGCATGGGCGAGACCGAGATGCGCCAGATCGGCGCGTGGATCGACGAGGCCGTCACCGCCGCTGCCGGCGGCGACGAGGCCAGCCTCGACCGGATCGCCGCCGAGGTCACCGACCTGTGCAAGGGCTTCCCGGCCCCCGGCATCCTCCTCTAGCCGCACCGCCCCCTCGGGCGCTCCCCCGCTAGTTCCCGTCGAAGATCAGTACCGACGGCAGAGCGCAGTGCGGCCCCATCCGCAGCAGCTGGTAGACCATGCCCGAGAGCCCGACCAAGAGGCCCGGGGTGAACGCCCCGCGCGACAGCCCCTCGGTCGGGCCCTGTTGCTCGACGCTGGCGACGATGCGCGCGGCGACGAGCCGGCGGTCGACCTGATCGGTGAGCGCGCCGGCCGCTGCCATCCGCTCGACCAGTTCCCACGCACCGAAGTCGCCGTGGCAGAGCGTGTGGCTCCAGCCGAAGCCGACCCGCGCGGCCGCGTCGCCGCCGCGCACCGCGACGTCGAGCAGATCCTCCCGGCCGGTCCGCCGGTAGAGGTCCCAGGCCGACAGGCCGATGCCGACCGCGCCGTGGCACCACGCGGTGAGGGACTCGGGAGCGTCGATGTCCCGGAGGTCCGCCCAGCTCGCCTCCGCCGGCTGCCAGAGCGACTCCTCGAAGGCGAGCGCGCGGTCGGCGAGGGCGGTCCACCGCTCGTCGCCGGTGGCCAGTCCGAGCCGGGCGAGCGCCCAGCCGATCCCGCTGGACCCGTGCGCATATCCGCCGAGACCGCGCGGTGCGCTCGGGCTCGGCCAGCGCGCCGTGCCGTCCTCGACCACCGCATCGCGGTCGAGGTGCTGGGCGGCCTGCGCGGCGATGTCGACCCAGCCCTGATCGCCGCTGCGCTCGGCCAGGGCGAGCACCGGCACGATCGCACCGGCCGGCCCGGTCAGCACGTCGTGCAGGCGGCCGTCGGCGAGCTTGCCCGGGATGGCATCGGCGAGCGCCGCCGCGCGGCGGAGGTATCGCCCATCGCCGGTCAGCCGGTGCAGGAGCAGCCACATCCAGATGCCGCCCCCGATGCCGGTGTACGAGCCGACGCCGTTGTAGTCGACCGTGCTCTCGGCGCGCTCCAGCACGGCCGTCGCGGCAGTGAGCAGCGGCTCGACGTCGGGGACCTCTGGTACGGCCCCGCGCCGGGACTCGTGCAGGTACGCCGCCAGGGCGGCGATCAGCCCGGCCTGGCCGCTGTAGAGGTCGAGGTTGAGCGGGCGCACCGTCCAGCCGTGCTCGGTGAGCACCGGACCGATCCAGGTGGCGGTGCCGTCGTCGCCATGGATCGCAGCGGTGCAGAGCCGGCGGACCAGGTCCTCGGCGACCCGGACGCGGCGAGCGTCCAGATCGCCGGCGTCGATCTGCTCGACCGGCATCCGCTCGAGCGCCGGGCTCCTTCCCTGGTTCAGGTAGGCGCCGACCAGCGATGCGCGGATGACGGACTCCTCGAACCGGGCGTCCGTCGCGCGCCAGGCAGCCAGCGCGGCCGCGATCCGGTCGCCGTAGGCACCGATGACCGTACGGCCCGGCCCGACGACGCGACCGGTCTCGGGCGTGAACGTGAAGACCGGCACGTCGCCGAGCAGCAGGTCGGCGACCTCGGCAGCGACCGCCTCCGCGGTCGCGGGCGTGCCCGGCACGTTGGCGGATTGCCGCGTGAGCAGGTCGGTCGCCTTCGCCACGGCAGCGGCCTCGTCGTGCAGCGCGGCGGGGTGCCAGAGCATCCGGGCCAGCTCGACGTACGCCTGCGTCGCCCGCGGCACCACGCGCAGCTCGCAGCCGGCGAAGCGGGCCAGCCGGCGCTCGAGGTCGCCGGTGGCGTCGAGCCGGGCGATGCGGCCGGCCATGGCGTGGTACCCCGCGATCACGTGGTCCCAGTGCCGCTCGGGGTGCGGCGCGGGCGTCGGGTGGTTCGCCGCTGTCGCCACGTCGGCGGGCTCCAGCACCAGCCGGGCCTCGTCGGTGCCCGCCCCGACGATGGTCGGCAGCGGCACCTGCGGCTGCTGGCCGGGCAGCGCCCCGACGGCGGAGAAGTCGATGCCCTGCAGGGCGAGCCGGGTCTGCCGCCACGGCAGCAGTCCGGTACGAACCGAGGTCCGGCGCACCATGCCGGCTGCCCGGTCGAAGGCGTCCCCCATCGGACCGGCCGGCATGGGGGGCTCGGGGTAGAACAACGTCTCGCAGTCCACGACGACCGGGATCGGCCCGTCGGCCACGACGTTCTCGGCGTGCAGGTCGTTGCCGCTGACCAGCTGCATGACCGCGAGCCACTCCCCGATGCCGCGGTAGAAGCGCGTCTCCTCCGCCGCGTCGGCGCAGAACCGATGTGGGACGTGGGCCGCCCAGCCGTAGCCGTCGCCGCGCAGCACGGGCGGCACCCTGATCCGGTCGCCAGGCTCGGCGTCGGACTGGAGCGCCTCCAGCAGCTCCGCGAGCGCGACGTCGACCTCCAGCGAGCGAGGCTTGTAGACCACCGAGCCGGCGGCGAACCGCAGGACCGCCACGGCCTGACCGCCGCGATGGCTGTCGCCCGCCTCGCTGCCGACATCGACCAGCGGCCCGGGATCGGCACCCATCAGCAGCCCGGCCAGCCGGGAACGGTCGGCGCAGAGCCTCCGGGCCAGCGCGAGATGGGCGGAGCAGCGCGCCTCGACCATGCGGCGCACGCGGGGCAGCAGCGTCGGATAGGCGGCCGCGATCTCGTCCCAGAAGTCCGGCGTCGCGGCGTAGCCGACGAACTGGTCCCACCGGGCCTCGCTGGTCGCGGCCGTGAGCCGCTGGGACATCCGGGCGGCGTGCAGCTCCAGCAGCAGCAGCCGGTTGAGGCGCACCTGGGCCACCCGGTGGACCGACCGGCGCGCGGCCGTCGCCAGCACCTCGATGTCGTCCGTCGCCAGTCCGCTGAGCGCGCGCAACCGCTCGACGTGGGCGTCGACCGCGGGGTCGACCAGGTGAGCGATGCCCGGCGCGAACGGGCCGGCGTCGGCGTCCGTCGCCGTGGAGAGGGTCGTCATGCATCGTCCCCCGATCGCTCTAGATGCCGGTGCCGGTCAGGCGACCGGCACCGGCATCGAGAGCAGTCGGATCAGCAGCACCCGATGGTGTGGCTGCCCGAGCAGAGCGAGACGGAGTCGGCCACCAGGAAGTCGGCGTTGACGAGGTCGCGCTCGGTGCCCGCGCCGCCGAGGAACAGCGGGCCGGCCGGGTTGTCGTCGCCATCGCCGGCGCGCCAGGCGGCGAGCAGGGTCTCGGTCGAAGGAGTGAGGACGGCGGTAGGCATGGCAGCCCCTTTCGGTCATGAGCGGTCCCCCGACCCGACGGGCTGGAGGGCGGCCACTCGGTCGATGCATCGGAGACTGACATAACCGGTATGCCTTGCCAAGTATCGCCTTCTGACACAAAACCGTAACCAGGGACGTACGGGCCGCTGGCCGGCGACGACAGGAGCGCCCGGCCAGGGCGGGCGGCGGCGCGGCCCCCGACCCCGGCCGTCACGACCAAACGGTGCGGCCCTTGCGCAGGCGCCAGCCGCTGTGCATACTCCGTAGGCATACCGCGTAGGCATACCGCGTACGCATGGACCGGCGGAGGCATCGTGTCGATCCGGCAAGGGCTGCTGGCGCTGCTGGCGGAGGAGCCTCGCCACGGCTACTGGCTGCGCCAGGAGTTCGAGGCGAGGACGGGCGCGACCTGGCCGCTCAACATCGGGCAGGTCTACACGACGCTGGCCCGGCTCGAGCGCGACGGCCTCGTCGAGGTCACCGGTGACGGCGACGAGTCGCACAAGGTCTACGCGATCACGCCGGCTGGGCTGGCCGAGCTGGCGGCGTGGTTCGCCACCCCGGTGCGCCGCGAGGACCGGCCGAGGGACGAGCTCGCCATCAAGCTCGCCATGGCGGCCGCGACCCCCGGCGTCGACGTCGCCGGCGTCATCCAGGCGCAGCGGCGCGACACCGTGCGGGCGCTGCAGGACTACACCCGGCTGAAGGTCGACGCCGAGCCGGACGACCTGGCCTGGGCGATCGTCCTCGACTCGCTGGTCTTCGCGGCCGAGGCCGAGGTGCGCTGGCTCGACGCCTGCGAGGAGCGGCTCGCCCGCCACCACGCGGCACGGCGGACGGCGGCCCGTTCGCAGCGACCGGAGCGCGCCGAGCGCGCCGAGCGCGCCACCGAAGGGACGCGGCGATGAGCAGCACCGGCGCGATCGTCATCAGCATGCGCGAGGTGTCGCGCGTGCACGGCACCGGCGCGACAGCGGTGCAGGCCCTGCGCGGCATCTCCCTCGACGTGGCGGCCGGCGAGCTGGTCGCCGTCATGGGGCCGAGCGGGTCGGGCAAGTCGACCCTGCTGAACATCGCCGGCGGCCTCGACTCGCCCACGGCCGGCGAGGTCCTCGTCGAGCAGGTGCTGCTGTCGGGGCTGTCCAGGGCCGCGCTGGCCGCCGTCCGGCGCCGGTCGGTCGGCTACGTCTTCCAGGAGCTGAACCTCATCCCGGCGCTGACCGCCGCGGAGAACGTCGCGCTTCCTCGCGAGCTCGACGGCGTCCCGGTGCGCAAGGCGCGCGCCGAGGCCATCGACGCGCTGACGACCGTGGGCCTGCGCGAGCTCGCCGACCGGTTCCCGGACGAGCTGTCCGGCGGCCAGCAGCAGCGCACCGCGATCGCCAGGGCCCTGGTCGGGCCGCGCCGCCTGGTGCTCGCCGACGAGCCGACCGGCGCCCTCGACTCGATCACCGGCGAGGAGATCATGCGACTGCTGCGCAGCCGGTGCGACGCCGGTGCGGCCGGCATCATCGTCACCCACGACGCGCGGCACGCGGCATGGGCCGACCGCGTCGTGTTCCTCCGCGACGGCCGGATCGCCGACGACACCGGCGTCCAGCCCGGCCCGGACTCGTTGCTGCGCGGCGGGAGCCACCGGTGAGCCGGTTGCCGTCCCTCTCGGTCGCGGTACGGCTCGCCCGGCGCGATGCGTTGCTGCACAAGGGCCGCAGCCTGCTCGTCATGCTCATGGTGGCGCTGCCGGTGCTCGGCCTCACCGGCGCCGACGTGCTGGCCCGCACCATGCAGCTGTCTCCCATGCAGAAGCTCGACCGCGAGATCGGCCGGGCCGACGCCAGGCTGCAGATTGTCGGCGGTCAGGTGACGCAGGGCGCCGACGCCGCGACCGGCACGAGCAGCGACGGCCACGAGGTGGCTCCTGGCACTCCCGCCTACGCCGCGCTGCGACGCACGGCGCTCGCCGCGCTGCCGCCCGGCTCGCGCGCGATCGACTACGAGACCGGGACGGCGATCGTCCGGGCTGGCGACCGGCGGGCGCAGGTGAGCTCGATCGGGCTGGACCTGCGCGATCCCATGACGACGGGCCTGGCGCACCTGGTGCGCGGACGGCTGCCCGGCGGTCCGGACGAGGCGTCGGTGTCGCCGCATCTCGCCGACCGGTTCGGCCTGCGGGTCGGGAGCAGCGTCCGGCTGGGCGAGCACGACGCCGTCGTGGTCGGCCTCGTCGCGAGCTCCTCCGCCCTCCGCGACGACCTCGTCTGGACGCTGCCGGGCGGCACTGGTGGTACTGGCGGCCCGGTGGCGCAGGCGTCCTACCTGCTCGTCGCGTCGCCCAGGCCGATCACCTGGACCGACGTGCAGCGGTTCGACGCCATGGGCGTCGCGGTGACCTCCCGCGCCGTGGTGGCCGACCCGCCGCCCGGCGCGGACCCTTCCCCCCGCTCGGTCGATTCGATGGTGATGGGCATCGCGACGGTCGCCGTCGGGCTGGGCGTGCTCGAAGTGATGCTGCTCGCCGGCGCCGCCTTCGCCGTCGGTGCGCGCCGGCAGCGCCGGGAGCTCGCGCTGCTCGCGGCGGCCGGCGGTGACCCGGCGCAGGTACGACAGGTCGTGCTCGCGGGCGGCGGCGTCCTCGGAGCGGCCGGCGCGCTCCTCGGCGTCGCCGTCGGCGTGGTCACCGGCGTGCTCGCCCGGCCGGCGCTGGAGCGGCTGTCCGACCGGCTGGCCGGCCCGCTCGACATCCGGCCCGTCGAGCTGCTCGCGATCGCCGCCGTCGGCCTCGCCACCGGGGTGCTGGCCGCCGTCCTGCCGGCCAGGACCGCCGCCCGCGACGACGTCGTGGCCGCGCTGACCGGCCGGCGCGGCACGGTCGCCACCCGGCGCCGCGTCCCGATGACGGGGCTCGGCATGGTGGCGCTCGGCTCGCTGCTCGCCGCGTACGCCGCGCACCCACCGGCCCGCTTCACGCTGATCCTCGTCGGCGCCGTGATGGCCGAGCTCGGGTTCGTCGTCTGCGCGCCGGCGCTCGTCGGGGCCGCTGGGCGGCTGGCCGGGCACTTGCCGCTCGCGCCGCGGCTCGCGCTGCGCGACGCGGCTCGCCATCGCAGCCGCACCGGCCCGGCGGTCGCGGCCATCATGGCGGCGATCGCCGGCAGCGTGGCGGTGTCGACCTACATCACCAGCACGGTCGAGCGAGAGCGGCAGAACTACCAACCGCTGGCGCTCATGGGCCAGGCGCTGGTGCAGGTATCCGCCGGCTCGGATGCGCCGAGCGCCGACACGGTGCTGGCCATCGCGCGGCGCGACGCCGGCGCGACAGGCATCGTCGCGCTGGCCACCCTCGACTGCTTCAGCGAGACGTGCACGACGGTGGACATCCTGACGCCACCGGACTCCTCCTGCCCGCAGGGATGCGTCACCAGTGGCCGCGCTCCGGCTGTCGGCGACGCGCGGACGGTCGCTGCGCTCGCCGGGCGAACCGACGCCGGCGCCGCGGCCGCGCTTGCCCGCGGCACCGTCGTCGTCCTCGCCCCCGGCGCCGTGCGGGGCGGCCAGATCACGGTCGAGCTCTCCTCCGCCGGCGACACCGGCGCGCCCCGGCAGGTGCGGCTGCCCGCCTACCAGGCCCGGGCCGCAGCCGGCACCCCGGTGACCGACGCCGTGCTGCCCGCGGCGGTTGCCAGTTCGCTGGGGCTCGCGCCGTCGACCCACGCCTACCTGCTGCGCACCGACCGGACGCCGAGCCAGGCACAGGTCGACCGGGCGAACGCCGACCTCGCCGGCGGCGGCGACGTCTACGTGGAGCGCGGCTACCACCCCGAGCGCTGGGCGTACGGCCTCATCGCGCTCGCGGTCGGTGCGGCGCTCGTGACGCTGGGGGCGACCGCTGTGACGACGGGCCTGTCGGCGGCCGAGCTGCGCCCAGACCTCGCCACCCTCGCCGCCGTGGGCGGGGCCCCGCGGACCAGGCGCGCGCTCGCCGCGAGCCAGGCCGGCACGATCGCGGGGCTCGGCGCCGGGCTGGGCGTCGTGGCCGGCGTGATCCCGGCCTGGGCGATCCTCACCGCCAACCACGCCATGCCGGTCGCCCTGCCGTGGGCCACGATCGCCGCGCTGGTGATCGGCCTTCCGATCGTCGTCACCGTCGCGACGGGTGCGCTGACCAGGGCCCGGCTGCCGGGCGAGCGCCGCCTCGGTTGAGATCAGGCCAGGCCGAGGTCGGCCAGGCTGAAGGCCGCGAGGTAGGGCAGGCCGGCGGTCGCCACCGCCTCCGCCGCCCCGCGCTCCACGATGACCGCGACGCCGACCACCTCGGCACCGGCCTCCCTGAGCGCCTCGACAGCGGTGAGAACCGAGCCGCCCGTGGTCGAGGTGTCCTCGACGGCGAGCACGCGCCGACCGGCGACGTCCGGCCCCTCGATGCGGCGCTGGAGCCCGTGCGCCTTGCCCTCCTTGCGGACCACGAAGGCGTCCAGCCGGCGACCCTGCGCCGCGGCCGCGTGCAGCATCGCCGCCGCGACCGGGTCGGCGCCGAGGGTGAGGCCGCCGACCGCGTCGTAGTCCAGGCCGGCCGTCAGGTCGAGCATCACCCGCCCGACCAGCGGCGCCGCCTCGCCGGACAGCGTGACCCGGCGCAGGTCGACGTACCAGTCGGCCTCCCGGCCGCTGGACAGCACGACGCGCCCGTGCACGACGGCCTGCTCGGTGATCAGCCGCAGCAGCGCGGCCCGGTCGGCGCTCTCGCCGCTCACGGGTGGCCTCCCTCGGGTCGGTGCCGAGGAGTCTGCCAGCCGCGCCGGACCGACCCCGGTCAGGGCTGGCCGAGGTGGTCGAGGTGGTCGAGGTCGGAGCCGCGGCCGGGGACGCGGGCGTCCTCGACCTCGCTCGCGGCGGTGACCTCGGCGCTCACGACCGGCAGGCCGGCGACGCCCATCCGGCGCTCGGCGTCGCGCAGGATGCGCAGGCCGAGCGCCAGGGCCTCCTGCGGCTCGTCGCAATCGATGAGCATGGTGGTGCCGTAGCCGTGCTCGCGCAGCTCCACGGCCACCGGCACGTCGGGGAGCGCGGTCATGAGCAGCCGGACCTCGAGGGCGAACGCGGCCGGCGGATCGCCCGCTGTCTCGAGCGACACGACCCACTCGACCATCCGCCACTCCCTGCTCGCCGGCTCCCCGTCCCCCCGTCCAACGAGGCGGCTCGGCAGAGGTCGCGGGCTGGGGCGAATTCGGTGGACGGACGCGGCGACGCCGGTGCGGTGCGCGAGCGATCAGCTGACGTTGAGCGCCGTGTCGTCGATGACGAACGACGTCTGCAGCGAGGAGTCCTCGGTACCGGTGAAGGACACCGTCACCGTCTGCCCGGCGAAGCCGGAGACGTTGAACGACTTCTGCGCGTACCCGGTGTTGTGGTTCAGGTTCGAGTACGTTGCCTCGGTCGTCGAGCCGACCTTGACGGTGAGGGTGTCGTACGCCGTCGTCGTGGTCGTCTCGGCGGTGTCGATGTGCAGCCAGAACGAGAACGTGTACGTCGTGCAGCCGCTCGGGATCGTCACCGACTGGGACAGCGTGTCGGTGTGCGTGGTCCCGTAGCCGTTGAGCCAGGCCTTCCACGAGCCCGAGTGCGCTGGCTCGCCCGTCGAGCTGTCGATCACGCCGGCCGACGCGGTCCACGGCGCGGCGGTGCCGGTCTCGAAGCCGGGGTTGCCCAGCTTCTGGCCCGGGCTCGAGCACGTTCCGCCACCACCGCCGCCGGAGGCGAAGGCGGCCGAGCCGTTGGGGGTGCCCCATCCGGTCGGGCCGTCCCAGCCGGTGCGCGCGGTGCAGAGCTGGCTGGGCGAGCAGGTGCCGTTGCTGCCGCTGGTCACGTCGAACAAGTTGGCCGTGTGCGAGAAGGGGTAGCTGGCGGGGTACGTCCCAGCCGCCGGGGCGCCGGCGAGCATGTAGACGCCGGCGATGAACGGCGACGAGGCGCTGGTGCCGCCGAAGACCATCCACCCGCTCTGCCCGCCGTTGGCGGTCGAGTCATAGACCGCGACGCCGGTGTTGGGGTCGGCGACGGAGGAGACGTCAGCCTCGGCGCGCCGGGTGCAGCCGGTGGTGGTGGAGCTCTGCCAGCTCGGCTTGGGGTCGTACGCGGAGCAGCCCGAGCCGGCGCCGCTCCACGCGGACTCGGTCCAGCCGCGAGCGTTGGTCGAGGTGGTCAGCGACGTGCCGCCGACCGCGGTGACGTACTGCGACGCCGCCGGGTACTCCGGGCCGTAGCCCGAGTCGCCCGAGCTCACGGTGATGGCGACGCCTGGGTGGTTGAAGTAGCTGGAGTCGAAGGAGGTGTCGCTCGACGACTCGCTGCCGCCGTAGCTGTTGCTCACCGCGTTGGCGCCCAGGGCGACGGCCTCGTTCACCGACGCGCCCAGGTCGGTCATCGATGAGCTGTTGGCCTCGACGAGCAGGATCTTGCAGTTGGGGCAGGCAGCGCTGACCATATCGAGGTCGAGCGCGATCTCCTGGCCCCAGCCCGGATCGGCGGCCGGCGGCGTGGTGCCGCCGGTCTGGTTGACCTTGCGGAAGCAGCCGTTGGAGGTCGTGCACGAGGGCAGGCCGTACTGCGTGCGGTACGTGCTCAGGTCGCTCGCCGCGGTCGGCAGGTCGTAGGCGTCGACGATCGCGACGGTCAGGCTCGAGCCGGCTGCCGTGTTGAGCTTGTACGCCGACACGAGCTGCGATGGGCCGAGGCCCGACGGCGTCGCGTTGGGCGTGATGGCCGATCTCGGCGTGGCCACGTCGTCGCGGACGATCGCGTGACAGGCCGCGACGTCCTTCTTGGTCGTCCTGGCACATGCGCGGTGCGTCGGGTGATTCGCGACGGCCGCCTTCTGCGGCGCGGCTTGCGCCCCCGAAGCCGCGAGCGCCGGTGCAGCGGGCACGACGCCCAGCACCAGCGCGGCGGCTCCCAGCCATGCTGCCTTGCGCACGTGAGCCTCCGATGGAAGAGGTGGATGGGTCCGCGGGTTGACCCTCCTCTTCCACCTTGTCCGGGTCTACGTGCATTTGTCCAAGTTCAGGCAAAGAGTTGCCCATATCCGGCCCACCAGAGGCAAGGCTGCGGAGCAGCCACTCCGTTGGCGGGCCCACTACGCGAGCCGGCCGGCTCGTCATCAGCTCGGTTCAACTCTCGACCCAGCTGTCCCGGGCCTCGAGCGTTCCCGGGGGCGTCCGGGTCAGTACACCCCCTTGACCGGGCAGGTCTTGTAGTACGGCCTCTTCCCCAGCGGAGGCTGCTTCGTCACTGCGGTGGGCAGCGTGCCGTGCAGGAACAGATCGGCCTCTTCCTTTCGGCGGTTGACGAGACCCTTGTTGACCACGCGAACCCCGGCCTTGTTCTTCGCCTTGTTGTAGAGCGCCATGGCAGCGACTATCCGGTTCGGGTCCCCGGACCGCAGTGCGCTGGCCACCGACTGGCCGTTCAGATGGCCGCCGTTGTACGCGAACGAGGTGAGCGCGTCGAACTGATCCTGGCTGAGGGTGAGGTGGTACTTGTTCACGACGGCCGTGACCTGGGAGGCGTAGCGACTGTTCGCATGCTGGATCAAGGTGGCACGCGCCTGCGGCTCGGTGACCGGAGGGGTCTTGCTGGTGACGCCCCGCGTCTCGCCGTAGCCGATCGTCAGCACGTCGCCAGGCTCGGGTATGTAGGGCTTCGGGCAGAACTTCTCGCGCCACTCGAGGTACTCGAGACCCTTGGCGCCGATAGTGGTGGGCGTGGACGCCCGACCGTCCGGGTCGGCGTTGGTGACCGGATTGGCCTCGGCATAGTCGTAGACGTTGAGGAAGGTGGGTGCGGCGACGTTCGCGCCCGGTGAGGCATCGTTCGCGCCCGGTGAGGCATCGCCGTTCGTCAGCTTGGCGAGGTTGTCCGCGAGGTCGGGGTCAGGGCTTTGCCAGACACCGGTCTGTGGGTCGTAGTAGCGGGCGCCGAAGTAGTAGAGCGCCGTGTCCTCGTCGAGCTCCTTGCCGGCGAACTGGTACGGGGTGCGCTGGGTGTCGCTCTTCTCCTCGATCCACGTCTCGCCGGACGGGAAGTACTCGAGGTGCTCGTAGGGCTTCCCGCTCGCGTCAGTCACCTCGTTGTTGCTCGCGAGGTGGTCGGAGTGGTCGTAGTAGACATCCTTCTCGTAAGTCCCGTCAGCCTTCATCAGCTTCGAGGCCACCCGAGTGCTGTCGATGAAGACGTGCTTGGTTCCGATGGTGCCGTTGCGGATGGTGAAGAACTGGTTGACGTACGCGGTCTCGCCCTGCGGCCCACGCTTGATGACTCGCTGCCCGGCGTCGTCGTACTTGTAGGTCGCCTGGTGCCCGTTGTCGAAGATGCTCTGGATGCGGTTCTCCTCGTCCCAGACGATGGTGCGCCGCTGCCCGCTCTTGTCGTCGGTCCAGCCCGTCTGGTTGCCGTTCAGGTCGTAGGTGTAGGTCTGGGCGCCGATGTGCGTCGGAGCGTGCGGTTGCGACCCGGCGTACGCATAGGCGTACGCGTACGTGGTCTTCTTCTGCGGCACCACCTTGCCGGATGGCTGCACGATGTCGTTCGTCTGCGTCTTCGACGTGATGTTGTGCAGGTTGTCGTACGAGAGCGCGTCGGTGTAGCGGTTGGTCTTGCCTGGCTCGTACTGGTAGGAGCCCGCCGCATCGGTCAGCCGGTCGAGGTCGTCGTAGCGGAACGTCTGGGTGCTGGGCCCGCCGAAGACCGGCGGCGTCGGCACCGCGAGGTTGTTGACCGCCGAGGTGACATTGCCGACGTTGTCGTAGGTGTAGGTGAGGTTCTGGAACGGGCCGACCGCGACGCCGTTCGGGTCGAGCAGCGGGCCGGCGACCTGGTTGCTGAGCCGCCGCATGACCGGGTCGAAGGCGTACGTCGTCTGCACTCCGTTGCCATCCTCGATGAACGCCTTCTGGCCGAACTTGTCGTACTGCGCCCGGTTGACGTAGTGGTAGGCGTTGCTGCCCTTGACCCCGCTCGCCGCGCGCACCATGCCGCCGGAGTCGTACTGGTAGGTCAGCACCTCGCCGTCGGGGTAGGTGAGCGACTGCATGCGACCGAAGGTGTCGTAGACGTAGGACGTGGTGTAGGACTTCGGCGAGCTGCCGGTGAACCCGACGACCGTCTGCACCTCCTTGGTGACCTCGCCGAGCTTGCCGTAGTAGCGGTCCTGGGCGCCGCCCTCGTCGGTGACGCGCGTGATCCGGCCGGCGCGGTTGTCACTGGCGCCCGGGTTCCCGTAGGCGTACGTGACGTTGTTCGCCGGGAACTGCGGGTAGCTGATCGAGACCAGCCGGTCGTAGTCGTAGCCGTAGGAGATCTGCTGGCTGCTCGCTCGCAGGTTCGCGGTCACCTCGGCGACCTTGTTCGAGGCCAGGTCGTACGTCGTGTCCGTCTTTCCGGTGTCCGGGTTGTCGACGACCGTGCGGCGACCGAGGTTGTCGAAGCTCTGTCGGGTCGCGTTGTTCTTGTCGTCCGTGACCTGCACGAGCTGGCTGAGCGGGTCGTAGGCGTAGCTGGTCCAGATGGCCTGCTGGGAACCGCCTGACGGCGTGTGAAGCTGCTTCAGGCTCACCAGTTGCTGGCGGACGTCGTGGTAGTAGAGCTTCCGGTGCCCGTTGGGATCGGTGACGGTCTGCTCGAACTCGGTGGCCCCGGACCGGTCAGGACCGAAGCCGTAGGCCGTGGCGGTCGTAGTGCCGTCCGGGAACGTCGTCCTGGTGGCCCGGTCGAGCACGTCGTACGTGGTGCGGGTGGGCGCGATGGCGTCGACACTGGCGTCGAACGTCCCCGGCGTGCCGAGCGGCTCGGTCACGGGGTAGCGCGCCGCCGTCTGTCGGCCGAAGGCATCGTAGGTGACAGCGCCGGTCACGATCATCACATCGGCCGGAGCGCTCGATGCGCCGGTGTAGACGGTCGCATCCTTCTTGGTCTGGATCTGACGGCGCAGCCCGTCGATGAGCACCACGGTGTCGATCGTGTCAGTCGCGCTGCGGAACTTGTCGAGGTGCCGGGTGATCGCCCACGGCGCCGTCGCCTCGGGGTGGTACTCGAAGCGGATCGTCGGCGTGCCGGAATCCTGCTCGTACGGGCCGGTCAGGCTCGTCTGCCGTCCGAACTCATCGTACGTAGAGTTTTCGACGCTGCCGTTCTCGTCGGTCTGAGTCAGCACCGTGCCGAACCGCAGGTCGTGCGTAGCGGTCGACGTCAGCCCGAAGTTGTCGGTGATCCGCTCGACCTGGCTGCGCGTGGCGGGGTCATAGCCATACGTCAGCGTGGCGCGCTGGCCGCTGGCATTCGGCGGGTCGGTGACCATGAGGATGTTGCCGTCGCCGGTGTAGGAGATGTCGGTCGTGGACGCGGCGCCGCCCGCCAGGTACTGCCGCACCTGCGTCACGTCGCCATTGGCGCAGTCCACGTTGGACTCGCGGTGGCGCATGAGCGTGCTGCCGCCGTAGACGGTGATGGAGGTGGGCGTCCGGACTCCGGTGCCCGGGCAGGAGCTGTAGCCGATCTGCGCGGTCACGTCATCGGCGGAGCCGGTGTCGCCCAGCTCGGTGAGCACGTCGATGTCGCCGAGGGCGTCGTAGTGGTTGATGGTGGCGGTGCTCTTCACCGCCGTCGGTCCACCCTCGTTGTACCGCTCGTCTGTGCGGGTCAGCATCGGGAAGATCGTCGCCGTCGTGCTCGCGGCACCGGCCGGCTCTGCGCCGGTTCCGACGTCACGGAGCACGTAGGTGCTCTCCGAATCCGCGAACAGCCCGCCCGCAGCGTCATAGGTGCGCTGCCTCAGCTGCAGTCCCTTCATGTAGTAGCTGTTCGTGGCGAAGTCACGGACGACGCTGCGGTAGACGGCGTTGCTGCTCGTGGTGTCGCGCTGCTCCTCGGTGACGTGGGCGTAGCCGTAGAACTCGCGCTCCAACCGGTCGTAGACCCCGCCGGCGTACGTGTAGGTCGTCAGCTGGGTGTCGGCGCCGTCACCGACGTGCCCGTCGTCGACGCTGACCTTGGTCAGCAGCCAGTGCGAGCTCGGGTCGGCGACAGTGTTGCCGTCCCGGGCGTAGTCGAGGCTGAACGAGGCGCCCAGCGGGCGGCTGACGGACTTCAGCAGGTTGGTGCGTCCGGTCCGGTTGTGCGCAACATGAAGCGTGCCGTCGCTCGAGCTGGCGAGATCGTCGGCGTAGCCGTCGCCGTCGATGTCCTGCAGGGTGGCCTCGTCCCGAGACATCGTCTGCGAGGCGTCGGCGCCCGGGTTGATGATGATGTAGCAGGTCGGGGCGGGCAGGCACAGCGGACCGATGCCGATGGTGAAGTACGCGCCGGCCCCCAGACCGGTGGAGCCGGAGCAGATCCGGGCGTGATTCCAGTCGATGCCGGCCAAGCCGACGCTGGTGTCGTCGTGGCATGCTCCGTCGATCGCGCCGTTCCAGGCGACCGGGGCAGCGAAGCCGGTCCCCGTGTTCAGCCCGACCTGCATCCCGCCGTCGCCACCGGCGAGCACCCGGTCGGCCAAGCCGTCCCCGTTGACGTCCTGCAAGGTCTCGGTGGTCGCCGCCTTGTCCTTCGTCAACGACAGGCCGCCGGCGAAGTCGTAGATACCGGAGTTGAAGCCGAGCGTCGCCCCGATCGTGCCGTTCTCGCTCTTCTCGTCGTCGATGGCGGCAGTGCCCCACGGCTCGGCCGTGGCGAAGCCGTAGCCCAGGTTCAGAGCGACCATCAGCGTCGAGCCGTCGCGGCTGACCTGGTCAGGCAGCCCGTCCCCGTTGACATCCAGCAGCTCGCGCTTCGGCTTGGTAGAGCCCTTGCCGAGGTCGGCCGAGAGACCGAGCGCGACCATCTGGCTGCCCGTCATGCCGACCCGGCCGGCGCTGTTCGTGGTGAAGTGCGCCGGACTGCCGCCCACTCCGACGTTCGCCGATGAGGCGTCCGCCTCTCGAGGTGCGTCGAGGCCGGGCACCGCCCGGTTGCTCGCCTCGAGGCCACCGGTGAGCGTGCTGTACTGCACCTTGCCGGTGCTGACGATGTCCGGGAACCGGTCACCGTTGAGGTCGAGATAGTCCACGTCGCTCGACGTGCTGCCGTCGTCCAGCGAGCCGGAGAGGAGCGACACCCCGCCGCCCACGGCGTCCTGCGTCCCGTGGCCCAACCGCGAAACGGCCCTGGCGCCGGCCACCTCACTGGTGGTCGGGACCGAGATCTGCGCCGCGCCCTGCCGCGAGCTGCTCATCGAGGATGCCTTGACCCACGCCGAGTCGTCGGCGCCGCGCCAGGACCGCTCCTCGGGGAACGGCAGGAAGACGTACGCCTTGGCCGTCTGCGGGTCGTAGGTCGAGCTCTGGTCGAACGTCTGGTTCAGGTCGGCCTCGGTGATCGGCGCGGTCTCCCTCGCTCCGGCGCCGTTGTACCCCACGTAGCTCCAGCCGCGGTAGGGGGCCGCAAGCACGCCGGGGAACGCCGCGGCGTGGACGGCGCTCGGCACGGTGACCGGCGCGGACGAGGGCCGGGTGACCTGCACGCTCGTCGCGGTGATCTTGGCGTTGAGCTGGGGGTCGCGGACCGAGAAGTCGAAGAAGAGCCGGTCGCCTTGCTGGACGTCGACGTCGAACGGGGCCGGGCTCGCCTGACCGTTGGAGAGGGTGATGGCGCGCTTGGCGACCAGCTCGCCAGGGCGCTTGACCGTGAACGTCAGCGAGCCGTCGGCGCCGGATGCCGCCGTGACGTCCGGGGTCACCGTGACGGTCTCGTCGGCGGGCGCCGTCCACGCCTGCTGCGGGCCGGTGAGGTCGTCGACCGGGTAGGTGTCGATGTCGTACGGCGGGTGCAGCTGGATCAGCGGGTCGCCGTTGTCGTCGGTGAGCGTGCTGACGTCCGGCGAGCTGACGTAGTACAGGCTCGGCGCCCAGTCGAGCTTGCTCAGGTCGATCGGGGAATCGACCTGGACCTGCAGCGCGATGGCGTCCTGCTTGGCGACGTCGATGTCCATGTCGATCGGGACATCGCCGGTGGCGCCGGCGTCGACGCGCTGGCTGGCGATCTGGTCGCCGTTCTTGGTCACCACCACGGTGACGTCGTCCGTCGTGGCGCCGAGCTTGTGCAGGGCGCCGGTGAGGTGCACGGCGCCGTTCAGCGGCGCCTGCACCTGCATGCCGCGCCGGCCAGCCAGGGTGAAGTCCTGCGAGGCCTTGTAGTGGCCGCCGTCCAGGCCGTTCGCGTCGGGGGCCGGGTCCACGTCGAGGTAGCTGACGACCGGGTCCCAGGACACCTGGTCGTACGAGCCGTCGAACTGCGATCCGACCCGGAAGTACAGCCGGTCGCCCTTGCTGACGGCGATCGAGCTGACGCCGGTGGGCGTCTTGGCGGCGTAGTCGTCGGCGCCTATCGCGGTCGACCACAGCTCCGAGCCGTTGCGCTGGATCGCGACTCGCACGCCGTCGGCGTTGGGGTAGCTCGCCCGCGCCGGGCTCGTGTCCTGGACGAGCACGACATCGCCGGCCACCTTCACGGTGCCGTCGAACGGCGCCTCCCACCGGCGCACGGTGTCGGTCAGCGGGCTGTTCTGAATCTCCTGGTCGCGGTCGGCGCCGAAGTCCTGCACCAGCCCGCTGTCGTCGAGGATGCCCGAGCCGATCGGCACCGGGGTGTCGTTGCTGTTGGCGGTGAAGGTCGGCACGCCGTTGCCGTCGAGGTGGTTGAACAGCACGGCGCCGTCATTGACCAGATCGGGCAGCCCGTCACCGTTGACGTCGTTGAAGTACACCGATGTGGTGCTGAACGTCACGGCATGGTTCGCGAACACGTTGGCGGTGAGGTAGGACTCAGGGCCGAACGAGACCGTGTTGGAGGAGCTCTTGGAGATGGCGGGCAGCGTCGGGACCGGGACGGCAGGGCCGAAGCTGGTGGAGCCATCCGGGCCGGACGCGTTCAGCCGGAAGGAGATGCCGCCGCTGCCCTTGAACACCTTGTCGGGGAGGTCGTCGCCGTTGAGGTCGATCAGGGCGAGCTTGCCGTCGGTCGTGCTGCGGGTGAAGCCAACCTTGCCGCCGACGCTGCCCTGCTTGAGCGGCAGCAGCGGATTGAAGCCGACGTACAGGTGGCCACCGACGGTAGTGCTGAGCGAGCCGGACAGCGCGCTTGCCTTGCCGTGACCGAGCAGCCCGGAGGTGACGTTGTCGTCACCGACCTGCCAGTCGGCGGCGGGCGAGAACGCGTCGTACTGACCGCTCGCGTCACGGATGTCGTCGTAATAACTGAACGTGTGGGTGCCGAGCGCGCCGCCGTTGGCGCCGCGCTGGGTCACCGAGGCGAGCAGCGACTTGTGGAACGCGCCCTCGGTGTAGGTGAGGTCGTAGCTGCGCACCGGGTTGCCCTGGAAGCTGACGTCGATGCGCGACAGCCGCTCGGCGGTGACCATCTTGAACCCGCCGCGCGCGTCGATGACGACGTCGGGCCGGCGGCTGTAGCCGGGCAGCTCGCTGTCCCGGACGAAGGTCACGGCGTACGGGCCCGCCGTCGAGCCCGTGCGGGTGTAGTCGATGGTCCGCAAGTACAACTGGCGACCCATCACGGTGCCGCCGGACACGCCGGCGTCGCTCACCGTCTGGTAGTCGTAGCGCACTGCGTTGCCGTGCCGGTCGCGGGTCTCGCGCAGCGCCCAGCGGAAGACGTTGCCGTTGTCGTCGGCCAGCGAGGCGGCGGCCACCGGGCCGCTCTCCGGGTCGCCGCCGTAGAACGACCGCGTGCCGTCCTTGTCGGTGACCTCCCACCAGTAGTTGGTGGGCGCGCTGCCGTGCCGGACGATCGTGTTGAACGCGCCCTCGACGCGGGCGTGGAACGTCTTCTCCGCGGTGCGCGGCTGCAGCGCGCCCCGGTTGGCGACCGGCGTCATCTCGGCGCCGCCCATGACGTAGGTCTCGGTCTCGTTGGCCGGGTCGTACCGCGGAACGCCCCACTTCGTGTCGATCCCGATGCTCGGCACGGACAGGTCCCAGCCGACGCCCAGCCAGCCGTCGCCGGCTGACGAGGAGTAGCTCAGCTCCAAGGACGGCGTCATGCCCTGGCGGCCCTGCGGAAGGTCGATCGGGTACGAGAGGCGCGCGTCGCCCTGGTTATTGCCTTGCGGCTGGTTGATCAGGTCAACGCCGGCCGATGGGTCAGCGGCCTTGAGGTCCTTGATGCTGGTCGGGTCGAAGTTCACGTTCTCCGGGTGGTCCGGCACCGTCACGGTCGCCGCGACCATGTCGGTGAAGTGGTTGGACAGGCTCGCCACGTTGTCGCCGGCCTGGTCCAGGTTCTTGCGCTGCAGCGGGACCCACTTGGTCTGGGTGGTGTCGTAGTAGTAGATCTGCACGTCCTGCTCGGTCAGCCCGTCCGGGACCTGCACGCTGTCGTACGGCACCGTGATGCTGAGGTTGTCCTTGAACGTCATGTGCGGCAGGAACCGGTAGCCGTCGGCGTTGCCGGCCGTGACGAGAGTCATCCCCGGGTCCAGCGGCGGCAGGCTCGACGCGCACAGCGACTGCGCCTCGATCGTGACCGGCGCGCTGACCGCCTTGGTGTCCAGCGCCACCGTCGCGCCGTCCTGCTGGATCGTCGCGGCCTGCCCCGGAGCGACCGTCGTGTCGCTCGGCGGTGGCAACGCGCTCGTATCGCAGCTCTGGTCCGCCGCCGCCACCCGCACCCCGAGCACTCCCGGCAGGGCGCCCACCGTCAGCATCGCGACGAGCAGGGCGAGGACCGTGAATGCGCTGATCCAACGCGAGCGAATGAACCCGGGCAAGCCGTTCCAAGCAGACATGTCGTTTCCTTGAGGCAGGGAATCGGCAGCCAATCTGGGCGCGCGAAATCCGCGCCGTGGCGGCGCGAATATCTCAGGAACCAGAGCGGTCGGCGTCTTCCGGGCTATTGGTGGCGCGGTCGGCGAATCGTCTCAAGATCCGAACGGGGCTGGACTCTAGCAGCGCTCCACGGGTCGAGCACGGGTCGCGATAGACGCGTTGGTAAAACATCTTTGAGACGACATTGCTAAGTCTTTGCCCGCTCGGGCGTGGCTCCTCGCTGCGCTTTCCCGCTGACGCCGGAGATCAGGCCACTCAACCGACGAGCCTCCGGCGCCTCGCGATATGTGCGTCATTGCAGCTAACGAGAATGGCGGGGAGATGCCGGCCGCCCGTAATAGGGCAATCCGTCGCCGACCGGCATGCGCCTGCATAGCGCATAGCGCGAACCGTCGGCTAACGCAAGCGGGGGCGCGCGCCCGACCGCATCAGCCGGGCGCGCGCCCCATTTCAGCGCGAGCTTTCGAGCTCAGGCCGGCACGCGATCCGCCGCGCGCCGGACGACCAGCCCGTCCCGCTCCGGCTGCAAATCGACCACCACCGTGTCGCCGTCGCGAATCTCGCCGGCGAGCAGCGCCTTGGCCAACTGGTCGCCGATGGCCGACTGCACCAGCCGGCGCAGCGGGCGAGCGCCGTAGACCGGGTCGAAGCCGGTGATGGCCAGCCACTCCTGCGCGGCCTCGGTGACCTCGAGGGCGAGCCGGCGGGCCGCCAGCCGCGATGCCAGCCGAGCGACCTGCAGCCGCACGATCTGCGACAGGTGCTCGGTGGTCAGCGAGTGGAACGTGATGACCTCGTCGAGCCGGTTGAGGAACTCCGGCTTGAACGTCGTCCGCACCACCTGCATGACGGCGTCGCGACGCGCGGCGTCGTCGAGCGTCGGGTCGTTCAAGTACAGCGACCCCAGGTTGGACGTCATGATGAGGATGGCGTTGCGGAAGTCGACCGTGCGGCCCTGGCCGTCGGTGAGCCGGCCGTCGTCGAGCACCTGGAGCAGCACGTCGAAGACGTCCGGGTGCGCCTTCTCGACCTCGTCCAGCAGCACGACGCTGTACGGGCGGCGCCGGACCGCCTCGGTGAGCTGGCCGCCCTCGTCGTAGCCGACGTAGCCGGGCGGCGCGCCGACCAGCCGCGAGACCGTGTGCTTCTCGCCGTACTCGCTCATGTCGATGCGGACCATGGCCCGCTCGTCGTCGAACAGGAACTCGGCGAGCGCCTTGGCCAGCTCGGTCTTGCCCACGCCGGTCGGTCCGAGGAACAGGAACGAGCCCATCGGCCGGTCGGGGTCGGCGACGCCGGCGCGGGAGCGGCGCACCGCGTCGCTCACCGCCTGCACCGCCTCGGCCTGGCCGACGACGCGGGTGGCGAGCTCGTCCTCCATGCGCAGCAGCTTGACGGTCTCGCCCTCCAGCAGCCGGCCGGCCGGGATGCCGGTCCACGACGACACCACGTCGGCGACGTCGTCAGGTCCGACCTCCTCCTTCAGCATGGCGCCGTCGCCCTGCACGTCGGTGAGGACCGCCTGCGCCTCCGCCAGCCGCTTCTCCAGCTCGGGCACCCGGCCGTAGCGCAGCTCGGCAGCCTTGCCGAGCTCGCCGTCGCGCTCGGCCCGCTCGGCCTCGCCGCGGGCGCCCTCGAGCTGCTCGTTGACCTTGCGCATGGCGGTGATGGCGTCCTTCTCGCGCTGCCAGCGCGCGGTGAGCCCGTTCAGCTCCTCGCGGCGGTCCGCGAGGTCGGCGCGCAGCCGCTCCAGCCGCTCGCGGGAGGCGGGGTCGTCCTCCTTCTCCAGAGCCATCTCCTCGATCTCGAGCCGGCGGACGGCCCGCTCCACCTCGTCGATCTCGACGGGACGGGAATCGATCTCCATGCGCAGCCGGCTGGCGGCCTCGTCGACGAGGTCGATCGCCTTGTCGGGCAGGAAGCGCGCGGTGATGTAGCGGTCGGAGAGCGTCGCCGCCGCCACGAGCGCCGAGTCGGTGATGCGGACGCCGTGGTGGACCTCGTAGCGCTCCTTCAGCCCGCGCAGGATGCCGATCGTGTCCTCGGCGCTCGGCTCGCCCACGTAGACCTGCTGGAAGCGGCGCTCCAGCGCCGGGTCCTTCTCGATCCGCTCGCGGAACTCGTCGAGCGTCGTCGCACCGACCATCCGCAGCTCGCCGCGGGCGAGCATCGGCTTGATCATGTTGCCGGCGTCCATCGCGCCCTCGGCCGCGCCGGCGCCCACGACGGTGTGCAGCTCGTCGATGAACGTGACCACGCTGCCGCCCGACTCCTTGATCTCGTTGAGGACGGCCTTCAGCCGCTCCTCGAACTCGCCGCGGTACTTCGCGCCGGCGACCATCGCGCCGAGGTCGAGCGACACGAGGCGCTTGCCGCGCAGGCTCTCCGGCACGTCACCTGCGACCATGCGCTGCGCGAGGCCCTCGACGATCGCGGTCTTGCCGACGCCCGGCTCGCCGATCAGCACCGGGTTGTTCTTGGTCCGCCGGGACAGCACCTGCACCACCCGGCGGATCTCGTTGTCGCGGCCGATGACCGGGTCGAGCTTGCCGGCCCTGGCCGCCTCGGTGAGGTCGACGCCGTACTTCTGCAGCGCCTGGTAGGTCGCCTCCGGATCGGGCGAGGTGACCCGCGCGTGCCCGCGCACGGACTCGAACGACGCGAGCAGGGCCGCCGGGGTGGCGCCGACGGACGTCAGCAGCTCCGCCATGGCGCCGCCGGACTCGGCGAGGCCGACCAGCAGGTGCTCGGTCGAGACGTAGTCGTCCCCGAGCGAGCGGGCCCGCTCGCCCGCGTCGGTCAGCACGGCCATCGCCTGCCGCGACAGGCCGGGCGCCGACACCGTGGGGCCGGAGGCGCTCGGCAGCCGGTCGAGGATCCCCTCGGCCTTGCGCCGGACCGCGTCGGCCCCGGCGCCGACCGCGTCGAGCAGCGGCCCGACGGTGCTGTCGGACTGGGCGAGCAGCGCAAGCAGCAGGTGCACCGGCTCGATGTGCGGATGCCCCTCGGCCGCGGCCCGGCGGGCCGAGTCGGCGAGGGCCTCCTGGCTCTTGGTGGTGAGCTTCTGCGGGTCCATCGGGACTGATCACGTGCCTTTCACGTACCGACGAAGAGGCTGGTCACTAGGCCCAACACCGGACGAAATTGAGCCTATTCCGCTCAATTTTGGCCCTGTTGGTCCCGTTGGCCCTGTCGTTGCCGGACAGCCGTCAGCGCGGCGGAGGGGCGCCACCCGAGCGCCACACCACGACGCTCCCCGGCTTGGCGACCGGCACGAGGTCGCGGCGGTACGACGCATGCGCGGCAGCCTCCCGGCGGGCGGCCTCCGCCTCGGCGCGCGCCAGCTCGTCGCGCAGCTCGCGCATCCGCTGCTGGAGCGCGTGCACGTGCGCCTCGAGCTCGAGGATCCGCTTGACCCCCGCCAGGTTGATGCCCTCCTCCTGGGAGAGGCGCTGCACCTCGCGGAGCAGGTGGATGTCCCTGGCCGAGTAGCGGCGGCCGCGGCCGGGGGTGCGCCCTGGCGAGACCAGCCCGAGGCGGTCGTACTGGCGCAGGGTCTGCGGGTGCATGCCGGCCAGCTGGGCCGCCACCGAGATGACGAAGACCGGGGTGTCGGCGTCGGGCGCGCCCGGCGGGAGCCGGCCGGCCCCGGAATCGTGGACCGAAGCGTCCATCGCGTCGCTCACCTCTTCGTGGAGCTGCTCGCGTCCCTGGAAGTGGCACCGGCATCGGTGGCCGCACCGGTAGCGGCACCGAGGTGCGCCCGCGGGTCGTCGCTGACCGCGTCGGCGTAGGCCTCGAGGGCCTCCTTCGCCTTGCCGCTCACCTTCTGCGGCACGGCCACCTCGACGGTCACCAGCAGGTCGCCCCTCGTGCCGTCGCGGCGCGGGACGCCCTTGCCCCTGACCCGGAAGGTGCGCCCGCTCGCGGTGCCGGCCGGCACCTTGAGGGTGACCGGCGAGCCGCCGAGCGTCGGCACCTTGACGGTCGCGCCGAGGGCGGCCTCGGGGAAGGACACCGGGACGGCGAGCGTCAGGTTGTCGCCGCTGCGGCCGAACAGCCGGTCGGCCGTCACGTGGACGGTGACCAGCAGGTCGCCATTCGGCCCGCCGCGATCGCCGGGCTGGCCCTTGCCCTTCAGCCGGATGCGCTGGCCGTCGGCCACCCCCGCGGGGATGCGGACGGTGAGCGTCCGCTCCGCCCGCACCTGCCCGTCGCCGTGGCAGGTCGGGCACGGGTCGTCGATGAGCCGGCCGGTGCCGCGGCACTCGCGGCACGGCTCGCCGAGGCTGAACCCGCCGAGGTTGCGGCTGGCCATCCCGGTGCCGGAGCAGTTGGGGCAGACCCTCGGTACGGTGCCCGGCCGCGCGCCGCTGCCGTGGCAGGTGGCGCAGGACGCAGGCGCGGTCAGCCGCAGCGGCACGGTCACGCCGTCGACCGCCTCGGCGAACGACAGCGTGACCTCGCTCTCGATGTCACCGCCGCGCCGGGGCTGGGCCGGCCGGCGGCCACCGCCGCCGAAGATGCCACCGAACAGGTCGCCGAGGCCACCGGAGCCGGAGCCACCGCCGCCGCCGCCGAACAGGTCGCCGAGGTCGAACGTGGTCCCGCCGCCCTGGCCGCCGCCGCGCGGGACGCGGAACCCGCCGGTGCCGAAGAGCGCGCGGGCCTCGTCGTACTCCTTGCGCTTGGCCTCGTCGGAGAGGACCGCGTAGGCCTCGGAGATCTCCTTGAACTTCTCCTCGGCCGCCCGGTCGCCCTTGTTGCTGTCCGGGTGGTAGGTGCGCGCCAGCTTGCGATAGGCCTTCTTGATGTCGGCCGCGCTCGCGTCCTTCGGCACCCCGAGGGCCGCGTAGTAGTCCTTCTCGATGAAGTCGCGCGCGCTCACGGCGTGCCCCTCACTCGGTCTCGGCCGCCGCCCGGTCACCGCTCGGCTCGGCCACCGCCACCCGCGCGGGGCGCAGCACGCGCTCGCCGAGCCGGTAGCCCGGCTGGAAGATCGCGACGCACGTCGGCTCGGTGACGTCGGCCGAGTACGTGTGGGTCAGCGCCTCGTGCACCACCGGGTCGAACAGCTCGCCGGCCTCGCCGAAGGGGGCAAGGCCGAGCTTGGCGACGGTCGCCTCGAGCGCCTCGGCCACCGACCGGAAGCCGCCCTCGAGCTCGCCGTGCTCGCGGGCGCGGCCGATGTCGTCGAGCACCGGCAGCAGGTTGGCGAGCACGTTGGCGAGCGCCATCTCCTGGGTCGCCAGCCGGTCGCGCTCGACCCGCTTGCGGTAGTTGGCGAAATCGGCCGAGAGGCGCTGCAGGTCGGCCGTCCGCTCGGCGAGCGCCGCCGCGAGCTGGTCCTCGTCCGGGGTGGTGGCGGCCCTCGTGGGAGCCGCCACCTCCTCGGAGGAGGGCGCGGGAGAAGGCGCCGCGGACGGCCCGGTGGACGGCACGGCCGCGGGCTGCGGCGCCCGCAGCTCGCCGGTCAGCGGGTCGATGCGCCGCTTGTCGCGGACGACCGGCTCCTGCTGCTCCTCGGGCCGCTCGCCGCGGCCCGCTGCCGGATCGCGCCCCTCGGTCACGCCTGCTCCCCCTCGTCGACGATCTCCGCGTCGACGACCTCGTCACCACTGGTGGAACCGGTGCCGGCGTCGGGACCGCCCGTGGGGCCACCGGTCGCCTGGCCGGCGGCCTGCGCCTGCTCGTACATCGAGGCGCCGAGCTTCTGGCTGGCCTGGGCGACCTTGTCGGTGGCGCTCTTGATCGCGCTGATGTCGGTGCCGGACAGCGCGGTCTTCAGCTCGCCGAGAGCCGACTCGACCTCGCCCTTCAGGTCGGGGTTGACCTTGTCGGCGTTGTCGGCGAGGAACTTCTCGGTCTGGTAGACGAGGGAGTCCGCGGTGTTGCGCACCTCGGCCTCCTCGCGGCGGCGCCGGTCCTCCTCGGCGTACTCCTCGGCCTCGCGCATCATCCGGTCGACGTCATCGCGCGGCAGCGCCGAGCCGCCGGTGATGGTCATCGACTGCTGGCGGCCGGTGCCGAGGTCCTTCGCCGACACGTGGACGATGCCGTTGGCGTCGATGTCGAACGTGACCTCGATCTGCGGCACGCCGCGCGGCGCCGGCGGCAGCCCGGTCAGCTCGAACATGCCGAGCTTCTTGTTGTAGGCCGCCATCTCGCGCTCGCCCTGGTAGACCTGGATCTGCACCGAGGGCTGGTTGTCGTCGGCCGTGGTGAAGATCTCCGAGCGCTTGGTGGGGATCGTCGTGTTGCGCTCGATGAGCTTGGTCATGATGCCGCCCTTGGTCTCGATGCCGAGGGACAGCGGGGTGACGTCGAGCAGCAGGACGTCCTTGACCTCGCCCTTGAGCACGCCGGCCTGCAGCGCCGCGCCGATCGACACGACCTCGTCCGGGTTGACGCCCTTGTGCGGCTCCTTGCCGCCGGTCAGCTCCTTGACGACGTCGACGACCGCGGGCATGCGGGTCGAGCCACCGACGAGGACGACGTGGTCGATCTCGCTGAGGGCGATGCCGGCGTCCTTGATGGCCTGCTGGAACGGGCCCTTGCAGCGCTCGAGCAGGTCGGCGGTCATCCGCTGGAACTCCGCGCGGGTGAGCTTGACCTCGAGGTGCAGCGGGCCCTCGGAGCTGGCGGTGATGTAGGGCAGGTTGATCGTGGTCTCGCTGGCCTGCGACAGCTCGATCTTCGCCTTCTCGGCGGCCTCCTTGAGCCGCTGCAGCGCCATCTTGTCCTTGGACAGGTCGACGCCCTGCTGGTTCTTGAAGGTGGTGACCAGGTGGTCGATGATCCGCTGGTCCCAGTCGTCGCCGCCGAGGCGGTTGTCGCCGCTGGTGGCCTTGACCTCGATGACGCCCTCGCCCATCTCGAGCAGGGACACGTCGAACGTGCCGCCGCCGAGGTCGAAGACGAGGATCGTCTGCTCCTTGTCGCCCTTGTCCAGCCCGTAGGCGAGGGCGGCCGCGGTAGGCTCGTTGATGATCCGCAGGACGCCGAGGCCCGCGATCTCGCCGGCCTCCTTGGTGGCCTGGCGCTCGGCGTCGTTGAAGTACGCCGGCACCGTGATGACCGCGTCGGTCACCTGCTCGCCGAGGTAGGACTCGGCGTCGCGCTTGAGCTTCTGCAGGATGAAGGCGCTGATCTGCTGGGGGGTGAACGCCTTGTCGTCGATGTCGATCTTCCAGCCGGTGCCCATGTGCCGCTTGACCGACCGGATGGTCCGCTCGGGGTTGGTCACGGCCTGGCGCTTGGCGACCTCCCCGACGAGGATCTCGCCGTTCTTGGCGAAGGCGACCACCGACGGCGTCGTCCGCGAGCCCTCGGCATTGGCGATGACCGTCGGCTCACCACCTTCGAGGACGGTGACGACGGAGTTGGTCGTGCCGAGGTCGATGCCGACCGCACGTGCCATGAAAGTCCTCCTGTGCTGCGCGCCGCTCTGCGCGCCGGAACGAGTTGGGTTGAGCGTGCTGGGCTCAATCGTTCCTCGTCCTGCCTGCGGCGTCAAGTCACCATGAGCGTCAGTGGCTCATGCTTCCTGCGCCGACCTCTCGTGCTATGCGCATCTCCGCAGGTCAGCTGAGCGCTATCGCCGCGACGCCCACGACGATCAGCGCCGCACCGGCCAGCCGGCGCCGTCGCGGCCCGGTCGGGAGGCTGCGCCCGGCGACCACGGCGAGCATGACCACGCTGGTCTCCCTGACCGCGGCGACCGGCGCGGCCGGTGCCCTGGTGAGCGCGAGGAGCACGAGCCCGTACGCGCCGAGCAGGCCGATGCCGGCGGCGGTCGATCGCCGGTCGATCGCCGCGCGCAGGGCGGCAGCGCCGTCCGCGCGCCAGGCGAGGAGGAGGTACGCGGCGGCGCTCGGCACCATCACGACCTCGAGGTAGGCGATCGGCGCGGCGTGGGCCAGGCCCCTGGAGTCGACGAGCGTGTAGCCGGCGATGCAGCCGCCGACGGCGAGGGCCAGAGCGACGCCTCGGGTCCTCGCCGCGCGATCGGCCCGGCCGGAAACGCCGCGCACGAGGATCGCTCCACTGCCGACCAGCACGACGCCGGCGGCCGCGGCGGCCGGCAGCGGCACGTGCAGCACCACCGCCCCGGCGATCAGCACCAGCACCGGCGCGCTGCCCCGCGCGATCGGGTACACGAGGTCGGCATCGGCGACCGCGTACGCGGCGGCGAGCAGCGCGAGGTAGAGCAGCTCGAGGGCGGCAGACGCCACCACGAAGGGGACGACCGGCCGCTCGAGCCGCCAGTCGAGCGCGGCGACCGGAGCGAAGGCGACTACCCCCGTCACCGCGGCGACGGCCGTGGCCGCCCGCGGCGCAGGTGCGCCCGCGAGCAGCAGGTTCCACCCGGCGTGGACGCCCGCGGCCGCCAGGGCGAGCAGCAGCGCGAGGGCGTCCACGGGGGGACGGTACGGCTGGGACCAGCCGGGGACTGGCTGGGGCTAGCTCACCCGCACCGTCCGGTGGGTCGAGAGCGCGCCCTGGTAGTACGGCGAGCCGCCGAAGCGGACCCGGTAGGAGTACGTGGCCGGCACCAGCGGGTGGAAGGCGTAGTAGCCCTGCGCGCCGGTCGTGGTGCGGGTGAGGTAGCTCCACGCCGACGAGCCGACCTTGGCCCGGTAGAGCCCGACCACCTTGCCGCCGAGGCCGTGGGTGGTGCCGGCCTGCACCAGCCGGCCGCTGATCGTCACCCGGTGCCCGCTCGCCACGCTCGTGGCGGAGGCCTTGATCGACAGCGCCGAGCCGGTCAGCGTGCGCGAGCGCACGGCCGGTCCGGTGCCGGCGGCGTTGACCGCGGCCACGTACGCGGTGAGCGGCGTGCCGCCGGGCAGGCCCTTGAAGGTCCACGCGCGCGTCGACGCCGGGACGTCCACCGTGCGCAGCACCGTGCTGCCGCTTCTCAGGCTCAGGTGGTAGCCGGTCAGCGCCGACGTGCCGTGGTCGGCCGGTGCGGTCCACGTGACCGGCAGCTGGGTGACCCCGGCGGTGACGCCGACGCTCGCCGGCGCCGCGGGGCGGGCGCCGCAGGCGTAGAAGCGGACGTCGTCGATGAACCAGCCGAGCCCCGCGAACGCCGCGTCGGACGTGACGCGGAACCGCAGCCGCACCCACTTGCCGGCCAGTGACGACAGGTTGAGCCGGGTGGAGCCGTAGCCGTGGCTGTCGCCGCCGAGGCCGTAGAAGTCGTAGCGGACCCCGGAGGCCACGCCGCCCGCGTAGCTGCTGAAGCCGGTGATGTGGCGGTAGGTGCCGGCCGGGAGCAGCGCGCGCGCCGAGAGCCAGTGCTTGCCGCCGTCGACCGAGTACTCGATCCGCCCGCCGTCGGGGTAGTAGCTCTTGCCGGTGCCGCTGTCGACGAACCACTGGAACAGGTACGCCTGGTCGAATCGCAGGTACGCCGGCTTTCCGGCCGGGACGCGGATCGCCCGGGTGAGGGTGATCGTGCCGTCGGTGGGCGGGCTCATGAAGAACTGCGCGAAGTACTCCGGGTCGACGTTGTCGCCCCACAGCTCGTGAGTGCCGCTGGTGGCGTAGACCTGCGGAGCGTCGTCGTAGAGGTTGTGGCTCGCCGGGTAGTACCACGGGCCACTGCTCGAGCTCCTCGCCCAGTTGCCGCTGGCGGGATTCTCCAGGTCGTCGTACCAGTCGCTCGACATCGCAAGCCCGTTGTCGCACACCGGAGCGCTCTGAGTCGCCGCGCCGGCCGGCTGCTGGTTCATCTGGGTCGCGGTGACCGCGGCGGTGACCGTCTGGCAGTCGGCGTCGGCGATCGTGCCGGTGCCGGCCGCCGTGCCGACCAGGTTGCGGCAGGCCTGCGGCAGCACCTGGAACAGGTCGGCGTAGTCCGAGCCGGAGATCAGCATCTCGTCGGCGGCGAGGTAGATCTTCGCCGCCTTCGCGAGCGCGGTGGCGCGGGTCGACGGGTCGGCGCCGCCGAGGCCGGCGACGTGGACGCCGTTGAAGTCGTCCCCGTCGACGATGAGGTAGGCCGCCTTGTTGCCGACCCCGCTGTCGACGTGGACGCCGCCGTTGTCGGCCAGGCAGCCCGCGTCATCGCCGCTGCAGTAGTCGGAGCTGCCCATCCGGTCGGGGTCGCCGAGGCAGACGTCGGAGTCGTCGCTTCGCTGGCAGTCGCTCTCGGGGTGGTCCATGTGGCGGCTGGCGCCACCGGGCAGGTCCTCGCCGATGAGCCAGCGGTCGCCGTCGGCGTCGCTGCCGGCGCCGTTCCACTGGTCGAACAGCTCGCCCATCACGTCCGACATCGACTCGTTGATCGCGCCGGACTGGTACAGGTAGTACAGGTTCGACGTGTGCTCGGTGACGCCGTGCGTGAGCTCGTGCGCCACGACGTCGTCGGCACCGGCGAAGCCGTCGCCGTACACCATCTCGTGGCCGTCCCACGCCGCGTTGTCCCACGGCAGGCAGGTGTCGGTCGACGCCGGGTCGCAGAAGTGGACGGTGGAGTCGAGCGCGCGGGCCCCGCCCGTCCCGGCCACGCCGAGCTTCGAGACGTCGCCGACGACCGACGAGTAGAAGTCGTACGTGCCTTGGGCCAGGTCGGCTGCCGACGCGGTGTCGGAGTCGCCGCTGGTCGACGGCGAGCCCACCTGGGTGGGCTGCCCCGGGTCGCCGGTCGGGGGGCAGGTTGGGTCGACGACGTCCAGGTCGCCGGACGCCGTGCAGACGGTGACCTGGGCGGCCCGCTCCACCTGGTCGAAGTGCAGCGTCACCGCCCCCTTGGTCGCGTCGACGAGGACCAGCTCGCGCACCGGCCGGGCCGCGTGGCCGCGGGTGGCCACCTCCACCCGGTAGACCAGCGAGGTCGGGGCCGACGTCGGCACGCCGAGCAGGTGCGGGTCGTAGACCACCAGGCTCGGCGTGGAGGCGGACAGGCGCCGGGTGCGCAGCCGCTCGGAGCTCGCCGTGACGCCGACCGCGATGCGCACCGCCTGGGCGGCGGTGATCCGCACCGCCTGGTCGGGCGCGCCGGCAGCGACGGTGGCCCCGTCGACCGACAGGACCGCATTGTCGGCGGTCAGCGCGACGGCGAGCTCGCCGCCGAGCACCGGGTAGCCGCCGACCCGCTCCTGGAAGCGCGCCACATGGCCGCCGCCCGGCAGCCGCTCGGTACGGGTGGCGGTCAGCTGGCCGGCCGGGTCGGCGATGCCGAACAGCCCGGCGTGCGCGCCGAGGAAGGCGTGGGCCGCGGCTCCCGGGGCCGTCGTAGGGCCGACGCCGGCCGGCCGCGCGAGCGGGTGCCCGGCCCGGGTGCCGACGAAGCGGACGAGGCCGCTGGCCCGGTCCCGCACCACGTGGACGGCTGACGGGCCGTCGGCGCCGAGCGAGCGGGCGAGGGTGGCCTGGTCGCCGGGGCCGGAAGCGGGCGACGCGCCGGCGAGCACGGTCGGGACGGTCGCCGCGGCGGCCGCGGTGGTCAGGGCGGCAAGCACGCCAACGGCGCGCCGGAGAGCGCTCATCGTCAACCTCGGGTCGAGGGGCACCGCGCCGGACCGCACGGCCGAGGGGGGAGCCTAGCTATCACGTACGTCCCGTGCTGGGCCTTTCGCCCTGACCCGCTCGGGCCCGGTCGGTCCCGGCCGGAAGTTACCGGCCAGTTACCATCCGACCCGCGGCGGGCCGTACCGGCGCTTCAGTCCCACTGGCACCGGCCGTACGCTTCGCGCCAACTCGTGCCTCGCCTAAGGAGTCGGCACCGTGACCGTGCGCTTGATACTCGGCCTGCTGATCACCGTGGCGGCGCTCGCGGTCGCCGCCTACCGGGTCCAGTGGCTGACCCGGCTGGTCTGGGCCGGGCGGCCGGCTCCCGAGCGGCTGCGCGACCTGCCCGGCGGCGTCGAGGCCGAGCTCACCGACGTGCTGGCGCAGCGCAAGCTGTTCAAGCGGCCGCTCTCCGGCATCGCGCACGCGGTCACGTTCTGGGGCTTCCTCGTCCTGGCGGTCACGATCGTCGAGGCGTTCGGCGCGCTCTTCTCGCGCGACTTCGCGTTCTGGTTCATCGGCCGGCAGGCCTGGCTGGGCTTCGTCGAGGACCTGTTCGCGGCGCTCGTCGTCGTGGCGCTCGCCGTGTTCGCCGCCATCCGGCTGCACCAGTCACCGCGGCGCATCGAGCGCCGGTCACGCTTCTACGGCTCGCACACCGACCAGGCCTTCATCGTCCTGGGAATGATCTTCCTGGTCATCGCGACGCTGCTGCTCTACCGCGGCGCGCAGCTGGCGTCCGGTCACTTCCCCTACCAGGACGACGGGTGGTGGCCGTTCGCGTCCAAGGCGGTCAGCTACGTGACGCCGGCGTCGATGGCGTTCGAGACGACGTTCATCGTCGCCAACATCGCGGTGATCATGGCCTTCCTGGTGCTCGTCCTCTACAGCAAGCACATGCACATTTTCACGGCACCGATCAACGTGTTCCTGAAGCGGCGCCCGAAGGCGCTCGGCCCGCTCGCCACGACGCCCGACCTCGAGGCACTGATGGAGGAGGACGATCCGGTCATCGGAGCGGGTCGCATCGAGCACCTGTCCCGCAAGCAGTTGCTCGACACGCTCGCCTGCACGGAGTGCGGCCGGTGCCAGGACAAGTGCCCCGCGTGGGGCACGGGGAAGCCGCTCAACCCCAAGCTGGTCATCACCAACCTGCGCGACCACCTGTTCAGCCAGGCCGACCGGCTGATCGGGGCGCAGCCGGTGGGCGCCGGCAGCGAGGACGTCGAGGAGCACGCGCACGACCTGGTGCCCGACGTCATCGACGGCGACGTGCTGTGGGCCTGCACGACATGCGGCGCCTGCGTCGAGGAGTGCCCCGTCGACATCGAGCACGTCGACACCATCATCGACATGCGACGGCACCAGGTGATGATCGAGTCCGAGTTCCCCACCGAGGCCGGCACGATGCTGCGCAACATCGAGCAGCACGGCAACCCGTGGGGGCTCTCCTCCCGCACGCGGGCCGAGTGGACGTCCGGCGTGGACTTCGAGATCCCGGTGGTCACCGACCGCATCCCCGACGACGTCGAGTACCTGTACTGGGTGGGCTGCGCCGGCGCCCTCGACGACCGCGCGCGGCGCTCGACGCAAGCGATCGCCCGCCTGCTGCACCATGCCGGGGTCGCGTTCGCGATCCTCGGCCCGCGCGAGTCGTGCACGGGCGACCCGGCCAGGCGGCTGGGCATGGAGTACCTCTTCCAGGAGCAGGCACGGAGCAACATCGAGACGCTCGACGGCGCGGGCGTGCGCAAGGTCATCACTAGCTGCCCGCACTGCTTCAACACGATCGGCCGGGAGTACCCGGCGCTCGGCGGCACCTACGAGGTCGTCCACCACTCGCAGCTGCTCGGCCGGCTGGTCGCCGACGGCCGGCTCGCGCCCGGCGATCCCGTCGTCGCCAAGCTGACCTATCACGACCCGTGCTACCTCGGCCGGCACAACAACGTGTACGACGCGCCCCGCCAGGTGCTCGACGTCATCCCCGGAGTGGAGCGGGTGGAGATGACGAGGCACGGGCACCGCGGCTTCTGCTGCGGGGCCGGCGGAGCGCGGATGTGGATGGAGGAGCGCATCGGCAAGCGGATCAACGTCGAGCGCACCGACGAGGCGCTCGGCACCGGCGCCGAGATCGTCGCCACGTCGTGCCCGTACTGCCTCATCATGCTCGACGACGCGGTCAGCCAGCGGCGCAGCGAGGGCAAGGCCGACGGCGTGCGGGTCGTCGACATCGCGCAGGTGCTGGAGGACTCGCTCGCCCTGCGCCGCACCGCACCGGCCACCGTCGGCGGCGGCGGCGACCCAGCGCCGGAGGGGCAGCGGCCGCCGCTCGAGGCATCGACCGGCACCGGCCCGACCACCGAGGGCCCGCAGGACGGCCCGACCGTCGTCGACCCCTCCAGCCGGCGCCCCGGCGACGACGAGCGCGTCGTAGAGGGCCCCAAGACCGGCGACCAGCCGGCCGACCTCGGCGACGACACGGGGATGCAGGCGACGCATACCGCCGAGACGGGGACGGACCAGGACGGCGCCGCGCCGCCCACCTCCCATGAATAGCCCACGCGAGGCCCGCGACGATTAGTCTCGTGTGCCGTGACGTTGCGCGTCGTACCCAAGGGCGGCACCGAGCTGCGGGCCGTGGCCAACGCGAACCGGGTGCGCATCCTCGCCCTGCTCGCCGGTCAGCCGATGACGGTCAGCGAGCTGGCGAAGGAGATGGGGCTGCGCCGGTCGACGGTGTCGCAGCACGTGCGCCAGCTCGCCGCCGCCGGCACCCTGTTCCTCGCCGGGGGCGAGGGCAGCGAGCGCCGCTACCGGCGGCTCGAGCCGGCGCCGAAGTGGCGGATCGAGGACGATCGGGAGCGGCTGCAGGCCCTCAACGCGCTCGCCTTCGAGATCGCCCGCCGCTGGTCGGGGACGCAGGGGGCGGGCGCCGAGGTCACCTTCGACGGCGAGATGTGGGTCGAGCCGCGCGCCTGGGGCCGGGCCTGCGAGCAGATGATGGCCGCCGTGGAGACCCTGCGGGCCGCCGTCATGCCGCCGCACGCGGCGGGCTCGATGCACGTCAGCGTCACGTCGCTGTTCTTCGACCTCGGCGAGGAGTGAGCCGCCACCGGAAGGTCGGCTAGTATCGGGCCTCGGACCCCGGGTGGGTTCCACGCGGGTGTAGTTCAATGGCAGAACATCAGCTTCCCAAGCTGACAGTGCGGGTTCGATTCCCGTCACCCGCTCCAAGAGACCCGCAGGTCGAACGGCAGCCGTTGGTTGCCCATCCGCGTCACCTACTCAAGCTGATCTTCTCGTGCCCGGTGCGTGCCCGAACGGCCTCAGCGTGGGCGTCCCGCATAGTCGGTGGTTGAGGAAGGGCAGTACGGAAGGTAGCGCCGAGGGAGCGCGGCAAGTCCGCTCGGGAACCAGAGCGGCCGCCGCAGTCGGCGGGACGGTCGTTGAGCGAGGGCAGGTTGACATCGCCTGCCCGCATCTGCAGGTCGAGCAGGCGGTTCGTGACCTGGTCGAACTCGCGCGCAGCCAGGGCTACTCGCGGGCTGACCTGATCGAGATCGTTGAGGAGCTGGCATGACGGAAGCGACGCTGGTCTACAGCGGCCGCACCACGAACTGGCCGTTGATCGCTGTGGGGATCGTTGGCTTCGTGGTTCTGGTTGTGATGGGCCGTCCGTGGGCCGGACCTTGGCCCGGTATGGCCGTGGTGCCCGCAATCGCCATCGGCCTCTTCGCTGTCACTCTGGCCGCCTCGACCAGCCTGCGAGTGACCACCGGCCCGCGCGGAGCGCACGTGCGGTGGGGCGCGATCGGATGGCCACGCTTCAGCTACCCGCTAGAGGAGATAGCCGCCGTCGAGGTCGTGACCGTCTCGCCGTCCAGGTCGTGGAACTACGGGATCATCTGGACGCCCCGCGGGGGATGGAGCTTCGTCATGCGCTCTGGCCCGGCATTGCGCCTCACGCTCGCCAACCGCCGCCACGTCACCGTGAGCGTCAAGGACCCGACGGCAGCCATGACCGCGCTCGGCTTCAGCAACATGGGCACCAGCCGCCCGCAGGACCAGACATAGGTGCCGCTGCACGACGCTCGCGGTGATCGCTCCGCGGGTCGATTCCCGTCACCCGCTCCCAGAGGTCCTCGCAGAGTGGGCGGAGATTCTTCGCAGGTTCCATGACGCCCGCGCCGAGCTATCCGCGCCCGGAAACGGTCGGCATGACCCGGACGATGGGCGCCGTGGCAGAAGAGCAAGCTGGCTACCGGCTGGCACGTCCGGTCTACCTCGACGCCCGGCTGATGATCAGGTTCCGTTTATCCGGGTGGCGATACCGCTCTCGGTGCGGTGCGATCGACACAATCGGTTCGTGGCCGACGACCGCGCTGCCCCTGAAGGGCCGCAGCAACTGCCCGCGGCGGTGCCTTCGCACCAGGTTCCTGCGTGGCTGCGCCGCACCGAGGGCGAGGTCCGCTTGCCCGTCGTGGTGGCGATCGTGGGCGCGATCGTCCTGCAGGCGGTGCTGCCGGATCAGCTGGCCATCCGGCCACGGTGGCTGCTGCCGGCGCTGGAGGGAGCGCTGCTGATCGGCCTCACCGCGTTCAACCCCGTGCGGATGAACCGGACCCATCCGGTCGCACGAGCGGCGAGCCTCGCGCTGACGGTGCTGATGACCGGCGCAAACGCCGCGTCGGCCGCGCTCCTGATCCGGACCATCCTCCTCGGCCACGGCACTGAGAACCCGACCACGCTGATGGGCAGCGGCGCGGCGATCTACGTGACCAACGTCGTGGCCTTCGCGCTCTGGTACTGGGAGTGCGACCGCGGCGGGCCGGTGGACCGGGCGGACGCGCTCGACCCGCACCCCGATTTCCTGTTCCCGCAGATAGCCACGCCGGGGATCGCCCATCCCGACTGGGAACCGACCTTCCCCGACTACCTGTACGTGTCGTTCACCAATGCGACCGCCTTCAGCCCGACCGACACCCTGCCGCTGGCCCGCTGGGCCAAGCTGCTGATGGCCACGCAGTCGATCATCGCGCTCGCGACCGTGGCGCTGGTGGTCGCCAGGGCCGTCAACGTGCTCGGCTCCTGACGCCGGAATGACGTCAGTGAGACATTGACGCGACACCATCATGGTGTCATGGTGGTGCGCATGGACATCACCTCGTACGTCGAAGCCCTCGGCCAGGACCTCGCCGCCGTCGCCGACGCGGCGGGGCCCGAGGCGAGGGCGGTCGCCGAGCGGCTCGTGCTGGCGCTCGACCCGGCGGTACGGATGGCGCTCGTGGAGGCGCTCTCGCACGCCGCGGCCGAGATCACCAGCGAGCTTCCGGGTGGCTCGGTCGAGGTGCGGATGCGCGGCCGCGAGCCGCAGTTCGTGGTCACCGCCCCTGCCGTGCCGCAGCCCCCGGCGCCCGCGCCGTCGGCCGAGGAGACCGAGGACGAGGGCGACGACGGCGCCATCGCGCGCATCACCCTGCGGATCCCCGAGCCGCTCAAGGTCAGGGCCGAGGAGCTGGCGACCAAGAACGGCACCTCGCTCAACAGCTGGATCGTGAGCGCCGTGCGCGCCGCCACCCGCGGGCGCATGGTCAACGTCGACGTCGACCTCTCTCCCCTGCTCGGCGGCCTCCCAGGCGGCCGCGCCCGGCCCGGTGGCCGGCGGATGACCGGCTGGGCCTGAGCAACCCCTCCGCACGACGCACCGCACCTGCCCGACGACGAGCGGCCACCGGCCGCCCGGCCGACCCCGCACGCCCAGGAGACCCTCATGCAGCGAACGTTCCCCACCCCCGACCCCACCGGGCTCCACGTCGAGATCGGCTCAGGGCGGGTCACCGTCCGGGCCGAGCAGACGGACGAGACGCGCGTCGACGTCCACGGCGAGGGCGCCGAGGAGACCGTCGTGGAGCAGCGCGGCAACCAGATCGTCGTCATCGGGCCGAAGCACCGGCTCGGCCTGTTCCGCTCGTCGCCCGACCTCAGCGTGCAGGTCTCGATGCCGCTCGACAGCGAGCTGGTCACCCAGCTGGGGACGGCCGACCTGACCGTCACCGGCCGGCTCCGCGCCGCGCGCCTCAAGACCGGCTCCGGCGACATCGAGGTCGCCGACGTCGCCGGCGAGGCCACCGCGGACGCCGGTTCGGGGGACATCGAGATCGGCGCCGTCGGCGGTGACGTCAGGGTCCGCTGCGGGTCCGGGCGGGTCACCCTCGGGCAGGTCGGCGGAGCTGCGACGGTCTCGACCGGCTCGGGCGACATCGAGATCGGGTCGGTGGCCGGCCCGGCCGAGCTGAAGTCCGGCTCGGGCGATGCCCGGGTCGGCGAGGCCCGCAGCGACGTCACGGCCAGCACCGCCTCCGGCGACGTGCTCGTCGAGACCATGCACGTCGGCCGGCTCCAGGCGAAGAACGTCTCCGGCGACATCCACGTCGGGGTGCCGGCCGGCGTACCGGTGTGGACCGACGTCAGCACCCTCACCGGCCACATCCACTCGTCCCTTGCGGGCGCGGGCGAGCCGTCCGACGGCCAGCCCTTCATCGAGCTGCGCGCCGTCACGGTCAGCGGCGACATCCGGCTCGAGCAGCTCTGACGCCCGGCCGTGGGCCGTGCGCGATCCCCCAAAGGAGTCGACGATGCAGTACGCCCTGCTCTCCCCCGACCACGCGGATCAGCGCCGCAAGGCGCTCCGCGACGCAGCCGATGCGCACCGCCGCAGCTACGCGGTGGCCGAGGCCAGGCGCCGGTCGACCGGCGCGAGCCGGCGGCGGCTCGCCACCCGCTGGATGACGGCGCTCGTGCCGGTGCCGCACCACCTGGCGCTGCCCAAGCGCTGAGTGAACTGGCGAATCGGCAAGGCCTCGTAGGGCGCGGATCGCGGGTCGCTATGCCACCATCAAAGGGGCTGCGCGCGGGGAGGGATGTCGCACATGTCGCTGTCGCTATGGGTGGTCGTGCCGGTGGCCGTTGCCGTGGTGGCCCTCGGAGTGCTGATCGCCCTGTTCGTGCCCGGCCGGAAGACGGACATCGATGCCTTCTCCCAGGCCCGCCTGCTGACCAACCGGTGGGCGCAGAACCCGGACTCGGCCCCTCCCTCCATCCGCGAGATGGCTCGCCGCTCGCGGGCCGGCGAGGACCTCGTGGTGCCGGACAAGGGCAGCGCGCGCCAGCCGCGCACCAGCGGCTGACCGCCGCCTCCCCGCCCGATCGTCAGTGCCGGCCGGACCGTCGCACCGGTCGCCGCTTGGGGCGCTGCCCCGGTCGCCGCGCGGGGCGTCGCCGCACCGGCCGGCTGCCACCGGCCGCCGCCGTCCTGCGCGCCCGCTGCACCAGCCACGTCCCGCCCGCGCCCGCGAGCAGCAACGCGGCGAGGACGAGACCCGCGGCGCCGGCCGGTCCGCCCACGGGGGCGAGCGGCCCGTGCACCGTCCCACCGCGTGGCAGGTAACCGATGTCGCTCGCGTACCGCAGCGTCGCGGCCTGCCCGCCGAGGGCGTCGGAGAGCTGCTGCCAGGCCGTCTCCGGCGAGACGTCGATGCCGGCGCAGGCGCGGGCCGGCGGCCCGGTGCAGGCCGCCACCTCGGTGAGGATCCCGAGCAGGCGCACCGGCCGGTCCGGATGGTGCCGTCGCGACCAGTCGGCGAGCGCCGCCCACTGGCTGGCGTTCCCGCCACCGATGGCGTAGATCTCCGGGAGCGCGTCGCCGCGACCGCCGGCGGTCGCGACCGCCCACCGGTCCTCCCGGCTCCAGCCGGCTGGCGGCTCGGCGCGCGGCGGGCAGGTGCAGGAGCCGAAGTCGACGAGGCGACGGCGGGTCGCGCCGAGGTAGCCGCGCACCCAGGCGCGGGTCGGCCCCGGCCGGCCGAACTCCATCTCCGCATCCAGACCGCCCCGCACGTCGACGGTGGTACCGGCCAGGCGGTGCGCGACCTCACCGACCAGGCGCCCCAGGCCGTCCCGTGCGGCGCGCCCACGACGCCGCCGTAGTTCGTCGTGCCGATGACGAGCACGAGCGGCGGCCCACCGGCGCGGGCCCACGCCGTGCCGAAAGCCACCGCCGCCGCGGCGACCCGGCCGGCGCCGACCGTCCGTCCGGTATCCGGCAGCCGGACCGAGCCGTCGGGCGCGGCCGGTGAGCCGGCGTCGAGGACGACGATGGCGCGGCGGATGCCCACCCGGGCGGCGTCGCGGGCATCGGCTCGGCCAGCGGAGCGCAGGGTGCCGACCTCGACCGTCGTGAGGTAGTGCGAGCGAGTGTTGCCCGGGAAGCCCGGGCCGCCAGCCGCCCGCGCGGAGGGAGCGCTCGTCGCGAGAAGCAGTGCGGCGGGCAGGACGGCGAGCAGGGCGGCCGTCGCAGCGGCGAGCAGGGCGCGGCTGCGCGCCCGTCCGCTGCCGGCCGCCGGCCGCTCCCCGTCCATGACCGAGAGCCTCGCAGAGCGGAGCGCCGGCTCGGCCCAGGCGGGGACGACCTCCGCCGGGCATCCGTCCGATGAGCCGTCTGGCGGAACGGATACTTGAACCCTCAACTGTTCTTCCGCTAACGTGCCTCGCCAGTTGAGTTTCTCACCCCCCGGAAGCCTCCCGCGATGGCACGGCACGACGACCGCATCTCACCGGCACCTGGCTGGATGCCGGCGCATCGGCGCGCCCGAGCGGCCACTTCCCCGCCCTCGCTCGCGGTTCGGATTCGCCTCGTCCCGCCGCCAGGACGGGGAGCGTCGGGCGCAGCCGCCTGACTCCCCGCCGCCCCCGAAGGAGCCCCATGCCGATCACCCGACTCAACCACGCCGTGCTGTACGTGCGCGACGTTGAGCGCAGCGTCACGTTCTACTGCGATGTCCTCGGCTTCTCGCCGATCCAGGGCAGCGACACCATCCCTGGCGCCGCCTTCCTGCAGGCCGCGGGGTCGACGAACGACCACGACCTCGGCCTGTTCCAGATCGGCGACGACGCCGGGCCGTCGCAGGCGGGCCGCTCGACGGTCGGGCTCTACCACCTGGCATGGGAGGTCGACACCCTCGACGAGCTCGAGCGGGTCGCCGCCAAGCTGGTCAAGGCCAACGCCCTGGTCGGCGCCTCGGACCACTCGACGACCAAGGCGCTGTACGCGCGTGACCCGGACGGCATCGAGTTCGAGGTGTCCTGGCTGGTGCCGGCGGAGCTGCTGACGCCCGAGGTGATCGAGCAGCGCAGCCGGATAGCACCGCTCAACATCGCCAGGGAGAAGGCGCGGTACGGCGGCCAGACCCGCGGCGGCGTCGGCGTCTCCTTCCCGGTATCGGCCTGACGCGGGCGCTTCGTACCGCATCTGCGGGATGCTGCTGCGTGACCTACGCCGCACCTGCGGCTAGAATTCCCGCTCGTGCAGATCTTCGGCATGCGCGAGGCGGCCCGGTTGCTCGGGGTGAGCGACGACACGGTGCGGCGCTGGGCCGACGCCGGACGGCTCGCGGTGGTGCAGCGACCCGGCGGGCGCCTCGGCGTCGAGGGCCCTGAGCTGGCCCGCTTCGCCGGCACGCTGGCGACCGGACCGCCGGGCGGCACGGTGGCCTCGGTGGCGGCTTCCGCCCGCAACCGGTTCGTCGGGATCGTCACGCGGGTCCTCAGGGACGCCGTGATGGCTCAGGTCGAGCTCCAATGCGGACCGCACCGGGTCGTGTCGCTCATGAGCAGGGAGGCCGCCGACGAGCTGGCGCTCGAGCCGGGCGTGCTCGCGGTCGCCTCGATCAAGTCCACCTCGGTGGTCGTCGAGCTGCCGGCGGCCGGCCCGTGACCGCCTGCGCCCGGCGCCGTGCCGCGTTGGCCGGCATGGCGAGCGGAGCCCTCCTGCTGCCGCTGGCCGGCTGCACGGGAAGCACGGCAGTCAGCGCCGCCTCTACCTCGAGCGGCCGGCTGCACGGCACCGTCGTCGTGCTCGCCGCCTCGTCGCTGACCGACGCGTTCACGACGATCGCCCGCCGCTTCGAGGCTGCCCACTCCGGGGTGACGGTACGGCTCGGCTTCGGCGGCTCGGACTCGCTCGCCGCCCAGATCGAGCAAGGCGCGCCGGCCGACGCGTACGCCGCCGCCAGCACCACCACCATGGCGACGGTGACGGGCGCCGGCGACGCGGTCGGGCAACCGGCGTCCTTCGCGACCAACCAGCTCGAGATCGCCGTGCCCCGCGACGACCCGGCGCGCGTGAGGTCGCTGGCCGACACCACGCGGAGCGGGGTGAAGCTCGCGCTCTGCGCGCCGGCGGTGCCCTGCGGCGCCGCCGCCCAGAAGGCGTACGCCGCCAGCGACCTCGTCCCCCGCCCGGTGACGCTGGAGCAGGACGTCCGGTCGGTGCTGACCAAGGTCGAGCTCGGCGAGGTCGACGCCGGCATGGTCTACCGCACCGACGTGATCGCGGCCGGCGGCCGGGTGCGCGGCGTGCCGCTGACCGGCGCGGCGCGGGTGCTGACGACGTACCAGGTGGTCGAGGTCCGCACCGGTGGCAACCACGCCGCGGGGCAGGCGTTCGTGGCGTACGTGCGCAGCCGCGAGGCGCAGCGGGTGCTGTCGGCCGCCGGGTTCGGCCCTGGCTGATGCGAAGGAGCGGGCGGGCGCCCATCGCCCTCGTCGCACCGGCCGCCGTCGGCGCCGCCTTCCTGCTGCTGCCGCTCGCCGGGCTGCTGGTGCGGGCGCCCTGGCGGAGCCTGCCGGCGCAGCTGCGCAGCGACGCGGCGCTCACCGCGCTGCGGCTGTCGCTCGTCTGCGCGACGGTCGCGACCGCGGTGGCGCTCGTCCTCGGGGTGCCGCTTGCCTGGGCCCTGGCCCGGCTCGACTTCCCCGGCCGGCGGCTGCTGCGGGCGCTCGTGACGCTGCCGCTCGTGCTGCCGCCGGTGGTCGGTGGCGTCGCGCTGCTCCTCGTCCTCGGACGGCGGGGGCTGGTGGGCGAGTGGCTGCTGCGGGCCTTCGGCGTCTCGCTGCCGTTCACCACCGCGGGCGTGGTGGTCGCCGAGACGTTCGTGGCGATGCCGTTCCTCGTGGTGTCGGTGGAGGGCGCCCTGCGGGCGCTGGACACCAGGTACGACGACGCGGCGGCGACCCTCGGCGCCTCCCGCTGGTTCGCGTTCACCCGGGTGACGCTGCCGATGCTCGCTCCCGGCGTGATGGCCGGCGCGATGCTGTGCTGGGCGCGGGCGCTCGGCGAGTTCGGTGCGACGGTGACCTTCGCCGGCAACTTCCCCGGCACCACCCGGACGATGCCGCTCGCCGTCTACCTCGCGCTGTCCGCCGACCCCGGCGCCGCTGTCGCGCTCAGCCTCGTGCTGCTGGCCGTATCCGTCGCCGTGCTGGTGGGGCTGCACGACCGTTGGCTGCGAGCGTGACCGACCGGCCGGAGCCGGCCCTCGACGCGCGGGTGACGGCCGAGCGGGGCGGTTTCCGCGCCGACGTGCCGCTGCTGGTGCCTCCTGGCGGCGTGCTCGCCCTGCTCGGCCCCAACGGCGCCGGCAAGACGACGGTGCTGCGCGCGCTCGCCGGCCTGCTGCCTCTCTCGGCGGGGCACGTCCGGCTCGAGGGGTGGCCGCTGGACGAGCCGGCGACCGGCCGCTGGACGGCGCCGCAGGACCGGCCGATCGGCGTCGTCTTCGCCGACCACCTGCTGTTCCCGCACCTGTCGGCGCGCGACAACGTCGCCTTTGGCCTGCGGGCGCGGGGGGCCGGCAAGGACGCGGCCAGGGCCAGGGCCGGCGAGTGGCTCGCGCGGGTGGGGCTCGCCGATCTCGGCGCGGCCCGGCCGGGGCGGCTCTCCGGCGGCCAGGCGCAGCGGGTGGCCATCGCCCGCGCGCTCGCGGTCGAGCCGCGGCTGCTGCTGCTCGACGAGCCGCTGGCCGCGCTCGACGCGGCCACGAGGGCGGCCGTCCGCGGCGAGCTCGGGCGGCACCTGTCCGCCTACGGCGGGGCGACCGTGCTCGTGACCCACGACCCGCTGGACGCGCTCGTCCTCGCCGACCGGATCGTCGTCGTCGAGGGCGGCGCGGTGGTGCAGGAGGGCGCGCCGGCCGACGTCGCGCGCCGGCCGCGTACCGACTACGTCGCCCGGCTCGTCGGTCTCAACCTGCTGGCCGGGCGGGCCGACGGCGCCGCGGTCGCCCTCGCCGGCGGTGGGCGGCTGGTGGCGCACGGGTCGCACGTGGGCGACGTGCTGGTGGCCGTCCGGCCGGCCGCGGTCTCGCTGCACCCCGAGCGGCCGCACGGCAGCCCGCGCAACGTCTGGCCGGCCACCGTGGCGGGGCTGGAGGCGCGCGGCGACAGCGTGCGGGTGGCGCTCGCCGGACCGCCCGACGTCCTCGCCGACGTGACCGCGGCCGCGGTCGCCGAGCTGCGGCTCGCTCCCGGCGCGCCGGTGTGGTGCGCGGTCAAGGCGACCGAGGTCGACGTCTACCCGGCCGGCTGACCGAACGCGGCGACCAGCTCGTCGTGCAGTCCCGGATCGCCGAGCAGCAGCACCTCGTCACCGGCGCGCAGCTGCGTGCTCCCGCGGACGTGCACCAGCTCGCCGGCCCGGATGACGAACGCGACCCACACGTCGTCGGAGATCCCGCTGAGGTCGGCGACCGTGGTGCCGTCGGCGGGAGAGCCGAGGGCGACCGCGAACCGGTGCACGCCCTGCGGCTCGTCGCGCAACCGGACGCCGAGCGCCCATGGCTCCGGCTCGACGGTGCGCATGGGAACCCGCAGGAGCCTCGCCGCCGCCGGCACGAGGCTGCCCTGCACGAGCACCGAGAGCGCGACCACCACCACGACCACGCCGTAGAGCCGCTCGGCGTCGGGCACCCCGGCGCTCAGCAGGAAGCTGCCGAGCAGGATCGGCACCGCGCCCTTGAGCCCGGCCCACAGCACGAAGGCGCGCTCGCCCCTACCGAGCTCGACCGGCAGCAGGCACAGGCCGACGACCAGTGGCCGCACCACGAGCGCGAGCGCCGCGGCCAGCACCAGCCCGGGCACCAGCACGTCGCGGTGGGCCAGCGCACCGACGTCGACGGAGAGCCCGAGCAGGACGAAGGCCACGATCTCGCCGAGGCTCGCGAGCGCGCCGTGGAACCGTACGATCTCCCGCTTGTACGGCGCCGCCTCGTCGCCCAGCAGGATGCCGGCCACGAAAACGGCGAGGAAGCCGGAGCCGTGCGCGACCGTGGCCGCACCGAACACCGCCATCGCGCCGGCGAGCGTCCGCAGCGGGTACAGGCCCTCGCTCGGCAGCGGTACCCGGCGCATGAACCACAGCAGGGCAGCGCCGCCGGCGATGCCGGCCACCGCGCCGACCACCATCTGGAGCGCGAGCTCGCCTGCCACGTGACCGAGCGCCCCCGCGCTCACGCCGCCGGCCGCCAGCAACGCGGACATGAGCGCGATGCCGACCGGGTCGTTGGCGCCCGACTCGCCCTCGAGCAGCGTCCCGCTGCGCCCCGCCACCTCGCGCTTGCCGAGCACCGACAGCACGACCGCCGGGTCGGTCGGCGCGATCGCCGTACCGACGAGCAGGGCGATCCACCACTCGAAGCCCAGGGCGTAGTGGGCGAGCAGCGCGATCGCGACGGTGGTGGCGAACGTCCCCAGCACCCCGACCGATGCGACCGCACCGGCCACCGACCGGAAGCGGGCCCGGCCGATGTGCATCCCGCCGTCGAAGAGGATGACGACGAGGGCCGCCGTCACCAGCCGCTCGACGGTGCGGTGCGGCAGCGCGTGCAGGTGGGGCGCGAGGCCGGCGGCCACCGCTGCCCCCACGAGGAAGAACGCCGGCGTGGGGACGCGGGTGCGCTCGGAGAGCCGGTTGGACAGCACCGCGAGCAGCCCGACGGCGGCTCCCGCGAGCACGAGCCAGCCGAACGGCCGCGCGTCGCTCATGGGGTGCTCATCCGGGGGCTCCGATCGGCGGGTGGCATGCATCGACTCGTTGCCGACCAGGCTTCCCGGCGCACCGCTGCACAGGCTACCGCCGGCGGCCGGTGAACCGGCGGCCGCCCACCGCACGTGAACGACGGTGACGACGTACTCCGTCGTGGCCGCGCGGCCACCCATCTCGTATCGCTCGATCCAGGAAGGGACGCGCCATGAGTCGCGTGCTTCGTACCTCCTTCATTCTCCGGCGCTCCGCCGCCGTCGCCCTCGGCGGTGGCGCGGCCGCGCTGGTCCTCGCCGCGTGCGGGGGTGGCTCGACCGGCAGCGCCGGCGCCGGCGGCGGTACGGCCGCCGCAGGGCAGCCGGCCGTGACCACGACCACCGGCAGCGGTGGCAGCTACCTCACCGACGGCTCCGGTCGCGCGCTGTACGTCTTCTCCGCCGACAAGGGCACCACGTCGATGTGCACCGGCGGCTGCGCCCAGGAGTGGATGCCGTTCACCGCCGGGGCAGCACCGAAGGCGGCCGGCGCGGTCGTCGCCGGCAAGGTCGGCACCACCACCCGTGACGGCGGGCAGCGCCAGGTCGTCTACGCCGGCCACCCGCTCTACTACTTCGCCGGTGACCAGAAGCCGGGGCAGGCGAGCGGGCAGGGCCTCACCGACTTCGGCGGGACGTGGACCCTGGTCAGCCCCAGCGGCACCGTGGTCGCGGCGGCCGCGCCGTCAGGCTCCGGGTCCTCCGGAGGCTCCTACGGCGGGTACGGCGGCTGACCTCGGCACCAGCCGGGCCGCATGGGCCGCACCTGCGACCGAATTTCGTTCTGTCACCTTGCGCACCGCCCCTTACCGGTGGGTAGCATAGGCGTTGTTACTCGCGAGTACGCCATCGCTGCCGACCGGGAGACCCGCCCCATGGGCCACTACAGGAGCAACCTTCGGGACATCGAGTTCAACCTCTTCGAGGTCCTCGGCCGGGGCGAGGTGCTCGGCACCGGGCCGTACGCGGAGACCGATGCGGCCACCGCCCGCGACATCCTCGCCGAGGTCGACCGGCTGGCGCGCGAGGAGCTCGCCGCGTCGTTCGAGGAGGGTGACCGCACCCCGCCGGTCTTCGACCCGGTGACGCACTCGGTCACCCTCCCCGAGGGCTTCAAGCGCTCGTACCGCGCGATGCAGGCCGGCGAGTGGTACCGCCTCGACCTGCCGCCCGAGCTGGGCGGCTTCGGGGCGCCACCGTCGCTGCGCTGGGCCGTCGCCGACCTGGTGCTCGGCGCCAACCCGGCGATCTTCATGTACATGGCCGGCCCCAGCTTCGCGAAGGTGCTGCACGGGCTCGGCACCGACGAGCAGAGGGTCCTCGCCCGCACCATGATCGATCACCAGTGGGGCGCGACGATGGTGCTCACCGAGCCGGACGCCGGGTCCGACGTCGGCGCCGGGCGCACCAAGGCGGTGCGGCAGCCCGACGGCACCTGGCACATCGAGGGCGTGAAGCGGTTCATCACCTCGGCCGACCACGACCTCGCCGACAACATCGTCCACCTCGTGCTGGCCCGCCCGGAGGGGCACGGCCCCGGCACCAAGGGGCTCAGCCTGTTCATCGTGCCGAAGTTCCTCTGCGACTGGGAGACCGGCGAGCTCGGCGAGCGCAACGGCGTCCACGTCACGGCCGTCGAGCACAAGATGGGCCTCAGGGCCTCCTCCACCTGCGAGCTCACGTTCGGCGAGAAGCAGCCGGCGATCGGCTACCTGCTCGGCGAGGTGCACGACGGCATCGCGCAGATGTTCCACGTGATCGAGTACGCCCGCATGATGGTCGGCAGCAAGGCCATCGCGACGCTGTCCACCGGTTACCTCAACGCGCTCGACTACGCCAAGAGCCGGGTGCAGGGCCCCGACCTCACCCGCATGACCGACCGGACGGCCCCGCGGGTGCCCATCAGCCACCACCCCGACGTGCGCCGCATGCTCATGCTGCAGAAGTCGTACGCGGAGGGGCTGCGCGCGCTGGTGCTGTTCACCGCGGTGCAGCAGGACGCGGTCGACCTCGCCGCCTCCAGCGGCGGGACCGACGACGACGCCGAGCGGCTGAACGACCTGCTGCTCCCGATCGTCAAGGGCGTCGGCTCGGAGCGGTCGTACGAGCTGCTCGCCCTGTCGCTGCAGGTGCTCGGCGGCTCCGGCTACCTCCAGGACTACCCGATCGAGCAGTACATCCGCGATGCCAAGATCGACACCCTGTACGAGGGGACCACCGGCATCCAGAGCCTCGACCTGTTCTTCCGCAAGATCGTGCGGGACAAGGGCAAGGCGCTGACCACGCTGCTCGCCCAGGTGCAGGAGCTCGCCGACGGCGAGGCCGGCAACGGGCAGCTGAAGGACGAGCGGAAGCTGCTCGGCCAGGCGCTCGCCGACGTGCAGGGCATCATCGGGTCGATGGTCGGCTTCCTGACCTCGGCGCAGGAGGACGTGCGCAACGTCTACAAGGTCGAGCTCAACACGGTGCGGCTGCTGCTCTGCCTCGGCGACCTGGTGATCGGCTGGCTGCTGCTCCGGCAGGCTGCGGTCGCGCTCGACGCGCTCACCGCGGGCGCCACCGGGCGCGACAAGGCGTTCTACGAGGGCAAGGTGGCCGCCGCGACGTTCTTCGCGCAGGCCCGGCTGCCGCTGATCGGCGCCGAGCGCGCGATCGCCGAGGCCACGACCCTCGAGCTCATGGACCTCGACGAGGCCGCCTTCTAGCCTGGCCGGGCCCGTCCGGCGGCCCGGCGCACGGCGATGCCCGCTGCTCCGTACGGGTGGTGGTCAGGCCGTACCGCTGGCCGGGTGAGCGCCTAGTTGGTATCAACCATGCAACTACCGACTCCACTAGGTGATCGCTGCCGGAGGAGGCTGCATGAGCCCGGTCAAGCACGTCTTCGTCCTGATGATGGAGAACCGCTCGTTCGACCATGTCTTCGGCTACTCCGGCCTCACCGGCACCGATGCGCGGACCGGGGCGGCGACCGAGGTGGAGGGACTGCTCCATCGCGACGGCACCAACGTCGATCCGCGGACCGGCGAGGTGATCCGGACGAGCCCCTCGGCGGCGTTCATCGACCCGACCGACGTCGAGCACGAGCTCGCCGACGTGATGACCCAGCTGTGCGGGCCGGACGCGGTGCCGGCCAACGGCCGCTTGAGCGGTGGCAACTACCCGCCCATCAACAACAGCGGCTTCGTCGCGGACTACCTCGAGACGGCGCCCGCGACCGGCGCGCCCTTGCAGATCGACCTGCCGATGCAGTGCTTCGACCCGTCCGACCTGCCCATCCTGACCACGCTCGCTCGCGAGTTCGCGGTCTGCGACCACTGGTTCGCCGCGATCCCGGGCCCCACGTGGCCCAACCGGTTCTGGGTGCACGGCGCGTCGCCGACGACCGAGCGGGTGGCCGACTCGCCATCCAAGGTGCGCCTCGTCGGAGCGCTGACCACGGATGGCTTCCGCTACGCCAACGGCACGATCTATGACCGGCTCATGCAGAAGGGCCTGCCCTACAAGGTCTACACGATGAGCCGGTGCGCCCAGGTCAAGGGCATCAGCATCGAGAACGGCCTGGCCAGCGTCGCGACGGGCGATCTGGACGCCTTCCAGCTCGACCTCCAGCACGCCGGCCCGGACTTCCCGCCGTACGCCTTCATCGAGCCGCACCCCGGCTCCCTCGGCATACCCGACCTGGTCTGCGGGAGCGACGACGATCAGAACGACATGCACCCACCCTCCGACGTGCGGAAGGGCGAGGAGCTCATCCGCCTCGTCTACGAGCGCATCCGGGCATCGGCGATCTGGCCGCAATCGGCCCTCGTCATTCTCTTCGACGAGCACGGCGGCTACTACGACCACCTCCGGCCGCCGGACGAGAACGCGCCGGCCCCGGGCGACGGGCCTCCCGACGCCACGTACGGGTTCCGCTTCGATCGGCGAGGCGTGCGGATCCCCGCCCTGGTCATCTCGCCCTTGATCAAGCGCCACACCATCGACCACACGCTGTACGACCACACGTCGGTGCTCGCCACTGTCGAGCGCTTGCTCGGGCTCGCACCCCTGACCGAGCGCGACAAGCAAGCCAACGACTTCCTGCACCTGTTCTCGGAGGCGACGCCGAGGACCGACGCGCCGACGTCACTGGCGCCGTTCGACTGCCACGCCGTCGACCTGGTGAACCATCGGTCGTGGGTCGGTGACTTCCTTGGCCTCGGGCACGATCAGCTGCTCACCTACGCCCCGACCGACCAGCGCTGGTGGGTGCGAGCCTACCGCTCCGACGCCATCTCGTGGACGGCCGTATCCCACACGAACGGCTTCGGCAACACCGCGAGCGACCCCACCTGGATCGGCGACTTCGCCGGGATCGGCCACGACCAGGTCCTCTTCTACTCGCCCGGCGACCAGAACTGGTGGCTCGGCACCTGCAATGCCACCGGCACCATGACCTGGAAG
>JBJMHZ010000036.1:0-69897 GCA_045807125.1 Frankiaceae bacterium
CCGGCGACCGCCGGCGAGGGCGGCCAGCGGCGCCGTCGCCGCAGGGGCGGCCGGGGACGCGGCGGCGCGGGCGGCGACCGGCCGGCCGAGCCGGGCCCGGCCTAGAGGACGCCGTACCGGTAGGGCGCTCGACGTCCTGACTTCCGCCCGAGACGGCCCGCCGTACCGGAACGACCCTCCTGGAGGACGCCGTACCGGTAAAGCGGGGCCGTCGCGGTGCCGACTCGCTATGCGGGCGAGGAGGTCCGATGGCATTGCAGACGATTGCCGGTCACCGCGTCGGCGAGGACGTCGACGACCTCAAGGCGTGGTTGCGGGAGCTGCCCGGCTGCCCGCCCATCACCCACACGCTGGCCGCCACCTGTCATCACCCGGCGCACGGCGGCGAGCCGTCGATATGGTTCTACGTCGAGGGCGACCCGGCGACCGGCATCGCGCGGCGCCGCTGCGTCGGCTGCGCCACCGTGCGGTCGGTGCTCGACTCGGAGGAGCGCTGGACGTTCCCGCCGATGTGGGCCTGCCGCAACTGCCAGAACTCGCTGTGCGAGGTCGCGTTCGGCGTGCACGCCGAACCGGCCGACGACGGCGCGGCGGTCACGTGGCTCGCCGTCGTCGTCCGGTGCGTGGAGTGCGGCCGCTTCGACGGCGTCACCGACCTGGCGGTGCCGGGGCTCGGCCTGGACGAGGTCGGCCGCCGGGTCTGAGGGCCCGTACCGATCGTCCCTCCCACCGGTCACCACCCGGCGCCGGCGCCACGGCGATCAGGCACGATGGCGGGGTGGACCTGCTGCTGCTCGCCGACACGCACGTGCCGAAGCGGGCGCGCGACCTGCCGCCACAGGTCTGGGCGGCGCTCGACCGGGCCGACGTCGTCGTCCACGCCGGCGACTGGATATCGGTCGGCCTGCTCGACGCGGTGGAGCGGCGGGCCAGCCGGCTGCTCGCCGTCTGGGGCAACAACGACGGCCCGGCGCTGCGGGCCCGCCTGCCGGAGGTCGCGACCGCGACGCTGGACGGCGTCCGGTTCGCCGTCGTGCACGAGACCGGGGCGGCCACCGGGCGGGAGCAGCGCTGCACCGCCCAGTTCCCCGACGTCGACGTGCTGGTCTTCGGGCACAGCCACGTTCCGTGGGACAGCGTCGCGCCGGGCGGCCTGCGCCTGCTGAACCCGGGCTCGCCCACCGACCGGCGCCGCCAGCCGGCGGCCACGTACCTCACCGCGCGGGTGCACGACGGCGCGCTGACCGACGTGGCGCTGCACCCGCTGCCACCCCGCACCCCGAGCGCGAGGAGAGCGCCCTGAGCACGCCGAGCATCCTCAGCGTCCCGCCGGGCACCCGGCGCTGCCGGGTCGACGCGCCGGGGACCAGCCTCGCGCTGCTCGACGCCGCCCCCGCACCCGGCGCCCCGCGCAGGGGCACCGCCCTGCTCGTGCCCGGCTACACCGGCAGCAAGGAGGACTTCCTGCCGCTGCTCGAGCCGCTGCGCGCGGCCGGGCACCGGGTGCTCGCGTACGACCAGCGCGGGCAGTACGAGTCGCTGGGGCCGGACGACCCGGCCGGCTACGCGATGCCGCTGCTCGCCGGCGACCTGCTGGCGGTGGTCGACCGGCTGGTGCCGGACGGGCCGGTGCACGCCGTCGGTCACTCCTTCGGCGGGCTCGTCGCGCGGGCGGCGGCGATCGAGCGGCCGGCCGCCCTGCGCTCGGTGACCCTCCTCGGCTCCGGCCCGGCGGCGATCGACGGCGGCCGCGCCGACGTGCTGCGCGGGGCCCGGCCGGTGTTCGTGGCGCGCGGCCACGCCGGCGCGTGGGAGCTGACGCTGGCCGCGGCGGCAGCCGCCGGCGCGCCGGCTCCCACGCCCGACGTCGCCGCGTTCCTGCACCGGCGGTTCTTCGCGTCGGCGGCGGCCGGCCTGCTCGCCATGGGCGACCACCTCCTCGCCGAGCCGGACCGGGTGGAGGAGCTGCGCGCGACCGGCCTGCCGGTGCTCGTCGTGCACGGCGCCGCCGACGACGCCTGGTCGCCGGCCGTCCAGGCCCGGATGGCGGAGCGCCTCGGCGCCCGGCACGAGGTCATCGACGGCGCGGCGCACTCGCCGAACGTGGAGGCGCCGGAGCGGACCGCCGCAGCGCTGCTGGCGTTCTGGGCCGCGGTGGAGGCGGCGGAGGCGGTGGAGACGCAGTGCTGATCCACCCGTGGGACGCGGCCGACCCGGACGAGTGGCGCGGGCTGCTGCTCGGCGGCCACGACTTCGGCCAGCTCATCGCCGCCGGCCGCGGGCGGGTCGTGCCCGTCGTCGTCCCCACCCACTTCGACTACGACGGCGACGAGACCGTCGTGCTGCACCTGGCCAGGCCCAACCCGGTGTGGGCGGCGATCGAGGAGAGCCCGACGGTGCTGCTCGCCGTGATCGCCGACTACGCCTACGTGCCCGGCCACTGGAAGGCCGACGAGGGCGCCGACCCGCGCACCGGCATCCCGACCAGCTACTACGCGAGCGTCCAGCTCACCGCCACCGCGACGATCGTCGACGACCCCGAGGGCAAGCGCGAGATCCTGCGCCGCAGCCTCGCCCACTTCCAGCCGGAGGGCGACCACGCCCCGATCGTGGCCGGCGCCGGCTGGGTCGACCGGCGGCTGCCGGCCATCAGGGGGCTGCGCCTGTCGATCACCGAGGTGCGGGCGAAGCTCAAGTACGGCGGCAACATGCCAGCGCACCGGCGAGGCGAGATCGCCGAGCGGCTGGAGCGGCGCGGCGGACCGCACGACGCGGCCGCCCGCGCCCACCTGCTGCGCCGCCTCGACCGCTGAGCCGTCCGCTCGCCGGCCCGCCCGGGCGCGGCCCCGAACGGGCACGTCGCCGCCGGCCCCCGTGAGACACTCCAGGGAAGCAGTCACCGGTCGGCCGGGGCTGCGCCACGGGGGCCGCTCGGGGACGAGACGGACGTGGAGGATCAGGTGGCCGACGTGGCCAGGACGGCCGACGGAGCAGCCGGCGCGGCAGCCGGCGCGGCGACCGATGCGGCCGGGATCGGCGCGCGGATCCGGGCCCAGCGGCTGTCGGTCGGCCTCACCCAGGCTCAGCTCGGCGCGCCCGACTGGTCGCCCAGCTACCTCTCGCTGATCGAGTCCGGCCGCCGGCCGGCCGGCGAGCCGATGCTCGGGACGCTCGCCCGCCGGCTCGGCTGCTCGGTGCAGTTCCTGCGCTCCGGCGAGCCGGACGGCGAGGAGACCCGGCTGGCGTACGAGCTGCGGGCCGGCGAGCTGGCCCTGCGCGGCGGCGACGCCGACGAGGCGGTCGCGCGCTACGAGTCCGCGCTCGCCGTCGCGACCCGGCTCGGCCGCACGGCCGACGCCCGGCTGGCCGGCTGGGGAGCCGCCAGGGCCCGCGAGGCGAGCGGCATGCTGGACGATGCCATCGACGCCTACGAGGAGCTGCGCGCCGCCCCGGCGACGGGCGGCCCGCCGCACCCCATGCGGGTGACGGTGGCGCTGGTGCGCTGCTACCGGGAGGCTGGCGATCTCGCCCACGCCATCGCCCTCGGCGAGGCCGTGCGGACGGTGCCACCCGACGCGGTGCCCGACCCCGGCGCAGAGGTGGAGCTGCTGTCGACGATCGCGGGCTGCTACTACGAGCGCGGCGACTGGGCGCGGGCCGGCCACCTCACGAGGGCGGCCAGCCGGCTCGCCGACGCGCTCGGCGAGCGGCGCTCGCGCGGCGCGGCGTACTGGAACGCCAGCCTCATCGCCGAGACCAGGGGGCGGCTGGGCGAGGCGCTGGCCCTCGCCGACCAGGCGCTCGCGCTGCACGCCGCGGACGACGACGCCCGGTCGGTCGCGCTGCTGCGCGTCGTGCAGGCCTGGTTGCTGCTGCGCGCCGACCCGCCGGAGACGGCGGCGGCGCGCGCGGTGCTCACCGAGGCCGAGGCCGCGCTCGCCGGCCACGGCACCGAGGTGGAGCGGGCGTACTGCGAGACCGAGCTGGCCCGCTGCGACCTGCTCTCCGGCGACCCGGCCACCGCCCGCCGCACCGCCAACCGGGCGCTCGAGCGGCTGGGCGGCCGGGGCCGGATGGAGAGCGCCCGGGTGCACCTCGTGCTGGCGCAGGCCGAGCTCGCGCTCGGCGACCGCCGGGCGGCCCGCGACCACCACCGCCGCGCCGCCGGCGAGCTGACGCGGATGGGCGCCTCCCGGCAGGCCGCGGCTGCCTGGCGGGAGCTGGCGACCTCGCTGGAGCTGGCCGGCCGGCTGGCCGAGGCCACGGCGGCGTACCGCGCCGCGATGGACAGCGCCGGCGTGGCGCAGCCGTGGCCCTACCCGCTGCCCGACCCCCAGGCCGGCGAGCGGCGGGTCCTCAGCGCCACCTGAGCCGGTTGGGCCGCGGTCAGGCGGCTGCTGCTCAGGCGGCGATGAGCCGCAGCTCGCCCTCGCGCACCTCGAGGATCCGGTCGAGGTAGTCGTACGCCTCCTCGTCGTGGGTGGCGACGAGCACGGCCGCGCCGCCGGCCGCCGCCTCCCGCAGCGCCTCGTAGACCACCGCGGAGCGGCGGGCGTCCTGGTGGCTCGACGGCTCGTCGGCGAGGACGAGCCGCGGCGACAGCACGAGCGCGCGCGCCACCGCGGTGCGCTGCTGCTCGCCGAGCGAGGTCTCGTACGGCATCCGCTCGGCGAGGTGGTCGATGCCGAAGCGGGCCAGCAGGGCGTCGACCCGCTCGGCCAGCTCCCGGTGGCGGCGCACCAGCCGGGCCGGCAGGCCGACGTTCTCCCGCACCGTGAGGTCCTCCAGCAGGCCGAGCGCCTGCGGGACGATCGACAGCTCGCTCCACGGCAGCCGGGCCGGATCGCGCGCGGAGAAGCCCTCGCCCAGCTCGAGGACGCCGTCGTCGGGGCGCTCCCAGCCGCAGAGGACGTTGAGCAGCGTGCTCTTGCCCGACCCGGACGGCCCGATCAGCGCGACCACCTCGCCGGCGTGCAGCTCGAGGTCGACGCCGCGCAGCGCGTGCACCCGCTCGGCCGCCCGGCGGTACCACTTGTGCACGCCGCTGACCCGGACCGCGGGCGGGCGTCCCACCGCGCCGGCCGCGCTCACCGGGCTCGCCGGGTCGCCGCTGCCCGTCGGTGCCGTCACTGCTCCTCCTCCCCCACGCGGCCGTGGTGCAGGTGCACCACGGCGTCGACGCGCTCCACGACCAGCGGATCGTGCGAGGCGACGACGAAGCCGACCCCCTCGTCGCGCAGCTCGCGCATCGCGGTCATCACCAGCTCGCCGGAGGCGTGGTCGAGCTCGGCGGTCGGCTCGTCGGCGATGACGAGCGCCGGCCGGCCGATGACCGCGGTGGCCACCGCCAGCCGCTGCTGCTCGCCGCCGGAGAGCTGCGGCGGCTTGTTGCGCCTGCGGTGGGCAAGGCCGAGCGCGTCGAGCAGCCGCTCGCCGTCCTGCCGCGAGCCGCTGCCGCGCAGCTGCGCGGCGAGCACGAGATGCTCCTCGGCGGTGAGGTACTCGAGCAGGTTGTCGGCCGGGTTCTGGAACAGGTAGCCGACCTGGCGGCGGCGCAGCCGCCGCCGGGCGGCAGCGCCGAGGCGCGACACGTCGGTGCCGGCCACCTCCACCCGCCCCGCGTCGGGCCGGTCGACGCAGGCGAGCAGCCGCAGGAGCGAGGACTTCCCCGACCCGGACGGCCCGACGAGCGCCGTCACGGTCGCCGACCGGAACGTCGCGTCGACCTCGTCGAGGGCGGTCACCGCCCCCGTCGCGGTGCGGTAGGTCTTGACCACGCCGGTGACCTGCGCGGCGACGGCCGTCGCCGGCTCCGCCCCATGCCCGGCCGTGGCCGCGGTCGCCGTCATGTCACCCATCGAACCTCATCACCTCCGCCGGGCGCACCCGGTCCGCCGAGAGCTGCGCGCCGAGCGCGCCGAGCAGGGCCACCGCGGCGACGGCGGCGGCCACCGTGCCGACCGCCGCGACCGGCACCGGCATGAGCGGGCGGGGCTGGAGCGTCGGCGCGACGTCGAGCCGGCCGTGCACGACCCAGGCGGCGAGCAGCGCGAGGCCCGCGCCGATCACCAGCCCGGCGCCGAGCAGCAGCCCCAGCTCGGCGGTCAGCGAGCCGAAGTGGGCCCGGCGCCGCAGCCCCATCCGCCTTGCCAGCACGTACGACGTCACCCGCGAGCGCGTCCTCGACTCCAGGTAGAGCAGCAGCCCGCCGATCGCGATGCAGCCGGTGAGGACCGCGATCACCTCGAGGAAGCCGAACGTCCAGGTGAGCGCGAGGAAGCTCGACGCATCGAGCACGGCGTCGCGGTCCACCACGTAGAGCGGGTCGACGCCGCCGGCCCGCAGGGCGGCCAGCACCCTGGTGGGGTCGCCCTTGAGCCAGATCGCGTACCCGATGTCGTGGGTCAGCCGCTCCAGCGCGGCCCGGTCGACCACGATCAGGGGGCGCCCGTGCAGGCCGGGGAAGGCGGCCAACCGGGCGGTGACCCGCAGCTGCACCTGCTTGCGCGCGCCGCGGTCGCTCTGGGTCAGCGTCGACGGCGCCCAGTCGGGCACGCCGACGAGCAGCGCCGGCAGCGGTGCGCCCCGCGGGCCGGGGGCGAGGCTCGCCAGCAGGCCCGACAGGGAGCGGCCGCCGCCGAGCCCGTCGACCCAGAACGCGCCCTTCGCGAAGGTCGCCCGGTCGACGCCCATCACGTCGACCGGCAGGCCGCCGACGAACGGCCCGAGGCTCTCGTCGTCGCTGCGGGCGATCGTCGTCGCGCGCCCGGCGAGCGCCGGCGGCACCGGCTGGCGGGCGAGCAGCTCGGCGGTGACGTCGCTGCCGGCGAACGTGCTGACCTTGGCGCGCAGCGTCGCGGACACCGAGTGGGTGACCGTCGAGGAGTAGACGAGGGCACCGATGGGGAGCGCCGCGGCGACCAGCATGACGAGGGCGACGTGCGGCGCGGCGGCGAGGCGCCGGCCGGCCAGGTACCAGGCCGGCGGGCCGCCCTGCCCGCGACGGCGCAGCGCCCGAAGGACGAGGTACGCGATCCGCCCGGCCAGGCCGACGGCTCCGGCGAGGAACAGCAGCGGGAAGGCGATGGCCAAGAGGTCGACGTGCGCGATGCCGGCGACGTCCCGGTGGGTCGCCCCGGCGCTCGCCAGCCGGTGGACGGCCCATGCGGCGGCGGCGAGCGCGGCCAGCTCCCAAGGGATCCGGGCGAGCGCGCGACCGGGCCGTCCCCGGCCCCGCGCGACGTCGTCGACCCGCCTTGCCCGCATCGCGGCGGCGGCCCCGAGCAGCACGATCCCGGCGAGGACCGCGAGGGCGGCCACGATCACCGCGAAGCGGAGCGCGCCGGCGCCGAGGGCGCCGCTCGGCCCGACCGACTCGACGAGCAGGTAGGCGACCACCAGGCCGGCGGCGCCGCCGGCGATCGCCGGCGGGCCCATCTCCAGCGCGGCCTTGAGACCGAGCGCGGCCGGCCCCACGCCGCGGGCCGCGAGGAGCCGCACCTCCTGGCGGCGGCGGTCGGCCCAGTACGAGCCGGCCGCCCCGACGAGCAGCAGCGCCACGAGCGCGCCGGCCACGGCGGCCGGGCCCACCGCGTCCTGCACCGCGCGCGAGGTCCCGACCGAGCGGTCGATCAGGTGCCCGAGGTTGGGTCGCAGCGTGACCGCGTCGCCGAAGAAGACCTGCCCCTGCAGCGTGCCGCCGAGCAGCGGGGCGACCTGCTCCCGCACCGCGGTGTCGATCTCGCGCGCCTGCTCGACCGTCAGGTCGTAGCTCGTCGGCGGCAGCTCGAAGGCGAGCACCGTGCGGTTGCGAAGCGTGCGCTGGAGGCTGCGGAACGCGTCGTGGTCGGCGAGGATGATCATCGGCGGCGTGTAGAGGGCCCCGTACCCGGGCGGGTAGATGAGCGACTGCTCCGGGCACCAGTACTGGACCGGGTCCTCGTTCGCCAGGTTGTGGTAGATGCCCGCGACGCGCACCCGCGCCTTGCGGTCCTCGAGCGAGAGCGTCACCCGGTCGCCGGCGTGCACGCCGCCGAGGTAGCGGGCCGCGCCGTCGGTAAGGTAGATCCCGCTGCCGCCGGCCCGCTCCAGCAGGTGCACGTGGTCGAGGAAGCCGGTGCGGGACACCAGCCGCTCGTCGAACGGCTCGACCCGGCCGGTGCCGAGCCCGACCAGTTGCGAGGCCACCATGGTCTCCACCGTCGGGCGGACGTGCGGCACGCCCCGCACGGCGCCGCGCACCTGCGACTCGACCGCCGACACCGACCCGTCGTCCAGCGTGAAGCCCCCGCCGTTCGACCCGAACCGCCCGGCCGACATGTACGGGACGGAGTCGTCGAGGCAGCCCTTCTCGAGCTGGCGGTGCAGGGCCGCGCTGCCGACCGACGAGAGGAACAGCGGGGTCGCCGACGCCGAGGCGGCCAGCACGGCCGCCGCGCCGAGCACGGCGGCGAGGACGCTGCCCCTGCGCAGCAGCAGCAGGGGCGCCCGCCGCCACGGGGCGAGCAGCACGGCGAGCCTCGGCCGGGCGCCGCGCCGCCGGACCGCCATCGCCGACCACCTCCTTCGCCCCGCGTCGCCGCGGGTCGCCCCTCCGCGGCCCCTGCTCGTGAGCCCTGCTCGTGAGCCCTGCTCGCTGCCTGCTCGCTTGCCTGCTCGCTCAGCGGGGTTGACGCGGCCCGGGAGCTGGCCGGGTGACACTCGCGGGTAACGGTCGCGCAACGCCGGGGCGCCGGCGCGGCGCCACGCTGCGGGTCGCCGGCCGCCGTGGCAGGCTGGAGGCGATGGCTGCCGACACCGGGCTCTTCGGTCCAGACACGGTGACGTGGCGGGTGCACGCCGATCCCGTCATGGGCCTCGGCGGCCTGCGCGCCCTGCTGCTGCAGGCCTTGCACCCGCTCACGATGATCGGCGTCGCGCAGCACTCCGACTTCCGCCGCGACCCCTGGGGCCGGCTCTTCCGCACCGCCGCCTACCTCGGCGTCACGACGTACGGCACGACGGCCGAGGCGCTCGACGCCGCCGCGCGGGTGCGCCACATCCACCGGCACGTCCGCGGCCGGGAGCCGGGCAGCGGGCTGGACTACCGGGCCGACGACCCCGAGCTGCTGCTGTGGGTGCACTGCTCGCTCGTCGACTCGCTGCTCACCACCTACCGGCGCTGCGGTGGGCGGCTGCGCCCCGGCGACGGCGACGCGTACGTCGCCGAGCAGGTGCGGATGGCGCCGCTGGTCGGCCTCGACCCGGACGATGTGCCGGCCGGCGAGGGCGAGCTGCGCGCCTACTTCCGGCAGGTCCGCCCGCAGCTGCGGGCGACCGCCGAGGCGCGGCGGGCGGCCGCGTTCGTCCTGACGCCGCCGATGCCCGGCTGGGTGGCGCTGCTGACCCCCGCCCGCCCGGCATGGGCCGGCACCGCCGGGCTCGCCCTCGCGATGCTGCCGCGATGGGCGCGGCGGCTGTACGGCCTGCCCGGGCTGGTGCCGACCGACCCGGCGGTCAGCGTCGCCGGGCGGGCGCTGCGCCGGACGCTGCTCGCGCTGCCGCCCGACGTGCGGCACGGGCCGCACTACCGGGCAGCCCTCGACCGGCTGCGCGCCGACCCGCCTGCGCTGCGCCGGCTCGCTGCCCTGCCGTCCCGGCCCGGCTGAGCCCGGCTGGGCCACGCCGCGCGAGCCGCCGCGCGCCCGGCCCCCCCGCGGGGGGACGCCGAGGGCCTACGATCGGCCCCGGAACCCGACTCCACTCATCACAATGGGACCCTACGGGCGCACGACCGGCCCACCGGAGGGCCGCCAGGAGCCTGTCGAGGGATGCAGCGATGAGCGAGACCAGCGACCACCCCGTCGATACCGGCGCGTTCGGGCGGGTCGACGCCGACGGCACGGTCTACGTCCGGACCGCGACCGGCGAGCGGGCCGTCGGGTCCTGGCACGCCGGCGACCCGCAGGCCGGCCTCGCGCACTTCGCCAGGCGGTACGAGGAGCTGGCCACCCGCATCCGGCTGCTGCACGAGCGGCTCGTCGCCGGGACGGTCGGCCCCGGCCAGGCCGCGCAGTCGGCGAGGGAGCTGCGGGCGTCGCTCGGGACCGCGGCCGTCGTCGGCGACCTCGACGCGCTGGCTCGCGCGCTGGACGCGGTCGACGCGCTGGTGGCCGAGCGCCGCGCCGGACTGGCCGACCAGCGCAACCGGGCGACCGAGCGGCGCCGGGAGCTGGTCGAGGAGGCCGAGCGGCTGGCCGGGTCGACCGACTGGACGGCGACCGGCGAGCGGTTCCGGGCGATCGTCGAGGAGTGGAAGGCCGCCGGTCGCGGCGACCGCGGCGTCGAGGACGGGCTCTGGGAGCGGCTGTCCGTGGCCCGGCGGGCGTTCACCGAGCGGCGCAAGGCTGCCTACGCCGAGCGCGACCGGCAGCGCGAGCGGGCCAAGGAGCGCAAGGAGGAGCTGATCCGCGAGGCCGAGGCCCTGCGCGAGTCGGCCGAGTGGGCCGAGACCGGCCGGCGCTACCGCGACCTGATGGCGCAGTGGAAGGCGGCCGGGCGGGCGCCCGCCGCCGACGAGGACGACCTGTGGCGGCGCTTCCGCGCGGCGCAGGACGCGTTCTTCTCCCGCAGGGACGAGGCGTTCGCCAGCCGCGACGCGACCCACCGGGCCAACCTGGAGCGCAAGGAGGCGCTGCTGGCCAGAGCCGAGGGGCTCGACCCGCGGGCCGATGTCGAGGGCGCGCAGGCCGCGCTGCGCGACATCCAGGACGAGTGGGAGCGCGTCGGGCACGTGCCCCGCGAGGCGGTCCGCGGGCTGGAGGACCGGCTGCGCGAGGTCGAGGAGCGGGTCCGCACCGCCGTCGACGCGCGGTGGCGGCGCAGCGCCGCCGCGAGCAACCCGATCCTCGACCAGCTGCGCCGCGCGGTCAGCGAGCTCGAGGAGCGGGTCGCGAGCGCGCACGGCCGCGGCGACGCCAGGGCCGCGCAGCGGCTCGAGCAGGAGCTGGCCGGGCGCCGCGAGCTGCTCGACCACGCCGAGGCATCGCTGCGCTCGTCCTGAGCCGCGCCCGCGCGGCCCGTCGTAGCACCTGCGTTGACCGGCCGGTGGCCGGGGCGCCAGGCTTGCGGCAGTCGCGGTGGCCGCCCCCGGGGCCGCCGGGCGCAGGAGGCTCCCATGCGCGCATCCGACCACTCGCCCGTCGAGGCGCCACCAGAGCCGCTGCCCGTGCCCTCGGCCGAGGTGAGCGCGACGGGCCGGTCAGGGCGGATCGAGGCGGCGTTCGCGGCGTTCGCCGCCATGCTCCGGGAGGGCGGGTTCGCCGTGCCTGCGCAGGGCTGGTCCGCCGAGCTGGTCGCCGCCCACGTGGTGCTCAACAACGAGGAGTTCACCAGGGTGGCCGAGGCGCTCGCCCGCGGCGAGCAGCCCGCGTACGACAACGCGCCGGCCGTCGACGAGCGGGCGCTGCACGACCTGGTCGCCCGGGCCGGCGGCCTGCCAGGGCTGGCCGATGAGGTGGAGCGGTCGGCGGCCCGGCTGATCGCCGCGCGCGGCGCGCTCACCGACGAGCAGGCGGCCCGCGCGGTGCACCTGCGAATTCGCCACGACGGCCGGATCATCCGCGACGCGCCCGGCCCGATCGGCGAGTGGATCGAGGGCAACGCGTCGTTCCACCTGCGCCAGCACGCCGAGCAACTGGCCGCCCTGCGCGGGCGGTGACCGGCCGCAGCCTCAGCCGGTCAGGGCGGCGAGCCGCCGGCCGGCCTCCCGCAGCGTCTCCAGCCGCTTGGGGAAGGCGAACCGGATCTGCCGGGCACCGCGCCGCGGGTCGGCGTAGAACGACGAGCCGGGCACCGTCGCCACGCCGAGCCCGGTCACCAGTCTGGTGGCGAGGGCGACGTCGTCGCCGGCCGGGTCCAGCGCGCCGGTCCCGGTCAGCACGTAGTACGCCCCGTCCGGGCGGTGCAGCTCGAAGCCGGCCAGCTCGAGGGAGTCGCAGAGCAGGTCGCGCCGCTCCCGGTAGGCCGCCGCCACCTGCTCGTAGTACGCCGGCGGCAGGTTCATCGCCGCGACGCCGGCCGCCTGCAGCGGCGCCGGCGCCCCGACGGTCAGGAAGTCGTGCACCTTGCGGATCGCGTCGGCGAGGACCGGCGGGGCCACCGCCCAGCCGACCCGCCAGCCGGTCACGGCGTAGGTCTTCGACATCGCGTTGATCGTGACCGTGCGGTCCGCCAGGCCGTCGACCGTGGCCGGCGGGACGTGGCCACCCGGCCCGAGGTACTGGATGTGCTCGTAGATCTCGTCGGTGACGCAGAGGGCGTCGTAGGCCTGGCACAGCTCGCTCACGAGGGCCAGCTCGTCGCCGGTGAAGACCTTGCCGGTCGGGTTGTGCGGGGTGTTGACGATGATCGCCCTGGTGCGGTCGTTGAAGGCGGCGCGCAGCTCGGCCTCGTCGATCGACCAGTCGGGCGGGTGCAGGGTGACGTAGCGCGGGACCGCGCCGGACAGGATCGCGTCGGGGCCGTAGTTCTCGTAGTACGGCTCGAAGACGATCACCTCGTCGCCGGGGTCCACCAGCGCGAGCATCGTGGCGATCATGGCCTCGGTGGAGCCGCAGGTGACGCACAGCTCGCGCTCGGGATCGACGCTCCAGCCCGGGTAGGTGCGGGCGATCTTGGCGGCGATCGCGTGCCGGAGATCCCGCGCGCCCCAGGTGATGGCGTACTGGTTGACGTCGGCGTCGATCGCGGCCTTGGCCGCCTCCTTCAGCTCCGGCGGGCAACCGAAGTCGGGGTACCCCTGCGCCAGGTTGACCGCGCCGTGCTCGAGCGCGAGCCGGGTCATCGCGCGGATCACCGACTCGGTGAACGTCTCGGCCTTCGCGCTCGCCCGCGCGCTGCCGCCCCGGCCGGAGCGGTCGATCGAGGGCGCCGAGCCGAGCGAGCCGGAGGTGAGCCGGGGCTCGGTCACGAGCCGCCGGTCGGCGGGACGACGAGGACGAGGGTGGCGACGTCGTCCTCGATCTGCCCCGTGCCGTGCAGCGCGACGTGCTCGACCACGGCGCGCAGCGCCGTCGCCTCCACCGGAGCGCGGGCGATCGCCTCGATGAGCTCGTCCTCGTGGTCCTCCGCGGCGTGCCTGCTCTCGATGACGCCGTCGGTGTAGAGGATGAGCGCGGTGCCCGGCCGCATCGCCAGCTCCTCCGGCACCGGGTCGATGTCCGGCAGCAGGCCGAGGATGCCGCCGCCGTGGCCGAGCAGCGTGGTCGTGGAGCCGCGCCGCAGCACCGGCGGGGGATGGCCGGCGTTGGCGAGCCGGATCCGGATGCCGTCCGGCCCGGTCGAGATCAGCCCGACGATCGCCGTGCAGAACCGGTCGTCGCTGCCGTCGGGAAGGCGCACCCGCAGCAGCGCGGCGTTGAGCCGGTGCATGATGCGCACCGGCTCGCGATCGGTGATGGTCAGCGCGCGCAGGGTGTGCCGCACGATGGCGGTGTGGCCGGCGGCGAGCGGCCCGGTGCCGGAGACGTCGCCGATGGCGAAGGCCCACAGCCCGTCCTCGACCTGCCAGATGTCGTAGAAGTCCCCGCCGACCTGCGAGCCCTCGGCGATGGGGTGGTAGGCGGCGGCCACCTCGACGCCGGGGACGACCGGCAGCTCCGGGGGCAGCAGCGACCGTTGCAGCGTGAGCGCGGTCTCCTGGGTCGCCGTGAACAGCCGCGCGTTGTCGGCGGCGAGCGCCGCCGCCCTTGCCGCGACCTGCTCGGCGAGGCCGAGATCGTCCGGACCGTACGTGCGATCGGGCGTGGTCGACACGAGCGTCACCGTGCCGAACACGACGCCGCGCGCCTTGAGCGGGACGATCATGGCGGAGCGGAGGCCGAGCTGCCGCAGCAGCTCCAGGTGCCGTGGATCGGACGCGCTTCGCTCCACCATCTCGTCGGTGACGACCGGCACCAGCTGGGACTGCCCGGTGCGCAGGCACTCCGGCACGCCTCCAGGCGTCGCCAGGCTCACCGGGTAGCGGTCCGCGAGCTCGGCCATCGTCGCCTCGAGCGCCGGATCGCTGTGCACGACCGCCACCGTCTCGATCCGGTCGCGGTCGAGGACGTGCAGGGCGCACCAGTCCGCCAGGCGGGGCACGCAGATGCGGGTGACGGCGGTGAGCGCGGCGTGGAAGTCGAGGGCGGCCGCGGCGAGCTGCTGGCTCGCGTCGGCCAGGAAGGCCAGCCGCTCCGAGAGCCGGCGGGCCCGCTCCAGCGCCGCGCGCTCGACCTCGTACCCCCTGGCCCGGTCGAGGGCCTGCGCGGCCTGCGCCGCGATCGCGGAGACGAACGTGCGCTCCTGCTCGTCGAACAGCCGCTGCTCGGTGAAGCTGAAGCGCAGCGCGCCCAGCCGGCGACCGGCCGCCTCGATGGGCACCGCGCACATCGACACCGTGGTGGGCTCCAGGCCGGTGAGCTCGGGAAAGAGCCGGTCGCGCTCCAGGCGTGACTCCAGCCAGACCGGCTCGCCGGTGAGCAGCACCTGCGCGGCCGGCAGCTTCGTCTCCGGCGACTCGTCCTCGATGCGCTCGACGACCGACGGCGAGTAGCCCACCGCGCCAGGGACCGACAGGTGCCCGTCGGCCGGGACGATGAGCCCGCCGGCCGACGCGCCGAGCGCGGCCACGGCCTCGGCCAGCACGATCTCGGCGACCTGCTCGGCGGTGACCGCCCCGGCGAGCGCGGCCGCCACCCGGTACAGCCGGGCCGCGCGGTCGGTGCTCTCGCGCGCCTCGGTGATCGTGTCGAGCTCGCCGAGCAGGCGCGCCTCGAACGTCTCCAGCGGCGGCACCGGCGTGCCCGCGTCGGCCGCCCGCAGCTGCCGGACGAGCTCCTCGACGTACCACCGGCGGAACAGCCGGTGCTGCGGCGGCGACTCGAGGGTGAGCAGCCGGGCCGCCCGGCAGTAGGCCTCGACCTCATCGAGGGCGACGAGGTAGGCCTCCCCCGCGTCGGCCGACTCGACGGGCAGCAGCAGGTGCAGCCGCGTCCGTGCGTCGCCGCGCTCGATCGCCACCAGAGCCTGGCGCTTGATCTCGTGCCGCGCCTCGGCGAACCGGGTGACGACCGTGCGCAGCAGGTGCGCGAGGTGCGCGGGGACGGCAGCCGTCCGGCCGGTCTGCGCGCCGGCCGAGGCGAGGGTGAACTCGCGGATGACGTTGTCGACGTGGGTCTTGGCGGCGATCAGCAGGTCGGTGGGCACGTCGAGGATCTCGACCGGGTAGCGCGCCGCCCGCTCGGGCCCGTCCGGCAGGAGGTCCTCGCCCCAGAGAGCGATCAGCTCCTCGCTGCTGAGCGTCGACCCGGTCGCGCCCCCCGGCTCCAGCTCGGCCCAGACGAGCTTGCCGGCGTCGGTCCGCTCGACCCCCCACCGCGCGGCGAGCGACTCGACCAGCACCATGCCGCGCCCGGTCATCGCGCTCTCGCCCCCGGTGCCGCGCAGCGGGGTGCTGCTGCTGCCGTCCGAGACCTCGATGCGCAGGGACGACCCGGTCAGCTCGACGCTGAGCGCGACGGGAGGGGCGCCGTGCAGGAGAGCGTTGGTGACCAGCTCGGTGGCCACCAGCTGGGCGTCGTCGACGAGCGTGCCGAACGGGCCACCGGCCAGGGTCTCGGCGACCAAGCGGCGCGCCTCGGCGGCGGCATCGTCGTCTGCCCGCAGCAGCAACGCCTCAGGGCTCGTACCGGAGCCTTCCATCACCGCGAAGGTTACGCCACGCGCCCGAGATCCGTGCATCAGCGGCCCTGCCGGCCAGCGCGTCGGGCCTCGCGGGGTGAGCCCGAGCCGCGCTGGCGCTCACCCGGCGAGGTCGTCGGCGAGGCCGTCCCACGGGCGGCGCGGCGCGGCGGCGGCCTGCCCCTCGGGGCAGTGCCGGGCGTAGTCGCACCAGCCGCACAACGGCCCCGGCCGGGGCGGGAACAGCTCGTCGGCGCCGGGATCGCCCGGCCGGCCCGCGCCCGCGCGCCAGGCCTCGTCGGCCGCCCGCGCGTCGGCCGCGATCGATTCGGCGCGGGCCACGTGCCTGGCGAGCGCCTCGTCGGTGTGCTCGTGCGCGGCGACCGTGCCGGACGGCAGGTGGTGCAGCTCGACGCGGTGGCAGGGCGCCCGCATCGTCCGCGCGGCAGCCACCGCGTAGACCGCGAGGGCCAGCGAGCTTCGGGCGTCGTCGTCGGTGAGCCCGCGCCGGCCGGTCTTGTAGTCGACGACCACCAGCTCGCCGCTCCCGTCGCTTCCCCCGCTCCCCTCGCTGCGGCGGCGGTCGAGGCGGTCGATGCGCCCGGACAGCGCCAGCCGGGCGGTGCGGGCCGCGACCGTGCGCTCGACGCCGACCGGCTCGTCGTCCGGGTCGAGGGTGGCGACGTAGCCCTCGACCATCGCCCGCGCCCTGGCCCTGGCGGCGGCGGACTGCGCCGCGTCGCGGAAGCCGTCCTCGAGCCACCCAGCCACGAGCAGCGCACCGGCCGCCGCGGGGGTGCGGCGCGCCCGCGGCAGCCGCCACCACGCCGCCAGCGCGTTGTGGACGGCCGCGCCGAGGCTGTTGTGCGCCCACGGCGGCCCCTTCGGCGGCGGCGGCCGGTCGAGGTAGGTCATGCGGTAGCGCCTGGGGCAGTCGTCCCAGGCCGCGAGCCGCGACGGCGTGCAGGAGTACAGCCGCTCGGGCATCCCGGCGAGGTCGAGCTGCGTCGCGGAGGTCATGGGTCCATCGTGCCGCAGCGCACCGACGGTTTCGGCCGGCTCACCGCTCGCTCACCGCTCGCTCACCGCTCGCTCACCGATTCGCTCACGGGACGGACCCGGCCGAGCCGCCGTGGACGAACGCGAAGATGGCGTTGGCCACCAGCTGCACGGCGATCGCCGAGAGCAGCAGGCCGGAGATGCGGGTGAGCAGGACGATGCCGCTCTCCCTGATGAGCCGGATGACCAGCACCGAGTAGCGCAGCGCCAGCCACAGGACGAGGTGGACGGCGACGACCGCGCACGCGATCGCCAGGTAGGCGGCCACCACGTCCGGCGCGCGCTGGGCGTTGCGGACGAAGACGATGGTCGCGACGATCGCGCCCGGGCCCGCCAGCAGCGGGGTGCCGAGCGGCACGAGGGCGACGTTGACATCGGCCACCTCGCTCGGCTCGTCCTGCTTGCCGGTGAGCAGCTCGAGCGCGACCAGCACGAGCAGCAGGCCACCGGCTGCCTGCAGCGCAGGGACGCTGATGCCGAGGTAGACGAGGATCTGCCGCCCCGCGATCGCGAACAGCGAGATGACGAGGAACGCGACGCCGACGGCCTGCGCCGACATCCGGGCCCGCGCCCGGTCGGTGCGCCCGGAGGTGAGGCCGAGGAAGAGCGGCACGGTGCCGAGCGGATCCATGATCACCAGGAGGGTCGCGAAGACCTCGCCGAACAGCTTCCCGTCGACCACGGCGCTCACGCCGCCAGCGGCGGATGGCCGGCCGCCTCGACGAGCGCCTCGTAGGCCTCCGGCGCGGTGAGCTCGGCGCCGAGCCGGTGCCCGGTGGCCGCGCCGTGGTCGTCGCTCGCGCCGGTGACGACGAGGCCGAGCCCACCCGCCAGCGCGCGCAGCCGGTCCCTGGCCGCCCGGTCGTGGTCGGGGTGGTCGACCTCGATGCCGGTGAGGCCGGCCGCGGCCAGCGCGGCCACGTCGTCGTCGGCCAGCACCGGCCCGCACCGCCCGGCCGCGGGATGAGCGAGGACGGTCACCCCGCCGGCCCTGCGCACCAGCTCCACCGCGGTGGCCGCCTCGACCGCGCGCTTCGCCACCCAGGCCCGGCCGCCGGTGCCGATCCACTCCGGACCGAACGCGGCGGCGAGGTCGGGCACGACCCCCGCGGCGACGAGCGCGCGGGCCACGTGCGGCCGCCCGACCGGCGCGCCGGCCGCCAGCGCGGCCACGTCGTCGTACGTCACGGGCGCGCCGAGCCCGGCGAGCAGCTCCACCATGCGCGCGGCCCGCCGCCGCCGGTCGTCGCGCAGCAGCGCCAGCTCGCCGGCGAGCGCCGGCTCGGCCGGGTCGAACAGGTAGCCGAGCAGGTGCACCCCGATGCGCCGGCCCGTGGCCGCGCCGGTCACCGCCGCCGAGATCTCCGCCCCCGGCACGAGGGCGATCCGCCCGCCGTGCCCGGCGAGCGCAGCGGCGGCCGCCGGCCAGCCCGCCGTGGTGTCGTGGTCGGTCAGCGCGACGACGTCCAGGCCGGCTGCGGCGGCGCGCCGCACGACCTCGGCCGGCGGCTCGGTGCCGTCGGAGGCCGTGGAGTGCGCGTGCAGGTCGATTCGCATCTCGTCTCGCATCCGGGGATCGCCGCTGATGCTAGCCGTGGGCCACGCTCGCATAGGGTGTCGCCGTGACCGCAGCGCACGACCCTGCCCTCGCCGACCTCGCCGACCTGGCCCTCGACGACGTACGGCGGGTCAGGGGCCTGCGGATCGAGTACGCCGACGTGCGCGCCGTGCACGACGAGGCGCAGTCGGTCGACGTCCGCGACGACCGGGTCGAGGGGGTCACCAGCGAGTCCAGCCGCGGGATCGGCATCCGCGTGCTGCTGGACGGGGCGTGGGGGTTCGCCGCGACGGGCACCCCGGACGCGGCCGGCGTCCGGGCGGCGGTGGCGCTCGCCATCGACGTGGCGCGGGCGAGCGGTCACGTGCGGGGCCAGCACAACCGGGTGCGGCTCGACGACGGGCCGCCGGCCGGAGGCAGCTACGTCACCCCGCACGAGCGGGACCCGCTGGAGGTACCGCTCGCCGAGAAGGTCGACCTGCTGCTCGCCGCCGCCTCGGCGGCGCGGGAGGCGCGCGGGCTGTCGTTCGTGGAGGTGATGACCGACGCCTTCCGGCGGCGCATGTCGTTCCGCTCGACCGCCGGCGCCCGGATCGAGCAGACCGTGCTGCAGGTGGGCGGCGGGCTGCACGCATGGGCGGTCGGCGGAGGCGAGGCGCAGGTGCGCTGCTACCCCAACTCCTACCGCGGCCAGTTCGTCACCGGGGGCTGGGAGGCGGTGCTCGGCCTCGACCTGCCGGGGCACGCGCTCGAGGCGGCGCGCGAGGCGGTGGCCCTGCTGGACGCGCCCGACCTGCCGCACGTCGAGGACGCCACCGTGGTGCTCGACTCGAGCCAGCTCGCCCTCCAGGTGCACGAGTCCATCGGCCACCCGCTCGAGCTCGACCGCATCCTCGGCATGGAGCGGGCGTACGCCGGCACCAGCTTCGTCGACGTCGACGACCGCGGGCAGCTGCAGTACGCGGCGCCGCTCGTCACCGTCACGGCCGACGCGACCACGCCCGGCGGGCTGGGCACGTTCGGCTTCGACGACGAGGGCGTGCCGGCCGGCCGCGCCGACCTCATCCGCGACGGGCGGCTCGTCGGCTTCCTCAGCAACCGCGAGACCGCCGCCGAGCTCGGCCAGCGCTCCAACGGGACGGCGCGCGCCGACTCCTGGGGGACGATCCCGCTGATCCGGATGAGCAACGTCTCGCTGGAGCCGGGCGAGGGCGACCTCGAGAGCATCGTCGCCGACACGACGAGCGGCTTCCTGCTCGTCACCAACCGGTCGTGGTCCATCGACGACCGCCGGCACAACTTCCAGTTCGGCTGCGAGGCCGCGTACGAGATCACCGCCGGCCAGCGCGGCCGGCTCTACCGCAACTCGTCCTACGCGGGCAGCACCGTCGACTTCTGGCGCTCGTGCGACGCGCTCGGCGGCCGCCATGACTGGGTGGTGTGGGGCGTCCCCAACTGCAGCAAGGGCGAGCCGGCGCAGAACGCGCGGGTCGGCCACGGCGCACCGAGCGGCCGCTTCCGCGCCACCGTCGGGGTGCGCTGATGCCGCGGCTCGCCGGCCCGGATCGGTTGCTCGACCTGGCCGGCGCCGCGACCGGCCTGCCCGGCGTCGAGGCGGTGGAGGTGCTGCTCGTCCGGGCGGACACCACGCTCACCCGCTTCGCCGACTCGCGGATCCACCAGAACGTCGCCCGCTCGGACGGTGCGGCCAGGGTCCGCGTCGTGCTGACGGGCGCCGGGGGCGCGCGGACCGGGGTCGGCGTGACCAACGAGCTCGCGCCGGAGGCCGTCCGGCGGGCGGCGGAGCAGGCCAGGACGGCCGCCCTCGTCACGCCGCCCGACCCGTCCTTCGCGGGGCTCGCCGAGCCGGTCGATCGCTACCCCGACGTCGACGCGTACGACGAGCGGACGGCCGGCGCGACGCCTGCGCTGCGCGCCGACCTGGTCGCCAGGATGCTCGCCGAGCTGCCCCGCGGCACGTTCGGCGCCGGCGCGGTCGCGACCGACGCCCAGGAGGTCGCCGTGGCGAACAGCCTCGGCGTGCGGGCGTACGGCCGCTCGACCCGTGCGGCGCTGCGCGTCCTCGCGAGCGGCGCCGACTCCACCGGCTACGCCGAAGCCGCCGGGACGAGGGTGGGCGAGCTGGTGCCGGAGGCGCTCGGCGAGCGGGCCGCGGGCAAGGTCGCCAGGGGCGCGCACCCGCGCGAGCTCGCGCCGGGCAGCTACCCGGTGGTGCTCGAGCCGATGGCCACCGCCACGCTCGTGATGTGGCTCGGCTGGAGCGCCTTCGGCGGCAAGGCCGTCCACGAGGGTCGCTCCCCGCTGTCCGGCCGGATCGGCGAGCAGGTGCTCTCGCCGCTGGTCACCATCGTCGACGACGCCACGTCGCCGCTGCTGCCAGACCTGCCCTTCGACGCCGAGGGCACCCCGAAGCGCCCCCTGCCGCTCATCGAGCGCGGGGTGGCGGTCGGCGTCGCGCACGACCGGTGGAGCGCCAAGCTGGCCGGCGCGCCCGGCTCGACGGGCCACGCGCTGCCGGCGCCTGGCGGCCACGGCGGCCTGCCGACCGCGCTGCTGGTCGAGGCCGGCGACCAGCAGCTCGACGCGCTCGTCGCCGGCCTCGAGCGCGGCCTGCTCGTCACCCGCTTCCACTACACCGGGCTGGTGCACCCGACGACGGCGACCATCACCGGGATGACCCGCGACGGCACCTTCTGGGTCGAGGACGGCCGGATCGTCCACGGAGTGCGCAACCTGCGGTTCACCCAGTCGATCATGGACGCGCTCGCCGACGTCCGCGCCGTCGGCGGCGAGGCGCAGGTGAGCCGCTCGTTCCTCGCCAGCATCCGGGCGCCGGCCGTGCGGCTCGGGTCGTTCAGCTTCACCTCGGCGACCGCGCACTGAGCCGCCGGCTCACGGGCCTAGCTCGCGGCGGGCAGCCGGTTCGCGATCCGCGGCGACAGCGCGCCGTACCCGAGCAGGTGGTAGGCGGCCGGCCCGAACTCGCGCGCGTCGGCGAGCGCGATGTGGTCGACGAACAGCACCCCTGCCGACGCCGGCCACAGCACGGCCCACAGCCAGATGCCGCTCGCCTCGGCGACGAACGCCGCGCGCGCGTCGTCGGCCGGCACCGACCACAGGGCGGTCGGGTGGTCGGCGGCCTCGACCTTGGCGTCCGGGGAGTGGGTGGTGAGATCGCCCGGGTCGGGGCCGGGCAGGCCGGCGAAGGCTGCGCCCGCACCGATGCCGGGCTCCTCCGCGACCAGGACGAGGTCGGCCGGCCCGCCGAGCGGCGCCGGTCCGGAGCAGCAGACCACGGTCGCCCGCGCGCCGCTGCGCTCGTCGCCGCAGTACGCCAGCCCGGTCACCACCCAGCCGGGCATCATCGGGTGGGGCACCCAGAGGGGGACGTGGGACCGGCGGGCGAGGGCGGCCATCCCCTCCGGAGCCAGGACGCCGACGAGGCCGAACGGCTCCACCTCGCCGTGCCGGTCGCAGCGCCATGCGCTCGACCACAGGTCCGGCTCGCGCACGCGCCGACCACAGCGGGGGCAGGTCGGTGGCACCTTCATGCAAGGGACGGTCACGCCTCGACGCTCGCGCCGTCAACCCCTGGCGGCTGGCCGGGGCAGGATGTCCGCGTGGACAGCCGTCGCGTCGTGCCAGCGGTCGGCGCCGTGGTCGTCGACGACGCCGGCCGGCTGCTGCTGGTGCGCCGGGCCCGCGAGCCGGGCGCGGGGCGCTGGTCGCTGCCCGGCGGCCGGGTCGAGCCGGGCGAGGACGACGCGGCTGCGCTGCGGCGGGAGATGCGCGAGGAGACCGGCCTGGAGGTCGAGGTCGGCCAGCTCGTCGGGCGGGTGGAGCGCGCCGGGCCGGGCGGCGTCGTCTACGCGATCTCGGACTACCGGTGCGCGGCGATCGGCGGGAGCCCGCGGGCCGGCAGCGACGCGGCCGCGCTCGGCTGGTTCGGGCCGGGCGAGATCGACGCCCTGCCGCTGGTCGCCGAGCTGCTCGATGCGCTGCGCGGCTGGGGAGCGCTCTGATCGCCCGAGCGGCCGGTCAGGCGCGCGGCTCGGGCCGGCCGGGCTGCTCGCCGCCGCGCTGCTCGCCGTACGACCGCTTCGGCACCATGACCTTGCGCCGGAACACGCAGACGACGGTGCCGTCCTGCTTGTAGCCGCGGGTCTCGACGTGCACGACCCCCCTGTCGTCCTTCGAGCGCGACTCGGCCTTGTCGAGCACCGTCGTCTCGCCGTAGATGGTGTCGCCATGGAAGGTCGGCGCGACGTGGCGCAGCGACTCGACCTCCAGGTTGGCGATCGCCTTGCCCGACACGTCGGGCACCGACATGCCGAGCAGCAGCGAGTAGACGTAGTTGCCGACGACGACGTTGCGGCCGAAGTCGGTCGTCCGCTCGGCGTAGTGCGCGTCGAGGTGCAGCGGGTGGTGGTTCATCGTGAGCAGGCAGAAGAGGTGGTCGTCGTACTCGGTGACGGTCTTGCCCGGCCAGTGCCGGTAGGTCGCCCCGACCTCGAACTCCTCGAAGTAGCGCCCGAACTGCATGCCACCGGCCTCCAGAACCACATCAGCGACGCTCCGCGTCGACCACATCAGCGACGCGCTTCGATCAGGTCGGCGTCAGTGTGCCGAACCGCAGGCGGGGCCCCTGCGGCGGGTCGCCGGCGAATCGGGCGATCGAGATGCCAGGACGCGTGGCCCGTCCGATACTGGGCAGCGAGACTGGCCCAGCCCGGGCCACGGCTCGCCGAGCGCGAACGGCGGTCAGAGATGGCCCACGGTGCAGGAGCTGCAGCTCCCACGGTCGTCGTCGACGGCCCGCTGGGGTCCCGGCCGCTCGGCGCGCGCCTCGGCACGCTGGGGGTGTACGCCCTGGCGCTGGCCACCTGCGCCCTGATCGGCTTGGAGGGCGCGCGCGATGGCTGGCGCGGCACGTCCGGATGGGTCTTCGGCGGCCTCGCGCTCGCCGGGGCGGTCACGGTCGTCGACGCCGTGCCGTGGTGGCAGCCGCCCAACGCGCGCCGGCGCGACGGCAGCGGTCCCGATGCCGGCGCGTTCGTCGATATCGCGGACCTGTTCTTCGTCGCGGCCGCGCTGCTGCTGGGGCCGGTGGCCGCGACGATCGTCAGCCTGCCGTCCTTCGTCGTCGACGCCTGGCTGCATCCGACGCGGCCGTACAAGACGCTCTACAACATCTCGGCGTACGCGATCGGCGGCGCGGCCAGCTGGTGGACCTTCCACGGCGTGCTGGCAGCGCTCGGCGTGCGGGCGACCGCGATCGGCCGGCCGGGCTGGATCCTCGCCGCGGTGCTGGCCGCGCTCGCCTTCGAGCTGATCAATCTGGTGGCCTGCACGCTGGCCCGCTGGACGATGCACGGGCTCACCACGCCGCTTCGGGATCTGCTCCCGCTCTACCCCGTCTGGACCGAGACCAGCGCGTGCATGCTCGCGGTCGTCCTGTCTGCGCTGTGGCTCGCCGGGCCGTGGCTCGTGGCGCTCGGCGTCGTGCCGGTGCTGATCCTGCGCCAGGGCCTGTACCTGCGCGACCTGCAGCTCGCGAGCCGCACCGACGCCAAGACCGGGCTGTACAACGTCCCGCACTTCACCGAGCTGGCCGAGCGGGAGATCCGGCGGGCGCTGCGGCAGGATGACCCGCTCGCGCTGCTGGTGGCCGACCTCGACCACCTCCGCCACCTGAACCGCGCCCACGGCCACCTGGCCGGCGACGTCGTGCTGAAGGGCGTCGCGAACGTCCTGCGCGACCAGGTCCGCGAGTTCGACCTCGTGTGCCGGTTCGGCGGCGAGGAGTTCATCGTCCTGCTGCCGGGCAACGACGCCGCGGAGGCGGCCCGGACCGCCGAGCGGCTGCGTCACGTGGTCGAGCAGAACGTGCTGAGGGCCACCACCACCGACGTGCCGCTGCGAGCGACCATCTCCGTCGGCGTGGCCTGCCTGCGGCGCCACGGGAGCACCCTGGAGGAGCTGCTGCACGCCGCCGACGTCGCGCTCTACCGGGCGAAGGACGCCGGCCGCAACCAGGTCCGGCTGGCGCTCGCCCCCCCGGAGCCCGACGGGGGCGGCACCGCGGCCGCCGGCTCGCGCCTCCGCGCCGGTGCCGACCCGAGCTGACGCGGTGCCGGCCCGAGCTGACGCGGTGCCGGCCCGAGCCGACGCGGTGCCGGCCCGATGCTGACCCGGGCCGGCCGGCGCCGGCGCGGCGCGGCGACCGCGGCGGCCCTGGTCCTGCTGCTCGCCGGGACCGCGTGGGGCAGCGACGACGACTTCCCGTTCGGCCCGTTCCGGATGTACGCGGGGCGCAACGACCCGAACGGCGTCGTCGGCGCGACCACGCTGGAGGCCGTCCTGCCCGGCGGCCGGGTGGTCACCGTGGACGAGCGCGCGACGGGCATGCGCAGGGCCGAGCTCGAGGGCCGGCTCGACCAGTTCCAGGCGGACCCGGCGCTGCTCGCCACGGTCGCCGCGGCGCATGCCCGGCTGCACCCGCACGAGGCGCCGTACGCCGAGGTCCGCGTGCGGCTGCGCGCGTACCGCCTGCACCACGCCGCGATCGCGACGACCACCGACCGGATCCTCGCCGACTGGCGGCGGCCGTGAGCGGGCCGGGCCGAGCGGGCCGCGGCCTGGCGTCGTGGTGGTTCGCGCCAGCTCCGCTCGCGCGGGTCGCGTGGCTGCGCACGGTCGTCTACCTGTTCGTCCCGGTGGACGTGCTGCTGACGACGCCGTGGGTGGCGAGCCACGGCGACCTCGCCCCGTCGCTCTACCACCCGCTGCTCATCGGACGGCTGCTGCCGCTGCCGACCCCGACGCACGGCGTCGTCCTCGCCGTCGAGGCGGCGCTGCTGGTGTCGGCGGTCGTCGCGGCGACCGGTCGGGCTCCGCGCGTGGCCGGCACGGCCGTGCTCGTGCTGTACCTCGAGTGGATGGTGATCGCCTTCTCCTACGGCAAGGTCGACCACGACCGCTTCGCCTTCCTCGTCGCGCTCGCCGTCCTGCCGACCGTGGGCCGCGCGCGGCACGACGATCCGGCGGCGAGCGACGCCGCTGGCTGGGCGCTGCGCTGCGTGCAGGTCGCCGTGGTCGCGACGTACTTCCTCAGCGCCTGGGCCAAGCTGCGGTACGGCGGCCCGGAGTGGCTCAACAGCGCGACGCTCGTCACCGCGGTCATCCGCAAGGGCACGCCGCTCGCGATGCCGCTGCTGCACGTGCCGTGGGTGCTGCGCGCCGTGCAGTGGGGCATCGTCGCCTTCGAGCTGTCCTCGCCGGCCGTGCTCGTCGTGCGCGACGCCCGGCTGCGCCACGCCTGGGTCGTCGGCTGCTACGCGTTCCACGTGATGACGTTCGCGACGATCAGCATCGTCTTCCTGCCGCACTGCGTCGCCCTGCTCGCGTTCCTGCCGCTGGAGCGGGCGGCCGCGGCGGCCCGGCTGCCGCAGCGGGCGGCCGAACCGGTCGGCTCCCCCGGGATCGCGACCTAGCTGGCGAGGCGGCCGGCGCGGTCGCGGCGGGCGAGCAACCACGACGCGAGCAGCTCGCCGGGCAGCGGCCGGCTGATCCAGTAGCCCTGCGCGAGGTCGCACCCGATGGCGGCGAGGCGCCGCCACGTACGGGCGTCCTCCACGCCCTCGGCCACGCAGCTCATCCCGAGGCGGTGCACGAGCTCGACCATCGAGCAGACGATCGCGTCGTCCTGCGCGTCGTCGGCCATCCCCGTGACGAACGACCGGTCGAGCTTGACCTCCTCCACCGGCAAGCGCTTGAGGTACGCCAGCGACGACTGGCCGACGCCGAGGTCGTCGATCGACGACCGCAGGCCGTGCCGGCGCAGCCGCTCCAGCATCGCGATCGCGCGCTCGGGGTCGCCCATGATGGCGCCCTCGGTGACCTCGAGCGTCACCCGCCGCGGGTCGACCCCGGCGGCGGCGAGCATCGCGCCGAGCCGCCCCGGCAGGTGGTCGTCGAGGAGCGTGCGCGGCGACACGTTCACCGCGAGGTCGAGATCGATGCCGGCCGCTCGCCACTCGGTGACCTCTCGCGCAGCCTCGGCGACGACCCAGTCGGTGAGGGGGCCGATGAGCCCGGACTGCTCGGCGACCGGCACGAACTCCTCCGGCGACACCAGCCCGCGCTCGGGATGCGACCAGCGGACCAGCGCCTCGACCGCGACGACGACGCCGTCGGTCAGCCGCGCCTTCGGCTGGTAGACGAGCCGCAGCTCGCCCGACTCGATCGCCCTGCGCAGGTCGGTGACCAGCGCGAGCCGCGCGGAGCTGTTGGTGTCGCGATCGGCGGTGTAGACCTCGACGCCGGTCCTCGCCGCCTTGGCCGCGTACATCGCCACGTCGGCCTGGCGCAGCATGTCGGTCGCGGTGACGCCGGGGCCGGCGGCGACCGCGATCCCGACGCTGCCGTCGACCGTGACGTCGACGCCGGAGAGCCGGTGCGGCCGTTCGAGGGCCGCGCGGACGTCCGTCGCGACCCGGTGGCCGCGCGCCGCGCTGGCCGTGGGCAGCACGATCGCGAACTCGTCGCCGCCGAGCCGGGCCACCCGAGCCCCGGCCGGCACGGCGGCCGTCAGCCGGCCAGCGACCTCGCGCAGCAGGTCGTCCCCGACGCCGTGCCCGAGCGTGTCGTTGACCTCCTTGAAGCGGTCGAGGTCGAGCAGCAGCACCGTCCCGCCGCCGGCCGTCGCGAGCGCCTCGCCGACCTCGCGCTCGAACAGCACCCGGTTCGCCAGCCCCGTCAGCGGATCGTGCGTGGCCTGGTGCGCGTTGTCCGCGACATGCCCGCGCAGGCGGTCGGCCAGCCGGGCGTTGTCGAGCGCGATGCCGGCCTGCCCGGCCAGCGCGAGCAGCAGGTCGAGGTCGTCGCTCTCGAACCGCCCGACGTCACCGGCGCGGCCGACGACGGCGACCCGGCCGATCTCGACGCCGCGCACGAAGATCGGCGCGCACAGCGCGTCGTCGGCCCGCCGCCCGATCCGCAGCCACCCGTGGCGCGTGCGGACGAGCGACTCCGCGGACGGCCGCGGCTCCGCCTCGCAGAGCCCGTCGTCGTCGACGGCCCGCGCGAGGTCGGCGCCCGCGAAGATGGCGTCGAGCGTGAGATCGGCCCGCTCGGCGCGCAGCATCGCACGGACCTGCCGGAGGATCGCGCCGACGATGACGTCGAGGCGCAGCTCGGTGCCCACGGATTCGGTGAAGCAGCGCAACTGCTCGAGGTTCTGGTGCCGCTGACGGAGCCGGCTGTGGGCGCGGTGCGCGGCGAGCAGCGGGGCCGCGAGGACGAGCAGCGTCCACGAGCCGCTCCAGTCGACCGTGACGACGTCGACGGCGACGAGGGCGAGGCACGTGTTCACGACGGCGGTGATCGCGCCCGTCCAGCACGAGCTCCAGAGCGCCGCGACCGACGTCGACGGCGTCCGCAGCCGGATCGCGCACCAGATGGCCATCGCCGAGAGCGCGTCGACGACGAGCACGGCGACCACCGTCGCGAGCCGCCCGCGCGCCGACATCGAGTGACCGCCACCGATGATCGCGTGCCAGACCAGGACGGCCGTGACGGTCTCGAGCCACCACTGGGCGACGTTGAACGTCAGCTTCAGCACGGACTGGCGGCGATGCGCCACGAGGGCGAGCGCCCCGCCGAGCAGCCTCGCGCCGACGAGGTGCGTCGGCGAGGCGAAGAACAGGCCGAGGACGAGCGGCACCTCGCCGAGCGAGAACGAGTGCGCCTCGCGGCCGAGCGTGACGTGGACGACCATGATCTCGGCCGCCGCGAACAGCGGCACGAGCAGCCCCCACGCCGCCGGTGCGGGCAGGTGCGCACCGTGCACGTGGCCCAGCAAGGTCGCCTGGAGCCCGGCGGCAGCAGTCGCGATCAGGGCGATGAACGCCCACACGCGCCGGTCGGTCGATGACCGTCCGGCGCGTACGGATGCGCCCTGTTGAGCGACCACGTCAGCCGCCGGCGCTCGACCAGTACGCGCCCGACCAGCTGCGGCTCGACCAGCTGCGGCTCGACCACGAGCCGGTGCTCCAGCTTCCGGTCGACCAGCTGCGGCTGGACCAGCTGCGGCTGGACCAGCTCCGGCTGGCCCATGAGACGCCGGCCCACGAGACGCCGCTCCACGGGACGACCGTCCACGTCCGCGTCGCCCACGACGTGCCGCACCAGCACGTCCCGGCGTACGCGTGGCCGTTCCAGGTGCCGCCGGTCCACGCCGTGCCCGCCGTGCTCGCCGGCGCCCAGATGCCGGGCTGCCACGGCGAGCCGAAGATGTCCCGCTCCCCGGAGAGGTCGGCGCCGTTGTCCGCCACCCGGTGGGTGCCGCGGGCCGCGTCGAGGGAGCCGAGGCCGGTCGACGGCGCCCACGGCTGCACGGCGTACGGGCGCAGCGCGAGGGCCGCGGCAGCCACGTCGACGAGGCCGGCGCCGCGCCCTGCCGCATCCGCGAGCGGCGTCGGCTGCGCGGTCGAGGCGAGCAGTGCCTTCACGTCGTTCGGCGTCAGCTCCGGTCGGGCCTGCAGCAGCAGCGCGACCGCGCCGGAGACGACCGCTGCGGCCTGCGAGGTGCCGCTGCCCTTGAACCAGCGGGTCTGCACGCGCGCACCGGGGTACTCGGTGTCCACGTACGACCCGGGGTCGCGGAGCGAGACGATCGACTGGCCGGGCGCGAGGACGTCGACCCGGCGCGTGGCAGAGCCGCGGCTCGAGAAGTCCGGCACCGAGTCGTCGAGCGACGACGCCGTGCCGTTGGTGTCGTCGGCGCCGACCGCGATGACGAACGGGTCGTACGCGGGATCGTCCAACGACGGCTGGACGCTGCCCTGGTTGCCACCGGACGCGACGACGACGATGCCGGCCCGCCACGCGCTCTCGACGGCGTGCGTCAGCGGGTCGAGCAGGTAGCTCTGCGTGCCGTCGGTCCCGAACGACAGGTTGATGACCCGGATGTTGAGCCCGGGGTCGTGCCGGTGCGCGACGATCCAGTCGATCGCGGCGATGACCTGCGACACGTCCGCGCCGCCGTCGGTCGCACCGACCTTGACGCTCAGCAGGGTCGCGCCCGGCGCGACGCCCTTGAAGCCGGTCGCCGGGTCGTTGCCGGCGATGATGCCGGCCATGTTCGTCCCGTGGCCGTAGCTGTCGAGGTCGCGGAGGCTCGGCGCCTGGCTGTCGAAGGACAGGTCTGGACCGTTCACCACGTTGCCGGACGTGAGGCCGGGGACCGGCGCGACGCCCGTGTCGATGAGCGCGACGCCGACGCCCTTGCCGGTGTAGCCGCGCTGCCACATGGCGTCCGCGTGCACGGCGCGCGAGACGTCGCTCATCGAGGTCTGCGACGCGCCGTACCCCCAGTCAGCGCCACCGAGAAGGCCGGTGGTCGTGTCGACCGCGGTCGTGACGACGCCGACGACGCCGCCCACGACACCGACGAGCCCGCCGAGCAGTCCGCTCGTGGTGGCCGCCTGCGCCGCCGGCGCGGTCCCTGTCGCGAGCGCGGTCGCCGCCGCGACGCAGGTCGCGGCCAACCGGATCCTCGTGCGCGTGTGGCTCCGCTGCTGGACCAAGGCGTGCTCCAAGCGTTCGATCGGTCGTCCCCGCGTAGGGCATCGGCCGGCGCCACGGCAGCTGTGAGCGCTGCGGCCGGAAATGACGAGGATGGGTGGCAGGCGTGGCCGGTCGGGCGAGCGCGCGGGGCGAGCGCGCTACGCCGTACGGAGGCCGGACTGCGATATGAACCGGTGCGGGAGGCCGGCCGCCCTCAGCGACGACGCGCGCGGGCCGGTCAGCCGCGGAGCTTGTACTCCTCGAGCAGCCGTCGGCCGATGATCATCTTCTGGATCTCGGCGGTGCCCTCGCCGATCAGCAGGAGCGGAGCGTCGCGGTAGAGCCGCTCGATCTCGTACTCCTTGGTGTAGCCGTAGCCGCCGTGGATGCGCAGCGAGTCCTCGACGACCTCCTTGGCGTGCTCGGCGGCGAGGTACTTCGCCATGCCGGCCTCGAGGTCGCCCCGGTTCCCGGCGTCCTTGCCTCGCGCCGCGCGCACCATCAGCGCGTGCGCGGCCTCGACCTTGGTCGCCATCTCGGCGAGCTTGAACTGGATCGCCTGGTGCTCCGCGATCGGCTTGCCGAACGCGGAGCGCTGCTGCGCGTACGCGATGCCGAGCTCGAACGCGCGCAGCGCGACGCCGCAGCCGCGGGCCGCCACGTTGACCCGGCCGACCTCGATGCCGTCCATCATCTGGTAGAAGCCGCGCCCGACGCCGTCCTCGCCGCCGAGCACCCGGTCGGCGGGCACCCGCGTCCCGGCCAGGATCAGCTCGGTGGTCTCGACGCCCTTGTAGCCCATCTTCTCGATCTTCGGCGGGATCGTGATGCCGTTGCCCACGTCGCCGAAGCCGGGCTCCTTGTCGATGAGCAGGGCGCTCATGTTGCGGTAGGGCGACTCGGCGCCGGTGTCGGTCCGCACCAGGGTCGCGACCAGGGCGGCGCGGGCGCCGTTGGTCAGCCACATCTTCTGGCCGTCGACCACCCACTCGTCGCCGTCGCGCACCGCCTTGGTCGTGATCGCCGCGACGTCGGAGCCGAGCGCCGGCTCGCTCATCGAGAAGGCGCCGCGGATCTCGCCGGCGGCCATCCGCGGCAGGTAGTGCTGCTGCTGCTCGGCGGTGCCGTGCTGCTGGAGCAGGTACGCGACGATGAAGTGGGTGTTGATGATGCCGCTGATGCTCATCCAGCCGCGGGAGAGCTCCTCCACCACGAGCGCGTACGTCAGCAGCGACTCGCCGAGCCCGCCGTGCTCCTCGGAGATCATCAGCCCGAACAGGCCCATCTCCTTCATGCCCTCGACGATGTCCTCGGGGAACTCGTCCGCGTGCTCCAGGCGCGAGGCGTGCGGCAGGATCTCCTTCTCGACGTAGTCGTGCACCGTCGAGAGGATCTCCCGCTGGATGTCGGTGAGGCCCTCGGTCCGGGCGAGACGTGCCATCGCGCGGGCGTCCTTTCGCTGGCGTTCCGCTGGCGAGGTTCCCGAGAAGTATGCCGGGCCGCCTGCCGGAGGCGGACGGCGGACGGGCCCCGGCCGGCTGCTCGCCGATCGGGGCCCGTCAGTCGCAAGGGGTCAGGAGGAGCGCGCGTGCGTGCCGTGCGCGACGACGGCGTGCCAGAACTTCCAGCCGATCGTCGTCGAGGCCGGCAGGTCGTACCGGGACCGCATCGACGTGACCGCCTTCGCCGTCGCCGTGTCGAACGCGCCGGTCACGCTCAGGCCGTAGCCGTTGGCCCGCAGCCGCTTCTGCAGCGCCTTGACCTGGCTGCCGGTCGTCGCCGAGGCGATGTCGAGCAGGGCGCGGTTGGTGCTGCCGCCCGGACGGGCGGCCCGCCACATCAGGCCGCGGTAGTACAACGGCCGCACCTGCACGACGGTGCCGTCGTGCGGGGCGTCCATCATCCAGCCGTCCCCCATGAAGATGGCGACGTGGTGGATCGTCGACGGCCGCGAGGCGTCGCGCGCGAAGAAGATGAGGTCGCCCGGCCGCCAGTAGTGCCGGCCCACCTTGGGCAGCGCCGCGTACTGGTAGCGCGAGACCCGCGGGATCGTGATGCCCGCCGCCCGGTAGGCGGCCTGGGTGAAGCCGGAGCAGTCGTACGCGGAGGGGCCGGTCGCCCCCCAGCGGTAGGGCTTGCCGAGCTGAGCGAGTCCGAAGTCGATGGCGGTCGCCGCCGATGTGCTGGCGGTGGCCGCCATGGCCGGGGCGGGAGCGGAGACGCTGACGCCGGTGAGCACGAGGCCGGCGGCACCGGCCGCGACGGCCAGTCGGCGCGGCAAGCCGCGCACGCGAAGAGCAGGCATGAATGAGGTCCTCCGGCACGCCTGCGAGGTGAGCTGTCGGGTTCGGGCGGGAGGCTGCCCGGCCGCTGCGCGCGGCTTCACCCCAAGGACGGCTCCGGCTGGGCCGGCCGTCCGTCACGCGGGTGGGTCCCCCGCTCCTGCCGCGACCGATCGATTCCCTTCGGGTCGCCGGCGGCAGGACGAGGCGTGAGCGGCGACGTAGACGACCGTAGGAGGCGATGCCCGGTTCGCCCAGGCTTACGGCGATCTTTGGTCGGAAGGGACCACGCACCGTCACCGGCATGCACACATGAGGCTAATCGCGCGGGCTGCATGACCCTTACCGGACGCTACGCCGGGCTTCCTGCGCCGGACAGTGCCGCCGGTGCCTCCGGCCCGGCCCGGGCCCGGCTCGCTCGGCTCGGCTCGGCCGGTACGGTTACCGGCCGTCCGCGGCGGCCTCGAGCTCGGCAACATCGATCTTGCTCATGCCGAGCATCGCCCGCAGGGCCCGCCCGGAGCGAGCCGGGTCGGGATCCGACAGCAGCTCCCCCAGCCGGTCGGGGACGATCTGCCAGGACACTCCCCACCGGTCGCGCAGCCAGCCGCACGCGCCTTCTTCCCCGCCGTCCGCGGTGAGCGCATCCCAGTACCGGTCGACCTCGGCCTGGTCGGCGCAGCGCACCGAGAGGGAGATCGCCTCGCTGAACCGGAAGCCGGAGGGCGCGCCGATCGCGCGATACGCGACACCGCCGAGCGTGAAGCCGGCGAGGAGCGTCTCGCTGCCGTCGGGCCCCGGCGAGCGCTGGATCGACGTGATCGCCGATCCCGGGACGAGAGCCGTGTAGAGCTCGAGGGCGGCTTCGCCGTCCTCGTGGAACCACAGGCACGGCGTCACTATCTGATCGCGGCTACCGGCGTCGCTCATGGTCGGCTCCTCGAAGCTCTCGCGTGGCTGGCTTGGGCGCGTTCGAGCCTAGACGAGTCGTGCGGCTGACGAGGGCCCCGCGCGTGGCCGCGGCGCCCTCGTCAGCCCTCGTCAGCTCTCGACCCGCCCGGCCCGCAAGGAAGCCGGCGCTAGATCGGCGCCCGGGCCCGTCGTGAGGACCACCGTCGCCCCGCCAGCCTCGACCGCCTGCAGGGTGCGCAGCGCCAGCAGCGCCGGGTTGTCCGCGACCATGCGGGCCGCGTTGGCGAGCGCCCGGGTCGCCGCGACCTCGCCGCGCGCCCGCTCGAGGGCCGCCAGCCCCTGCGCCCGCGCCGTCGCCGCCTCCGTCGCCGCGCGCCGCAGCTCGCTCGGCAGCATCACGTCGCGCAGGGCCACGGACTCGACCGCGATGCCCACCTCGGCTGCAGGCTCGCTGACCGCCTCGACGATCCGCGCGCCCAGCACCGCACGGTCCGCCAGCAGCCCGTCGAGCGTTCTGGTGGCGACCTCCTCGCGAGCGGCGACCTGGAGCGCCCCGTACACGAACCCGTCGGGCTGCTCGACCGCCTCGTGCCATTGCCGGGGGTCGGCGACGCGGGTGCGGGCCAGCAGGCTGATCTTCACCGACAGTCCGTCGGCGGTGAGCACCTCCTGGCCGGCCACCGCGACCAGCCGCGACCGGACCGACACGCGCACGAAGCGCCGGCGGTAGCCCCGGCGCCGGTGCCGACCGGCTCCGAGCACCTCCCGGAAGCGCCCGTCCTTGTAGAGCAGGACGCGCTCCCACTCCTGGACGACGACCCGCACGGCTCCGCTCCTTTCTGCTCCTGGCTGTTCGTGGGCTGTTGCCGGCGGTTCTCGTCTGACCTGGCTGCTCCCGGCTGTTCCTTCCTTGCGGCGCCTGACCTTCGGGCGACCGACCGGGATGCGGCGCGACGAGCACCGGGGAGCGCCGAGGCACTGCTGCCGGACCCACCGCCGATGCCACGTCCCGGCCGATCTCGAGGGAGTCGAACCCGAAGCGTTTTGCAGACGCTGGCCACCAAAGGCGGCTCACGGCCATGAGCAGCACCCGCGGCGGCGATGCCGCCCGGCTGCGACCGTGCGCCTACGGAGAGTACCGGCATTCCCGATGCCGGGCGACGCGGTTTCCACAGCCGTCGGCGGGGCGCTCGATAGGTGCCCCGCCACGACGAGCGCTGTCTTTCGCAAGGCCTCGTCGATCATCTCGTCGCCGAGTCTCGGCCACCTCCCCTCGCCTGACCCGCGGGTGCCGGGTCAGGCGGTGGTTCGTCGTCGGTGCCGGGGGTGGGTGCGGCCGTCGGGGGCGGTGGCGGTCCAGCCGCCGTGGTCGTCGGGGGCGAGTCGCCAGTGCTGCTCGTGGAGGAGGTGGTGGTGGTAGGCGCAGAGCAGGGCCAGGTTGACCGCTTATCGCTAGTCTGCCCTCTGTGGCGATGGTGCGGGCGGCGGCCCTGTACGCGCGGATCTCCTCGGACCAGGAGGGCAGCGGCTTGGGCGTGGCCCGGCAGCTTGAAGACTGCCGCCGGCTGGCAGACTCGCTGGGTTGGACGGTGGCGGAGGAGTACGTGGACAACGACCTGTCCGCCTACTCGGGCAAGCGCCGGCCGGCCTACGAGCGGATGCTCGCCGACTTGGCCGAGGGCCGCCGCGACGCGGTGGTGGTCTATCACATCGACCGGCTGACCCGTCGGCCGATCGAGCTTGAGCAGTTCGTCGCGATCGTGGACGCCGCTCGGGTGCGGCACGTCCGGTTCGTCGTCGGCGACCTGGACATCGGCAACGGTGATGGGCTGCTGATGGCCCGTATCCTGGCCGCGATGGCCGCCAACGAGTCCGCGACGAAGAGCCGCCGAGTGCGACGGAAGTTGGAGCAGGTCGCCGCGCAAGGCCGGCCGCACGGCGGTTCGCTGCGCCCGTTCGGCTACGACGACGACCGCATCACGATCCGCCACGACGAGGCCGAGGTGATCCGGCAGCTCGCGGCTCGGTTCATCGCCGGAGAGTCGCTACGGTCGCTGGCGACCTGGCTTGACGAGCAGGGCATCAAGACCGTGGCGGGCGGGACGTGGCGCACCCCGACACTGCGCACGATGCTGGCCTCGCCGCGGATCGCCGGGCTGCGGCAGCACCGCGGCCAGGTCGTCGGCAAGGCGGCATGGGAACCCATCATCAGCGAGCAAGACCATGAGCGGGTGCTGACCCGGCTGGACCAGCAAGCCGCCTCGGGCCGCTGCGCGCCGCGCCGCTACCTGCTGACCGGGCTGCTGCGCTGCGGCCGGTGTGGGAACCGCCTTTACTCCTCCGCGCGGGAGGCGACCCGCCGCTACGTCTGCTCCGCCGGCCCGGACCATGGCGGCTGCGGTCGGCTAAGCGTCATCGCCGCGCCCGTCGAGGACCTCATCGCCAAGGCCGTGCTGTACCGGCTCGATACACCCGACCTGGCGCGGGCACTGGCGGGTCGCGCGGCCGGGGATGCCGAGGTTGCCGCGCTGGCGGAGCAGCTCACGACCGATAGGGCGCAGCTGGACGAGCTCGCCGAGGCGTACGGGACCAAGCAGATCACCATGCGGGACTGGCTGACCGCGAAGAAGCCGATCGAGGACCGCATCGCTGACCGCGAGCGGCGGCTTCGCCGCGCTACCGATACCACCGCGCTCGAGGGCCTGCCGGGAACCGGCGCGGAGCTAGGCGAGCGGTGGGCCGGGCTCAACCTCACGCGGCAGCACGCCATCGTCGCCGCGATCCTCGACCACGCCGTCATCGGTCCCGGCCGGCCCGGCGCCAAGGGGCTCGACGCGAGCCGCGTTCAGCCCGTGTGGCGGCTGTAGGCGGGCGGCGTCCGGTCCGGCGGGGCGCGTCCGCGCCCCCGCCGCCCGGCCCGCCGCGCCACCCAGCAGGTCGCGCACCCGAGCGACCGTCGCCTCGTCGGTCACCTTCACCGGCACGCCCTGCGCCGCGCACGACCGCTCAACGAAGGCCCGCACCAGCTCGGGATCTATGCGGCCCATTGCGCCCACACCGCCGGCGGACCCTGCCAGTCCAGCTCGTCCGAGGATCGCCACACTCGCTCAGGAGTCGAGCCCATCCGCTCGGATGCCTGCGTCAGCAGGTCATCGACCGTCCGGCCCCGGATCGTCTCGCTGCGTGGCTGGAAGCCTTGCGCGACCTCGTAGCGGTGCAGCCCTCCGGCGGCTGACAGCTCCTTGGCGACGTACTTGGACAGTTACCGCGCCGCCAGCCGGCCCTGGTGCAGGGACGTGGAGCCAACCGGGAGGTCATCAAGCCGTTTGATGTGAACGAACCCGCGCCCCCACGCCGTCTCGATGAGACTCCGCTTGATATACCGGCCGGCCGCGAAGTGCAGGTGCAGCCCGTGCCCGGACTTGTGCCACTCCGGCACCCACAAGTACGGGAAGGCCCGCCCACCCAACGCGGAGCGCAGGTCGCGGAAGAACTCGGCCACATCCGCCCGGACCTGATGGGGGTCGTGGCAGCCCTCGCCCGCGTAGGTCAGGGTGCCGAGCCGGTTCAGCCGGTTCGCCGCGCAGTAGCGGCGCACCTTCCCCCGCGCCCGCCGCCCCGCCTCGGCGGCGGCCCGCTCCGGATCGGCGGCCGGCCCGCCCTTGCCCACCGGCGGACGACGCCGCGCCACCCAGCACCCGCCGCCCTCGCCGGCGTCCGGATACAACGACAACGACCAACCAGCCCGCAACACCGCGCGGCGGGACGACGACACGGAGGACACCAGGCACCCCAGGCAGGACAGGCCGACAGGACTGTCGGCCCCGCCCGGCGAACCGGCGAGCCGCCTCAAGGTTGAGCGCCTAGACCACGTGCGCGAGGCGGGGCCCTAGCCACCTGTGGGTCGCGTACCACACCGCGTCGCATCTGCCGGCTGGGCCCTCCCGCCGCGCGGCGGGTTCTTCTACTCCCGGGCCAGGAGCATCAACTCCGATGGGGTGGCCCACCGGTGCCGGTTACCGACGACGAGACTGCCACGCCAGCGACGACGAGGCGGGCACGACACGCCAACCACTACCGCGCCAAGGCCCCGCCACCACGAGGGAGCCGCACCGGCCCCCGCCGCGTCCAGGGCGCTACGCGGCCTCCGGCGGACCCTGGACCCGGCGGGCACCGGCACGGCTGTCAGCAGACCGCCGGGGCCGGCCGGGGTGAGTGATGGATCGAGCGCTCGCGGCTCACGCGGTCGCGAGCCCTTCGAGCACGTCCGCCAGCCGGACGAGCGCGGCAGCCAGCGAGCGGGTGCTGCCGGTGCTGAGCGCCATGTACTGCTCATCGCTGCGCCCCAGCACCACCACTGGATCGACCATGCCGGGTTCCTTCACGCCGTGAGCGAGGAACGGCACGGCAGCCGCGCCGTCCCCGGTCACGCCCAGCGGTGCGGTGGAGTGCTGCGCGGGATGGTCGGCCGTGCCCTCGGCGTCCTGGTCGACGCACCACGGCGGGCAGGGATCGAGGGCATGCCAATCTGTAGCCACGGGGCTCGCCTCCTGGTAGGCGGGTTCCGAGGCTCCGGTCGACGTTCCCGCGTCGGCCGGAGCCGCCTTGTCGAGTGATCGGGCTCCAACTCCCGACGACTGTACGGGTTTTGGCATGCGGTGTGTGAAGGGTCGCTAGGTTGCCGCCGTGACCCACCACCTGGTCGGCATGGCCGAGGTCGCCGAACTGCTCGGCGTCGGCCGCCAACGCGCCCACGAGCTGACCCGCCGACCGGACTTCCCCGCGCCCCAAGCCCGCCTCAAGGCCGGAGCCATCTGGCTGCGCGAGGACGTCGAACGCTGGCTCGCCGAGAGCGGCGAACGACGCCCCGGCCGACCCCGCGCAAGGACTGAGCGGGGCGGCCGGCTGCTCCGAGCTTCGTTGCTACTTCAAGTCAAGCAGGACCTTCGTCGTCTTCAGGTTGCGCTAACGCCCGAAAGAAGGCGAAGGAGCCAGAGACCCAAGCACTGAGCATAGCCGAGATATGCGGTCGCATAGCGACCCTTCGCCACACTTCCTCAATGTTGGCTTCCTCCGTCAATCCAAGGTTAGGAGACAGAACCTTGACGATCTCTACTAGCTGAGCGTGGCGGGTGATCTTCGTTGCGCCCCGCGCCTGCCGGCTGGACTCTGCCTCTATGCATCCCAGTACGATAGCGCCTTCGAGGGCCCCATTCCTCAACACCACCGGGCACCTTCTACCCTCGGTGCGAAACTGACGCAGCATGTTCCGAGGCGGCAGTGGAAAATAATCCTCGCGGACGAGATTGGCAAACTGATCGAGGAGCCGCATTGCAATTTCTGGGCGCAGAACGTGCGGATAGAGAAATCCTAGCCCCCACCCGCCGAGCAACCTAAGCATGGAGGTACGTCCTCGACTGCCACGAATGAGAAGTCGCTCATCGAGGCTCGCAAAAGGCAAGTGCTGCAGGTACTCGTCCAGCTCCATCAGTCCGTGCTCAAGCGCTAAGCGCGCCACTTTGTCGTGATACCGGATATCCTGCACTCCTTCGAAGAGCTTAGGCAAGTATATGTTTCTCCATTCGATCCACCATCTCCGTAGCGCGTCATCGACCAGGTGGGTCATAGCCGCGTAAGCAACAACCTCCGGGTACGCAGCGAGTTCCAACGCTCGCTCACGACGTTCGACTCGCTCAGACTCGTCTCGGATCGGATGCCAGAGGTACTCTTCAAGCGCCTGGGCAACTACCTTTCGTCCACGCGGTAGACAGAGTAGCAACTGACCCAATGGAAACACGGGGATAACAATCGTGTTCTGGTGTATCTCCTCTCCGTCTGGATGAAGTTCACGGTAGTCGAAGTGTTCCTCAACGGCGAGTGCTGTTAGCCGTCTGATCAAAGATGGCGCGACCAGTGTCGCCTGAAGGCAGCGTGCAGCGAAGTCCAGGAGGTTTCGGCGCGAGTCCGAATTGACGGGCCGTCGCTCCGCTAGGTCAAGTATCCTAGCGATGACGCGCGTCGCTCCTTGATCCTTGATCTTTTCGGAGATTTGAACCGTGAGCTGCCCGACCATGTCCCATTCGGACGCCTCTAGATGAGATCCGAGAAATTCCGCGACATCTTCCGGTGTATCCACCTTCCTCACTAGGTTGAATGCGCAAAAATACTCGAGGAACGTCCGGTGAGTAAAGGTGTACAGGCGTTCACCTGAATCGGTCGACCCCGCGTCAGCGAGAACCCATGCACGTTGTCGACAGTGCTTCACAAACTCCTCAGCAGCGCGTCGGGCGTGACTCTCGGATTCGTACCTATCTGGAACTAGGTATTTCACAGTCTGGTCAATAAGCGAGTCCTCAGTCACTCCGGTCTCAGCTTGGCCCTCTGTAAACATCCAGTACGCGAGGTGCATAATCGCGTTGTCTAGCTCGCTAGCCAGCTCGAGGGGCGCGTTGATGCCCCGCGAACGGTCCCATTTCTTGAAGAGCAGCTTGGCGCACTCCTCGTACAAGTTGAGACGGCTCTCGGGGATGTAGTTCAGCCCTCGGTAGAGAACGCACATAAGCGACAGTAAGAGCGGGCTCCGACGAAGATCTTGGACAGTCTCGCTCTCAGAGAGGAACGCGCGCACCAATTCCTCAAGTTCGCTCGAACGCTCCGCAGGGAGTGCAACCGAAAACCAGCGTCGGACGTACTTTGCAATCGCCGCCTCATCAAAGTCGATCAACTCACAACGAACGAATTCAGTACGTGATAAAGGTGCCTGGTCATAGCCCACTACGCGAGAGGTAACTAGGACAGGCGCCGCAGGGTAGAGTTCACAGAAGGACTCGACAGCCTCTCTCACATCACGACGCTTACTTGTCTCAAGAAGTTCATCCAAGCCGTCAAAAACCACAATCGCTCTACCGCTCAGCAGCAATTGGTTCACGAAACCGGCGGGTGGTGGCGTCTGGCATCTGCTATTCAGCGATGCTTCCAAGTGTTGCACAATCGAGCGAGACTCGTCGAAGTCCTTGACGTAACTACGAAGCGTTACGACGAAAGGTATGGATTCGCGCGTTTTGGCAAGTTGATAAACGATAACACCTGCCGTTGTAGACTTTCCTGCGCCGGGACTACCCAGCAACACGGACCTTCTGTAGTTAGTCACGAGATGAAGAGGCGAGGCCAAGTCTTTTTCCGAAGCAGTTATTCGGGGCTGGACGTATATGTCATCTACGGGTATCTTACGTTCCGTATCTAAATCTGGAAGCGTGATAACGCTGTAATGTCTCAGCAAGTAGTTAACGTACGTGTCAAGATATCGCTCGCGCGTCTCGTCCGGAACACGCTGCTCGGGGGTGAGCGCCGCGACGTGACGCTCGATGCTACGCAATGTTGCTACCGCGCTACTTATACCAGCGACGGCTTGTATTTGAAAACGCGCACCTTGGTCAACCACCATCAAGCGATCTAATGTCAGCGCGCAGGCGGCATCTATCGCCTGCGCCAATTGTGAGGATAGCGTTGAGCTCGTCGGAACCTCGGGAAACTTCGTACGGAACAGCAGCCGTACGGATTCCTTCACACGCTCTGCTTCCGCCTCAGGTTGCTCGAGCAAGCGGACCGTCAGAAGTTCGTACACGAGAACTTGCACTTCCCGATCATTCAACCATTCGGCAATTTCATCAAGGTTACGAATGTTTTCATCAATACTCAGCGGTAGTTCATAGAGCGCGGCATTGGCGATCTCCACGCTGTCAAGCGTCTCTGCTGTGAATCGATCCAACGAGGGAAATTTGGTACCGCTTCCGTGCGCAGCGTGGGCGGATGAGAGCGCCAACTGCCAGAGGGCCGAGGACGCGAGGCCTTCTAGGATCGTACTTACAGCTTCTAACACCGGACCTCCCACGTCGCGGTGAGGGACGCGACCGATGTTAGACCTACCGACTCCATGTGGATGTACTCGCGACTAGTCAGGTTGTCCAGGTCGGTGCGTCGGCCTTGGCGGTGTCCGGCGCCTCGACCGGCCGCTGCGCGGTGCGGGCCAGCCCGGGCGGCCTCATCCGGTGCCAGCCGGCACCGCCATCGCAGCCACGCCGCCATCGACGCCGCCCCGTCCGCCCGCGCCGTCCCGGCCCGATCGGCCAGCACCACCGGCCGATGTGCCGCCGCGTCCAGCCGGTCCCGCTCCCGCAGCACCGCCACCAGCAGCTCCCCGCACGCCAACTCGCCCACCGGCCGGCCGCCAGCAGCTCGTCGATGGCAGCGCCCAAGATGTCTAGCGATGCGCACGACTGAACCATGCGCTGAACGTGGCCGCCACCACTGACAGGATCCGCCCAAAGCCAGGCCCTATGGACGAACTGGCGATGTGTCCGCTGACCAACCCAGCGCCGGGCAGGCGGGAGGGCCGCTGCTGCGCGGGCTGCTGACCCTTGGTAGACAGACGCATGGCGACCTACTTGCGGATCAACGAGGCGGGCGAGTTCTTCCGTGTCACCAATAAGGACTACGAGCGGTGCGTCACCGAGCTGGCTGACGCGATGTCTGCCGACAACAGATTGGTTCGGCTGACCTCAACCGAAGAGGGACCAGCCGAGCAAGTGACCCGGCTGGTTCGCGGTACCGCTATCTGGCACGCATGGGTGCGGGAAGCCGAGCCAGGCGATATGCGTCTCATGGTGTCCGGTGACCCGAGAAGCCTTGACCCTACGCCCGTGGTCCTTCGCGTCGATTGATGCGGTCCGCAGAACCGCCCTTCACCAGGACGCCGCGCGAGCGTCGACACCCGAAGGCTTCGAGAGGGTGGCTTAGCGACTAGCCAGGTCGTCCAGGTCGGTGGGGTAGGCGTCGATCCGACGGGTCTGGTGGGCCTGGCACACGAGGGCCCGTGAGGGCCGCAGCCGGGGAGCGTGCACCCCGCCGCCACGGGCGGCCGGCGCGCGGCGCTGTGCGGCGCTGAAGATGCGAGACCGGGCCAGGGCCGAGGCCCCGCGGCCGGAGGCTCATGCGGGCTAGCTTGGCGTCGCAGCCGAGCCGGCAGCGTCCGGGTCAAGCGCACCAGCCCGGCCCCAGTCGGTGCGGCCGCCATCGGCCAGGTCAGCAGCGTCGACGGTGGCGGACAGCCTCTCCCGCCGCTCACCGGCAGACTGTGCAGATCGTTCAGGACGATGCCCCCAGCACCCAGAGCACCCCAACCCCTGGCACGGGGCAGCAGGGCGCTCGAGGAGGAGAATGCATGGCGACCTTCACCCGGTCCGACGACCTGCAGGGCGCGACGTTCGTCGGCGCCGACCTGCGAAGGGCCCGGTTCGTCGGGGCTGACCTGTCCGGCGTCGTGATGCGCGGCGTCGACGTGCAGGGAGCGGACATCGACGCGCCGTGGCTCCTCGACGGCGACGGCTTCCTGCGCGTCAACGGGATCGACGTGACCCCCTTCGTCGAGGCCGAGCTCAACCGCCGCTTCCCCGGCCGCGCCGAGCGGCGAGCGGCGATCCGGGTGGCCTGCGCACCGCCTGGGCGGCGCTCGAGCGGACGTGGACGGCCACGCTCGAGCGCGTCGAGGCGATGCCGGCTGGCACGGTCGACGTGTCGGTCGGCGGGGAGTGGTCGTTGGCGCAGACGCTGCGGCACCTGATCCTGGCCACGGACATGTGGCTGGGCCGGGGGATCCTGGAGATCGAGCAGCCGTTCCACCCCTTCGGTCTGGCGGACGCCGGCACCGAGCGCAACGGCCTGGACATGTCGGTCTTCGCGACCGTTCCACCGTCGTACGCGGAGGTGCTCGAGGCCAGGGCGGGCCGCGTCGCGATGGTGCGCGACTTCCTCGCCGGCGTCATGCCAGAGGAACTGGCCGCGTCGCGCAAGAACCCGCATGATCCCGGCCACCGCGAGACCACCCGCTCGTGCCTGCACGTGATCCTCGAGGAGGAGTGGGAGCACCACCGCTACGCCGTGCGCGACCTCGACGCGGTCGCGCCGAGGCCCGACTCATGAGCCACCACGGTCGGCCCGGCCAGCGTCACAGGTCACGGCGCTGGAAGGCCAGCCCCGACAACCCCAGTACGAGGACGACCCAGACGCCGGCCCACGCCAGGTACGCGGCGGTGAGCGAGGCGTTGCTCAGGAACGGGAAGCCGCCCTGAAGGTCGCCCCCGCCGAACTGCGCCACCGCGATCGGGTCCTGGAAGGCGTGCATCGCCCCCCGCCAGAGGCCGTCCGTCGGCAGCAGCATCCGCGACACGGTGCCGACCTGCGCCACGCCGTCGTTGCCGATCGCGGCACCCACTCCGCCGACCACGCCCGCGATCCAGGTGGCACCGAACAGCCCCACCGACACGATGCCCGACGCCATCGGCGAGATGACGGTGGACAGCAGCAGCCCAAGGGTGAGCAGGACCGCCGTCTGCGCGGCGAGCAGCGCCAGCCCCACCACCGGCTCCGGTGGCCAGTAGCCCACGGTGGCCCGGACGATCAGGAACTGGGCGAGCCCGGCCACCACCACGAAGCCGCCGCCGAACGCCACCAGCCCCAGCCACTTGCCCACCAGCACCGCCGAGCGGCGCACCGGCCGGGCCAGGATCGCCAGCGCCATTCCCGACTCGATCTCGCCGGCCAGCGTCGGGCCGGCGAGGAAGGCCGTGCCGAGCGCCGCGATCAGGCTCATGCCGAACATCACCAGGTTGAGCACCTGGGATGCCACCAGCCGGGTCTCCCCGCTGGTGAGCGAGCCGCCCGGCGCGTGCAGGCCCGGCAGCCGGGAGAACCCCCACGCGCTCAGCACCAGCAGCGCGGCGGTCAGGGCGGCGAGCGCCCACACCACGCGCCGCCGGGCCGCCTCCCGCAGCGTGAGCGCCGCGACGGTGAGGATCGTGCGCACGGTCATCGTCATCGCGGCTCGCTGCCCTTCTCGCCCCCGGCATCGGCGCGGAGGATGCCGAGCAGCCGCTCCTCGAGGCTGATCCGCGCCGGCTCGACGGCATGCACGCGCACGCCGAGAGCGACGAGGTCGGCCACCAGATCCGGCACCATGGCCGGGTCCTGGTCCACCGGCAGCGAAACGGTGTACGTACGGCCGCTGCGCACGATCTCGCCGGTGCCGGCCAGCCGCTGCTCCGCCTGCGCGCTCACCCCGTCCAGCGTCAGCCGCAGCTCCCGCCGGCCGAGCAGCTCGGACAGGCTGCCGGCGGCGGCGACCCGGCCCTTGTCGAGGATGACGACGCGGTCGCAGACCCGCTCCACCTCCCCGATGAGGTGCGAGTTGAGCAGTACGCCGGCTCCGCTGGCCTTGAGGGAGAGCAGCAGGTCCCTGACGTCGGCCCGCCCGATCGGGTCGAGCGCGCTCGTCGGCTCGTCGAGGACGACGAGCTCGGGCGTGGCCACCAGCGCGACGGCCAGTCCGAGCCGCTGCTGCATGCCCTTGGAGAAGCCACCCACCCGGTCGTCGGCGCGGTCGGCCAGGCTGACGAGGTCCAGGCACTCCCGCCGCTTCGCAGGTGACACGGTGGCGCCGGCGAGCCGGACGTGCAGGGCCAGCACCTCGGCGGCGGTGAGCCACGCCTGGTAGCGGAAGAGCTCCGGCAGGTAGCCGACGCGGGCCCGTGCCTGCGGGTCGCGCGCTGGTCTTCCCAGCAGCAGCACCTCCCCCATGTCGGGCCGGACCAGGCCGAGCAGGATCTTGATGACGCTGGTCTTGCCGGCGCCGTTCGGCCCGAGGAGGCCGACGACCTCGCCGCGCCCGACCGTGAAGGAGACGCCGTCGACCGCGGTTCGCCGCCCGTACCGCTTGCGCAGGTCCGAGCACCAGACGGCCGGTGAGGCCGGCAGCTCGCCGAGCAGGCGCTCCGCGGCGTCGAGGGAGGGGCCGCCCTCCTGGGCGGTGGGGCCGGCGGTCACCGGAGCCCGCGCGCCACGGACAGCACCTCGTCGGTGCTGAGCGAGCCCGCCACCGCCGTGACCGTGCCGTGGTCGACCCACACCACGCCGGCCAGCGTGCCGTCCCGCGAGGTGAGCACCGTGGCCGGCACCCCGCCGACGTCGGCGGTCGAGCTCGTCACCAGCCCGGCCGGCACGGGCAGCGGCAGCGTCGTCCCGTCGCCGGAGAACGCGCGCAGCTGCGAAGCGACGTCGTCGGGCAGGCCGGGCAGGGACAGCAGGTAGTCGCGGGCCGTCGAGAACGGGATGCCCGACGAGTACGCCGACGGCGCGACCGCGCGCCCCACGGCGAGGGCCGGCAGGCCACGAGCTTCGGACCAGACCTCGGCGACCCCCGGGCCGGCGACCAGCCGGAACGTGCTGCCGTCGAGGCCGGGAGGCGGCGATGGCAGCTGCTCGCCGGCCACCGCGGCGGCCTTGGCGGCCTTCGCGGCCGAGAAGGTGAACACCACGCTCATCCGGCCGCCGACCTGGAACGTCGGGTCCCCCGTCACTCCGGGTGGCAGCTGGCTCACCTGCGGTACGGCGAGGCCGGACGTCCGCTCGGCGGCGGCGGCGTCGGGGACCTCATGCACGTCGACGCCCTCGACCACCTTGACCTCGCCGTAGGCCGTCAGGTCGGGGAGGTCGACCAGGTCGGCCCGGCTGACCGTGACCGGGACGACCCGCTCGGCGTGGAAGATCGGCAGCCAGTCCGTCGCGGCCGCGGCACTGGCCCCGGCCAGGAGGGCGACCACGCCGAGGGCGGCCACCACCGGGCTGCGCAGCGCCGCCCGCCGCCGGGACGCGGAGGCGGGGACGACCCCGGCCCCGGCCGCGCCCCGCCGGCGCCCCTCGCCGGCGGCCGCACGCGACAAGCGCTGCCACCCCGCGGTCATGTCCGGAGCGGTCTCGACGGCCGGCCCGGTCCCCGGCCCAGTCCCCAGCGCCGCGCCCACGGCCGCCGCGTCCTGCTGGGCGACCGCCAGCCCGGCCAGGCACTCCGGGCAGCCCGCGACGTGCACGCGGTCGGCATCGGCGACGCCGGCCGGCTCGTCCACGAGCCGGCGCAGCGCTCCCTCACTCGGATGACGCATGGTTCAGCTCCTTGCGCAGGGCGGACTCGGCGCGGCGCACGGTGGTGCCCACGCTGCCGGGGGAGAGCTCGAGCGCGGCGGCGATCTCGGCGTAGCTGAGACCGCTGTGCCGCAGGACAAGGGCGACGGCCTGCCGGCGGGGCAGCCGGGTCAGCGCCGCGCGCACGCGGCGGCGCTCGTCGAGGGCCACGACCGCGTCGGCGATGTCAGGGGAGACGACAGCGCCGTCGCCGGCGGTCCGCTCGCGGGAGGCGCGCCGTCGGCCGGAGCGCAGGTGGTTCAGCGCCGTGTGCGCCGCGGCGACGGACAGCCAGCCCAGTGCCTCGCCGGGCGGCACCGAGGAGCGCCCGAAGGCGAGGTAGGCCTCCTGCGCCACGTCCTCGGCCTCGTCCCGGCAGCCGAGCACGCGGGCGGCGACGGCGACCACCCGCGGGTAGGTCGCGCGGAAGACCTGCTCGAGGTCGGCCCGGACGGCGCCCCGTCCGGATGGGCTCGCCACCGCCGCACCGCCCTTCCGCCCAGCTGCCGCGGCCACCGCGCCGTCCCCGCGAGCGAGCAGGGTGCCCGGCCCGCCGACGGCCGGTGCGCCTCCACCGTGCCCCACGACGTCCATGCCCGGAAAGCACCGCCGCCGCCCCGGATGTGACACCTGCCGGGGGCCGGTGCCGCGATCGCCCCGGCCTACTCGGCCGGCGGCTCGAACCGCGAGGTCCGCGTCAGCCCGGCCGCCCGGCCCTTGCCGGCGACGACGAGCGCCATCTTGCGCGACGCCTCGTCGATCATCTCGTCGCCGAGCATCACGGCGCCGCGCCGGCCGCCGGCCTCGGAGGTGTAGTGCTCGTACGCGTCGAGGATCAGCTCGGCGTGGTCGTAGTCCTCCTGCGCCGGCGAGAACATCTCGTTGGCGGCGTCGATCTGGCCGGGGTGCAGCACCCACTTGCCGTCGAAACCGAGCGCGGCCGACCGCGCGGCCACCCGCCGGAAGCCGTCGACGTCGCGGATCTGCAGGTACGGCCCGTCGATCGCCTGGAGGTCGTGGGTGCGCGCCGCCATCAGGATGCGCATGAGGATGTAGTGGTAGGCATCGCCCACGTCGTAGCCCGGCGGCTGCTCCCCCACGACGAGCGAGCGCATGCCGATGCTGGCCATGAAGTCGGCCGGGCCGAAGATGATCGTCTCGACGCGGGGGGACGCCGCCGCGATCTCGTCGACGGCGACCAGGCCGCGCGCGTTCTCGACCTGCGCCTCGATGCCGATGCGGCCCACCTCGAAGCCCATCGTCCGCTCGATCTGGGTGAGCAGCATGTCCAGCCACTGCACCTGCGCCGCCGACTGCACCTTGGGCAGCATCACGCAGTCGAGGTTGGCGCCGGCCCCCTCGACCACCGTGATGACGTCGCGGTAGGTCCACTTCGTCGTCAGGTCGTTGACCCGCACGACCCGTACCTTGCCCTCCCAGCCGCCCTCGTTCAGCACGGCGACGGCGTTGTCCCTCGCCTCCTCCTTGGCAAGGGGCGCGACGGAGTCCTCCAGATCGACGAAGACCTGGTCGGCGGGCAGGCCAGCGGCCTTGCCGAGCATCTTCGGCGAGCTGCCCGGCACCGCCAGGCAGGACCGGCGGGAGCGCTGCGCCCGGTCGGGCCGGTCGGGCCCGTCGGAGCTACGGGTGGTGGCGGGGTCGGCGGCGGCGTCGCTGGCCACGGGTCTCCTCGGTGAGCGGGTCGGCTCGGCGCGGGGGGCGCAGTCGATCGTAGGAGACCGCTCACTGCGGCGGCAGGGCGGGCTCCTGGCGTCCGACCGAGGTCACCACGACGGCGATCCCGGCGAGCAGCAGGGCCGCCGCCGGCCAGTCGGCGGCCGGCGGCACCTGCCCGAGCCAGACGGCGGCGATGAGCGCGGCGCCGGGGACCTCGAGCAGCAGGGCGAGCGCGACGACGGTCGGGCTGGTCGTGCGCAGCACGACGTTGAACAGGGAGTGACCGAGCAGCTGGGCCCCGACGGTCAGCGCCACCAGCTTCGCCCAGCCGGTCGCCGGGTAGCCGGCGAGGTCGATCCGGCCGGCGAGGCAGACGGCGGCGAGGACGGCAGCCGTCGTGCCGTAGCAGACGGCGGTGTACGTGGTGGTCGAGACGCTGCGCCGCACCTGCGCTCCGACAGCGACGTAGCCGGCCCCGAACGCGCCGGCCACCACGGCGAGCAGGTCGCCCAGCAGCTGCCGCCCGGACAGGGAGAAGTCGGCGCCGGACAGCCACGCCGCCCCGCCGACCGCCAGGCAGATGCCGGCCCACGCCCGAGCGGGCACGAGCGCGCCTCCGGCCCGCGCGATCACCGCCTGCCAGATCGGCTGGGTCGCCACCAGCGCGGTGGCGGAGGCGACCGGCGTCAGGGTGAGGCTCGGCACCCAGGTGCCGAAGTGGCCGGCGAGCAGCAGCCCGGCCGCCACGGCGAGCAGCCACTCGCCCTTGCGCATGCCGCGCAGCTCGCCGAGCCGGCGCAGCAGGCTGGCGGGGACGAGGACGGCGCTCGCCATCGCGTTGCGCCAGAAGGCGATCGCCAGCGCGGGCACGACCGCCGACGCCGAGGCGATGAGCGGGCCCGACGTCGAGACGGCGCCCACCGCGACCGCGATCAGCAGGCTGTCGGCCGCGCCCGGCCGATGCACCGCCGGGCGCCCCGCGGCCACCCGCGGCTCGGTCGTCGCGACGGTCAGTCCCCGTCGGGGAAGTCGAACGACGACGGCGCCGTCACGGTGCGGCCCTTGCTCGTGTACATCACCGCGATCTCGTCGTGGGCGTGCAGCACGATCGCGTCGGGGTCGCCGGTGACCTGCTTGCCGTTGACGTAGAAGCTCAGCGAGTGCGTGGCATTGGAGCACAGCGCGCCGACGCAGGTGCGGGTGAGCGGCACCTGCCACTCCTTGAAGAACTGGCCGAGGGTGTAGTTGGCCCGCTTCGGCGCCTCGATGTGGATGATGCCGTCGGGCCGGTGGGTGTGCAGCGACGACAGCGCGTTGGGCTGGCCGTTGCTGCCGTACGCGAAGCCGATCTGCGGTGGCACCGTCACCGGGCTGCCGTCGACGACGACGTCGAGGTGGGCGTGGATGTGGTAGGTGAGCGTCTCGGCGCCGAACGCCTGCAGGCCGGCCGCGTGGATGGCCTCGAGGCCCTGGTCGCCGGTGGGGGCCGGCCACGTCGGCACCTTGCCGTCGCCGTTGCTGCTGCCGCCGTTGCCCTTGGCGGACGGCGAGCCCTTGCCGCGCAACCCGACGACGAGCAGGACGGCGACGACGGCGACGAGCACCACCACTCCGATGCCGGTGGCGATCAGCCGGCGGCGGCGCTCCTTCGCGGCAGCCGCCTTGCGGGCCGCGGCGGCGCGCGCCTGCCGGTCGCCCTGGACCTTCGGCGTATTGCTCACGTGCCCTCCTGCGTGCAACGACGGCCGGCCCGCGGCCGATGCGCAATCCTAACGAGGCAACGGGCGGAACCGGCTCATCGTGCCAGCGCCCATGCCATCAGTGCCGTCAGCGCCGTCAATGCCGTCCCGCCCCGTCAGTGCCGGGGCGGGACGGTGATCTCGCCGCTCGCCACCGGAGCCACCATGCCGGCGACCCGGCACTGCACGGCGCGGCCGGCGCGCGCGGTCACCGTGCACTCCAGCCGCGACGGCCGGCCGATGCGCTCGCCCTGCAGGACGGTGTAGGCCGACTCGCCGTCGGCCGCCAGCAGCCCGGCGGCCACCCAGGCGGCGCCGAGGCCGAGCGCGGCCGAGCCGGTGGCCGCGTCCTCCGCCCCGTCCATGCCGAGCGGGAAGACCCGGCTGCGCGCGGTCCTGGTCGCCGGATCCCAGGTGGACAGCGACAGCCCGCCGGTCACGCCCAGCTGCGCGAGCCGCCCGGCGTCGACCCGGCCGGCGCCGATCCGGTCGAGCGCGCCGTCGCGCACCAGCAGGTAGGCGAAGTCGTGCCCGGTGCCGGCGAGGCGGGCGGGCACCCCGTCCACCACGTCGCCCTCGGCGAGGCCCGCCGTCGCCGCCACCGCCGCGGCCGGCAGCACCGCGCCGACCACCGGCGCGGCGCCGGTCAGCTCCACCCGTCCAGGGCCCGGCTCGACGGTGAGCGGCAGCACGCCGACCGCGCAGGCCTGCCGCACCAGCCCCGGCCGGAGCCGGCCAGCCTCGGCCAGCACCCACGCGGTGCCCACCGACGGGTGGCCGGCGAAGGGCAGCTCGTGCGCGGGCGTGAAGATCCGCAGCCGGTAATCCGCGCCGGCCGCCCGCTCCTCCTCCGACGGCAGCAGCGGGAACGCGGTCTCGGCCAGGTTGAACTCGCCGGCGATCGCCTGCAGGTCGGCGTCGGGCAGCCCGTCGGCACCGAGGACGACGGCGAGCGGGTTGCCGGCGAACGGCCGGTCGGTGAACACGTCGACGACCCGATACGGGAGGGTGGGCATGCCCTCACCCTACGGACGGCGGGCGCAGCGCTGCGCCGCGGCGGCCGGGCGGCAGGGCCGGCGCGCGCCGATGGGCTGGGCGCGGCCCCCTCGGCGGTAGCCTCGGTGCGTGAGCAGTGCGCCGACGCGGGTCTTCATCGCGCGCCTGGCCGGTGTCGCCGTGTTCGACCCCGTCGGCGACCAGGTGGGCCGGGTGCGCGACGTCGTCGTCGCGCTGCGCGTCGGCCGGGTCGCGCCGCGCGCGCTCGGCCTGGTGGTCGAGATCCAGCACCGGCGCACCATCTTCGTCCCGATGACGCGGGTGACCGCCATCGACGCCGACGCGGTCGTGCTCGCCACCGGCACGGTGAGCCTGCGCCGCTTCGACAAGCGACCCGGCGAGACGCTGGTCATCGCCGAGCTGCTCGACCGCAAGGTCACCCTGCACGGGACCACCGCGACGGTGACGGTCATCGACGTCGCCATGGAGCAGATCCGCACCCGCGACTGGCTGCTCGGGCGGGTGGCCGTCATGAGCCACCCACGCGGAGTGCGGCGGCGCGGCGAGCTGAAGCAGGTGGACTGGTCCGAGGTCGACGGCTTCTCCCTGCCCGAGGAGGGGCAGGGCGCGGCCAACCTGCTCGCCGCGTTCGAGAAGCTGCGACCGGCCGACCTCGCCAGCGTCATCCACGACCTGTCCACCAAGCGGCGCAACGAGGTCGCGGCCGCGCTGGACGACGAGCGGCTCGCCGACGTCCTCGCCGAGCTGCCCGAGGACGACCAGGTCGAGATCCTCGCCGCGCTGTCGGGCGAGCGGGCCGCCGACGTCCTCGAGGCGATGGACTCCGACGACGCGGCCGACCTGCTGGCCGAGCTGCCGCCCGCCGAGGCGGAGAAGCTGCTCGAGCTGATGGAGCCGGACGAGGCCGCGCCGGTGCGGCGGCTGCTCATCTACGAGGAGAACACCGCCGGCGGCATGATGACGCCCGAGCCGGTGATCCTGCCGCCCAACGCGACGGTCGCCGAGGCGCTCGCCCACGTCCGCAACCCCGACCTCACGCCCGCGCTGGCCAGCCAGGTCTACGTCTGCCGGCCTCCGACCGAGACGCCGACCGGCAAGTACCTCGGCATGGCGCACATCCAGCGCATGCTGCGCGAGCCGCCGGCGACGCCGGTGGCCGGCGTCCTCGACGTCGACATCGAGCCACTCTCCCCCGATACGCCGCTGCCGGCCGTGACGAGGCACCTCGCGACGTACAACCTCGTCGCCATCCCGGTCGTCGATGCCGAGGACCGGCTGCTCGGCGCGGTGACGGTGGACGACGTGCTCGACCACCTGCTGCCGAAGGACTGGCGCGAGCGCGAGCCGGCCCCCGGGGCGCCCGAGGGGAAGCAGATCCATGGCGCGTGAGTCGCGGGGGCCGCGGATCGACCAGCCGCTCGAGCCGCGCGGGCTGTTCGCCCGGCCGCACTACGACCCCGAGACCTTCGGCCGGCTCTCCGAGCGGTTCGCCCGCTTCCTCGGCACCGCCCGGTTCATCGTCTACATGACGGTGTTCATCATCGTCTGGATCCTGTGGAACACGTGGGGGCCGGCCGGGGCGCGGTTCGACCCGCGGATCAAGAACTACACCCTGCTCACCCTCATCCTCTCGCTGCAGGCGTCGTACGCGGCGCCGCTGATCCTGCTCGCGCAGAACCGGCAGGCCGACCGCGACCGGGTCACCCTCGAGGAGGACCGCGCGCGCAACGAGCGCACGATCGCCGACACCGAGTACCTCACCCGCGAGGTGGCCGCGATCCGCATCGCGCTCGGCGAGGTGGCGACCCGCGACTTCCTCCGCTCCGAGCTCCAGCGGCTCATGGACGACCTGGGCGAGGAGGACGAGCGCCGTACCGGCGACCGGGCCGGCGAGGGTGGCGCCCAGCCGGCGGAGATCGAGCGACCGGCCTGAGCGCTGCCGCGGCGCGACCGGGCAGGTCGTAAGGCGTCCAGCGTCGGGCCGAACGGTGAATGCCGGTCACGACGAGGGGCGAGGAGCGCTGACCGTCCGGTCCACCGACCTTGGCGAAGGCCCCGCCCCGGCCAGTGTGCGTGATCCATCCACCGTGGTCGTCCAGCCAACGATCCGCTAGACGGCGTGTCTAGTAAGCAGTTCAAGGAACTAGCAGGTGGACGGCCGAACCGGCATGATCGTCGAAAGGTCACTAGACGGGGAATGCGGTGCCGGGCACTGCGGTGACGAAAGACGGAGCCATGCGAGGGATGCCGGAGTTGCAGCGCCTCATCCGTGAGGCCACCGCGCGCGCCGGCGGCTACCGCAACCTCGCTCGCCGCTCCGCCGGGCTGGTCAGCTCCTCGACGCTGAACAACATCGCGACCGGACGGCACAGCGGCCGGCTCACCGACTCGTCGATCCGCGGCATCGCCCTGTGCGTCGAGCGGCCGGCGGGCGAGATCGCCCGGATGCTCGGCACCGAGTTCACCGACGAGCTGCCGCCGTTCGAGCTGCCGCGCCGGGCCAGCCGGCTCACCCAGCCGCAGCGTCGCGTCGTGCTGTCGGTCGTCGACGCGATCCTCACCGCCAGCGACAGCGCGGCCCGCCGCAGCGCCCGCAACCAGGCCGCCGAGCCGGCCGCCCGGCGGGTCGCCAGGCGCCGCAACGACGGCTGACGCCGCGCTGCACCCGAACGGGTGAGCGCCGCGGGACGCCGGCATGCCGACGCCTCATCCGTGCGCCACGACCAGCCGGCCCCGGCCGGCCCCGCCCCGGCCGGCCCCGCCCACGACGCCGCGACGCCGCTGCGCGCCCTGCCGGCCCAGCGGCTGCCCCGGCGGCGGCTCGGCGAGGTGCTGGTCGCGCGCGGGCTGCTGAGCGCCGAGCAGCTCGCCGAGGCGCTCGACGCGCAGTCCGACGTGGGTCCAGGCGAGCACCGCCGCCGGCTGGGCCAGGTGGTCGTCGAGCTCGGCCTGCTCGACGAGCTGCGGCTCGCCGCGGCCCTCGCCGACGCCCTCGGGCTGGAGCTGGTCGACCTGTCGACCTTGCCGGTCGACATCGGGGCTGCCCGGCTGCTGCCCCGCGCGGTGTGCGAGCGCCACGGCGCGCTCGTCGTCGACCGCACCCCGTCCGGCGCGCTGCGGGTCGCCGTCACCGATCCGACGAACGTCGTCGCGCTCGACGACGTACGGCTGCACACCGGCGCCACCGATCTGCACGTCGTCGTCGCGACCGAGAGCCAGCTGCGCCACCACGTCTCCCGGGCCTGGTCGCTCACCGAGAGCTCGTCGGAGATGGCGACGCTGTTCGACGGCTACGACACCGGGCCGGCGACCGACGAGGCAGAGGCGGCCGGCACCGGTGACGCGCCCGTCGTCCGCCTGGTGAACGACATCTACGCCGACGCGGTGGCGCTCGGCGCGAGCGACATCCACGTCGAGCCGCAAGCCGGCGAGCTGCGGATCCGCTACCGCGTGGACGGCCTGCTGCGCGACGTGACCACCGTGCCCAAGCGGGTGGCGGCCGCCGTCGTGAGCCGCATCAAGGTGACGTCCGGGCTCGACATCGCGGAGCGGCGGCGCCCGCAGGACGGCCGCACCAGGCTCGCGCTCGAGACCGGTCCGGTGGACGCCAGGGTGAGCACGCTGCCCACCGTGCACGGCGAGAAGGTGGTCATCCGCCTGCTGCCCGGGCCGGGCGACGTCGCGCCGCTCGGCGAGCTCGGCTTCACGACGAGGCAGCGCGAGGCGCTGCTCGCCGCGCTGCTGAGCCCGCAGGGCCTCGTGCTGCTCACCGGGCCGACCGGCTCCGGCAAGACCAGCACGCTGTACTCCGCCATCCAGCAGGTGCGCACGCCCGACCGCAACATCGTCACGCTCGAGGACCCGGTCGAGATCGAGCTGCCCGGCATCAGCCAGGTGCAGGTGCACGAGCGCTCGGGGCTGACGTTCGCGCGCGGCCTGCGGTCGATCCTCCGCCAGGACCCGGACATCGTCCTCGTCGGCGAGGTCCGCGACTCCGAGACGGCCGAGCTGGCGCTGCGGGCCGCGCTGACCGGCCACCTGGTGCTCACCACGCTGCACACGAACGACGCCGTCGCCGCCCTGACCCGCCTCGTCGACATGGGCGTCGAGCCGTTCCTCGTCGCGTCGTCGCTGTCGGTCGTCGTCGCGCAGCGGCTGGTGCGCACGCCGTGCCCGGCCTGCGCCGAGCCGTACGTCCCCACCCCGCGCACGCTGACCCTGCTCGGTCTCGGCCCGGGCGACCTGGCCGACGCCACGCCGGTGCGCGGCCGCGGCTGCGCGTCCTGCGGCGATACCGGCTACCGCGGCCGGATCGGCGTGTTCGAGGTGGTGCCGGTCACGGCCGCCGTCCGCCGGGTGCTGCTGTCCTCGCCCACCGAGGACGCGCTGCGCCGGGCCGCCCGCGGCGCCAGGGTCACCACCCTGCGGGCGGCCGGCCTGATGAAGGCGATGCGCGGGGAGACGACGTACGAGGAGATCCTCCGGGTCACCCAGGCCGACGCGACCGACGGCACCCGCTGCCGGGCCTGCGACCGCGGCCTCGACGACGACATGGTGGCCTGCCCGTGGTGCGCGGCTCCGGTGGAGCGTGGGCACTGCCCCGGCTGCGCCAGGGCGCTCGACCCGCAGTGGCGGATCTGCCCCTGGTGCACCACGCCACTCGCCCGGCCGCGCGGTCACGGACCGGCGGCCGGCGACCCGCCGCGGGTGCTGGTGGTCGGCGGCCGGAGCGACGGGGACGGGGACGCGAGCGACGGGGACGGCGCGGGCGGCGCGCTGGCCGCGGCGCTCGGCGACTCGTTCGAGGTCGACGCGGCAAGCACCGCGGCAGAGGCGCTGGCCGCCGTCGCGAGGGCGGCGTACGACGCCGTCGTCGTCGACCATGAGCTGCCCGACGGCACCGGGCCGGAGCTGATCAGGGCGCTGCGCGACGACCCGGCGACCACCGGCCTGGCGGTGCTGCTGATCGGCGACCGGCAGGGTGGCGATGCAGCCGGTGCAGGGGCCGACGACCAGCTGGTGGCGCCGGTCGAGCCGCGCGCGGTCGAGGAGCGGGTCGCGGCACTGTGCCGTCGCGGTGCCGGCGGGGAGGGCATGCCCCGCACGTAGCATGGGGGCATGACGCCTGACCGCGATGCGGTGCTCGCCGCGCTCGCCACCGTGCAGGACCCCGAGATCCACAAGCCCATCACCGATCTCGGCATGGTGAAGGGCGTCGATGCCGGCGCGGACGGGCACGTCGCCGTCGCCGTCTACCTGACCGTGAGCGGCTGCCCGCTGCGCGACCGGATCACCGCTGACGTCACCGCCGCCGTCCGGCGGGTCGAGGGCGTGACCGCGGTGAGCGTCGAGCTCGACGTGATGAGCGATGAGCAGCGCACCGCGCTGCGCCAGCAGCTGCGCGGCGGCGGCCAGGAGCGGGAGATCCCGTTCGCCCGGCCGGGCTCGCTGACCCGGGTCTACGCGGTCGCGAGCGGCAAGGGCGGCGTCGGCAAGTCGTCGGTGACGGTGAACCTCGCGGTCGCCATGGCCGAGCAGGGGCTGAAGGTCGGCGTCGTCGACGCGGACATCTACGGCCACTCGGTGCCGAGGATGCTCGGCGCCACCGGCCGGCCGACCCCCGTGGACGACATGATCATGCCGCCGTCGGCCCACGGCGTGAAGGTCATCTCGATCGGGATGTTCACCGCCGGCAACACCCCCGTCGTGTGGCGGGGGCCGATGCTGCACCGCGCGCTCCAGCAGTTCCTCGCCGACGTGTTCTGGGGCGACCTCGACGTGCTGCTGCTCGACCTGCCGCCCGGCACCGGCGACGTCGCGATCTCGCTCGGCCAGCTGATGCCGAGCGCCGAGATCGTCATCGTGACGACGCCGCAGCTGGCCGCCCGCGAGGTCGCCGAGCGGGCCGGCAGCATCGCGCTGCAGACCCGTCAGCACATCGCCGGCGTCATCGAGAACATGGCCGGCCTGCCGTGCCCGCACTGCGGCGAGATGCTCGACGTCTTCGGCACCGGCGGCGGGCAGGCGGTCGCCGACGCGCTGTCGACGGCGACCGGCGCCCCCGTGCCGCTGCTGGCATCGGTGCCCATCGACGTCCGCCTGCGCGAGGGCGGCGACACCGGGCGCCCGCTCGTCCTCGACGACCCCGACGCACCGGCGGCCAAGCTGCTGCGCGCCGTCGCCGAGCAGCTCGGCACGCGGGCCCGCGGCCTCGTCGGCCGGCCCCTGTCCATCACGCCGACGGCCGGCTGAGCCCGGCCGGGCGACGCCGGGGGTCGGCGATGGCGGCCGAGGGCAGCGACGCGGCGTTCGAGACGTACGTCGCCGACCGCTACGCCGCCCTGTGCCGGCTCGCCCATGCCATGTGCGGCGACCGGCACCACGCCGAGGACATCGTGCAGACGGCACTGGCCAAGGTGTACGAGGCGCACCGCCGCGGGCGCGCGCCCGACCTCGACGCCGCCGCGCGGCGCACCCTGCTCGCCGTCCACGCCCGCACCAGGTACCGCCGCCGGGGAGGCGAATGGCCGGCCGCCGGCCCGCCGTGGGTGGCCGACTGGCCGGCCGGGCCGCAGACGGGTGGCATCGCCGCCGTCGACCTGCGGCGCACCCTTCTCGCCGCGCTCGGCCGGCTGCCGGCCGGGCAGCGCGCCGTGCTCGCCCTGCGGTTCCTCGAGGACCTGTCCGAGCGCGAGACCGCCGAGACGCTCGGGGTGTCCACCGGCACCGTGAAGAGCCGGACGTCCCGCGCGCTCGCCGCGCTGCGGCAGGTCGAGGGGCTGCGCGAGCTGACGGTCAGCGACGGGGAGGAGGCGCCCGTTGGACCCCGTTGACCTGCGCTCCCTGCTGCGCGAGGCGACCGACCCCGGGGAGCTGACCGACCCGCGGGAGCGGGTGCGCGCGCTGGTCCGGCGCCGCCGGCGCCGCCGGCGGGTGGCGGCCTGGGCCGCGGCCGGCACCGCCACCGGCGCAGCGGTCGCCGGTCTCGCCCTCGGGCCGCTGGGCGATGCCCTCGGCGACGCGCTCGGCGACCCGCTCGGCAGCGAGCGGCGGACGCCGGCGCTCGCGCCGGTGACCCGCGCCGTCACGGTCGACGCCGGCCAGCCCGCGCGCCGGTGGGAGACGGTCGCGCAGCTCGCCGGCGTCATGCAGGCACCGGGCAGCGCGCCGCCGGAGATCGCGTACGCCGACGGCTGGGTCCACCTGTGGCTCGGCGGCCGGCGCGACGGGCCGGGACCGGCCGGCGGGCAGCAGGAGTACTGCGTGCGGCTCTCGGCGGGTGGGGCGCTGGAGACCGCCGAGCGGGTCGAGGGCTCGCGCCGGGGCGCGGCAGGCACGGCGGGCGCGGCGGGCGGCGTCGAGAGCTGACCGGCCGGGGCCGCTCCCGGATCAGCGCAGCGACGGATCAGCGCAGGATCAGCTCAGGTCGCGTCGCTGTCGAACGGCGGCGTCTCCCCCACCGGCAGCGTCGACCCGCTCGGGCGGCGCAGCGCGCGACCGCCGCGCCGGTCGGCGTCGAGGTCGCCGTCGAGGTCACCGCCGTCGCGGTCGCCGAGCTCGCTCTCCTCGCCGGCCTCCAGCAGGTAACGGGCCACCATCCGGCGCGGGTTGGCGAGGTCGGTGAGGTGCAGGTCGGCCATCTCGGGGCCGAGGTCGGCGCGCAGGTCGGCGGAGGCGTCGGTCGCCATCCTGCGGAGCTGGCGGATCAGCCGGGCCGCGTCGGCCGCGTACTTCGGCAGCCGCTCGGGCCCCAGCACGAGGAACCCGATGAGCCCGAGCATCAGGATCTCGGGCCAGCCGACGTTGAGCACCTGCTCAGGGTACGGCGCTCGCGGCTCAGGGGGCGGACCCGTCGTCGGCCAGCGTGAGCTGCACGGCGTGCCGGCGCCCGTCGCGCACGAACACCACGCTGACCCGGTCGCCGATCTGGTGCTGGCGGACCTCCACGATCAGCTGGTCGACGCCGTCGATGGCGTGGCCGCCGACCGAGACGATGACGTCTCCGGTGCGCAGGCCGGCCCGGTCAGCCGGACCGCCGGCGATGATCTCGGCGACGCGGGCGCCGCGGGCGGCCGTGCTGGTGCCCTGGGCGTCCTGCGCCCGCACGCCGATGATCGGGTGGACGGCGTGGCCGGACCGGATGAGCTGCTGCGCGACGGCCCTCGCCTCATCGATCGGGATCGCGAACCCGAGCCCGATGCTGCCCGACTGGCCGGTGCCGCCGAGCCCGCTGGCGCCGAGCGTCGCGATGGCCGAGTCGATGCCGACGACCTGGCCCCTGGCGTCGACGAGCGGGCCGCCGGAGTTGCCCGGGTTGATGGCCGCGTCGGTCTGGATGGCGTCGATGACCGCCGTGCTGTCGCTCTGCTCTCCTCCGGCGCGCACCGGGCGGTGCAGCGCCGAGACGATGCCGGAGGTGACCGTGCCGGCGAGCCCGAGCGGCGAGCCGATCGCCACCACCGGGTCGCCGACGGTGAGGGAGCCGGAGCGCCCGAGCGTCACCGGGCGCAGCCCGCCCACCCCGCTCACCTTGATGACCGCGAGGTCGGAGGTCGGGTCCCTGCCGACGATCCGGGCCGACGTGCTGCGCTCGTTCGGGAACACCACGGTGATCGTCCCGCCCCCCGCCGCACCGGCGACCACGTGGTTGTTGGTGAGGACGTAGCCGTCGCTGGACCAGATCACCCCCGAGCCAGTGGCCTCGCCGCTCGGCGTGCTGATCTCGATCGAGACCACGCTCGGCAGGACGGCGCGGGCGACCGCGGCGACATCGGCGATGCCACCGTGCGGCGCATCGCCGCCGATCGGCGCCACGACGACCGGCTGCGCGGACGACCCGGCGACGCCGCTGCCCTCGTCGAGCGCGCTCACGATCGTGCCGCCGACCAGCCCGCCGAGCAGCGCCGAGAGCAGCAGCAGCGCGGTGGTGCGCCGCCCGCCAGCCGGTCGCGGCGCCGGCCGGCCGGCCGCGAGGACATCGTACGGCTGCCCGGTCCAGGCGTACGGCGGGGCCGGCGCATATGGCGGGATCGGTGCGTGCGGCGAGGCCGGTGCGCGCGGCTGGGCGCCGGCAGCCGGACCGGTCGGCGTTGGGCCCGCCGGAGGGCGCCCGCCCGGCCACCCCAAGCCGCTGGCAGCCGGAGCCGGCCGCTCGAACGGCGTGGTCGGGTGCTCCTCGGGGAGCCTCTCGTCAGTCATCAGCGCCTTGGGTGCCATGCTCGGCCACCGGCGGGCGCCGAGGCCGATCAGCCAAACGGGTCGAGCCAGGAGCCGAGGCGGTCGAACCCCCTCGCCATCCGGTCGGCGACGCCGTCACCGGCACCGCCGTGCGGAAGGCCCCCGACGGCACCGGCGACCCGGGCCGGAGCGGCGTCGCTCAGCAGGGCGAAGACCGTGCCGCCACCCTGCCAGGCCAGCCGCTGCGGCGACGAGGCGTCAACGTACACCGTACGCCCGGCGAGCACGGCCCGGCGCCAGCCGGCGAGCGCCCGGCTCACCAGCCGGCCGCGCTGCTCGAACAGCGACAAGGTGGCGAGCCCGTCGGAGTAGCTGAGGTGGAGCATGGGGCTACGGCCGCCGCTCACCACCCGGGCGTCGTAGAGCTGGAAGCCGCCGGCGAGCGACCGGTCGACGTGCCAGCCGGCTGCGCGCAGCCGCTCGAGCGCCGCCTGGCCGGGCGCCGGCGCCTCGCCGGCCGGCCCGTCGCCGGCCAGCGGGTCGCCGCCCTGGAGGGTGGACTGGGCGCGGGGCGGGTCGTCGACCTCGATGGAGGTGAACATGACCTGCTCGTACTCGTCGCCGTCGTCGTCGAACGCCGAGCGGGCGAGCACCAGATGGGTCCGCTGGTCGATCCAGAACGCGGCGGCGACGGTGGGGGCCGAGCCCGGCCGCAGCGCCCGCACGACGTAGGCCGGGCGGCCGGCCATCCGGTCGAGGCCGGCGAAGGCGAGCTGGTAGTGCCGGGCCAGCATCGCGAGCGGGTCGGGGCCGGCCGCGCGGCCGTCCGGCTGGAGCGTCGCGCCCGTGCCGCCCGGGTCATCGGCGTCGGGTCCGCTCCCGGCCGCCGAGACGTAGGTGCCGGTGCCGGGCACGTGGCGCAGGTGCACGCGCAGGAAGGTGCCGGTGACGCCGACGAACGCGAAGCCCTCGTAGCGCAGCTGGCGGCCAGCCTCGTAGGCGGTGCGCAGCAGGTCGACGGCCCGCTGGTCGGAGACCGGCGCGGCGGACGGCACCGCCGCGACCGCGGGGGCCGAGCCGGTGGGCGCGACGAGCCCGGTCAGCCCGCCGGCGAGCACCAGCGCACCGAGCACCCACGAGCGGGGCAGGGCCTGTACCGGTATCACGGGGCGCTCACCTGGGCGAACGTCGCGCCCGGGGCGGGGATCGGCACCTCGAACGGCACCTCGCCGGTGGTCGATGCGTGCTCGACGGTCAGCTGGTGCACGTCGGGCACCACGGCTGGGGCGCCGCTGCCGCCGGCCGCGAACGCGGTAACGCCGAGCGCGACCAGGGAGGCGCCGCCGGCGACGGCGAGGCGCACCATGCGCCGCCGCGGGCGCCCGGCTGGCCGGCGACGGCCGCCAGGGCCCGGCGGGCGCGGGGAGCCGGGCCGCCCGGCGGTCCGGTCGCGACCGGGAGCGCGGGCGCCGGAAGCGGCCGGCCGGTCGCCGATGCCGGTCAGGCGAGCCGTCAGGTCGGGGGACTGCGGCGGGGGGGTCAGGCCGGACAGGCGCGCCTTCAGGCGACGCTGGACGGCGACCTCGGCGCGGCAGTCGTCGCAGCGGGCCAGGTGGGCGAGCGCGAGATCGCGGGCCTGCGCCCCCAGCTCGCCGTCGACGAGCGCGGCCGCCCGCTCGCCGAGGTGACGGTCGCCCCGCAAGCGCCTGCTCCTCATGCGCCGGCCGCCTCTCCAGGGCCGGCCGAGTGCCGCGGCGCCAGATGGGCGAGCGAGGCCCGCAGCTGCGAGCGGCCCCGGTGGATCCGGCTTCGCACCGTACCGATCTTGATGCCGAGCGTGGCGGCGATCTCCTCGTACGACAGGCCCTCGATGTCGCAGAGCACGACGGCGGCCCGGTACTCCGGCAGCAGCGCGTCGAGCGCCCGCTGGACGTCGCTGTCGAGGTGGGTGTCCTCGTAGACCTCGGCGGGGGTGGCGGCCGGCCCGGCGAGCCGCTCGGTGTCCTCGGGCAGGCCCTCGAACCGGATCCGGCGGCGGCGGCGGACCTGGTCGAGGAACAGGTTGGTGGTGATCCGGTGCAGCCAGCCCTCGAACGTGCCGGGGCGGTAGTCGGCGAGCGAGCGGAAGACCCGGACGAAGACCTCCTGGGTCAGGTCCTCCGCGTCGTGCCGGTCGCCGGTCAGGCGGAAGGCGAGCCGGTAGACGCGGGCGCCATGCTCGCGCACGACCTCGTCCCACGTGGGGGGCGTCCAGGACGCGACGGTCTCCACACCACCTACGACGTCCCGAACCGGCAACCGGTTGCCTTCCAGCGGAAGGGCACCTCCTGGCGGCGACGCGGTGAGGGCGGACATGGATGAGTATGCGCTCCTGATCCTGAAGGACATCGGGCAGCTGGCCGGGTGGCTCTCCCTCGCGACCGACAACGCGCGGTCCGGCTCGCCGGTTCCCGGGCGGGAAGGGCCGATCGGGTGGACTAGGCTGCCGCCATTCTGCCCGCGCCGAACCCCGGGAGCCCACCATCGCCGACGACGCCACGGGCAGCCACGGCGCCGCGTACGCCGCCGCCTGGCTGCCGGAGGACCAGGTGCTCGCCGCGGCCCGCGAGCGCGCCGCCGAGGTGGGGGCCGTGCCGATCGGGCCGGCGACCGGCGCAGCGCTGCGCTTCCTCGCCGCGCTGGTGGGCGCCCGCGCCGTGGTGGAGATCGGGACAGGGGCCGGCGTCTCGACGGTCTGGCTGCTGCGGGGCATGCGCCCGGACGGCGTGATCACCAGCGTCGACGCGGAGGCCGAGCACCAGCGGCTGGCCCGCGAGACGCTCGTCGACGCCGGCTACCCGACCGCGCGGGCCCGGCTGATCGCCGGCCGGGCCGGCGAGGTGCTGCCGCGGCTGGCCGACAGCGGCTACGACATGGTCTTCTGCGACACCCGCCACGGCGACTACCCGAGCTTCCTCGCCGAGGCCGTCCGGCTGCTGCGTCCCGGCGGAGTGCTGGCCTTCGCCGGCGTCCTGCGTGGCCGGGTGGCCGAGCCGGGCGCCCGCGACGCCGAGGCCGTCGGGCTGCGCGACCTGCTGGTGACGGTGCGCGACGACGCCCGGTTCGTGCCCGTGCTGCTGCCGCTCGACGCCGGGCTGCTGGCGGCGACCTTCGTCGGCTGACGCGCGGCCGGGCGGGAGGCTCAGCCGGTCCGGCGCCGGCGGGCCCGCAGCACCCGCCGGGCCGAGGCCTGCGCGCTCAGGGCCGCCAAGGCGGCGGCCGTGCCGTACGCGCTGCCGGTGGCGGCCGAGCCGCTCCAGCCGGCCAGCGCGGCGACCGCGTGCCCGGTCAGCAGGCCGGCGCCGAACAGGACGGCGGCGGCCAGCACCGCGGTGACGAGCGACAGCCGGGGCCCGACGGTGGCGGGGCTGAGTCGAAGGGGCGAGGCGGTGCGCGGTGTCGTCATGCCCGAAGGCTCGGCAGCCCGGCCATCAGGGTTGAGCGGGCACGAGACGATGCGCGCGCATCGTCGTCAATGCTCCAGCACGGAGAGCCAGCGCGTCAGGGCTCGATCGTGGCGCTCTTGCCGATGACGACGATGCCGGAGTCGGAGACGGTGAACCGCTGCGCGTCGCGCTCCGGGTCGACGCCGATGCGCGCCCCGTCCGGCACGACGACGTTCTTGTCGATGATGGCGCGCCGCACCACGGCGCCCTTGCCGATGCGCACGTTGTCGAGCAGCACGCTGCCGGTCACCTCGGCCTTGTCGTGCACGCGCACCTGCGGCGACAGGATCGAGCGGCGCACCAGGCCGTCGCTCACGATGACGCCGGGGCACAGCAGCGAGTCGACGACGCTGACGTCGTCGTGCACGAGCTTCGCCGGCGGCAGCGGCGGCTGGTGGGTGTAGATCGGCCACTGCCGGTTGTAGAGGTTGAAGATGGGCAGCACCGACACGAGGTCCATGTGCGCGTCGTAGTACGCGTCGAGCGTCCCGACGTCGCGCCAGTAGCCGCGGTCGCGGTCGGTCGCCCCCGGCACGTCGTTGCTCGCGAAGTCGTACACGCTCGCGGCACCCGCCGCGACGAGCATCGGGACGATGCTGCCGCCCATGTCGTGCGCGGAGCCCTCGTCGTACGCATCGCGCTTCAGCACGTCCAGCAGGGTCTCGGTGGTGAAGACGTAGTTGCCCATGGAGGCGAAGATCTGGTCCGGCGCGTCCGGCAGCGCGAGCCCGGCCGTGTCCTGCGGCTTCTCGAGGAACTCGTCGATGCGCACGCCGTCGCCGGTGCGGATGACGCCGAACTGGTGCGCCTCCGAGAGCGGTGCCCTGATGCCGGCGACCGTGACCCCCGCCCCCGACGCGATGTGCGCGTCGAGCATCTGCTGCGGATCCATCCGGTAGATGTGGTCGGCGCCGAAGACCAGGATGTAGTCGGGGTTCTCGTCGTAGACGAGGTTGAGGCTCTGGTAGATCGCGTCGGCCGAGCCGGAGAACCACCGCGGTCCCAGCCGCTGCTGGGCCGGCACCGGCGTCACGTAGTTGCCGAGCAGCGTCGACATCCGCCAGGTCATCGTGATGTGCCGGTCGAGGCTGTGGTTCTTGTACTGGGTCAGGACGACCACGCGCAGGAAGCCGGCGTTGGTCAGGTTGGACAGGACGAAGTCGATCAGCCGGTAGAGCCCGCCGAAGGGCACCGCCGGCTTGGCGCGGTCGGCGGTGAGCGGCGCCAGCCGGCTGCCCTTCCCGCCGGCGAGGACGATCGCGAGGACATGAGGACGCCCGTTCGCCATGATCGGAGGCTACGCGGTCGCCTGCGGCCGCGCATCGCGCAGTGCGCCGGGCGAGCGTGACCGGTCACGCCGGTAAGCTGCGAGCGTGCGCGTCGCCCTGCTCACCCGCGAGTACCCGCCTGAGGTCTACGGGGGTGCCGGGGTGCACGTCGAGTACCTCGCCCGCGACCTGCGCCGGCTGCCCGACGTCGACGTCGAGGTGCACTGCATGGGCGCGCCGCGCGACGAGCCTGGCGTCACGGCCCACGCGCCCGACCCCCGGCTGGCGGTGGCCGGCGCCAACCCGGCCCTGCTGACGATGTCGGCCGACCTGTCGATGGCCGCCGCGGCCGGCGACGTCGACATCGTCCACTCGCACACCTGGTACGCCAACCTCGCGGGGCATGTCGCCAAGCTGCTGCACGGGGTGCCGCACGTCGCGACCACCCACTCGCTGGAGCCGCTGCGGCCGTGGAAGGCCGAGCAGCTCGGCGGCGGCTACGCCCTCTCGTCCTTCTGCGAGCGCACCGCGCTGGAGGGCGCCGACGCGGTCATCGCCGTGTCGGCCGGCATGCGCGACGACGTGCTGCGCTGCTACCCCGCGCTCGACCCGGCCAGGGTCCACGTGGTCCACAACGGCATCGACACCGACGAGTACGCACCGGACGACGGCACCGACGTCGTGGCGGCGCACGGGGTCGACCCGCACCGGCCGTACGTGCTCTTCGTCGGCCGGATCACCCGGCAGAAGGGCTTGCCCTACCTGCTCGCCGCGGCGCGCCGGCTGCCGGCCGACGCCCAGCTCGTCCTGCTGGCCGGCGCGCCGGACACCCCGGACATCGCCGCCGAGGTGGGCGGGCTCGTCGAGGAGCTGCGCGGCAGCCGGCACGGCGTCGTCTGGATCGAGGCGATGCTCCCCCGCCGGCAGGTGCGCCAGTTCCTCACCCACGCGACGGTGTTCGTCTGCCCCTCGATCTACGAGCCGATGGGGATCGTCAACCTGGAGGCGATGGCGTGCGGCACGGCGGTGGTCGCGACCGCCACCGGCGGCATCCCGGAGGTGGTGGCTGACGGCGAGACCGGCCTGCTGGTGCCGATCGCGCCCGACCCGCACGACCCGTACGGCGCGCCCCGCGACGCGACCGCGTTCGCCGTGGCGATCGCCGACCGGGTGAGCGCGCTGCTCGCCGACCCGGCGCGGGCGGCGGCGATGGGCGAGGCCGGACGGCGGCGGGCCGTCGAGCGGTTCGGCTGGGCGGCGATCGCCAGGGCGACCCGCGAGCTCTACGACGGCTTGCTGGACTGAGCCCGGCCGGACCGCTTCCGGTCGGGCCGGGCCGCCCGGCGGCCCCCGCCGAGGCCCTCGAGGTAGCGCAGCAGCGTCCGCACGGCGAAACCGGTGGCGCCCCTCGTCACGTCGTCGTCGTCCTTGTCGGCCCTGGCCGGGCCGGCGATGTCGAGGTGGGCCCACCGGCGGCGCCCGGCGTACTCCCGGAGGAACAGCGCGGCGATGATGGCGCCGCCGGACACGTGGGTCTCCGGGTCGGCGATGTTGCGCAGGTCGGCGACCGGGGAGCGCAGCGAGGCGCGGTACTCCTCGACCAGCGGCATGCGCCACAGCCGCTCGCCGCCGGCGCGCGCCGCGGCCTCCAGCGCCTCGGCCAGATCGTCGTCCGGCGTGAACAGCGCGCCGTAGCGCTTGCCGAGCGCGAGGGCCGCGGCGCCGGTCAGCGTCGCGATGTCGATGACGACGTCGGGGTCGAGGTGGCGGTCGGCGTAGGCCAGCCCGTCGGCGAGCACGAGCCGGCCTTCGGCGTCGGTGTTGAGCACCTCGATGCTCGGGCCGCCGTACGGGGAGATCACGTCACCCGGGCGCTGCGCCGAGCCGGACGGCATGTTCTCGGCGGCGGCGACGAGACCGGTCACCCGCACCGGGATCCCCAGCTCCCGCAGGGCGCTCATGACCCCGATGACGGCGGCGCCGCCGCCCATGTCGGTCTTCATCGGGACCATGTTCTCGTTGGTCTTGAGCGACAGCCCGCCGGAGTCGAAGGTGATCCCCTTGCCGACGAGGACGACGTGGCGGCGGGCCGACGGCGGCGCGTACGACAGCTCGATCAGCCGCGGCGGGCGCGTCGAGCCCATGCCGACGGCGATGATGCCGCCGAATCCCTCGGCCACGAGCTCGCGCTCGTCGCGCACCCGGACCTCGAGCCCCTGCTCGGCGGCCACCCGCTCGGCGCGCTTGGCCAGCCACGCCGGCGTCTTGTCGAGCGACGGCGTGTTGGTGAGGTCGCGGGCCAGCGCGACCGCGCGGGCCGTCGCGACGGCGCGGTCGACGTCGGGCCGCACCCGGTCGGGGCGGCGGACGACCAGCTCGACGCCGGCCGGCTTCACCGTCGCCGGCTCGGCCCGTACCGAGAACGCGTAGGCCGACAGCAGCAGCGACTCGACGATCGCGCGCACCTCGGTCCCGTCGCGGTCATCGGCGAGGGTGGTGACCAGCGTGCCGGCGTCGCGGGCGCGGCGGGCGAGCGCCGCTGCGGCCTTGCGCAGCGCGGCCGGGTCGCCGGCGCCGATCCCGACCAGATGGACGGTGCGCACCGCGCCGGCCGAGCCGTTCGTGACCGGGACGGTGACGATCTCGCCGGCCTCGCCCTTGGCCTCCTCCCGCGCGGCGGCCGCGGCCAGGTCGATCCCGAGCGCGGCCGCGACCTCGTCGGCGCCGGAGCCGAGCGTCGGCCCGGTCGCGCCGGCCGGGCCGGGCGCCATCGGCACCGCGATGCCGATCGCGGCCGGCGCGCCGGCCGGCTGGGCGCCGCGCCTCGGCGTGCGGGTAGCGGCTCCGGCAGCCGCGGCCCCGGCGGCGAGCGGCCCCGCGGAGAGGCGGATCGCCGGCAGTGCAGCGCCCTTGACGGCGGATGCGGCCACGACGTGCTCCGATCGGAACGGGCGGGCAAGTGGGCTGGGCGAGCGGCTGGCGGCCGGGGAGAGCGGCGGTGAGCGCCGATCCGGTACGGGCGGCTGCGAGCCTGGCGGCTCTGGGAGTCCGGGCGGCTCTGGGAGTCCGGGCGGCTCTGGGGCGGGCGGCTCTGAACGGGTCTGGTCCAGGTGGTACGAGCGGTCAGCCGACGGCGCCCTTGAGGGCCTCGCTGAGGGCGCCGGCCTCCTCGGCGGAGAGCTCGACCACCAGCCGGCCCCCACCTTCGAGCGGGACGCGCATGACGATGCCGCGGCCCTCCTTGGTGACCTCCAGCGGACCGTCGCCCGTCCGCGGCTTCATCGCCGCCATGCTGACTCCCTCCGGCTCGTGACGTCGTGGGTGCGTGAGTGGTGCCGCGCGGGTCGTGCGTTGATCGATCACGCAGGATGACCATTGTTCCGCATGGCCCGAGCGAGGGCTACGGGCGGGGCCGCCCCGACGACCTTGTGACGCGCCGACCGGCGAATCCGGCAGGTACTGTCATACCGACGGTCTGCCCGCGGGTCCGACCCCGGAGGAGGTGCGCCCGTGCACGCGCGGTCCGCGCTGTTCGACCTCTACGGCGACCACCTGCGCCGCCGCGGCGGCAGCGCCCCGGTGTCGGCCCTCGTCCGGCTGCTCTCGCCGCTAGGCATCGCCGCGCCGGCCGTGCGCACCGCGGTCTCCCGGATGGTGCGCCAGGGCTGGCTGGTGCCGGTGCGGCTGCCCACCGGGCCGGGCTACGCGCTCACCCCGCGCGCGGCCGCCCGGCTCGACGACGCGGCCGGGCGGGTCTACCGGACGGCGGACCGGCCGTGGGACAGCACCTGGCACCTGCTGCACACCGACCGGGTGCGCCACCGCGCCACCCGCGACCGGCTGCGCAGCGGCCTCGCCTTCCTCGGCTACGCCCCGCTGGACGAGACGACGTGGATCGCGCCCCGGCCGTCCAGGGAGGCCGTCGCGCTGCTCGCCGCAGAGGGCGTCGCGGCCGAGTCGTTCCTCGCCGGCCACGACGGCGACTCGGCGCGGCTCGTCGCCATGGCCTGGGACCTCGGCGAGCTGGCCGCGACGTACGACCGCTGGCTCGCGACCGCCCGGGAGGTCGTGGCCGGCGCCGGCCCGGAGCCGGACGACGAGACCGCCTTCGCGGTGCGCAGCGCGCTCGTCCACGAGTGGCGCAAGTTCCTGTTCCGCGACCCGGGGCTGCCGGCCGCGCTGCTGCCGTCGCCGTGGCCCGGCGAGCGGGCCGCCGCGTACTTCGACCGGCACGCGGCCCGGCTGCTGCCGGCCGCCGACCGGTTCGTCGACACCTGCCTGTCGCCGGGCGGCGCCGCCACCCGGCCCTACGAGGAGGCCTCCGCTGTCTGACCCGCCGCCTGCCCCGCCCAGCCACCCGGTCCGCTACGCCGTCGACGGCGGCGTCGCGACCATCACCTTCAACCGCCCCGACCGGCTCAACGCGTGCACCGTGGAGCTCAAGGAGGCGCTCATCGCCGTCCTCGAGCAGGCGCGGGCCGACGAGGCGGTGCGCGCCGTGATCCTCACCGGCGCCGGGCGCGCGTTCTGCGTGGGCCAGGACCTGCGCGAGCACGCGGAGGTCCTCGCGGCCGGCGGCGACGGCCTGGAGCGGACGGTGCTCGAGCACTACAACGTGATCGCGCGCGGCATCGCGACGATGCCGAAGCCGGTCATCGCCGCCGTCAACGGGATGGCGGCCGGGGCGGGCGCGTCGTTCGCGTGCGCCGCGGACTTCCGGCTGGCGTCGGAGACGGCCGGGTTCCTCATGGCGTTCGCGAGCGTCGGCCTTGGCGCCGACTCGGGAGCGTCGTGGACGCTGCCGCGGCTCGTCGGCCACGGCCGGGCCACCGCGCTGCTGATGCTCGCCGAGCCGATCACCGCGCAGCAGGCGCTCGAGATGGGCCTGGTCAACGCGGTGATGCCGGCCGACCAGCTGATGACCGCCGCGGTGGAGCTGGCGCGCCGGCTCGCGGCCGGGCCCACCGCGGCCTATGCGGCGATCAAGGAGGGCCTGGCGTACGGCGCCGACCACGACCTCGACGCCACCCTGCTGAAGGAGGCCGAGCTGCAGGCGCGCACCGGCCGCACCGGCGACCACCGGGTCGCCACCGAGGCGTTCGTGGCCAAGCAGCGGCCCGTGTTCGAGGGCCGCTGAGGCGTCAGCTCGCGGCCGGGCCTTCGTCGTCCGGCGTCTCGCTGGTGTAGACGACGGCGTCGGCATCGGGGGCCGGCGCCGCGTCGACCAGCGGCGCCGGCCCCTCGGCGTCGGGCACCGGCCGGGAAAGCTCGGCGTTGGCCGCCGCGATCGCGTCGGCCGCCGGGTCCGGCAGCTCCGGCTCGACGACGGTAGGGGTCACCGGCGCCTCGCCGGGTGCGGCCGCCGCGCGGCCGCGGCCCCCGGCCGTCCGCTTGGCCGGCCCGCGGCCGGCGCCGGAGCGGGTC
>JBJMHZ010000037.1:0-30717 GCA_045807125.1 Frankiaceae bacterium
CCGCATGGCGATGAACGACGAGGAGACGGCTGCGCTCATCATCGGCGGCCACACGTTCGGCAAGTGCCACGGCGCGGTCAGCCCGGAGTACGTCGGCCCCGAGCCAGAGGGCTGCCCGGTCGAGGCGCAGGGCCTCGGCTGGAAGAACTCCTTCGACAGCGGCGTCGGCCTGCACGCGCTCACCAGCGGGCTGGAGGGCGCATGGACCAACGAGCCGACGAAGTGGGACAACGGCTACCTGGACAACCTGCTCAGCTACGACTGGGAGCTGACGACGAGCCCGGCCGGCGCGAAGCAGTGGACGCCCAAGAACGCCGAGGCGCAGGGCACCGTGCCGGACGCCCACGACCCGTCCAAGCGGCACGCCCCGATGATGCTCACGTCGGACCTCGCGCTGAAGCTGGACCCGATCTACGGGCCGATCGTGAAGCGCTTCCACGAGAACCCGGACGAGCTCGCGGAGGCGTTCGCCAAGGCGTGGTACAAGCTGCTGCACCGCGACATGGGGCCGGTCACCCGCTACCTCGGCCCGTGGGTCCCCGAGCCGCAGCTGTGGCAGGACCCCGTCCCCGCGGTCGACCACGAGCTGATCGGCGAGGAGGACATCGCCGCCCTGAAGGACAAGGTCCTCGCATCGGGGCTGCCCGTCTCCCAGCTGGTGTCCACCGCATGGTCGTCGGCGGCGAGCTTCCGCGGCACCGACATGCGTGGCGGGGCCAACGGGGCACGGATCCGCCTTGCACCGCAGAAGGACTGGGAGGCCAACGAGCCGGCCGAGCTCGCCAAGGTGCTGCAGGCCCTCGAGCAGGTCCAGCAGGACTTCAACGGCTCGCAGTCCGGCGGCAAGAAGGTCTCGCTCGCCGACCTCATCGTCCTGGCCGGGTGCGCGGCCGTCGAGCAGGCGGCGAGGAGCGCGGGGCACGACATCACGGTCCCGTTCGTGCCGGGGCGCACGGACGCCTCGCAGGAGCAGACCGACGTGGAGTCGTTCGCCGTGCTCGAGCCGAACGCCGACGGCTTCCGGAACTACCTCCAGGCCGGCGAGAAGCAGCCGGCGGAGCGCCTGCTGCTCGACCGGGCGTACCTGCTGACGCTGACCGCTCCCGAGATGACGGTGCTCGTCGGCGGCATGCGCGCCCTGGGCGCCAACTTCGGGAAGTCGGCCCATGGCGTGCTCACGGATCGTCCGGGGACGTTGACCAACGACTTCTTCGTGAACCTGCTCGACATGGGCACGGAGTGGAAGGTCTCCGAGTCGGCGGAGAACGTCTACGAGGGTCGCGACCGGGCCACCGGCCAGCCCAAGTGGACGGCCACCCCCGTCGACCTGGTCTTCGGTGCGAACTCCGTGCTGCGAGCCCTCGCGGAGGTCTACGCGCAGGACGACGCGAAGGAGAAGCTCGTGCGCGACTTCGTGGCCGCCTGGACCAAGGTCATGAACCTGGACCGCTTCGACCTCGCCTGATCAGCCACGTCGTGAGTGACGACTGGACGCACCGCGCGAGCCGCTCAGCCGGCTCGCGCGGTGCGTCCGCGCATGCCGCCATGGCCGGCCACGATCGCGACGAGGCGGGCTCGTGAGCCGGCGGCTCGCCGTCGTCGGGGGTGCGGTCGACGACCCGATCGACGCTCCGATCCTGCTGCCGGCGCTTGCGGACGCCGGGTGGGACGCCTCTGCTCGCTCCTGGCATGACTCCTCCGTCGACTGGTCGGCCTTCGACGTCGTGCTGCTCCGGTCGTGCTGGGACTACGTCGACGATCCCGCCGGGTTCCTCGACTGGCTCGACGCCGTCGGCACGACGACGACCGTGCTGAACCACCCCGCGCTCGTGCGCTGGAACGTCGACAAGTCCTACCTCGTCGATCTCGCCGCGGATGGCGTACCGATCGTGCCCAGTGCCGTGGTCACGACAGCGGCGGACGTCGCCCTGCCGTCCGTGCGGTTCGTCGTGAAGCCGGCGGTCGGCGGTGGATCGCGGCTCGTCCAGCTGTTCGCCCCGGACGAGGTGAGCGCGGCCACGGCGCATCTCGCCCGCCTCACCGACGGCGATGGCCGCGCCGTCGTTCAGCCGTTCCTCCCGCCGCTGGACGGGAACGTCGGCGAGACCAACGTCTACGTGATCGGCGGCGACGTCACGCATGCCGTCACCAAGTCCCAGGTGCTGGCCGATGGCGCGGCGGCCGCGGAGGACTTCCGGCTCGCGGTCGAGCAGGAAGTACGACCGGCACCCGTCCGGTCCGAGCACCGCCGGCTGGCCCTCGACGTGGTGGCCGCGGTCGAGCGCAGGCACCTGCGCCCGCTCTACGCTCGCGTCGACCTCATCGACACGGGCGACGGCCCGCTCGTGCTCGAAGTGGAGCTGATCGAGCCGGTCCTCTTCCTCGACCGCAACCCGCAGGCGCTGCCCTCGTTCGTCTCGGCGCTCAGCAGCAGCGACTCGCCCTAACGGCTGTACAGGCAGACAGGGACAGCCTGCCGGAACGGCGAGCTCGAGGCACGCTCGAGCGGGCACGGATGCTGGAACCAGCGTGGAACGAAGATCGAAGCAGAAGGGCCACGATCATCGATCGTGGCCCTTGCCCGCGACTGCATTGGTAGCGGGGGCAGGATTTGAACCTGCGACCTCTGGGTTATGAGCCCAGCGAGCTACCGAGCTGCTCCACCCCGCGTCGGTGCCATCACCATACCGTGCGCCTGCCCACCGGGCCAAACCCGGGCGGGCGCCCAGGTGCACCACCACCACGGCCGGGCAGGATGGCCGCATGACCGACCACCCGAACGAGCGCGGCAACGATCGCCTGACCGCCGTTGCCGTGGAGATCGAGCAGCACGCGGCAGCCAGCGGGTGGGACCAGCCGCCGCGCCTGTTCGCCCTCGTCCCCACCGCCGAGCTGGTCCAGAAGGAGCCGGACATCGCCGCGCAGCTCGGCATCGCCGTCGATGCCGATCGCCCGGACGCGCTCACCCCCGTCGAGCAGGACGACCTGCCAGAGGGCCCGCTCGACGAGGTGCTCGCCGGCATAACGTGGCCGCCGGAGGTCGCCGGCTGCGCCCTCGCCTCCGAGGCGGTCGTGCTGCCGCCGGGCGCGGAGGACGACGCGCCGGCCGGCGACGACGACGAGCTCGCCGCCTGGGCCGCCGGGCACCCCGACCGGCGCGACGTGCGCATCGCGGTCGCCGTGCTGCGCGACGGCTCCACCGGGGCGGCGCTGCGCATCCGGGCGGCCGGCGGCGACGCCGGCGCCGCCGGTGACATCGGTGACGAGGTCGACGGGGCTGACGGCACCGGCGACGAGCTGGTCACCGGCGACGACCTCGCGCCCAACCTCGCCGAGGCCCTGCGCGCGACGCTCGGCTGACCGGCAGCCTGCGGCCCGCTCAGCCGGCCCGGCGCAGTCCGGCCGCCGCGCACGCGGCCTCGAGCCCGTCCACGCCGTACGCGTCGACCGGCCCGAGCGCGCCCGTCCGGTCGATCTCGCCGCCGGCCAGCCGCACGGCCGCGTCCGCGAGCAGCGCGCCGGTCAGGTCGTACGGGTCCGGGCCGTCGAGCGCGACGGTCGAGAGCGGCGCACCGGCCGCGTCGCTCGCGACGGCGACCACCGTCGACCGGGCGCGGCCGCGGCGCCCCTCGCCGGGCCCCGACCCGGTGCGCCGCATCGCCCGGTCGGCCGCCGCCGAGAGCATCGCCCGGCCGCCAGGCGCGGCCAGCAGGACCGGAAGGGCGTACGACACCGCCCGCAGCACCTGGGTCGGCGCGCCGAGCCCGCCCAGGTAGGTCGTCACGTCGGTGAGGCCGGGAGCCAGCCGCGGCAGGGCGAGCGGCTCGGTGCCGCCGAACAGGACGCCGGAGAGCGACCGGCCGGCGACCTCGAAGGTCCGCGTCTCGCGGGCGAGCGGCAGCTCGACGAGACGCGCGCCGCGGCGGGCGTGCACCCGCTCCCCCGCGATCAGCAGTCCGCTCGCTCGGGTGCCGCTGCTGATGCCGCCACCGGTCACGAAGTAGCCGATCTCCAGCCCGCGCGCGGCGGCTCCGGCATCGCGCAGCGCCAGCGCCCCCGCGAGGTTGCCGGGCACGAAGTCGAAGCCGAACGCGGTCAGCAGCGCGCTGCCCGCCGCCTCCGCCCGCGGCCCGGCCGCCCAGACCGCGCGAACGAACGATGCCTCCCCGGTGGAGTCGACGTAGTGCGCGCCGGCGTCGAGCGCCGCGTCCAGCGCGGGTGCGCCGTACCTGGTGAACGGGCCGACGGTGGTGACCAGCGCGTCGCCCCGCCCGACGAGCGCGCGCACCGTGCCCGGCTGCGCCGCATCGGCGGTCGCGACGTCGAGCCCGCCGCTCGCGGCGGCCAGTTCCTCCAGCGCGGCGCGACCGCGTCCGGCGAGCACCGGGCGCGCGCCGCGGGCGACGAGCGCGGCGACGACGAGGCGGCCGGTGAAGCCGGTGGCCCCGAAGACGACGATGCGGCCGGGCACGTGGCTCCTCGGGGCTCAGCAGCCGGGCAGGCCGGCCGCGCGTCCGGCCGCGATCGCCCGTACGTCGCCCAGCGCCTGGTGCAGGGTCGACACCTTGACGACCTGCAGACCGCTCGGTACGTGCGCCTGCCTGACGTCCTGGCAGTTGGACGCCGGCGCGAGGAAGTAGCTCGCGTGGTCGCGGCGCGCGCCGGCCATCTTCTGGGCGATGCCGCCGATCGCGCCGACCTCCCCGTCGGCGCCGATCTCGCCGGTGCCGGCGATGAAGCGGTCACCGGTCAGGTCGCCAGGCGTCAGCTTGTCGATGATGCCGAGGGCGAACATCATGCCCGCGCTCGGCCCACCGACGTCCTCCAGGTGGAAGTCGATGCGAAACGGCCAGACCGGCTCCGGATAGATGCCGATGATCGCCCGCGACGGCTGGCCGGGCGCGGCCATGGTGGGCACCCGGACCGTACGGTCATGGCCGGCGCGCCGGATGCCGAGGGTGATGAGATCGCCCGGCTTGCGGTGCGTCCCGACCAGCTCGGTCAGCTGCGCCAGCCCGGTGACCCTCCTGCCGTCGATGCTGCGCAGGATGTCGCCCTTGCGCAGCTGCGCGGCTGCCGGCGCCTTGGTGACGAAGTCGTGGATGTCGATCGCCTTGGGCTTGATGCCCAGCTCGAGCAGCGCCGCCGAGGTCGCCGCCTGCTGCGACTGCTCCATCTCCAGCTGGCTCTGGCGCACCGACTGCTGCGGGGTCGTGCCCTTCTGGAACAGCTCCTCCTCGGGGACGACCGCGGTGTTGCGCTGCCACCACCCGAGGATCGCGTTGAACAGCCCCAGCTGCCGGCCCGGGCCGCCGCTGACCGAGACCGTGACGAGGTTGAGGTGGCCCGACGTGGGATAGGTGCGACGGCCCTGCACGACGATCAGCGGCTGGCCGTTGCTGGTGCTACCGAGCGTGTTGATGGTCGGCCCGGGCGAGAGGGCGACGTACGGCACCGACACCAGCGCGCCGACCACCACGAGCACCATGACGGTGAGCATCGACACGAGCAACGTCACCGCGCGGCGCGACATGACCCCAGCCTATGCGACCCGGCGCCGGCGAGCCCGGCGAGCAGATCGCTACGCGTCGCGCTGCACGAAGTAGCCGAGCGAGCGCGGGCCCTCGTCGCGGTGCCCGTTGCTCCCGGCCGGCTGCTCCACCGGCTCGGGCTCGACCCTCGCGACCGGGACCAGGCCGGCCACGGGCACCTCCGTCACGGGCGCCTCGGCCAGGGGTGCATCTGCCGCGGGCTCGGCAGGGGCCTCGACCGCATCGGCCACGGGCTCGACAGCGACCGGCTCATCGGCCACGGGCTCGACAGCGACCGGCTCGTCGGCCGGCTCGTCGACCACCAGCTCGAGAGTGACCCGCTGGACCACGACCGGCTCGTCGGCCGGCTCGGTAGCGATCGGCTCGGTAGCGACCGGCTCCGGGGTGGGCACCGCCGTCGGCGCGGCGGGCGCCGGCACCTCGACCCGGTAGTACGCGCGGAACGACAGCGGCACCTCGGTCAGCGCGTGCACCGAGGCCTCGGCCACGCCGTCGACGTTGCGCAGGCGCTCGACCAGCCGCAGCGCGTCCTCGAGCGAGGACAGCCGCTCGAAGGCCGGCTCGCCGGCCGGGCCGGGGAAGAAGACGACGTGCTCCACGGGTGGCGCCTCTCGTTCGCAGTGGCGGGCTCCACCCTGTGGTCGGCACGTGGCCCCTGCCTGCTTGAGGGCGCAGATCGGCTCAGCGCCGCGACGAGACGATGCGCCGGCGCGAGGGCTGCGCGGTGCGCTGCGGCGGCGGGGCGGCCGGTGGGGCAGCCATGGCCTGGCGGAACCGCTCGTAGGCCTGCACGGTGTCGGCCGGCTGCTGCGGCCCGCGCGCCCGATGCGTCCAGCGCGCATAGAGGTACGCGAGCATCGTCGCGCCGGCCATCGGCACGTACCACATCCACCAGCCCACGGCGCACTTCCCACTGTCGCGACCCTTGCCTGCAACTGTAGGCGATCCGACGGCGAAATGGGCATCGGCGGCGGGTTTCTCAGGGAGCTCCCACCCAGGTGGCGGTTCCGTCGGCGAACGCCTGGTGCTTCCAGATGGGCACCTGCGCCTTCAGCTCGTCGATGAGCCGGCGCGCCGCCTCGAACGCCTCGGCCCGGTGGGGGCACGACACGGCGACGACGACCGCCAGGTCGCCGACGGCCAGGCTGCCCACCCGGTGCACCGCGGCGACCCCGCAGGCCGGATGATCGGCGGCCACCCGCTCGGCCACCGCGCGCAGCGCGTCCAGCGCCCCCGGGTGGGCGGCGTAGTCCAGGCTCGTCACCCGGCGGCCCTCGTCCTCGTCGCGGACGGCGCCCACGAAGACGACGACGCCGCCGGCCCCGGGGTCGGACACCGCGGCGATGACCTCGTCCACCGACAGCGGGGCATCCCTGATCGCGAGCAGGCGCACCGGCCCGGCGGGCGGCGCGTCGGTACGGTCGGCGGCCACGCGACGACGCCGGCGCGTCATCCGTGCCGCCGGCGGCGGGCCCTGCGCACGAGCGCCGCGGTGCCGACCAGCGCGACGGTCGCACCGGCGGCGGCCCGGGCGGCGTCGCCCCTGTCGAGCCGCCGCGCGCCCACCGCCGTGTGCTTCCTGGCGTCGTCGAGCAGCGCGCGCAGCGCGCTCTCGTTGTCGTGCACCGGCCGCCAGCCCGCCGCGGCCAGCCGGTCGGTCGCGACCACCCACGGGTGGACGAGGAGCTCGAGCTCGCTCGCCGCTGCCGGGGTGACCCCGACCCGGTGCAGCCGCTCGGCGGTGGCGATCGCCACGGCGGGCGGCAGCTCGATGCGCCGCAGCCCGGACAGCCGCTCCACGTCCTCCTGCTGCAGCCACCCGGCGCAGGCCACGTTGACCGAACCGGTCACCGCGCCGAGCGCGGCCAGCCCGATCGCGGTGACGAGGTCGTCGACGTGGCAGAACTGCCAGAGCGGCATCGAGCCCTTGAGGACGAGCAGCCGCGGCGCCTCGAAGTGCCGGGTGATGACCGAGTCGACGCCAGGGCCGACGAGCGCGGCCGGCCGCAGCACGGTCACCTCCAGCCAGGGGTGGACGCGGCGCGCCCTTCTGGCCAGCCGCTCGATCTCGACGAGGTCGCCGAGCAGCGAATCGTCCGGCTCGGCCTGCACGGGCGCGTCGTCGCGCAGCGGCACCGGGTTGTCGGGGCGGGCCCCGTACGTCATCGCGCTGGTGACGAGGACGACCCGCTGCACCCCGGCAGCGGCGGCGGCCGTCAGCACCACCGTGGTGCCGCGCACGTTGAGCGCGCGCCGCTCCACGGCCGGCGCGTCCAGGCGCAGCTCGAGCGCGAGGTGCACGACGACGTCGCAGCCGGCGAGCTTGCTCGCGAGCGCGGGGTCGCGGACGTCGGCGATCCGCCAGCTGACCCCCGTCCCCCGGGCGTCGCCGCCCGCCGGCCGCTCGGCGTCGATCGCGACGACCCGCTTGACCTCCGGCCGCCCGGCGAGGTGCTGCGTCACCCGCGCGCCGATCGCACCGGCCGCCCCGGTAACGGCCACGACCGGCCGCCGGGCCCGCCCGCCGCGGGCGCGGCCGTCCCCACCGCTCGCCTCGTTGCCCGCCCGGTCGCTCGCCTCGTTACTCACCGGGGCCGCCGCCGGGCTACCGTGGGCTGGAGCGGGCCGGCGGGGGAGCCGGCAGAGCGGGCAGAACCGACCGAGCCAGCAGGGTCAGCAGAGCAGGCCACGCGGGCATCGCCGCCGCCATCGGCCTCGGGAGTGGTCACGTGAGCAACCTTCCCTTCGGGTTCCAGCCGCCGGACAGCGGCGGCGAGGGCGGCTCCGGCGGGGGACCGCAGGACCCCTTCGGGTTGTTCGGGGGCGATCCCGGGGACCTCGGTGCTGCTCTGCATCGCTTCGCTGACCTGCTGTCCTGGTCGGGTGGGCCGGTCAACTGGGACCTTGCTCGCGACGTCGCGAGCAATGCCGCGCGCGAGGGTGACCCTATCGTGTCGCCGGCCGACGAGGCCGGGGTCGTCGAGGCGCTGCGCCTGGCCGAGCTCTGGCTCGACCCGGTGACCACCCTGCCGGCCGGGGTCCGCGCGCCACAGGCCTGGAGCCGGGCCGGCTGGGTCGGCGCGACCGTACCGGTCTGGGGCCAGCTCTGCGACCCGGTGGCCGGACGGGTCGTCGAGGCGATGAGCTCGGCGGTGTCGGCCCAGGCGCCGCCCGAGCTCGCCGCCATGGCCGGTCAGATGACGGCGGTCATGCGCCAGCTCGGCGGCGCGCTGTTCGGCACCCAGGTCGGCCAGGCGATCGGCGCGCTCGCCGGCGAGGTGCTCGCCAGCACCGAGGTGGGGCTGCCGCTCACCAGCGACGGGCGGGCGGCGCTGCTGCCGGCCAACATCGCCGCGTTCGGCCGCGACCTCGACGTGCCGGCCGACGAGCTGCGGCTCTACGTTGCCCTCCAGGAGGCGGCCCACCAGCGGCTGTTCATGCACGTCCCCTGGCTGCGAGGGCACCTGCTCGGAGCGGTCGACGCGTACGCGCGCGGCATCACCGTCGACCCGGCGGCGATCGAGCGCGCGATCGGCGGGATCGACCCCACCGATCCCGAGGCCGTGCAGCAGGCGCTGTCCGGTGGCCTGTTCGAGCCGCAGAGCACCCCGCAGCAGGACGCCGCCCTCGCCCGGCTGGAGACCGCCCTCGCACTCGTCGAGGGGTGGGTGGACGAGGTGGTCGACGCGGCCGCCACCGCGCACCTGCCGCGCGCCGCAGCCCTGCGGGAGACGATGCGCCGGCGCCGGGCGACCGGCGGTCCGGCCGAGCAGACGTTCGCCACGCTGGTCGGGCTCGAGCTGCGGCCCCGGCGGTTGCGGGAGGCGGCCGCCCTGTGGCGGGCGCTGGCCGACGCGCGCGGCATCGAGGGCCGCGACGCCCTGTGGGGCCACCCCGACCTGATGCCCGCCGCGACGGATCTCGACGACCCGGCCGGGTTCGTGGCCGGGCGGGCCCGCGACGACGACCTCGACCTGTCGGCGCTCGAGGCACCCGCCGGCGACGAGCCCGGCACGCCGGGCGCCGGGGACGAGCCGGGCGCACCGCCGGCCGGCTGAGGCGCGCCGCCCTAGGTCCGAAGCAGCGCCCGGGTGGCCGGCCAGCCCTCCAGCCCGGCGTCGAGCGCGCCCAGGTCGGCCGCCGAGCGCAACCGGTGCCAACCCGGCGCGAGGTGCACGTCGGCGCGCCGCGGCGCGGCCCCGTAGAGGCGGAGCAGCGCGTCGGGCGCGTCGAGATCGGGATCGGCCCCGACGAGCCACGCGCCGGCCGGCAGCCGGGCACCCAGGGCGACCAGCCCGCCGCCGGCCGCCGGGCAGACGGCGACGGCGGTCCTGGCCAGCCCGCGGAACAGCTTCGCGATGAGCAGGCCGGGCAGGTCGGGCGCATCGGCGGCGACGATCACGGCCTCGCCGCCCGCCGCGCCCCCGTCCCCTGCCGCGCCCCCCTCCCCTGCCGCGCCCCGCTCCCCTGCCGCGTCCCCGTTGCCCGCCGGGCCGACGCCGCCGGCCCCCGTCGGCCCCGCGAGCGCCGCCACCGCCGCGAGCGCCGCGGGGAGCACCGGACCGGGGCCCAGGTCGACGACCGGCGTGCCCGGCCACGCCAGGTCGGCCACGCTGCGCCGCCACGCCGGATCTGGCGCCGGGCCGCCCGCCGAGCCGACCAGCAGGACGGGCGCGATCCCCGCCAGGTCGCTCACCAGATCGACGACGTCCTCGAGCATCGCGAGGCCGAGCGCGGCCGGGTCGATGCCCGGCGGCGCGGCGGTAGCCGGCCGCGGATCGGCCAGCACCGCCACGACCCTGACCGGCCCGCTCACCACAGCCCCGCCGGGTCCTCCCCGGCCTCGCCGGGTGGCCCCTTGCCCGACCGGTCGGTGCGCTGGCGGCCGTCGCCGTGGCGGTCCGCGCCCCGGCCGTCCTTACCGTCCTGGCCGTCCTCGTCGCCCTCGCCGCTCTCGTCGCCCTCGCGCTCGGGGTCGGCCAGCCCGGCGGTGGCCGCGACCCCCTCCAGGTAGCCACGGGCCCGCTCGGTGCGCGGATAGCGCCCGACCAGCTCCCAGAACCGCGGCCCGTGCCCCGGCTCCAGCAGGTGGGCCAGCTCGTGCACCAGCACGTAGTCGACGACCCAGGCCGGCATGCCGGTCAGGCGCCTGGACAACCGGATGGTGCGGTCGGCCGGCGTGCACGACCCCCAGCGCGCGCCCTGGTTGCCGACCCACCGGACGCTCGCCGGGTCGGCCGCGTCATCGAAGTACCGGCGGGAGAGGGCGCGCGCCCGCTCGAGCAGGTCGACGTCGCTGCGCCGGGCCCGCGAGTCGCGGACGGCCAGCCGCCGCAGCATCTCGGTCACCCAGCGCTGCTCGTCGGCGCGCCGCAGGCCGGCCGGCAGCAGCACGACCGTGCGGTCGCCGTCGCGGTAGGCCGAGACCGTGCGCTTGCGCCGCGCGCTGCGCCTGATCTCGACCGCCGCTGCGCCGCTCTCGCCGCTCTCGCCGCCGCCGCGTCGGCCCTGGCCCGGGGTCGTCACGCCGCGACGCTACGCATCGCCACGGGCGCCCGTCCAGCGGCACCGACCGGCGGTGGAAACTTTCTTTCATCCACAGGCTGGGGGTCATGTTCATGCAGGTCACAGGCTATGCGCACCGCTGTCCCCAGCCCCGTCCACAGGCCGTTCCGCCGATCTCCACAGCGACACTCCACCGTGTCCCCAGCCAACCCACAGCGCTGTCCACAGGCGGTGGACCGTCGGCGTTGACGCTCCCGCGGGACCGCTCGTACCGTCGTCCGCGACGAAGCCCCCGCACTCCGGGACCGCTCGCAAGGGGAAGGTGAGCGGCCTCCGGGGACGGGGGCTTCGTGATGCCCGGGGCACGCTCAGCGGCCGGTGAACCGCGGTGCCCGGCGCTCCCTCGCGGCCGCGATGCCCTCCCGCAGGTCGTCGGTGGCCATCGTCACCGGCTGGGCCAGCCCCTCCCAGGCGAGCGCGTCCTCGTACGAGGCCGGCCGGCCCGCGCGCAGGGCCTCCTTGGTCAGCCGGATGGCGACCGGCGCCTGCCCGGCCACGGTGGCCGCGACCCGCAACGCCTCGTCGAGCAGCGCGTCGGCCGGAACGACGGCGTTGACCAGCCCGATCGCCGCCGCCTCGGCCGCGTCGACCGCCCGGCCGGTGAGGAGCAGCTCGCGCGCCCTCGCCACCCCGACCACCTCGGGGAGCAGCCAGGTGGCCGCCATGCCCGGGTGCAGCCCGAGCGAGGCGAACGGCGCCGACAGGCGCGCGCCGGCGGCGGCCCAGCGCAGGTCGCAGGCCAGGGCCAGGCAGAGCCCGGCGCCCACCGCCGCGCCGTTGACCGCCGCGATCGTTGGCACGTCAAGGTCGCGGATCGACAGCCAGGTCCGGTAGAAGGCGAGCATGCGGGCCCGCAGGTCATCGACCCGCAGGTCGGGCGACCCGGCGATCCAGCCGAGGTCGCCACCGGCGCAGAACGCCGGGCCGTCCCCGGTGACGACAACGCACCGCAGCGTCCGGTCGCGGCGCAGCGCGGCCATCGCGTCGCCCCAGGCAGCGGTGAGCTCGGCGGTCATCGCGTTGCGCAGCTCCGGGCGCGCGAGGGTGACGAGGACGACGCCGTCGTCGCGGCGCTCGACCCGCAGCGGCTCGGTCGGCGGGTCGGTCGGCGGCGGGGAAGCGGTCACGGGCGCACCTTCGCTCGGGCGGGCAACCGGGGCAGGCTACCGGCCGCCGGGCGCCACGCTCGGCCGGCGCCTGCGCCCCGCGGGCCCGGCAGCGGCGCGGCGCGCGAGATCAACGCCCGCGCGCCCCTGCGGGCGCAGCGCGCCGGCCCAGGTAGGGTGGCCACCGGACCTGGCCCACGGCCGGTGGTACGCCACCCGTGGACTCAGGCGCAGCCGTCGAGACCATAGGAGGACCCAGGTGGCCGAGAACTACGAGGGCTACTGCGTCAAGTGCAAGGAGAAGCGGGAGTTCCAGGGCGAGGTGACCGTCAGCGACTCCGGCCGCCGGATGGCCAAGGGCGAGTGCCCGGTGTGCGGCACCAAGATGAACCGCATCCTCGGCAAGGCCTGACCGGGCCGAGCCCGGACCAGGCCCCCGCACCAGGGGCGAGCGAGCGGCCCCTACGGCCGAGCCGGCCGGCCGGTGCGCGACCAGCTCGGCTCCACCAGACGGGGGGCGGCGCCTGCGGGCGGCGCCCCTTTCGCGTGCCCGCGGCCGGGTCATCGGCCCCTCCCCGAACCTGTGGACGACCGCCGCGGAGCCCCTCCCGTCCTGGCAGGCTCGGGCGACAGTTCCTGGGGCAGGAGGTGGCCGGTGCGTCCGGTGCTGAAGCCGGCGCTCGTCCGGCTCTGGCGCGACGGCTCGACGGTGCAGTTCGGCGCCGACCCCGCCGGCGCCGTGGTCGTAGCGGGGGTCTCCGCGGCCGTCCGCCGGCTGCTCGACCTGCTCGACGGCACCCGCGACAAGGCCGGCGTGATCGCCTCGGCCGCCTCTGCCGGGGTGGCGCCGGCCGACGCGGCACGGGTGCTCGACCGCCTCTCGGCCGCCGGGCTGCTGGAGGACGGCAGCGCCGACACCGCCGTCCTGCGAGCCCTGGAGGCGGCCGACCGCGACCGGCTGGCCCCCGAGCTGGCCGCGCTCTCGCTGCTGCGCCCCGGTCCGGGCGCCGCTCTCGCCGCGCTGGCCAGGCGGCGGGCGCACCACGTCGCGCTCCTCGGCCGGCTGCCGCTGGCCACTGAGCTTCAGGGCCTGCTGCTGGCGGCCGGCGTCGGCCGGGTGAGCGCCCACCGCGACCCCCTGCGGCTGCTCGCCGAGACCCATCTGCGCCGACCGCCCGACCTGCTCGTGCTCACCGGCTCAGGCACCGTGGCGCCGGACCTGCGCGAGGCCGCCGACCGGCTGGGCGTGGCGCACCTTGCGGTGGTCCTGCGGGAGCTGACGGGCGTCGTCGGCCCGCTCGTGCGGCCGGGCACCAGCTCCTGCCTGCACTGCCACGACCTGCACCGCGCCGACCGCGACCCGGCCTGGCCGGCGCTCGTGATCCAGCTGGCGTCCGCCACCGCGCCGCGCCCGGCCGCCCCGGCCGTCCTCGCCTCGCTCGTCACCGGCGCGGCCGCGCTGCAGGCGCTCGCCCACGCCGACGGCGACCGGCCGGCGACCGTCGACGGCACGCTCGAGCTCACCCTGCCCGACTGGCGGTGGCGGCGCCGGTCGTGGCGCCCGCACCCGGACTGCTCCTGCGGGGCCGTGCGCGCGGAAGGAGCGTCCGTACGGGCATGATGATGACGTGACAGACATCCCGCGCCGCGCGGTCGTGCGCACCGCCAAGCTGGCCTCCCTGCCGCTCGGCGTGGCGGGGCGCGCCACGCTGGGCCTGGGCAAGCGGCTCGGCGGGCGGCCGGCCGAGGTCATCGCCACCGAGCTCCAGCAGCGCACCGCCGAGCAGATCTTCCGGGTGCTCGGCGAGCTCAAGGGCGGCGCGATGAAGTTCGGGCAGGCGCTCTCGGTCTTCGAGGCGGCGCTGCCCGAGGAGATCGCCGCCCCCTACCGGGCCGCGCTGACCAAGCTGCAGGAGGCGGCCCCGCCGCTGCCGGCGGCCCGGGTCCACGCGGTCCTCGCCGACGAGCTCGGCCGCACCTGGCGCCGGCGGTTCCGGTCCTTCGACGACGCCCCGGCCGCCGCGGCGTCGATCGGCCAGGTGCATAAGGCGGTCTGGCGGGACGGCCGCGACGTCGCGGTCAAGATCCAGTACCCGGGGGCCGGCCCCGCGCTGCTCTCCGACCTCAACCAGCTGGCCCGCATCGCCCGGCTCTTCGCGATCGTGAGCCCCGGCCTCGACGTCAAGCCCCTGATCGCCGAGCTGCGGGCCAGGGTGGCCGAGGAGCTCGACTACCGGCTCGAGGCCGCCGCCCAGGCCGCCTTCGCCGCGGCGTACGAGTCGGCCCCCGACATCGTCGTGCCGCGCGTGGTCGCGCGCACCGAGCGGGTCATCGTCACCGAGTGGATCGACGGCACGCCGCTATCGGCGGTGATCCGCGACGGCGCCCAGGACGAGCGCGATCGGGCCGGCCTGCTGCTGCTGCGCTTCCTGTTCTCCGGGCCCGGCCGGGTCGGCCTGCTGCACGCCGACCCGCACCCGGGCAACTTCCGGCTGATGCCGGACGGCCGGCTCGGCGTGATCGACTTCGGGGCGGTCAACCGGCTGCCGGACGGCCTGCCCGAGCCGGTCGGGCGGCTCGCCCGGCTGGCCCTCGCCGGCGAGGCGCAGCAGGTCTTCGACGGGCTCCGCGCCGAGGGCTTCATCCCAGCTGGCGTCTCGGTCGACGTCGAGCCGGCCGCGGTCCTCGACTACGTGCGGCCGATGATCGACCCGCTCGCGCAGGAGGAGTTCCACTTCACCAGGGCCTGGCTGCGCCGGGAGGCTGCGCGGGTGGCCGACCCGCGGTCGCCGGCCAACCAGCTCGGGCGGCAGCTCAACCTGCCGCCGTCCTACCTGCTCATCCACCGGGTGACGCTCGGTGGCATCGGGGTGCTCTGCCAGCTCGGCGCCACCGTGGCGGTGCGCGGGGAGGCGCAGCGGCTGCTGCCCGGCTTCGCCGAGCCAGGGACGGCCGACGCCGACACCGCCCGCGCCGCCAACGACCGCACCGGAGCCGCCGACCCGCTGGCCGAGCTGCCGGATCCCGAGCTGACGGCCGTGGTCGAGCCGCCGCCGGACGACACGATCCTCACCGCGCCCGCCGATCCCGCCTCCACCGATCCGGCACCGGACGGCGGCCGACCGCGCCGGCCGGCGGGCCGCCCGGGGCGGGCGGCGCCGCGACGCGCCCAGCCCGGGCCACCGGACGGCGCCTGATCCTCAGATGAGCGGGCCAGCCGCCCCGGCCGGCACCAGTGCCACGGTCGAGGTCACCACCAGGCGCCGTCGAGCCGCGCCTCGATGGCCCGCAGGTTGTCCCTGGTGCAGCGCTCGCACAGCCACTCCTCGCCGCGCTGGGTCCACTGGAGCATCCAGGTCGGCGGCGGTTCGTCGACCGCCACGCCGCACTGCGCGCACACCGTCACGCGGGCAGCGTACCGGCGGCGGGGGCGTGACGTGAGCGAGCGCGCCATGTCATTCGGAGCCGTCGCCGATCGCTACGACCACGAGCGGGCCGGCTACCCGGGGCGGCTGCTCGACGACGTCACCGCCCACGCCGGGCTGCGGCCAGGCGACGTCATGGTCGAGATCGGCGCGGGGACGGGCATCGCGACCAGGGGCTTCATGGCGCGCGGGCTGGCCGTGCACGTGGTCGAGCCGAGCCGGGAGATGGCCGACGTGCTGCTGGCCAGGGCCGAGCGGATCGCGGGCGCCATCCGGCCGACGGTGGAGGTGGTCGGATTCGAGAGCTGGCGGCCGCGGCGGCGCTACCAGCTGCTCGCCGCGGCGCAGTCCTGGCACTGGATCGACCCCGCCGTGCGCTACCGGCGGGCGCGCGAGGCGCTGGTCGGCGGCGGCACGATCGCCCTGCTCGGTCACCGGCTGGCCGTCGCCGACCCCGCCCTGCGCCGGCAGGTCGACGCGGTGCGCGCGGCCCACGCGCCGGCCGGTCAGGAGCGGGCCCCGTACCACTCCACGCTGCCCTACCACCCCGAGCTCGCCACCGAGCTAGCCACCGCCGCGCCGTTCCGCGACGTCGAGCACCGGACCTACCGCTTCAGCGAGCGCTACGAGCCGGCTCGGCTGCACCGGCTGCTCACCACGATGTCGGACCACATCGTCCTGCCCGCGCCCACCCGCGCCCTGGTCGAGGACGAGCTGCGCGCGCTGCTGTCAGCCGCGGGCGAGACCATCACGGTCGACTACCGCACCGACCTCTACCTCGCCAGAGCCGCCTGACGGCTGCCTCGCCGAGCCACCCGAGGCGGCCGGGCGCAGCACCGCCCCGGACCCCTCGAGGAGGTCCGGGGCGGTGCTGGCCGTGCTGGCCGTGCTGGCCGTGCTGGCCCTGCTGGCCCTGCTGGCCCTGCTGGGGCTGTGCCGTGCGGTCATCGGGCCGCGGCGAGGGACAGCCGCACCCGGCGCTGCGCGGATGCGGCCCGGCGCTGGCGGCGCCGGGCCGCGGCCAGCCGGGCGAGGCGCACGGAGTGCGCCATCTCGGCGTGGCGCTGCGCTATCTGCGCCCGCGCCAGCTCTTCATTCAGTAGCAACATCTCAAGGCTCCTGGTCGAGATCGGGAAGGTGGGGTTGACCAGGTCGGCGACGGCTCGGATGCCGTGCGCCTGGTGGTCGAGCCGGTCGCGGTCGCGACCGGCGGTGCCGATGGTCGAGGTCATGCCGCTGCGGCCTCCTTGCGCGGGCGGCCGCGGGGCCGCTTGCGGGCGACGACGACGCCCTGGATGACGAGCTCGCCACCCCAGACGCCGTACGGCTCGCGCCGGTCGAGCGCGCCGGAGAGGCAGGCGAGCCGGGCCGGGCAGGTGACGCAGACGCTCTTGGCCAGCTCGACATCGGCCGGTGACTCGGCGAAGAAGAGCTCAGGGTCCTCGTCCCAGCAGGGCAAGCGGACCCCTGCACGCTCAAGCTGGGAGAACGTGCTGTCCAACATGGATGTCACCCCCTCGTGACGAGGTGCTCGGGGATCGGGCGGGTCGGATCGGGCGGGAATCGGAGGGGTCGGGTGACAGGAGCCGAAACCTAGCTGCCGGGTACGACAGAAAGGCCGCGGACCCTGTGGGTTCCGCGGCCTTGAGGAGGCGAGCCGGTGAGTGGCTAGACCGGTGGTCGTCTCAGGGTGCGGAGCCCGGCGTCGGCGACGCCGTTGGGGGCGGCGGCCGACAGGTCGATGGTCTGGATAGCGGTCCGGAGGGCGGTCTGGATAGCGCACGTGGGCGCAAGGGTGGCGCCGGCGAAGCGGACGGCCGGGCCGGACATGGGCAGACCGGTCCCCTTGGCCCCCGCGGCGACGGGCGCGAGGCGCACCGGCAGGTGCTGCCTGGTCGCCCAGCGCGCGCCGATCGGGCCACCGAGGGTCGCCGGCTGCAGCGTCATCGTCATTGCGTGCACCGGGCACCTCCTTCGGTGGTCGCGGGCGATGTGCGAGGACCGTCGCGCAAGGGCGCGCAACGGCGTAGGCCGCAGGCTACGTGGTCACCGTGGGCAAGGGCAACGCATTTTCCGGCCCGTCCGCCGCGTCGTTCGCGAACCGTTACCCGAACCGCCCGCCGGTCCGGACAACGGCCTCGAAGCGGCTACGAACCGGACGGTCCGGCAGGCGCTCCCCCGACCATCGCGAGGACGTCGGCGCCGAACTCGCCGAGCTTGCGCTGCCCGACGCCGGGGATCGCGGCGAGCTCGGCGACGGTGGCCGGTCGGGTCTCGGCGATCGCCTGCAGCGTCGCGTCGGTGAAGATGCAGTACGCCGGCTGGCCGCGCTCCTTGGCCGCGGCGCGCCGCCACTCCCGCAACCGGTCGAACAGCGCCTCGTCGAGGTCGGCCGGGCAGCCCTCGCAGCGGCCGAGCTTGCGCTCGACGGCCGCCATGAGCGGCCGGCCGCAGACCCGGCACGGCGGCGGGCCGCCGCGCGAGCGGCGCCCGGCGCGCTGCCCGGCCGCCGCTGCCGGGCGCGCTCCCCTCGGCAGGAGCCCGTCGAGGAAGCGGCTGGGCCGCCGGCCGCCCCGCCCGCCGGGCGCGCGCGCCCTCGCCCAGGACAGCGACACCCGCTCGCGCGCCCTGGTGACGCCGACGTAGAGCAGCCGGCGCTCCTCCTCGAGCTGGGCGGGCGTCTCGGCGTAGCTGATCGGCACCATCCCGTCGGTCAGCCCGACGAGGAAGACCGCGTCCCACTCCAGGCCCTTGGCGGCGTGCAGGGAGGCCAGCGTGACCCCGTCGACCGGCGGGGCGTGCTGCGCCGCGATCCGCGCGTCGAGCTCGGCCAGGAAGCCGGGCAGGCCGGCCCAGTCCACCGTCCCCTCCCCGGCCTTGTCCCCCTCCCCGGCACCGGCCTCGCCCCCGTCCCCGTCTCCGTCCCCGGCACGCGTCGCTGCCGCCGCCGCGTGGTCGTCGGCGAGGCGGGCCAGCGCGACCAGCGACTCCCAGCGCCCCCTGGCCGCCCCCGAGCCGGCCGGCGGCTCGGGGCCGAGCCCGGCGGCGGCGAGGACGTGCCGCACGGTGGCCGCGAGACCGCCGGGCGCGCCGGACTGCGGCGAGCGGGCGGCTCCGCGCAGCAGCGCGACGGCCTCGCGCACCTCCGGCCGCTCGAAGAACCGCTCGCCGCCGCGCAGCACGTAGGGGACGCCGGCCTCGGTCAGCGCCTGCTCGTAGGTCTCGGACTGGCCGTTGGTGCGGAACAGGACGGCGATCTCGCGCACCGGCGTCCCGCCGGCCACCAGCGCGGCGATCTCGCGCGCGACCGCCGCGGCCTCCGCCAGCTCGTCGTCGTGCTCGCGCAGCGTCGGCTCCGGTCCTGCCGGGCGCTGCGCGACGAGCTGCTGGGCCGATCCGGCCGGCCCGATCAACCGGTTGGCGAGCGCGACGACCTGCGGCGTCGACCGGTAGTCGCGCACCAGCCGGACGACGGTCGCCTCCGGGTAGCGCGCGGTGAAGCCGAGCAGGTAGGACGGGGAGGCCCCGGTGAACGAGTAGATGGTCTGGTGGGGATCGCCGACGACGCACAGGTCGTCGCGCCCGCCGAGCCAGGCGTCGAGCAGCTGCTGCTGGAGCGGGTTGACGTCCTGGTACTCGTCGACGACGAAGTGCCGGTAGCGGTCGCGGACCTGCGCGGCGACGTCGCGGTGCTCCTCCAGCAGGCCGGCGGTGAGCAGCAGGAGGTCCTCGAAGTCGAGCAGGCCGGCCTGCTGCTTGGCTGCCTCGTACGCCGCGAACGCCGCGGCCACCTCCCCGGGAGCGCGCGGCGGGTGCCGCCCGGCGGCCGTCGCGGCCGCCTCGTAGCCGTCGGGCCCGACGAGGGTGGCCTTGGCCCACTCGATCTCGGCCGCGAGGTCGCGCAGCTCGGCCCGGCCGGCGCCGAGGCGCCGGGCGACCGCCTCGGCGAGCAACCGCACCTTGCTCTCGACCAGCCGGGGCAGGTCGCCGCCGACGGTCCTCGGCCAGAAGAACTGGAGCTGGCGCAGCGCGGCCGCGTGGAACGTGCGAGCCTGCACCCCAGCCACCCCGAGGGCCCGCAGCCTGGTGCGCAGCTCGCCGGCCGCCCGTGCCGTGAACGTCACCGCGAGCAGCCGGTCGGGCGGGACGGTGCCGGCGAGCGCGCCGTGCGCGATGCGGTGGGTGATCGTGCGCGTCTTGCCGGTGCCGGCCCCTGCCACGATGCAGACCGGACCGCGCGGCGCGGTCACGGCGGCGCGCTGCTCGGGATCGAGGGCGCCGAGGACGGCATCGAGCATGCCGTCGAGGTCTCGTGCCGCGACGCCGGGTGCCGAATTCATGACCAACATCCTGACAGTCGCCACGGACGGTCCGCGCGTGATGCACCCTTGGGGGTAGGGCACCGGCCGGCGAGCGGGAAGTCGTCAGCCGGATCCGGCGTTGAGGACTTCCAGCAGCCCCGGGCTCCGTCCGATGCGGATCTCGGGGACCAACGGCCCACGGAGGGAGAGCGGCGCGATGACTCCCGCGCTCACGATGTACACCACGCCCTGGTGCGGATACTGCGTACGGCTGAAGAAGCAGCTGGAGCGCGAGGGAATTCCGTTCGAGGAGGTGGACATCGAGCGCGACGAGGGGGCCGCCGCCCTCGTCGAGCGGGTGAACGAGGGCAACCAGACCGTCCCCACCATCGTCTTCGCCGACGGCAGCGCCCTCACCAACCCCAGCTTCCAGACCGTCCTGACCAAGATCAGGGCGATCGCCTGATGAATCGCCGGCCGGTCGTCCAGGGGCCGGGCGCGGGCCGAAGCTTCACCGGGAAGCAGCCTCCGGACGACACGACTTGACCTCTAGGGCACCATGTGGAGCGAAGTCGCCCGGACAGTCGCCCGACACCGCTCGCAGACCCGCCACTGCCGCCCGAGGAAGCGCCATGCTCTCGTTCGACGCGCACCACCCCGCCGTCAGCGCGGTGCTGTCCACGGCAGCGACGCTGCTCGGCATGGAGGTGGTGTTCATCGGCGGAATGACCGACGAGTCGTTCACCTTCCACCGCGTCCACGGCGAGTGGCCAGGGGTCACCGAGGGGACCAAGGTCGACCGCACCGACTCCTTCTGCCATCGGATGCTCGAGGGCGCGGCGCCGGTCACCAGCGACGCCGAGCAGGACTGGCCCTACCGCGACGCGCCGGTGCGTTCCTCCCTCGGCATCCGGTCCTACGTCGGCGTCCCGATCCACGACTCCACCGGCGCCGTCATCGGCACGCTCTGCGGCATCGACCACGGCAGCGTGCCGGTCGAGGACAGCGCCATCCAGGTGCTCCGCGAGCTCGCCCAGGTGGTCGGCGCGCACGTCGGGCCGCTCGCCGGCGAGCACGTCGTCATCCACCGCACGCCGGACGGCTGGCAGGTCGCGGGCGACGAGGGCAACGACCTCACCAGCGCGATGGTGCTCGCCGACCTGATCGCCTCCGAGCTCGATCCGGGCCCCCGCCCGCCGCGGCCCGACGGCGAGCTGGACGAGCTGGCGCAGCTGCGGCTGTCGGTGAGCCAGCTCGAGCACGCGCTGACCGCCCGGGTCGCCGTCGAGCAGGCCATCGGCGTGCTGGCCGAGCGGCAGCACGTGGCGCCGCGGGTCGCCTTCGAGCGGCTGCGCAAGGCCGCCCGCTCCCGCGGCCGCAAGGTGCACGACCTGGCCCGCGAGGTCATCGCGTCGGTCAACGACCGCTCGGTGCCGCTGCCACCCGAGCTGGCTCCCCGGCGCTGACCGGGTCCGGCCCTCCCCCGCGGCCCGCCGCGCCGGCCCGGCCGGTGACCCCGGCCGGCCTCGTCGAGCTGCTCGCGGACCTCATCGTCGGCCTGGCCGACGGCCTCACCGACGGCCCCGGCGCCCGCCGGCCGCTCGGTCACCCCGCGCGGGTCGCCATCGACGGCGCGCCGGCCGCCGACCCGGCCGGCCTCGCCGCGGCGCTCGTCGACCCGCTGCGGGTGCGCGGGCACCCGGTCGTCCGCGTGCCGGCGGCCGGGTTCGTGCGCCCGGCCTCGGTCCGGCTGGAGCGTGGCCGCACCGACCCGGACGCGCTCTACGAGCTGGCGCTCGACACCGGTGCCCTGCTCCGCGAGGTGCTGGTCCCGCTCGGGCCGGGGGGCTCCGGCCGGTTCCTCGCGTCGCTCTGGGACGCCGGCCGCGACCGGGCGACGCGAGCGCCGTACCTCAGCGCCGGCCCGGCCACCGTCGTCCTCATCGACGGCGCGCTGCTGCTGCGCCCGCAGCTGCGCGCCCACCTCGACCTCGCCGTGCACCTGCACCTGTCCCCTGCGGCCCTCGCCCGGCGCACGCCGGCCGGGCAGCGCTGGGCGCTGGAGGCGCATGCGCGGTACGAGCAGGAAGCCGCGCCGCTCGATGCCGACGTGATCGTCCGGATGGACGACCCGCGCCGTCCCGCGGTGGTGGTCCGGCCGTGACCGCGGGCGGCCGGGACGGCGGGGACGGAAGGCGCGGCGCAGCGCCCGGCCTCGGCCCGTGGGCGCCGCTCGCCGTCGACGAGGTGGCCGGCCTGCTCGCCGGGGTCGCGGCGACCTGGTGGCTGTCCGGCGGGTACGCGCTCGACCGCTTCCTCGGCGGGCCGAGCCGGCCGCACGGCGACATCGACGTGAGCGTCGCGCGCGCCGGCTGGCCGGCGGTGCGGGCCGCTCTGGCCGGGCGGCTGGAGCTGCTCGCCGCGGCGGGCGGGGCGCTCGGCGACCTGCCGGCGGACGACCGGGCGCTCACCAGCGCCTGGGCCCGCGACCGCGGCGGCGGCCCGTGGCGCCTGCAGGTCAGCATCGAGGAGGTCGAGGGCGCGCGCTGGGTCTACCGGAGGGACCGGCGAGTCAGCTGCCCCATGGCGCGGGCGGTGCTGCTCGTCGACGGCGTGCCGTGCGTCGCGCCGGCCGTCCAGCTGCTGTGGAAGGCAAAGGCGCCGCGGCCGGTGGACGAGCTCGACTACCGCGCGCTGCTGCCCCGGCTGCCGCCGGCCGACCGCGCTTGGCTCGGCCGGTCGATCCGCCTCGCGCACCCCGCATCGCCGTGGGCGGCCAGGGCCGGGCTGCGGCCGGCCGGTCCCGCATGGCAGGCTGGCAGGGAGCCCGGCGGGGACGGACGAGCGGACGAGGGACGGTTCGGATGACGCAGCGCGCGCGGACCAGGGACGTGCTCGACCAGTTCCCCGCCTACCGCCCCGGCCGGTCGCCGGAGGACGTCGCCCGCGAGCTCGGCATCGACCGGGTGGTCAAGCTGGCCTCGAACGAGAACCCGTACGGCCCGCTGCCCGGGGTGATCGAGCAGGCGGTCGCCGGCGCGACGGTGATGAACCGCTACCCCGACAACGGCACCGGCCTGCTCCGCGAGACGCTCGCCGCCCGCCTCGACGTCGACCCCGCGTCGATCGTGACCGGCTGCGGCTCGGTCGGCCTCTGCCAGCAGCTCGTCCAGGCCGTGTGCGACGCGGGCGACGCCGCGCTGTACGGATGGCGGTCGTTCGAGTCCTATCCGCTGTTCGTCTCGGTGGCCGGCGCCCGCTCGATCCTGGTGCCGCTGCGCGACGAGCGCTACGACCTCGACGCGCTGCTCGACGCGCTGCCGGCCGCGCTGGACGACCGGCTGCGGCTGGTCTTCCTCTGCAACCCCAACAACCCCACCGGCACGGCGGTGGGCCGGGCCGCGATCGAGCGGTTCCTCGACGCGGTGCCGCCCTCGGTGCTCGTCGTCTACGACGAGGCCTACCGCGAGTTCGTCCGCGACCCCGAAGTGCCCGACGGCCTCGACCTGCACCGGGCGCACCCCAACGTCGCGGTGCTGCGCACCTTCTCCAAGGCGTACGGGCTGGCCGGGCTGCGGGTGGGCTACTGCGTCGCGGCGCCCGAGGTGGTCGAGGCGCTCGGCAAGACGCAGGTGCCGTTCGCGGTGTCGACCGTCGCGCAGCTCGCCGCCGTCGCCTCGCTGGCGCCCGAGGTGGAGCAGGTGCTGGCCGAGCGGGTCGCCGACATCGTCACCGAGCGCTGCCGGGTCACCGAGAAGCTGCGCGGCATGGGCCTCGCGGTGCCCGACTCGCAGGCCAACTTCGTCTGGCTGTCGCTCGGCGCGGCGGCCGTCCCGTTCGCCGCGGCGTGCGAGCGCAGGGGCGCCATCGTCCGGCCGTTCGCCACCGACGGGGTGCGGGTCACCATCGGGACGCCGGAGGAGAACGACGTCTTCCTAGGCGTGGTCGAGGACGCGCTCGCCGAGGCGACCGGCTAGGTCGCTCAGGTGGTCGCCGACAGGTGCAGGGTGCGCGCCACGGCGTCGGTGACCGCCCCGTCAGCTCGGGCGGTGGCGGCGCCCGACGACGCCGCCGTGGTCTCGGTGAGCGTGTAGGCGAGCCCGCCGCTGATCAGGTAGTACTGCGTCACGGTGTCCCCGTCGGGCAGCGTGTAGTGCACCCGCAGCGCCGGCCCGGCCGGCAGCGTCACCTGCTGGAACTGCGGGGTGTCGGCGGCCGTCTGGCCCGTGGACACCTCGAGCAGCTTGCGCAGGGCCGGCAGGGTCGTCGTCTGCGCCTGGGTGATCGACAGGTTCATGCTGTCCGGGCTCGCGGTGCCGTGCGGCCGGATGGCGAACAGATGCATTCCCCTGAACTGGCCCAGCCGGATCTGCGCCTCGATGTCGCCGACCTTGGCAGGGTCGTGGACGAGGCGCGTCAGCGCCGCGTGCGTGCCGGCGCCGAGCGGGATCTGGTACCAGCCGACCGGCAGCCGGAAGCGGACGCCGACCTCGGGGTCGACCGCGAGCTTCCCGGACAGCGTCACCGGGCTGCTCGACGCCGTCGGCGTGGGGCGCGGCGCGGTCGAGCCGGACGAGCCGGTGCATGCCGCGGTGCCGGCGAGCAGGGCGCCGGCGGCGCCGATCGCGGTGGCGGCCCGCAGCGCAGCGCTTCGCCGGGCAGTTGCCGTCATCGTGCCTGTCACCTCGCGGGGGGCGATCTCGGGGACGTCCGGAACGCTGCTATCCCTCGACCCTACCTGGCGCGGGCCGGGTCGCGGGCCGGGTCGCGGCCCGCTCCGACGGGGCGGCGTCGCCGCCCGGTCGAGCGGGCGGCGCGGCGGGCGTGGGGGCGGCCGGCTGGGCACCGGCGGCGACGTCGGCGACCCGCGCTCGCGGCTCGTCCGCGACGATCGACCCCTCCGACCCCTGCGACCCCTGCGACCCGGCCGGCGCGACCGGGTGCTCGGCGTGGACGTACTTGCTCCCGCGCAGCAGCGAGGTGACCGCGCCGACGAGGGCCATCGCGATCGCGATCGCGAAGGCGAGCACCAGGCCGTGGTGGAACGGCTGCGCGATGAGGTGGGGGAAGAACTCGCGCCCGGTGAGCTGCTGGACCTGACCGGGCGGGAGCTTGGCGAGCGCGCCGCTCGGCTCGAGCAGGCTGCGCAGGGGGTTGAAGCCGAGGAACGCGGCGAACAGGCTGCCGACCGGCGGCAGGGCGGCGACCTGGTGGGCGACGTCGGACGGCACGCCGTGGCTGGTGAGCCCCTGGTAGGTCGAGGCGGGCAGGGTGCTGGCCAGGCCGGCGATCATCAGCGAGAAGAAGATCCCGATCGACAGCACCATGCCGCTGTTCTGGAACGTCGAGATCATGCCGCCGGCCGCCCCGCGCTGGTTGGCCGGCACCGCATTCATGATCGCCGCGGAGTTGGGCGCGACGAACAGGCCCGACCCCACGCCGTTGAGCGCGATCAGCGCGGCGAAGGCACGGTAGTCGAAGTCGACCGGCAGCAGGATGAGGCCGAGGAACGTCGCGGCCACGATGATCAGGCCGCCGGCGGTGAAGGCCCGCGCGCCGAACCGATCGGACAGCGCGCCGGACAGCGGCCCGGAGATCAGGAAGCCGACGGTCAGGGGCAGCAGGTAGATGCCGGCCCAGAGCGGGGTGTCGATGAAGTCGTAGCCGTGCAGCGGCAGCCAGATGCCCTGCAGCCAGATGATGAGCATGAACTGCAGGCCGCCGCGGGCGATCGCACCCAGCCACTGCGCGAAGTTCCCGGCGGCGAAGGCACGGACGCGGAACAGCCCGAGGTCGAACATCGGCTGGGCGACCCGCGCCTCGACCCAGCCGAACAGGGCGAGCATCGCCACGCCACCCACGAGCCCGGCCAGCACCCACGGGTCGGTCCAGCCCATGTCGTGGCCACCGTAGGGCTGGATGCCGTACGTGATGGCGGCGAGGATCCCGGTCAGCCCGAGGCCGAAGGTGACGTTGCCCCACCAGTCGATGCGGGCCGAGGAGCGGTGGCCGATCTCGCGCAGCGAGCGGTACGCCCACACCGTGCCGATGAGGCCGATCGGCACCGACACCCAGAACACGAGCCGCCAGCCGACCTCCGACAGCAGGCCGCCGGCGACCAGGCCGATGAACGACCCGGCCAGCGCGGCCACCATGTTGACCCCGAGCGCGAACCCGCGCCGGTGCACCGGGAACGCGTCGGTGAGGATCGCCGACGAGTTCGCCATCAGCATCGCGCCGCCGATGCCCTGCACGACCCGCAGCAGGATGAGCCACATCGCGCCGGCCGACCCGGTGAGCGGGTCGAGCGCCAGCGCCGCGGAGCCGAGGGCGAAGACGGCGAACCCGGCGTTGTAGATGCGCACCCGCCCGTAGATGTCGCCCAGCCGGCCGAGGGTGACGACCAGCACCGCGCTGACGAGCAGGTAGCCCATCAGCACCCACAAGAAGTACGAGGTGTTGCCGGGCGCGAGCGGGTCGAGCTTGATGCCCCGGAAGATCGCCGGCAGCGAGATCAGGACGATCGAGGCGTTGATCGTCGCCATCAGCATGCCGAGGGTCGTGTTGGACAGCGCGATCCACTTGTAGCGGTCGTCGGGCCCGCCAGAGGGCGCGCCCGTCGCGCGCGTGGCATGCATGGCAGGGCTGGCAGGGCTGGCAGGGCTGGCACTGGTGGCACCGCCCGATGGGCGCTCCTCCGCGGTCCGCCAGGGCACCGGCATGGTTCCTCCGCCGTCGTTCCGAAGTCGTGAGAAGTATTTGCGCGTGCTAACTAACTGTACCGGACCGGGTGCCGTGCGGGGAGCCGCGTGCCACCGGGAAGGGTCGTGGCGCACCATAGGCGGACCGAGCGGCCGGGCGGACGATCGGGGATGACCGGTCACGACCGCGGCAGGAGGGACGGACGGATGGGAAGCGGAGCCGACGGGGAGAGCGGTGACGCCGAGCTGGTGACCCGGCTGCGGGTCGCCGTCGGCCGCATCGCGCGCCAGCTCCGGCAGAGCCATTCCGGTGGCCTGACCGGCAGCCAGTTGTCGGCGCTGTTCGCGATCGAGCAGCGCGGATCGGTGCGCCTCGGCGACCTCGCCGCCGTCGAGGGGGTCGCGCCGTCGACGCTCAGCCGCATCGTCTCCTCCCTCGAGGAGGCCGCCCTCGTCACGCGGGTGCCCGACCCCGACGACCGCCGCTCGGCCTGGATCTCGCTGTCCGCCGACGGCCGCCAGGTGATCACCGAGCTGCGCACGGAGCGCACGCTGCTGCTGTCGCGGCGGGTCGCCGCGCTCGACGAGACCGATCGCCGGGCGCTGCTGACCGCCCTGCCGGCGCTCGAGCGGCTCGCCGGCGAGCTCGCCGCCGGCGAGCCGGGCCTGCCGCCGCCCGCGGGGAGCGACGCGGCTAGCGAGCGGCCAGCCAGTCGAAGATGAGCCGGTGAGCGATCGACACCGGCGGCGGCAGGAGCACCTCACCGGCCCTGCTGGCCTCGCGCAGCTCGGCCCGGCCGAACCATCTGGCCTCCGCGATCTCGCCGTCGGCGAGCACGATGTCCTGCGCCGTCGCCCGCGCCCGGAAGCCCAGCATCAGCGAGGACGGGAACGGCCACGGCTGGCTCGCGCGGTACTCCACGTCGGTGACCGGGAGCCCGACCTCCTCGGCCACTTCGCGCACCACCGCCTGCTCCGCTGACTCCCCCGGCTCCACGAAGCCGGCCAGCGTCGAGAACCGGTGCTCCGGCCAGCTCGGCTGCCGGCCGAGCGCGCACCGGTCGCCGCCGTCGTGCACCAGCATGATCACCGCCGGGTCGGTGCGCGGGAAGTGCGCCGACCCGTCCGCCTGGCAGCGCCGGACGTGGCCGCCGGCCGCCATGGTGGTGGGCCGACCGCAGCGCGGGCAGCGCGGGTGGGTGGCGTGCCAGTTGTCCAGAGCGACGGCGTGCACGACCAGGCCGGCGTCGCGGTCGGACAGCGCGGCGCCCACCTCGCGCAGCGAGGCGGCGCGGGCACCGGCAGGGCCAGTGGAGTCGGTCGAGTCGGCGGAGACGGCGAAGTACGGCGCGCCGTCGCTCTCGCCAAGAAAGTAGCGCGCGCCGGGCGGCGCCTCGGCCGGGGGCAGCAGCACGAGGCTGGGCCCGTCCGCGTCGTCCTTGACGAGCACCTGCGTCTCGCGCACGACCAGTGCGCGGGCCCGCGGATCGTCCCAGGCGGCGGCGAGCCACGCCTCGTCCTCGCGGCGCATGGCCGCCCGGTCGACCGTGCCCCGCGACAGCGCCGGCGGCCGCCCGCAGGCGGTCCCGTCAGCGGGAAAGGGCACCGGCGAGCTCGTCCCAGAGGTAGGCGGCCGCCTCGGCGCCGGTGAGCAGCATCGGCAGGACGACCCGCTCGTTGGGCGCGTGGATGCGGTCGTCCGGCAGCCCCACGCCGACGAACACCACCGGCGCGGCGAGGATCTCGGCCAGGTCGGCCTCGGGCCCGCTGCCGCCCTCGCGCATGTACAGGACCTCCTTGCCGAAGGCCCGCTCCATCGCCCTGGTCGCGGCCTGCAGGGCCGGGTGGTCGAGCGGCGTCAGGCACGGCCGCACGCCGTCGCCCTCCCAGTGCCCCACCGAGCGGATGCCTGGCGGCGTATTGGCCGCCACGTACTGCTCGAGCGCGGTGCGCACCTCGCCCGGATCCTGGTCGGCGACCAGCCGGAACGAGATCTTCGCGTGGGCGGCGGACGGGACGATCGTCTTGCCGCCCGCACCGGTGTAGCCACCCCACATGCCGTTGATCTCGCAGGTCGGCCGGGCCCAGATCCGCTCGAGCGTGCTGAAGCCCTCCTCGCCGGTGAGCGCGCGGCTCTCCGCCGTGGCGAGGAAGCGCTCCTCGTCGAACGGCAGCCTGGAGTAGAGCTCGCGCTCGCGGTCGGAGAGCGGGACGACCCGGTCGTAGAAGCCCGGCAGCGTCACCCGGCCCTGGTCGTCGTGCAGCCCGGCGAGCACCTTGGCCAGCGCGGTGAGCGGGTTGGGCACCGCACCGCCGAAGGAGCCCGAGTGCAGGTCGACGCCGGGCCCGTGGAAGTCGATCTGGGCGCCGACCAGGCCGCGCATGCCGGTGCAGATGGTCGGCGTCTCCCTGTCGAAGATGCCGGTGTCGGAGACGACGACGACATCGCAGGCCAGCCGCTCGCGGCGCTGCCGCAGCAGCTCGGCGAAGTGCACCGAGCCGGACTCCTCCTCGCCCTCGACGAGGAACTTCAGCGTGACCGGCGGCGCGCTCGCGCCGTCATGGGTGGCGAACCACGCGTCGAGGCCGAGCAGGTGGAACAGCACCTGCCCCTTGTCGTCGATGGCCCCGCGGGCGAACAGCTCCTCGCCGACGACGGTCGGCTCGAACGGCGGCGTCCGCCACAGCTCCTCCGGGTCGACCGGCTGCACGTCGTGGTGGCCGTACACCACCGCGGTGGGCGCGCCGTGGACGTCGGAGGGCCACTCGGCGAACACGGCGGGGTGCCCGCCGGTCTCCCAGATCTCCACCGTCGGGAAGCCGGTGCGCCGGAAGGCCTCGGCCAGCCACTCGGCGGAGCGCCGGACGTCTGGCGCATGGTCGGGCTGGCCGGAGATCGACGGGATGCGCAGGAACGCGTCGAGGTCGTCGTAGAGCCGTTGCGCGTGATCCTGCACGTAGCCGCGCACCCCGTTGCCCGTCCCCTTGCCAGCCCGGTGATCAGCCCCGTGATCAGCCCCGTTGTCAGCCATGGTGGGCAGCCTAGCCGGACGCCGGGTGAGCGCCGGGGGCCCGGGGTAGGGCAGCCGCGTCATGCGCGTCGCGACCTTCAACCTGCTGCACGGCCGGTCGCCCGTCGACGGCGAGGTCGACGCCCACCGGCTGGCCGCAGCCGTCGCGGCGGTCGATGCCGACGTCATCGGGCTGCAGGAGGTCGATCGCGACCAGGAGCGCTCGCACGGGCTCGACCTGGCGGCGATCGCGGCCGCTGCCGCTGGCGCGGCGACCTGGCGGTTCGAGCCGGCCCTCATCGGGACGCCTGGCGAGAAGTGGCGGCCGGCCGGCGACGACGAGCCGGCCGGGACCCCGGCGTACGGGATCGCGCTGGTGTCCCGCCGCCCCGTGCTGCGCTGGCTGACGCTGCGGCTGCCGGCGGCGCCGGTGCGCTCCCCCGTCCTCGTGGCCGGCCCGCCGCGGCGGGTGATCATGCTCCTCGACGACGAGCCGCGGATCGCCATCGCCGCGGTCGTGGCGGGCGACGCCGGGCCGGTCACCGTCGCGGTGACGCACCTGTCGTTCGTGCCGGGGTGGAACGTGCGGCAGCTGCTCAGCATCCGGCGCGGGCTGCGCGACCTGCCACACCCGCGGATCCTGCTGGGCGACCTCAACCTGCCGGGGCGGCTCCCGGCGGCCCTCACCCGCTGGCCGGGGGCGGTGGCCGCGCCGACGTACCCCTCGGCGGGACCGCGGGTGCAGCTCGACCACGTCCTCGTCGAGCCGGGCCGGCTGCGCCCGGTGGGCGGGGGCGCGCTCGCCCTGCCGCTGTCCGACCATTGCGCCGTGTACGCCGACCTGCAGGAGCGAACCGGCATGCGAGGGTAGGGGCGTGCCGAGCACCCCCCGCCGCATCGCCACCCGGTTGACGGCCGCCGCCCTCGCCGCCCTCGCCGGGCTCGCGGTCGCCGGCTGCAGCGGCTCCGGCGGCGGGTCGGCCCAGCGCGCGGCGCCCCCGGCCGGGCGCCCGGGCGGCGCCACCCTGCACGACGGCTCGACCCCGCCCACCACGC
>JBJMHZ010000038.1:0-2504 GCA_045807125.1 Frankiaceae bacterium
GCCCGACGAGCGCCATGTCGTCGGCCCCCTCGACCGCGTCGCACACGGTGGCGCCCATCCGGCCGGCGGCGCCTGAGACGGCGACGTTGATCACGCCGCGGCGGCGAGCTGTGGGTTCACGGGCTCGATGGCGCGCAGGAAGGCGCTCTCGTCGCCCCCGACGCCCGCGGCCGACAGCAGCTCGGTCGAGAACGTCTCGCGCGCGAGGGTCTGCACGTCCTCCGCGGTCACCGCGTCGATGGCGGCCACCATCTCGTCGAGCGAGAGCAGCGGCACGTCCATCAGGAGCGATCCACCCAGGCGGTTCATCCGCGTGAGCGTGGACTCCAGCGACAGCGCGGTGCGGCCCTTCACGTTCTCCTTCGCGCGCTCGAGCTCGTCGGCGGCGACCGGGTCCTCGACGATCCGGCGCAGCTCGGCGCCGATCACGTCCATCGCCTTGCCGACGTTGTCCGGACGCGTGCCCACGTAGACGCCCACGTGCCCGGTGTCGACGTACTGGCTCGAGTACGAGTAGACGCTGTAGGCCAGGCCGCGCCTCTCGCGCACCTCCTGGAACAGCCGCGACGAGGTGGAGCCGCCGAGGATCGTGTCCAGCACGCGCAGCGCGTAGCGGCGCTCGTCGGCGCGTGGGATGCCCGGGCCGCCCAGGCAGAGGTGGTATTGCTCGGTGGTCTTCTGGCGGAAGCAGGCGCGCGGCGCAATGGTCTCCGGTGCGGGCTGCGGCGTGGCGGCGCTGCCTGCTCGCGCGGGCGCATGTCGCTCAACCAGCTCGACGAGGCCGTCGTGGTCGATGTTGCCCGCCGCCGCCAGCACCAGGTTCGAGCCGACGTAGCGGCCGTCGTGGTAGGAAGCGATCTGCGGCACCGGCACGTTGCCGATCACGTCGGCGGTGCCGATGATCGGCCGGCCCAGCGGGTGGTCGCCGAAGAGCGCCTCGCCGAGCACGTCGTGCACCTTCTCCGACGGCTCGTCCTCATACATCGCGATCTCCTCGATCACCACCTGGCGCTCGGCGTCGATGTCGATGTACGCGGGATGGAGCACCATGTCGGCCATCACGTCGAGCGCGCGCTCGAGGTGCTGGTCGAGGAAGCGCGAGTAGACCGACGTCGTCTCCTTGCCGGTCCCCGCGTTTATCTCCGCGCCCATGCCGTCGAAGATCTGGTCGATCTCGATCGAGGTGAAGCGCTTCGTGCCCTTGAACAGCAGGTGCTCCAGGAAGTGCGAGACCCCGGCTTGATCCGGGGTCTCGTTCCTCGATCCTGTACCGACCCAGATGCCCAGGGCGATCGAGCGCACCGAGGGCATCGCCTCGGTGACCACTCGAAGGCCCGAGTCCAGCTCGGTGATCCTGTGTTCGGGTTGGCTCAGCGCTCGTCCCGGGCGTAATCGGGACGAGGCGGACGGTCTCCGCCTCGATCGCCGCCACGGTCACGGCCGCCGCGATCGCGATCGCGTCCACCGCGCCCACGGCCGCGGTCGCCGCCATCACGGCCACCGCCGCGCCCGCCGCGGCCACCGCCGCCCTCGCGCTTGTCGCCTGTGCCCATCGCTGTGAGCTCCTCGGCGGACTTGCCCTGGATCTCGGGATCCTCGGCCAGCCGCAGCCCGATCCGGCCGCGCTCGCGGTCGACCTCGACCACGCGCACGTCGACCTCGTCGCCGCGGTTGAGCACGTCCTCCACCGACTCGACCCGCTGACCGGGCGAGGCGTTGGAGATGTGCAGCAGGCCATCGGTGCCCTTGGAGAGCTCGATGAACGCGCCGAAGGTGGTCGTCTTCACGACCTTGCCCTTGAACTCGTCGCCGACCTCGACCTCCTTGGTCATCGAGCGGATCCGGTCCACCAGGGCGTCGCCCTGGGCGCCCGTCTGGGCGTAGATGCGGATCGTGCCGTCGTCCTGGACGTCGATCTGGGCCTCGAACTCCTCGGACAGGCCGCGAATCGTCTCGCCGCCCTTGCCGATGACCTTGCCGATCTGGTCGACGTCGATCTGGATCGAGCTGATGCGCGGGGCGTGCTCGGAGAGCTCCTCGCGCGGCTTGTCGATCACCTCGGCCATCTTGCCGAGGATGAACGTGCGCCCCTCCTTGGCCTGCGAGAGCGCGTCGCGCAGGATCTCGAACGTGACGCCCGAGATCTTGATGTCCATCTGGAGGGCGGTGATGCCGTTGTCGGTACCGGCGACCTTGAAGTCCATGTCGCCGAGGTGGTCCTCCACGCCGGCGATGTCGGACAGGACGATGTAGTCGTCGCCCTCCTTGATCAGGCCCATCGCGATGCCCGCGACCGGGCGCTCGATCGGCACGCCGGCCTGCATCAGCGACAGCGACGAGCCGCAGACCGACGCCATCGACGACGAGCCGTTCGACTCGAGGATGTCCGACACGACGCGAATCGTGTACGGGAAGTCCTCGACCGACGGCACGACCGGCACGAGGGCGCGCTCGGCGAGCGCACCGTGGCCGATGTCGCGGCGCTTCGGGCCGCCGAGGCGACC
>JBJMHZ010000039.1:0-1939 GCA_045807125.1 Frankiaceae bacterium
AGAGCTGCTCGCGCGCGGGCTCCGGGCCGGCGAGCTCGAGGGCTTCCGGGCCGATCGCGAGCCGCTCGAGCGGTGGCTCGAGAGCATCGACATGACCGAGGCGGCCGCCTCGCTCGGCCCCGACACGGCGCTCCTTCTGATGCACGCGCGTGGCGACGAGCAGGTGCCCTACACGGTCTCGGAGGAGCTCTACGCGGCCGCGGCCGAGCCGAAGCGCCTGCTCGTCATGCCCGGCGGCCACCACCGCTCGCTGCAGCACGACGTCGAGCTGCAGAACGAGTCGCTCAAGTTCGTGGAGCGCGCGCTCGTCAGTGGATAGGGAGCACGTCGCGGACGCTCTCCACGACGGCCGGCGGCGACGGCGCCTGGGCCACGACCTGCTCGACGCTCGTCCCGACCTGGGTCGTGACCGGGGCAGCGCCGCCCGGGTTCGGCAGCTCGACCGGCACCAGCGCGCCCGACCCTCCGCCGGGTGAGCTGGGCGGCAGCTGCACTGTGACCGGGTTGCGTCCCGTCGGCGGTGGGAACGACGGGATCGGGCGGCTCGGCCCGGGGAAGACGCCGTGCATCGAGGGGCCGGGGCCGCCGGTCGTGATCTTCACGATGCCGGGCAGCGGACCGGGGCCGACCTGCTTCACGAGGCCGACCGTGGAGAGCCTGGCGGCGCCCTTTGTCGCGACGACGCCGGCCGCCCGCACCAGGCCGTGGCCGCGATGGCCGGCGCGGGTCGCGACGAGGGTCGCGCTCGCGCGCGTGAGAGGCGACGTGAGCGGCACCGACTGGACGTCCGCTCCGTTGGCGGCACCGGGCCAGCCGCGGAACGCGACGATCGCGCCGACGACCGCGAGCATCAGCAACGCAGCCGCGACGAGGATCGCGGTCGTTCCCAGGCTGGAGATGTAGGCGACGCGAGCGCGCATCTTGCGGGAAGGGGTGGTCCCGCGTCGGTTATTCCCCCGATCCGCGCTTCTCTATCGCCCTTTCGGGCTACTGCTGGGCGTCGTCGTCGCCCTGCTGACCGCCGCCGTGGCCTCGGCCGTGGCACGGCTCGGGTGCCGCGAGGCGCGGGACCGGCTGGGGCGCGGCCTCCTGAACCGGCTCCGGAGCGGGCTGAGGCGCAGGCGCCGGGGCAGGCGCGGGGGCCGGTGCGGGCGCCTCTTGCTGGGGAACCTCGCGTGCGACGGGGGCGTCCCGGCCGGCGAGCAGACCCGAGTCGCCCTTCGAGGGCTGTGGAGCGGGCTGAGGCTGCGGCTGCGGCTGCGGGGCCGGCTGCGGGGCCGGCTGCGCCTGCGGCTGGTGCGACGGCTGCGGTGCGCGATCGGGCTTCGGCGACTGCACGTGCACGACCGTCGTCCGCCGCCGCGCCGGGGCGACGGCCACGACCGTCGGCGCCGGACGCGGCGCCGTCGAGACGAGAACCGGGTGCCGCTCGGGCACGGCCCGGCGCGGCCGCACGGCGACGACGTCGACCTTCGGCGGAGCAAGCCGCACCTGGCGCTCGCTCACCCGCTCGCCGCGCGACGACGGCCAGCTATCGAAGCCGAAGGTGCCCGGGATCACGGCCAGCGGCACCACCAGGGCTGCCACGAGCACGACCCCCATGGGGACGCTCGCGATGAAAGCTCTTGCCATTCGCATTGCACAGGCTTCATCGGCGGCTTTAGCGCAAAGCTTGAGCCTGGACGGATATTCGATTGCCGCTATTTGCGGGAGGAACAGCCGGCGCAGAGGCCCAGCAGCTCCGCGCGGTGCTCGACCTGCGAGAAGCCGTGCCCGGCGGCGACCTCGTGGGCCCAGTCGTCGAGGCGGCAGTCGCGCACCTGCTCCACGCGGCCGCACTCGCGGCAGGTGAGATGGTGATGGTGCCCGCCGCCGCAGATGAGGAAGGCGACCTCGCCGTTGTCCCGGCGCAGCGTGTCGGCGTCGCCGGCGTCCGCGA
>JBJMHZ010000040.1:0-1544 GCA_045807125.1 Frankiaceae bacterium
CGGGTGCGCGTCGCGCGGGAAGCCCGTGAAGAACAGCTTCAGGTCCTCGTGCAGCAGCGTGTGCCGCCGCAGCTGCTGGTCGAAGGCGTGCAGCTGGTCGGCGCTGGGCAGCTCGCCGTAGATCAGCAGGTAGGTGACCTCGAGGAAGGTCGACTTCTCCGCCAGCTGGTCGATGGGGTAGCCGCGGTAGCGCAGGATCCCGGCGTCACCGTCGATGTAGGTGATCGCCGAGGTGCACGCCGCCGTGTTGACGAAGCCGATGTCGAGCGCGACCGTGCCGGTCGTCGCCAGCAGCTTGCTCGTGTCGATGCCGTCGGGCCCCTCGGCCGCGGGGACGACGGGCAGGGGCAGTTCTCCACCGGGGTAGCGCAGGGCTACATCTGTCTCGCTCATCGGAACAGGACGCTACTCACTTCCGCGCGGTTCGCAGCCCGGTGGGGCCTCCCTCGGGATGTGAGATGCGAGTCGCACACCCCGACCAGCGGGTTTCAGGGGTGGGTCATCGAGAGGACGTCGAGAGCCTCGTCGAGCTGCTGCTCGGTGAGCTTGCCCTGCTCGACGTAGCCGCGCTCGAGCACCACCAGCCGGATCGTCTTGCGCTCGGCCAGCGACTGCTTGGCGACCTTCGCCGCCTCCTCGTAGCCGATGTACTTGTTCAGCGGCGTGACGATCGACGGCGACGACTCGGCCAGCTCGCGCAGCCGCTCGACGTTGGCCGTGATCCCGTCGATCGTGCGCTCGGCGAGGATCCGGCTGACGTTGGCCAGCAGCCGGACCGACTCCAGCACGTTGCGGGCCATCAGCGGCAGGGTGACGTTGAGCTCGAAGTTGCCGGTCGTGCCGGCGAAGGTGACGGCGGCGTCGTTGCCGATCACCTGGGCGGCGACCTGGATCGTCGCCTCCGGGATCACCGGGTTCACCTTGCCCGGCATGATCGAGCTGCCCGGCTGCAGGTCGGGCAGGTTGATCTCGCCGAGCCCGGTGCGCGGCCCCGAGCCCATCCAGCGCAGGTCGTTGGCGATCTTGACCAGGCCCACGGCGATCGTCTTGAGCTGGCCGGAGGCCTCGACCAGCGAGTCGCGGGCGCTCTGCGCCTCGAAGTGGTCGCGCGCCTCCGACAGCGGCAGGTCGAGCTCGGCGGCGAGCTTCTCGATGATCGCCGCGGCGAACCCGGGCGGGGTGTTGATGCCGGTGCCGACGGCGGTGCCGCCGAGCGGCAGCTCGCCGATGCGGGGCAGCGAGGCCTGCAGCCGCTCGACGCCGTAGCGCACGGTCGCCGCGTAGCCGCCGAACTCCTGGCCGAGCGTCACCGGGGTGGCGTCCATGAGATGGGTGCGCCCGCTCTTGACCACCTCGGCGAACTCGTCGGCCTTGCGCGCCAGCGCCGCCTCGAGGTGCGACAGCGCCGGGATCAGGTCGCGGACGATCGCCTTGGTGGCGGCCACGTGGATCGCCGAGGGGAACACGTCGTTGGACGACTGCGAGGCGTTGACGTGGTCGTTGGGGTGCACCGGGCGGCCCAGCGACTCGGTGGCCAGCGTGGC
>JBJMHZ010000041.1:0-33450 GCA_045807125.1 Frankiaceae bacterium
CGCTGCGTGTACAGGATCTCGCGCAACTGGATCGGTGAGTTGAGGTTGAACGGACGGCCCACCACGCGCACCAGCTCGGCGCCGGCCGCGACCGCGCGGGCCGGCGCGCCGACCGGCCGGGCGGTGACCATCGCCTTCGGCGGCGACGTGCACTTCATGGGCGTCGACGCGGCCCGGCTGGCCGCCGACCCGTCGACCGCGATGGGGCCGATCGCCTCGGTGCTGCGCCGCGCCGACCTGGCGATGGTCAACCTGGAGACCGCGGTGACGACGCGCGGCACCCCGGCCGCCAAGACGTACGTCTTCCGCGCCCCGCCGGCGGCGCTCGCCGCGCTGCGCGCCGCCGGCGTCGACGTCGCCACGATGGCGAACAACCACGGGATGGATTACGGCCTCACCGGACTGCGCGACTCGCTGGCCGCCGCCCGGGCGGCCGGCTTCCCGGTCGTCGGCATCGGGCTCGACGCGGCGGCGGCGTTCCGCCCGTACCGGGTCACGGTCAAGGGCCAGCGGATCGCCGTGATCGGCGCCACCCAGGTGCTCGACAGCAGCCTGGCCGCGGCCTGGACCGCCGGCCCCGGCAAGCCGGGGCTCGCGAGCGCGAAGGACGTCGGGCGGCTGGTGGCGGCCGTCGAGGCGGCGCGGGCCGACGCCGACACGGTCGTCGTCTACCTGCACTGGGGGCGCGAGCTTTCCACCTGCCCGACCGGCGACCAGCGCGCGCTGTCCGACGCGCTGGTGCGCGCGGGCGCCGACGTCGTGGTCGGGTCGCACGCGCACGTCGTGCTCGGCGGCGGCTGGCAGGGCGGCGCGTACGTCGACTACGGGCTCGGCAACTTCGTCTTCTACTCCTCCGGCGGCCTCACCGCCGAGAGCGGCGTGCTGACGCTGACCGTCGCCGGGCGCGCGGTCACCGCCGCGCGCTGGGTGCCGGCGGTCATCGAGGGCGGCGTGCCGGTGCGGCTGTCCGGCAGCGCGGCGGCGAGCGGGCTGGCGCACTGGCAGGAGCTGCGCGGCTGCACCGGCCTGGCGGGGTCGCCGCACCAGCCGGTGGGCTGACCGGCGGTCGGGGCGCAGCTCGCCCGCGGCTAGCGCAGCACGTACGCGGCCCGGTCGAGCCGGCGGGCGCGCAGCCGGAATCGCCAGGTCGACCACGGCCAGAGGGTGGTGTTGCGGCCGTGCTCGTCGAGGTACCAGCTGGCGCAGCCGCCGGTGCTCCAGACCGTGCGGCGCAGGCGGCGCTGGAGCCGGGAGTTGTACGCGGCCTCGGCGTCGGGACGCACCTCGATCGAGCGCGCCCCCGTCGACGCCAGCGCCCGCAGGCCGGCGAGCAGGTGGGCCACCTGCGACTCGATGACCTGCACCATCGAGCTGTGGCCCAGCCCGCTGTTGGGGCCGACGAGCAGGAACAGGTTGGGGAAGCCGGGGACCGCCGTACCGAGGTAGGCGTGCATCCCGCCGGACCACGCCGCGGCCAGCGCACGGCCGCCGCGCCCGGTGATCCGTGCCGCGACGGCCGGCTCGGTGGCGGCGAAGCCGGTGGCGAGCACGACGGCGTCGACCTCCCGCACCTGCCCGCCGGTCGTGACGAGCGCTCCGGGCCGCAGCTCGGCGAGCCCGCTCGCCAGCAGCTCGACGCCCGGTCGCTGGAGCGCCGGATAGTAGTCGTTGGAGTAGAGGATGCGCTTGCACCCGATCGCGTAGTGCGGGGTCAGCGCGGCGCGCAGGCGCTCGTCGGGCACCTGGCGGCGCAGGTGGCGAAGCGCCTCGGCCTCGACCGGGCGCAGCAGCCGCCGGTCGATCGTGAAGCCGACGCCGAGCAGCTCCAGCAGCCAGTAGAGGACGACCCGCACCGCGGCCTGCGCCGGCGGGAAGCGCCGGAACAGCCGGGCCTGCCGCGCCGACACCGGCCGGTCGAGCCGCGGCCCCACCCACGCCGGGGTGCGCTGGACGACGACCAGCCGCTCGACGACCGGCGCTAGCTCGGGCACGATCTGCACCGCCGACGCGCCGGTGCCGACCACCGCGACCCGCTTGCCCGCGAGGTCGACGTCGTGCCGCCAGCTGGCCGAGTGGAAGACCGGCCCGCCGAAGCGGTCCAGCCCCGGCAGGCCGGGCAGGCTGGGCCGGCTCAGCGCGCCGACCGCGGCCACCAGCACGTCGGCGGTGAGCTGACCGCGGTCGGTCTCGATGCGCCACAGCAGCGAGCCGTCGTCCCAGGCCGCCCCGAGCAGCTCGGTGGCGAGGCGCAGGTGCGGCCGCAGGCCGAGGTCGTCGGTCACCCGGCGCAGGTAGTCGAGGATCTCCGGCTGCCGCGGGAAGAAGCGGCTCCAGTCGGGGTTGGGCGCGAACGAGAACGAGTACAGGCTGGACGGGATGTCGCAAGCGCAGCCGGGATAGGTGTTGTCCCGCCAGGTGCCGCCGACGTCGCCGGCCCGCTCGAGCACCACGAAGTCGCGGACGCCGGCCCGCAGCAGCCCGGCCGCGGCGCCCAGCCCGGCGAAGCCGGCGCCGACCACGACGACCCGGTGGTGCGGCGGCGCGTCCGGCGACCGGTCAGCCATCGAGCGCCACCCGCCGACGGATCGAGGCGACCACCCGCCGGTTGCCCAGCTCGAGCAGGGCGGGGGACAGCCGGTGCAACCGCCAGGCCAGCCGGGCGCGCGCCGGGGTGACGACGATGGCCCGGTTGCGGTCGATGCCCCGTAGCACGTCGGCGGCCACCGCCTCGGCGGAGTGCAGCCGCCGGGCGTAGTGCAGCGCGAGCTCGCGGGTGCGGGTGGCGAGCCGCGGCTGCGGGAGGTCGCCGGGGCCCGCCTTGTCGAGGATCGGCGTGTCGACGAAGCCGGGGCAGACGACGGTGACCCGCACGCCGTGCGCGGCCGCCTCGGCGCGCAGGCTGAGCGACAGCCCGACGACCGCGTGCTTCGTCGCGCTGTACGGCGCGAGCAGCGGCGCCGGCACCAGACCGGCCAGCGACGCGAGGTTGACGACGTGGCCATGGCCCTGCGCGACCATCCGCGGGTAGGCGGCCTGCACGCCGTGCACGACGCCGCGCAGGTTGACGTCGATGACCCGGTCCCAGTGCGCGACCGACAGCTCCGGCAGCTCGCCGCCGACGCCGATCCCGGCGTTGTTGACGAGCAGGTCGAGCCGGCCGAGCCGGCCCCAGGCATCGGCCACCACCCGCTCGACCGCCGCCGCATCGCGCACGTCGAGCGCGGCCGCGACGACCCGGCCGCCGTCGTCGGTCACCCGCGCGGCAGCGGCGGCGAGCCCCGCCTCGTCCACGTCGGTCATCACGACGTGGTCGCCGCGCGCGGCCAGCGCGCGGGACAGGGCCAGTCCGATGCCGGACGCGGCACCGGTCACCAGGGCGACTCGGCTCACGGGCCACCTCCAAGGGGCGCGATACTACCGTCGGGTAACCGGGCATGGCCCGGCCGGGACGCCGACCGGCGCTCGCCCCGGCGCATGATCGTCGAGGTGACCGCGCGAAGGGAGCAGCGATGGGCGAGGGGCACGGGGATGCGGCCGGCTTCCACGCCGTGACGGCGCTGCTCGACTACCCCATGCTCGTCGTGACCGCGGCGGCCGGCGGAGAGCGGTCCGGCTGCCTGGTCGGGTTCGCGACGCAGGTGAGCATCGCGCCGCCCCGCTTCCTCGTCGCGCTGTCGGACAAGAACCACACCTACCGGGTCGCCCGGCGGGCGACGCACCTCGCCGTCCACCTGCTCGGCAGGACCCAGGGCGAGCTGGCGCGGCTGTTCGGCGAGGAGACCGGCGACCGGACCGACAAGCTGGCCGGCTGCGCCTGGCACGACGGCCCCGGCGGGGTGCCGGTGCTCGACGACGCGCTCGCCTGCTTCGCCGGGCCCATCCACGCCCGCGTGCCGTTCGGCGACCACGTCGGGCACGTCATCGAGCCGGCCTGGGGCGAGGTACGGCGGGCCGCCGGGCCGCTGCTCGGCTTCGCCGAGGCGCGCCGGCTGAACCCCGGCCACGAGGCCTGACCGGCGAGCGCACCCCGCCGCCGGTCGCCCGCCGCCGGTCAGCGCCGCCGGTCAGCGGCCACCTCCGGCGGCTCGCCGGTGAGCAGCCGCTCGAGGGCCGCCCGGCCCGGCAGGCCGTCCGGCCGGACCACCTCTGCCGTGCGCACGTGCAGGAACGCCGCGGTCACCGCATCGACCGGCACGCCGGCGATCTCGGCCCAGGCCACCCGGTAGATCGCCAGCTGCAGCGGGTCGGCCGGGTCGCGCCCGGTCTTCCAGTCGACCACCTCGTAGCGGCCGTCCGGCTCGGCGTAGACGGCGTCGATCCGCCCGCGCACCACGCGGCCGGCCAGCACCAGCTCGAACGGCGCCTCGATCCGCACCGGGGGCCGCATCGCGTAGGAGGTGGCGAGGAACGCCGCCTTGAGCGCCTCGAGCTCGGCGTCGTCCCCGATGCCGGCGTCGCCGGCGCCGGGCAGATCATCGGGCTCGAGCAGCGGGCGGACCCCGAACAGCGACTCGACCCAGGCGTGGAACTCGGTGCCCCGCCTGGCCGCCGGCGCGGGCGGCCGCGGCATCGGGCGGGCGATGTCGCGGGCCAGACCGGCCGGGTCGGCGGCCAGGCGCACCAGCTGGGAGGCGGACAGCGCCGCCGGCAGCCGGACCACGTGCCGGCGCTCGTCGTCCGCCAGCTCGGCGAGCAGCGCCTCGGTGTCGGCGTCCCAGGCCGCGGTGACCGACGCCTCGAGCATGTCCAGCCCGGCATCGGGGTCGCTCGGGCGGCCGGCGGCGATCGCCGCGAGCTCCTCGCGGACGAGCTCGGCGGCGGCGCGGCGGCGGGCCAGCGCGGTGGGCTCGTAGGGCGCCGGCCAGGCCACCAGCCGCTGCTCGGCCAGCTGCGGGTTGACCGCGTCGTCGGCAGGAGCGTCGGCCCAGGCCTCGACGACGCCGAGCCCGGCGGCGCAGTGCGCGCGGACCTGCTCCAGGTAGGGCGACGGCCCGCGGCGCTCCTTCTGGGTCGGCCCCCACCAGTGGCCGCTGGCGAGGAGCGCATGCCTTGCCCTGGTGAGCGCGACGTAGGCCAGCCGCCGCTCCTCGCGCTCGGCGTGCTCGGCCTGCGCGCCGGCGAACGCCTCGAGGCCGGCGGCGGACCAGTCCGGCGCGGCCGGCAGGTCGGCCGCGTCGCCGCGCAGCGGGTACGGCAGCACCCGCGGGCTCGCGAGCCAGCTCGGCCGGGACCGCCCGCTGGGGAAGGCGCCGAGCGTCAACCCCGGCACGGCGACGACGTCCCACTCCAGGCCCTTGGCCTTGTGCACGGTGAGCAGCTGCACGGCGTCGCGCCCGGACGACCCGCCCGAGGTGTCGACGTCGAGGCCGTCGTCGTACTGCTGGGCCGCGCGCAGGTAGGCGAGCAGCGCCCCGAGGGACGTCCCCCCGTCGAGCCCCGTGAAGCCGACGACGTGGTCGAGGAAGGCGCCGACCGCCTCGGCGCGCCCGGCCGCGATCGCCTCGGCGCTCGCCGCCAGCTCGACCGCGAGGCCGGTGGCGTCGAGCACCCGATGGACGAGCTCGAGCAGCGGCTCGCCGACGTGCCGCCGCAGCGCCCGCAGCTCGCGGTCGAGCGCGCTCAGCCGGGTCACCGCCTCGGGCGAGAAGCGGTCGGCGTGCCTGGCGACCTCGCCGAGCGCGTCGGCCAGCGCCGCCACCTCGGTCGGGTCGACCCCCGCGACCGCGTGCTCGAGGGCCACATCGGGGTCGGGCGCGGCGTCGGCGGCCGGCTCCTCGGGCCGGGCGAGGGCGGCCGCCAGCTGGCCGAGGGCCACGAGGTCGCGGGTGCCGATCCGCCAGCGAGGGCCGGTGAGCAGCCGCAGCATCGCGGGGTTGGCCGTCGGGTCGTCGAGCACCTCGAGGACGGCGACGATGTCGGCCACCTCAGGCAGGGCGAGCAGGCCGCCGAGCCCCACGACCTCGACCGGCAGCCCGGCACCGGCGAGCGCGTCGTGCAGGTCGGCGAAGGCCGACCGGGCCCGCACCAGCACCGCGCACTGGCCGGGCCGGGTCCCCGCCTCGACCGCCGCCTTGATCCGGCCGGTCACCCACGCCACCTCGTCGGCCCAGGTGGGGAGCAGCGCGCACCGGGCGGTCCCGCTCGCCTCGGCACCGGGCCGGGCGGCCAGCTCGACGACCCGCGGGTGGACGGCCCGCAGCGGATCGGCGATGCGGTTGGCGAGGCGCAGCAGGGTGCCGCCGCTGCGCTGGTTGATCCGCAGCGGCCAGGCCCCGGCCGGCGCACCGTCGCCGGCGAAGTGCCCGGGGAACCCGTCGAGGTTGCCGACGCTCGCCCCCCGCCAGCCGTAGATGGCCTGGCACGGGTCGCCGACGGCGGTGACCGGATGGCCGGCGTAGAGGGCGACGAGCATGCGGCGCTGCGCGACGGAGGTGTCCTGGTACTCGTCGAGCAGCACCACGGCATGCTGGGCGCGCTCGGCCGCGCCCACGTCGGGGCACTGCTCGGCGAGCCGGGCGGCGAGGGCCACCTGGTCGCCGAAGTCGAGCGCGTCGGCCGCCCGCTTGGCCTCGCGGAACCCCTCGACCAGGCTGAGCAGCTCCAGCCGCGCACGCGCCGCGTCGGCCACCTTGGCCAGATCCTTCGCCGCCCCGGCCGTCCCGGCCCCGGCATCGGTCAGCAGCGCCTGCACGACGGCGACGAGCCGCTCGTCATGCGCCCGCAGCCCGGCCGGCTCCACCAGGTGCTCGGACAGCTCGGCCTCGAGCGCGGCGACGTCGTCGACCACCGTCGACACGGCGCGCAGCAGCGCCACGAACGGGCCAGGGGCCCGCCGCACCACCCGCTGGGCGAGCTGGTAGCGGGCGGCGTCGGCGAGCAGGCGGGCGCTCGGCTCGACGCCGATGCGCAGGCCGTGGTCGCGCAGCAACCGGCCGGCGTAGGCGTGGTAGGTGGCCACGGTCGGCTCGCCGTCGGGCTCGCCGCCCGGCGCGCCCCCACGGAGCATTGCGAGCGCCGCCCGCACCCGCGCGGCCAGCTCGCCGGCCGCCTTGTTGGTGAAGGTGAGCCCGAGGACCCCGTCGGGAGCGACCTGCCCGGTGGCCACCAGCCAGACCACCCGCGCCGCCATCACCGACGTCTTGCCCGACCCGGCGCCGGCCACCACGAGCGTGGGCAAGAGCGGCGCGGTGGCCGCCGCGAGCTGCTCGTCGGTGAACGGGATGCCGAGCAGCTCGCGAAGCTCGGCCGGGCGCAGCGGGCCGGCCACCGGCTGGGCGCTCATTCGACCACCCGCCGGCCGGCCGGGCGGCTCGGGCAGCACCTGGCGTAGTCGCAGTGGTTGCAGGCGTGGCCCGGCGTGGCCGGGAAGTCCTCGGCGACCAGGCGGGCGACCGCCTCGGCCAGCAGCCGCTCCACCCACGTGGCGCCGCCACCCTCGCCCCCCTCCCCCGAGCCAGCCCCGCCGGCTCCGCCAGCAGCGGCGACTGGGTGGGCCGCGTCGGCCGCAGCGGCTCCGTCCGGTACGGCGACCGGGCCGGCCGGATCGGCGGGGTCGACTGGGTCGGCGCTGCCGAGCGCGGGCTGCGCCTGCACCTTGGGGCCGCCGTCCGGCCCCGGCTTGCGCAGCTGCACCAGCTCGGCGCCGCCCGGCCGGTGCGGCCCAGGGGGCATGCCCTCGACGTCGCCGAGGGCGCCCTCGCGCACCGCGAGCTGGTAGATGCCGAGCTGGGGATGGCGGGCCAGCTCCGCCTTGGACGGTGCCGACTTGCCGGTCTTGAAGTCGACCACGTGCACCCGCCCGCCGGCGTCGAGCTCGACCCGGTCCATGCGCCCGGTGAGCGTGACGGCCCGATCGCCGACCGCGATCTCGGTGCGGAACGGCACCTCGGTGGCGACCAGCCGCCGGCCGCGCTCGCTCGCATGCCACCGGCAGAACCGCTCCAGCGCCCGCCTGGCCTCGGCCCGCTGCTGGATCGACTCCCACGGCGCGTCGAAGGCGAGCTGGGACCACACCCGGTCGAGGCGGGCCATGAGCGCGTCGGGGTCGGCCGGCGAGCGCTCGCCCGCGACGTCGTCGGCGAGCTGGTGGAGCAGCCCGCCGAACCCCATCGCCGCGCTGGTGGGCGTCGCTGCCCTGGCCTCGTGCTGGAAGAACCAGCGCAGCGGGCACACGTCGAGCCCGGACAGCGACGTGCCGGACAGCCGCAGCGGGCGGTCGCCCTGGACGACCGGTGCGGCCCGCTCGGTGACCTCGGCGAGCCCCCACCAGGCGTCGGGGTGCGCCCACGGGGTCAGCGGCCGGCCGTCGGGGCGCCGGGCCGCCGCGAGGCTGGCGAGGCGCAGCCCGGCCGCGCGGCGCAGCGCCGGCGTGGCTGCCGGGTCGGTGACCGTGCGCCGCAGCTCGGCGACCAGGCCGGCGAGCGAGAGCGGTCGCCGGGGACGGCCGGGGACGGGGACGACGGTGACCCCCAGCTCGTCGAGGAACCGGGACGGCCGCTCGCCGTCGTCGTCGGCGCCGGCCACCGCCGTGACCACCAGCCGGCGCCTCGCCCGCGTGCAGGCCACGTAGAACAGCCGCCGCTCCTCGGCGAGCAGGGCGAGCGCCTGCGGCGGCTCGCGCAGCCCCTCGGGGCCGAGCCGGTCGGCCTCGAGCAGCGACCCGCGCCGGCGCAGGTCGGGCCAGCGGCCCTCCTGAACGCCGCTGACGACGACCAGGTCCCACTCCAGCCCCTTCGACCGGTGGGCGGTCAGCAGGCGGACGGCCGCGCCCCGCGTACCGCGCTCGGCCAGCGTGTCGCCCGGGATCTGCTGGGCCTCCAGCTCGGCGAGCAGGTTGGCCACGCCGCGGTGGCCGCGGCGCTGCTCGGCCCGGCCGAGGGTCTCGAAGAGCGCGAGGACCGCGTCGAGATCGCGGTCGGCGGCGCGGCCGGTGGCGCCGCCGGCGAAGGACGCCCGCTCCAGGCGGCGTGGCCAGTCGCTGCCCGCCCACACCGCCCACAGCGCCTCCTCGGGCGGCCCGCCGGCGGCGAGCACGGCCCGGGCCGCCTGCACCAGGCCGGCGAGCCGGTGCGCCGGCCGGGCGACCCGCTCGTCGACGAGCGTGAGCAGCCTGGGGTCGGCCAGCGCCTCGCGGAGCAGCACCGCCGACGGCCGCGGTGGTGCTGCCCCGCCGCCGTCGGCGCGGGCCGCGGCCCGCGCGACGTCGCGCAGCGCGCGGCCGAGGCGGCGCAGGTCGGAAGCGTCGGCGCCGCCCAGCGGGGACAGCAGGAGGTCGCGGGCCCGCTCGACGGTCAGCTCCTCGGGCCGGTCGGCGACCCGCAGGGCCGCGAGCAGCGGCGCGACCGCGGCCTCCCTGGCCAGTGGCAGCTCGTCGCCGGCCACCTCGACCGGCACCCCCGCCGCGCTGAGCACCCTGCGCAGCGAAGGAATGGCGTGGGTGCCGGACCGCACCAGCACCGCCATGCGGTCCCAGCCGATGCCGTCCTCGAGGTGGGCGCGGCGGAGCAGGTCGGCGACGTAGGCCTGCTCGGCACCGGTCGTCGGCAGCACCCGCACGTCGACCCGCCCGTCGGGCACGCCGGCCGCCGGCTCGAGCGCGCGGTGGCGGCGGACGACCTCGGCCGGCAGGCCGGGCAGCGCGATGCGCCCGGCCACCGCCCGCGACGCGGCGAGCAGCCGGCGCCCGGCCCGCCGCGACCGCTGGAGCGTGACGACGGGCGCCGGAGCGCCGTCGGCGGTGGGGAACCGGTCGCGGAAGTGCAGGATGCCGCCGATGTCGGCGCCCCGGAACGCGTAGATGGACTGGTCGGGGTCGCCGACGACGACGAGGTCGCGCCCGTCGCCGGCCAGTGCCCGCAGCAGCGCCTCCTGCCCCGGGTCGGTGTCCTGGTACTCGTCGACGAGCACGGCCGCGTAGCGCTCCCGCAACTGGCCCCGCACGTCGGCCCGGCCGGCGAGGACGACGGCCCGGTGCACCAGCTCGGCGTAGTCGATCGCCCCCTGGGCGTCGAGCACGTCGAGGTAGCCCTCGCAGAACGCGGCGGCGGCCGCCCACGCCGGCCGCCCGGCGCGCGCGCCGAGCGCGGCGAGGTCGCCGGGGTCGAGGCCGAGCTCGCGCACCCTGGCGAGCAGGGCCCGTACCTCCTCGGCGAAGCCGCGGGTCGGCAGGGCGGGAGCCAGCGTGGGCGGCCACGCGGAGGTGCCGTCGGCGACCGCGCCCATCAGCAGCTCGCGGATCGCGACGTCCTGCTCCGGGCCGGACAGCAGGCGAAGCGGCTCGCCGAACGCGTCGGGCGGCGACCACGCCCGGACGAGCGCGTAGCAGAAGGCATGGAACGTCCAGGCCGCCGGCGACTCGGTGGTGACCCCGAGCCGCGCGGTGATGCGCTCGCGCAGCTCGGCGGCGGCCTTGCGGCTGAACGTGAGCACCAGGATGCGGTCGAGCGGGGTGCCCCTCGCCACCCTGGCCGCCACCGCCTCGACGAGCGTCGTCGTCTTGCCGGTGCCCGGGCCGGCGAGCACCAGCAGCGGGCCGCCGGCGTGCTCGACGACCGCGCGGGCCGCCGCGTCGAGGTGCGGCGGCGGGGCCTGGTGCGGCGGCGTGCGCTCCAGCCGGTAGGCGGTGGCCGGGCGGCTCACGGTCGCGCACCTCCGCGTCGGTCGACCCCGTCAGGACGCCGTCATTGCAGCACGGGTCGCCGACAGTTCCGGTCGCTCCACGCCGAAGCGGCGCAGCCGCTCGCATCCGAGAGCGGCTCAGCCGCCGTCCCATCGAGCCCGGCGCATGTCGACGCGCGAGCCGTCGCGCACCAGCGGGGTGCCGTCGGCCAGCAGGCGGGCCAGCTGCTCGCCCGCTACGTGCGGGGCCGGCCGCCCGTCGGCCATCACGACCCGGTGCCACGGGACGCCGCCGCCGTAGCGGTGCATCACCTGCCCGACGAGCCGCGGCGACGGCGCGCCGACCCACTCGGCGATGTCGCCGTAGGAGAGCACCCGCCCGGGCGGGATCTGGTCGACGACGTCGAGCACCTGCTCGGCGATCTCGTCGACGACGGCCACGACCGGCAGGGTATCGAGCGGCCCGCGCTCACACGAGCCAGCTGCCGGCCGGGGCGCCCGCGACGGCCCCCGCACCGGCGGCATAGGCCGCATCGACGGCATCAGCGGCCGTCGCGAACGAGGTCAGCGCGGCCGCGAGCACCGCGCGGTCGGCGGCGTCCATCCCGGTCAGGATGCGCCTGATCTCGCGTCGTCGCGCGGCGGCGATCCGCTCGACGACCGAGCGGGCCGGCGCGGTCAGCTCGACGATGACGACCCGCCGGTCGTCGGCGGACCTCGACCGGACGACCAGCCGCTTGGCGGCGAGCCGGTCGCACATCCGGGTCGCCGTCGACGAGTTGACCGACAGGGCGACGGCCAGCTCGGCGATCCGCACCGGGCCGCGGGTCGCGAGCAGCACCAGCGTGCGGGCCTGCGCGAGCGTGACGTCGAGCCCGGCCGCAGCGAGCGACCGCACGGCGACGCCGAGGAGGGAGGCTGACGCGGCGAGGACGGCGTCGACCTGGATCTCGAGCCCGGGCTCGGCACCGGGCTCGACCTTGGCGGCCATGGCACATCCTTGCACATAGCACGAAGTTCCACTTCCGTGCATAATGCATGAATCTGGTGCGCACGGGTATGCGCACGGCGTGTCAGTTCCGCGAGCCGGCCGGACCGGCCCTCCCGCACCCCTGCACGGCGTCGACCGCCTGCTGCGCGACGTCCGAACCGGCCGCTTCGAGCGCAGCCTCTCGGGCCTGACCGCAGCCGGTGCCCTCATCACCGCCGCCGAGATCTACTTCGAGCACGACAGCGCGAGCTTCGGCAACCGGATGATGTGGCTGCCGGTCGCGCTCGGGCCGGTGGGCGCGGCCGCCGGGATCGCCGGCGTCGTCAGCAAGCGGGCCGCGAAGACCGTGCTGCCGCTCGCCTCGGCAGCCATCGTCGCCAACGGGTTGCAGGGCACGTGGCTGCATGCCAGGGGCATCGGGCAGAAGCCCGGCGGCTGGTCGAACGCCCGCTACAACCTCGAGATGGGCCCGCCGCTGCTCGCTCCCCTGCTGATGACGATGGTCGGCGGCATGGGCCTGCTCGCCGCCGTGCTGCGGCGGGAGGAGTAGGTGGCGCGCGAGCCGCAGCGCTTCCCCGGCTACGACGTCGTGGGGGAGCGCGCGCACTGGGACCCGGTGACCGCCGGCGTCGTCCTCGCCCGGCTGGCGCCGCCGCCGGCGCTGCGCTTCTTCGCTCCCGGCGAGGAAGCGGTGGGGGTCGCGCTGGTCGACCTGCTGCTCGCCCAGGACAGCGACGACGGTGCGAGCGGCGGCCCCGGCCCCGAGAACCGCCGCATCCCCGTGCTGTCGATGATCGACTCGAGGCTGGCCGAGGCGCAGACCGACGGCTGGCACTACGCGGACATGCCGGAGGACGGCGCCGCCTGGAAGGCGAGCCTCGCGCACCTCGACGCCGATGCGCACGAGCGGTACGGCGCGGGCTTCGCCGCCTGCGCGCGCGAGCAGCGCGCCACGCTCGTGCAGGCCGTGCGCGAGCTCGGCGACCGATCCTGGCACGGGATGCCGGCCGCGCAGGTCTGGAGCCTGTGGACCCGGTACGCCTGCACCGCCTACTACTCGCACCCCTGGGCGTGGGACGAGATCGGCTTCGGCGGCCCCGCCTACCCGCGCGGCTACAAGAACCGCGGCGTCGGGCGGCGCGAGCCGTGGGAGGTGGCCGACCAGGTGGACCTCGATCCGGTGCCGGGCGACCGATGACCCCCGTCGCCGATCGCGTGCGGGACCGCAACGCCTCTGCCTGGCTGCTGCCCAACGACGGCTCGAGGGCCGACCACCGGCTGCGCGCGGGCATGCGGCGCTTCGCCGACGACGACGAGGTCGACATGGTCATCGTCGGCTGCGGCGCGGGCGGCGGCACGCTGCTGCAGCGCCTCGCCAGGGCCGGCTGGCGGGTGGTCGCGCTCGACGCCGGACCGTTCTGGGATCCGGACCGCGACTGGGTGAGCGACGAGGCCGGCTCCCACCACCTGTACTGGACCGAGCCGCGGGTCATCACCGGCTCCGACCCGGTGCCGCTGGGCTCCAACAACAGCGGGCGCGGCGTCGGGGGCTCGATGGTCCACTACGCCGGGTACGCCCCGCGCTTCCACCCGAGCGACTTCAACACGCAGACCCTCGACGGCGTGGGCGCCGACTGGCCCATCGCGTACGCGGACCTGCGCCCGTACTACGAGGCGATCGAGGGCGAGCTGCCGGTGGCCGGCGAGGACTGGCCGTGGGGCGACCCGCACCGCTACCCGCACCGGCCGCACCCGGTCGGCGGCAACGGCGAGGTCTTCCTGCGCGGCGCGGCGAAGCTCGGCATCACCGCGAAGGTCGGGCCGGTCGCCATCGCCAACGGCCGGTTCGGCAATCGGCCGCACTGCATCTACCGCGGCTTCTGCCTGCAGGGCTGCAAGGTCAACGCCAAGGCTTCGCCGCTCATCACCCACGTCCCGGATGCGCTCGCGCACGGTGCGGAGGTGCGCCCCGACAGCATGGTCACACGGGTGGTGGTGGACGACCGCACCGGTCGCGCGACCGGCGTGCACTACGTCAGGGGCGGCGTCCAGCGCTTCCAGCGGGCGCGGATGGTCGCGGTCGCCGGCTACTCGATCGAGACGCCGCGGTTGCTGCTCCTCTCGAGCTCGAAGCGCTTCCCGGACGGCCTGTGCAACGACTTCGACCAGGTCGGCCGCTACCTCATGGTGCAGGGCGCGCCGCAGACCGCCGGCCGCTTCGACGACGAGGTGCGGATGTACAAGGCACCACCGCCGGAGGTCAGCAGCGAGGAGCATTACGAGACCGATCGCAGCAAGCCGTACCGCAGGGGCTTCTCGGTGCAGACCGTGTCGCCGCTGCCGATCACCTGGGCCGAGCACGTCGCCGCGCAAGGGCACTGGGGACCGGCGCTGCGCGAGTACATGCGCGACTACGTGCACTGGGCGTGCCTCGGCTCGCTGTGCGAGTTCCTGCCGCAGCCGGACAACCGGGTGACGCTGGACGAGGAGACCGACCGCCACGGGCTGCCGGTCGCGCGGTTCGCGTACTCCCAGTGCGACAACGACCGCATGCTGATGGACGCCGCGCAGCGCGTGATGGAGGACATCCTCCGCGCGGCGGGCGCGGGCGAGGTCATCACCATCAAGCGCTACGCGCACCTGGTCGGCGGCGCGCGCATGGCGCGCGACGAGCGGCAGGGCGTCGTCGACGGCGACTGCCGGACGTTCGCCGTCCCCAACCTGTACGTCACCGACGGCAGCGTCCTGCCGACCCAGGGCAGCGCCAACCCGGCGCTCACCATCATGGCGGTCACGGCCAGGGCCGCCGACCGCCTCGCCGCCGGTGCGCGCGGCGGCACCCTCTGACCGGACCGCGAGCAGCGAGACAGGAGCGAAGACATGGCGCAGACCGTCGCCGACTACCTGCTGGAGCGCTTGCGCGCATGGGGCGTCGAGAAGGTGTTCGGCTACCCCGGCGACGGCATCAACGGCCTGCTCGTGGCGTGGGGCCGCGCGGGCGACCAGCCGATGTTCGTGCAGTCGAGGCACGAGGAGATGAGCGCCTTCGAGGCGGTCGGCTACGCGAAGTTCACCGGCCGGGTGGGCATCTGCGCCGCGACGTCCGGGCCCGGCGCGATCCACCTGCTGAACGGCCTGTACGACGCGAAGCTCGACCACGTGCCGGTCGTGGCGATCGTGGGGCAGACGAACCGCAGCGCGATGGGCGGCTCGTACCAGCAGGAGGTGGACCTGCTCAGCCTCTACAAGGACGTGGCGAGCGAGTACCTCCAGATGGTCACGGTCCCGGAGCAGCTGCCCAACGTGCTCGACCGAGCCATCCGCGTCGCGCTGTCGTCGCGCGCCCCGACCGCGATCATCATCCCGGCCGACGTGCAGGAGCTTCCGTACTCCGCTCCCACGCACGCGTTCAAGATGGTGCCCTCGAGCCTCGGGACGCACTGGCCGACGCTCTCCCCCGACGACGCGGGCGTGCGCGCGGCCGCCGAGATCCTCAACGCCGGCGAGAAGGTCGCGATCCTCGCCGGGCAGGGTGCGCGCGGCGCGCGGAACGAGCTCATGGAGGTCGCCGAGATCCTCGGCGCCGGCGTGGCGAAGCCCTTGCTGGGCAAGGACGTGCTCTCCGACGAGCTGCCGTACGTCACCGGCTCGATCGGCCTGCTCGGCACCCGGCCGAGCTACGAGCTGATGAAGGGCTGCGACACGCTGCTCACCGTCGGGTCGAGCTTCCCCTACACGCAGTTCCTCCCCGAGCTCGACCAGGCGCGCGGCGTGCAGATCGACGTCGACGGCCGCTTCATCGGCATGCGCTACCCGTACGAGGTCAACCTCGTCGGCGACGCCGCCGCGACGCTGCGCGCGCTGCTGCCGCTGCTGCACCGCAAGGCGGACCGGTCCTGGCGCGAGGACATCGAGCAGTCGGTGGCCCGCTGGTGGGAGACCATGGAGATGGAGGCCATGGTCGAGGCCGACCCGATCAACCCGATGCGGCTGTTCCACGAGCTCTCCACGCGGTTGCCCAACGACGCGATCGTCGCCGCCGACTCCGGCTCGTCCGCCAACTGGTACGCGCGGCAGCTCAAGTTCCGCGGCGACGTGCGCGGCTCGCTGTCCGGCACCCTCGCGACGATGGGCCCCGGCGTCCCGTACGGCATCGGCGCCAAGTTCGGCAATCCCGAGCGGCCGGTCATCGTCTTCGAGGGCGACGGCGCGATGCAGATGAACGGGCTGGCCGAGCTCATCACCGTCAAGCGCTACTGGCAGCAGTGGGCCGACCCGCGCCTCGTGATCGCCGTGCTGCACAACGACGACCTCAACCAGGTCACGTGGGAGATGCGGGCGATGGAGGGCGCGCCCAAGTTCGTCGAGTCGCAGTCGCTGCCCGACGTGTCGTACGCGGCGTTCGCCGAGAGCCTCGGGCTGCTCGGCATCGCGGTCGACGAGCCGGGGCAGATCGGCCCGGCCTGGGAGCGCGCGCTGGCGGCCGACCGGCCCACCGTGCTCGACGTGCGCACCGACCCCGACGTGCCGCCGATCCCGCCGCACGCGACGTTCGAGCAGATGAAGGACGCCGCGCTGTCGATGCTCAAGGGCGACGAGAACCGCTGGGGCGTCATCAAGGAGGGCGTCCGCACCAAGGTGCAGGAGCTGCTGCCGCACGGGCCGTCGTCGTCGTGACCGGACGGGCGCGCGTCGACTCGATCGAGGCGGCAGCGTACGTCGTGCCGACCGACGCTCCCGAGGGCGACGGCACCCTCGCGTGGGATTCGACCACCATGGTGGTGGTGCACGCCCGCTCGGGGCCGGTGGCCGGCATCGGCTGGACGTACGGCGTCAGGGCGTGCGCCGCGCTCGTCGGCGAGCTGCTGTCCCCGGTGGCCGTCGGCCGCCCCGTCGACGACGTCACCGGGTCGTGGCAGGCGATGGTGCGGGCGGTGCGCAATGCCGGCCGCCCGGGCGCCGTCGGCTACGCGCTCTCGGCCGTCGACGTCGCGCTGTGGGACCTCAAGGCTCGCTCGCTCGACCTGCCCTTGCAGTCGCTCATCGGCGCGGCGCGCGAGAGCGTGCCGGTCTACGGCAGCGGCGGGTTCACGACGTACGACGACGACCAGCTGCGCGCGCAGCTCGCGCACTGGGCCGGGGAGCAGCGGATCCCGCGCGTCAAGATCAAGGTCGCCGAGTCGTGGGGCACCAGGCCGGCGCGCGATCTCGCCCGCATGCGGCTGGCCCGTGCGGTCGTCGGCGACGACGTCGAGCTCTACGTCGACGCCAACGGCGGCTACTCCCGCAAGCAGGCGGTGCGGATGATGGCCGACGCCGACGACCTCGACGTGCGCTGGTTCGAGGAGCCGGTCTCGTCCGACGACCTCGCCGGGCTCGCCGAGGTGCGCGGGCTCGTCCGGGCCGACGTGACCGCCGGCGAGTACGGCTACGACCTCGCGTACTTCGAGCGGATGTGCGCGGCCGGCGCCGTCGACTGCCTCCAGGTCGACGTCTCGCGCTGCGGCGGCATCACCGAGTGGCTGCGCGCGGCGGCGGTCGCGGCGGCTCACGGCCTGCAGGTGTCGGGGCACTGCGCGCCGCACCTGCATGCGCACGTGGCGGCCGCGACGCCCAACCTTCGGCACCTCGAGTGGTTCCACGACCACGTGCGCATCGAGACCATGCTGCTCGACGGCGCGCTCGATCCGGCGGGCGGCGAGATCCGCCCCGACCCGGACGCGCCCGGCAACGGCTACGCCCTGCGCGCGGCCGACGCCGAGCCCTACCGGGTGGCCTGACCCGGCATCGGCGGGCCGGCCGGTGCGTCGGTCAGTACGTCGGCAGCGAGGGGTCGACCTGGTTGGCCCACGCGAGCACGCCGCCCTGCACGTGCTTGGCGTCGGCGAAGCCGGCGCCCTTCAGCACGGCGAGCGCCTCGGCCGAGCGGACGCCGGACTTGCAGTGCAGGACGATCGGGCGGTCCTGCGGCAGCGAGCCGAGCGCCGCCCCGCTGACGATGTCGCCCTTGGGGATGAGCACCGCGCCGGGGATGCGCACGATCTCGTGCTCGGCGGGCTCGCGCACGTCGACGAGCAGGAAGTCCTCGCCGCGGTCGAGCATCTGCTTGAGCTCGCCGGCCGTGATGGTCGACCCCCGGGCAGCCTCCACCGCCTCGTCCGACACGGTGCCGCAGAACGCCTCGTAGTCGATGAGCCCGGTGATCGTCGGGTTCTTGCCGCAGATCGGGCACTCGGGGTCCTTGCGCGCCTTGATCCGCCGGAACGACATCTCGAGCGCGTCGTAGACGACCAGCGTGCCGACCAGCGGATCGCCGATGCCGGTGAGCACCTTGATGGCCTCGGTCGCCTGGATCGAGCCGATGGTCGCGCAGAGCACGCCGAGCACGCCGCCCTCGGCGCACGAGGGCACCATGCCGGGCGGCGGCGGCTCGGGGTAGAGGCACCGGTAGCACGGGCCGCCCGCTGGCTCGCCGGACCAGAACACGCTGGCCTGGCCGTCGAAGCGGAAGATCGAGCCCCACACGTACGGCTTGCCGGAGAGGACGCACGCGTCGTTGACGAGGTAGCGGGTCGCGAAGTTGTCCGCGCCGTCGACGATGAGGTCGTAGTCGGCGAAGATCTCGAGCGCGTTGGACGAGTCGAGCCGCGTCTCGTGCAGCCGCACGTCGACGTACGGGTTGATCTCGCGGATGGTGTCGCGCGCGGACTCGGCCTTCGACCGGCCGACGTCGCTCTGCCCGTGGATGATCTGGCGCTGCAGATTGGACTCGTCGACCACGTCGAACTCGACCAGCCCGAGGGTGCCGACGCCGGCCGCGGCGAGGTACATGAGCACGGGCGACCCGAGGCCGCCGCCGCCGACGGCGAGGACCTTCGCGTTCTTCAGCCGCTTCTGACCCGCCATGCCGACGTCGGGGATGATGAGATGGCGGGAGTAACGACGGACCTCGTCGACCGTGAGCTCGGGGGCGGGGTCGACCAGGGGTGGCAGCGACACGGCTTCTCCTCGACGCGCTCGGATCGCGCTCGCGCTTCGCGCGAGTCACCTGGGCGCAACCAGTGGCCCAGGGCCCGCATTCCGGTCGAAGCGCTCGCGCGCGGACCGCTCACCAGTGCATCACGACGGGCTGACCCGGGGCTGACCGCGGCCTTGCGGCGGTACGCCGAGGCCCTCGGTGGGCATACCTGTCACGACCGGTACAGCCGCGCGACGGATCGGAGTGACCGTGAGCGACAACCGCGCCGAGCACAAGCTCGAGGAGCTGAAGGGCGACGCCAAGGAGACGTACGGCAAGGCGGTCGGCAGCGACGAGCTGGTGGCCGAGGGCAAGGGCGATCAGGCGTCCGGCCGGGTCAAGCAGGCCGGGGACGACCTCAAGCACGCCGCCAAGAAGGTCACCGGCCAGGACTGAGCGGCACCGGGCGCGGCGCGCCCGTCGGTGGGGCGCGCGCTCAGCCGGCCGCTACCAGGCCGAGCCAGGCGCGCGCCACCGCGACGGGGTCCTCGATCTGCGCGACGTGCCCGCATCGATCGAGCACGAGCAGCCGCGCAGCGGGGAACGTCCGCGCCGCCCGCTCGCCGACCGACGGGTGCACCAGCCGGTCCTGCCGGCCCCACACGAGCAGGGTGGGCGCACGCACCGATGCCGCGTCGCCCCACAGGCTGCCGGGCCCGCGCACCAGGTGCGCGGCGACCAGGCCGCGAAGCGACCGGATCAGCGACTCGTCGTTCCATGCGAGCCCCCGGCGGCGCTCGAGCTCGGCGACCGCCTCCTCGACCCGCTCGGGCGGCAGCCGGTCGGGATCGGCGAGGCAGAGCTCGGCGATCGCCCTGGCCCGTGACGTCGCCGGCCGGCGGGCGAGCCAGCGCGCGCCGGCCCGTGCCAGGCCGGGCACGAGCAGCACGCCGAGCCGCCAGTCGGTGCCGCGCCGCGGGCGCAGGTCGGGGAGCGCCGGCGAGATCAGGGTGAGCGTCGTCACCAGGTCGGGACGCCTGGCCGCGAGACGGGTGGCGACCGCGCCGCCGAGCGAGTTGCCGAAGAGGTGGACCGGGCCGCCGGCCACCTCCTCGACGAGCCGCTCCACCGCGTCGACGTGCACGGCGAGCCGGTAGTCGCCGCGCGGCGGTGGCGGCGACAGCCCGAAGCCGGGCAGGTCGGGCGCGACCGCGCTCACCCGGTCACCGAGCAGCTGCATCAGGTCGGTCCAGTTGGTCGAGGCGCCGCCGAGGCCGTGCACGAGGACGGCGAGCGGCCGGCCGGGGCCGGCAGCGCCGCCGGGCCCGCGGCGGACGAGCAGCTCGTGCCGGCCGGCCCGCACGATCTCGCCCGGCCACGGCGGCACCGGCGGCCGCCCCGGCCCCGGCAGGTCGCGCAGGCCGCCGGGCGCCTCCGTCGAGCCCCGTTCGGTCATGCCACCAGTGTGGCGCCCGGCCGTGACCCAACCGAGACCGCACCGCCGTCACCCGGGCGGCCGGGCATCGCGTCGAGCCCCGGTGAGCGACCCGCTGGCTAGGGTCGGAGGAGGCCGCGCGGGGCGCGCGGGAGGAGGGCACCATGACGACCGGCCGGCTGACGGGCCTCTGGCGCACGGCGCCGTTCCGGCGCGCGCCGCTGCTGCTGGCCAAGCACCCGTCGGTGGCCGGAGCGGTGGCCGGGGCGGCCGCCGTGCTGGCGCTGACCGGCGCCGCGGCCCCGCTGTTCGTCGCGTCGGCCGCCAGCGCGTCGGTCGACGACCAGGTCGCCGGCCGCTGCTCCTACACGCAGGGGCTGGCCGCCTTCGGGCCGCTCGCGACGGCGAGGCGGCCCGACACGACCAGCCGGGCCGCCTTCGAGCGCCTGGCCCGCACCGTGCCCCGGCTGGAGCCGACCGTGCTGACGACGATCGTCGGCGGCTCGAGCAACCCGGTGTTCCTGGCCAGGGGCGCCGGCGTCGACTTCCCGGTGACGCTCGTCGAGCGCTCGGGCCAGGAGCGCAACATCACGATCGTCTCGGACGCCCACCGCGACGGGCTGCTGCTGCCGGACGGGCTCGCGGCGACGCTGCACGTCTCGGCGGGCGACCAGGTGAGGATCACGTCCGCCGACTCGCGGCCGGTGCCGGTGGCCGCCGTCTACCGCGACCTCAACACCGAGCCCAAGCGGGCGTACTGGTGCGACCCGGTGCTGCGCGCCTACAGCAAGGGGCTGCTCGACGACAACCCACCGCCGCCGCTGGTGCTGGCCCGCGGCGCGGCCGTCCGGCAGGCGCTGGCCCGCACCGGCATCGCCCTGGAGTCCTACTACGAGCGGGCGGTGACCCGCGGCATGACGCTGCCACAGGCCAGGCGGACCGCGACCGCGCTGACCGTCGCGCAGGCCCGGCTGCGCACGTCGCACCTGTCGGTCGACGCCGAGCCGGGCAAGCCGCCGCTGTGGCGGCCGGCGGCCCTCACCGACCTGCCGTTCATCGTCCGGCGGGCGGACGTGGTCGCCCAGTCGCTGGCGGCGACCTGCACGGCCATCGCCGGCGCCGGCAGCGTGGTGGCCCTGCTGCTGCTCGGCGGCGCCGGGATGCTGTGGGTGGAGCGCCGCCGCACGGAGGTGCGCCTGCTGTGGGCCCGCGGGATCGGGCCCTGGCAGCTCGGGGGCAAGGCGCTCGCCGAGATGCTGCCGGCCCTGCTCGCCGGGGCTGCCGCCGGCTGGGGCCTCACCCTCTGGCTGATACCGGCGGTCGGGCCGAGCAGCCGGCTGCCATCGTCGACCGCCGGCGCAGCGGCGCTGCGGACCGCGCTGGTGACGCTCGCCGGCGCGGTGGCCCTCGTCGTCGTGGCCGCTCTCGCCGTGCGGCGGGCGACCGAGCGCCCGGTCGGGCACCACCGCAGCCGGCTGGCCCTCGTGCCGTGGGAGCTCGGCCTGCTGGCCGCCGCGTGGGTCACGTACTCCTCGATCGCCGACCGGGGCCTGCCGACGTTCGCCGACACGACCGTGCCCCGGCTCGACGCCACCCAGCTGCTCTACCCGCTGCTGCTGCTCTCCGGCGGCACCCTGCTGGCCGCCCGGTTCGTCGTGCTCGCCCTGGGGCGCCGGCGGACGCGCCGCTCGTCGCTCACCGGCGCCGCCTACCTCGCCGGCCGCCGGCTCGCCGGCGCGCCGGGGGTCGCCGCGGTGCTGGTGGTGGCCGCGGCGCTGTCGGTCGGGGTGCTGACGTTCGCCACCGCCATGACCGGCACGCTGCGCTACACGGTCGACACCAAGGCGCGCATCTTCGTCGGCAGCGACGCGCGGGTGACGCTGACCGCGCCGCTGCGCTCGGTGCCACCGGCGCTGCAGGGCTCGTCGACGGCGGTGGTCACCACCAGCACCGACGTGCCCGGCCTGGGGCACGTCGACGTCCTCGGCGTCGACCCGGCGACGTTCCCCTCGGCGGCGGCCTGGGACGACCGGCTCGGCGGCTCGCTGCCCTCGCTCATGGGCGCGCTGCGCGCCCCGGCCGGCAGCGACGGGAGCGACGGGGCACCGGCCGTCGCGGTCGGCGACCTGCCGGACCGGTTCGTGCTGCCCATGGTCGAGCTCGGCGGCAAGGTGGCCAGGCTGCCGGTACGGGTGACGGCCCGGCCGAGCGCCTTCGCGCAGGAGCACGGCTCGTCGCTCGTCGTCGTGACCACCTCGGCGCTGCCCGCCGCGGTGCGCCAGCTGTCCAGCAACGAGCTGTGGGTGAAGGACTGGGACGAGACCAAGCAGGCGGCCCTGCGCGCCGCCGGCGCGCGCATCCGCTTCGTGACCACGGTGGCCGACGTCTCCAGGGCGCCCGACCTCGCGGCGGTGACGTGGACGTACGGGTTCTTCGAGTCGCTCGGCGCCCTGACCGGCGTCATCGCCATCGGCGGGCTGCTGCTCTACCTGGCCACCCGGCAGCGGTCGATGGCGCTGGGCTACGGGCTCACCCGCCGGATGGGGCTGCGCCGCGCCGCGCACGCGCTGTCGGTGCTGCTCGAGGTGGGCGCCGCGCTGCTCACCGGCTACGTCGTCGGCACCGCGCTCGGCACGGTGGGGGTGTGGCTGGCGTACGGGCACCTCGACCCGGAGGGCGACCTGCCGCCGGGACCGCTGCTGCACCTGCCGGTGCTTCCGTACGTCGCGCTGGCGCTGGCGGCCGCGGCGGTCGCGGTCGCCGCGACGGCGCTAGCGCAGCGCACCGCCGACCGGACGCGGACGGCCGACCTGCTGCGGCTCGGCACCGCCTGAGCGGGGACTGGACGACCGAAGGGATCTGGCGGGCCCGGAGGCCGGTCAGCTGGCCTCGGCGAGCAGCCGCTCGACCCGGCGGTTGACCGCGTCGAGGGTGGCCCGGATGACGGCCTGCCTGGCGTCCTCGCGCACGGCGGCGGCGCCGGTCAGCTTCTCGCCGCCGGCGGCCGTCAGCATGGTGATCGACACGAGCGCGGTCCGGTCGCGCCCGATCGGGGCGACCTCGACGTGCTCGAGCTCGAAGCGGACCCGGTGGCCGAGCAGCCCCTCGACGGCCCGCAGCGTGGCGGCGGCCACCGCGCGCTGCACGCCGCTCTGGGTGGCGGTGCCGATGCACTCGCCGCCGCTGCTCCTGCCCTCGTGGGTCAGCGTGACCGTGGCCGTGATGTCGAGGCCGCTGGACACCAGGTGCATCCGCTGGATGGCCGGCCGGGGACGGCGCTCCTCCTCGAGCGGCAACGGCAGCTCCACCGGGATGTCGGCGTCCTCGACGAGCTGGACCCGCTCGGCGTCGACCCCAAGGCCGAAGCGCTCGCGCAGCAGCTTGCCGACCGACGTCGCCACCTCGACCTCGTCGACGCCTGGCATGAGGCCGAGGCGCAGGACGCCTGGACCGTCCGCATCCGGGTCGACCTCGGCGTCCGCGACTCCGGGCACGGCCTTGAGCGCCGCGACGATCTCGCGGGCATCGCTCTGCATCACCGTGGCCTCCCGGGCGCGATCGGATCGCGTGACCCTTCCCTACCTCTCGGACATCGGCGGGCGGCCATCGCCCGTGAAGGCGCGATCAGCCGATCTGCGCTAGCCCGATCGGCCCCGGCCGGTCACGGCATCCGCTCGGCCGGTCGCCGTTCCCCGCGCGGGCAGCGTGCAGGAGGCAGCGCGGCGTCACGGTGCGACGTCGTCGTCCGACAGAATGTCACCACTTCGCCCGGCGCGCGCCCGAAGCCGCGAAGCCGGGACCGAACCGGAGCAAGCCGGGCCGAGCCGGCCTGAGCCGGCAGCCGGCTCAGGCCGAGCGGGACCCGCTCCGCTTCGCGGTGGCGGCCTTGGCCGTCACCGTGGTGCTGGTGCCGGTGGCGGCCCGGCCCTCGGCGGCCGAGGCCCGCTTGGCGGCGGCGGGGGCCGCCTTCTTGGCCGCGGCCTTCTTGGCCGCGGCCTTCGTGGCCGCAGCCTTCGTGGTAGTGGTGGCGGCCTTCTTCGTGGTGGCCTTCGCGGCCGTCCTCCTCGGCGCCGGCTTCTTCGCCACGGCCGCCGGCTTCCTGGCGGCCGGCTTCTTCGCGGCCCCCTTGCGCGGGGCCTCGCCCGCCGGCTCCTCGCCGCCCTCGCCGGAGGCGCCCGGCTCGCCGGCGGCGGCTGCCGCCGAGCCGCCCTCGCCGCCGAGCCGGCCCTGCCTGGCCGCCTCGACGCTCGCCCGTAGCGCCGCCATGAGGTCGACGACGGTGCCGGCCGCCGCCGGCTGCTCGGCCGGTGCCACGAGCTCCTTGCCGGCCACCTTGGCGTCGATGAGCGCCTGGAGCGCCTCGCGGTAGGCGTCGCCGTACTGGCTCGGGTCGAAGTCGCCGGCCAGCGTCTCGATCAGCGAGCTCGCCATCGTGAGCTCCTGGGGGCGCACCTCGACGTCCTCGTCGAGGAAGCCGAAGTCGGCCTCGCGCACCTCGTCGGGCCAGAGCATGGTCTCGAGGACGAAGATGCCCTCGCGCACCCGCAGGGTGGCGAGCGTCTCCCGCGAGCGCAGGGCGATCTTGACCAGCGCCACCCGGCCGGACCGGTCGAGCGCCTCGCGCAGCAGCACGTACGGCTTGGCGCCGTTGCTCTCCGGCTCGAGGTAGTAGCTCTTCTCGAAGAAGATCGGGTCGACCTGCTCCAGCGGCACGAACTCGAGGACGTCGATGGTGCGGCTCGTCACCAGCGGGAGATCGGCGAAGTCCTCGTCGGTGAGCACCACGACCTCGCCGCTCGGCACCTCGTAGCCCTTGGCGATGTCGGAGTACGGCACCTCCTCGCCGTCGATCGAGCAGACCCGCTTGTAGCGGATGCGGCCGCCGTCGGCCACGTGCACCTGGTGGAAGGTGACGTCGCGCGCCTGGGTCGCTGGGTACAGCTTCACGGGGATGGTGACCAGCCCGAAGGAGATCGAGCCCTTCCAGATGCTCCGCATTGCCCGTCGCTTCCTCGAAAGACGCCTCTGGCGGTGGGACTACCCGCGGGACTACCCGCCGGCTCCCACCCTGCACTCGACCCTGCATCGATCTTGCCTTGGCGAGCGGCCGGCAACAAGCGAAAGGAGCGGATGAATTCACCGCTCCGGACCCGCGTTCGGGCACGTCAACCGGGTGCGAGCGCCCGTACGGTGGCCTCGATCCCGGGCCGCCGGATCATGCCGGAGCGACCTGGGTAGGACCGAGCCGTGGGACGCCAGCTGGATGCCTACGAGAGCAAGCGCGACTTCGCCCGCACCGCCGAGCCGCGTGGCAGCGTGCGGCCCGACGATCAGGGCGAGCGGGGCACGGGCGGCAAGGCGGGCAAGGGCGGCGGGGGCGGCGGGGGCGGTCGGGGCGGTCGCCGCCGGGCGCCGGCCTTCGTGGTGCAGGAGCACCACGCCTCCGCGCTGCACTGGGACCTGCGGCTGGAGCACGAGGGCGTCGGCGTCTCCTGGGCGGTCCCGAAGGGGCTGCCGCTCGACCCCGGCCGCAACCACCTCGCCGTGGCGACCGAGGACCACCCGCTCGACTACTTCTCCTTCGAGGGCCAGATCCCGACCGGCGAGTACGGCGGCGGCACGGTGAGCATCTGGGACTCCGGCACGTACGAGCTGGAGGAGTGGACGGCCGACAAGGTCAAGGTGGTGCTGCACGGCCGGCGGGTGGAGGGTCGGTACGCGCTGTTCCGCACCGACGGCAAGCATTGGATGGTGCACCGCATGGACCCGCCGCCCGTGCCCGGCTGGGAGCCGCTGCCCGAGCTGGTGCGCCCGATGCTCGCCGTGCTGACCGCGGAGCCGCCGTCGGGCGGCGGCTGGGCGCACGAGTTCAAGTGGGACGGCGTGCGGGCGATCGTCCACGTCGAGGGCGGCCGGCCGCGCGTCGTCAGCCGCAACGACCGCGACGTGACCGTCACCTATCCCGAGGTGCGCGCGCTGGCCGAGTCGATGGGCAGCGCGCAGGCCATCCTCGACGGCGAGCTGGTCGCCTTCGACGAGTCGGGCCGGCCGAGCTTCGAGCGCCTCCAGCGCCGCATGCACGTGACGAAGAGCGCGCAGGTACGGCTGCTGCGCGACGAGGTGCCCGTCTCGTTCCTCGCGTTCGACCTGCTGCACCTCGACGGCCGCAGCCTGCTGGGCGAGCCGTACGAGCAGCGCCGCCGCCGCCTCGAGGCGCTCGACCTGGGCGGTGCGTGCTGGGCGACGCCGCCGTCGTTCGACGGCGAGGGCGCCGACGTGCTCGCGGCGAGCGCGGCGCAGGGCCTGGAGGGCATCGTCAGCAAGCGGCGCGACTCGCGCTACCACCCCGGGCGGCGCTCCGACGCCTGGCGCAAGGTGAAGGCGTTCCTCGCCCAGGAGGTCGTCATCGGCGGGTGGGAGCCGGGCGAGGGCAAGCGGGCCGGCCGCATCGGCGCCCTCCACATGGGGGTGCGCACCGACGAGGGGCTCGCGTACGTCGGGCAGGTGGGCACCGGCTTCAGCGAGCCGGTGCTGCGCGACCTGGCGCAACGGCTGGCCCCCCTCGAGCGGCCCGACCCGCCCTTCGACACCCCCGTGCCGCGGCCGCAGGCCAAGTCGGCCCACTGGGTGGAGCCGGTGCTCGTCGCCGAGGTCACGTACGGCAACTGGACGAAGGAGGGGCGGCTGCGGCACCCGGCGTACCGGGGGCTGCGGCCCGACAAGGACCCCCGCGAGGTGGTCCGCGAGGTGCCCGGCCCCGCCGGGGAGCCGTCATGAGCGCCGACGACGGGCGGATCGCGGTCGAGGTCGAGGGCCGCCGGCTCACCGTGTCCAACCTCGACAAGGTGCTCTACCCGGAGGCCGCGTTCACCAAGGGCGAGGTCATCGACTACTACACCCGCATCGCGCCGGTGCTGCTGCCGCACCTGCGCGACCGCCCGCTCACCCTGAAGCGCTACCCGGACGGCGTCGAGGGCGGGGTCTTCTTCCAGAAGAACCGCCCGCAGGGCACCCCGCCGTGGGTGCGCACCGTCGAGATCGCGAGCCCGGGCAGCACCAAGAGGCGCGAGACCGTCGACTACGTGGTGAGCTGCGACCTGCCGACGCTCGTGTGGGCCGCCAACCTCGCGTCGCTGGAGCTGCACGTGCCGATGTGGCGGGTCGACCGGGCGGGCCGGCCGCGGCATCCGGACCTGCTCGTCTTCGACCTCGACCCTGGCGCTCCGGCCGACATCGTCGCCTGCTGCCGGGTGGCCGCGCTGGTGCGGAGCGAGCTGGCGGCGGACGGCCTGGCCGCGTACCCCAAGACCAGCGGCTCGAAGGGGCTCCAGCTCTACGTGCCGCTGGGCGCCCGCCGGCCGTGGGAGGACGTCCACGGCTACGCGCGCGAGCTCGCCGTCCGCCTCGAGAAGGCCCACCCCGACCTCGTGGTGAGCAACATGAAGAAGGAGCTGCGGCCGCGCAAGGTCCTCGTCGACTGGTCGCAGAACAACGCCGCGAAGACGACGGTGGCCGTCTACTCGCTGCGCGCGCGGCAGCGCCCGACCGTCTCGACGCCGGTCACCTGGGACGAGGTCGACGCGTGCGCGGCAGCCGGCGACCCGTCGCTGCTGGTCTTCACCAGCGACGACGTGCTTGCCCGGGTGGCCGACGGCGGCGACCTGTTCGCCCCCGTGCTGAACGGCGGGCAGCAGCTGCCGAGCTGAGCGGCGGCCGCCGTGAGCCGTCTCAGCTCGTGGCTCAGCTCTTGACGAGGATGCTGGCGTCGAGCCGGTCCAGCAGGTCGCGCGGCCCGGGGTAGACCTCGACGGCGCCGGCGTCGCGCAGCTCCTGCTCGCTCCAGCCGCCGGTCAGCATGCCGATGCACCGCACGCCGCACCGGCCGGCGGCCTCGACGTCCCACCTGGTGTCGCCGACCATCACCGCCTGCTCCGGCGAGAGGCCGGACGCGTCGAGCGCGGCGCGGACGATGTCCGGCGACGGCTTGGACTCCTCGACGTCGCCGGCACTGGTCACCATGTCGAGCGCGTCGTCGGCGCCGATGGCCCGCCGCAGCCGGTCGAGCTGCCACTGCTCCGCGCTCGTCGCCAGCACGACGGTGAGGCCGCGCTCGCTGCACGTGCGGAGCAGGTCGGCCGCGCCGTCGAACGCGGTGAGCCGCTCCAGGTACGGCGCGTAGTGATGGGCGTGCGCGGTGGGCAGGTCATCGTCCTCGCGCCCGATCAGGTGGGGGATCAGCTTGTCCGAGCCCATGCCGATCGCGCGGTGGATCTCGCGCATCGGCACCTCGTGACCGGCATCGCGGAGCGCCTGCCACCAGGCGACCGTGTGCAGGTAGCTGGTGTCGACGAGCGTCCCGTCGATGTCGAACAGCGCACCGCGCTTCGGGTCAGCCATGCGTCACCCGTACCCGACGGGGTAGGGCGAAAGCGTGGGTGGCAGGGACGGGCAGGGACGGCAGGGACCGATCACGGAGGTGGCCAGCATGGCGGCAGGGATGGATCAGGGGCGCACCGGCATCCCGGCGAGCGAGCTGTCGGACGAGGACCTCGATCGCGAGCTGACCCACCTGCACGAGACGCGGCACGAGACGTTCCTGTCCGGGTCCACCGAGGCGCTGAAGCACCACACCGACCGCATGCTCGAGCTGGAGGCTGCGTACGCCGAGCGCTTCCCCGAGCGGGTCGCCCCCGACCCGATGCGGGTGCGCGGGACGAGCCGCCGGGCCGCCGGCCAGGACCCCAGCTAGCGGCGAGCGCCGCCCGCCCGGCCACCCCGGTCCGGGGTGTGGCAGGCTGGCCGCAGGCTCCCCGCGAGCCCGCCCCCAGCGCGAGAGGGATGACGGAGTGGACAGGGAAGCACCGGTCGAGGACGTCGTCGAGCAGGAGCAGACGCTCGGCGAGGCCGCGGTCACCGAGTCGTCCCCCGACCCGGAGGCGCCGGAGGCCGACGTCATGGAGCAGCGCACCCCGGTCGGGCGCAGCCAGTACGCGCTCGAGCACCGCCTTCCGGCCGAGGCCGACGCGGCCGACGCGGCCGAGCAGGCGCACGTGGTGGACAGCGACGACGAGGACTACCGCTGACGAGCGCTGGGCTCCGCCGGCCGATCGGCTCTGACCGGCCGGTCGGACGGCTACCGGTGGGTACACTCGGCTCGGCAAGGCCCCCCGGACGCGCGCCCCGGCGCTGGAGGCGAGAGCGTGAGCCCAGCGTGAGCACCCTGCCCGACTCGCAGCCCGCTGCGCGGGGTCGCGGCGCGCGGCTGCCCCGCTCGGCGCGGCGCAAGCAGCTGCTCGGCGCCGCCCAGCAGGTCTTCGTGGCGCAGGGCTACCACGCGGCCGCGATGGACGACATCGCGGAGCGGGCCGGCGTCTCCAAGCCGGTGCTCTACCAGCACTTCCCCGGCAAGCTCGACCTCTACCTGGCGCTGCTCGACCAGCACGCGGACGACCTCGTCGCCCGGGTCCGGCGCTCGCTCGCCGAGACCCCGGACAACCGGGAGCGGGTCGAGCGCTGCATCCAGGCCTACTTCGACTTCGTCACCGCCGACGAGGGCGAGTCGGCCGGGGCGTTCCGCCTCGTGTTCGAGTCCGACCTGCGCAACGAGCCGAGCGTCGCGCAGCGGGTCGAGCGGATGGCCGCCGCGTGCGTCGACGCGGTCGCCGAGACCATCGCGCAGGACACCGAGGTCGCCCCGGACGCGGCCCGCCTGCTGTCGGTCGGCATGATCGGCACCGCCGAGATGAGCGCCCGCTGGTGGCTCCAGCAGGGCGGCAGCGTCCCGAAGGACGAGGCCGTGCGGCTGCTCATGGCGCTGCTCTGGCGCGGCATCTCCGGCTTCCCGCGGGCCGGCGACCAGCCGGCCTGAGCGGTCGTTTCGCCACCGGCATAGTGGCCGCCCGGCCGCACGGGCCGGCGCGTCGACTAGCCTCGAAAGCGATCAGTCCCGTCCGGGGTCGAGGAGGCCGCGTGGAGGTCAAGATCGGCGTTCAGTTCGCGCCGCGGGAGATCGTCGTCGAGACCAACAGCAGCCAGGAGGAGATCGAGTCGGCGCTCGCCGAGGCGCTGCGGACCGGTGGGCTGTTCGTCGTGGAGGACGACCGCGGGCGGCGGGTGCACGTGCCGGCCGACAAGGTGGCCTACGTCGAGATCGGCGAGCAGCTCGAGCGGCGGGTGGGCTTCGGCACGATGTAGCCGGCCCGGCGGCCGTCCCGCGACGGCGAGGAGAGCGGGCGGCCCGCGATGGCCGGGCCGCGCCCAAACGTGAAGAGCCTCACTGCGGGGCGAGGGTGCCCGGGTGGCGCCGCGGGAACGATCGGGACGCAGGCACGAGCCGGCACCCGGGCGGCACCGGGCCGGACCCAGAGCCGGCACCCAGCCCGACATCGAGACGCAGGAGGACCTGTGAGCATCATCGCCTTCGTGCTGTGGGCGATCATCGTGGGCGCGATCATCGGCGCGCTCGGCCGGCTGGTCATCCCCGGCCGCAACCCCATGGGCATCGGCCTGACGATCCTGCTCGGCGTCGTCGGCGCGATCGCCGGCGGCCTCATCGGCGGCGCGCTCGGCCTCGGCGTGATCCTCACCTTCATCGTCGAGGTGGCCATCGCCGCCCTGCTGGTCTGGCTGATCAGCGCCCGCGCCCGCACCCATCACCGCGTCATGTGACCCCGACTCCCCCACCGGAAGGGCCGTCCCCGCACGGGGCGGCCCTTCCGCCCGCTCGGGGCAGGGCGGTGCGGCGGCGGCGCTCAGGACGACAGGCCGAGCGCCGCCATCCGCTGCGCGTGAGCGTCGGTGAGCCGGGCAAGGGTGCGGCCCAGCTCGGCGAGCCCGCCGCTGCCGCTGGCCCCGCCGACGATGAGGTCGGTAAGCGCCTCGCGGTCGACCGCCACCCGCTGCGCCTGGGCCATCGCCTCGCCGACGAGCCGGCGCGCCCACAGGGCCAGCCGGCCGGCGACCGCGGGGTCGGCCTCGATGGCCGCCCGCACCCGGTCGATGGCGAACGACGCGTGGCCGGTGTCGCGCAGGACGTCGAGCACCAGCTCGCGGGTGGGCGCGTCGACGTAGCGGGCCACCTCCCGGTAGAAGTCGGCCGCGATGTTGTCGCCGACGTACGCCTTCACCAAGCTCTCCAGCCAGTCGCTCGGCGCGGTGGAGTCGTGGAACGCGTCGAGCGGCTCGACGAACGGGCGCATCGCCTCCGCCGGGTCGGCGCCGATGCGCCGCAGGTGCATCTCCAGCCGCTGGTAGTGGCCGAACTCGGCCACCGCCATCGCGGCCAGCGCGGCCTTGTCGGCGAGCGTGGGGGCCAGCCGGGCGTCGTCGGCCAGCCGCTCGAAGGCGATCAGCTCCGCGTACGCCAGCACGCCGAGCAGGTCGACGACGGCCTGCCGTGTGGGCTCGCCGGACGGCGCCCCCTCTGGCGTGATATCAGGCACCGGCGCTCCTTTCGCCATGACCGTACCGGTCGCCCGGTAGACTGATCTGCAAGGCGGCCCATTCGGGCTGCCCGGCAACGACCGCAGCGGTGCGGCCACCACGTCGCGCTCCCCCGCCGCCGGCGCCCCGAGGGCGCCAGGCGCGGACGAGGAGCCCTCCCGGTCCGGCCCACCCGCTCACGGCGAGAGGCGATCCGTCCTGACGACGTTCAGAGAGCTCGGCATCAAGGCTGAGACCGCCGAGGCGCTGGAAGCCCTCGGCATCACCGAGCCCTTCCCCATTCAGCAACTCACGCTGCCGCTCACCGTCGGGGGCGGCGACATCATCGGCCAGGCGCGCACGGGCACCGGCAAGACCCTGGCGTTCGCCATCCCGATCCTCGAGCGGGTCTCGCCCAGCGCCGACGAGCGCGGCCGGCCGCAGGCGCTCGTCGTGGTGCCGACCCGCGAGCTGGCCATCCAGGTCGCGGGCGACATCGAGAGCGCCGGCAAGATCAGCGCGGTGCGCGTCCTCACCGTGTACGGCGGCCGGTCCTACGAGCCGCAGATCGACGCGCTCACGAAGGGCGTCGACGTCGTGGTCGGCACCCCGGGCCGGCTGCTCGACCTGGCCCGCCAGCGCCACCTCGACCTGTCGGCGGTGCGCATCCTCGTCCTCGACGAGGCCGACGAGATGCTCGACCTCGGCTTCCTGCCCGACGTCGAGAAGATCGTCGCGCAGGTGCCGCGGACCCGGCAGACCATGCTGTTCTCGGCCACCATGCCGGGGCCGGTCGTCGCGCTGGCCCGGCAGTACATGAGCCGCCCGACGCACGTGCGCGCCGAGGAGCCGGACGAGGGCCACACCGTCCCGACCACCATGCAGCACGTCTTCCGGGCCCATCCCCTGGACAAGCCGGAGACGCTCGCCCGCATCCTGCAGGCCGAGGGCCGCGGCCTCACGATCGTCTTCTGCCGCACCAAGCGGCTGGCCGACAAGGTGGCCGAGGATCTCGGCACGCGCGGGTTCGCCGCCGCTGCCGTGCACGGCGACCTCGGCCAGGGCCAGCGCGAGCAGGCGCTGCGGGCGTTCCGCAGCGGCAAGATCGACGTGCTGGTCGCCACCGACGTCGCCGCGCGCGGCATCGACGTGACCGGCGTGACGCACGTCGTCAACTACCAGTGCCCCGAGGACGAGAAGGTCTACCTGCACCGGATCGGCCGCACCGGCCGGGCCGGCGGGTCCGGCGTCGCGGTCACGCTGGTCGACTGGGACGAGCTGCACCGCTGGACGCAGATCAACGAGGCGCTGAAGCTGCCCTACCCCCACCCGCCGGAGACCTACTCCACCTCGCAGCACCTCTACGAGGCGCTCGACATCCCGGCCGGGGCCAGCGGCGTGCTGCCGCGAGCCCGCCGCACCAGGGAGGGGCTGGCCGCCGAGCAGATCGAGGACCTCGGCGAGACCGGGCGGGCCAGGCGGCCGCGCGACGCCGGTCCGCGCGGCCGGCTGAGCGGCCGGGCGGCCGGACCGGCCGGCGATGCCGGCCAGCCGGCGGTCGACCTCGGTGTCCACCCGGCTGACGAAGAAGGACGCCACGCTCTCGATGCCGTCGAGGCCGTCACCCTTCGCGGCCCGCCGCTCGAGGCCGGCCATGTAGGCGTCCAGCACCGCCTCGTACCGGCCCACCGAGAAGATCAGGGTGACGTTGACGCTGATGCCGTCGGCGACCGACGCGGTGATCGCCGGCAGCCCGGCCAGGGTCGCCGGTATCTTGATGAGGAGGTTCGGGCGGTCCACCAGCCACCACAGGCCCCGCGCTTCCGCGGCCGTGCGGTCCCCGTCCCGGGCCATGCGGGGGTCGACCTCGATCGACACGCGGCCGTCGCGCCGGCCGGTGCGGTCGAACACCGGCCGCAGGACGTCGCAGGCGGCGCGCACGTCCCAGGCCGTCAGCAGGCGCAGGGTCTCCCCGATCGCGGTGCCGCGGAGCGCGAGGTCGCGCACCTGATCCTCGTAGCCGCTTCC
>JBJMHZ010000042.1:0-358885 GCA_045807125.1 Frankiaceae bacterium
GCGGCCGCCGCCAGCAGCCCGGCGGCGACGCCGGCCAGGCCCCTGCCCGCGCCGGGCGACCAGCGCCGGGCGACCCGGCCGCGGTCGAGGGCGTCAGCGAGCGCCGACGCGGCCAGCGCGGCGACCACGCCGAGCAGGGCCGCGACCACCACCTCGCGGCCGCCGGGCTCGGTCCGCAGCGCGACGTACCCGGCGGCGACGACGCCGAGCGCCGTGGCCCCGACCGTGGCGGCGAGCGCATCGGTGACGCGCGTCCGCTCGGTCCTGAGCAGCTGGTGGAGCAGCGCGGCGAGGAAGGCGACGGCGATCACCGTCGCGATCGGAGCCACCCGGCTCACGCGCCCGTCCGCCGAGCGGTCGCCGACGGCGACGAGGACGTCGGCGGCGACAGCGGCCGCTCCCGCGATCGCCATCGCTCCGGCGGGCGCGGGCATGCCCAGCAGCCGCACGAGCGCCACGACGAGGACGAGCTGGGCCGCGACGCACCCGACGAGGAGCGCCGGCTGGCCGGCGGCCGCCAGACCGAGCAGGACGGCGGCAGCGGCAGCTGCGCCGATGGCAGGCGGGTGGGGGGCGGCAGTCACCCGACGATCGTGCCAGACGGCACCCGCGGCTACGCGCCGGCGAGCCAGCGCTCGAGCTGGTCGCCGGGCAACGGCCGGCAGAACAGGTAGCCCTGGGCCAGGTCGGCGCCGAGCTCGGTCAGCAGCGCGGCCACCGGCTCGCTCTCGATGCCCTCGGCGACGACCTGGAGGCCGAGCGAGTGAGCGAGCTGGATCACCGAGTGCACGATCGCCCGGTCGCGGGGGTCGTGCGCCATGTCGGTGACGAACGCCCGGTCGATCTTCAGCTGGTGCACCGGGAGGTGCTTGAGCCACGCGAGCGAGGAGTAGCCCGTGCCGAAGTCGTCCACCGCGCAGGTGATGCCGGCCTCGGCGAGGCGCTGCAGCGCCTCCCGGACGCCCTCCTCCGCGATCACCGACTCGGTGATCTCGACGACGAGATGGTCGAAGGTCAGCTCCGCATCGGTCAGCGCGGTGGCGATCGCCGAGGGCAGGCTCTCGTCCTGCAGGACGGCGGCAGAGAGGTTGACCGCGATGCGCAGGTCGAGGCCGTCGCTCGCCCACTTGGCCATCTGGTCGACCGCCGTCTGCAGCACCCAGTTGGTCAGCGCGTGGATGAGCCCGCTCTGCTCGGCCAGCGGGATGAAGTCGCCTGGCGCGATCATGCCGCGCGCGGGGTGGACCCAGCGCACCAGCGCCTCGACGTGCTCGACCTTGCGGGTGCGCAGGTCGACGAGCGGCTGGTAGTGCAGCTCCAGCTCGCCGAGCGAGGCGGCGTCGCGCAGCTCGGAGAGCACCGCGAGCCGGTGCCGGTGCGCCTCGTCGGTGTCCGTGTCGTACAGGGCGCAGCCGCAGCGCGCCCGCTTCGCGCGATACATCGCGATGTCCGCGCGCTGGAGCAGCACGCTCGGCTCCTGGCCGTGCTCGCCGGAGAAGGCCACCCCGATCGACGCCGACAGCGCGACCTCCATCTCGGCCAGCTCGAACTGCGCCTTCAGGGTGTCGAGCAGCTTGACGGCGATCGCGCTGGCCTCGGCCGCCGAGTGCAGGTCCGGCAGGCACACCGCGAACTCGTCGCCACCGAGCCGGGCCACGGTGTCCGACGCGCGCAGGCCGCCACACAGCCGCTCGGCGACCTGCCGCAGCAGCTGGTCGCCGGCGTGGTGCCCGAGCGAGTCGTTGACGTCCTTGAACCCGTCGAGGTCGAGCAGCAGCAGGCCGACATGGCTGCCGTCGCGGTTGGCCGCGGCGAGCGCCTGCTCGAGCCGGTCGGCGAGCAGCGTGCGGTTGGGCAGCCCGGTCAGGCCGTCGTGCAGCGCCTGGTGGCGCACCTCGTCCTCGGCCCTGCGCCGCTCAACGACAGCGGCGACCACGTGGGCCACGGCCTCCAGGAAGTTGATGTCGGCCTGGCTGAACCGGCGCGGCACCGAGTCGAAGGCGAGCATGACGCCGTACGGGCTGGCCTGGCCCTCGACCGCGACGCTGATCCCCGAGTGTGCGCGGTGCTGGAGCAGCAGCGACGCGCCGAGGAAGCGGGCGCTCCCGTCGAGCGACCCGACAGTGACCGGCCGGCTCCACGTCATCTCGTACTCGGCCTGCCCGCTCACGCCGGTCGGGACGACGGCCGACCCGACGAGGCCCTGCGCCCAGCCCTCGCCGGCCACCAGCAATAGCTCCTCCGCGCCGGGCAGCAGCGCGAGCACGCCGCAGAGCGGCAGCTCGAGGGTGCGCGCCACGATCGCGGCGGCCGCGTCGAGCAGGTCGGACAGGGCCGTGCCCGACAGGGCCCACTGGCCGAGCGCCGCCACCGCAGCCTGCTGCTCGGCGACCCGGCGCCGCTCGGTGATGTCGCGCAGGTTGACGACGATGCCACCGACCGCCGGATCGGCGACCAGGTCGGTGCCGCTGCCCTCGACGTAGCGCCAGCCACCGTCCGCGTGCCGCACGCGGAACTCCACGTCGACCGACCGCTGACCGCCGAGGATCCGGTCGAAGGCGACCCGCACCGACGGCAGGTCGTCGTGGTGCACGTGGTCGAAGAGCGACTCGCCCAGCCGCTCCGGTCCGAGGCCGAGGACGGCGAGCGTCGAGGGCGTCGCGTAGCGGATGCGCAAGCGGTCATCGAGGATCATGATGATGTCGGCTGACTGCTGCACGAGGGCGCGATGGCGCTGCTCGCTCTCCTCCGCGGCCCGCCGGGCGTCGCGCGCGATGCTGAGCAGCCGGGCGTTGTCGAGCGCGAGCGCGACTCGCTGGCCGACGTCCTTGACGAGGGCCAGCTCGTCGTCGCCGTAGGGCTCGCCGGTGCCGTCGCGGGCCGTGGCGAGCACGCCGACGGTCCGCCCGCGCACCCGCAGCGGCACGAGGATGAGGCTGCGCAGCCCGAAGCTCGCGAGGTACTCCCCGTAGGCCCTCCGCCAGCGGGCGCCGAGGCGCTCCGGGTCGAGCTCGCGGATGAAGACGGGCTCGCCGCTGTCGACGACCGCCTGCGCCAGCTGGCCGGTGTCGCCGTCGGGGGCATACAGCTCCCAGAGCATCGCGACGGCGGCCGGGTCGGGGTGCCAGGTGCTGGCGGCCCGCAGCTCGCCGTCGTCGACCACCCAGAGGGTCGCGACGTCGCCCACGATGCGGGCGACCATGCGGGCCACCTGCTGGAGCAGCTCGCGCTCCTCGGTGGTGCCCTCGGCGAGCAGGTCGCAGAGCTCGACCACCCGCGCCGTGCGCTGGGCGTCCCTGCGCAGCGCCTCGTCGGCGCGCCGATCCTCGGTGACGTCGACCAGCTGGGCGAAGAAGTACGCCGGCTCGCCGCTCGCCGAGCGGACGAGGCTCACGTGCAGCATCGCGTGCACGACCTCGCCGTCTGGTCGCACGCAGCGCCCCTCGCCGGTGTAGGCCGGGATGTCACCGGCGCGGAGCGCCTGCATCGCGGCCGTCACGGCCTCGATGTCGCCGGGATGCGCGATGTCCTGCACCCGGCAGGCCCGCAGCTCGTCCTCGCCCCTCGCGAGCAGCGCGCAAGCGCGCGGGCTGACCTGCAGGTAGCGGCCGTCGAGCGCGATCACGGCGGTGCCGACGACGCCCACGTCGATCGCCTGCCCGGTGCCGGCCCCGGCGCGCAGCGGGAGGGCATCGGTGAAGGCGACGACCGCGCCGGTCACCGCTCCGCTGCTCACCACAGGGGTGATCCGCGAGTCGACGGTCAGCATGGTGCCGGGCGATCGCCACACGACGTCGCCGGTCACCGCCCGCGGCCGGCCGTCGGCAAGGACCTGGCGGACGGGGCAGTCCTCGTACCGGAACTCCGAGCCGTCGGCGTGGTGGTGGTGGCAGACCGCGTGCAGCTGCTTGCCGATGAGCCGCTCCACCGGCCGGCCGAGCAGCGAGGCGGCCGCCGGATTGGCGAAGATCACGCGCCCCTCGCGATCCAGGACGCAGATGCCCTCGCTGGCGGCGTCGAGGACCAGCTCGGGCGTGAGGCCCGCGCCGAGCTCCGGCATCAACTCACCTCCGTCAGCTGCTGGACGGGCCTCATCTGCATCCTTGACCCGGCAGGACGCATTCGTGCGGTACGCAGGAGTGACGCCCTGATGACTCGATCGCGCACTCCGCTGTCCAGAGTGCCCCGATCATCCGTCGTTGTCCGGCGAACGCGTAGGGAAGCGCGAGCCAGGCGGCTCAGCCGCCCGCGAAGGGCGGCAGCACCTCCACCACCGAGTCCTCGCGCAAGGTCACCTCCGCCGGCTCGCGGCGACCGGCCGGCTCGCCGTCCACGAGGTAGGAGCAGACCGCCGCTAGCCGCGCGAACCGCTCGCCGTGCGCCGCTTCGGCAGCGGACAGCGCCTCGGCGAGGGTGTCGGCCGCGAGCCGCTCCTCCGCCACCCCGGCGGCCTCGCGGGCAGCTGCCCAGTACCGCACGAGCGCCATCAGCCGGTCGTCCTCTCCCCGGCGCGCAGATCCGGCTCGTCCGAGCGGGACAGCACGGTGCGCACGTGGCCGCCGATGCGGTCGAGCAGCTCGGGCGAGGCGCCCGCCTCGGCGTGCCCCATGCCGCGGACGATCCACAGCTCGGTCGGCTCGCCGGCCGCCGCCGCGAGCGCCCGCGCGTGCTCGACGCCGAAGTAGTGGTCGCGGTCGCCGTGCACGATCAGCAGCGGGGTGGGCGCCACCCGGCCGACCACCTCGAGCGGCGACTCCGGTGGCTCCGTCCAGACCGGCCCGAGCCGCAGGCCGTACAGGCCACGGCAGACCGCGCGCCCGGCCGTGGTCCGCACCAGCCACATCACCCGGCGCATCGGCCTGGTGTCGGTGACGTACCAGGCCGACGGGCCGCTCACGGCGACGACCGCGTCGACGCCGCCGGCCAGCGCCGCGTGCCGGAGGACGACGGAGGCGCCCATCGACCAGCCGCACGTCACGACCTGCCGGTAGCCGAGCCGGCGGGCCGCCGCCACGGCGGCCTCGACGTCGTGGATCTCCCGGTCGCCGAGCGTCGAGCGCCCGCTGGAGCGGCCGTGCCCGCGCAGGTCGAGCAGCAGCACGCCGGCGTGGCGCCCCAGCCCGCTCGCCACCGCCCGGACGGCCGGCTTGGCGAGCCCGCCGTTGAAGCCGTGGACGACGACGATCGCCACGCCCCGCGAACCGTCGGCGGCCAGCTGGTGGCGGGCATTGATCCGCTCGCCGTCGATGGTCAGGAGCCAGAGCTGGGCTCCGGCTGCGCGGCGGGACGGTCTCGGCACGTGGGGTATCTTGCCCTTGGCGAAGGTCCCGGACGACAGCGGCGTCGTTCTCTCCACGCGACGGCTCCCCGGGAGGAGTGCGATGGCCAGCCTGCTGCTGCTGACCGGCACCCTGTCGCCCTCCTCCGAGGTGCTCCCGGCGCTCGCGCTGCTCCCGCACTCGGTCCGGGTGGCCTCGACCGACCCTGCCTCGCTGCTCGCGATCGACGCGGCTGGGTCCCCGTACGACGCCGTGCTGGTCGACGCCCGCCGCGAGCTGGTCGCCGCGCGGGCACTGTGCAGCGTCCTGCGCACCACCGGGCTCACCGTGCCGCTGCTCGCGGTCGTCACCGAGGGCGGACTGGTCGCCGTCTCGGCCGACTGGGGCATCGACGACGTCCTGCTCGCGACGGCCGGCCCGGCCGAGGTCGACGCCCGGCTGCGCCTCGCCGTCGGCCGCCGCCGCGCCGAGGAGCCGGACGGCGCGGCCGCCGATCGGGCGCTGGTGCGCGCCGGCGAGCTGGAGATCGACGAGCACGCCTACACCGCCCGGCTGCGAGGCGCCTCGCTCGACCTCACGTTCAAGGAGTTCGAGCTGCTGAAGTTCCTCGCCCAGCACCCCGGGCGGGTGTTCAGCCGGGCCCAGCTGCTCCAGGAGGTATGGGGCTACGACTACTACGGCGGCACCCGCACGGTCGACGTGCACGTCCGCCGCCTCCGGGCCAAGCTCGGCCCCGAGCACGAAGCGATGATCGGTACGGTGCGCAACGTCGGCTACAAGTTCGTGGGCGAGCCCGCCGTGCTGCGCGACGATCCGGCCAGGGCACCGAGCAGGTAGCGAGCGAGGCAGCGGCTGACCGATGCCATCATCGACGACCTGCTCGCCGCGTTGCGAGCGCTGGACCGTACGTTCACCGGCGTCGGCGCCGGTCATGGTGACGTTGCGCAAACCCCTGTAGCCATTGGGTGAACGCGGACGATCTCTGACGCAGGCGTCATTGCCGGGTCATGAGAAATACACCCACCGTTCACCTAGGCGTCCGACAGTATCCTCGTGGACACGACCGAGATCGCGGAATCTCCGCACGACGAAGCTGAGCGGGCCGCGGACGTAGCAGCGCCGGACCCGTCGCTCGACCTGCCGAGCGATCGCTTCCTCGATCGGGAGCTGAGCTGGGTCGAGTTCAACCGCCGCGTCCTGCTGCTCGCGCAATCGCCCGACCTTCCGCTGCTCGAACGGGCCCGCTTCCTGGCGATCTTCGCAACCAATCTCGACGAGTTCCTCATGGTGCGCATCGCGGGACTGCAGCGCCGCATCGAGACGGGCATCGCCACGCAGACGGCCAGTGGCTTGACGACGCGCGAGCAGCTGACGCTGGTGATGACCCGCGCACTTGAGCTCGCCCGCGAGCATGCCCAGTCCTTCTGCACGGACGTCCTCCCCGCGCTGCGGGCCGAGGGAATCGACATCGTGCGCTGGTCGCAGCTGGGCGAGAGCGAGCAGGAACTGCTCAGGGCGATGTTCAGGGACGAGATCTTCCCCGTGCTGACGCCGCTCGCCGTCGATCCCGTGCACCCCTTCCCCTACATCTCCGGCCTCTCGCTGAATCTCGCCGTGGTGGTGCGAGATCCCGACAGCGAGACGGAGCGGTTCGCGCGCGTGAAGGTGCCGCCGCTGCTGCCGCGCTTCGTGCCGCTGGACGGCGGCCGCTTCGTCCCGCTCGAGGACGTCATCGCCGCGCACCTGCCCGACCTGTTCGCCGGGATGGAGATCGTCGAGACGCACGTGTTCCGGGTGACCCGCAACGAGGACGTCGAGGTCGAGGACGAGGAGGTCGATGACCTGCTCAAGGCGCTCGAGCGGGAGCTGATCCGCCGCCGGTTCGGCCCGCCCGTCCGGCTCGAGGTCGAGGACTCGGTGTCCGACCGCGTGCTGGCCCTGCTCTGCAGGGAGCTCCGGGTCAGCGAGGGGGAGGTCTTCCGATTGCCGGCCCCGCTGGACCTCACCGGGCTCTGGTCGATCGCCCACATCGACCGGCCCGATCTGAAGCAGCCCACCCACCTGCCCGTCACCCCTCCCGCGTTCCTGGGGGCCGACACCACCGAGCCGCGGATCTTCCCTGCGCTGCGCCAGAGCGACGTCCTCGTCCACCACCCGTACGACTCCTTCGCGACGACCGTGCAGGCCTTCCTCGAGGAGGCGGCGGCCGACCCCGCCGTACTGGCCATCAAGCAGACGCTCTACCGGACGAGCGGCGAGTCGCCCATCGTCGACGCGCTGATCGACGCGGCACAGGCGGGCAAGCAGGTGCTCGTCCTGGTCGAGCTGAAGGCGCGCTTCGACGAGCAGGCCAACATCCGCTGGGCACGCGCCCTGGAGGAAGCGGGCTGTCACGTCGTGTACGGCCTCGTCGGTCTCAAGACGCACTGCAAGCTGTGCCTCGTCGTCCGCCGCGAGGACGACGGCTCGCTGCGCCGCTACGCCCACGTCGGCACCGGCAACTACCACCCCAAGACGGCCAGGATCTACGAGGACGTCGGCATCATGACGGCCGACCACGCCGTGGGCGAGGATCTCTCGCACCTGTTCAACCACCTCTCCGGCTACACGGTGCACCCGCAGTACCGGCGGCTGCTCGTCGCGCCCGATGATCTGCGGGCCGGCCTGATCGAGCGGGTCGAGCGGGAGGTCGCGCACCATGCGGCCGGTCGCCCGGCCGGCATCCGGTGGAAGGTCAACGCGCTCGTGGACGAGGACGTCATCGACGCGCTCTACCACGCCTCGCGGGCGGGCGTGCCGGTCGACCTGGCGGTCCGCAGCATGTGCGCCCTGCGCCCAGGCGTGCCGGGACTGTCCGACACCGTGCGCGTCGTCAGCATCCTCGGGCGGTTCCTCGAGCACTCGCGGATCTACCGGTTCGCCAACGGTGGCGCGCCGGAGACGTGGATGGGCAGTGCCGACGTCATGCACCGCAATCTGGACCGGCGGGTCGAAGCGATGCTGAACGTGACGGATCCGGAGAGCCAGGCGCGACTGACCTCGGTGCTCGACCTCGCGCTCTCCGGCCACGTGCGACTGTGGGAGCTGCAACCTGACGGCAGCTGGGCGTGGCGGACCGACGGCGATCTCGTGGACTACCAGGAGGAGCTGATCCGCCGCTCCGTGGCAGCCACCATGGAGCGGACGGAGCAGCCGTGAGGGAAGTAGAGCGCAAGTTCAAGGTCCACGCCGGGTTCGAGGTGCCGGACCTCACCGGCGGGGTGGTCGAGCGGATCGAGGACGGCGGCACGGTCACGCTGCTGGCGACGTACTTCGACACGCCGGACCTGCGACTGGCGAGAGCGGGCGTCACCCTGCGCCGCCGCACCGGTGGCAAGGACGAGGGCTGGCACCTCAAGCTGCCCGTCGAGGGGCGCGTCGGCGTGCGAGAGGAGCTGAGCCAACCGCTCACCGAGGACCAGACCGACGTTCCGGGCCGCTTCCGCGACCTGGTCAGGGCGTGGGTACGGTTCACCGACCTCCATCCGGCCGCCGTGCTCGAGACGACCAGGACGATACGGACGTTGCACGACCCGGCGGGCCAGGCGCTCGCCGAGGTGGTCGACGATCTGGTGGCCGTCCGCAACGGCGAGCACGTGACGGCCCGGTTCCGCGAGATCGAGGTCGAGGACCGGACCGGCGGGGACGAGATCCTCGATGCGGTCGCCGACCGGCTGCAGTCGGCGGGGGCCGTCGGGGGCTCGTTCGCGCCCAAGGCGGTCCGCGCCCTGGGATCGAGCGCGACCGCCCCGCCCGACCCGCCGCTGCCGGGTCCCGTCAGCGAGTCGGCGACCGCCCGCGACCTGGTGGCGAGCTACCTGCGCAGGCAGGTCCACCAGCTGCTCAGGCATGACCCGCTGCTACGGCTCGACGCGCCGGACGCCGTGCACCAGGTGCGCGTCGCCAGCCGGCGGCTGCGCGCCGCGCTGCACGTCGCCCGTCCGCTGCTCGCGCCCGACTCGGTGGAGGAGCTGCGCACCGAGCTGCGCTGGCTCGCCGGCGAGATGAGCGAGGCACGGGACGCGGAGGTCATGCTGGCCCGGCTGGTCGACCGGGCGCATGCGCTCCCGCCGGAGCTGCTCATCGGACCCGTGGTCGCCCTGCTTCAGTCCGAGATCGGCGGTGGCCTCTCCGTGGGCCAGGTGCGGGCGGCCACGACCCTGGACTCCGAGCGCTATCTCGCCCTGCTCGACGACCTCGTCCAGGTCGCGACCGAGCCGCCGCTGCTCGATGCCGCTGACGGCGCGGCGGCGAAGGTCGCCCCGAAGCTCGTCAGGCGGGAGTGGCGACGCCTGGAGGAATCGGTCGAGCCGGTGCGTCGCACCGATGCGAACGAGGCATACCATCGGGCACGAATAGCGGCGAAGCGGTTGCGCTACGCGTGCGAGCTAGTGGTGCCCGTCTGCGGCAAGCCCGCTTCGCGCATGGCCCGGTTGGCCGAGGAGGTGCAGGAGCTGTTGGGCGAGCACCAGGACGCGGTGGTGGCGGCTGCCGAGCTGCGCCGGATCGCCGTGAGCCGGCGCGGCCGCGAGGTCGGGTTCTCCCTCGGCCTCCTGCACGCCGCCGAGCAGGAGGCTGCCACCGGGGCCAAGGCCCGCTTCGCAGAGCTTTGGCCGCGGGTGGCCAAGGCCGAGAACCGCGCCTGGCTGCGCTGATGCCCGACTCCCTGATCGAGGCCGCCGGAGGGGTCCTCTGGCGACCGACAGCCACGGGCATCGAGGTCGCACTGGTGCACCGGCCCAAGTACGACGACTGGTCGGTGCCCAAGGGCAAGCTGAAGGCCGGCGAGCATCCGCTGCTCGGTGCCCTCCGTGAGGTCGAGGAGGAGACCGGGTCCACGGCGCTCGTCGGCCGGCCACTCGGCGAGATCCGCTACCTCAAGGACGGCGACCCCAAGCGCGTTCGCTACTGGGCCATGTGCGAGGCGACCGACGGCTTCGAGCCCAACGACGAGGTGGATTCGCTGCAGTGGCTCGATGTCGACATCGCCAGGCGGGTCGTGCTGCCCGAGCGCGATCAGCCCGTTCTCGAGCGGTTCGCCGCCGATGCCCGCCCCACCTGGCCGCTGATCGTCCTGCGCCACGCGAGCGCAGGCGAGCGCAGCCAATGGCAGGGCGAGGACGACGAGCGTCCGCTGGACGAGCTGGGGCAGGTGCAGGCTGAGGCCATCGCCGCCGTGCTGACTGCCTTCCACCCCCGGCATCTCGTGTCGGCCGATGTCGTGCGGTGCCTCACCACGCTGGCGCCGTACGCGGCCCGGACGCACGCGACCGTCCAGAGCGAGCCGCTGCTCTCCGAGGTCGGCGCGGCCACCCATCCGGAGGCAGCCGTGGCCCGCTGCGTCGAGACGGTCATGGCCCACGTACCGACCGTGCTCTGCACCCAGCGCAAGGCGCTCCCGACGCTCCTCGACGGCCTCGCCGACGCCTTCCCCGGCGCGAGGTGCGGCGAGCTCCTCCGCAAGGGCGAGATGTACGTGCTGCACTTCACCGACGGCGGCGAGAAGCCCGAGATCGTCGCCGTCGAGCGGTTCGACTCGCCGGTGACCGCGCTGCCGGCCCGCGTCGACGGCGCGGCGTGACGCCCGTCAAGGTGAGCACGAGGTGAACGGCAGGCGTCGACTCGCCGACGCGACATTGTGGCCGCACCCGGGTTGATCGCACGCTGAGGGCTGACGCGCGACGGAGGGGACGACGCCGTGGCAGGCACCACCCGAAGCCTCGATCAGCAGCTCGACCACGTGGCCCGGCGCCTCGTCGCGGAGCTGACCGGCTCCGCGGCGGCCGACGAGGTGCTGGCGGTGGTGCACGGGGCGGCGGCGCAGCTCGCCGGGGCCCGCGTCACCCAGTACGTGCCCGTCCTCGTCGACCGGGCCGCCCGCAACCAGTTGCTGCGCGGGCGCGCGACCCACCAGCCCTGACCGGGGCACCACCGCGGCTACAGTCGGCGGCATGGCGAGCGCGACCATGATCGAGCGGCAGGGCCGGCTGGATCCGGTCCAGGTGCGCGACGTCATGGCGCTCGTCGACGAGGTCACCGAGGCCGACGGCGTGCCGCCGCTGTCCGAGCACGTCCTGCTCCACCTGCGCTACGGCGGCGACGAGCCGACCCACCACCTGCTGCTCGAGGACGAGACCGGCGCGCTCGTCGGGTACGCGCACCTCGACACGACCGACGAGGTGGCCGGGGCCAGTGCCGAGCTGGCGGTGCGACCGGCAGCCAGGCGGGCCGGCAACGGGACCAGCCTCGTGCAGGCGCTGCTCGATCTCGCGCCCGACGGCCGGCTCCGGCTGTGGGCCCACGGCGAGCACCCGGCCGCCGCCGCGCTCGCCGCGCGGATGGGCTTCCGGCGAGCCCGCGTGCTGTGGCAGATGCGCCGGTCGCTGCTCGCACCGCTGCCGGCACCGGCGCTGCCCGACGGCGTGACGATCCGCGCGTTCGTGCCCGGGCAGGACGAGCCCGAGCTCCTCGCGGTGAACAACAGGTCGTTCGTCGAGCACCCGGAGCAGGGCAAGTGGACCGTCGAGGACATCCTGACCAGGGAGCGGGAGCCGTGGTTCGACCCGGCCGGCTTCTTCCTGGCGATCCGCGACCGGGCTGACAGTTCTGACGGTGCCGGCCCCGCCGGCCCCGCTGGCCCCGCTGGCCCTGCTGGCCCCGCGATCGTCGGCTTCCACTGGACCAAGGTGCACGGCAGCGACCCGGCCTCCGACGCCGCCGGCCACGGCCACGAGCCGATCGGCGAGGTCTACGTCGTCGGGGTCGACCCGAGCGCGCAGGGCCTCGGCCTCGGCCAGGCGCTGACCCTGATCGGGCTGCGCCACCTGCGCGCCCGTGGCCTCGCTCAGGTGATGCTCTACGTCGATGAGAGCAACGGGCCGGCCATCCGCCTGTACGAGCGGCTCGGCTTCACCCGCTGGGACGTCGACGTGAGCTACCGCAAGGGCTGAGGCTCCGCCCGACCCGAGCAGTTCACCCGCCGTTCACCTCGCGATCCGGGCATGGTCACCTGCGCTCCCTAACGTCGTGCGCGTAACCACTGACGTCCCTCACCACGGAGGAACCGTGAAGGTCACGCGGACCTACGCCCTGCTGCCGATCGCCCTGGCCGGCGCCCTGGCAGCGAGCGCGTGCGGCACCGACAACAACAGCACGGGCGCGTCGGGCGTCAGCACCAGCCAGGCCGCCAACGCGAGCAGCTGCACCAAGCTCTCCGGCGCCGGGTCCAGCTTCCAGGACCCGATGGAGCAGCAGTGGGCCAAGGACTTCCCCGGCACCTGCAAGGGCGCCCAGATCAACTACCAGGCGGTCGGCTCGGGCACCGGCATCCAGCAGTTCGGCCAGGGGACCATCGACTACGCCGGCTCCGACGTCGTGATGAAGAGCGACGAGCAGGCGGCGGCCGACAAGCGCTGCGGCGGCAGCAAGGCGATCCACGTCCCGGTGAGCGCCGGCGGCGTCGGCGTCACCTGGAACCTGCCGGGCGTGACGGACCTGCAGTTCTCCCCCGACACCCTCGCCGGCATCTTCCAGGGCACCATCAAGGCCTGGAACGACCCGCAGATCAAGGCCGACAACTCGGGCGCCAACCTGCCGTCCACGCCGATCACCGTCGTCTACCGCTCGGACTCGTCCGGCACCACCGCCGTCTTCACCTCGTTCCTCACCGCCACCTCATCGAAGTGGAAGCTCGGCGGCGACAAGACGGTCAACTGGCCGACCGGTCAGGGCGCCGAGAAGAACCAGGGCGTGAGCGCCGCGGTCGCGCAGACGCCTGGCGGCATCACCTACACCGAGCAGGCGTTCGCCACCCAGCACCAGCTGCCGCTCGGCAAGATCAAGAGCAACAGCGGCTCGTACGTCGCGCTCACCACGGCGAGCGTCACCGCGGGCGTGGCCGACGCGAAGTTCGCCGGCTCCGGCAACAACCTCGTCTACGAGTCCAACTTCAAGACGACCAAGTCCGACGCCTACCCGATCTCGTCCTACACCTACGCGATCGTGTGCAGCGCCTACCCGTCGAGCTTCGGCGCCACCAAGGTGGACACGCTGAAGAAGTTCCTGACCTACGCCGTGACGGCCGGTCAGCAGGCTGCACCCGGGCTCGGGTTCTCGCCGCTGCCGCCGGACGTCGCCGGCAAGGTGCAGCAAGCGGTCTCCGCCGTGAAGTGATGACCGCCATCCGGTCCCTCCAGCCCCACCGTCGACGAAAGGAACCGCGGTGAGCATCGGCACCAACGCCGCGACCCTCCTCCGCCGCACCGGCCGCTCCACGCCGGGCGGCGACCGCGCGTTCCGTGCGCTGGCGGCCGGCGCCGGCATCTTCGTGCTCGTCCTGCTGGCCGCGATCGCGACCTTCCTCGTCATCAGGGCGCTGCCGGCCTTCTCGCACGACACCACCAGCTTCTGGACGACGAAGACCTGGCTCACCGAGACCGCGCGGCCGGCGTACGGGGTCGCGGCCATCGCGTTCGGCACGGTGGAGTCCGCCATCATCGCGCTCGTCATCGCGTGGCCGATCGCCCTCGGCGTCGCGGTGTTCGTGACGGAGTACGCGCCCCGGCGGCTCTCCCAGGGGCTCGGTTACGCGATCGACACGCTCGCCGCCGTGCCATCGGTCGTGTACGGGCTCTGGGGCCTGTACTGGCTGGTCCCCCACATGGCGGGCGTGCAGGGCTGGCTCGGCCGCAACGTGGGCTTCGTCCCGCTCTTCAAGACGCGGTACGCCGGCATCCCGACCAAGTCGATGTTCGTGGCCGGCGTCGTGCTGGCCATCATGATCCTGCCGATCATCGCGGCCATCATGCGCGAGGTGATCCGGCAGGCCGACCCGACGCACAAGGAGGCGGCGCTCGCCCTCGGCGCGACCAAGCTGGAGATGCTGCGGATGGCCGTCCTGCCGCCGAGCCGATCCGGCATCGTGGGCGCGACGATCCTGGGGCTCGGCCGCGCGCTCGGCGAGACGATCGCGGTGGCGCTGGTGCTCGGTCAGTCGTTCATCATCAACTGGCACGTCCTCGAGCCGGGCGGCAGCACGATCGCGGCCAACATCGCGACGCAGTTCGGCGAGGCCGGCACGGTGGGGCGCCCGGCGCTCATCGCGAGCGGCCTGGTGCTGTTCGCCATCACGCTGCTCGTCAACCTGATCGCCAGGGCGATCATCTACCGCGCCGCCAAGATCGAGAGGGCGACGTGATGGCGACCAGCTCGCAAGCCGTTCTCGCGCCGGCGGCGATCTCGCTGCGCTCCGGCGTCTCGGCCCGCAGGAGGCTCGCCGACCGCCTCGTCGCGGGCGTCGTCTGGCTGTGCTTCCTCACCGCCGCCACGGCGCTCGTGCTCGTGCTCGCGTTCGTCATCGCGCGCGGGGCCAAGCACCTCAGCAGCACGTTCCTGACCCACTCGATGGCTCAGGTGGGCCCGAACGACGTGGGTGGCGGCGCGTACCACGCCATCATCGGCACGCTCGAGCAGGTGCTGCTCGCGTCGGTCATCTCGGTGCCGCTCGGCCTCGCCGCGGCGATCTACCTGACCGAGTACGGCCATGGCTGGCTCCCCAGGACCATCCGCTTCTTCGTCGACGTGATGACCGGCATCCCCTCGATCGTCGCGGGCCTGTTCATCTACGCGTTCTGGACGCTGTTCCTGCACCGCGGGTTCTCCGGGCTCGGTGGCGCGCTCGCGCTCGCGGTCCTGATGCTCCCCGTCGTGGTGCGCTCGGCCGAGGAGATGCTGCTCCTCGTGCCGGCCGAGCTGCGCGAGGCCAGCTATGCGCTCGGCATCGCGAAGTGGCGCACGATCCTGAGCGTGGTGCTGCCCACGGCATCGGCCGGGCTCACTACCGGCGTGATGCTCGCCGTCGCCCGCATCACCGGCGAGACGGCGCCGCTGCTGCTCACCATCTTCGGTGCCAACTACATCAACACCGATCCGCTCCACGGTGCGCAGGCCGGGCTGCCGCTCTTCATCTACCAGCAGGCTCAACAGGCGTACCAACCGGCCGTGGATCGCGCATGGGCCGGCGCTCTGACCCTTATCGTGATCGTCATGGTGCTGTACGCAGGAGCGCGCTTCATCACCAGGCGCAACGCGCTCGCCGTCCGGAGGTAGCTCGTGGCCAAGCGCATCGAGACCAAGAACCTGTCGTGCAGCTACGGCACGACGGTGGCCGTCGACTCGGTCTCCCTGACGATCGAGCCCAAGACGGTCACCGCGCTGATCGGGCCTTCCGGGTGCGGCAAGTCGACGTACCTGCGGGCGCTGAACCGGATGCACGAGGTCATTCCGGGTGCCCGCATCGACGGCCGCGTCCTGCTGGACGATGAGGACATCTACGACAGCGCCGTCGACCCGGTCGCCGTGCGCCGGATCATCGGCATGGTCTTCCAGCGGCCCAATCCGTTCCCGACGATGTCCATCTACGACAACGTCGCATCCGGCCTCCGGCTCGCCGGGATGCGCAAGCGCGCCGACCTGGACGCCTCGGTCGAGCGCTCGCTGCGCGGCGCCAACCTGTGGAAGGAGGTCAAGGACCGGCTCGGCCGGCCGGGCCTCAGCCTCTCGGGCGGCCAGCAGCAGCGGCTCTGCATCGCACGGGCCATCGCGGTGGAACCGCAGGTTCTCCTCATGGACGAGCCGTGCAGCGCCCTCGACCCGATCTCGACGCTGGCCATCGAGGACCTGATCTTCGAGCTCAAGGACCACTACACGATCGTCATCGTCACCCACAACATGCAGCAGGCGGCCCGGGTGAGCGACGTGACGGCGTTCTTCACCATCGAGGCGGCGGGCGAGCCGGGCCGCCTCGTCGAGGTCGACGACACATCGCGCATCTTCACCAATCCCGGCGAGAAGCGCACCGAGGACTACATCACCGGCCGGTTCGGCTGATCCCTGCCGCCCTTCGCGAAGGACGAGACCAATGCGCGATGCCTACCACGACGACCTCGAGAGCATCACCGAGAAGCTGGTGCAGATGAGCACGCTCGTCGGCGGCATGATCGGCCGGGCCACCACGGCGCTGCTCGATGCCGACCTCGACCTGGCCGAGCGGGTCATCACCTGGGACGACCAGGTCGACGAGGTGTACGCCGAGGTGGAGCAGCTCGCCTACGACGTGATGGCGCGCCAGCAGCCGGTGGCCGGCGACCTGCGGCTCATCGTGACGAGCCTGCGGATGGTCGCCGACCTGGAGCGGATGGGCGACTACGCGATGCACGTCGCCAAGCTCGCCAGGAGGCGCTACCCGGCGTCGGCGATCCCACCGGAGCTGCGGTCGATCATCCTCGAGATGGGTCAGGCGGCCCAGCGGATCGTGGAGAAGGTCGGCAGCGTCGTCGCCAGCCGCGACGTGTCCACCGCGCTCGAGCTCGAGCAGGACGACGACGTCATCGACGCCTACCAGCGCCGGTTGTTCCTCCTGCTGCTCGAGGGGAAGCGCCCGTACCCGACCGAGGTGGCGATCGACGTGACGCTGTGCGGCCGGTACTACGAGCGCTTCTGCGACCACGCGGTCTCGGTGGCGCGCCGCGTCGTCTACCTCGTCACCGGGCGGCGCGCCCGCGAGGTGGCGGGTGGCATATCGACCGCCTGACCCGCCGGGCCGACCTACGATCGCATGGTGGACCACGTGATCCCCAGGGGGCGGTGAGCGGCGGTGAGCGTCGCCGTGGCCGCTGCCCTCGGGGTGCTGGGCGGGGCGCTGCTCGTCGTCACCCTCGCGTTCCTGCCGCCGCAGGGGTGGGACTGGCTGCACCGGCGCGAGGCGGCGCGCGGGGCGGTGCCCGAGGGCGGAGCGAGCCCGCCGGCTCCCCCAGGAACGTTCCGGGCGCTCGCCGTGCTTGACGAGCTGCCGACGGCCGCCGTGGTGCTCGACGGCAACGACGAGGTGCTGTTCGCCAACGGGGCCGCCCAGTCGCTCGGAGTGATCCACGGCAACCGGTTGGCGCTCGGCGAGCTGCGCGAGCTCATCCGCAGCACCCGCAGGGACGGGCGGGTGCGCGAGATGGAGGTCGACCTCGCTCCGCTCGCGCCGCGCCGTCGTCCGCTCGCCGTCCGGGCCCGCGTGGTGGCCGCCGGCGGCCTCGACGTCGCGGTCATGGTCGACGACCTGACCGAGGCGCGGCGGGTGGAGGCCGTGCGCCGCGACTTCGTCGGCAACGTCAGCCATGAGCTGAAGACGCCGGTCGGTGCCATCTCGCTGCTCGCCGAGGCGATACTGAACGGCGCCGACGAGCCGGCGACCGTACGGCACTTCGCCGAGCGCGTGCAGCGCGAGTCGCAGCGCCTCGGCCGGCTCGTGCAGGAGCTCATCGCCCTCTCCCGGCTCCAGAGCGCCGAGCCGCTGCCCGACCCGCAGCCGGTCTCCCTGCGCCAAGTGGTCAACGAGGCCATCGACCGCGCCCGGCTCTCGGCGGCCGCCAAGGGCATCACCATCGCGTACGACCAGCAGGACGCCGAGGTGGTCGGTGACGCCGATCTGCTCGTGACCGCCGTGGACAACCTCATCGACAACGCGGTGGCGTACTCCCCACCGGCGACGCGCGTCACGGTCGGCGTGCGCACCGACGGCGGCGCCGTCCAGCTGTGGGTGAGCGACCAAGGCATCGGCATCGCGGCCAAGGACATCGACCGCGTGTTCGAGCGGTTCTACCGCGTCGACCCGGCGCGGTCGCGCGACACCGGCGGCACGGGGCTCGGCCTGTCCATCGTCAAGCACATCGTCACCAACCACGGCGGCACGATCAGCGCATGGAGCTCGCTCGGCGAGGGGTCGACGTTCACCGTCCGGCTCGACAGGGCAGACGAGCCCGCCCACGCCGTCGACCCCGTCGATGCCCTCGACCCCGTCGACCAGCCGGCCGGCAAGGAGGCCTGACGCATGACCCGCATCCTCGTGGTCGAGGACGAGGAGTCCTTCTCCGAGGCGCTCTCCTTCCTGCTGCGCAAGGAAGGCTTCGACATCGCGGTGGCCACGACCGGCTCCGCCGCGCTCGTCGAGTACGACCGCGGCGGCGCCGACCTGGTGCTGCTCGACCTCATGCTGCCCGGCGTGTCCGGTACCGAGGTCTGCCGCCAGCTGCGCGCACGGTCCAACGTGCCGGTCATCATGCTGACCGCCAAGGACAGCGAGGTCGACAAGGTCGTCGGGCTCGAGATCGGTGCCGACGACTACGTCACCAAGCCGTTCTCCTCGCGCGAGCTGGTAGCGCGGATCCATGCGGTGCTCCGGCGCCGCGGCGAGCCCGAGGACTCCGAGACCGACGCCCTCGAGGCCGGCCCCGTGCGCATGGACATCGACCGGCACGTCGTCACGGTCGACGGCGATGCCGTCCAGCTGCCGCTCAAGGAGTTCGAGCTGCTCCACCTGCTGCTGCGCAACGCCGGACGGGTGCTCACCCGCGGGCAGCTCATCGACCGCGTCTGGGGCAGCGACTACGTCGGTGACACCAAGACGCTCGACGTCCACGTCAAGCGGTTGCGCGCCAAGGTGGAGCGCGATCCCGGCAGCCCGCGCCACCTGCTCACGGTGCGCGGACTCGGCTACAAGTTCGAGCCCTGACCGCGCGGCTCAGCCGAACAGCGGGTGCAGGATCCAGTAGATGAGGGCGGCCACGGCGCCGGCCGCCGGGAGCGTGAGGATCCAGGCCGCGACGATCGAGCGCGCAATGCCCCAGCGGACCGCCGACAGGCGGTGGGTGGAGCCGACGCCCATGATGGTCGACGTGATGACGTGCGTGGTGGAGACCGGCGCGCCGACGTGGGCCGCGCCGAAGAGGACGGTCGCGGCGGTGATGTCGGTCGCGAAGCCGCGCGGTGGGTCCATCTTGATGACCCGGCGGCCGAGCGTGCGGATGATGCGCCAGCCGCCCGAGTAGGTACCGAACGCGATCGCGCCGGCCGCCGCGAACTTCACCCACAGCGGCACCTCGAACTCGGTGATGTTGCCGTTGGCGAGCAGGGCCAGCGTGATGACGCCCATGGTCTTCTGCGCGTCCTGCGTGCCGTGCGAGAAGGAGATGAACGCGGCGGCCAGCGGCTGCAGCAGGCGGAACGACCGGTTGACCGGATGCGGTCGCGCCCGGTGGAACAGCCACAGGATCGCCAGCATCACGATCGCGCCACCGACGAACCCGACCGTCGGCGAGACCACCATCGGAATGACGACCTTCTCCCACACCACCTGCCACTTCACGGAGGTGGACGACGCCAGGCCCGCGCCGATGAGCCCACCAATCAGCGCGTGGGACGACGACGACGGCAGGCCGAAGTACCAGGTGATGAGGTTCCACGTGATGGCGCCGAGGAGCGCCGCCGCGACGATGACGAGGCCGTGGGAGTTGAGCGCCGGCTCGATGATGCCGCTGCCGATGGTCTTGGCGACCTTGGTCGAGACGAGCGCGCCGAGCAGGTTGAAGACCGCCGCGATGGCGAGCGCGAGCCGCGGCGTCAGCGCCCGCGTCGAGATCGAGCTCGCGATGGCGTTGGCCGAGTCGTGGAACCCGTTGGTGAAGTCGAAGAAGAGCGCGATGAGGACGATCGCCCAGAGCCCGACGTCATGCACCGGATCAGGATTCCTTGACGACGATCGTCTCGACCGTGTCGGCCACGTGCTCGAACGCGTCGGCGGCGCGCTCCAGCTCGTCGACGAGCTCCTTCAGCTTCAGGACGGTCAAGGCGTCGTACGCGCCGGAGAAGAGCTCGGCGACCAGCTTCCGGTAGACCTGGTCCGCCTCGTTCTCCAGGCGGTTGATCTCGATCCAGTACTCCTCCAGATCCTTCAGGCCACGCAGCCGGGGCATCGCCTCCGCCGTCGTCGCGGCTGCCCGCTGCAGCACGTCGATCTGGGCCGAGACGCCGGAGGGCAGCTCCTGCACGCCGTACAGGACGATGAGATCGGCGGCAGCCTCGACGAAGTCCATGACGTCGTCCAGCCGGCTCGCGAGGCGGTAGATGTCCTCGCGATCGAACGGCGTCACGAACGTCGAGTTGAGCTGCCGGTAGATGCGGTGCGTCACGTCGTCGCCCGCATGCTCGCAATCGCGGATCTGGCTGGCGACGCCCGCGCGCTCGTCGGCGGGCCGCTCGGTGAGCTCGCCGAGCAGCCGGGTCGCCACGATGAGGTTGCCGGAGGACTCGGTGAACAAGGCGTAGAAGCTGGTCTCGGCTGGCGTGAGGCGCAGTCGCACGGGAACCTCGGCGGGTGCGGAAGTCGGTCGCGCCGAATGCTAGGGGGTAGGGGATCACGACGCCAACGCACCCCTGCCATCGGCGCGGTGCGAAGGGGCACGGGCGCACGGGGACCATTACCCTGCCGTCATGCCCCGTACGCGAATCGTGTCCGGTACGGTCGTGATCGCCGCTTCCGCCGAGACGATCTTCGACCTGCTGGCCAACCCGAGGGCGCACCTTGCGATCGACGGGTCGGGCACCCTGCGCGGCGTGGTGCGCGGGCCCGCCCGGCTCGCGAAGGGCAGCCACTTCAGCGTGCGGATGCGGGCCGGCGTCCCGTACGTGATGCGCAACGCCGTCGTCGAGCTCGAGGAGGGCCGCCGCATCGCGTGGCGGCACATCGGCCGGCACCGCTGGCGCTACGAGCTCCGGCCGGTCGAGGGCGGCACCGAGGTCACCGAGAGCTTCGACTACTCGACCGCCCTCTCCCCGTGGTTGCTCGAGCGGCTCGGCTACCCAGAGCGCAACGCGGCCGGCATCGAGCGGTCGCTGCAGCTGCTGAAGCAGTACGTGGAGGAGCCCTCCTCCCGGCCGGCGACCGGCTGACCGCGATGCCCGAGAGCCGCCGCACCGCCGTGGCCGTCGTCGGCCCCGGCGAGGCCCCCGCACCGGTGGCGGAGGCGGCGTACGAGGTCGGCCGGGCGCTCGCACTGGCCGGTCACGTCGTGGTCACCGGAGGCGGGGCGGGCGTGATGGCCGCCGCCAGCAGGGGCGCGAAGGACGCCGGCGGGACCACGGTGGCGCTCCTGCCCGGCACCGACCCCGGCGAGGCCAACCGGTGGGCCGACATCGTCCTGCCGACGGGCCTCGGCGAGGGCCGCGACCTGCTCGTCGTGCGCGCCGCGGCGGTCGTCGTCGCGATCGGCGGCAGCTGGGGGACCCTCGCCGAGGTGGCCCTGGCCAGGCGGGCCGGCATCCCGGTCGTGGGGATCGGGACGTGGGTCCCGCACGACGACGCCGGCGAGGCCGCGCCCGGCGGCCCGCTCGCCGCGGCCGATCCGGCGGCGGCGGTGCGGCTCGTCACCGAGATCCTCGGCCGGGGCCCTCACCTGATCGGCCGTCGCGCGGACCCCGCGCAGCGGTCAATCTGATCATTGCGGGCGCCGGGCGCCCGCGGGGGTGGTGCCCGGCGTCCACCGCTGCCGGACCGGGCGGCGCACGGGGCACCGGGGGGCACGACGCCGGCCGCTGCGCCACACTGGAGGGGCCGCACGGGCCTGGTGATCCGGGCCCGTGCCATCGGCCCCTGGAGGTGCGCCATGCCGGGCTTCTCCCCGGACGAGGTCCGCGGATCCGTCTCCGGCTGGCTGCGGGTCGGGCGCCGCGAGATCGACCGGCGCCGGCTGGCCGCCGCGCACGAGCGCGCCATGACCGCCCACCGCCGCGCGGTGCGCCGGGCCACCCGATGGACCGGCCGGTACGCGGGCGCAGCCGGCGTCGCGCTCGTGATCGTCCCGCTCACCCACGGCTGGGCCGAGCTCGGCTGGGGCGCCACGAGCGCCGCGCTCGCCGTCCGGGCCGGCCGCAGCGCGCTCGAGGCCAGGCGGCGCCGGTCGGCGACGGGGCCGTTGCCCCCGGCGCTGCCGCCCGCACTGCCGGCGCCGCCACCACCGGGCTCGGCGGCGTGGCCGGCCCTGCGCCGGGTCGACGCGGCCACCGCCGCCCTGCGACGCCTGCTGACCGGCGTGCCGTCCGGCGAGCGCGCCGTGCTCGCGCCGGCGCTGCAGGCGGCGACCGGGGCCGACGACGCGGCGCGCCTGCAGGCCGCGGAGGTCGCGGCCATCGAGGCCACCCTGCAGGCCACGCACCGCGACGGCGGATGGCGGCCGGAGCTGACCTCCGAGCTGACGTCGGAGCTCGCCGACCGGCTGGCCGGGCTCGACCGCGCCGCCGATGCGGTCGAGGAGCTCGTGGCGGGTGCCCGGGCACTGCTGCGGACCACCGGCCAGGACGCCGCGAGCCGGCTGCGCGCGGCCGTGGACGAGGTCGTCGCCCGCTCGTACGGGGTGCGGGCGGCGGCGGCCGCCCCGGGGACCCGTCCGGTCGATCGACCCTGACGGCCGCGAGCCCGGCACCACCCGGCACGACCTGGCTGACCGGCGCGGCGGCCTCGGGGTGTCCACGCTATGGCCGTGTCGGGAGGCAGAGGGTCCTGAATCGAGATAGCGTTCGGCTAGGCCCGCCACCACCCTGCAGGAGATCGACCTAGGACAGGACATCAATGCAGTCGCTGAGCGACAAAGAGTTCGCTTCTCTCCTCGCTTTCCGTACCGAGCTGCGCCGGTTCAACCACTGGAGCGAGGCGCAGGCCCGGACGGCGGGGCTCACCCACATGCAGCATCAGTTGCTGCTGACGATCCGGGGCCACACCGACGAGCGGGGGCCGACGATCACCGAGGTCGCCGAGTACCTGTTCCTCCGCCACCACAGCGCCGTCGAGCTGGTCAACCGGGCGGAGTCGGGCGGCTGGGTGGCCCGCAACCGGGACAGGGACGACGCCCGGGTGGTGCGCCTGCGCCTGACGCCGAAGGGCGAGGGGGCCATCGAGAAGCTGACCGAGATGCACGTGCAGGAGCTGCAGCGGCTCTCGCCGTTCCTCGACCACCTGGTCGCGGGTCTCTGACCGCCCGGCTGCGAACTATTTCCTCCCCGTCGCGACGTTCGGGCTCAAGGAAGGCCGCGAGCGCGCCGACCAGGCCATGACGAGTGCCGCCGGAGGCGGTGCCGAAGGCCGCGACGAGGGGACTGCCGTGCGCGTCATGTACGTCGAGGACTGCCCGTCCTGCGGCTGCGCCATGGTCAGGGAGAACTCGGTCGCCGCCCCGCCGGCCCTGCTGCGGGCCATGACCTGCGCCAACCAGGAGTGCGACTGCCACGCGCTGCTAGCCAACGCCGGCTGAGCCGGCCGAGCGTACCAAGCCGGCCGAGCATCCCCCGTTCGGCCTGATTGCCGAACCACCCTCGGGGAACACCGCCCCCATCACGATCCGTTACGGATCCTGTCGATTCCGTAACCATCACCTCGGGTCCGCATGCCGGACGGGCCACGGGGCGGCGGGAAGGGGGCACCGTGACGTCTGGCAGCCCGGCGCACCATGGCGCCGGCCGAGCCGGCTGGCACTGGCCACGGACGGCCGAGCCGGCCGGTGGGAGCGCACGGCCGCCCCACCCTGATCCCCGTCCGGGTCAGCGCCCTGGCCAGCGGCCCGGTCACCGGCCGGGCCCCGGCCCGCTGCGCGCGCCGCTGCGACCGGCGCGCACCTCCTCGCTGCTCGGCGCCGCCATCGTCACCGCCGTGGCGGCCACCGCCGGGCTCGCCGCGGTCGGTGCGGTGCCGCCCGCCTGGGTCGTCACCGGCGGGGCGGTCGCCGCCGTCCCGCTGCTTGTCGCCGTCGCGCTGCTGTCCCGGCAGGCCGCGGCCAGGAGCGACCAGCTCGCGGCGGCCAGGCGCAGCTTCGACTCGCTCGCCGTCACGACCCACGAGCTGCTCTGGCGCACCGACGCGACCGGCCGGCTGACCTGGACCAACGACGTGACCCGCGAGCTGCTGGGCTACGGCCCCGAGGACCTGCTCGGCCGCCAGGTGAGCACCCTGCTCGACCCTGATCAGCTGCCACTGTGGCGCCGGCAGATCCGTGCCTTCATCGCCTCCGGCGGCTCGTGGCGCGACGTGCCGCACCGGGTCCTGCACCGCGACGGGCGGGCCGTGCTGGTGGAGGCGAGCGGTCAGCCGGTCGTCGACAGGCACGGGCTGGTCGTCGGCTACCAGGGCACCCTCCGGCGCGTCGACCGGCCGGGCGCCGAGGCGGAGCGGCTCGCGCACGAGCGTCAGCTCGTGTCGTCGCTGCTGTGCCCGGAGGCAGTCCGGATCGCCTTCCAGCCGATCGTCAGCCTCTCGACCGACGAGGTGGTCGGAGCCGAGGCGCTGACCCGGTTCATCACCACGCCGCACCTGCCCGACCTGCCCGCCCTGCCGCCCAGCACGTGGTTCGCCCGCGCCTGGGAGGTCGGCCTCGGCGTCGCGCTCGAGCTCCAGTCGCTGCGGGCGGCCCTCGCGGCGCTCCCCCAGCTGCCCGCCGACCTGTACGTCTCGGTCAACGCCGCGCCGCGCACCGTGCTCGACCCCACCTTCCGGGAGCTGCTCACCGACCCGTCGACGCCCATCGACCGGCTCGTCCTCGAGATCACCGAGCACGAGTCGATCGACGACTACGAGCTGCTCCTGAGCGTGCTGCGACCGACGCGCCGGCGCGGCCTGCGGCTCGCCGTGGACGACGCCGGCGCCGGCTACGCGTCGTTCCGGCACATCGTCAAGCTCCGGCCGGACCACATCAAGCTCGACCGCGATCTGACCGCCGGCATCGAGGCCGACCCCGCGCGGCGGGCGCTGGCCAGCGCCGTCGTGGTCTTCGCCCTCGAGCTCGACGCATCGGTCACCGCCGAGGGCGTCGAGACGCCCGAGCAGCTCGACATGCTGCGCTCGCTGTCGGTCGATGCCGCCCAGGGCTTCTACCTCGGCCGGCCGGTGTGCGACCCGCAGCAGTGGCGGACCTGGCGCGCGGATGCGCCCGCCGAGCGGGGCGCCGGCAGCGGCTGACCGGCCGGCCGGCCGGGTGGCTGGCCGCGGTGGCGTCACCGCTGTCGATGGCCGCCCACGAAGTACGACCAGAGCTCGGTGCCCTCGGCCGGCCCCTCCGGGTGCAGCAGGCGGAACTCCTCGAACAGCTGGTAGAGCCGCCGGGCGAGCGCCTCGGTCTCGGCGAGCGTCAGGTACAGCCCCACCCGCATCTGCGGGCCCAGCTCGCCGCCGGCCTCCTCCAGCTCGTCCAGGAAGAGCTGGAGCAGCGCGTTGCCGAGCAGCTCCGGGTCGGTCTCCTCGAAGTCCAGGCGCCAGGACTTGCCGGTGGAGCGGTACGGCTTCTCGCGCGACCCGCGCATGCCGCGGCGCACCTCGTCGACCCGGAGGAAGCCGGTCTCGACCAGCTGCCGGACGTGGTGCAGCACGGTGGCCGGGTCCTTGCCGAGCCGGTCGGCCAGCTGCTTGTTGGTCAGCGCCTCGCCCAGGGTGAGCCGCAGGATGCGCAGCCGCAGCGGGTGCGCCAGCGCCCTCGCCTCCGCCGGCGTCGCGCGCGGCCGGCCCTCGCCCCCGGCCGGCGAGCCGGTCGCCTGCGGCGGCTGCCCGTCCGCCCCGCTGCCCCCGCTCGCCACGCTCCGCATGCCGTCCACGCTGCGACGATACCCCGATCCGGCGAAACTGATTGACAATTTTCCAATCAGTGGCGAAGGTGGCCGCATGGGCACGCACGCGCGCCATCGACGGGGCCGGGGAACCCTGTGGCACCACGGCGACTTCCTCCGCCTGTGGAGCGCCGACACGATCAGCCAGGCCGGCACCCAGGTCAGCATGATCGCGATCCCGCTGCTCGCGGTGAAGACGCTGGACGCCTCGACGTTCCAGGTGGGGCTGCTCACCGCGGCCGAGACGGCGGCCTTCCTGCTCGTCGGGCTGCCGGCCGGCGCCTGGGTCGACCGGCTGCGCCGGCGCCCGGTCATGGTCGCCGCCGACTGGGGCCGCGCCGCCCTGCTCGGCTCCATCCCGGTGGCGAGCGCGCTCGGCGCGCTGACGATGCTCCAGCTCTACGTCGTCGCCCTGCTCGCCGGCGTCCTCACCGTCTTCTTCGACGTCTCCTACCAGTCCTACCTGCCCTCGCTCGTCGGCCGCGAGCACCTCGTCGAGGGCAACGCCAAGCTGCAGTCCAGCCAGTCGGTGGCCCAGGTCGTCGGCCCTGGCGTCGGCGGCTGGCTCGTCCAGGCGCTCACCGCGCCGATCGCCGTCGCCGTCGACGCCGCCAGCTACCTCGCCTCCGCGCTCGGCATCACGGCGATCCGCAAGCACGAGCCGCACCCGGCGCCGCCCGGTGGCCGGCGAGGCAAGCTGCGGCACGAGATCAGCGAGGGGCTGCGCTTCGTCTTCGGGCACCGGCTGCTGTGGGCGATCGCCGGCACCACGGCCACCGCCAACCTCTTCAGCGGGGTCGTGAGCGCGGTGTCGGTGCCGTTCCTCGTGCGCGACCTGCACCTGTCGGCCGGCGCGATCGGTGCGCTCTTCAGCGTGAGCAGCATCGGCGGGATCGTCGGCGCCGTCACCGCGTCGGCCATCAGCCGCCGGGTGGGCAGCGCCCGGACGATCTGGACCGCACTGCTCGTCACCGCGCCGATGAGCGCGCTCGTGCCGCTCGCCCAGCCAGGCTGGCGGATCTGGCTGTTCGCGGCCGGCGCGTTCTTCCTCGCGTTCGGCGCCGTCGTTTACAACGTCGCGCAGGTGAGCTTCCGGCAGGCGCTGTGCCCCGAGCGGCTCCTCGGCCGGATGAACGCGACGATGCGCTTCATCGTCTGGGGCACCATGCCGCTCGGCGGCCTGCTCGGCGGCGCGCTCGGCGAGGCGATCGGCAACCGCGCCACCCTGTGGGTCTCGGTCGCCGGCTACCTGGCCGCGCCGATGTGGGCGGTGCTCTCGCCGATGCGGCGCATGCGCGACATGCCCGGCGAGAGCGCCGACGAGGCGGGATCGACGGCGCCGGAACCGGCCCTCCTGGTGCCGTGATCCTGCCCATGGGCTCGCGGTGGTGCGGCCGGCGACCGCAGACGCCGGCCGTGCCACCGCGTCGGGCAGCGCTAGGGTCGACCGGTGGAGACGGCGGCGACCCCTGCGCTCGCGCCTGAGCGCGCCGACGCGCTCGCGCGCCTGGCGCTGACCAACGTCCGCACCGAGTACCCCAACTCCTCCGGGCATGTCATGAGCGGCCCCGGCGAGGATCTCCGGCCACGGGTGATGCACCCGGCGTTCTACGGCAGCTTCGACTGGCACTCCTGCGTCCACATGCACTGGCTGCTGGTGCGCCTGCTGCGGCTCTTCCCCGGGCTCGCGGTCGCCGGCGAGGCGCGAAAGGCCCTGGACGACCACTTCGCTCCCGGTGCGATCGCGGTCGAGGCTGCCTACCTCGAGAGCCGGCCCACGTTCCAGCGGCCGTACGGCTGGGGGTGGGCGCTGCGACTGATCGAGGAGCTCGCCGGCTGGGCCGGCGACCCGGCCAGTGACCCTGCCAGTGACTCGGACGGCGACCCGCGGCGCTGGGCGGCCGCGCTCCAGCCGCTCGCCGACGTCGTGACGACCCGGTTCCTCGACTGGCTGCCGCGGGCGACGTACCCGATCCGGCACGGGGTGCACTCCAACAGCGCCTTCGGGCTGGTGCTCGCGCACGGCCATGCGGTCTCGTGCGGGCGCGCCGAGCTCGCCGACGCGATCGAGCAGGCGGCGCTGCGCTGGTTCGCCGGCGACGCCGACTACCCGGCCGGCTGGGAGCCGTCCGGCGAGGACTTCCTGTCGCCGGCGCTGGTCGAGGCCGAGCTGATGCGCCGGGTGCTCGGGCCGGAGCGGTTCGCCGGCTGGCTGGACGCGTTCCTGCCGGGCCTCGCCGACGGGGTGCCGGCCGCGCTGCTCGCACCAGCGGTGGTGAGCGATCGCAGCGACTACCGCATCGTGCATCTCGACGGGCTGAACCTGTCGCGCGCCTGGTGCTGGCGCTCGCTCGCGGGCGCCCTGCCGCCGGACGACCCGCGGCACGAGCGGGCCGTCGCCGCCGCCGCGGCGCACCTCGATGCCGCGCTGCCGCACGTGGCGTCCGGCGAGTACGGCGGCGACCACTGGCTCGCCAGCTTCGCGCTGCTGGCGCTCAGCGGCTGAGCCGGTCCACCAGCGCGGGCGAGAGGTAGAGCGACTCGACCGTGCGGGCCGCCCGGCCGTGCAGGGTCGCGGAGGCCGACCGGCCGGCGTCGAGCTCGAGGCGGGTCAGGCCGAGGGACGCCGGCAGGGCCGCGCCGTACGACCGGTCGCCGCACCGGCCGTCGTAGCTGAGGACGAGCATGACGCCGCGGCGCACCATGTCGTGCAGCGTCCCGGCAAGCTCGCCGGGGGCCAGCCCGGTGAGGTAGCGCCCGTCACGGCCGGTCGACACCCCCTGGTAGGGCGGGTCGAGGTAGACGACGTCGCCGTCGCGCACCCCGGCGAGCGCCGCCCGGTAGTCGGTGGCCGTGATCGTGCTGCGCCGGGCGAGCAGCTCGTGCGCGCCGAGCAGGTGCGCCCGCATCCGGTCGGGATGGGTGCCGTGCCGCCGCCGGTCGGGCGACTGGTTGAACTCGCCGCGCGCGTTGTAGCGCACGGCGGCCTTCACGCAGCGGGCGAGCAGGAAGAGCAGCCGGTGCGGCTGCGGATCGACGTTGAAGGCGGTCCGGACGCTGCCGTAGAAGGCGACCGGGTCCGGCTGCTGGTCGCGCCACAGCGCCGCGTAACCGTCGGCCAGCGGGCGCGGGTCGGTGCGCACGGCGTGCCACAGCGACATCAACGGGGCGTTGACGTCGTTCAGCGCGACGGCGCGGACGGCGCCGGCGTGCAGGGCGGCCAGCGACAGCGCGGCCGAGCCCGCGAACGGCTCGTGCAGCACGCCGACGCCTGGCGGCAGCAACGCGAGGATGCGCGGCGCCAGCCTGCGCTTGCTGCCCTGGTACGGGACCGGGTGCGGAACGCCCGTCGGCACGCACCGTTCCTACCACTTCGCCGGCCGGACGGCGGCGGGGACCAGTACCTGACCTGCATGCGAAGTCCGTCGCAATCAGGCGTTTCGGCGACGGAAACGGTCGTAATAGTCCGTCAGGACGGTTGCTTCCGCATGACGGCCCGGTTACGTTCGGGACGGCTCACCTCCGCCGTCGACACGAGACGAGGTCGAAGTGGCAGGGCGCGAAACGGCGACGCCGGCCGGTCCGTCGCCGGACGCGGTGCCGAGCCCGGCGCCGGACGCGACCGCGCCGCGCGACACGGGGGGAGCCCGGCCGCCCGCGATCGAGCTCATGGGCGTGCGCAAGAGCTACGGGTCGGTGGTCGCCGTGGCCGGTGTCGACCTCGCGATCAGGGCGGGCGAGTTCTTCACCATGCTGGGGCCGTCCGGCTCGGGCAAGACCACGCTGCTGCGGACGATCGCCGGGTTCGAGCGCCCCGACGCTGGTCGGGTCCTGCTCGCCGGGCGCGACGCCACCGCGCAGCCGCCGTACGCCCGGCCGGTCAACACCGTCTTCCAGGACTACGCGCTGTTCCCGCACATGGACGTGGCCGGCAACGTCGGCTACGGCCTCGCGGTGCGCCGGGTGCCCTCGGTGCAGCGGCGGCAACGGGTGCAGCAGGCGCTCGACCTGGTGCGCCTCGGCGGCATGGGCGACCGGCGGCCGGCTCAGCTCTCCGGCGGCCAGCGGCAGCGGGTCGCGCTCGCCCGGGCGATCGTCAACGAGCCGGAGGTGCTGCTCCTCGACGAGCCCCTCGGCGCGCTCGACCTGAAGCTGCGCCAGGAGATGCAGGGCTTCCTCAAGCGGATGCAGCGCGAGCTCGCCATCACCTTCCTCTACGTCACGCACGACCAGGAGGAGGCACTGACGATGAGCGACCGCATCGCGGTGCTGCACGAGGGGCGCCTCGAGCAGGTGGGGACCCCGGTGGAGGTGTACGAGCGGCCGGCGAGCGAGTTCGTCGCCGGCTTCATCGGCGTGTCCAACCTGCTGCGCCGCGACGGCGGCGTCGTGACGATCCGGCCGGAGAAGATCCGCCTGCTCGACCCCGGCACGCAGGTGCCGGCCGGGCTGCACGCGGAGGCCGGCACCGTGCGCGAGGTCGTCTACGCCGGCATGGTGAGCCGCTACGTCGTCGACCTCGACGCGGGCGGCGAGCTGACCGTCGTCCGGCCCAACGTCGGGGCCGAGGGCAGCGACACGGGCGGCACCGGCGGCATCGGCGAGGCCCAAGGCGTCGAGGGGCGGCGGGCGCTGCTCGCCTGGCGCCCCGAGCACGGTTACCGCATCCGCCCGGCCGAGCCGGCAGCGGACCGATCCGGAGGCAGCGCATGACGACGAGGCCATTGGCGACGCGCCGGACGACGGCACTGGCGCTGGGCACGGTGGTGGCCCTGCTCGCCCTGCTGCTCGCCGCATGCGGCGGCTCCGCTGGCTCGGGGAGCGGCAGTGGCACCAGCGGCCTCGGCAAGCCACCGACGGCCGACATGAAGCCAGCGACGTCGATCGGCAACGGCGAGGGCGCGCTCAACCTCGTGGCGTGGGAGGGGTACGCCGAGCCGCAATGGGTCAAGCCGTTCGAGCAGCAGACCGGTTGCCGGGTCAACGCCAAGTACGCCGGCTCCAGCGACGAGATGGTGACGCTGATGCGGGGCGGCGGCGGCGGTCAGTACGACCTCGTCTCGGCCTCGGGCGACGCCGATCTGCGGCTCATCTACGGCGGTGACGTGCGGCCGGTCAACGTCGGCCTCGTCCCCGACTGGAGCGACTTCATCCCGCAGCTGAAGGCGCCGGCGTTCAACACGATCGGTGGCGTCCACTACGGGGTCTCCCTCCAGTGGGGACCCAACGTGCTGCTCTACGACACGACGCGGTTCAGCCAGGCACCCGACAGCTGGGGCGTCATCTACGACCCCGCCCACAAGGGCCAGGTCACCGTGCCCGACAACCCCATCCAGATCGCCGACGCGGCGCTGTACTTGTCGAAGACCAAGCCCGAGCTCGGCATCAGCGACCCGTACGAGCTGACCCAGCCGCAGTTCCAGGCCGCCGTCGCGCTGCTCGGGCAGCAGCGCCCGCTGGTCCGCAAGTACTGGGCGCTCGCGTCGCAGGAGATCTCGATGTTCAAGAACCACGATGCGAGCGTCGGCGCGGCATGGCCCTACCAGACCATCGCGCTCCAGACCGACAAGGTGCCGGTCGCCGACACCATCCCGAAGGAGGGCGCCACCGGCTGGGCCGACACCTGGATGCTCGCCACCAAGGCACCGCACCCCAACTGCGCGTACCTCTGGATGAAGTGGGTGAGCACGCCCAAGGTCCAGGCGCAGCAGGCGATCTCCTTCGGCGAGACGCCGGCCAACACCAAGGCGTGCTCGTACATGGAGTCGATCCAGACGGGTGCCTGCGCGCAGTACCACGCCAATGCTCCCGCGTCGTACTTCGACTCCATCAAGTTCTGGAAGACCCCGCTGGCCGACTGCGGCAACGGCAAGAAGGATTGCGTGCCGTACGCCCAGTGGCAGCAGGCGTGGACCACCCAGGTGACGAAGTAGCCGACGCGTGAGCGCCACGACCACCACCCGCGAGCGATCCGGTCCGGCCGCTCGGGCGAGCGTCGCCGGCCGGGTCGGCGGGGTGCTGTGGCGCCACCCCGCGATGCGCGCGTCGGCACTGCTGGGGCCGCCGCTCGCCTGGTTCCTGCTGGTCTACCTGGCGTCGCTGGTAGTGCTGCTCATCACCGCGTTCTGGTCGATCGACGCGTTCACGACGCGGATCGTGCACGTCTTCACGCTCGACAACTTCCGCACGCTGGCCGACACCGGTGCCTACCGCTCGATCGTCGGGCGCACGATCGTGATGGCGGCGCTCGTCACGCTCACCGACGCCGTGCTGGCGCTGCCGTTCGCCTTCTTCATGGCGCGCGTCGCCGGTCCGCGGCTGCGCACCGCGCTGTTCGCCGCGGTCCTGCTGCCGCTCTGGGCGAGCTACCTGGCGCGGGTCTATGCCTGGCTGCTGATCCTCAACCACGACGGCGTGCTCAACTGGGCGCTGCGCGCGGTGCACCTGCCGGAGGCGTCGCTCGCGTACAGCAACGTCGCGATGTGGCTGGTGCTGTCGTACATCTGGCTGCCATTCATGATCCTGCCGATGCACGCGGCGCTCGAGCGCATCCCGGACAGCTATCTGGAGGCCTCCGCCGATCTCGGCGCCAGGAGTTGGCGCACCTTCTCCCGCGTGGTGCTGCCACTCGCCATGCCGGGCATCGCGGCGGGCTCCATCTTCACGTTCTCGCTGACGCTCGGCGACTACGTCACGCCGTTGCTGGTCGGCGGGGCGGGGTCCTCGTTCATCGGCAACGTGGTCTACCAGAACGTCGGGGTGGCCAACAACGTGCCGTTCGCCGCCGCGCTCGCCATCGTCCCCGTCGTCATCATGGCGATCTACCTCCTGGTGGCGAAGCGGCTCGGCGCCTTCGAGGCGCTGTGACGGCGGACGCCCTGGCCGTGCGATCGCGCGCCGCGCGATGGGCGCTCGGAGCCTGGGTCGTCCTCGTGCTGCTCTTCCTGTTCATCCCCATCGCGCTGGTGGTGCTGTACGCCTTCAACCGCTCACCGATCCAGAGCTGGCCGATCAGGGGCTTCTCGACGAAGTGGTTCGGCACGGCGTGGTCCGACCCGGCCGTCCGCTCGGCGCTGTGGCTGTCGGTGAAGGCAGCGCTCGCCGCCACGGCGGTGGCGCTCGTCCTCGGCAGCGCCGCGGCGTTCGCGGTGCACCAGTTCCGGTTCTTCGGCCGCGAGGCGGTGTCGTTCCTGCTCGTCCTGCCGCTCGCGCTGCCCGGCATCATCACCGGGATGGCGCTCAACGCCTTCTTCGCGAACCTCGGCGTGACGCTCTCGTTGTGGACGATCATCGCCGGGCACGCGACGTTCTGCATCGTCATCGTCTACAACAACGTGGTCGCCCGGCTGCGCCGCACGGCCGGCTCCTTCGTCGAGGCGTCGATGGACCTGGGTGCCGACGGCTGGCAGACGTTCCGCCGGGTGACGCTCCCGCTGCTGTCGACGGCGCTGGTGTCCGGCGCACTGCTCGCGTTCGCGCTGTCGTTCGACGAGGTCATCGTGACCACGTTCACCGCGGGAGCGCAGAGCACGCTGCCGCTGTGGATCTTCGGCGCGATCCGGCTGGGGCAGCGGCTGCCGGAGGTCAACGTCGTCGTCTTCCTGGTCGTCCTGCTGACGATCGTCCCGGTGGTCATCGCGGCGCGGCTCACCGGTGGTGGCGGCGCGCGGGCCGGCACCGGCGCGGCGGCCGAGCGCGGCTAGGCCGAACGGTGCCGTCCGTCAGCCGTCCGGACGCCCGTCTGGGCCCCAGCGCTGCTCCGCTCGGCCCTGGATAGGTCGCATGCCTGGCCGATATCCGCCGCGTGCCACTCATGCTGAGCGCGATCGACGCTAGCGAGCTCGCGGGCTTCCTCACCCATGCGCGCGCGCAGCTCGCCGGTTCGCCGGCCGCGGTCGCGGTGGCCGCGGCGGCCGAGCCGGTCGAGACCCGCATGCTGCTGGCCCGGATGATGTCGGAGCTCTCCGCGCCGCCCCGCGCCGACGGCAAGGTCGAGCTCCGGGTGGTCGACGACGACGCGTTCCTCTCGGCGGTGCGGCACCTGCGCGGGCTGATGGCATGGTTCGCGGCGCTTCGCGACAGGGGCGATGTGATCCTGCGCGACCTCGACCGCCCGACCCGCCTGGTCGACCGGATGCTCGACTACGTCCAGCGGCTGCACCGCATGCGCGAGGCGCTGCGGCACGGGCACTGAGTACGAGCGGCGCCCTAGTCCGCGGCGAGCAGCTGCTCACGGGGGCAGTGGTACGACGTACGGCCACCGATCTCACCGACCTCGACCGGGGCGCCGCATCCGTGGCAGGTCGCTTGCTTGTAGACCCACCACTGCGCCTGCGTACGGCCGTCGACGGTGGCGATCGCGCCGGCCTCCGCGCCCAGCCGCAGCTGTGCGCACGCCAGGCGCCACAACCGCTCCGCCGTCCCGTCCAGCGCCGCGGCCGGGCGCAGCGGATGGACGCGCAGCAGGTACAGCAGCTCGGCCCGGTAGGCGTTGCCGATGCCGGCCCACACCGACTGGTCGAGCAGCGCCACGCCGACCGGCGTACGAGCGCGCAGCAGCCGCTGCGGCGGGTCCGGGTCGTCCGGCGCGGCCAGCACCGGGTCGGGCCCGAGCCGGGCGACGACCGCGTCGCGGGCGGCGAGGCTCACCAGCGCGCACCGCGTCGGCGCGATGAGATCGAAGGCGCCGCGCGCGCCCACCAGGCGCAGCCGCACCGACGGGCGAGGCGCCGGCGGCTCTGGGCCGTGCTCGAGGAAGAGCCCGGCCTGGCCCAGGTGCACGTGGACGACCGCGTCGGTGGCGAAGTGCGCGAACAGGTGCTTGCCGTGCGCCTCGACCAGCTCCAGCGGCACGCCGTCAAGCTCGGCGGCCTCGGCGGCGAACCGGCCCTGCGGGGAGGACGTCCGCACCGGCTCGCCCGCGAGCGCGGCATGCAGGCGGCGGGCGTAGCGGTGGATGAGGTGACCTTCTGGCACGGCGCATGCGTACCCAGGTGCGCGGCCGGCGCGCAGGCGGCCGGGGGCGAGGCGAGCTTCGCCCCGAGCTGGCCCGGTGGCTCGATCCGCGCCTTGCGCCTCCCTGTGCAATCGCGCGTCGTCTTTTGACATTTTTTGCCGATTCATGGCACATGCGTCAGTGCGTCCCAGGGCCAGCAGGGGAAGGACGGCTCACGCGGCGTGCGCTCGCACGCACCTTCATCGCCCGTTGCTCTCGAGCGCCCCCCGTCGCGCGCTTTCCTCCGTGCGCGCTACCGAGGCCGAAGGGGGCCACACTGGCATGAAGCATCCACTCACCAGCCCTGCCGTCGTCATTGCGGCGGCGGGCACGCTCGCGATCGGAATGGCTCTGGCGATCGGACCGTCAGCGGTCGCCGACACGTCGACCGGCACGGTCAACGGGTTCTCGTACGGAGAGCTGCAGTCCACCACGGTAGGTGCCACCGGTTGTGGCACCAACGTCGACGGCGAGCCGACGATGCACGTCTCCAAGGCCAACACCGTGCTGGCAGGCTCCGAGCGAGGCGTCGGCGGCGGCAGCGACGCCTGGGTCGGCCTCAACAAGGTCGGCGGTGCCACCGCGGCGGCCTGCTCCGACCTCACCTATCGCGGCCAGCCCAACGCCGCCGGCGGCATCGGCGCATCCGGCGGCGACATCGACAGCGCGTTCGCCAGTGCACCGCTCGCCACCGGCAACTACCGCATCTACGTAGCCAGCCTCAACCTCGGGTCGATCGCGGTCGCCCACTCCGACGACAACGGCGTGACGTGGGCGAACGTCCCGGTGCAGGGTGGGATACCGGTCGACGACCGCGAGTGGATCGCCGCGTACGGCTCCGCCACGTCGTTGCTGACCTACCACGACATCACGACCGACAACATCGACGTGCTGCGCTCGGACAACGGCGGCACGACGTACACCCAGACATCGACGGCGATCCCCGCGACCAACTACAAGGCCAGCAACAACGAGCTCGGCAACATCGTGATCGACCATCTCAACACCGCGGGCGCGGCTGCCGGCCAGTTCTGGGCCTACCAGTCGTTCGTCGCGCCGTCGAAGAACCCTGGTGCCCAGGGCTCGGCCACGTTCAACGAGGCGTTCCTCGCAGTCTCCAGGGACGGCGGCCAGACGTGGGCCGATCAGCCGATCCCGTGCACCACGGCCTTCGGCAGCAACGGGCTCGCCCACAACTTCCCGAACGTGTCGGTAGCGCCCAACGGGACGATCTACTACGCGGTCTCGAACGACACCAACGTCTACGTCGCCACGTCGTCCGACCACGGCAGCACGTGGACGTGCAGCGGGGCCGTCAGCACCAACACGGCGCAGGCCATCTTCCCCTGGATCGTCGCCACGTCAGCCGGTGTCGATCTCGTCTACTACGGCTCCCCGACCACCACCAACCAGACGTGGTACGTCTACTTCGCGCAGAACCTGGGCACCGGGTGGGGCGCGCCGGCGCAGCTGATGAGCGTGCACACCGGCGGCGTCTGCGAGGGTGGTGTCTCCTGCACGGGCGGGCGTCAGCTGCTGGACGACTTCGGCATCGACACCGACCAGAGCGGGTGGGCGCACATCGCCTACTCCCACGATGCACCCAACCTCGGCGGCTCCGGCACCTACACCGGCTACGCGGTGCAGACGACCGGCACCGCCGTGGGCTTCCCCAACTGACCGATCAGACGGCGCGCAACCCGGCCGGCCATGCGGGCGTGGCCGGCCGGGAGCGGCACCAGACCGGGAAGTCGGCCACCGGCATGGGCGGGCTGAGGCACCAGCCCTGCGCCACGTCGCAACCCATCTCGGCGAGCTGCCGCCAGACCTCGACCGTCTCGACGCCCTCGGCGACGACGCTGAGGTCGAGCGTGCGGGCCAGCTCCAGTATCGAGCGGACGATGGCCGCGTCCTCGGGCTCGGTCGCCATCCCCTGCACGAACGACCTGTCGATCTTCACCTCGTTCACCGGCAACCGGCGCAGGTACGACAACGACGAGTAGCCGGTGCCGAAGTCGTCGATGGACAGCCGCACGCCGCGGCGCCGCAGTCGCATCAGCAGGTCGAACGTGCCGGCCGGGTCGGCCATGACGCTGCTCTCGGTGAGCTCGAGGGTCAGCAGCCCGGGCGGCAGCTCGTGCCGGCGCAGCAGCCGGTCGACCAGGTGCAGGATGCCGTCGTCGCTGAGCGACCGGGCCGAGATGTTGACCGCGACGCCGACGCCGGGCGCGACGCCCTGCCACCCCGCGCACGCCGCGATCGCCTGCCGCAGCACCAGATCGGTGAGCGGGCGGACGAGGCCGCTGCGCTCAGCGAGCGGTACGAACTCCTCGGGCACGATCGGCCCGCGCTCAGGGTCGGTCCACCGGACGAGCGCTTCCACGCTGACGAGATCGCCGGTGCGCAGCGACGCCTTCGGCTGCACGTGCACCTCGAGCCGGTCCTCGACGATGGCGCGTCGCAGCGCCGCGACGAGCGCGAGCCGCGACGGCGACGTGGTGTCGAGCGCGGGATCGAAGACCGCGACGTCCCTGCCATCCTGCTTCGCCGCGTACATCGCCATGTCGGCCCGCTTCAGCAGTTGCTCGCGCGACGTCCCGTGCAGCGGGGCGACGGCCACGCCGACGGAGGCGGCGACGTCGATCTCGGTGCCCTCGAAGGCGACCGGCTGGCCGAAGCTCGCGAGCAGCCCGCGGCAGAAGCGCTCCCCGGCGTCCGGATCGGAGCACGCCGGGACGAGGACGGCGAACTCGTCGCCGCCGAGCCGGGCGACGGTGGCCCGGTCACCGGCTGCGGACCGGAGCCGCGAGGCGACCTCGCACAGCAGGTCGTCGCCCACGTTGTGCCCCAGCGTGTCGTTGACGTCCTTGAAGGAGTCGAGATCGAGCACGGCGACGGCGAAGCCGCCACCACCCTCGACGAGCGTCGTCAGCGCGCGGTCGAGCTCGCGCTGGAAGTACGTGCGGTTGGGCATCCCGGTGAGGGCATCGTGCAGCGAGTCGTGGCGCAACTGGTCGACGAGCTGCCCGTTGCGCAGGGCGACCGCAGCATGGTTGGCCACCGTCTCGAGCAGCCGCACGTCGTCGCGGTCGAACCCGCGCGCGTCACCCATCCGGTCGGCAGCGCAGATGGCGGCGACGATGCCCGCGTCACCACGCACCGGCACGACGATGGCGTCGGTCAGCCCGCAGCGCTGGAGCCAGTGCCGGGCGGTCACGTCCCGGCTGCCGCGCGGGATCAGCACCGACGACTCGTCGCGGCTGACCGCATCGACGATCCAGGCCGCGTCGGCAGCAAGGTAGAAGACAGGCTGCCGGTCGAGCGGCCGGCCGCGGCGCAGCACGGCCTCGACGCCGTCCCCGAGCCCGCCGGCCGAGCCGGGGAAGAACCTGACGAGGGCCATGTCGGCGTGCAGGAGGTCGCAGACCTGCTCGAGCAGCAGCGTGAGCACGCGCGACGTCTCCGGCGAGCTGGTCACGACCTGGCTGAACCGGTACAGCCGCTCCAGTCCGAGGTGCTGCTCGCGCAGCGACGCGTACGCCCGGTAGGCGGCAAGGACGAGCACGGCGGTCACCGCGAGCGGCACCGCGGTCCACGGCCCGGCGAGCACCGCCGCCGCGACGACGACGGCCACGGTGGATACCGCGGCCGCCTGCGGGAGCGCCGTCAGCACGAGGTTGCCGATGTCCCGCAGGTCGCGCTCGTCCTCGAGCAGCTGGATGAGCGTTGCCACGATCACTCCGGTCGCCGTGCTCGCGACCGCCGTGGCGATCCCGGCGGCCAGCCACGTCACGGGGGACGTGACGGGGAGCTCGCCGGCCAGCAACCGGAACAGCAGCAGGGCCATCGTGGCCTCGGCCGTGACGAGCACGGTGTTGAACGCCAGCTTCGACGGGTGCCGGTACTGGCGGCGCGCGATCAGCTGGGCCAGGACGCCGCCGACGAGCCGGCCGACCAGGAGCTCGACCGGTCCCGCGTAGAGCAGTCCCAGCAGCAGCGGGATCTCGGTCAGCGCTACTGACCGCGCCTCCCGCTTGATCTGCACGTTGAGCACGCAGGACTGGGCGACCGCGACGAGCGCAGTGAGCACCGGCCAGGACAGCCGTACCGGAGCGGCGCCGGCGCCCGGGGGCAAGCGCGACGCGGCGAGCCACGAGACCGCACCGACGAGGGCGGTCGCCGTCGTGACGCCGGCCACGACGCGACCGGCGCGCGTCCCCGGGACGGGGATGCGCAGGCTCGGCACTGCTCGTCACCTCCTCGAGACCGGTGGCTGCACTCAGGCAGCCGCCGAATCGAGCGGTGGCCGGACGAGGCGCATCCGGCCACTCGCTCGTGCGGAGCCCGCACCGAGAGGAATGTCGACCGCATCGTGCATCGCCTGAAGGAAGCCGGCACGATCCGGCACAGCGCTCAGCTCCAGCTCGCGTCGGCCCAGGTGCTGCCCTGCCAGGTGGCGCCGGCCCAACCGCTGTTGGTCCACGTGTGGCCGTCCCAGCCGCTGCCGGTCCAGGTGTGCCCCGTCCAGGTGTGCCCGGCCCAGGAGACCCCGGTCCAGGTGTGGCCCGTCCAGGTGTGGCCCGTCCACGTGTGGCCCGTCCAGCCACCGGCCGTCCAGTCGCTGCCGGTCCAGGTGCTGCCGTTCCAGTCGCCACCGGTCCAGGCATAGCCGTTCGCGCTCAGGGCGGCCCATGACGCGCCGTCCCAGGCGTTGCCGAAGATGTCCTGCTCGCCGGTCAGCGTGGTGGTGCCATCGCTGACGTGCGCGCTGCCGCGGGCGGCCTCGAGCGAGCCGGTGCCGGTGGCGTTGGTGGCCAGCTGGGCGTACGAGGGGAGCCTCGTGCCGATCGCCTTGTTGACGTCCGGCACGCCGACGCCGGAGAACAACGGCTTCACGCTGCTCGGCTGCGTCGAGTTGGTCATCAGGGCGCGCTTGACCTGGTCGGGCGTCGCGGTGGGGTAGCGCGAGAGGTAGAGCGCCGCGAGGCCGGACGCGACGGCCGCCGACTGCGAGGTGCCCGAGCCGCGGAAGAACCGCTTGCTCACCACGGCCGACGGGTTCTCCAGGTCGATCCGCGACCCAGGGTCGCGCAGGCCGAGCACGTGCACGCCGGGCACGATCAGGTCGACGTGCCGCTTGCTCGTGCCGCGCTGGGCGAAGGTGGGCACCTGGTCGTCGCTGATCGAGTCGGACGCCTGGGTGTCGTCAGCGCCCACCGCGAGGACCAGCGGATCGATTGCGGGGTCGGCCAGGCTCTGCCGGGCCGTGCCGTCGTTGCCGCTCGACACCACGACGACGATGCCGGCCCGCCAGGCCATCTCGACCGCGTAGCAGAGCGGGTCGACCGACGGGTCCTGCGTCGAGTCGGTCCCGTACGACAGGTTGAGCACGCGGATGTTGAGCCCGCCCGCGTGCGCGTGCTCGGTGACCCAGTCGATGGCCGCGATGACCTGCGACACGTCAGCCGCGCCGTCGTTGCTGGCCACCTTGACGCTCACGAGGCGCGAGTCCGGCGCGATGCCGTAGTACTGGTGGCTGCTCGCACTGGCGTAATTGCTACCGGTGGACGCCTTGTCGCGCCCGACGATGATCGACGCCATGTGGGTGCCGTGGCCGAACGTGTCGAGGTGGGTGAGCGACGGGTCCTGCGACTCGAACGACAGGTCGGGACCGTCGATGACGTTGCCGCTCGTCAGGCCGGGCACCGGCGAGACGCCGCTGTCGATGAGCGCGACGTCGATGCCCTTGCCGGTCCAGCCGTGCGACCACGCGTCCTGGGCATGAGTGACCTGGGCGATGTCGTACAGCGAGCCGGCGTCGTTGGACACGTCGTACCCGAGCGACGGGTCGACGCTCATCAGGTGGCCGGACGAGTCGCTGGTGACGGCGCGGACGCCGGGGGCGTGGCGCAGCGCCTGCTCCGCTGCCGCGGGGACGCGGGCCGCCACGCCGTTGATGATCCTGAGGTGGTCGCGCACGGTGCCGCCGGCGGCGACGACCGCGCGCTCGACCGCCGCGTACGACCCGGGCAGGCCGGACACGACGACGTCGGCGTACGGGCCGCCGGTCGAGGGACGAGGGGAAGGGGCCGGCGACACCGAGCCGAGCATCGGCGCCGCCAGGGCCAGCGCGAGCCCGGCGGCGAGAACCGTCCGGTACTGCTGCGCAAGCGGGTTGCAGGGCATGAGCGGGACTCCGTCGATCGAGCCGACGGGATCGGTCTCACCATTGGCTCCCCGCACCAAGCGCCTCGCGACCGCGAGGCAGGTGACCGGATGACCCGGTGCGGTTCACAGCCTTCCCAGACCTCCGCCGTTGGAGGTCCGATCACGTCATCGACCGCCGCGCATGGCGGACCGGAGACGCATGTGGCGCAACTTTCCGGCGGCCGAACGGAGCATCGGCGTGCGCCATCCGGCGGCATCGCCGGGCGTGGCCCGCCCCGCCTTGGAATTGCCGAGGGCGCAGCCGGATCTTCATCCCGAGCGCGCGGAAGCGGTGACTTTCCTTGCCGTCCAGCGCGACGGCGTGGCACCATGTTCACCTCGTCTACCGATACTGCTCTGCCGCGGGTGGGGCGAACGGGGGTCAACGGGGGTAACGAGCCGATCTGGGCGTGCGCTTCACCAGGTGCCGGATGGTTCCTCGCTGGTTCTCGACGGATGAGCGATGACAGGAGGAGCAGGCATGTGGCACATCAATAGCGTCAGCGTTCCCACGCGAGAGATAGCGACCATCTGGGGTGGCAGCGGCACCAATGTCGCGCCGCGCGCCCTCGGTGACCGGCTCGGTCCGCAGGGTGCGATCTACGTCGTGAACATTCCGAACGTCGGCGCGCTCGTCATCGAGGACACCGGTCCTGTCCCTACCGAGTGGAGCCTCAAGGTGAACGGCGGACCGACGTACGCCTACCGCGGCGAGGGTCAGATCAATATCACCGTGGACGCCATGGGCATCGCGACGCTGAGCGGCGGGGTCGGCACGCTCGCAGTGCCGCTGGTCGCGACGATGGCGCAGTCCGGCGTCGTGACCAACGCCGTCATCCGGCTCGTGGCTGGTGCGCCGTCATTGCAGACGCAGTGGGCAGCCGACGCCTGGAGGCTGATGCAGAGCGCCGGCTTCCCGACCATGACGATGGTCAACATGAAGGAGACCTTCGCCCACAACCCTGATTGCTGCGTGCAGTACATCGCCTGGCTGCAGACCGTCACGTTCCCGAGCAACGCTGACGACGACATGCTTGGCGACGGTTCATGGGGCTGCACGTTGTGCAAGGCCTTTTACACCGGCATGGCAGCCGCGTTGTTCGTGACCCTCGTCGGCGTGTGCCTCGCGAGCGGCGTTGGCCCGGCGGCCATCGCGGCCCTCACCGAGGCGACGGCGATCGAGACGATCGCTGCAGCAATCAACGTCAGTGGGGCCCGGGTAGCGGCCGTCGCTGCCGCCGCCTTCGCCGCGGGTGCGATCTCGTCGCTGGTTGGTCGCCTCGTCGAGGCGATATGCGAGCTGGCCGGCTACTGCACGGCGTCGACAGGCGATGTCGCCATGTCCGGGGTGCCGGTCCCTGGGGTCTAGGAGGAGCTAGCCGCGGCGGGTGCGGACCCGGCGCAGCACCGGGCTCAGCCGGCGTACGTGCGCAGCTCCACGACGTTGCCCTCGGGATCGCGGACGTAGATGCCCGCGCCGATGCCCCGGGCGCCGAACAGGCTCCGGTCGAGCGGCACGGCGACGTCCCAGCCGCGCTCGTCGGCGAGGGCCGCCAGGGAATCGGCGTCCACGTCGACAGCGACCGCGACGTGCGCGACGTTCTCCCCCGACCGCTCACCGGGAATGAAGTCGACGATCGTGCCAGGGCTCGCGCGCAGCGAGGGGAACGGCGCGGTGCCGGCACGCCACTCGTCGTGCCTGACCGGCTCGAGGCCGAACTCGCGCTGCCACCAGCCCATCGTGCACTCGACGTCGCTGCAGATGACGACGATGTGGTCGATCCCGGTCGCTCGCATGGCGCCAGGCTAACGGGGAGGCCGGCGTCCGCTCTGGCACGATGCTCCGGTGAGCGACACGGACAAGAGCGCGCGTGCGCGGAGCTTCGGCGCCGTCGCCGAGCAGTACGACGCCGCGCGACCCGGTTACCCCGATGCCCTCTTCGACGACCTGGCAGCCATGCTGCCCGGTCCGCGCGTGGTCGAGATCGGCGCCGGCACTGGCAAGGCCACCGGGAGCCTGCTCGCCCGCGGCCTGCAGGTGACCGCCGTCGAGCCGGACCCCGAGATGGCGCGGGTGCTGCGCCGCCGCCACGGGGTGGGCGCGATCGTCGCGCCGTACGAGGAGTGGACGCCCGACGGCAGCTACGACGCCCTCGTGTCGGCGCAGGCCTGGCACTGGACCGACCCGGCGACCCGGTACGACCGGGCCGCGCGCGCCCTGCGTCCCGGCGGCGTCATCGCACTGCTCTGGAACATCGACCTGCTGGACGCGCAGCCGTTGCACGACCAGTTCGCGGCCGTCTTCCGTGCGCACGGCATCGACGTGGATCCACCGTTCGAGCTGGCCGCGGAGCAGCCCGCGGACCCGCTCGCCGACGGGCCGGGCTCGGACCTCGCCGCGCACCCCTCGTTCGACGCCGTGCAGTTCCGGCGCTACCCGAACGAGCGGACGTACACCGGTGACGAGCTGGTCGCGCTCTTCGAGACGACCTCGCTGCTGCGGACGGTGGACGAGGATGCGCGGCGGGACATCGGCGAGCGGTTCCGCGAGATCGTGGCGGCGGCACCGGGCGGCGTGCTCGCCGTGCACCGCTACACGGCGCTGTTCACCGCTCGCCGGGTCGCGCCCTGAGCTACTGGCCGTAGCCCGGGATGCCGGCGCGCGCCCGCACGGTGCGGACGAAGAGATAGACCGTTCCCTGCTGCGAGCACGCGCGGAACCGCAGCGGCACGAACGCCGCCTTGGTCGTGCCGGGTGGGTAGACGCGGAGCCCGGTGGCGGTGACCGGCTGGCAGGTCGCGGTCGAGAAGACCCCGACGTCGGTGATCCGGAGCAGGGCGTGCGCCGTGGTGCCGGGCCGGAGGACGACCGTCGCGGGCGCGAACCGGTGGTCGCGACCGGCGGCGCTGCCGAGCTGATGGCCGTTGCCGTCGACGGCCGAGACGCCAGGGAATCCGCTCAGCGTGCACGTGGTCGACGAGACGTTCGACAGCTCGAGCTCCCAGTAGGCGCTGCCGGCCGCATGGTCGTTCGTCCCCGGTCGCCACACGCGTAGGTTGGCGGTCGCGCACTTCGCGTACGCCGTTGTCGTCGCCGACGTGCTTGCCGAGCCGGTCGTCGCGCCGGCCACCGCCGTGGCGGCCAGGACGCTTGCCCCGGCGACCGCCGCGGCCAGGGTGCCCCGCCGCCAAGTCCTTGCTGTGCTCATGATGACCTCCGACAGAGACGGGTCCGGGCGTGGACCGTCGCCCCCGTGTGACGCCTACCGAGCCGGACCGGTTGGCGTCGAGCCGGAATGACTTGCCATCGCTTGCATGTCAGCCGGAAGAATGATCGGTGTGAGCCACGCCACGTACCGCATACCGGACATCGTCGCAGCCAAGGCGACAGCGGCCGGCGACGACGGAATCCGATGGCTGCAGGCCATCGATGACACCGTGAGCGACCTGGCCGCGCAGTGGTCGATCACGATCGGCCGGCAGCTCTCGGGCGGAACGACGGCGCTGGTCGTCCGCGCCACGCTGGCCTCCGGCGAGCCGGCCGTCCTGAAGCTCGCCGTACCGGGGAGCTCGTTCGCCGCTCAGGCACGGACGCTCGTCGCGGCCGAGGGCCGCGGGTACGTGCGAGCGCTCGCCCATGACGCAGCGCGCGACGCGGTCCTGCTGGAGGGGCTCGGCGAGCGGCTCGACCGCTCGGGCCGACCAGCGGAGGCGCAGCTGACCACGCTGGGGCGGCTCCTCCGGGTTGCCTGGGAGGTACCCCGACCGGACGAGGCTCCGCACGACAAGGCGTCGTCCCTCGCCGAGCTGGTCCGCGAGCTCGCCGGCAGTCTCGGTCCGGCGTGCCCGACTCATGTGATCGAGCGCGCGCTGCGCTGCGCGGCCGGGCGCGCGGCCGCGTTCCTTCCTGAGCGCTGCGTCACGGTGCACGGCGACGCGGCGGCAGCGAACGTGCTCGCGGTGCCGCATCCGCGTGAGGGGGCGGTCGACGGATACGTCTTCGTCGACCCGGACGGCTTCGTCGGCGATCCCGAGTACGACCTCGGCGTCGCGGTCCGCGACTGGGGCCCGGAGCTGCTCGCGGCCCCCGATCCGCGCCCGATGCTGCGCGGCTGGTGCGACCTGCTGGCGGCCGAGACCGGCGCCGACCCGGCCGCGGTCTGGGAGTGGGGCTACCTGGAGCGGGTCTCCACCGGCCTGTACCTGCTCTCGCTGGGCGCGAAGGAGTGGGCGGCTCCGTTCCTCACGACCGCCGCCGCGCTCGCCGCCGGATGACGACGCCGGTGACCGGGGTGGACGAAACCACCGCGACAGCGCACGATTCCTCCCACGGACCGGTCAAGCTCCGGGCCGCCGCACGAGGAGGCGCATGACTCCCGGACGGAGCGCCGACAAGGGCTCGTACGACTACGACCTCATCGTCATCGGCTCCGGGCCGGGCGGGCAGCGGGCTGCGGTCGCCGCGGCGAAGCTGGGCCGGCGGGCGATCGTCATCGACCGGCGGACGATGATCGGCGGGGTCTGCGTCAACACCGGCACCATCCCGTCGAAGACCCTGCGCGAGGCCGTACTGCATCTCACCGGTTTCTCCCAGCGCGAGATGTACGGCTCGAGCTACCGGGTGAAGCGCGACATAACGGTGTCGGACCTGAGCGCGCGGACGCAGCACGTGATCGGGCGCGAGATCGAGGTGGTGCGCAGCCAGCTGTTCCGCAACCACGTCGAGGTGATGACGGGCACGGCTCGCTTCCTCGACCCGCATCACGTCGTCGTGCACGAGGTGGAGACCGACACGGAGCACCACGTCAGCGGCGACAAGGTCGTCATAGCGGTGGGAACCCATCCGGCGCGTCCGTCCCACGTGCCGTTCGACGGCAGCCGCATCGTCGACTCCGACCAGGTGCTCGCCATCGACCGGGTCCCCGACACCATGGTCGTCGTCGGGGCGGGAGTCATCGGCACCGAGTACGCGTCGATGTTCGCCGCGCTCGGTACCCGCGTCACGCTGGTCGAGCACCGCGACCGGATGCTCGACTTCTGCGACGACGAGATCGTCGAGTCCCTGAAGTTCCACCTGCGCGACCAGGCGATGACGTTCCGGTTCGGGGAGCGCGTCGCCACCGTCGAGGCGCGCGCCCGCGGCACGGTGACGGTGCTCGAGAGCGGCAAGAAGATCCCGGCCGACGTGGTGATGTACTCGGCCGGGCGGCAGGGCATGACCGAGGAGCTCGACCTGGAGCGAGCCGGGCTCAGCGCGGACGACCGCGGCCGCATCAAGGTGGATTCGGAGTTCCGCACGACGGTCGACAACATCTACGCCGTCGGTGACGTCATCGGCTTCCCGGCGCTCGCAGCGACCTCCATGGAGCAAGGGCGCTGCGCCGCGCACGCGGCGTTCGGCGAGCCGCTGTCCAGCGCTGGCGGCCTGCAGCCGTACGGGATCTACACGATCCCGGAGATCAGCTACGTGGGCGCCACCGAGGCGGAGCTGACCTCGTCGTCGATCCCGTACGAGGTCGGCGTCGCCCGCTACCGCGAGCTGGCCCGCGGTCAGATCGTCGGTGACCCGTACGGCATGCTCAAGCTGCTCGTATCGACCGACGACCGGCGCCTGCTTGGCGTGCATGTCTTCGGGACGTCGGCCACCGAGCTCGTCCACATCGGCCAAGCCGTCATGGGCTGCGGGGGCACGGTCGACTACCTCGTGGACACGGTCTTCAACTTCCCGACGCTGTCGGAGGCGTACAAGGTCGCCGCGCTGAACGCCGTCAACAAGATCAACAGCGTCCGCCGACTGCTCGACCGCGACGAGCCGGCGAGAGCACCGACCGAGCCCTGAGCGACGGCGTGCGGCCCGTCGATCACCGACCACGTCTCGATCAGGCAGGGCCGGGAGCTCGTGGAGGACAGCGACCGCGTCGTGACGAGGGGCTTCGCCGAGACCTACCACGCCTTGCTCGTCCAGGGCGCGACGCTGCCTACACTTGCTCCCACTGCCGGGCCGTTAGCTCAACTGGCAGAGCAGCGGACTTTTAATCCGCGGGTTCTGGGTTCGATCCCCAGGCGGCCCACCTCCCGTTACCTGCGGTGCCGCCTAGAGCCGCAGGCGGTGGGCAAGGCACGAACGCGCGCGCGGAGGGGCCGGGGTCGCAGTACAACGGGGAGAGGGATCGTCGTGGCTGCGTACGGGGCGTCGACGCGACATGGGTCTCCGTCGGGTGCCGTCAAACTAGGAGGGGCTGATCCGAGCGTGTCGATCGCGCGTCTTGCGGTGGAGCGCGCGTCGAGCTGCCGGATTCGGTACGTCCCCGGAAGCCAGCTGACAGCTACCGCATCAGGATCAACCGAATCGCCGACCCGACCGCGCGGCAGGATCGTGAGCCCGTTGTCGATTCCAGCGCCCAGGTGCCTCCAGGTAGCCAGCGGAGCGCGTCTTCGCCCGGGGAGGACGTTGCCCAGGGAAGAGGATTGGAGAGAGCCCCGATGGCTGTGGCGGTATAGCCGAACCGGTATACGTACCCGTCCGAGTCGCGCGCCCCGACCTCAACTTGAAGCAAATCCGTTGTGCATCGAGCTGGCGGCGTACGACGAGACGGTCGAGCAAGGCGTCGCACCGGTCACGCCACCCGCAGGGATCGTGAAGGGACAGGGCGGGAACGCGACCGTGGCGACGTTCGCCATCGCACTCTCGGGCTCGTGCTCAGTTGCGCGTCCTGGTCTGGCATCTAGCCCGGTGTCGACTGGGCGGGTCGACTCGACCGGGCCCCTCCCGCCCCGCGCAGCCGGGGCGTAATGTCCCGTTCCGATCAGTGGCAGCGGACTCTCGGGGGCCTCCATGGCAGGCGGACTCGGCCGGCGCGTGAAGCGCCCGGCGCATACGAGCAGGCGGTGACCGCGCTGGGCTCGGTCCCGCCGATCCGCCCAGCCACGGCCGCCACTCAAACGCGCTAGTGAGGCGTGCAGCAGAGGACTCCAGCAGGGCCGGCGGCTAGCTGATCTGCCGCCGCTGGGGCTGCGACGAGCGCCGTCAGTGCGGCGACGACGGCAAGCAGGACGGTGGCAGCGATTCGACGCATGATGACGTGCGCTCCGATCTTGTCGGCCGGTAGGTTCGGTGCGCCGCCAGTATCCAGCAACCCGCCGCGAGTTACTGGACCGTCCGGCCCGACGCGGCAGCTCGCTGCGCGCGGACATCGAGCAGTGGATCGGCCCGACCATCGACCGCCGCCCAGGCCGACCACCGGTGCCACCCCGGGCGGCCCACCCGCCGTGGCCTGCGCTGACGCCCAACCGCGCTCGAGGAATCGCCAGCCGGTGGTGCCATTCCGGTGCCAATCAGCGTCGTCCGCCGTGCTGGGTGCCCTGCTCGCACGCGAGCGGACGCGGGCGAGCGGCGCGTCAGCGCGATCTGCGAGTGACCGACGATCGTCATGACACGCGGGCCGGGAGTCCCTGTTGCAGCAGGCCCGCTCGGCGAGGAGCGATGCCGAGCGGGTCGTCCCGGCTCTGGTCGGGTCCGGCGACGAAGCCGTCGAGCGAGATCGACATGTGACAGGTGGTACGGCTCATGCCCACCGAGACGATCGGGCGCCGGCGAAGTCATCGGTGCCGACCCGGCCTGTCCGCCCGTCCGGCTGCCTCGGTTGGTCGCGATCATCCTGGGTACTGCGCCGCCATGCCGTCCATCCCAGGACCGGTCGCCGCGCCGCGGCCACCCCTTCCCCGGCACGTGCAGATCGAGGTCACGTCCGCGTGCAACCTGCGCTGCCGGATGTGCCTCGTCCGGTACGCGCCGGCCGTGAACAAGGCCGAGGGCGCCATCCCGTACGAGCTCTTCACCAAGATCGTCGACGACGACCCGGCGCTCGAGGTCGTCACCCTGCAGGGCCTCGGCGAGCCGCTGCTGCACCCCCGCATCGTCGACATGGTCGGCTACCTGACCGCGCGCGGCATCCGCTGCGGCTTCAGCACCAACGCCACGCTGCTGACACCCACGCGCGCGGCGGCGCTCATCGACGCCGGCATCGGCTGGCTCCATGTGTCCCTCGACGGCGCGACGCCGGATGTGTACGAGGGCGTTCGTGACGGAGGCCGCTTCGACGTCGCCGTCTCCAACCTGCGCGGTCTCGTGGCCGCCAAGCGGTCCCACGGCGGCGGCGATCCCCGCATCGAGGTGACCTTCGTCGCGATGCGCAGCAATCTCGGCGACCTGCCGGCGCTCGTCCGGCTGGTGGCCGGCATCGGTGGCATCGACCGCATCCGGGTGCAGAACCTCTCGCACACGTTCGACGACACCGATCCGGCCGGCCGCTACGCCGAGATCAGGGCCTTCGCTGCGGACGAGGCGCTGTTCGGCGGAGACGACCGCGAGCGCACCGAGCTGACGTTCGCCGCGGCGGCCCGGCTGGCGGAAGCCCTCGGGGTGACTCTCAGACTGCCCACCAACGACATCGCGCCGCCGCCCCAGCGACCGGGGTGCAGCTGGCCGTTCGAGGCGGCCTACGTCACCAGTCGCGGCCGCGTGCAGCCCTGCTGCATGGTGATGGGCGACGACCGGGCCACCCTCGGCGATCTGCGCGAGAGATCCTTCGCCGGGGTCTGGTCGTCGCCGGCGTACGACGACTTCCGCTCGAGGCTCCTCGCCGACGATCCGCCCGAGGTCTGCCGCGGCTGCTCGATGTACCGCGGCGTCTTCTGAGCCGACCGGCGCAAAGCGGGGCGCTCGCGCCGCGCGAGCGAACGTTCACAGGTTGAGCACGGTCACCACTGTCCACAGGTGAACCTTTCATGCCTTGACAGTGTCGGTGGCGACGCAGAACGTATGCCTCCTCCGGACCCAGGGGAGGTCTCCGTGCGCCGTACGACAATCGCCGCCGTCGTGATCGCCACCGTCGCACCGCTGCTGCCGGGCAGCGGCGTCGCAGCCGTCGCGGCCTCCGCCGCCGGCGCGACGGGAGCAGCCGCGGCCGGCGTCGCCCCGGGAGCGCCCGGGGCCACCAGCTACTACGACGTGGCCCGCAAGGACTGCGTCGGCACCGCGGCCAGCCGCGACTCCACGATCTGGTTCACCGTCGCCGACGGCGTCCTCTCCGACGTCTACGAGCCGACCGTCGACACCACCAACGTCAAGACCCTGCAGTACGCGGTCACCGACGGCCGGTCCTGGACCGAGCTGCAGAGCCGCGACCTGCGCTACGCCGTCAGCGCCGATCCGAGCGGCATGGCCTGCACGGTCACCTCGACCAGCAGCGCGCACGGCTACCGGATCGTGACCACCTACGTCGCCGACCCCGCGCGCGACGCGATCGTCATGCGCACCAAGCTGATCGGCGGCGCCGGCCTGCGCCTGTTCGCCCGGCTCGACCCGCTCATCGGCGGCAACGGTGGCGGTGGCAGCGACAACGGCGGGGCCGACTCGGCGGTGGTCGACACGTCCACCGGCGCCCGGGTGCCCGTCGCGTACGACACCAACACGGTCACCCAGGCGGCCAACCGCGACTACGGCGTCCCCACCTACGCCGCCCTGCGCGCGGCGGCCGGGTTCTCGTACGCGAGCGTCGGCTACGCGGGCACCGCGAGCGACGGCCTCGCCATGCTCGACGGCGCCCACCTGCTCACCGGCTACGCCAGCGCACCCGATGGGCACGTCGCGCTCACCGCGCGGGTCCGGCTGAGCAGCAGCGGCGAGGCCACCCTGGCCCTGGGCTTCGGCCGCACCAAGGCCGCTGCGCTGCAGGTCGCGGGGGCGTCGGCCACGACCCCGTTCGCCACCACGCTGGTGCACTACCTCAACGGCTGGTACCGGTACGACGCCGGCCTCCGCCAGCCGAGCGGGAGCCTGTCCGGCGCGCTCCAGCAGGCTTACTACCGCTCGGTCAACGTGGTGAAGGCGAGCGAGGACAAGACCTACCCCGGTGCGATCGCGGCGGGCCTCGCGTCGCCGTGGGGCCAGGCGATCAGTGCGGCCGCCACGCCGGACGGCAAGGCCAACTACTTCGGCTCCTACCGGGAGGTCTTCGCCCGCGACCTGTACGAGGCATTCACCGGCCTGCTCGTCGCCGGTGACCGCGCGACCGCCCGCGACGCCACCCGCTTCCTCTTCATCCGCCAGCAGCAGGCCGACGGCTCCATGCCGCGCAACTCGCTGCTCAACGGGCTGCCCGCCCCCGACACCGGCGGCATCCAGCTCGACGAGACGTCGTACCCGCTGCTGATGGCCTGGCAGTCGGGCCTTACCAACCACTGGCTCTACGTCAACCACGTGCGCCGCGCCGCGGACTTCGTCGTGGCGCACGGTCCCTCGTTCGGCGTCGAGCGGTGGGAGGAGCAGAGCGGCTACTCGCCGTCGACCATCGCAGCCGAGATCGCCGGACTGACCGCCGCGGCACGGATCGCCGCGCTCAACGGCGACGACGGGCGGTCGCGGGTCTACCAGGCGACGGCCGACGACTTCGCGCGGCACGTCAAGGGCTGGACGGTCACGACGACCGGCCCCTACGCGCCGCGCTACTTCATCCGGCTGTCCAAGACCGGCGACCCCGACGCCGCGGTCAGCTACGGCCTCGGCAACGGCGGCCCCACCGCCGACCAGCGCTCTGTCGTCGACGCCGGCTTCCTCGAGCTCGTCCGCCTGGGCATCCTGCGGCCGCTCGACACCGACGTGCAGGCCTCGATCCCGGTCGTCGACAAGGTGATCCGGCGCAGCACGCCGACCGGTGACGGCTTCTACCGCTACGGCACCGACGCGCCCGGCAGCGAGGACGGCTACGGCGACTGCTACGAGCCGGACCCCACGTCCTGCTCGCCGTCCGGCGCGCCCTGGCCGACCACCAACACCGGCTCCGGCCACCTGTGGCCGGTCCTCGCCGGCGAGCGCGCCGAGCAGGCGCTGTCCAGCGGCCACCCGCGGGTCGCGGCGACCCTGCTCGCCAGCATGCAGCGGATGGCGTCCGGCGTAGGACTCGAGCCGGAGCAGGCCTGGGAGGACCCGCCGCTGCCGGCCGCCCCGTACGGCAGCGACCCCGCCACGGCATCCATCGGGTTCAGGACGGGCCACCCGGCCGGCTCGGCCAGCCCGCTCACGTGGGCGCAGGCGCAGTACGCCCGGCTCGCCCGCGCCATCGGCCAGAGCCGGCCGCTGGAGCAGCCGCGGATCGTAGTGGCCCGCTACGTGAGCCGCGGGATGCCGGGCGCGCTGCCGCTGACGGTCACCGCGCCGGCCGACCAGGCCACCGTCAGCACGGCCACCGTGACGGTCAGCGGCACCACGGCGGCCGGCGCCCACGTCGACGTGGCGAGCGCCAGCACCACCTCGACCGGCGCCGCGCGGGTCGTCTCGACGACGGCCGGCTCCAACGGGCACTTCTCGGTGACCGCGCCGGCCGGCTTCGGCACGACGATCCTGACGATCACCGCGACCCTCGACCGCCGCACCGCCTACGCGCAGCGCACGGTGAACAACGCCAGCCTGCCGGGCACGACGGTGCTGTCGGTCACCGACCCGATGGGCGACGACAACGGGCCCGGCACCTACGCCTACCCGACGTCGACCGACTTCGTACCGGGCTCGTTCGACCTGACCGCGATGAAGGTCGCGCAGACCGGCACCGACGTCTACGTGCAGCTCTCGCTGCGCGAGCTCACCGAGACGTTCGGCAACCCGATCGGCGCCCAGCTGTTCGACCTGTACGTGCGCGACCCCGCGGTGAGCGCCACCTCGACCGCGGCCGCCTTCCCCAGCCGCAACTACACGATCGCCACGAGCGACGCCTGGAGCCAGCGGATCGAGGTGCAGGGCTTCGCGACCCCGGTGTGGGTCGACGCGGCGGGCAACGGCAAGGGCACCGTCAGCGTGATCCCGAGCCTCGCCACCAACACCGTCACGCTGCGGATGCCGCAGGCCGCCTTCGGCATGGTGGGATCCGGGTGGACGTTCGTGGTGACCCTGCACGGCCAGGACGGCTTCAGCCCCGACCAGGCGAGAGGCTTCGCGCCGACGCCGCAGCCCTTCCAGTTCGGGCTGTGCGCGACGGCGGGCAACGCCAGTCCGATCTGCGCCATCGACCCCGGCTCGGCGCCGAAGGTGATGGACACGATCACCCCGGCGGGGGTGAGCCAGGCCACCGAGCTCGACCCGACGCAGCCACCGGTCACGCTCCGGGGGGTGCGGGTGAGCTGACCACGAGGCGAGCGGGGCTGCGCCGCGCCCGGCCCGCTCAGCCGTTCTCGCGCTGCTGCTTGCGGCGATAGCTGTAGGCGAGCAGCGCGAGGGCGGCGAGCCCGGACAGCAGCAGGCCGATGCCGACGCCCACCCCGCCCAGCGGGACGCCAGGGTCGTAGATCCATACGATCCCGGCCGCCAGGAGCGCGCCGACGCCCAGCAGGGCGCCGGCGAGCCGGACCGGCGTCTCCACGCTCTCGTCGGCCGCCTGGAGCGCCTTGTCGCGGACCGGGTCGACGAACCGCTCCACCGCCGGGTACTCGCTGGCCAGCACGAGCAGCCCGGCGAGGACGACGAGCAGCCCCGGCCCCGGCAGGACGAGCATCGCGGCGCCGGCGAGGAGGACGATCCCACCGGCCACCGTGATGCCGGCCCGGCGCAGGTGACGTCGCACGCCTCCCAGGATGCCTGATGGCGGCGGCGCCGCCCCGGCGATCGCCGAGCTTCGGACCGGCCGGCTACAGCGTCGCGCCGACGATGACCGGCTCCGGCCGGAGCTCGACGCCAAAGCGATCCCGCACGCCGTCGCGGATCGTCCGGGCCAGCGCGAGCAGCTCCCGCGCGGTGCCACCGCCACGGTTGACCAGGGCGAGGCTGTGCTTGGTGGAGATGCCGACCGCGCCGCTGCCGTACCCGCGACCGAAGCCGGCCCGCTCGATCAGCCAGGCGGCCGGCACCTTGATCGCCTCGGTGCCCGCCTCGCCGGCGGAGGCGAAGTGCGGCACCGGCGACCCCGCCAGGGCGGCGAGCGCGTCGTACCCGGCCCTGTCGAGGACCGGGTTGGTGAAGAACGATCCAGCGCTGCGCGAATCGGGGTCGGCCGGGTCGACCACCATGGCCTTGCCCCTCCGCAGGTCGAGGACGGCCGCGCGCACCTCGGCCAACCCGGCCGGCTCGCCCACCTCGACCCCGAGCCGGTTCGCAAGCTCCAGGTAGCGCACGGGGCAGGCGGCCGCTGACCGCCGGAGCCGGAAGGTGACGCCCAGGACGACGACCCGCTCGGAGTGCTTGAACCGGCTCCGCCGGTAGCCGAGCCCGCACTCAGCCGCGGTCAGGCGGCAGCGCTCGCCGCGATCGCGGTCGTACGCGTCGACCGCCACCAGCGTGTCGCCCACCTCCTGCCCGTACGCGCCGACGTTCTGCACCGGCGTCGCGCCCGTGCTGCCCGGGATGCCGGACAGGCACTCGAACCCGGCCAGGCCCTCCTCGACGGTGCGCGCCACCAGGTCGTCCCACGGCTCGCCGGCAGCGGCGTGCACCAGCACGCCGGACTCGCCGGACTCGCCGGCCTCGCCGGCCAGCTCGAGCCGGACGCCGCGGGTCGCGATGCGCACCACCGTCCCGTCGAAGCCCTCGTCGGGCAGCACAACGTTGCTCCCGCCGGCCAGCAGCAGCGTCCGCTCCTCGGGGGCGTCGTCCAGCTCGCGCAGGCAGGCGACGAGGTCGTCGTCGGTCCCCGCGGTGACGAGGCGGCGCGCCGGCCCGCCGATGCCGAGCGTCGTGAGCGGGGCGAGGGGCGCGTCGGTGGTGACGGTCACGGCCACCAACCTAGGTCGCGCGCTCGATCGGCACGTGCCGGCGCACCCACTCGTGCATCGCGATGCCGGACGCGACACCCGCGTTGATCGAGCGCGTCGAGCCGAACTGCCGGACGTGCAGCACGGCGACGGCGAGCGCGCGCGCCTCGGCGGACAGCCCCGGTCCCTCCTGACCGAGCAGCAGCACGCACGCGGCCGGCAGCGGGTAGCCGTCCACCGGCTCCGAGCCCGGCAGGTTGTCGATGCCGATCACCGGCAGGTCGCGCTCGGCGGCCCACCGACCGAGATCGGCCACCGTCTCGTGGTGCAGCAGGTGCTGGTAGCGGTCGGTGACCATCGCGCCGCGCCGGTTCCACCGCCGGTGCCCGACGACGTGCACCGCGGCCGCGAGGAACGCGTTGGCGTTGCGCACCACGGCACCGATGTTGAAGTCGTGCTGCCAGTTCTCGACCGCGACGTGGAACGGATGCCGCCGCGCATCGAGGTCGGCGACGATCGCCTCCCGCCGCCAGTACCGGTAGCGATCCACGACGTTGCGCCGGTCACCCTGCTCGAGCAGGGCCGGGTCGAGGCGGTCGTCCGCCGGCCACGGCAGCGGATGCGGCCCGACGCCGACGCCCACCGATGCCTCGGGCTCGGCGTCGTCGCTCACGACGAGGGAGCGTACGCCGGCGGCCGGTCAGCGCCCGGCAGGCGCGGAGCGATGCGCGTAGTAGACGGCGCCCATGTCCTCCTCGCCGTGACCCAGCCCGGCCGCCCGCGCGAAGTCGTCGCGCACGGCGGCCGCGACGGCCAGCCGTACGCCGGCCCGCTCGCCCGCCTCGACGACCAGGCCCGCATCCTTCAGCGCGTTGGCGAGCCCGAACGCGGGCGGGAGCTCCCCCGCCAGCATCGCCTCGCCCTTGAGGTGCGCGTACGGCGAGTCGGTCCCGCCACCGGCGATCGTGTCGAGGAACAGCCGCGGGTCGAGCCCGAGCCCCTCGGCCAGGGCGATCGCCTCGGCGACCGCGTCGGTCAGCGCCAGCACCCAGCTGTTCACGACCATCTTCAGCGCGCTCGCGGCGCCCGGCTCCGTACCGACCCAGCTGGTCGCCTTGCCGACGACCTCGAATATCTCGGCCGCCCGCCCGCGCAGCCGCTCGGCGCCGGCCGCGATGACGACCAGCTCGCCGCTCTCGGCCGGCGCCTTGCTGCCGAGGACCGGGGCGTCGACCTGGTCGATCCCGCGGTCGGCCGCCAGTGCGGCCAGCCGCTCGGCGCCGGCCACGCCGACCGTGCTCATCTGCAGCCACAGCGCACCGTCGGCGAGCGCCGGCCCGGCCTCGATCACGACGTCGGCCACCGCGTCGGCGTCGGTCAGCATGGTCACCAGCACGTCGGCACCGGTGACCGCCGACCGCACGTCGGCGCAGACGGTCGCACCGTCCCCGCCCAGCGGCTCGGCGCGCTTCCCGGTGCGGTTCCAGGCCCGTACGCCGAGACCGGCCGCGGCCAGGTTGCGCGCGATGGGGACTCCCATGATTCCCGTGCCCAGCACGGCCACCGTCGTCATGCCTGCGCTCCTATCCTCCGCGGTGCGCTCCAACCGAGCCACGGTCAAGGGTCGGTAATCCATCGCTGCCCGACGTTCCGGTCGACCCGCATTCCGGGTATCAGACGGGCAACTACCACCGAGGAGTGCCCCATGGGTCCGTCTGCCGGGACGTCGCACCACCCGAGCGCGCACGAGGCCGAGGCAACCGCCAAGCGCGCGGGTGACAGTCACTGGGTCGACCGCCTCGCCCGGCTCGGGCTGGCGGCGAGGGGCCTCATCTACCTGATGGTCGGCTACTTCGCCCTGCAGATCGCGTTCGGCCACTCCAGCCGGCGGGCCAGCCGCAACGGCGCCTTCCACGCCATCGCCGAGAAGTCGTGGGGGCCGGCCCTGCTCTGGGTCATGGCGCTCGGCTTCTTCGGCTATGCGCTGTGGCGGCTGACCGAGGCGATCTGGGGTCACGCCGACGAGGACAGCACGGCCAAGAAGGTCGGCAAGCGGCTGTTCTCGCTGTTCCGAGCGGTCGTCTACGCCTTCATCGGCTACAGCGCGGCCTCGCTCGCCTCGGGCAGCGGCGGCGGGTCCGGCGGCGGCGGCTCCAACAAGCAGGCGCAGTCGGGCACCGCGCACCTGCTCAAGCAATCGTGGGGCGTCCCGCTGCTCGTCGCGATCGGTGCGGCCTTCATCATCGGCGGCGCGATCCTCGCGTACCGCGGCCTCAAGACCAAGTTCGAGAAGAAGCTCAAGACCGAGCAGATGAGCGAGCGCACCCGCAAGGTCGTCGAGAAGGTCGGCATGTTCGGCATGGCGGCGCGCGGCACCGTCGCGGCGCTCATCGGGATCTTCCTGATCCAGGCCGCACTGACGTTCGACCCCAAGAAGGCGAAGGGCCTCGACGGCTCGCTGCGCACGCTCGCCCAGACCGGCTGGGGCAAGTTCGTGCTGGTCATCGTGGCGCTCGGCCTCGTCGCGTTCGGCGTGTACTCCTTCGCCGAGGCGCGCTACCGCCGTACCGGCAAGGAGAAGGGCGGCAGCGGCAGCGCCTCCGGCGGCGGCTACGCATCCTCCTCCGGCTCATCCGGCGCATCCGGCGTCGGCTCGCGGGCCGGCTGACCAACGCCCTCCGCCAGCACTGAGCCTCCGCCAGCACTGAGCCTCCGCTAGCACTGAGCCTCCACCAGCACGAGCCGGGGAGCGATGACGGCACCCAATGATCGCGCCGCGAACGCGGCCACGGCCCCGGCCGCCTGGGAGCGGTACGGCTGGGCCGCCGGCATCGTCTACGTCGCGGCACTCCTCGCCGAGGCCATCGTCTCGGTCGGCATCCCGCTCAACCAGGATGACTCGGCCGGGACGATGGCCCGGGAGCTTCACGCCCACCGAGGTGCGCTCGTAGCCGTCGCCTGCTTGTCGATGGTCTACGCCGTCGCCTTCCTGGTCTACCTGTGGCGGCTGCACGAGCTCTTCCGCCGGTTCGATCTCGCACCGGCGAGGAGGTTGTCGACGCTCGTGCTGATCGGTGGCGTGCTGTTCTTGACGCTGCACGCGGTGAGCGACATCGGCATCACCGGGATGCTCGGCGGCAAGCTTGCCACCTACAGCGCGCAGCACGATGAGGGAGTTGCGTACGTGCTCTACCTGACGACCTACGCGCTGGACAGCGTCGGCGACGTCCTGGGCAGCCTGTTCGCGGTCGCTAGTGGGCTGCTCGTGCTGAGGACCGCCGCGCTTCCGCGCTGGCTCGGGTGGGTCGCGATCCTGGCCGGCGCCCTGTTCTTCCTTCAGGGGTTCGGGCTGGGCGGGGTCATCGCCGTCTTCGGGTTGATCCTGGACCTCATCGCTTTCGTGCTGCTCCTCACGTTCGTAGCGGCCAGCAGCGTCATCCTGCTGCGGCGTCGCGGCATGAGCTGAGCCGCAGTCCGGCGCGGTCGGGCTACGGGCGGAGCAGTGCCTTGATCGCCCGGCGCTCGTCCATGGCCCGGTAGCCCTCCGCGACCTCCTTCAGCGGCAAGGCGAGGTCGAAGACCCGACCCGGGTCGATCTCTCGGTCGAGGACGAGATCGATCAGCTCGGGCAGGAAGCGCCGCACCGGCGCAGGGCCGCCGTGCAGGTGGACGTGGGAGTAGAACAGCTCCTCGCCCGGCAGCTCGACGCCGTGGGCGACGCCGACGTAGCCGACGTGGCCGCCAGAGCGAGTGGAGCGGATCGCCTGCATCATCGACTCCTGCGTCCCGACGGCCTCGATGACCGAGTGCGCGCCGAGTCCGGCGGTGAGCTCCTTGACCACGGCGACGCCCTCGTCCCCGCGCGCGGTGACGATGTCGGTGGCGCCGAAGTGCAGCGCGAGCTTCTGCCGGGTCTCGTGCCGGCTCATGGCGATGATGCGGGTGGCGCCGAGCTGCCTAGCGGCGAGCACGGCGAGCAGGCCGACCGCACCGTCGCCGACGACGGCAACCGTGCTCCCGGGCAGTACGTCGGCGGCGACGGCACCGAACCAGCCGGTGCCGAGCACGTCCGAGGCCGCGAGCAGCCCGGGGACGAGATCCGCTGAGGGGATCTCGGGGGTCGGGACGAGGGTCCCGTCGGCGAGCGGCACCCGGAGCAGCTCGGCTTGCGCGCCGCCGGCGCCGACGTACTCGCGGTGGACGCAGGCGCTCTGGTAGCCGGCGCGGCAGATCTCGCAGTCGTTGTCGGAGGCGAAGAACGAGCCGACGACGAACTGGCCGGGCTTGATCGACCGGACGTCGCTGCCGACCTCCTCGACGATGCCGCAGTACTCGTGGCCCATGGGGGTCGGCTCGGTGACGGTGTTGACGCCCCGGTAGTCCCACAGGTCCGAGCCGCAGACGCAGGTGGCGGAGAGCCGGACGATCGCGTCGGTGGCGTCGGTGATCTCCGGGTCGTCCCGGTGGTCGAGACGGATGTCGCCCGGGGCGTTGAGAACGGCTCCGCGCATGGTTACGTCCTTTCGGTCGTCAGTTCCTCAGTAGAAGGCTCGCGAGGGTCGCTGCGAGCGCCGCTCCGGCAGCGAGCAGCAGGCTGATCCGCAAGCCGTGCATGAACCCGCCGGGTGCGGCGAGCAGCGCGCCGAAGACCGCGATCGCGAGCGCGCCTCCGACCTGCCGGCTGGTATTGAGCACCGCGCTTGCCGTGCCCGCCAGCTGCGTGGGGACGCTGTTGAGCAGGGCACCGGTGACCGGGGGCATCACCAGCGGACCGCCGAGCCCGACGAGCACCATCACGGCTGCCAGCGCCGGTACCGGCGTCGACCGGGGCAGCGCGGCAAGCGCTGCCAGTCCCACGGCCATGGCGGCGAGCCCGGCGGTGACCACAGCGCGAACGCCGAGCCGCTCCGCGAGCCGTGCACTGAACGGCGTCAGAGCCAGCCCGACCAGCATCATCGGCAGGAACGCGACACCAGCGCCGAGCGCGCTCGACCCGCGCTGCTGCTGCAGGTACAGGCTCATCACGAACGGGAGCCCGTAGTAGCCGACGATGAACGCGAAACCGACTGCTACCGAGATCGAGACGGTACGGCGCCGGAGCAGCGCCAGCGGCACCATCGGGTGGGGCCCACGCGCCTGCGCCGCCAGGAAGCCCCCGAGCGCGAGCACGGCCACTGCGAGCGCGACCAGCACGCGAGGTGCCCCGAACCCGGTGGCACCGGCCTCGATAGCGCCGTACGTGAGCCCGCCCATCCCGAGCACGGCGGTGACCTGCCCCGCCCAGTCGAACGGCGTCCGCCGCTGGGTCGAGCGACCGGCGCGGGCCAGCAGTGCGAGCGCAGCGGCGCCGACGGGCAGGTTGAGGAAGAAGATCGAGCGCCAGCTCACCAGCGTCAGGGCGCCCCCCAGGACGGGACCTGCCGACGATGCGACGGCGCCGCCCATCGCCCATGCCGCCACTGCGCGGGCCCGCTTCGCCTGGGCGGGATACGCCTGGCCGAGCAGCGCCATCGAGGACGGCATCATCACGGCCGCCGCCGCGCCCTGAACGAAGCGCGCCGCGACCAGCACGGCGAGGCTCGGCGCGAGGCCGCACACCGCGGACGCGGCGATGAAACCGGCAACACCGGAGCCGAAGGCACGACGCGCGCCGGTGCGATCCGACAGCGACCCGGCGCTCAGCAGCAGCCCGGCGAACGCCAGCACGTACCCGTCGACGATCCACTGCAAGCCGGCCATGCCACCGCCGAGGTCGGTGCGGATCGACGGCAGCGCGACGTTGACGATGACCGCGTCGAGGGTGACCAGGAAGAAGCCTAGGACCGCGGCGGCCAAGGTGAAGCCGGCGTGGTCGCGACGGGCGGCTGCCGGGAGCGACCGGTCAGCCACGACGGCAAGGACGGACATGTACGTGGACTCCTCGTGCTGCGCGGCGATGAGTCCACGACACCACTCGAGGCCCACGCGAGGCAGTCCCTGCTGACAGGGGTACCGGCAGGGCCTCCTTACCGCCGCGAGCCAGGCATAGCCTCGAACCCGTGAGCAGCAGGAACGACGTCCGCAGCGAGATCCGCGAGTTCCTGACCACCCGCCGCGCGAAGATCGCACCGGAGCAAGCGGGCCTGCCGAGCTACGGGGGGCGCCGCCGGGTGCCGGGGCTGCGCCGCGAGGAGCTGGCCCTGCTGGCGGGCATCAGCGTCGAGTACCTGACCCGGCTCGAGCGCGGGAACGTCCGTGGCGTCTCTACCGAGGTGCTCGCGGCCCTCGCCGGGGCGCTACGGCTGGACGACGTCGAACGCGCGCACCTCGACGACCTCGTCCGCACCGCCAACGCGACGCGACCGGTCCGGCGCGCGAAGCGAGACCGGGTGCGCCCGAGCGTGCAGCGCCTGCTCGACACCATGACGGGGACGGCCGCGTTCGTCCGCAACGGCCGGCTCGACATCCTGGCGGCGAACGAGCTCGGCCGGGCGCTCTACTCGCCCGCGTACCTCGATCCGGCACGGCCGGTGAACCTGGCCCGGTTCATCTTCCTCGATCCGCGGCGCAGCACCGGGCTCTACCGCGACTGGGACGGCATCGCGCACGACGCGGTGGGCAGCCTTCGCGCCGAGGCCGGCCGCGACCCTTCCGATCGAGCCCTCACGGCGCTCATCGGCGAGCTGTCCACCCGAAGCGAGGAGTTCCGGGTGCGCTGGGCCGCGCACGACGTGCGGTACTACCGCAGCGGCATCCAGCCCTTCCACCATCCGCTCGTCGGCGAGCTCACCCTCGACTACGACGCCCTCGAACTGCCGGCGGACCCGGGCCAGACGATCGTCGCCTACACCGCCGAGGCCGGTTCACCCGCGCAGCGAGCGCTCGACGCCCTCGCCGAGCTGACCGCCGCGCCGGCCGACGCGAGCACCGTCACGTCCCGCGCCGATAGCTGAAGCCAGCCAGCCGAAGCCGTCCACGCCCTACCGAGCAACCCCCGAGCAAGGAGACGACCGTGCCCATCGAGCCCACGCAACCGACCGCCAAGGGTCCCGCCGAGTGGTTCACCGGCGACGTCTACATCGATCCCGTCGTCCGCGCCCAGGAACCGTCACGGGTCAACGTCAGCGCCGTGCGCTTCGCGCCTGGCGCCCGAACGGCGTGGCACTCCCACACGGTCAGCCAGACCCTGGTCGTCACGGACGGGGTCGGTCGGCACCAGCCGCGCGGCGGCGAGGTCGAGCAGATCCGCGCCGGCGATGTCGTCGTCACGCCTGCCGATGCCTGGCACTGGCACGGCGCTGCCCCTGACAACTACATGACGCATCTGTCGATCACTGAGTCGCCGGGCGATGGCCGCGCGGACGCCGAATGGGGCGACCACGTCAGCGACCAGGAGCACGGCGCCAGCTGACAGCGGGTCAGAAGGTCCATCTGGTGGCGCCGCCGGGCTCCTTGGTGGCGAGCGCATAGGCGTCCTCGATCGTGAATTCGTAGACGTACCACGGCGGTGGGCCGGCGCTGGGGGCGCTGTACTCGTGGGTGAAGCCGCCGTCGGCGATGCTCGGTGCCCAGCCGCCCTCGGCGAACGCCTCGGCGAGGCGCTGCAGCATCGCTTCGTCGCTGACCCGGACGGCCCGTCCCTCGATCGCCACGTCGTAGTCACGGGTGGCGACGCCGAAGGCGCAGCGCGGGTCACGTTCGACGTTCCGGATCTTGCGCGACCGCGGGCTGCCGCAGAAGTAGTAGCGACCGTCGACCCACACGGCGCCGACCGCGGTCATGTGGGGTCGGCCGTCGGCGTCGACGGTCGACAACCAGAAGGTGTGGTGGTCGGGTCCGCCCGTGCCGGGGGCCTGGGTCAGGTTGGCCTCGAGCGTCCGGCGCACGTCCGCCCAGTCGAGCGGGGCGAGGTGGTACAGATCGGCGAGGTTCTTCGCTTGCGGTTCGTGAGCAGCCATGCCAGTACGACGATCGGCGGCGGCGGTACTCATCGGCCGGAGCGCCGGGAGAACCATGGCGCCACTACTGTCCGCCGCCGCGAAATGACGAAGAACATCCGGTTGCGGAAGCGCGCCGCGACCCCACCGACGGCAGGTCCTCGAGCGCCTGGCGCAGGTAGCTGGCAGCCTCCTCCAGCCGCGGCGTGGGCAGCCGGAGGTAGAGGGTGCCGGTGTTCGCCCGCAGCGCCGCAACGGCGAAGGCGTTGCCAACCTCGCCGTGGAGCGCCAGCGCGGACTCGAGCATGCGCTGCGCGAGCCGGTACTCGCCGCGGGCCTCCGCGACCAGCGCGCCATTCCAGTAAGCGGCCGCGCGGGCCCGTAGCGAGCCGCCAGCCTCGGCTCCGGTGACGGTCGACTCGACCAGCATCTGCGCCCGGGTGAGGTCGCCGCGCTCGAAGTAGCAGAGCACCAGGGTGGACGCCAGTTCGGTAACCTCCTCAGCAGGGGTCCGTGGGAGCCAGGCCGTCCGCCGTACGGCCGGGCATCCCGTACGCTCGGGCCGTGCGCCTGGTCATCGCCCGCTGCAGCGTCGACTACGTCGGTCGGCTGACCGCCCACCTGCCCTCCGCGCCGCGGCTGCTGATGGTCAAGGCCGACGGCAGCCTGTCGATCCACGCCGACGACCGCGCCTACAAGCCGCTGAACTGGATGAGCCCACCCTGCCGGCTGGTCGAGACCGAGGGCCGCTGGACCGTCACCAACAAGGCCGGCGAGCAGCTGATCATCACGGTCGAGGAGGTGCTGCACGACTCGACGCACGATCTCGGGATCGATCCCGGCCTGGTCAAGGACGGCGTCGAGGCGCACCTGCAGGCGCTGCTCGCCGAGCACATCCAGACCCTCGGAGCCGGCTACCGGCTGGTGCAGCGCGAGTACATGACCGCGATCGGCCCGGTCGACATCCTCTGCCGCGACGCCGCCGGCACCACCGTGGCGATCGAGATCAAGCGACGCGGCGAGATCGACGGGGTCGAGCAGCTCACCCGCTACCTCGAGCTGCTGAACCGCGACCCGCTGCTCGCCCCCGTACGGGGCGTCTTCGCCGCCCAGGAGATCAAGCCGCAGGCCCGTACGCTCGCCACCGACCGGGGCATCGACTGCGTGACGCTCGACTACGAGGCGCTGCGCGGCAACGCGCCGGTCAACCCGACCCTGTTCTGAGATCGGCGGGACGGATCCGCGTCCCGCTTTGCCCTCGGTCCGGTCCGTCCCCTATGCTGGCTCACGTCTCCGACGGCGGACGCCGGGGCACCGGCGTGGGCGACGTGCCAGCGCCAGCCCTCATCGTCTAGTGGCCCAGGACGCCGCCCTTTCAAGGCGGTAGCACGGGTTCGAATCCCGTTGGGGGCACGCGGGTCCCGCGAGGGCACCGCGCGCAAGGTCCTGTGGAGCAGCGTGGAGTGCTCGCCGCCCTGTCAAGGCGGAGGTCGCGGGTTCAAATCCCGTCAGGACCGCTCGGGGCGAGAGCCCCCGGGGCAGGTAGCTCAGTCGGTACGAGCGTCCGCCTGAAAAGCGGAAGGTCGGCGGTTCGACCCCGCCCCTGCCCACCACCATCCCGGCACCACTGCCTAGGCTCGCTCTCCATGGGGATGCCGACCGGGCCCGAGGGTCTCGACAAGCTGCTGGGCTTCGACTACGTCGAGGCCGGCCCCGACCGGGTCGAGATCCGCTTCGAGGTGCGGCCCGAGCTGCTCCAGCCGTTCGGCATCGTACACGGCGGGGTGCACAGCGCGGTGGTCGAGTCGGCGGCGAGCATCGGGGCGGCGCTCTGGTACGGCGAGGGCGGCCAGGTGGTGGGCGTCGCCAACCACACCAACTTCCTGCGCGCGGTGGGCGCGGGCACCACGCTGACCGCCGTCGCGACCCCCATCCAGCGCGGCCGGACCCAGCAGCTCTGGCTGGTCGAGGTGAGCGACGACGGCGGGCGGGCGATCGCGCGCGGCGAGGTGCGGCTGGCCAACCTGCCGCCGTCGGATCGCACGGGCAAGGGCCGCTAGCCACGTCCGTCTGGCACCATGGAGCGGTGCCGCCGTCCCGTCCGCGAGCAAGGCGCGGCTCGCTGATCCTCCACGCCGAGGACGGCATCATCGTCAAGCGCGACCCCGACCGCTCGACCGGCCGCATGGTCCTGCTCGACGGCATGGAGGCGTCGTACGTCGACATCGCCGACCCCGCGCACCTGGAGTTCTCCTATCTGCGGCGCATCAGGGACGCGATCGACGAGAGCTGGCCGCCCCGCGCGGCGCTCGACGTCGTGCACATCGGCGGGGCCGGCTGCGCCCTCGCCCGCCACCTCGCCGCCACCCGCACGGCCAGCCGCAACGAGGTGCTCGAGTACGACCCGCGGGTCGCCGCGATGGCTCGCCGGGTGCTGGGGGTCCACAACACGCCGCGGTTGCGGCTGCGGATCACCGACGCGCGGCCGGCGCTGGAGGCGCGTCCGGACGCGAGCGTCGACGTCATCGTGGGCGACGCGTTCGTGGACGGGCTGGTGCCGGCTCACCTGTCGACCGTCGAGTTCGCCGAGCAAGTAGCCCGGGTGCTGCGCCCCGGCGGCCTCTACGCGCTGAACGTCATCGACGCCCCACCGCTGCGCATCTCCAAGACCATCGCGGCAACCCTGCTGCGGGTCTTCGACGAGGTCGCGCTCACCGCGCCGCCACGGGTGCTGCGCGGGCGCACCCTCGGCAACCTGGTCTTCCTCTGCACCGCGGCACCGCTCGTCCTCGACACCCTGCGGGTACGGGCCGCGCGGGACGGCGAGCCCGCGGAGGTGCTGCACCGCGAGGACGTCACGTACTTCGCCGCGGGCATGCACCCGCTGCTCGACGAGGATGCCGCCCGGCGGTCCTGGCTCTGCTGACTCAGCCGCTGCCGTCGGCGGCGGCCGGCCCCGGGCGCTGGTTCCAGCCGGTCAGCGCGTGCCAGCCGTGCTCGTGGCCGAGCGTGCCGACCGCGCCGGCACCGAGCACGAGCACCGCGCCGGCCCGCGGCTCGAGCCCGAGCCAGCAGGCGGCGAGGATCCGCAGCGAGTGCCCGTGGGCGACCAGCGCGACGTCACTGCCGGCGTCGATCACCGGCTCGGCCCGCGCGATCACCCGGCGGACCCTGGCGGCCACGTCCTCGATCGACTCGCCGGGCGTCGCGCCGGGCGCCACCCCGTCGTCCCAGAGCGACCACGGCCGCCCGAGCCGCTCGCGCACCTGCTCGGTGGTCAGGCCCTCGTACGCGCCGTAGTCCCACTCCATCAGGTCGGCGTCCGGCTCGCCGTCCAGACCGGCCAGCTCGGCCGTACGGCTGGCCCGCTGCAGCGGGCTCACCAGCACGAGGCCGAACGACCGCCCGGCGAGCAGCGGGCGCAGCGCCCCCGCGGCCCGTTCGCCGGCCGGCGTGAGCGGCAGGTCGATGCGCCCGGTGTGGCGCCGCGCCCGGCTCCACTCGGTCTCACCGTGACGGACGACGACGATCTCGGGCATCTCGCCACTGTAGGGGGGTCCGGGGAAGCAGCCGCGCGACCGGCCGGTTGTCGGTGGGAACCGGCCCCGACCGGCCCCCGGGAGGCAGCATGACCACCACTGCCCAAAGCGGCACCCAGACCACCGATCAGGTACGCGCCGAGCGCAGCCACAAGCGGGTCCGTGCCTACCTCGGCGGCGAGCTCGTCGCCGACACCACGCAGCCCTGGCTGGTGTGGGAGAAGCCGTACTACCCCACGTACTACCTGCCGGCCGCCGACCTGGTGGCCGAGCTGGTCGACACCGGCGAGCGGCAGCACGCCCCCCGCCTCGGCGAGGCCGCCGTCCTCGACGTGAAGACGTCGGGGCGGACCGTAGCGGGCGCCGCGCTCCGCTACCTCGACTCGCCGGTCGAGGTGCTGCGCGACCTGGTCCGGCTCGACTGGGCAGCGATGGACGAGTGGCTCGAGGAGGACGAGCCGGTCTACGTCCACCCGCGCGACCCGCACCACCGGGTCGACATCCTCACCAGCTCCCGGCACGTGCGGGTCGAGATCGACGGCGTCACGGTGGCCGACTCGCAGCGGCCGGTGATCCTCTTCGAGACGGGCCTGCCGCCGCGCTACTACCTGCCGATGAGCGACGTGCGGCTCGACCTGCTGGAGCCGACCGCGACGCAGACCGGCTGCCCGTACAAGGGCACCGCCTCGTACTGGTCGGTCGCCACTCCGCAGGGGCGCCACGAGGACATCGTGTGGGGCTACCGCACCCCCGTGCCCGAGAGCCAGAAGGTGGCCGGCCGGGTCTGCTTCTACAACGAGAAGGTCGACCTCTACGTCGACGGCGAGCTGCAACCGCGGCCGAAGACCCCTTTCTAGACCGGGAGGCGACGTGACCGTTGCCGAGTACGACGTCGTGGTGATCGGGGCCGGACCGGCGGGGGAGACCGCCGCCGGACGGGTCGCGGACGGTGGCCTGACCGCCGCGATCGTGGAGCGGGAGCTGGTTGGCGGCGAGTGCTCGTACTGGGGATGCATCCCGAGCAAGACGCTGCTGCGACCCGGCGACGTCATCGCCGCCGCCAGGCGCGTGCCGGGCGCGGCCGAGGCGGTCAGCGGCGAGGTGTCCGCCGCCGCGGCGTTCAAGCAGCGCGACTACATGACGAGCAACTGGACCGATGACGGCCAGCTGCCGTGGCTGACGGACAGGGGCATTGCGCTTCACCGCGGCGTCGCCCGGCTCGACGGCGAGCGCACCGTCGTGGTCGCGACGGCCGACGGCGAGTCGCGGCTCACCGCGCGGCTGGCCGTCGTCCTGGCCACCGGAACCTCCGCCGCCATGCCCCCCATCGACGGCCTTGCCGAGGCCCGGCCGTGGGACAACCGCACCGTCACCGAGGCGTCGGCGGTGCCGCGGCGGCTGCTGGTGCTCGGCGGGGGGACCGTCGGCGCCGAGATGGCCCAGGCCTACCGGCGACTCGGCGCGGCCGAGGTGACCGTGCTCGAGGGCGGTGAGCGGCTGCTCGCCCGCGAGGAGCCGTTCGCCGGCGAGGAGGTCCGGACCTCGTTCGAGGACGAGGGCATCCGCGTTCGCACCGGTGCCCAGGTCACCGCGGTGCACAGGGACGGCGCCGGGGCGGTGACCGCGACGCTCGCCGACGGCAGCAGCTGCGTCGGTGACGAGATCCTCGTCGCGGTCGGCCGGCGGCCGCGCACGGCCGATCTCGGCCTCGACGCGGTCGGTCTCGCCCCCGGCCACTACGTCGAGGTCGACGACCGGCTGCGGGCCACCGGCGTCGCCGGCGGCTGGCTCTACGCTGTCGGGGACTGCAACGGCCGGGCGCTGCTGACCCACATGGGCAAGTACCAGGCCCGCATCGCCGGCGATGTGATCCTCGGCCGGCCCGCCAAGGACGAGGCGAGCACCACGATGGTCACCCGCGTGACGTTCACCGACCCGCAGGTGTGCGCGGTCGGCCTCACCGAGGCGCAGGCCCGCGAGGCGTACGCCGACGTGCGCGTGCTGCGGGTGGGCACCGGGGACGTCGCGGGCGCGTACGTCCTCGGCAACGGCATCGGCGGCACGTCGCAGCTGGTCGTCGACGAGGCTCGCCGGGTGGTGATCGGTGCGACGTTCACCGGGCCCGGCATGCAAGAGCTGCTGCACTCCGCCTCGGTCGCCGTCGCGGGCGCCGTGCCGCTCGACCGGCTCTGGCACGCCGTCCCGTCGTTCCCGACGGTCAGCGAGGTGTGGCTGCGCCTGCTGGAGCAGTACGGCCTCTAGCGCTAGGCGAGCATGGCGGCGGAGCGCGCCTTCACCTCGGCCATCCGGCGGCGCAGCAGCTCGGGCGTCAACGACGTGAGCCCCAGCTCGAGCCAGCCTTGGATCCAGTCGGTGATGTCCGTCGGCCGCAGCGCGCCCAGCAGGGTCCAGACCGCGACGTCGGCGACCGCGGCCCCGGTGAGCCGCTCGTACGCCGCGACGAAGCGGCTTCCCGCATCCTCGCCGTAGGACAGCACGAGATCCATCGCGCAGTAGCCGACATCCATACCGGGATGGCCGATGCCGGCGTCCGACCAGTCGACCACTCCGACCACCCGGTGGCCGCGGCGCAAGGTGTTGCCCGCCCAGAAGTCGTTGTGCACCAGTACCGAGGCGCCGTCCGGCTGGCGCAGGTGGCGCCCGGCGAGCGCGCGCAACCGCAGGTCCTCCTCCGGCCGGTTCGCGTACCACGGCGGCGGCGGACCTGCCAGTCTCGCCACCACGTCAGCGGTCAGGTCGGGCAGCCCCGTCATCCCGGCGACGGGCACCTGATGCACGGCGACCAGGGCCGCGGCCAGCGAGTCGATCCACCCGGGAGATGCCTGCGCCGGCAACCGGGCCCAGCCGCCGAGCCGGGTGATCAGCAGCGTGGGCACGTCGCAGGAGCTGCCGTCGGGGTCAGCGGCGACCAGCCGGGGCGCCGGCACGCCGTGGCTCCCCAGGGCCTCGAGCGCGACAGCCTCCCTGGCGGCGGTGCCGTCGCCGAGCCTGTCCGGGAGGAACCGCCGCAGCACCAGCCACCGTGCCTCGCCGGCCCGCTCGACGCTGACCAGGTGCATCGCGTTGCTCACGCCGCCACGCAGCGGCCGGACGGCGGCGACCCGCGCTCCTGGGCCGGTCGCCTCGGCCACCCAGTCGAGCGTCTCCCGTGGTGGGCGGCGACGCAGCCGGGCGATCCACTCCGTCATCCCCTCGGCCATCCCCTCGGGCATCCCCTCGGGCATCCCCTCGGTCACCGCGCGAGTCTGCCACGGCTCGGACGCCGATAGAGAGGGGTTCGCTGCCGAACCGCTTGCGGAATCGGCAACCGGTTGCTGATTCGGCAACCGGCCGTGGCGAGCGTCCGTCCGACAGCCGCGGTCACGAGCCGCGCAGCAGGTGCGTGACCCGCTCGGCGACGTCCTCGGGGTCCTCGTGCTCCCAGAACCGCAGGACCCGCCAGCCGGCCGCGGCGAGCAGCTCGTCGGTCTCCCGGTCGCGGGCGACGTTGCGGTCGAGCTTCGGGCCCCAGTAGTGACTGTTGGCCGCCGGCTCGGTGCCGTGGACGGGGCAGCGGTGGAAGAAGCAGCCATCGACGAACAGGGCGACCTTCCGGCGCGGGAAGACCACGTCGACTCTCCGCCGCCGGCTCAGCGGCTCGACGCACGCGTCGACGTTGAAGCGCAGGCCACGGCGGTGCAGCGCGCTGCGGACGGCGATCTCTGGACGGGTGTCGCGCCGGCGGGTGGCCTGCATCCGCTTGCGGACGGCCGGGCTGCTCGCACCGGGTGGGGTCACGCGCTCCTTGACGGGCGCCGGCTGACGTGCGCCTTCTCCGAGAGCAGCGGGAACGGGTAGGTGCATATCAGCTCTTGATCCTCGAGCGTCGCGTGGGTGGCAGCCGTACGGATGTCCCAGCGTAGGTCTCGAAGCTCCTGGACGAGGGCGAGCATGCGTCGCCGGCTGATGCCGAGCTCGGTGGCCATGCCGTCGACCTCGCGGATGTCGCCGCAGTTGTCGGACCGGCCGAGGTACTCGAGCGCGCCGCGCAGCGGCTCGGGGACGCCACCCGAGATGACGGTCTTGACCCGGACGGTGTCACCACGGTTGGCATAGTGCCCGTAGATGTCGATGAGGGTGAAGAACTGCGAGCAGTCGACCAGCACCTTCTCGATCGCCGCCCACAGGTCGAACACGTGCACCGCGCCGGCGACCACCGCCTCGACATCGACGGTGTCGGTGTGCAGCAGGTACTTGCGCAGGCCGGCGATGCCGATCGAGATGCGCACGGCGGTCGTCTCGTCGACACCGTCCTGGACGAACGAGATGCGCTTCGCGTCGCCGGTGGTGTCGACATCGAGGGCGAAGACGCTCTCGCCGGCCGCGGGGATGGGGCGAGTGGCCTCGTAGCGGCGGGCGAAGAAACCGCTCGCGACCACGTGCTCCTGCTGATGGCCGTCGCGCGCGGCGAACGACGGCGCGTCGGCGCGGTAGCGGCGGTCGATCTCGGCGGCGGCGATCTCGTGGAAGCGCGCGTTGCGCTCTCGTTGCCGCTGCCGGAAGGTCGAGCGGAAATGGGCCGGCCGCACCGGGTAGGCGAGCTCGCCGGCGGGGTCGAGCAGCTGCTCGCGGACGGAGACCGCGACGACCTCGGCCAGTCGCGGCGGGACGCTGTTGCCGATCTGCTCCACGACCTTGTGATAGGTGCCGACGACCTCGTACTCGTCGGGGAAGCCCTGCAGCCGCTTCAGCTCGGCCGGCGTGAAGTGCCGGTTCTTCCAGTGGAAGGGGCCGGTGAACTTGCCCGGGCGCGCCTTGATCGTACGGACGGGGCCGTTGCGGTCCACCTTGTAGAGCAGATCGTGGAACTTCGAGCGCCAGGCGAACACCGGCTCCGGATGCCCCATCTCCTTGGTGAAGAAGGAGTAGTTGAGGCCCTCGGGCACCAACGGCAGCAGGTGACCGTAGAGCCCGCCGAGCGTCTGGTGGTAGGGCTCGTGCGGGTCCTGGAGGTCGGCGATCGCCTGCAGCGCCGAGACGAGCGGTGCGCCGGACGGGCTGTCAGGGCCGTGCGTGGGCAGCGGGAAGCGGAAGTGCCCGTCGCGGTAGCCGACCATGATGAGTCGCTCGCGATGCTGCGGCACGCCGAAGTCGGCGGCGTCGACCACCTCGGCGCAGAGCGCGTAGCCCCTGGACGAGAACGCTTCGGCGATCTCGCGCCACGGCCGCCCGCCCTCGGCGCCGGGGAGGCCGTAGACGTTCTCGAAGACGAAGACCGCGGGCTGCAGCGCGTCGAGGACGCGGCAGTACGAGGCGAAGAGCTGGCCGCGCTCGTCCGCCGTGCCGAGGACGCCGCCCGAGCGCCGCCCGGCGGCGGAGAACGTCTGGCAGGGCGGCCCACCGATGACGCACTCGACGCCGAGGCCGCGGTAGGGAGTCGGGTCGAACGAGCGGATGTCCTGCTCGTGCACGATGAGCTCGGCACTGTTGGCCCGCAGCGTGCGGCAGTACGCCGGCTCGATCTCGACGGCGGCGACCACCTCGTAGCCGGCCCGGTGGAACCCGATGTCGAGACCGCCGGCACCGGTGAACAAGCTGAGCGTCTTGATGGGTCGGCGCATGCGGTCAATCCTGGCAGCGGTCAGCCCCGCTGCCCGGCATTGGCGCCGGGCCGGCTCAGTCGCCGAAGGAGATCAGCGCACCGCGCTCGTCGAACCGGGCGCTCGACGCCCAGGCAATCTCCCAGCGGTTGCCCTCCGGGTCGGCGAAGTACGCCGATCGGCCGCCCCAGTCGCGCGTCTCCGGCTCGGCGACCGACGTGGCCCCGGCGGCCAGCGCGGCGGCGAGGGCCGCGTCGACCTGCTCGGCGCTGTCGACATTGCAGGCGAGCGTGATCCCGGCGAAGCCGGTCGAGGGCGGCAAGTCGGGGGCGGCCTCGGCAGCCAGCTCAGGCAGCGGATACAGGGCGAGGAGCGCCCCACCGAGCAGGAAGGCCGTCCAGTTGTCGTCGCTGCCGGGAAGCGCCGACCACCCGAGGCCGGAGTAGAACTCCCGCAGCTTCGGCAGGTCGCGGGCCCCGAGCGTGACCACGGACAGGCGAGCAGGCAGTTGCGTCACGCCGGGCAGCGTACGCCCCCGTCGCGCGCGGGCGGGAGTGCAGCCGATGAGCGGTGGAGGTGGGATTTGAACCCACGGAGGGGTTGCCCCCTCACACGCTTTCGAGGCGTGCGCCCTCGGCCACTAGGCGACTCCACCGCCGACTACCCTAGCGGATCGCCGGCGGAGCGTGGCCGCTGCCCGGCCGCTGCCCGGCGAAGAACGAGCGCAGCAGCGCGCTGCACTCCTCGGCGAGCGGGCCGGCGACGACCTCGGGCCGGTGGTTGAGCCGGCGGTCGCGGACGACGTCCCAGAGCGAGCCGACCGCGCCGGCCTTGGGGTCGGCCGCCCCGTAGACGAGCCGCTCGACGCGGGCCAGCACGAGCGCGCCGGCGCACATCGTGCACGGCTCCAGGGTGACCACCAGGGTGTGGCCGGGCAGGCGCCACGACCGGGCCGCCGCCGCCCCGCGCCGCAGCACCAGCAGCTCGGCGTGCGCGGTGGGGTCGCCCGCCAGTTCCCGCTCGTTGCCGGCCGCCGCCACGACGTCACCGTCCGGACCGAGCAGCACGGCACCGATCGGTACGTCGTCGTGCGCCGCCGCGACCTCGGCCTCGGCCAGCGCCAGCCGCATGGCGGGCTCCCAGCGCCCCCGGATCGGCCCGAGGGTCACGCGCCGCGCAGATCCTCGAGCACGTCGGCGCAGCCGGCCCGCTCGCAGAGCGCGTAGATCACGTCGGCCGGCAGCATGCCCTCCTCGGTGCACAGCCCGTGCAGGTCGGCGGCCTTGGTGCCGAGGTCGGCGAGGATCGCCTCGTCGCCGCCCGGCTCCCCCTCGGGGCGGGCGCTGCTCTCCTCGTCGTCGTCCTCGCCGTCCTCGTCGTCGACGACGGGATCGGCTGCGGCCTCGTACAGCTTGGCCGCGAGCTCGCTGGTCTCGACCGAGCGGACGTCGGAGATGAACGACCGCGCCTCGTCGGAGTCGCTGCTCTCCACCCGGACGACGAGGAAGTACTCGTCGTTCTCCTCCAGGAACATCAGGGCCGGGCCGTCACCGTCGGCGAGCGCGTCGCGCAGCTGGTCGGAGACCCCGTCGATGTCCTCGACGTCGTCGAGGTCTAGCTCCCGCCCGGTCCAACCGTCAGGCGTGCGGACGACGGCGGCTGCGAAGTACGACACCTGGCGCTCTCTCCCGTCGAGGTCCGGCACGTCGATGCCGGTAGCCGGATGAAAACTAGCGGACAGCCGCGTCCAATGCCCGCTCCAAGGGCTCGCCGAACCCGAGACGGCCGGCGATCGCGAGCAGCATCTCGTCGGCGTACGCATCGAGGTCGGCCAGGACCGCACCGAGCTCCATCTCGTCCATTCCCAGATCGGCGAAGATCGACAGGTCTCCGGCGGGCCAGACGTCCTCGAGCTCGTCGTCGGCCGGGACGGGAACGCCCAGCCGCTCGACGACCTGGGCCGCGAGGTCCCAGGCGACCGCGGCGGTGACGTCCGAGAGCAGCATCCGCAGCCGGTCGCCGACCACCCGGATCGCCACGAAGAACTCGTCGGCCACGTCGACGAACCCGATCGCCCCGCCCTCGCCCGGCTGCTGGCGCAGGGCCGCGACCAGGCCGTCGAGGTCCTGCGTGAGCCGCTCCGGCAGCACGCCGACCTGCCAGGAGCCGTCCTCCCGGTAGACGACGACGGCGAAATCCTCGACGGTCTCGACCGCCATGGTGACCTCCCGGGCCCCCTGCACCCTGCACCGCCGGTTGCGCTGCGATGCGATCGTCGCAGAGATCCCTGACGAGGGCGATCCCCAGGTTCAGCGCCCGGCGCGCCCACGGCGCATGCCCGGTAGCGGCACCGAAAGGGAAGGACAGTCTGGCCGTGGCGTGCAGCGTACGAGCGGTATGCCGACGGGCAGCCCCCAGCGGACAGGAGCGACAGGCAGCGGCTGGAAGCGGCTGGAAGCGAACGGAAGGACTGCAGATGAGCACGAACAGGAACACGACGGCCCGGATCATGCATGATCTCGGTGCGGCCGCGTGGTTCGGCGGCTCCTTGATGGGGTGCGTCGGCGTGAACGGCGCCGCGGCCGACGTGCGCGACCCGATCGAGAGCACCCGGGTGGCCCAGGCGGGGTGGGGCCGCTGGACGCCGGTCAACCTCGCCGCGATCGCGGCGCACCTGACCGGCGGCGCGATCATCCTGTGGGGCAACAAGGGCCGGCTCGGCACGCAGCGGGGCGTGCTCGGCTGGTCGATCGCCAAGAGCGCGGTGACCGCCGGCGCGCTCGGCGTCACCGCCTACACCCGCATCCTCGGCGAGCAGGTCATGCGAGCGGGCGACGTCCCAAGCGAGGGCGGCACCACCCCGCACCCGGCGACGCCGCCCAAGGTGGCGGCCGCCGAGCGGCAGCTGCACGTGCTGCAGTGGGGCGTGCCGGCCCTCACCGGCACGATCATCATGACCTCGGCCTACATGGGCGAGCAGCAGCGGCCGACGCAGGTCAGCAGCGGCCTGCTGCAGGGGCTCGGCCGGGCGGGCAAGTCGATCGCCGCCGGTGCGCTGGTGGCGCAGGCAGCCACCACGGCGGCCGTCAGCAAGCGCGCCGCCGCCGTCGCCGCCGGCAAGGGGGCCGGACGTCCCGGCACCACGTCGTGGGCGACCAAGGCGGCGGGGGGCCACCGCTCGAGCGTGCGGTCGAGCCGCTAGCGCCGACGGACCGCGCACGTTGCCCCGGGGCGGCCAGCCGTCCCGGGGCAACGCGCGGCTGCGAGCGAGCAGGAGCGACTACGAGCGACTACGGCACGGCCTCGAGCAGCGAGCGCTCGGTGACCGCCTCGAGGCCGAGCGTCCGGTAGCCGACCTCCTCGAACAGCACGACGATGCGGTCGCCCTCGTACCGCATCACGGTCCCCGGCCCCCACTCGGCGTGCCGCACCTGCGAGAGCAGCGGGTACGGCGAGGCGTCCGGCGGGGGCTGCTCGTACGCCGTGCCGGCCTCGCAGGTGTCGCAGTTGCCGCACGGCTCGGCGAGATGCTCGCCGAAGTAGGAGAGCAGGTACTGCCGCCGGCAGCCGCGCGACTCGGCGTAGCCCCGCATCATCTCCACCCGCGACTGCTCCACCTTGCGGTGCGACTCGGCGAGGTCGAGCGCCTGCTGCGCGGCCGCGTCGGCATCGAGCTCGTCGGCGGCGAGGGTGAGCCGGCCGTCGGCGGCCGGCTCGACCGCGCCCGCCTGCTCGAGCAGGTTGACGAGCGCGGTGGTACGGGCCGGGCTCAGGTCCATCTCGCTCGCGAGATCCTCGATGGCGACCGGGCCGATCGTCTCGACATGCAGCCGGACGAGGGTGGCCGCACGGCGCAGCGCCTTCTCATCCGGCGCTCCGGAGGCGAAGAACTTCCGCAGGCCGAGATCCTCCTGCCGGTAGAACAGCTCGGCCAGGCTCGGCTCGCCGTCGCGCCCGGCGCGCCCGATCTCCTGGTAGTACGTGTCGAGCGAGTCGGGCACGTCGGCGTGGAGGACGAAGCGCACGTTGGGCTTGTCGATCCCCATGCCGAACGCGGTGGTCGCCACCACGACGTCGAGCTGGTCGGCCATGAACAGCTCCTGCACAGTCTCGCGATCGCCGGCCCGCATGCCTCCGTGGTACGTGGCCGCCCGCAGCCCGAGCTCGGTGAGGTCGGCCGCGTACTGCTCGGCGTCCCTGCGGGTCGCGACGTAGACCAGGCCGGGCTTCACCTCGCCGGCCGCCCGCAGCACGACGGCCTCGCGCTTCTGCTGCTCGTCCTGGAACGCCCCCACCCGCAGATGCAGGTTGGGCCGGTCGAAGCCGCGGACCACCTCGGCGGCGTCGCGCAGTCCTAGCCGCTGCACGATCTCCCGGCGCACCGGCGGTGCCGCGGTCGCCGTCAGCGCGACCACGACGGGGTGCCCGAGCCGCTCGATCACCGACCCGAGCCGCAGGTAGTCCGGCCGGAAGTCGTGGCCCCACGCGGAGACGCAGTGGGCCTCGTCCACGACGAAGAGCGACGGCCCGATGCCGGCGAGCAGGGCGACGACCTCGCTCTTGGCCAGCTGCTCGGGGGAGAGGAACACGAACTCGGCCGTGCCGTCGGCGATCGCGGCGAGCGCCGCGTCCTGCTCGCGGCGGGACAGCGTGGAGTTCACCGCCACCGCGCTCGCCGGGATCCGCTCCAGGAGCGCCTCGACCTGGTCGCGCTGGAGCGAGATCAGCGGCGACACCACGACGGTCGCCCCGTCGATCAGCAGCGCGGTCACCTGATAGACAGCCGACTTCCCCGAGCCGGTCGGCATCACCACGAGGGTGTCGCGGCCGCCGAGGATCGACCGCATCGCCTCCTCCTGGCCAGGGCGCAGCTCGGCGTAGCCGAAGCTGTCCATGGCGACCTGGTGCAGGCGCTCGGTGGACCGACGCGGCAAGGGGCCCTCCTTCGAGGCTGGGGCTGGGCTGGCGTGAGCTGGCGAGAGGCGTGGGAAGCGGGTGGCGCGCGAGCGCTGCTGCCCCGTACCCAGCCCGCGCCGGGGCGGCACCAGCGCGACGGTGAGCCTCCCCTACCGGTCGTCGGGACGCCGCGGGGGCGGCTCGTAGCGCATCACCCGGTGCAGCAGCGCCTCCCTGGTCCGCTGCAGCCGGGTCCGCCTTGGCGCCACCCTGGCCCGCAGCTCGCGGGCCTCGGCGATCTCGGCGAGGAGGGCGGCCCGCCGGCGCCGCCGGTCGGCCATGTCCGGATCGCTCGCGCCGCGTCGAGGCCGTGCCATGCACGTACTGTGCCCACTTATTCACCGATATCGCACCTGACGGCCGGCTCGCTGGCCGCTCGCTGCGGCCTTCCGGGCGTTAGGCCCGCAAAGTGGTGGGTATCCGCTTTGCGCCAGCCCATGCCGCGGCGCCATCGCGACGGCCGGCAGCGCCGCACGCATCGCCGGCCGACTGGAGAGAGGGCATCGGTGGACTCTCGCAAGGTCCGGGAGATGCCCTGGCGGCAACCGCCCGTCCGGCTGGACGCCGCCTCCCACCTGCAGCTCCCGCCGGAGCCGGCGAGCGTCGCGCGGGCGCGCGCCTTCGTCACTGAGAACTGCCCGTACGACGGCACCGTGTGCGAGGCGGCCGAGCTGCTGACCAGCGAGCTGACCACCAACGTGGTGCTGCACGCGCGCACGTCCATGGACGTCGCCGTGACGGCGCGGGACGGCACCGTGATCGTCGCCGTCACGGACGGCAGCGAGGCGATGCCCTCCGGCTGGGGCCAGGCGGCCAGTGCGCCGGCCGCCCCGCCGGAGAGTGGCCGCGGCCTGCTCCTGCTCGACCGGCTCGCCGCCGAGTGGGGCATCGCCCCGCGCGCCAAGGGCAAGACCATCTGGTTCGTGGTGTCGCCCGGCACGGTGACGCACTGACCGCCCTGGCGCGCAACTGTCATGCTGGGCACCATGACCGCTCGCACCGGAACGCAGTGACCGTCGCCACCGCCGGGCTGCGCGTCCTGGTCGTCGAGGACAGCGCCGACGACGCGCGCACGGTGACGAGAACCCTCCAGGCCGCCGACGCGGCCGTCGAGGTGACCGTGGCGAGGCGGCTCGACGAAGTGGGGCCGGCCCTCGACCAGCAGCGGTTCGACGCCGTCCTGCTCGACCTGACGCTGCCCGACAGCGCCGGGCTGGAGACGGTGGTCGAGGTCTGCGGCCGGGCGCCGACGATCGCCGTCGTGGTGGTCACCGGCAACCGCGACGCCGGCCTTCCCGCGCAGTCCCTCCGCGCGGGGGCCGAGGACTACACGGTCAAGTCCGACCTGGCCCCGCAGCCGTTGATGCGCACGATCCTGCACGCGATCGAGCGTCACCGGCGGACGGTCGCCGCGCTCGACCACGCCAAGGCCGAGGCCGACGGCGTCACCTCCGTCGCGCTCGGTCTCGGCGAGGAGGAGCGGGAGCGGTTGCGGACCATGTACGCGGACGCGCTCGACGTCGCGGTCGATCGGGCGCCGTACCGCGGCAGTGGCCACCGCAACCTCCTCGGTGAGCTCGCCGAGGAGCTCGGCGCGCGCGGTGCGACGCCGCGCGACGTCCTCGACCTGCACGTGCAGGTGATGGACGACAAGTACGGACAAACCCATCCCGATCGGCGCAGCGCCTATCTCGACGAGGCCAGGGTCGCCCTGATCGAGGTGCTGGGGCGGCTCGCCAGCTACTACCGGGATCGGTACCTTTCCTCAGGAACGGACGAGCAGCGCTCCGCGGGACGACCGTGACGGCGCACCGTAGGGCGAGGACGGCAGCGGGTGGGAGGGGCAGCAAAGCGGTGCCAGGGCATTCGTTCACGATGTTCGTCACCGGCGACACGTCACGGTCGCAGCGGGCGGTCGACGCCTTCCGCGCGCTCTGCCGCCGTTGCCTGGGCGACGACTTCGACCTGACCGTCGTCGACGTGCTCGTCGACACCCAGCTCGCCGAGGATCTCAACGTGATCGCGACGCCCACCGTCATCCGCACCGAGCCGCGGCCGTCGCGGCGCGCGCTCGGTGATCTCGACGACCCCGAGCGGGTGGCAGCCGCGCTCGAGATGGACCTGCCCCGGACCGCCGGGATAGACGGACTGTCATGACGGCTCCCGACCGGCCGCTCCTGCTCGATCCCGGCCACGTCCACGGCCCGTCCCGGGTCCAGACCGGCATCCCCGGCTTCGACCACGTGACCATGGGCGGCCTGCCGCGCGGCCGGGCCACGCTGGTCACCGGCGCGGCCGGGAGCGCCAAGACCGTCATGGCCGTGCAGTTCCTCGCCGAGGGCGTCAAGCGCGGCCAGCTGGGCGTCTTCGTCACGTTCGAGGAGTCGGCCGACGACATCAGGGAGAACATGCGCTCCCTCGGCTGGGACATCGCCGGGTGGGAGCGGGACGGGCTGTGGCGCTTCGTCGACGCGTCGCCGGTCACGATCGACGAGGCCGTCGTCGGGGGATATGACCTGGCGGCCCTCATCGCCCGGGTCGGGCATGCCCTGGACCAGACGGCGGCCGAGCGCATCTCGCTCGACTCGATCAGCGCGATCCTCGCCCAGTTCGAGGACCGGTCGCTCATCCGCCAGCAGCTGCACCGGCTCATCGTCCGGCTGCGGCGGCTCGGCCTCACCGTCCTGCTCACCGTCGAGGCACCCGAGGACGGCCACGCCCTCTCGAGGTTCACCGTCGAGGAGTTCGTCGCCGACAACGTCGTGATCCTGCGCAACAACCTCGAGGAGGAGAAGCGGCGCCGCACGGTCGAGGTGCTCAAGATGCGCGGCGCCATGCACCGCAAGGGCGAGTACCCGTTCACGGTACTGCCGGGGCAGGGCATCATCGTCATCCCGCTCTCGGTCATGGAGCTGACCCAGCAGTCCACCGACACCCGCGTCACGTCGGGCAACGCCGACCTCGACGCCATGTGCTCCGGCGGGTTCTTCCGGGACTCGATCGTGCTCGCCTCGGGAGCCACGGGGACCGGCAAGACGCTGCTCGTCACCGAGTTCATGGACGGCGGCGTGCAGCGCGGCGAGCGGTGCCTGCTCTTCGCGTTCGAGGAGAGCCGCGACCAGATGTTCCGCAATGCGCAGGGCTGGGGCCGCGATTTCCAGGCGGCCGAGGCGAGCGGGCAGCTGCGGCTGTACGCGGCCTATCCCGAGGTGGCCTCGCTCGAGGACCATCTCGTCGCCATCAAGGAGGCCATGGACGAGTTCCAGCCCGACCGCATCGCGGTCGACTCGCTCTCGGCCCTCGAGCGGATCGGCACCCGCAAGAGCTTCCGCGAGTTCCTCATCGGGTTGACGTCCTTCGTGAAGCAGAAGCAGGTCGCCGCCCTCTTCACGGCCACGTCGGCATCGTTGCTCGGCGGCAGCTCCATCACCGAGGGCCACGTGTCGACGCTGACCGACAGCATCATCCTGCTCCGCTACGTCGAGATGTACGGCGAGGTGAAGCGCGGGCTCACCGTCCTCAAGATGCGCGGCTCCATGCACGAGAAGGAGATCAGGGAGTTCCGCATCGACGGCGAGGGCCTGCACATCGGCCGCCCGTTCCGCACCGTGGGGGGCATCCTCTCCGGCCGGGTCGTCAGCGCCCCGATGCCGGAGCGCGACCGGCTGCACGAGCTCTTCAGGGACGACGAGGACCCCGCGCGCGCCACCTGATCTCTGGCAGGATGCGGGCCATGCGATTCCACGCCGTCGACCACCCGCTCGTGGCGCACAAGCTGACGACCCTGCGCGACGGGCGCACCGACTCACCGACCTTCCGCCGGCTGGCGGACGAGCTGGTCACGCTGCTCGCCTACGAGGCGACCCGCTCCGTACGGGTCGACGAGGTCAGCGTCGAGACGCCGGTCGCGCCCGCCAGGGGCGTACGGCTGGCGCGCCCGGTGCCGCTCGTCGTCCCGGTGCTGCGCGCGGGGCTCGGGATGCTGGACGGGATGGTGCGGCTGCTGCCGACGGCGGAGGTCGGCTTCCTCGGGATGGTGCGCGACGAGGGCACGCTGGTGGCGACGACGTACGCGACGCGGCTCCCCGGCGACCTCTCCGACCGGGAGGTCTTCGTCCTTGACCCGATGCTCGCCACCGGCGGCACGCTGGCCGCCGCGGTGGGGCTGCTGCTCGACCGCGGCGCGCACGCGGTCACCTGCATCTGCCTGCTTGCCGCGCCCGAGGGCGTGGAGCGGATGCGCACCGACCTCGACGACCACGCGTCGGTCAGCGTCGTCACGGCGGCCCTCGACGAGCGGCTGAACGACAAGGGCTACATCGTCCCCGGCCTCGGCGACGCCGGCGACCGGCTGTACGGATCGGCTGTCTGATCCCAGGCACCGTCAGTACGGCAGGCTGCGCCCCGACGGCGTCCGCAGGTCGAGCGGCGGCGGGCTCGCTGGTGGCCGCGGCGGCCGTACCTGGACTCGGATCATGCTGTCCCCCTCGGTCCCTCGCTGACAGGAGCGGCGAGCGACCGGATCCGGACCTCCGCCTGCGGCCGGCTGCGCGGTGGCCGACATGAAGACCACGGACGCCACCACCGAGCGGATCATCGCCTTCCTGCGCTCGATCGGGCTCCGCGTGGAGATGGCACCCGTCGACGGCCCGACCGTGCTGCCCGGCATCACCGTCTCGGCAGGTGCGCTGGTGATCGACCCAGGGCGACTGCGATATCCGGGCGACATCCTGCACGAAGCTGGGCATCTCGCCGTGGTGACGGCGGCCGAGCGGGCCGATCTCGACCACAACGTGGGCCAGTCGCCCGCCAACGAGATGATGGCGATCGGGTGGTCGTACGCCGCGGCCCGCCACCTCGACCTGCCCCCGGAGGTGGTCTTCCACGACGACGGCTACCGCGGTGGCTCGCGGTCCCTGCTCGACAACTTCGCGGCCGGCCGCTACCTGGCGGTGCCGACGCTGCAGTGGCTCGGCCTCACCGCCGACGAGCGGCGCGCCGCGGAGCTGGGGGTCCCGCCCTACCCGCACATGCTGCGCTGGCTGCGCGACTGAGCGGGCTGCACGTCGAGGGAATGAGCGCGGCGGCGGCTGGGCAGGCTCGGGATCATGCCGGAGCGTTGGTACAAGGAAGCCGTCATCTACTGCGTCGACGTCGACTCGTTCCAGGACTCGAACGGCGACGGCTACGGTGACCTGCGCGGGCTCATCAGCCGCCTCGACTACCTGAGCCGGCTCGGCGTCACCTGCCTGTGGCTCAACCCGATCCACCCGTCGCCCAACCGCGACGACGGCTACGACGTCGCCGACCACTACGCCGTCGATCCGCGGCTCGGCAGCCTCGGCGACTTCGCCGAGCTGGCGCTCGAGGCGCGCGAGCGGGGCATCCGCATCCTGCTCGACCTCGTGGTCAACCACACCTCCAACCAGCACCCGTGGTTCCAGTCGGCCAGGGCGAGCCGCGAGTCCCCGTACCGCGACTGGTACGTGTGGAGCGACACCGAGCCGGCCGACCGCCGGCAGGGCATCGTCTTCCCCGGCGAGCAGACCGAGACCTGGACGTGGGACGACACGGCCGAGGCCTGGTACTACCACCGCTTCTACGACTTCCAGCCCGACCTCAACTGGCGCAACCCCGACGTGCGCGCCGAGATCGAGAAGGTCATGGGCTTCTGGCTGCAGATGGGCGCGTCCGGCTTCCGCGTCGATGCCGCGCCCTTCGTCCTCGAGCAGGTGGTGCCGGGCGTCGACCCGGCCCCGAAGGACTTCACCATCCTCGAGCGCTGGCACGAGCACGTGCAGTGGCGCAGCGGTGACGCGGTCCTGCTCTGCGAGGCCAACGTCCCGCCCGAGCAGCTGTCGGCGTACTGCGGCGAGCGCGCCGACGGCCCCAACACCCGCTCGCACATGCTCTTCTCGTTCCTGCTCACGACGCGGATGTGGCTCGCTCTCGCGAGGAGCGACGCGGAGCCGGTGATCGAAGGGCTGCGCACCGTCCCGGGCCTGCCGGCGATGGCGCAGTGGGCGACGTTCCTGCGCAACCACGACGAGCTCGACCTCAGCCGGCTGACGGAGGAGCAGCGCAAGGACGTCTTCCAGGCGTTCGGCCGCAAGCCCGAGATGCGCCTGTACGGCCGCGGGATCAGGCGGCGGCTGGCCCCCATGCTCGGCGGCGACCGTCGGCGCATCGAGCTCGCCTACTCGCTCCAGTTCACCGTGCCGGGCACGCCGGTGCTGCGCTACGGCGAGGAGATCGGCATGGGCGAGATCCTCGCGCTGAAAGGTCGGGACGCTATCAGGACGCCGATGCAGTGGGACGACGGGCTCAACGCCGGCTTCTCCACCGCGCCCATGGAGCAGCTCGCCCGGCCGGTCAACGTGCGCGGGCCGTACGGCAACCGCCGCGTCAACGTACGGGCGCAGCAGCGCGACCGCGACTCGCTGCTCACGTGGTTCGAGCGGCTGATCCGCACGCTGCGCGAGTGCCCGGAGATCGGCGTCGGCGACTGCTCGGTCGTCGACGCCCCCCTGCCGCGATCGGTGCTCGCGCACCGGTTCGACGCACCCGAGGGCGCGGTGCTCTTCCTGCACAACCTCGCCGACCGGCCGGTCACCGTCGATCTGGGCAAGCTCGACGGGATGACCGGCCGGCCGTACGAGGTCTTCGCCAACGACGCCTACGAGCCGCCGGCTGCCCAGCTGACCGGTCTCGAGCTCACCGGCTGGGGCTACCGCTGGATCAGGCTGCGCCGCAGCGATCGCGACTGACGAGCGGGTCCGTACGTACCGTCCCTGCTATCCCGTCGTCGCCGACCAGATGTCGGTGTTGCCGAACCGCGGGCACTGCAGCAGCGGCCACGGCGCCGGCAAGGCCCGGGCACCGGCCGCGATGGACGCGGCCCGGTAGTCCTGCACCGCGGGGCAGACCTGCGCGTCGCGCGCGTCGGTCCACACCCCGGCGCCGTACGTCCTGGTCGCCACCGCGTAGACGTAGTCGCCGACGCGCTCCTGGTAGATGTCATGACCGGGGTAGGTGCCGCGCAGGTCGCCGGTGGGCCCGATGTAGGGCGCCGTCCAGCCGCCGGGGGCGCCGTCCGCACCGACGTCCGCCGCCCGCAGCACGCCGCGGTACGGCCGTGGCGTGGTCATGTCCGTGCCCAGCCAGGGCGAGCGGACCGCCTCGTACACGACGTAGGCCCGGTCGCCGACCGGCGAGATCGCGGCAGCAGCGAAGAGCGGGCGGTCGCCGGCGAGCGACACCGCGGTCGGGCCGTGCCAGGCACCGCCCGAGTGCCAGGCCAGCATGGCCTTCTCGTTGTTGAGGCCGCCGCTCGCGTCGGCCCAGGCGTCCACGATCTCGTTGGTCGCGCCCTCGCCGGTCGGCGCGCCGTTGGCGATGTCGATGCTCGGCGCCGAGGCGATGTCGGTGCGGGCGCCGGTGTAGCCGTCCATCACGCAGCGGCTCTCGATCCGGTCGATGAACGAGCACGGGTCGGTGATGCGCCACAGCGTCTGCATCCGCGACCACCTGCGACCTCCGTCGTACGACGTGAACATCACGTGCGCGCCGTGGGTCGGCAGGCCGGACAGCGACGGGTTCTGGAAAAGCTCGGCGAACACGTGCACGACGCCGGTGCTCTCGGTGCGGATCGTGCAGCCGGACAGGCCGAACTCGGTGGGACCGTGGCCCGTCGTGCCGGCCGAGGCGAGCTGGCGGGTCGACCAGGTGGAGCCGCCGTCTGACGACACGGCGACCTGGAGCGGCCCTGGCTGGTTGGCGTTGTGCTGGCCGACGCTGCGGTACTGCACGGTGCACAGGTAGACGTTGCCGAAGTACCGGCTGCTCGCCGCGTTGTCCGCCCAGATCTGCTCCTTGTCCTCGAAAGCAGTCTGGTTCAGGCGGGTGTTGGGGATGACCGGGTGCATCCAGCTGCTCTTGTCGAGCACGCGGGACGGCGTCGGGTCGTCGAGGCGCGAGACCGCGATGCCGGACCCCTTGAGATTCAGGTCGGGAGGGCTGGGGAACGGAGCGCCGATGTTGCCGACCAGGTTGGCGTAGTAGACGCGCGAGCCGTTGTCCCAGGAGAAGCCGCTCGTGCCCGGCTGCGGGCCGATCGCGACGGCAGGGTCACCGCCGCTCGTGAGGCCGTCCTCGTAGTACCAAGGCAGGGTCACGATCGGACCGAACTCCCCGGGGCAGTCCGGGTCGGGCGCGCAGTTGCGCCCCGTCCACCCGGTGTAGGTCGGCTGCACCCATGAGTGGCCGCTGTCGAACGAGAAGGACACGGCCGAGAGGCCCTTCGCCACCGGCCCGGCGAAGCAGCTGCCCGCCTCTGCCGCCGTCTGCTGCGGGCAGGGAATCGTGTCGCCCCAGTCGTTCCAGCCCGACACCAGCACGTTGGGCTGGTGCGCATCGACAGCGAGCGCCGGCTCGTTCTGGTGGTTGGCCGGCGTGATGTCCGGCGGCGTGGCCGTGCTCACCTTGCTCGCGGTCGCCGCCGTGGGTTGCGCCACGACCGGAGCTGCCGGTAATGCGCAAAGCGCCGCGATTGCGCCGAGAACGACGATGCGTCTCATGTTCCCCCCCGGGATCCTGGGCAGAGAGATGTCGCGGCACTCTACGACCGCCACGTCGCACAACTCAATGTCGGTACGCTCCGCCACCGGGCACTCACGCCATGCGTCCGACGGGCGGCGGTCATTCCGGCACCATTGCGGAGCTTCTGCCGTCGCGCCCGGGACGTGATCACCCCTCGGGCAGCTCCACCGCAATCTCGCCACCGAGCCGCGAGCCGCCGACCAGGTCGAGCTGGTCGCCGCTCCAGAACCGGCCCGGGTCGTACCAGCTGGCCCCGCGCCCCGCCGGCAGCAGGCCCATGGCCTGGTAGGTGACCGCGACCACCTCGGCGCAGTACGCGGTCTCCAGCGCACCCGCAGCCGTGCCGTCCGGGTCGCCGCGGCCCGGGAGCGGAAGCGGGAGCCGGCCACCCAGCCAGCGCGTGGCGAGCCGGGCCGTGGACGGGAACGGCGTGCCGTCGAGGCGCGCGACGGTGCGCAGCAAGGCGTCCTCCATCGCGCGGGTGACCGGCCGGTCGAGCTGACGCAGCCACGCGCGCTGGCCGTACCGCCGTCCCCAGACGAGAACGGCGTCGCGCAGGTCGTGCAGCTGCACGCCGCGCTGATGCGTACCGGTCCACAGGTCGGGCAGCGAGCGGCCCAGCTCCGCGTGCCACATCAGCGGCGGCAGGTCCTCGAGGACGACCGACATCCCCACGTGGTTGACCGGGCTGTTGGTGGTCACCTGGATCGCGCGGTCGACGGGCGTACGGCCTCGGAAGACCCAGAGGTCGCCGGTGCGCGCGAGGTCGAGCGCCTCGTCGAGGCTGATGCTGCTGCCGGGCACGGGCTTGGCTGGCATGGCCGCTAGCCTAGGTGCGTGCGCTGGTGGAAGCTGCTCGGCCTGGCCGGAGTCGTCGGTGTCGCGGCGACCGGAGTCGTCGTCGCCCGCGACGAGCGCCGCCGTCGCGCCTACGCGCCCGACGAGGTGCGGGCGCGGCTGCACGAGCGCCTCGCCGAGGCCGACGGCCAGGCAGCCACCCGGCGTTAGGGCCGACTGCCGAACGCCCGTTCTCGGTGCTTCCCCTCGCCTGACCCGCGGGTGCTGGGGTCAGGCGGTGGTTCGTCGTCGGTGTCGGTGGTGGGTGCGGCCGTCGGGGGCGCGGGCGGTCCAGCCGCCGTCGGTGTCGGGTGCGAGTTGCCAGTGCTGCTCGTGGAGGAGGTGGTGGTGGTAGGCGCAGAGCAGGACGAGGTTGGCCAGGGCGGTAAGGCCGCTGAACGCGCCTAGTGGGCGTCGGCCCAGCTGGCACCGGTGGTGACGTCGGCGACGAAGCGCACCGCGCTTCCGGCCGCCCACCAGCGCGCGGTCGACTCCAGCGCAGAGACCAGCAATGCCGCCGCGCGATCGGCCTGCGCCTGCGGCACGTGCAGCACCAGCTCGTCGTGCAGGCACAGGACGATGCGGCCACCATCGCCGGGTGCCGCACCGTCCGCGTCGAGGCCGGCGCGCACGGTCGCCGCCCACGCCTTGAACAGCTCGGCGGCGGCGCCCTGCACGACCGCGTTGCGGGCGAATCGGCCGTACCCGGCCGGCAGCAGCACCGGCTCGCCGTCGCCGGCGTCGGGGGCGTAGCGGCTGAGTCGCAGCAACCGCCCGCCGTACGTGCGCAGGTCGCGCGCGGCGCGGCCGGCCTGCTCGGCGGCGCGCAGGTAGGCCATCGCGCGGGGGTACGCGCGGTCCATGTCGCGCAGCGCCGCGCCGGCGGTGCCCGACGTCTGGCCGTACATCGCGGCCAGTACGGCGACCTTGGCCCTGGGACGCTCGCAGGCGAGCTGGGCGGCGACCGGGGCGTACATGTCGTCCTCGCGCGCGGCCCGCGCCAGCCCCTCGTCGCCGGAGACCGTCGCCAGCACCCGCGGCTCGACCTGACCGAGATCGGCGCGCACCAGCACGTGACCCGGCTCGGCCCGGACCGCGTCGCGCAGCTCGGCCGGCATGTTGTGCAGGCCGGCCGATGCTGTCATCCGGCCGGCGCCGCCGTCGAACACCGCCCACGAGCCGCGCAACCGGCCGTCGGCGCCGACGTGCTCGTCGAGCCAGCCCCAGCCGTACGTCGTCGAGACGCGCTCCGCCTTGCGCCAGGCCAGCAGGGCGGCCACCGCGTCGGAGGTCGCCGCGTGCGGCTCGAGCCGCCACGACCGGGTGTCGGGCAGGTCGAACCCGATGCGGGCCAGCAACTCCCGCACCTGCTGCGGGCTGCGCAGGTCGACGGGCGGCTCGGGGAAGTGGCGCAGGACCTCGGCGTCGCGGGCCCGGCGCTGCGCCGCCTCGGCGACGGGATCGGCCGGCCGCTCGCCCACGATCCGGGTCAGCAGCGCGGCGGCCACCGTCCGATCGAGCGGCAGCCCCTCGTGCTCGAGCTCCACCGCCAGCAGGGCGGCCGCCGACTCGGACAGCGCGGTGAGCAGCGCGAGCGGTGGCCGGCCCGAGCCGGGCGGGCCGGGGCGCGGGTCGGGCAGTTCGCGCAGCAGGGCCTCCTGCCGGCGCTGCACCGCGAGCGCCAGCTCGGCCCACCGCCGCAGCCGGCCCGGATCGGCGGCCCAGCTGCCACGCGCCCACTCCGCGTCGAGCTGGCCGTCGCCGCGCACCGGGTCGTCGTGGTCGTCACCGCCCCCGCCGCCCCACCCGCCCTCGCCGGACAGGTCGAGCAGGTCGAGCAGGTCGGGGTCGCCGCGCCGCAGTGGCGGCGGCTCGGGCAGGTCGTGCGCCGCGGCCCACACCGCCGCCGGGTCGCCGCGGCGCAGCCCGTGCACCAGGCGGCCGACCGCACCGAGATCCCAGCAGGTGCGCGGCCGGACCCCGGCGGCGACGAGCGGGCCGGCCGTCTCCCGCGCGGACCACCACGTCCAGCGCGGGTCGAGCGCCGCCAGCTCGCGCACCACCGCGACCGGGTCGCCAGTCGGGACCGCGCGCGAGCCACCGTCCCACGCGAGCGCCAGCCCGCAGCCGGGGACGACGACGAGCGCGACCGCCCGCCCGCGGCCGACGCCGGCGGCGGTCAGCTCGGTGACGAGCCCGGTGATCAGCGCAGCATTGACGGCCACACTCCCATCCTCACCGACCATCGTCGCTGCCATCATCGAAGGCATGACCGTCGTGAAGATCAATGCGATCACGGTCGCCGCCGACAGCGGCGACGAGCTGGGCCGCCGGTTCGCTGCGCGGGCCGGCGCGGTCGACGACCAGGACGGCTTCGAGGGCTTCGAGCTGCTCAAGCCGGCCGACGGGCGCACTACGTGGCTGGTCGTGACGAGATGGCGGGACGAGGAGTCGTTCCAGGCGTGGGTGAGCTCGCCGGCCTTCGGCCACGGGCACCGCTCGGAGTCCGAGCGGCAGGGCGGCCAGGCGCAGCCGCCGGTAGGGGTGAGCAGCGAGCTCTGGTCGTACGAGATCGCCGGAGGCTCGGCCGGTCAGCCCGGTGCCTCCGCCAGGTGACCCGAGAGCCAGTGCAGCGCCGTCGGCAGCTCGAGGATCCAGGTGCCGAAGGTGTGCCCGAGCCCGTGCGGCAGCACCAGCTCGTCCGCGGTCATCGGCGGCCGGACGAGCGCGAGGAAGCGCTGCTGGGTGGCGTAGCCGTCGGCACCTACCTCGTTGGGGCTGGTGGCGAGCAGCACGCTGGTCCGCGGCGCCGGGAGGTGCCGCAGCCGCCAGCGCAGGTCGTTCAGCTCGCGCGCCCTCGCTGAACCGCCGAACAGGTCGCCGGTGGTCGCGTCGCTCTCCGCGTTGAAGTAGCCGGACAGCGAAACGCCGGCGCGGAACCGACCCGGGTCGAGCATCGCGAGCTTGACCGAGCAGTAGCCCCCGGTCGAGTCACCGATCGCGCCGTACGCCGGCGGGCGCAGGCCGAGCAGCGCGGCGACCGCGTCGGGCGCGTCCTGCGACCAGTACGTGAGGGCCTGCTCGGCGCCCGGCACGTCGGTGCACTCGGTGTCGCGCGGGTAGGTGACCGCCGGCCGCGCCATGACCAGCACCATCGGGCTCGCCTCGCCCCGGCGCAGCTCTCCCAGCAGCAGGTCGGGGTAGTGCAGCCGCTTCAGCAGCGCGGCCGCCGACCCCGGGTAGCCGGTGAAGACCTCGACGATCGGCAGGGCACGGTCGCCGGCGAAGTACGCGGGCGGCAGGTAGACGTCGGCGGGCGCGCTCAGCCCGGTGCGGCGACCGGCGAGGGCCACGTGGGCCACCGCGCCCCTGGTCGCCCAGGTGGAGCGCGCCGACCAGCCGGTCCAGTGCAGGTCGGGGATGGGCGGCGGCGGGTCGAGGCCCCGCGGCCGCGGGGCGGCCGTGCGGCTGACGGGCGGCGACGACGGGCCGGGCGCGCCGTAGTGGCGCAGGTCGCCGCCGTCGGTGCCCCTGGCGAGCGCCGTGCCGACCAGGTCGCCCCTCGCCCGGAAGGCGGCGTAGAGCTGCGACCACGACGACAGCACCTGCCCGTAGTCGTTGAGGGCCACCAGCGCGAGCGACACCGCGCAGAGCTGGGCGGCCAGCACCAGGCCGAACCGCTCGGCCGCGCGCGCCCATCGCGGCCCGCGCACGCGGGGCCAGAGCAGGTACGCCACCGCCGGGCCGGCCACCGCGAGCGCGGCGACGACCGCGAGCAGCGGCACGCCGAGCAGGCTCATCGCGGCCCCCCCGTACCACCGCACGGACGGTCGGCTCGCAGGCGCTGCGACAGCCATCCGAGCGTCCACCGCAGCAGCGGCTGGGCCGACCGGCCCGGCAGCAGCCCAGGGCCGGGCACCTGGTCGGCGCAGGTCGGTGCCCGTACGTCGGGCAGCAGCGCGGCGATGGTGGGCGCCCCGCACCCGCCGCTGCCACCACCGGGCACGAGCAGCATGGCGGCCGGCGGACGGGTCGCGGCCAGCCGGTTGCCGAGCCCAGCCACCAGGCCGGCGTCGACCGCGCCCTCGCCCACGTAGCAGCTGGCGAGCGACGCCGCGGCCCTGAACCGGCCGGGGGCGCGCAGTGCCAGCTCGAGCGGGCAGTAGCCACCCGAGCCGGCGCCCACCGCGGCGTACCGGGTGGGCCGCAGCCGCAGGGCCATGGCGACCCGGTCCGGCAGGGCCCGGGAGGCGCGCGCGACCGACCGGCGACCGGCGCACTCCCCGGCCGGGTTCCCCGCCGCCGCCCCGGGCACGAGCACCAGCGCCATCGGCGCCGATCGCCCGGCGGCGATCGCGCTCAGCAGGGCCGAGGGGTACGGCGTCCGGTAGATCAGGTCGGCGGCGGGCTGCCCGGCGGCGGCGAAGACCTCGACGAGCGGCATCGCGCGACTGCCGCGCCCGCCGCGCCCGCCGGCGAAGTACGCCGGCGGCAGGTAGGCGTCGACAGCCGGCGCCAGCCGCCGCAGCGCGCCGGTCAGCTGGACGGCGACGACCGCGCCGCGCGCGCTCCACTCCGAGGGCACCGACCATCCGGTCGAGCGGGCGTCGCGCCACGGGGGCGCGCCAACCCGCACCGCCGCCGGGGCAGGCGCGCCGGAGCCGTGCGAGCCCGAGCCGTCCGAGGAGTGGAAGCTGCGGTGCGACGGCAGGAAGTCCGACCACGACGTGAAGAAGTACGCGTAGTCGTTGACCGCGGCGGCGGCGAGCAGCACGGCCACCAATTGCGCCGCCACGACGAGACCGATCCGGCCGCCGGCCCGCAGCGGCCGCGGCCCTGGCATCCGATCCCAGAGCAGCACGGCCGCCACGGGAAGCACGAGCGACACCACGCCCAGCACGACCAGCAGGCCGGGCCCTAGCAGGGGCATGCGCACCGCGACTTTCCTTCACTCGGCGGCCAGACCGGCCGACCAGAGGGTGAACGAGCGGTTACGGGCGCCGGTTCCCGCGAGCGCTATCGTGGCCCGGGCACCTAACGGGCTGCTCGTTCGTTCCCTCCGCGCAGCAATGGCAAGCAGCAGCCGAGCGACCGGCGAGCAGCAAGGAGGCACGGCCAGCGTGGTCCGATCCGGCTCCTGCCCCACCGGCGCCGCCGAGACCAGACGGCAGCGCTTCGTGATGCGATTGCCGTCGCTCGTAGCGCTCACGACGGTCGCCATCGGGATCGTCGACGTGGTCAGCGCGATCACGCCGGAGGAGCGGCAGCGGCTCGCGGCGCTCACCAAGGTCCTTCCGCTCCAGGTCGCGCACGCGGCCAGCGCGGCCACGGCCGTGGCGGGGCTCTTGCTGATCATGCTCGCGCACGGCCTGGCGAGGCGGAAGCGGCGAGCCTGGCGGGGGGCCCTCGTACTGCTGCTGCTCTCCGGCGTCCTCAACGTGGCCAAGGGCCTGGACGCCGAGGAGGCGAGCGTCGCCCTCCTGCTCGCGGCCCTGCTCATCGCGCTGTCGGGGCACTTCCGCGCCGCGAGCGACCCGAGGACGCTCCGGACGGCCCCGCTCGCGTTCCTCGGCATGCTGGCGGCGTCATGGCTGCTCGGGCTCGGGCTGCTCGCCGCAAGGGCCGACGAGCTGGTCGGCCACCCGTCGCTCGGGGACCGGCTGCGCGAGGTGGGCATGGGCCTCATCGGCGGCAACGGGCCGGTGCGCTTCCGCACGGACGCGACGAGCGACGTCGTCTTCGCCATCCTGCTCGCCCTCGGCAGCATCACGCTGCTCGTGCCCACGTACCTCGCGATCAGGGCTGCCGAGCCGAAGCCGTCCCTGCCGCCCGACGACGAGCGCCGGCTCCGCGACCTGCTCGTCCGCGGCGACGACTCGCTCGGTTACTTCTCGCTGCGCAGGGACAAGTCGGTCGTGGTGTCCAGCACCGGCAAGGCGGCGATCTCCTACCGCGTGGTCTCCGGGGTCATGCTGGCCACCGGCGACCCTATCGGCGACGCGGAGGCGTGGCCGCTCGCGATCCGGCGGTTCGTCGAGATCGCGCGCAGCAACGCGTGGATCCCCGCGGTCATCGGGTGCAGCGAGCGCGGCGGCGAGAGCTGGCTGCGGCACGGCGGGCTGCGCGCGCTCGAGATCGGCGACGAGGGGATCGTGCTCGTCGAGCGGTTCAGCCTCTCCGGGCGCTCGATGCGCAACGTGCGGCAGATGGTCAACCGGGTGGAGCGGGCCGGGTACGTGACGCGCGTCCGCCGCATCGGGACGCTGACGCCCGACGAGATCGCCGACATCCGCCGGCAGGCGTCGGCCTGGCGCGGCGCCGAGGTGGAGCGTGGCTTCTCCATGGCGCTCGGCCGCTTCGGCGAGCCGGGCGACGAGGACTGCGTGGTCGTCACCGCCCACCGCGATGACCGGCTGGCCGCCGTGCTGCACTTCGTGCCCTGGGGCGGCGACGGGCTCTCCCTCGACCTCATGCGCCGCGACCGCAGCGCCGACGCCGGCCTGAACGAGCTGATGATCGTGGCGGCCCTGCGCTCGGCGGGCGAGCTGGGGGTCACCCGCGTCTCGCTCAACTTCGCGATGTTCCGGTCGGCGCTCGAGCGCGGCGGCCGGCTCGGTGCGGGACCGGTGCTGCGGCTCTGGCGGCAGGCGCTGCTGCTCGCCTCCCGCTGGTTCCAGATCGACTCCCTGTACCGGTTCAACGCGAAGTTCGACCCGGTCTGGGTGCCGCGCTACCTGTGCTACCCGCGGGCGCTGCACCTGCCGCGCATCACCGTCGCCGCGCTCGAGGCGGAAGCCTTCCTGCTGTGGCCGAGCCAGTGGTGGAAGCACCGCCGCCTCAACCGGTCGGCGCCGACGACCGGGCAGCACCGCGACGATCGGCCGGCCGGCGCGCTGACCGGTCGTTAGCCGCCGGCGGCGTCGAGCGCGGCGACGAGGCGAGCCGGCGCCACGACGCGGTAGGCGTCGGTCACCAGGGCGGCGACCTCGTCCCAGTCCACCGGTACGACGTCGAGCCACGCACCGACCCAGCCGCGCACGCCGACGTACGGGGGCACGAAGTACCGGTCGGGCGCGGCGGTCACCAGCTCGTCCCGCGCACCCTCGGGAGCGGCGCACCAGAGCGCGAACCGGTCGTCGTGGTGATGGTCGGCGAGCATGACGAACGACCGCTTGCCGCGCACGAACCAGGTCGGCTCGCCGTGGCTCAGCCGCTCGGTCACCTCCGGCAGCCGGGTGCACAGCCGGCGCAGCCGCTCGACGGTGGCCGGATCGGAGGGGCGCATGCCTGCCAATCTCCTAGCTCAGCGGGGGCTGGCCGTCCTGGACGAAGTGCTTGCTCAGCGTGTGCGACTGCCCCTGGTAGTGGGACCGTCCCGCCGCGCCGTACGGGAGCCTCGGCTCGCTCACCATGCGCTCGAAGGACAGCTTGCAGACGCTCTGGCCGTCCTCGACGAAGAACGGCACGTCGTGCGCGCGCACCTCCAGCGCCGCCCGGCTGCCGTGCTGGCCGGCACCGAGATAGCCGAAGCCGGGGTCGAAGAAGCCGGCGTAGTGCGTCCGCAGCTCGCCGCTGGTCGGGTCGTACGCCACCATCTCGCACGCGAGGTGCGGCGGGATGCTGACCTTCTCGCGGGAGAGCAGCAGGTAGAACGTCTCCGGCGCGAGGACGATGCGGTCGCCCTCCTCGCTGCGCACCGGCTCCCAGAAGTCCTCGACCCGCAGCGAGCCCTTGGCCGCGAGGTCGAGCGGCAGCGTGTGCGAGCGGGCCCGGAACCCCACCGACTTCAGCGATGCGCCGAGCTCGAGGCTCAGCAGCAGGCCGCCGGAGATCGTCGGCTCGGGCACCTTCGCGCCGGTGGACTCGTCGTAGAGCAGCGCGCTCTCCTCGTGCGCCCGGCGGATCTCGTCGTCGGTGAGCCGCGTGCTCGGCCCGACCATGAGGCGCAGCTGGTTGAGCGAGAGGCCGGTGCTCACCCGGATCGGGAAGGAGAGCGAGACCACCTCGAGGTAGAGCTTCCCCCGGTAGCCGGGACGCACCTCGTCGAACTGGAAGCCGTTGTCGGTGAGCAGCCGGGTGAAGACGTCGGTGCGGCCGGTCGAGCTCTTCGGGTTGGCCTTGGCCCGCAGCCACGGCGGCAGGTCGAGCTCCTCGCGCAACGGGATCAGGTAGGGCACCTTGGCCTCGAGGAGCGCGCCGTCGTGCAGCGGCACGGACGCCTGCCCCAGCTCCTTGATCTTGGCGTCGACCGTGGCGTCGTTCGGGAGGAAGCTCGCCCGCAGCCGGTGGGCCACCGAGCCGAGGGTGAGGTCGATGCTGGCCGGCTGCACCTGGGACGCGGGCACGTGGTACTCGCCCGCGGTGATGTGCTCGGCGCTGATCGCCTCGTGCAGCAGCACGTCGGGCAGCACGCCGACGAGATCGCCGTGCAGCTCGGCCGGGGGGGCGGCGTCCACGCCGGGCATCCTACCGGCCGCCCAGGTCCCCCTGCGTCTCGTCGGTGCTCATCAGGCGGGTGGGGGACTCCGGCGCCACCGCCTGCGGCGGCCGGCCCGGGTCCGGATAGGCGCCGGTCGCGACGCCGTGCAGGGCTGGGGTCGGCTGCCGGTCGCCGCCGGTGAGGATCACGTACACCTCGGACCCGTCGATGGTCTCGTCCTCGAGCAGCTTGCCGGTCAGTCGGTCGAGCGCGTCGCGGTGCTCGCTGAGCAGCGACTCGGCGCGCGCCTCCGCCTCGCGCACCAGGCGGCGCACCTCCTCGTCGATGAGGAGCTGCGTCTCCTCGGCGTACGGCCGCTGCATCAGCCCCTCGTCGCCGAGGAAGTTGGGGCCCTCGTCGGAGAAGCCCACCGGGCCGAGACGGCCGCTCATGCCGAACTCGCGGACCATCTTGGTGGCGATGCGGGTCGCGGCCGCGAGGTCGTTGGCGGCGCCGGTCGACGTCTGGCCGAGCACGATCCGCTCCGCCACCCGGCCGCCCATCGAGATCGCCAGCCGGTCGAAGAGGTAGCCCTCCGAGTACAGGTGCCGCTCGTCGATCGGCAGCTGCTCGGTGACGCCGAGCGCCTGACCGGCGGGCAGGATCGTCACCTTGGCCACCGGGTCGCCGTTCTCCGACAAGGCGGCGACGAGCGCGTGGCCGGACTCGTGCACGGCCACCGCGCGCTTCTCGTCCGGCAGCAGCGCGTTGGAGCTGTCCCGCCGGCCGATGAGCACGCGGTCGCGGGCATCGCCGAAGTCGGACGCGGTGAGCACCTGGCGGTCCGCGCGCACGGCGAAGATCGCCGCCTCGTTGACCAGGTTGGCCAGGTCGGCGCCGGAGAAGCCGGGCGTCGCGCGGGAGACCACGTCGAGGTCGACGGCGTCGGGACCGCTGGTGGCCAGCTGCTTGCCCCACGCGTGCACGGCGAGGATCGCGCGCCGCTCCGCCTGGTTGGGCAGCGGGATCGTCACCTGCCGGTCGAACCGGCCGGGGCGCAGCAGGGCGGGGTCGAGCGACTCCGGCCGGTTGGTGGCCGCCATCACCACCACGCCCATCGCGGTGTCGAACCCGTCCATCTCGGCCAGCAACTGGTTGAGCGTCTGCTCGCGCTCGTCGTTGCCGCCGATGCTGAGCCGACCGCCGCGCTTGCCGCCGATCGCGTCGACCTCGTCGATGAAGATGATCGCCGGGGCCCGCTTGCGCGCGTCCTCGAACAGGTCGCGGACCCGCGACGCGCCCACGCCGACGAACATCTCGACGAAGCTGGAGCCGGTCACCGACAGGAACGGCACGCCGGCCTCGCCGGCCACCGCCCTGGCGAGCAGCGTCTTGCCCGTGCCAGGCGGGCCGACGAGCAGCACGCCGCGCGGGCCGCGGGCGCCCGCGGCGCGGTACTTCCCCGGATCCTTCAGGAAGTCGACGACCTCCCGCACCTCCTGCTTCGCGCCCTCGTACCCGGCGACGTCGGCGAAGGTCGTGCTCGGCTTCTCCTCGCGCTCGTACAGCTTGGCCTTCGACCGCCCGATGCCGCCGAAGCCGGCCATCGACCTGCGGGCTGACCGGCCGAGCCACCAGAAGATGCCGATGAAGATCAGGAACGGCAACAGGCTCGCGACGATGTTGCCGATCGACAGCGCGTTGCTGCTCGAGGCCTCGACCGTGACGCCCTTCTGCGAGAGCAGGCGGGCGAAGTCGTCGTCGTTGATGGCCGTGGGGATCTGGGAGGTGTAGCGCGTGCCGTCCTGCAGCTCGCCGCGCACCGCGCCGTTGGGGGCGATCGTGATGCTCTTGACCTGACCGGACGACACCTTGGACCGCAGCGCGCTGTAGGCCAGCTCGTTGGACTTCGTCGTGGACATCGAGCCACGGAACAGGACGAGCAGGGTCAGCACCGCGCCGATGACGATGAGCCACGGCCGCCACCTCGGCGGCGGAGGCGGTGCCGGCTTGACCGGCTTGTCCGGCGGCGGGCCTGGCTTGGCCGAGCTCGACAGGTGGTGGCCCGCATCGAGCCTGGTAGGACGGATCACTGTCTGCGTCTCCGACTCTGTCTCTCGGACTGCTGCGTCTCTCGGACTGCTGCGTCTCTCGGGCTGCTCTGTCTCTTCGACCGGGCGAGCGATGGTGCCGCACCTCGATGATCCCCCCTCCGGCCGCTCGGCACGCGGGCACGAGGAGATCGGCATGACGGCGTAGGGTCAGCCGGTTCACGCTGGAAAGGGACAGCGGTGCGACGGTCGGGCGATCGGCGGCCGCGCGCCGAGCCGAGGAGGACCCCGATGGCGAGCGCAACGCCGGACGGCAGGGATAGCAGGGAGAGCTCGGAGCAGCGCAGCTGGTGGCCGCTCGTCGCGGTCTGCGTCGCGGTGTTCATGCTGCTCATGGACATCGCGATCGTCAACGTCGCGCTGCCCGCCATCGAGCGGGAGCTCGGCGCCGGCTTCGACGACCTGCAGTGGGTGATCGACGCCTACGCGCTGACCCTCGCCGCCTTCCTGCTCACCGCCGGCTCGCTCGGCGACCGCCTCGGCCGGCGCCGGGTCTTCGTCCTCGGCATCGTGGTGTTCGCGCTCGCCTCGCTCGCCTGCGGGTTCGCGCAGAGCCCGGGCCAGCTGTCCGCCTTCCGGGCGGTGCAGGGCATCGGCGGGGCCGTCATGTTCGCCAACTCGCTCGCGCTCATCGCCGCGACGTACCACGGCCGCGACCGGGGGACGGCGTTCGGCGTCTGGGGCGCAACCACCGGCGCCTCAGTCGCCGTCGGGCCGCTCGTCGGCGGTGCGCTGGTGAGTGGCCTGTCGTGGCGCTGGATCTTCTTCGTCAACCTGCCGATCGCCGCGATGGCGATCTACGTGACGCTGCGCCGCCTCGGCGAGTCCCGCGACGAGCGGGCCCGCGGCATCGACTGGTGGGGGCTCGTCACGTTCAGCGGCGCGCTCGCGCTGCTCGTCTACGCGCTGATCCGCGGCAACGACGTCGGCTGGACGAGCGCGGCGACGCTCGCCGAGCTGGCCGGCTCGGCGGCCCTTCTCCTCGGGTTCGTCATCGTCGAGACCCGGTCGGCCGAGCCGATGTTCGACCTCGGCCTGTTCCGCAAGAGCGCCTTCGTCGGCGCGCAGGTGGTCGCGTTCTGCCTGTCGGCGGCCGCTTTCTCGCTGTTCCTCTACCTGACGCTCTACCTGCAGAACGTCGAGGGCTTCTCGGCGTTCCAGACCGGCCTGCGGATCTTGCCCATCACCGTCATGGCACTCATCGTCGCCCCGATCACCGGCAAGCTCACCGAGCGCGTCCCGTTCCGCGTCCTGCTCGGGGTGTCGCTCATCGTGACCTCGGCGGGGCTTGCGCTCATCACGCGGGTCGGCGCCACGTCGAGCTGGACGGCGGCGCTGCCCGGCTTCATCGTGCTCGGCGCGGGCATCGGCGCCACCAACCCGCCGCTCAGCTCGCTCGCCGTCGGCGTGGTGGAGCCGCAGCGGGCCGGCATGGCGTCCGGCATCAGCTCGACGTTCCGGCAGGTGGGCATCGCGACCGGCACCGCCGCGTTCGGCGCGATCTTCCAGAGCCGGGTGACGAGCGTGCTCGCCGGGCACCTCGCGGGCACGCCGGCACCGCCTGGTACCGCCGACCGGCTCGGCAAGGCGGTCTCCTCCGGCGCCATCGGCACCGCCTCCACCCGGCTGCCCGAGCAGGCACGGGCCGCCTTCGCCTCCGCCGCCCGTGACGCCTTCGCCTCGGGCCTCGACCGGCTGCTCTGGATCGCGGCGGCGATCGCGGCCGCCGGCGCGGTCCTCGCGGCCGCCCTCATCAAGCAGGACCAGCTGGTCAGCTCCGGCCAGAACGTCTCGCGGGGGACGCGGCCCGGCCGCGGCGATCCGGAGCCGGCCTCGGGTCGCCGCGCCACGCCGTCGTCACGCAGCATGAAGGAGTGACCCTCGACGCCGCCGCCCGCACCGCGACCCGCGCGGCGGCGGCCGACCGGGCCCGCGTCCGCACCGGCACCGCGCTCGTCGCCCTCTCCGCGGCGTCGTTCGGCGGCATGCCGATCATCGCCAAGCTGGTGTACGCCGACGGCTCGTCCGCGATCGGCCTCCTGGCCACCCGCTTCACGATCGCCGGCCTGATCCTGCTCCTGCTGGCCCGATGGCGGGGCGAGTCGCTGCCGCGCGGCCGCATGCTCCTCTCGCTCCTCGCGCTCGGCGGGGTGGGGTACGCCGGCGAGTCGCTGTGCTACTTCCTCGCGCTCGACCACGCGTCGGCCGGCGTCGTGGCGCTGCTGCTGTACCTCTATCCGGTGCTGGTCGTGCTGCTCATGGCCGCGACGGCCCGCCAGCGGCCGAGCCGGCTCACCGTCGGGTGCCTCCTCGCCGCGGTGGCCGGTTCGGCGCTCACCGTCGGCCCCTCGGGCGGCGCGGACGCCATCGGCGTGACGCTCGGGCTCAGCGCGGCAGCGGCGTACGCGCTCTACATCGCCCTCAGCGGCCGCGTGCTCGGGCACCGGTCGGCGGTCGGCCCGCTGATGACTAGCGCCGTCCTGATGGCCGCGGCCGGCGTCACCGACGACGGGCTCGCGCTCGCCACCCGCGCCGACCTCCCTGCCCACGCCTCCGGCTGGATCGGCGTGCTGGGGGTCGCCCTGATCTGCACGGTGGTGGCGGTCACGGCACTGCTCGCCGGGCTGGCCCGCATCGGCCCGGCGCGCGCCTCGATCCTCTCGACGCTGGAGCCGGTGGTGAGCGTCGCGCTCGGGGTCGCCGTGCTCGGCGAGCCGATGTCCGCCGTGCAGGCATGCGGCGCCGTGCTGGTCCTCACCGGCGTGGTCGTGCTCGCCGTCCGCGGTACCGGTGCCGGTGCCGATCGACCGGCTAGCGCCGCGGGCACGGATCGCCGGGGGACGGGGGCAGCTCCCGCACCCAGCGCAACGGCACCGCACCGGTGACCGCGCGACGGCGGACGAGGCGCACCCAGGCGTGGTCACCGCGCACGTCGAGCACCTCGGCCTGCTCCCCGGCCGCCAGCGGACGCCCGTCCAGCACCGCACGGCAGGACGGCGCCGGACCGACCAGGTGGACGACGCCCCGCAGCCGGTAGTCGTCGATCCAGCCGGGCGGCGCGCCGCCGCTGATCGGAGCCACCTCGAGCCAGCTGCCGCGCACGTCGAGCACCCGGGCGAGGGTGCCGTCGGCCACGTAGCCGATCCGCCTCCCCTCGACCGGCGCGTCGAGCTCCGGCACCGACGCCATCTCGCGCAGGCCGTGGTCGTCACGTCCGCTGACGAGCACGTACGGCCGGTCGATGCGAGCTGCCGACGTCGCACCGGCGGACGAGGGCCGGTCGCCGGCACCGCAACCGGTCACCAGCAGCAGCGGCATCACCGCCGCCACCAGGAGCGAGCGCGCGGTCAGGGGCATGTGGTCGGGTTGGCCGCGCCCTTGGTGACGTTGCTCGAGATCGTGCCGCACCACGCGCCCGCGTCGCCGGTGCGGTGGAATACCTGGTCGTAGTGGGTCGATCCGAGGTTGTAGCTGTAGGTGTCGTAGACCGTCTCGACGCCGCCCACGATCTTCAGGTAGCGCACCGAGTCGCTGCCGGTGTTGTTCAGGAACCCGGATGCGATGTCCATGACGTAGTAGCCGTGCGCGGGGATCACCGTCCCGGACGGGATGACCTTCGGCGCACCGCCGCCGGCCGCCACGTCGTCGATGTAGTAGCCGCTGATGTCCACGCTCGTCCCCGTCGGGTTGACCAGCTCGACCCACTCGGTGCCGGGCGCCGCCTGCGGAGCCATCAGGAACTCGTTGACGCGGATGTCGGCGGCCGTGCCGCCCGGGGTGCCCCCGGTGTCGGACCGCGTCGTGTACGCACGATTGCCCGCGTCGTACGTCACCGTGAACGTCGCGCCCGCGCTGCCCGTGGCGAGGTGGATGTCGCCGTTGTGGTTGAGCGTGCCCGAGTAGTCGATCGGCGTGGTGCCGTCGGCGTCGACGTCGTCGCACGGGTCGTTGGTGAGGTAGATGTCGGCGCCCACGGTGCGGAGGGCGTTGAGCGTGCGGTTGCCGGGGTGGCCGTACGAGTTCACGCCGCAGGAGATGACGCCGACCTGCGGGTCGGCCGCGTTGATGTACGTCGACGACGACGAGTGCGAGGATCCGTGGTGGTTGGCCCGCAGCGCGTTGACCTGCCCGACCTTGGTCGCGAGCAGGCTCTCGATGTTGTTGTACGTGTAGCCGTTGGCGCTCGTCGAGTACTCACCGTCGCTGTCGCCCGCCGTCGCGTAGCGGAACGTGCCGTACTGGACGGTCAGCCCGATCGAGTAGTCGTTCTCGCTCGGCGGCGTGGCATCGGTGGTGTGGTTGCCGCTGACCGGCGTGGTGCCGTTGGACTCCATGACGCCCTTGCCGTTGGCCTCGAGCAGCGAGGTGGTGACCCCGGTGCCGAGGTCGATCGTCGGCCACGTGCTGGTGTTGGTGAGCGTCACGACCTTGCCGTTGATGTTGGCCCGGTCGGCCTGGGCGGCCGGTCCGTAGAGCCAGCAGATCCAGCGTGCGCCGGTGGTGCTCGTGGTGCCGGCGTTGTGATACGCGATCTCGGTGCTCGGCGCCGTCGAGGTGCCGGGGTCGCAGCGTCCGTTGCCGTTGGAGTCGGTCCAGGTGCCGCCGTCGTGGTCGATCAGCGTGCCGACGTCGAAGTTGAGGTTGCCCGGGGTCAGCAGCTGGTAGATGCCGTTGCCGTACGTGGCCGTGTCGCCCGGTACGGCCGCGTAACCGATGTGGTCGAGATGGTGATGGCTCGCCATGACGTAGTCGAGGTGCACCGGCCCGCTCGCGATGCCGCAGATGCTGCGGATGACGCCCGCGATGCGCGTGGCGTGCGTCGACGCGCCGGTGGAGTTGAACGACGACTCGCCGAGATCGATGAGCATCGTGCGGCCGGTGGGGCCGACGATGAACTGGCTGTCGCCCTGCTCGACGTCGAGCCAGTAGACGTTGAGCTCTCCCTGCGTCCAGGTGCCTGCGGTGGAGCAGGACGGCGCCGTGCCGGCGGCGCTCGCCCCGCCGGGGGAACCGAGCAGCAGCGGTGCGCTGACGACGGTGGCGATCGCAGCGGCGGCGACCCAGCGGGTCCGCCGGGACGACCTACGGGCTCGCGAGACGTGCACCCCGAACTCCTGTCACGCGGCGCCCGCCGACCGGGCGCGACGAGGTGACGGCCCACCGGCCTCACCCACACGGAACCGGCACGAAGACATGCCCGTGCCGTTGTCGCATTGTGGGCACGGATCGGACGTTCCGTACACCCCTGAGAGCGACCGAGCAGTCATGGCGACCGTTTCGTCCCAGGTCCTTCAGCCCTGGCGACCACCCGTCCGGCGAGCAAGGTTGGAGTGCGGGGAAAGCGGTGAGGAGGGCGGGTCATGAGGATCCTGGTCGCGGTCGCCAGCAGGCACGGGGCGACCGCCGAGATGGCGGAGTGGATCGGGGCGACGCTGCGCGAGGTGCTGGCCGGTTCCGTCGACCCGCCGACCGTCGACGTACGGACGGTCGCCGACGTGCCGGACGTCGACGGCTACGACGCCGTCGTGGTCGGCAGCGCCGTCTACATGGGGCAGTGGCTCGACGACGCCCGCCGGTTCATCGGCCAGCACGCCGACGCGCTGGCGGCCCGGCCGGTGTGGCTCTTCTCGAGCGGGCCGGTCGGCGACCCGCCCATGCCGGCGGAGTCGCCGGAGACGACATCCGCGATGGTCGCGCGGATCGCACCGCGCGGGCACCGGTTCTTCGCCGGCCGGGTCGAGCCGGCCGAGCTGGGTCGCATGGAGCGGATGGCGCTGCGCGTCGTGAAGGCGCCGGCCGGTGACTACCGCGATCCCGACGCGGTGCGCGCGTGGGCCGCCGAGATCGCCGCCGCCCTGCTGGCTTGCGCGCGAGCACGCGTCTGATCGACCCGCCGGTGCGGGACGTCCGGCCCTGGTCGCGTGCACCCGTCGGCGCAAGGGTCGAAGCAAGCCGTCAAGCACCCAAGGAGCCCTCGTGACATCGACACGGAGCCCTGCCGCGCGCATCGGCGAGCGCATGCGCAACCGGCGCGTCGAGCTCGGGCTGACGCGCGAGGAGATCGCTCGCCGGGCCGGAGTCGACGCGGGCTACGTCACCTATCTGGAGGATCAGGGTGGCGCGCCATCGGGGCCCGTCCTCGGCCGGCTGGCGACCGCGCTGCGCTCCGATGCCCGCACGCTCGCCGCACCCGGCCGGCACCCGGCCGGTTCCGCGCGGCGGCTGCAGCCGGTGGACGAGGACGACTGCTGGTTGCTGCTCTCGGCCGGCGCCGTCGGGCGCGTCGCGATGACGTCGACCGGCGGGCCGCCGCTCATGCATCTCCTGAACTACGTCGTGATGGACCGGCGCATCGTCATGCGCACGAGCGAGCGGACGCAGCTGGCATACGCGGCCCGGGCACTGCGCGCGGTCAGCTTCGAGAGCGACCACGTCGACGAGGACGACCGCAGCGGCTGGAGCGTCCTGGTGGCCGGCACGGCCAGAGCCGCCACCGCTGAGCAGGCGGCACGGTTGCACATCGATGACCTCCTCGAACCATGGCCCGCCGGCGAGCGGCGGACGGTGGTGACGATCCACCCCGATCACGTCACCGGCTGCCGCATCGTCCCGGACCGACGATCGATCCGCGATCCGCACGAAGGGAGCCAGCCATGAGAGCGCTCGTCTACCACGGCCCCGGGCATCGGAGCTTCGAGTCGGTGCCCGACCCGACGATCCTCGACGACAGGGACGTCATCGTCTCGGTCGGGGCCGTCACGATCTGTGGCACCGACTTGCACATCCTGAAGGGCGACGTGCCCGAGGTCACGCCGGGACGCATCCTCGGCCATGAGGCGGTGGGCACGATCGTCGCCGCCGGGAGCGGCGTGCGCGACCGCAAGGTCGGCGACCGCGTGCTCATCTCGTGCATCTCGGCGTGCGGCAGCTGCACCTACTGCCGGCAGGCGCGGTACGGCCAGTGCCTGTCCGGTGGCGGCTGGGTGCTCGGTCACCTGATCGACGGCACGCAGGCGGAGCTGGTACGGGTGCCGTTCGCCGACCTGTCGACGTACGTGCTGCCGCCCACGCTGGACCCGGGCACCGCCGTGCTGCTCGCCGACATCCTGCCGACGGCGTACGAGGTCGGCGTCCTCGCCGCCAAGGTCATGCCCGGCGACACCGTCGTCATCGTCGGTGCCGGTCCCATCGGCCTCGCCGCCGTCGCGACGGCACGGTTGCTGTCACCGGCGCATCTCGTCGTGGTCGACCGGGACGAGGGACGGCTGCAGGCCGCGAAGCAACTGGGGGCCGACATCACGCTCCAAGCCGGCTCCGACGTGACGTCGGCGGTCAGGGAGCTGACCGGTGGCCTGGGCGCCGATGCGGCGCTGGAGGCGGTGGGCATCCCGGAGACGTTCGAGCTCTGCACCGAGCTGGTGCGGCCGGGCGGCCGGGTAGCGAACATCGGCGTGCACGGCAAGCCGGCCACGCTGCATCTGGAATCGCTGTGGATCCGGGACATCACGATGACCACCGGCCTCGTCGACACGAGCACCACGCCGCGGCTGCTCACCATGCTCGCCAGTGGCCAGCTCGACATCGGCGAGATCGTCACTCATCGGTTCGGGTTCGACGAGATGGCAGAGGCGTACGACGTCTTCTCGATGCCGCAGGACAGCGGCGCGCTGAAGGTCGTGCTGTTCCGCTGACCGCTCTTGGAGAGGAGCGACGGTGCTCGCGCAGGAGATCATGACGACACCGGTCATCACCGTACGGCCGGACACCCCGGTCACGGCGGCCGCCGGCATCCTGCTCGACAACGACATCACCGCCGCTCCGGTGGTCGACGACGCCGGCCGGCTCGTCGGGATCCTCAGTGAGCTCGACCTGGTGAAGCGCGAGGTCGAGGCTGATCCTCGCGCGCACCTGCGCCGGATCGCGCTGACCGAACCACCGGCACCGCGCGTGGTCGAGGACGTGATGACCCGCGCGGTGCTGGCGCTGCCCCTCACCACCGACGTCGGTGATGTCGTCGCGCTGATGGTCGACGAGCGCGTCAAGAGCATCCCGATCGTGGACGGCCAGCGCGTCGCCGGCATCGTGAGTCGCCGCGACGTTCTGCGCATGCTGGTGCGCGATGACGACGCGATCCGGATGGAGGTCGAGCGGCGCGTCGCCGAGGTGGCCGGCCGGCGTCCACACCTCATCGAGGTGGACGAGGGCATCGTGGCCATCAGCACGACCGGCGACGAGACGAGCGACACCGTTGCCGTCCTCGCCGCCCGCACCGTGCCGGGCGTGATCCGGGTCCACCTCGCTGCCGCTCACCGCCAGTAGCCACCGGTCCAGCCGCCGGCCGGCCCGAGGACGAGCGCAGCGGCGACCGCCCCGGCCGCGACCGCGCCACCGAGGAGCAGCAACCGTCCCGCCGTGCCGGGCAGCCATCCGCCGTCCGGCCGGCGACCCATGGCGAGCCAAGCGGCGGGCACGAGACTAGCCAGCAGGTGCAGCCCCGTGACGACGCCCCAGCCGACGAAGCTCGCCTGGTGCAGGGTCAGCGGGCTGATGCGCTGACCGGCGACACTGACGAGCGGTGCGAATGAGGCGTCCGGCCCGATCGCCACGAGCCCCAGTCCGGTGCCGAGCAGCGCGAGCGTGCCGATCACGACGAGCGGCCCGAGCAGGCGCAGCAGCAGGGGTGGCGGGCCGGCCCGCCGGTACGGCCGTGCCCCCGCGTAGTAACGCAGCATCCGCCAGCCGGTCGTCGCGGTCTTGGCCAGCGCGGGCGGCACCAGCAGGACGCCGATGATCACGTGCCAGCTCGCCAGCCGGGTGAGGTCGAGCAGGGTCACCAGCTCGGCGAGCAGCACGAGGAGCAGCACGAGGCCGAGCCACGCGGTGAGCTGCGCGTTGCCGGCAGGGCCGCCGGTCCTCGGCAGCACCGGGTCGTCCCGTTGCTCGCGACCAGCCGCCGTGGCCGCCGCATCGGTGATCGTACGGACGACCGTCATGCGGCGGCCCCGCTCACGTCGGGGAAGCCGGCCGTGCGCCAGGTCCGGCCGTCGGGGGCGACCGCCAGCGCCTCGACGCCGGGAAGCGCCTCGATCCAGTGCCTGGCCGCCCTGCCCATCGCGAAGGCGGCGGTGGCGTAGGCGTCGATGACCGCCAGGTGATCGCCGACGAGGGTGACGGCGGCCAGGTCGGTGGCGGGGCGACCGGTGAACGGGTCGATGACGTGGGAACCGCGCTCGGCGAGGCCGCTGGTGGCGACCGCCCGGTCGCTCGCCGCCACGACGGCCACCAGCCTGCCCGGCCGGAGCGGATCTGCGATGCCGACCCGCCAAGGCCGGCCGGGCATCGCATCACCAGCGAGCTGGATGTCGCCACCACCGTTCACCGCATGGCTCGTGGAGCCCGCGGCACGCAGTAGCTCGCTGGCTCGCTCGATCGCCCAGCCCTTGACGAGGCCGGACGGATCGAGGGCGCCGTACGGAGTGGCGGTGAAGTAGCCATGCGTCGCCTCCCGTGCCGCAGCGCACCGGTGCAGCACCTCCGCGAGCTCCGGCGGCCCGTCCCCCACGGCGATCTCACCACGGCCCAACCGGTTGACGGCGCTGTCGGGCCGATAGGTCGAGAAGGTGGCATCGACCCACTGCAGCCAGTCCACCACCTGCTGGAGATCGGCTGCCGCAACGCCGGGACCGCGGACGTCGATCGAGACCACGGTGCCCATGCAAGCCTCGACGTGACGGACCCGCTGCCGGGTGTCGGGCGACGGACCGGTCACCCGATGCCCGCCTTGTCGAGCGCACTCTGCAGCGACGTGGCGTACCCCTCGCTCGTGTAGGTGGCGCCGGAGACCGCATCGATGTGCGCGCTCTGCGCGGCGAGCGTCTCCTGCACCAGCACCGGCACCGCGTAGTTCGCGATCTCGACGCTGTGCTCCTGGTCGTTGGGCAGCTGCAGCGGACGCACGCCGGTGATCCGCTGCCCTGCCACGGTGACCTGCACCTGCACCGGGCCGTAGGGCGTGTCGGCGGTGGCGCCGGTGAGGGTGCGCCGCGATGCCGGGCGATGACGACCGGCCGCCTTGGAGCGGGTCGAGCCGGTCGGACCCGTCGAGCCGGTCGGGCCCGTCGAGCCGGTCGATGCGGGGGTGGACAGCCCGGGTCGCAGCGCACCCGCACCGGTGGACGGGTGGCTCTTGAAGCCGAGCAGCAGCACCATGCCGATGGTGGTGGAGAGGATGGCCAGGACGGCACGCCTCACGAGCGACCTCCGTTCCTCAGAGCTCGAACGACTCGTGGTGAACGTGGCGGCGCGCGACGCCGGCCCGGCGCAGGCCCGCCTTCGCGGCCGCGAGCATGCCGGGCGGGCCGCACAGGTAGATGTCGTGGTGACGCAGATCGGGAACGAGGGCCATCAGCGCCTCCGCCGACAAGGGGTCGCGATGCAGCTCGGCCCAGTGACCGAGCAGGTAGTGCACCCGGGCCCCGCGAGCAGCAGCGATGTGGTCGAGCTCGCGCCTGAGCACCACCTCTGCCTGGTCGTTGGCGCGGTAAAGGAGCGTCAGGTCGCCGGGCGCCGCGGGCAGTGTCTCGAACAGTGCGCGCAGCGGGGTGATGCCCGAGCCACCGGCGATGAGCAGCACCTTGCGCCGCCGGCGACGGGCCGCGGTGAGCGCTCCGTACGGGCCCTCTGCGATCACCGGGGTGCCTACCTTCAATCGACTGAGCGCCCGGCTGTGGTCCCCGACCTCCTTGACCGTTATCCGCAGCGCTCGCGGATGCGGCGCTGCCGACAGCGAGTACGGATTGGCCGACCACCACAGGCCGGGAACGAGGAACCGCCACCGGAAGAACTGACCGGGCTCGACGGCCAGCTCGGAGAGCCGCCGACCGGTCATCACGACGGAGACGACATCGGTGGCCTCGCGACGCACCTCGATGACGCGCAGCCGGTGCCGCACCGCGGCCAGCACCGGCGTGATCAGCCGGTGCCGGACGAGCAGCACGGCGACCACCGCGTACATCGCCGACCAGGCGATGCGAGCCGGACCATTCGTCATGAAGTCGGCACCGGTGGCGAACTGGTGGCTGAACGCGAGAGCGACGGCCAGGTAGGTGTAGAGGTGCAGGTAGTACCACGTCTCGTAGCGCAGCCGAGCGCGTGCCGCCCGCGCGGATACGATGCCGATGCCCACCAGCAGCAGACCAGCCACGGTCGCCATCAGCACGTCGGGGTAGCTCGTCAGCAGCGCCCGCCCCTCCCGGATCGGGTCGGTGCGCGCGGTCACCGCGTACCCCCACGTGATGAGCAGGCCGTGCGCGACGACGAGGCCGACGACGTACCGGCCGCCCGCCGCGTGCCAGCGGGCCAACCGGTCGGTGCCCACGCCGCGCTCCAAGGAGGGAATGCGTGCCATCAGCGCCAGCAGCACCACGACCGCGTAGCCGGCGACCAGCCCGGTGATCCGCCCGGCGTTGGTCAGCCAGTCGCCGAGCCCCGAGAACGGCGCGGTGTCGTGCCACCACAGCAGGAGGACGAGGGCCGCGCCGACCCAGATGCAGGCGAGCACGCGCGACGGCCGCGCCCGCTTGCCGGGGGCGCGCGATGCGGTACCGGGCCGGGGGCCGGAACGGGTCCGTGCATCGAGGCTGGCGGTCACCTGGCAACTCTCGGCAGGCAACCTCAGAGAACCCTCTGAGATCACCATGGTGTCCCCATGAACCTTGGCGGCGGCTGCGCGAGCATGGAGGATCGGAGACGCCGACGTACGGGCGCGAAAGGGCCGGTTCTCCTCCATGACCGTCGAGCCGATGCAGACCGCCGGGGCGGCGGCCGCCGGGCTGCTTCGCCCGGACGGCACGCCGGTGCGCGTGCTGCTCGTCGAGGACGAGCCCAGCCTCGCCGAGGTCCTCGCCAGCGTCCTCGGCCACGAGGGCTGGACCGTACGGACCGCGGGTGACGGCGCCACCGCCGTACGGGTCGCGAGGGAACTGCAACCCGACGCCGTCGTGCTCGACGTCATGCTGCCCGACATGGACGGCCTCGAGGTGCTGCGCCGGTTGCGCGCGGCGCAGCCCTCGGTCTGCGTGCTCTTCCTCACCGCGCGCGACGCGGTCGAGGACCGCATCGCCGGGCTGACCGCAGGTGGCGACGACTACGTCACCAAGCCGTTCAGCCTCGAGGAGGTCCTCGCCCGGTTGCGCGGACTGCTGCGCCGAGCCGGCATGGCGCGCCCGCCGAGCCAGGAAGTCCTCAGCTTCGCCGACCTCAGCATGGACGAGGACGCGAGAGAGGTACGCAGGGGCAGCGAGATGATCGAGCTGACCGCCACCGAGTTCGAATTGCTGCGGTTCCTCATGCGCAACCCGCGCCGCGTGCTGTCCAAGGCGCAGATTCTCGACCGGGTCTGGGATTACGACTTCGGCGGGCAGGCGCACGTCGTCGAGCTCTACATCAGCTACCTCCGCAAGAAGATCGATGCCGGTCGGGAGCCGCTGATCCACACCGTGCGTGGGGTCGGCTACGTCCTCAAGGCCCCCGGCTGATGGATCGACCGCGGCGCGGCGCCGGCCGGCGGCCGGTGCGCTGGTTGACCCACCAGCCCTTGCGCACGAGGCTGACCGCCGGGCTGCTCGCGCTGCTGCTGCTCGCCTGCATGGTGGTGGGCCTGGCGACGACGCTGGCGCTGCGCGGCTTCCTCCTCGGCCGCCTCGACCAGCAGCTGACCGCCGCGGCCGCCCGGTTCTCGATCAGCCTCGAGCGCAGCGAGACCGGCGGCGGGAGCGACGGATCCGACGCCGGTTCCGTCGAGGTGCCGGGCCAGTCCGTCGGCACCCTCGACGTGCGCATCGTCGGTGGTCGGATCGTCCAGTCCGCCATCGTGCAGGGCGATGGTGACCACGACCGGGACGACACCGCCGCGCTGAGCGCCGCCGACCGGACCGAGCTGGCCACCATCGTGCCGGACGGGACGCCCCACTCCGTCCCCCTCGACAGCCTCGGCGAGTACCGGGTACGGGCGGCACGCGGCGTGGCCGGCGACGTGCAGCTCACCGGGCTGCCGCTGCGCCCCGTCCACGACACGCTCGAGCGCCTCGTCGCCGTCGAGATCGTCGTGTTCGCCGGCGCGTTGCTCGTCACCGGCATCGCCGGCGCGACGTTCGTCGGTCTCGCCCTCCGACCGCTGCACCGGATGGCCGCCACCGCCACGGCCGTCTCCGAGCTGCCGCTGACCAGCGGGGAGATCGCCCTGCCGGACCGCGTGCCGTCCGCCGACACCGCCGACGAGGTCGGTCAGTTGAGCATGGCCTTCAATCACATGCTCGACCATGTCGAGTCCTCACTGACCGCGCGGCACGCGACCGAGGACCGGCTGCGCCAGTTCGTGGCCGACGCGAGCCACGAGCTCCGTACGCCGCTGGCGACGATCCGCAGCCATGCCGAGCTCGCGCTGCGCGGCATCGATCCGTTGCCCGCCTCCACCGACCACGCACTGCGCCGGGTATTGGCCGCCGCGACCCGCATGGGGACCCTGGTCGACGACCTGCTGCTCCTCGCCCGGCTCGACGCGGGACGCCCGCTCGCCAGCGAGCCCGTCGACCTGACCCGCCTTGCCATCGACGCGACGAACGATGCCCGCACCGCGGGTCCCGACCACCGCTGGGCGCTGGACCTCCCCGAACGACCGGTCATCGTCCGCGGCGACGAGCACCGGCTCCACCAGGCGCTCGCCAACCTGCTCGCCAACGCCCGTGTCCACACGCCGGCCGGCACGACGGTCGCCGTGCGCCTGCGGGACTGCCCGACCGGCGTCGAGCTCACCGTCAGCGACGACGGGCCGGGCGTACCGGTGGAGCTGCGGCAGGTTCTCTTCGAACGGTTCGCCCGCGGAGACGGCTCGCGGTCCCACGCCGCCAGCAGCACCGGACTGGGGCTGGCCATCGTCTCGGCTGTCGTGCACGCGCACCACGGCACCGTCACCGTGGACAGCGAGCGAGGCAGCACCACGTTCAGGGCCACGCTGCCGAGATCCTGAGGCGACGGTCAGTCGGCGATGCGGGTGGCGAGCGCCGGCCGGATGCGCGCCGCCCGGCGGGCCGGGCCGACCGTGGCGAGGATCGACGCGACGAGGGCGATGGCGCCCATCACCGCGACAGTGCCCCACATGATCGGGTAGCCGCTGCGGGTGCCCTCGAACGCCGCGCTCTTCTGGTACATCAGCCAGGTGGTGAGAATGCCGAGCGCCGAGCCGAGCAGGATGCCCTCGAGCGCGACGAACCCGCTCTCCATGAGGAAGGCGCGCTCGATGGTCCTCGACCGGAAGCCGAGCGCGCGCAGGATGCCGATCGTGCGGCGGCGCTCGCGAACCGCGCGAACCATCACGACGCCGAGCCCGGTGATGCCGACCAGCAGGCCGATGGCGAGGAAGCCCTGCATCAGCCGGAAGAACCCGAGGTTGGCGTCGAAGAGCCGGCGCACCGTGCTCGCGAGCGGCGTGGCGACGAGGCTGGACGAGAGGTTGCTGCCCTGCAGGGCGGCGGCGAGCTCATCGGCCGACGCGCCGGGAGCGGTACGGATCAACGCCGCGGACACGGTGGCGCCGGTGCCGAACTGCGCGCGCACCGCCGTGTCACTCATGACGACGGGGAAGGCGGACGGCGCGAGCGGCGAGTAGAAGACCATCGCGTTGCGCAGGACGCCGGCGATGGTCTTGCGCGATGACGCGCCGGTGCGCGGATCGGTGATGACGAACGTGTCGCCGGGCCGGTAGTAGTCGCCGGCCGGTCCGCCGGTGGCGCCGAAGAACGGGTCGAGCACCACGTACTTGGAGTGCGCCGCGACCGCCTGCCACACGTCGGCGTCGGTGACGAGACCCGGTAACCGCTTCTGGAACTGCATGGCCGACACCGCTCCGGCCGGGACTCCGGCGACGACCGTGCTCACCGGCTCCGTCGAGCGATGCCCGGGGTCGGTGGAGCGGGCCTGCGCCGAGACGACGGGAGCCACTTCCGTAATGGAAGACGCCGGAAAGTAGTCGCGGCCGCGGTCGAGCAGGCGCGCCGGCGGCACGGCCGGATTGAAGTCCACGCGGATGGAGTAACCGGCGGTTGCCGCGGCGACCTGCGAATCGATGCTCTTGTTGATGACGCCGCCGATCTCGCTCAGCAGCAAGAGCACCAGCACGATCAACGTGTACATGATGAGCGTCGCGCCGGTGCGGAAGCGCTTGGCCAGCGGGTACGCGACTGCCAACCTGGCAGCCAGCGCGCTCTCCGAGGGCCGTTCGATGAGCCGACGGACCGGCCGCAGCAGCGCCGACTGGTTCTCGCTCACCAGCACGACCGCGGAGAAGGCGAGCAGGCTACCGAGGACGACGTACACCGCCATGGACGGCGTGTCGTACAGCTTCGGCCGCACGAGGTTCGCCAGCAACGTCCACCCGAGCACGGCACCGGCTGCGATCGAGTTGCCGAGCCGACTGCCCAGCAGCCGGCCGAGCAACGGCGTGGCGCACAGCGCCGCGAGCGCCGGTAGCAGGAACGTGCCCACCGGCTGGCTGGCCGCGACGACCGGCACGGAGGCGACCGCGAGCAGCGCCGCGAGCGCGGTGGCGACGACGAGCAGGCGGCGCTTCGCCTTAGCGGCCGGCTCGACCTGGAGGTCGCGGATGGCCGCGATGATGTTGAAGCGGCTGATCCGCACGCTGGTCACGACGATCGTCGCGAGGGCGATCACCAACCCGAGCGCCGCCCCGTTGACGAGGCTCGTCGGCGTGACCGCGAAGGTGACGTCGAGGCCGTTCCCATCGTAGGACCAGGAGCCGAAGATCTGAGCGGCCAGGAAGGCGACGCCCCACCCCACCGCGACGCCGAGGCCCACGCCGATGACGGTCGCGGCAGCGGCGTACGCGGCGCCCTCGAGCGCGAACGCGCCGACCAACCGGGACCGCTTCAGGCCGGTGGCGCGCAGCATGCCGAGCTGGCCCTTCCGCTCCTCCGCGAGCATCACGAAGATGTTCACCAGCAGCAGCGCGCCCGCGATGATGCTGAAGCTACCGATCATCAGGAACAGTGCGCCGAGGGTGTCACCGGTCGTCCTCGCGGCGCGCAGGACGTCGCGCTTCGGCGTCTCCACAGCGACGGCGCTCACGGGGCCCAGCGCCTGCTTGATCTGTCGAGTGACCGTCGCGGTGAGTGCATCGCCGCCCTGCACCCCGCCGCGGTTGGAGACGAGGGTGACCGAGCGAGGCGGCTGCGCTCCCGACCGCAGGTGGTCGAGCGTCCCCGGCGGGAGGAACGCGTCACGGTTGCGGGTCGCTCCGAACCCCGTACCGGCCAGGCCGCGCTCGGGCACGATGCGGTCGACGCGGAACCTACTCGGACGTCCGGCGAGGAACAGCGTCACCGTGTCGCCGGCCTGGGCGTGCAACGCATCGGCGAACGGCTGGTTGACCACCATGTGGCCCGGCTGCGGTGACGGTCCGCTCAGTCCGGACGGGCCGCCGGCCGCGCCGAACCGGGCCGCCGCAAGGAGGTCGAGGTCCCAAGCGAGCACGCGCGGCTCGGCGAGGCGCCGGCCGCGCTCGTCACGCATGGCGGCGGCCTGGTCCACCCGGCCCGACAGGACACCGTCGACGTCGGGCGAGCGGGCGAGCGCGGCGTCCAGGCGGTGGGCGACATCGGCGCCGGTGACCGGCGCGGTGCTGACGACCCGCTCGTCGACGGGGCCGAGCGTCCGGTACGCGTCCTGCCGGACCGAGAAGCCGAGCGTGTCACCGACGACGAGCGCGCCGACGATGATCGCGGTACCGAGCACCGAGCCGGACACCACCAGCGCGGCCTCGGTGCGCCGCCGGGCGATCTGGCGGAAGGCCAGCCAGCGCAGCACCGGCTGCCGTACGGCGAGCGCACCCAGGACGAGCGCGGCGGCGGCGACGACCATGACGAGCGGGAGGGTGAGGCCGGGATACATGACGGTTCACCTCATCGCGATGTGGCGGTCATCGGCCGTTGCGCAGGCACCTGCGTCGTGTCGTCGATCAGGCAGCCGTCGCGCATCCGCAGCAGCCGCCCGGCGCGGGCGCCGATGACCGGGTCGTGGGTGACCAGGACGATGGTCTGGCCCTCCACCGCATTGAGCTCGCAGAGCAGGCCCATCACCTGCTCCGCCATGGCGGTGTCGAGGTTGCCGGTGGGCTCGTCCGCCCAGACGATCGCCGGCCGGCCGACAAGGGCGCGTGCGATGGCGACCCGTTGCTGTTCCCCGCCGGACATCTCGTTCGGCCGGTGCGTCACCCGGTGCCCCAAGCCGACGCGAGCCAGCATGGCGACGGCCAGCTCGCGCGCCTGCCCGCGTGGCGTCCCGGTGAGCAGCAACGGAAGCTCGACGTTCTCCACGGCGGAGAGCACCGGGATGAGGTTGTACGCCTGGAAGACGAATCCCATCGTGCGGGCGCGATGCTCGGTGCGCCGCGCGTCGCTCATGCCGAACAGGTCGTGACCCTGCACGGCGACGTTGCCGCCGTCGATGTCGTCCAGGCCGGATAGGCAGTTCAGCAGCGTCGTCTTGCCGGAGCCCGATGGGCCCATGACCGCGACCAACTCACCGGCCTCGACGGTGACGTCGAGGTCCTTGAGCGCCTCCACCGCGACCGTCCCGGTCCGGTAGACCTTGCGGACGTGGGTGGCGACGAGGAGCGGCGCGGCCATGGGACTCACCTCGCTTGGCTGAATCGGACAACAGCTCGGACAGGTGACCGATCAGAGCGACAGCACGTCGATCACGTCGCTGCCCATCCGCTGGTCCGGAACGGCGTGCGGCTCAGCAGGGACGGGCGCCCGGTGGACGACGACGACGGGGCACGACGCGTGCTGCACCACGGCGTGACTCGTCGAGCCGAGCACCATGCGGGCGAGCCCGCCATGACCACGGCTGCCGACCACCAGAAGAGTCGCGTCGCGCGAAGCCGCCTCGAGGCACAGGGCCGGATGTGCGAGCACCACGTCGGCATGCACCTCCAGGCCGGCGAGCTGGCCGGCGCACTTCGCGAGCGTCTCCCGCAGCATGGCCGCGAAGTCCTCCCGGTGGTCGATCACCTCGACGATGGCCGGTCCCACGATCTCCGGGCGGTAGGTCGTCACCACGTGCAGCGGGATGCCGCGCATCCGCGCCTCGCCCGCCGCGAAGACCAGCGCATCCCGCGAGCACTCCGAGCCGTCGATGCCGACGACCACCCGAGGGCCCTGGGCACTGAACCTGATCATGATGACCTCCTCGAAGTTCCTGCTACCAGCCTCGTCACCAGGACGGAGCGGGGCACGAGGCGAAGGTCGCGGGAGCGCGGGACCAACGACCAGGCAGAATCGGCCGATGCGACTGCTCACCGAGACGGCTCTAGCCACCGAGCTCAGCGCGCTGCAGGCTCCGTGCCCGCGCGTGGTGGTCACCGGCAACTTCGCGACGCCGCTCACCACGGTGCGCATCCTCGACAGCAGCGTCGAGCGGTACCGGCTGTTCATGCTCAACGCCCAGCCGGGAATCCCCGTACGGCCCGGAGTGACGCACGAGACGCCGTTCGTCGGCGCCGGCATGCGAGGCAGCGCCGCGCTCGTCTACGTCCCGGCCCGCCTGTCGCTCGTCCCGCGGCTGTTCAGCACGACGTGCCCGCCCGACGTGGTCGTGGTGCGCACGTCGACGCCCCGGTCCGGCCGGGTGTCCCTCGGCACCGAGGTGAACATCCTGCCCGCCGCCATCGAGGTGGCTCGGTCCCGCGGGGCGCTCGTCGTCGCGCAGCTCGACGCCAACATGCCGTACACGTACGGCGACGGCGAGCTCGACGTGGACGACATCGACCTCGCGGTAGCGGTCGACGAGGCGCTCCTCAGCCCGGCGCACCGGGCGCCCGACCCTACTGCGATCGAGATCGCCGACCGGGTGGCAGCGCTCGTACCGGACGCCGCCACGCTCCAGCTCGGCATCGGCGCGGTGCCCGACGCGGTGCTGTCCGCGCTGCCCGCCCGGCGCGGGCTGCGCGTCTGGACGGAGATGTTCAGCGACGGCGTCCTTGCCCTCGACCGGGCGGGCGCGCTCGACGACGCGCATCCGCTCACCACGTCGTTCGTCTTCGGCTCGCCCGACCTGTATGCATGGGTCGATGCCAACCCGCGGGTACGGTTGCTCCGCACGGAGACGACGAACGATCCGGGCAGCATCTCCCGCCAGCCGCGCATGACGTCGGTGAACGCCGCGCTCCAGGTCGACCTGTTCGCGCAGGCCAACGCCTCTCGCATCCACGGGCGGGTCTACTCCGGCTTCGGTGGCCAGACCGACTTCATCGTCGGTGCCCTGCACTCCGACGGTGGGACGGCGATCGTGGCGCTGCCGAGCTGGCACCCGAGGGCCGACGTCTCGACCGTCGTCCCGGTGCTGACCGCGCCCGTGACGAGCTTCCAGCACGGCTTCGTAGTGAGCGAGCAGGGCGCGGCCGCGGTGTGGGGCAGCCCGCAGGACGAGCAGGCCCGGCTGATCGTCGACCACGTCGCGCACCCGTCGGTGCGCGATCGCCTTCGCGAGGAGGGCCGGGCGCTCGGGCTCGCGCTCTGACCGACGCGCCCACCGCCGAGCAACGGGACCTCTGCCCCTGTCGCAGCCACCACGCCGTGCCCACGATGGCCGTGGGGGGCAGGCGCTCGTTCGCCTGCCGCCAGCCGAGGAGGAAGCGATGACCACCAACGCCGTCGAGCGCATGGTACGGGCGGCGACGCTCGCGCCCAGCCTGCACAACAGCCAGCCGTGGTGGTTCCTGGCCGACGACGGTCGGCTGGAGGTGCACGCCGACCGCAGCCGCGCGCTGCCGGTCGTCGATCCTGACGGCCGCTGGCTGCTCGTGAGCTGCGGAGCCGCGACCCTCAACGCGGTCGTCGCCGGCCGGGCCGCCGGACGGGAGTGCCGGGTCGGCATCGATGCCGCGGCGGAGGCCGGCGACCGGGTGGCGACCATCGCGCTCGGCACCTGGATCGTCCCGTCCACGAACGACGTGCGGCTCTCCCGTGCCACCGTGACCCGTCGCACCGAGCGCGCTCCCCTGGCGTCCGGCCGGCTCTCTCCCGTCCTGGTCGACGATCTGCGCTCGGCGGCGGCTTCCGAGGGCTGCTGGACGTGCACGATCACCGCGCGTGCCGAGGTCGCCGAGCTGTCGGCGCTGCTGCGCCGGGCCGAGGAGGAGCAGCAGGCGCAGCCGGGGTACCGCGAGGAGCTGCGGTCGTGGGTGCGCGAGCTCGGCTCGCCGGCGGAGGACGGCGTGCCGGCCGAGGCGCTGCCGACCGGAAGCCTCGACCGGGAGGCCTCGGACGTCTGGCTGCGCGACTTCGGTGGCACCGGTGGCGGGCAGGGCAGCGAGGCCGGCCCCGCCGGGCAGCGCACCGAGCGCCCCCTCGTCGTCGTCCTCGGGACGAGCACGGACGGCCCGGCCGCCTGGGTACGGACCGGGCTGGCCATGGAGCGACTGCTGCTCACCGCGGCCGCCGCGGGAGTCACCGGCTCGCCGCTCACCCAGGTGCTCGAGGTGCCGCGCTACCGGGCGGAGCTGGCCACGCTCGTCGGCATTGAGGGCTTCCCGCAGATGGTGCTGCGGCTGGGCCGCCCGACGGCCGCGACGCCGCCGGCGCCGCCGGTGCGGCGGCGACGGCCGCTCACCGAGGTGCTTCGGGTCGCGCAGCGCTGAGCGCGTGGACCGTCAGCCCGCGGGGCGTGCGGGGTGCGAACGGCAGCGGGGTGCGGACGACAAGGGCGATCTCGTCGTGAGGGGCTCAGACCCGCACCGGTCGCCGGGAAGCGGTCCGCTCCTGCTTCGCCGGCTCGGCTTCGGGCTCGCCCTCGAACGTGACCACGTCCTCGATCGGGCGGCGCGGCGCCGGCACGGCCAGCGGGGACGGCGGGGACGGCACGGGCGCGACCTCGTACCCCATCCGCAGCACCATCTGCGGGTAGCCCTGGTAGCGCAGGGCCCGGCGCAGCCAGCTGCGGTAGGGCTCGCGGTCGAGCGCCTGGGTGAGCGGCGACGCTGCCAGCCCGAGCGCGGTGGCCCGCAACCACAGCCGGGCGAGGCTCCGGCCCGCGACCAGCCAGTCGACCGGCTCGTCGCCCGGGGTACCGATGACGACGATCTCGTCGTGCTCGGCGGCGCCGTCCACCGCGGCGGCGCCCAGCTCGTCGGCCGCATTGCCGATCGCGTCGGCCGCGTTGCTCGCCGGGTCGCCGGCGCGGAAGTCGCGCAGCGGCAGGCTCGTCCGCCGGCCCTCGGTCGGGGCCAGGGCGGCGGCCGGGATGCCGTCGACGCCGTTCTCGCGCCGCCAGCCGGCGAGCTCGGCGAGGTAAGCGTCGTTGCCGCGCTCGGCCTCGTCGGCATGGGTGAGCAGGACCGCGGCCACGAGCAGGTCGCTGGAGCGGGTCAGGAACGCAGCCGAGGCCCCGAGGGCGGACGCCTCAGAGGCGAGCTCGCCGGTGATCCGCTCACCGACCCCGCACCGGGCGAACGGCGTCCGGACCGTGTGCCGCTGGAACATCGCCTTGGCCAGCGTGCGGTCGTCGACCGAGGCCACCCGGCGGGCGCTCACGTCCACCCGGGCCAGCCAGTCCGGGTTGGCGCGGTCGGGCAGGAGCTGCACCGCCGGATCGCGACCGAGGGCGCGGGCGGTGATGCAGAGGTGCTCGATGGCCGCGCCGCAGCTCATGACCAGCTGCCGACCGGTCGGGTCGACCACCGGAACGGCGCGGGAGCGATCGGCGAAGACGTCGACGACGCAGCCGTGCGCGACGAAGTGCCACGGCTGGGTGTTGTGGATCGAGGGAGCCGTGGCCGCAGTCCCGATCATGATGGTCAGCAGTCGGTTGTCCATGGCCGTATCTCATCGCGCGGGGATGCCGCCCGCAGCGGGCATGCGGCCCGGCGGCGCAGGGACCTTCGTCCCGTTCCGGCCTGGCCCGTCAGAAGGACCGGTACCACCCGATCGCGGTCCGATCACCACCCGACCGCACCCGCCTGACCCGTCCCGGCGCGCGATCACACCTGGCCGGCGAGGTCCGCGCTCGGCAGGTGCGAGCGCGGATGGCCGGCGTGCAGGCGCACGACCAGCACGGGGCACCCGGCGTGATGCAGGCAGTACGACGACACCCTGCCGAGCAGCGCGCTGGCGAGCGCGCTCCGGCCCCGGTTGCCGATGACGAGCAGCTCGGCGTCGGACGACTGCTCGACGAGCAGCTCGCCGGGGTTGCCGTGCAGCGCGGTCCGGCGGACGGGCACTGACGGAGACCGGCCCCGCGCGGCCTCGGCGACTGCCTCGTTCTGAAGCGCCTCGGTGTGCTCGCGGAGGCGCTCCTCCCACTGCGGCGTCTCGGAGTCGCCGGGCACCCAGTCGGACACGTAAACGGTGACGACGTGCAGCTCGGTGCCTCGCTGCTCGGCCTCGCGCAGGGCCAGCACGACGGCCTCCATCGACTCCGGCGATCCGTCGTACCCGACCACCACGCCGCTGCGCGCCTGCTCCCGCTCGGCCCTCTGCTCGGTCGTCTGCTCCGTCGTCTGCTCGGTCACGCCGACCTCCCTCGATGAGAGGATCACCGGCCACCGGTCCATCGTCAAACGTCGGCGAGCGCAGGCGGAAGACCGAGCTCGACCGACTCCATGACCGCCTTGGCGGCCGGCGGGGCGACCGGCGGGCACGGCACCACGACGACCGGCACCGGCGAGTGCGGCACCAGGTGCAGACCCACCGATCCGAGGAGCAGGCCGGCGAGCTCGCCGAGGCCGCCCGCGCCCACGACCACCATGGTGGACGAGCGGCCCAGCGCGGCGAGCACGCGCGCCGGGTTGCCCTGGACCAGCCGGGCACCGATCTCGATTCCCGCGGCGATCGCCCGCACCGCACCGAGCGCGTCGTCGAGGACCCGCTGCGCCTCCTCTGCCGCGGCCTCGCGGGTGAGCGCGGGGTCGGCGCACGAAGTGGGCATCCAGTGCCAGGCATGGACGACGAGCAGGGGCTGGCCGGAAAGGCGCGCCTGCGCGACGGCCCACCTCAGCGCCGCCCGGCTGCTCGGCGAGGAGTCGACGCCGACGACGATGCGCCGCCACGGACCGGCGGCAACCCTTGCACCGAGGTTCGTCATGACGGCCTCCTCACCGAGCTGGTCCCCGGACGCTCCGGAGCCCCACCAGCCTGCGTCTCCCGGGGCGAGCCGGTGCAGGGCCATAGGGCCGTACCACGTGCGACCGATGGCAGGACGACGTCGATGTCCCGGCGAGATCCCGGTGATGTCACGGGCGAGCGATGACCTTCGGCCCTACGTGGCCCGGTGGCGGCGGCCGACGCTCGAGGCAGGCCATCGACGGCCGGATGCGCAGCCCATCACCGCAGGAGGACGCCATGCCCGTAACCACGGCCGAGGCCGTTCGCAAGCCGTCCACGGCGGAGCGCCGGGATCCGGCCACCGTGACGGCAGCCGAGGTGATGCGCACGCCGGTCGTCTCGCTGTCCTCGAGCGACACGCTCGCCACCGCGTGGGAGCGACTGCTCGCCGGCCACGTCCACCATCTCGTCGTCACCGAGGGCGTCGGGCATCGGGTCGCCGGGGTGCTGGACGACCGCCAGCTCGCCATGGAATGGCCGATGGGGCCGCTCGGGCCGCACCGCCGCCGGCTCACCGAGGTACTGCCGCGCGACGTCCACTGCGTCCTGCCGGCGACGCCCGTCGCGGTCGTGGCCGAGACGATGACGCGGGAGCGGCTCGACGCCACCCCCGTCGTGCTCGCCGACGGCACGCTCGTCGGCATCATCACCAGTGGTGACATCGTGGCCTTCGTCGCGAGAGCTGCCTGCGCCGGATAGGGACTTTCGCCCCTTTGCCGGTCTGCTGGACGATGGGAGAGTTCGTACCGTGACCGAGACCGCCGCGGCGCCCGACGCCAAGAGGATTCGCGTCTTCCTGCTCGACGACCACGAGGTAGTGCGCCGCGGGATAGCGGAGCTGCTGTCCGCCGAGCCGGACCTGGAGGTCGTCGGCGAGGCGTCGACGGCGGCGGAGGCGATCGCCCGGGTGCCCGCGCTGCGGCCCGACGTGGCCGTCCTCGACGTCCGGCTGCCCGACGGTAACGGCGTCGCGGTGTGCCGCGAGATCCGGTCGCGGATGCCCGAGCTGGGCTGCCTCATGCTCACGTCGTACGCCGACGACGAGGCGCTGTTCGACGCCATCATGGCGGGTGCGGCCGGCTACGTCCTGAAGCAGATCCGCGGCGCCGACCTCGTCGGTGCCATCCGTACGGTGGCCGCTGGCCAGTCGCTGCTCGATCCCAAGGCGACCGCGCGCGTCCTCGAGCGGTTGCGGGCGGGCGCTCAGGCCGCCGACGACCCGCTGGCCGAGCTCACCGAGCAGGAGCGGCGGGTGCTCGAGCTGATCGGCGAGGGCCTCACCAACCGCCAGATCGGCCAGCGCATGCACCTCGCGGAGAAGACGGTCAAGAACTACGTGTCGCACGTGCTCGCCAAGCTCGGCCTCGAGCGCCGCACGCAGGCCGCGGTCCTGGCGAGCCGGCTCGCCGGTGGCTCCTGATGGGCGACGCCGAGATCGACATCGAGGTCGACGCGAGCGGCCTGGAGGTCCTCGTGCCCGACGAGTGCATGGCGCTGGTGCGGCAGGGCAGCGTCGGCCGGGTCGTCTTCACCAGCGCCGCGCTGCCGGCCGTGCTGCCGGTCAACTACGTCGTGGACGACGACGGCGCGATCCTGCTGCGCACCGGGTCGCAGACCAGGCTGGCCTCGGCGGCCGGCGCGGTCGTCGCCTTCGAGGTGGACGACATCAGCATGACCAGCGGGTCGTGGAGCGTCGTCGTGACCGGACGGGTGACGGTGGTCCGCGACCCGGACGCGCGGGCCCGCATCGACGCGCTTGGGCTGCGGCCCTGGGTGCGCTCCCGGCGCGACCTGGCGCTGCGCATCGCCCCTGAGCTGGTGACCGGTCGCCGGTTGCCGACCGAGCCGGCCCTGCTCGACCCCTTGGAAGGGGCCGGTCTGCAGGCGGGCTGAGCCCCGCCCGGTACTGCCGGTCCAGCCCCTCGGCGTCAGTGCAGCGGGATCTGCCAGTGCACCCGCGTCCCCTTGCCGGGGGCGCTGTCGATCGTGGCCTTGCCGGAGAGCTGAGCGGCGCGCCGCTCGATGTTGGCCAGGCCGCTTCGGCGGCCCTCGTCGGTGAACCCTGATCCGTCGTCGACGACGTCGAGCACCAGCTCCTCGCCCGCGTCCACCGTCACGTCGACGCGCCTGGCGCCGGAGTGCCGCACCACGTTGGACAGCGCCTCGCGGAGCGTCGCGACGAGATGCTCGCCGGCCTCCGCGTCGACCAGCGCATCGACCGGCCCGATGAGCTGCACGGCTGCCTCGACGGCGGCCGCGTCGGTGATCTCGTCGACGGTGCGCAGCACGGCCGCGCGCACGCTCGGCGTCGACTCGACCGGGGCCTGGAGGCCGAAGATCGTGGTGCGGATCTCGCGGATGGTGGCGTCGAGGTCGTCCACGGCGCGGCGCAGGCGATCGGCGGCCTCGTCGTTGCGCACCAGCCGGCTCGCGCCCTGGAGCAGCATGCCGGTGGCGAACAGCCGCTGGATCACCAGGTCGTGCAGGTCGCGGGCGATCCGGTCCCGGTCCTCGAGGACGAGCAGCTGCTGGCGGTCCCGCTGGCCCTTCGCCATCGCGAGCGCGACCGCAGCCTGCCCGGCGAAGGCGCTCACGTACTGCTCCGTCACCGGGTCGAAGCGATGCCGGCCGGCGAGGTTGACGAGCGCGAGCGTGCCGACCCGCCGGAAGCCGGAGCCCAGCGGCACCAGCATCGCGGGACCCAGGTCGGCGAGGGACGAGAGCGGCCCGCGGGCCCGCCGGTCGCTCTTCAGGTCGCCGACGAGCAGCGGCTCTCCGCGCTCGTACACCACGCCGGACAGCGAGTCCGGCGGGATGACCGCACCGCGCACCTCGTCGGCGTGCAGCCCCACCGCCACCTCGAACTGCAGCGCCCCCGAGCCGTCCGGCAGCGCGATGGCGACGAGGTCGGCGTCGGTCATCTCGCGCGCCCGGGTAGCGATCAGCTCCAGGACCTCGCCCGTGTCGGTGCCCGAGAGCAGCGCCGTGGTCACCTCGGTCGTCACCGCGAGCCAGTTCTCCCTGACCCGGGTCTCGGCGTAGAGGCGGGCGTTCTGCAGCGCCACCCCGGCCGCCGCGGCGAGGGCGAGGACGACCGACTCGTCGTCGGCGGTGAACTCGGCCCCGCCGCGCTTCTCGGTCAGGTAGAGGTTGCCGAAGATCTCGTCGCGCACCCGTACGGGAACGCCGAGGAAGCTCGCCATCGGCGGGTGGTTCGGCGGGAAGCCGTACGACGCCTCGTGCTGCTTCAGATCGGCCAGCCGGATGGGCTCCGGCCGGTCGATGAGCAGGCCGAGGATGCCGTGCCCGGCCGGCAGGTCACCGATCCGCGCGGCGGTCTGCTCGTCGATGCCCGCGTACACGAAGTCGACGAGCATGCGGTCCGGCCCGATCACGCCCAGCGCGGCGTGCTCGGCGTCGACGAGGACGCGCGCCGCCTCGACGATCCGGGACAGCATCGCGGTCGGGTCGAGGTCGGACGCGATCGACACGACCGCCTCGAGCAGCCCGTGCAGCGCGTCGCGCGACCCCAGCACCTCCGTGACGCGCTGCTGCAGCTGACGCAGGAGGTCGTCGAGCCGCAGGTGGCCCAGTTGCGCCCCCTTGTCCAGCCCTGCGGTCCCCTCCACGCGAGCAGCCTAACGTCCCGATCGACCGTCGCACCATCGATCATCGATCGGACGCCGGCGAGAGGGGCCGTCCATGGGCCATGAGCCCTCGCTCGCCGCGGCCGATCGGTGCGGCGGCGGGCAAGGGTCCCGTTGCGGTGGAGTCCTCCGGCACTGGGGACGGGTCCATCGATGCGGCAGCCTTGGTGATGCAAGGGCATCGGGAGACGTGAACGTACGGGAGTGGAGAGGAAGTGAGGACGATGTCGGTGCTGACCGGGTCAACGGAGCGGGTCACGGTGCGCATGCGCCCACCGACGAAGCCCCAGGTGGAGGAGGCGACCAGCGGCAAGGCGTTGCGCATCGTCGCGGCGGCGACCCGGTTGGGCCTCGGCTGGATCTTCGTCTGGGCGTTCTTCGACAAGCTGCTCGGCCTCGGGCACGAGACCGCGTCGAAGGATGCCTGGATCAACGGCGGCCACCCGACCGAGGGGTTCCTCAAGTTCGCGGCGAGCGGGCCGCTCAAGGGGCTCTACAACGACATCGCTGGCGCGGCGTGGGCCGACTGGCTGTTCATGGCCGGTCTCATCGGCATCGGCCTCGCCCTGATGCTCGGCATCACGATGCGGATGGCGGCGGCCGGTGGCGTGCTGCTGCTGGTGCTCATGTGGTCGGCGGTCCTGCCGCCGGAGAACAACGTCTTCATGGACGACCACCTGATCTACGCCGGCACGCTGGTCATGCTGCTCCTGCTGAAGGCCGGCCACACCCTCGGCCTCGGCCGGTGGTGGGAGAGGCTGCCGCTGGTGCAACGGTTCGGCTTCCTGAAGTGACCGGCGCAAGCTCGCCCCGCAAGGGCCCGGGCAACCGGGCCCTTGCGCCGTGCCCGGCATGGGAGGCACCGCCCCGGCTCACCGGCGTTACGGGAACCGGCCGGTAGCCTGGCACCGTGCCGAATGCCCCCCGCGTCCACGTCTTCCTCCTCTTCGGCGGCCGGTCGGCCGAGCACGACGTGTCGACCGTGTCCGCGCTGCACGTCCTGCGAGCGCTCGACCCCTCCACGTACGACGTCACGCCCGTCGGGATCACCCGCGACGGGCGCTGGCTCGACCTGACCGACGCGGTGCGCGCGCTCGAGCCGTCGAGCGTCGCGGCGCTGCCCTCCCCCGACACCACCGACGAGGCTGCGCCGTCCGGACTGCCGGCGATCATCGGCGCAGCGGAGCAGGGCCCGGTGGTCGTGCTCCCGCTGCTGCACGGCCCGATGGGCGAGGACGGCACCGTCCAGGGAATGCTCGAGCTGGCCGGCGTGCCGTACGTCGGAGCCGGCGTGCTCGCGTCCGCCCTCTGCATGGACAAGCCGACCGCGAAGCGGGTGCTGGAGTCGGAGGGCCTGCCCGTCGTGCCGTGGGTGTCGGCGCGACGGCACCGCGCGGGCGACGAGCTCGTGACGCTGGTCGAGTCGCGGCTCGGCTATCCCGTGTTCGTGAAGCCCGCCAACCTCGGGTCGTCGGTCGGCGTCAGCCGTGCGAGCGACACCGACGAGCTGCGGGCGGCCGTGCGCACCGCGCTGGACTACGACGAGTACGTCGTCGTCGAGGAGGCGATCAGGGGTCGCGAGATCGAGGTCGCCGTCCTCGGCAACGAGGACCCGATCGCGTCGGTGCCCGGAGAGATCCGGCCCAGCCACGACTTCTACGACTACGAGGACAAGTACGTCGACAGCGGCGCCGGGCTGATCGTGCCCGCCGAGCTGTCGCCGAGCCAGGCCAAGGAGGTCGCCAAGCTGGCGGTGCAGGCGTACGAGGCGCTGCATGTCGACGGCATGGGCAGGGTCGACTTCTTCTTCGAGGAGGGCGGCCGGGGCTTCCTCGTCAACGAGGTCAACACGATCCCCGGATTCACGCCGATCTCGATGTTCCCGCGGCTGTGGGCGGCGAGTGGCGTTCCCTACCCCGAGCTCGTGCAGCGGCTCATCGAGCTCGCGCTGGCGCGGCACGCCACCCGCACGGGCTTCTTGACGCACCGGCCGGCGCGGTTGCGGGCGCCGGAGTGAGGTTCCGCGCGTCCGGGATCGGCGCAGTCGTCGGAGGGGCCGTGCACGGCCCCGACGTCGAGGTGACCGGCGCCGGCATCGACAGCCGCACGATCGAGGCCGGGCAACTGTTCGTCCCGGTCACCGGCGAGCGCGACGGGCACGACTTCATCGAGGCCGCCGTCGCCGCAGGCGCTCCCGCCTACCTGACGGCGCGCGCTCCGGTCGGTCGCGGCACCGCGATCGTCGTGGACGACGCCGAGCGGGCGCTGCGCGAGCTCGCGATCGCGGCGCGGAGCCGAGTGCGCCACGCGATCGGCGTGACGGGCTCGGTCGGCAAGACCTCGACCAAGGACCTGCTCGCGCACTGCCTGGCCGCGCGCTACTCGACGGGCGCGGCGACCGGCTCGTTCAACAACGAGCTCGGCGTGCCGCTCACGCTGGTGAACGCGCCGGGCGACGCCGGCGTCGTGGTCGTCGAGATGGGCGCACGCGCACCGGGCCACATCGCGTGGCTGTGCGACATCGCGTCGCCGACCGTCGCGGTCGTCACCGTGGTGGCCGGCGTGCACCTGGAGACGTTCGGCACCGTCGAGCGGGTGGCCGCCGCCAAGGGCGAGCTCGTGCAGGCACTGCCGGACGACGGCATCGCCGTCCTCAACGCCGACGACCACCGGGTCGAGGAGATGCGGCGGCTGACTCGCGGCCGCGTGCTGACGTACTCAGCCATGGGCAACCCTGACGCCGACCTGCACGCCGAGCAGTTCGAGCTGGACGAGTCGTTGCAGCCGCGCTTCGTGCTTCGCTCCCCGTGGGGCGACCGGCAGGTGCGGCTCGGGGTGCGCGGCGCGCACAACGTCGTCAACGCGCTGGCCGCCGCGGGGGCCGCCCTCGCGCTCGACGTGCCCATCGACGCGGTGGGCGACGCCCTCGCCACGGCCACCCTGTCGCGCTGGCGGATGGAGCTGTGGCGGGCAGCGTGCGGTGCCCAGGTGCTGAACGACTCGTACAACGCCAACCCCACCTCGATGGCGGCCGCGCTCGATGCGCTGCTCCGGCTGCCGGCCCGCCGGCACGTCGCCGTGCTCGGACGCATGGCCGAGATCGGCGAGGGCAGCGACGAGGCGCACCGCCGCATCGGCGAGCTCGCGACGTCGTACGGCATCACCGTCATCGCCGTGGGCGAGCCGGCGTACGGCATGGATCAGAACGTCGGGTCGCCGGCCGACGCGGTCGCCGCGCTGCAGCGGATGGGCCTCGGCCCGGACGACGCGGTGCTCGTGAAGGGCAGCCGATCCGCCGGCCTCGACGTGGTGGCCGCCCAGCTTGCCGACGGCGGCTGAGTCACGGCCGGACGAGCGCGAGGCCGGCCTTCTCGGCCCGCTCGAACTCGTCGTCGACCAGCACCACGCGGTGCCCGGCCGCCGCGAGCATCGAGGCGGCGACCGCGGCACGGAACCCGATCCCGCAGTGCACCCACAGCTCCTCGTCCGGCACCTCGGCCATGCGCTCGCGCAGCTCGTGCAGCGGCACGTGGACCGCGCCGTCGATGTGCGCCTCGCGCCACTCGCTCTCGCGCCGCACGTCGAGCACGGCGAGCCCGGGCGCGCCGGATGCGGCGGCCAGCTCGTCGAAGCTCGCCACCCGGTACGACGCGCTGCCGCGCTCCGGCGCCCACGCCCGCGGCCCCCCGACCGCCATGGCCGCAGGGCGGTCGATGCCGATGCGCACCAGCTCGCGCTGCACGGCGGCGACGTCGGCCGGCGCAGCCCCGAGCAGGGTCACCGGCGTGCCCCACGGCAGCAGCCAGCCGAGGTAGGTCGGCACGTTCTCGGTGCCGTCGAAGGACAGCGTCCCCGGCGTGTGCGCGGCGGCGAAGTCCGTGCGCGGCCGCACGTCGACCACCCACTCCCCCGCGTCGATGCGCCGGGCGACGTCGCCGGCCACCGGCGGCAGCGACAGGTCGACGGGCGCCGGGCCGGCCGCGTTGATCGGCGCCATGTGCACGTAGTACGCGGGGTGGACGTCGAGACCGGCGATCGTCTCCGCGACGAACCGCGCCTCGTCCCTGGTGAGCGCCGGGTTGACCTCCCGCTCCCGGCCGATGGTCGACTCCGTCCCGCTCGCCGGGCTCGCCGAGCAGAAGCTGCCGAACCCGTGCGTCGGGTAGACGGCCGTTCCGGGCGGCAGCTCGTCGGCCAGGCGGCGCGCCGACCGCCACTGCGCGTGCGCCAGCTGCTCGGTGCGCTGCGGGCCGATGAGGTCGGTGCGCCCCGTCGAGCCGAACAGCAGCGACCCACCGGTGAAGACGGCCCGCGCGCTGCCGTCCTGCTCGACCACGTACGACACGTGGTTCGGCGTGTGCCCGGGCGTGCGCAGCGCCCGTACGGTGAGCGCGCCGACCTCGACGGCGTCGCCGTCGCGCACCGGCACCCGGTCGTACGCCACGTCGTCGTCGGCCGAGACCAGGTAACCGGCACCGGTGCGGCGGGCCAGCTCGAGCCCCCCGGTGACGTAGTCGTTGTGCAGGTGCGTCTCCGCGACCGCCGTCAGCCGCAGGCCGTGCCGGTCCAGCCGGTCGAGCACCCGGTCGACGTCGCGCTGCGGGTCGACCACCAGAGCTGACTCGCCGTCGTGGACGACGTAGGAGCGATCCCCCAGGTTCGGCGTCTCGATGACCATCACGTCGACCACGTAGGGTCCTCCTCAGTTGCGGTACGGCAAGCCCGGCGTCGCCCGGAAGACGGCGCCCTCGCCCTCGATCACCACGGCCGGCTCCGAGGCACCGACGTACGCGGCGCGGCCGCCGGTCAGCGCGAGCGACGAGTCGCCGGCCCGCACGGTCACCGATCCGGCGACGGCCAGCAACAGCTGCGGGCCGCGGCGGTCGAGGGCGACCGGACGGCCGGCGACGTCGACGGCGCTGAGCCGGAACTCGTCGAACGGGGCCGGGTAGACCACCTCGTCGCCGGCCAGCACCGGCCGCAGCACCGGCACGTCGCACGCCCGGACGTCGGCGACGCGGAGCAGGTCGTCGACGTCGACGTGCTTGCTGGTGAGGCCGCCCCGCAGGACGTTGTCGGAGTTGGCCATGATCTCGACGCCGGTGCCCTGGAGGTAGGCGTGCAGGTTGCCGGTGGGCATCACCACGCTCTCGCCGGGAGCGAGCTCGACGACGTTGAGCAGCAGCGCCGCGGCGACGCCGGCGTCGCCCGGGTGCGCATCGGCGAGGCGGGCGTACCACCGCGCGGCCGGGTCGCCGCCCGCGGCGAGGCGCCCGGCGCCGGCGGCGATCGCCTCGACCAGGCCGGCGCGCTCGGTGGACGGCCAGCGCAGCAGCGTGCCCAGCGCCTGCCGCACGGCGGCCGTGCCGTGCGCGCGCAGGCAGTGCGCGACCGGCGCCAGCTGCGGCACGTCGAGCGCCTCGATCAGCCGCGCCGCGCCGGCCGGGTCGCGGAACCCGCACAGTGCCGCGAACGGGGTCAGCGCCACCAGCAGCTCCGGCTTGGGCCAGCGGTCCTTGTAGTTGCGCTCGGGCGCGCCGAGCGGGACCCCGCTGGCCTCCTCGGCGGCGTAGCCGGCCTCGGCCTGCTCCCGATCGGGATGCACCTGGATCGACAGGGGCGCGTCGACGCCGAGCACCTTCAGCAGGAACGGCAGGGTCGGCCCGAACCGGTCGACCACGGCCGGCCCGAGTTCACCGACCGGGTCGGCCGCGATCCGGTCGACCAGCGTGCGCTCGTCGCCCAGCAGCGAAGGAGCCCGGTGGTGCGCGCCCACCCACAGCTCGGCCTCCGGGCCGGACGCCGGCTGCGGCCTGCCCTGCAGCCGCGCGATGGCCGTCCGGGAGCCCCAGTCGTAGGACTGGATCGGACAGTCGAGCAGCTCCACGCGCCGGCCTTCCTCGCCCTTCGTGCTACGTCCTGCTTACCACCGGTCCAGCGGCGGTGCGCCACGATCCAGCAGACGCGGCGCCGGCTCAGCCCCGCCCGTGGAGCTCAGGCGGAGTCGCCGCCCGCCAGCAGGGCGGTGATGCGTGCGTGCAGGCGGCCCAGCTCGGCGTCGAGCTCGGCCCGGCGCCGGCTCAGCCGCTCGATCTCCGCCCGCATGTCGACGGTCGCCTGCTCGGCGTCGCGCCGCGCGTTGCGGCGGATCTCGGCCGCCTCGGCCTCGGCCAGCTCCAGCACCTGCCGCAGCCGCTCGGAGACCACGACCGGCGCGGCCCTGCTCTGCTCGGCGCTTCGCGCCACCTCCTGCACCTGCTGCCGGAGCGCCGCCACGTCGTGCTGCGCCTGCTCGGTGCGGCGCTGCCCGTCGGCAGCCGCGGCGCGGGCCGCCGACAGCGCGGCCTCGGCGGTCTCGTACCGCGCGACGGCGGCGTCGAGCCGCGCCCGCAGGTCGGCGACCGCGGCGTCGACGTGCGTCCGCTCGTACCCGCGCAGCACCACGGGGAAGTGCGGCTGGTCGTCCCCCGCGGCCCCGGCCGCCATGGCCTGCGGCTGGGCGTCCAGCGGCATCGCGCCGGGGTTGCCTCCCGACCGCTCGGGTACGGCGAGGACGGTGGTCGTCACCGTGTCGGCGTCGATATCGACGTCGGGACGCACTTGGGGGACGGCCCCGGGGTCGGCGCCCGCGCGTCCCGTCCCGTCCCGACCGGCGTGGCCTTGCTCGTCCACCGTAGGCTCCTTCGACATCTGGTCCCGACGCACCGAACGAACCGGCCCGCTGGAAGCGTGAGCATGGCTGACCTACCCGGATCCGAGGTGACGTTGCGCGCCGCCCTCGTCCATGGTCCGCTACCGGCCGAGCGCGCGGTGACGGTGGTGGGGCAGATCGCGCAGCAGCTGGCCGAGCGGCACCGGGCCGGCGAGCCGCACGGCGCGGTGGGGCTCGACACCGTGCTGGTCGAGCCCGGCGGCGGGGCCCGGCTCACCGACCCGCCGCCCGGCGCGCGGTCCACCACCTCCGACGCCTACGACAGGGACACCAGGGCGCTGGGGCAGCTGCTGACCACCACCGCCGGCGGTCCGGCGGCCCTGCCGCCCGGCGTCCGCGAACTGGCGCACCGGACCACGTCGGGCGGCGTGGTCACGCCGGCGGCGTTCGTCGCCCAGCTCAGCGGGCTCGTGCCGCCGCCGGACCCTGGCCAGCACCCCCGCCAGCACGCCCGTCACCGGTTCGCCGACGCGTCGCTGGACGACCTCTTCGGCGGCCCGGCGCTCGACAGCGGCCCGGCGCTCGACAGCGGCCCCGTCCTCGACGGCGGGTTGCCGCCCGAGCTCGACCCGAGGCGCCCGATGAGCCGTCGCGAGCTCCGCCGGCGGCAGGCCGCCCGGCGGGCGATCACCGGCGAGCCGCCGGCCCACCGGGTCCTGATCGGCGCGCTGCTCGCCGCCGCGCTGCTCGCCGCGCTGGTGACCGCCGTGCTGCTGGTGTCGCGCAACCGCTCGCAGAACGACGGGGCCACCAGGCCCACCGGCTCGACGTCGCGCCCCGCCGCCACCAGCGGGCCGACCGGCCGGCCGGGCACCGGTACCCCGTCCGCGGCGCCGACCGGCCGCCGGCTGCGGATCACCGGCGTGGCGCCGTACGACCCGGAGGGCGACGGCACCGAGAGCGCGGCCGCCGCCCATGACGCGGTCGACGGCGACCCGGCGACCGCCTGGACGACCGACCGCTACTCGACCGCCGCCTTCGGCGGCCTGAAGCACGGCCTTGGCCTGCTGCTCGATCTCGGCCGGGTCGAGGTCGTGCGCACCGTACGGGTGCGCTTCGGCGTGCCGGGGACGACCGTGCGGGTCTACGCCGGCACCGCCAGGAGCGGCCTGCTCACCGGCCCGGCGGTTGCGGCGCGCGCCGCTGCTCCCGCCGCCGTCGCGCTGCGCCTGCCGAGCCCCGCCCGGGCCCGGTACGTGCTGCTGTGGCTCACCCGGCTGCCGCGATCCTCCGGCGGCGGCTATCGCGGCAGCGTCGCCGAGGTGCGCCTCACCGGCTGAGCGCTGGCGGTGCCCACTGGTCAGGACGGCTCACGAGGAGGCGATGGCCTCGCGGGCGGCGCCGGCGGCCGGCTCCGGCAGCGGCGGCAGGGCGAGGGTGGCGATCGCACCGCCGTCCGGCGCGTTGTCGATGGCGACGGTCCCGCCGTGCCGGTCGACGACCTGCTTGACGATCGCCAGCCCGAGACCGCTGCCGGGCAGGGCGCGCGCGACGTCGGCACGGAAGAACCGGTCGAAGACGTGCGGCAGGGCCTCCGGCGGCACCCCCGGTCCGTGGTCGCGCACCACGAGCCGGCCGTCGGCGAGCAGCGCCACCTCCACGACCGCGCCCGGCGCGGAGAACTTGGCCGCGTTGTCGAGCAGGTTGGCCACCGCCCGGTCGAGGCGGCCGGGCACCGCCCGTACCAGGAGCGGCGTGGCGACGAGTGCGAACCGCAGGTCGGGCCAGTGCCGCCGGGCCCGCTGCACGGCGTGCGACACCAGCCGGTCGAGCGCCACCTCCTCGAAGTGGGCCGGCGGCTCGTCGCCGCGCGCCAGCTCCACCACGTCGCCCACCAGGCCGGTCAGCTCCTCCAGCTGCCGGACGATCCCCTCGATGACCTCGCGGCGCTGGTCGGGGGGCAGGCGGTCGACGTCGTGCAGGATCTCGACGTTGGTGCGCAGGCTGGCGAGCGGCGTGCGCAGCTCGTGACCGGCGTCGGCCACCAGCTGGCGCTGCGCGCCGATGGACGCCTGCAGCGCGTCGAGCATCTGGTTGAACGACGCGGCCAGCTGCCCCAGCTCGTCCCCCCTGGCGTCGGCGATGCGATGGGTGAGATCGCGCGTCCGCGCGATCTCGGCGGCGGTCGAGGTGAGCCGCGCGACCGGCGCGAGCGCCCGGCGCGACACCAGCCACACGAGCAGCACGGCCACCGCGATGCCGGACGCCGCGAGCGCGAGGAATGCGAGCGCGATGCGGCTCAGCTGGTCGCCCACGCCGGTGAGGGGCAGCGCCACCTGCACCGCGATCCCGTTGACCAGCGGGCTCGTCAGCATGCGCACCTTGATGCCGCTGACCGAGACGGTGCGGTAGTGCCCGGGCTTGTGCCCGTTGGCGACCGCGACGTCGTCGGGCGTGACCGGCAGCGCCACCGCCTGGCCCTGCTCGGACCGCACCTCGCCGTTCGACAGCACCGCCTGCACGACACCGCCCGGCTCGCCGAAGTCAGGGGTCAGCTGGAGCTGGGGGAAGAAGAAGCGGGTCTGGCGCTCCGCCTGCTGCTGCAGCTCGTCGGCCTGGTGCCGCAGCTCGCTGTCGACATGGCCGACCAGCTCGTGCCGCACGGTGACGTACGCGACGCCGACCACGCCGACGAGCGCCGCGGCCACCGCGAGCGCCGCCGCGGCCACCAGCCGCACCCGCAGCGGCCGGTCGCCCCACCAGGCCGGCAGCCGCCGGACCCTCGCGGCCCAGCCGGCCGGTGAGGCGGTCATGCCTCGCCCCGCAGCTGGTACCCGACGCCCCTGACCGTGTGGATGAGGCGCGGCTCGCCGCCGGCCTCGGTCTTGCGCCGCAGGTAGCCGACGAACACCTCGAGGGAGTTCGACGCCGGCTCCAGCTCGTAGCCCCACACGCGATCCATGATGACCTCGCGGGTGAGCACGCGCCCCGGGTTGTGCATCAGCAGCTCGAGCAGCGCGAACTCGGTACGGGTCAGCTCGATCGGCCGGTCGCCGCGGCGGACCGCCCTGCTGTCGTTGTCGAGCTCGAGATCGGCGTAGCGCAGCGTCGGGCTCTCCTCGGGCATCGCCGGCAGCGCCCGGCGCAGCAGCGCCCGCAACCTGGCCCGCAGCTCCTCGAGGGCGAACGGCTTGACGAGGTAGTCGTCGGCGCCGGCGTCCAGCCCGGCCACCCGGTCGCTCACCTCGTCGCGCGCGGTGAGGACGAGGATCGGCGTGCGGTCGCCCTTCGCGCGCAACCGCCGGCACACCTCGAGCCCGCCGACCACCGGCATCATCACGTCGAGCACCAGGACGTCGGGCTCGAGCTGCGGCATGGTCTCGAGCGCTCTGGCCCCGTTGCTGACCGCGGTGACCCGGTAGCCGTCGATGGTGAGAGCCCTGGTGAGCGCGGCCCGCAGGTCGGGGTCGTCGTCCACGACGAGCACCGTCGCGGGGTCGTCCGCCGTACCGCCAGCCTCGCCCACCAGGGCACCTCGCCGATCGTCGTCCAGGGACCGGGTCAGCCCTGGGTGGTGGTCCCGGCGTCCCCCAGCTTGACGCTCACGGTCTGCTGCTTGCCGCTCCTGGTGATCGTCAGTTGCACCGTGTCGCCGGGCTGGTGCTGGCGCAGCGTCGCGATGAGGCTGTCCGAGCCGCTCACCCGCTTGCCGTCGACCGCGATGACCCGGTCGCCGACCTTGATGCCGGCGGCGGCCGCGGGGCCGCCCTGCCGCACCTGCGCGACCACGACGGACGTGTCACCGCTTGACGTCGTGCCGTCGCTGACCGAGACGCCGAGGTACGGGTGGGAGGCGTGCCCGCTGGAGATCAGCTGCGTGGCGACCGACCTGGCCTGGCTGATCGGGATGGCGAAGCCGACGCCGATGTTCCCGGTCTGGCCGCCGGTGCTGCCGACGGTGGCGATCGCCGAGTTGATGCCGATCACCCGACCCGACATGTCGACCAGCGCGCCACCGGAGTTGCCCGGGTTGATCGCCGCGTCGGTCTGGATCGCGTCGATGACGGTCGGCAGGGTGGCGCTGGACGAGCCGCCCGGGCCGCCGAACGGGTCGCCCTGCTGACCCTGCTGGTCGGTCGTGTTCACCGGCCGGTCGAGCGCCGACACGATGCCGGACGTGACCGTGCCGGACAGCCCGAGCGGCGAGCCGACCGCGAGCACCGGGTCGCCGACGTGGACATCCGCCGAGTTGCCCAGCTGCGCGGCCCGGAGGCCGGTCCTTCCCACCTTGATGACGGCCAGGTCGGACGGCTGGTCGGTGCCGACGATGCGGGCGGCTGCCGACGACCCGTCGTTGAAGGTGACGCTGACGCTGCCGCCACCCGTGGCGGCCGCTACCACGTGGTTGTTGGTCAGGATGTAGCCGGCTGACGAGATGACGACGCCCGAGCCGGTGTCAGCCTCGTTCTGGCCACGGACGTTGATCGATACGACCGACGGGAGGATCGCGGCCGCGATCGCCGCCGTCGAGGTGGTGCCCCCGCTGGCGGTCGGCACCGTCTGCGCGCTCGAGCCCGAGCCCACGACCACGGTGTTGCCGTTCCCGTCGGACACCTGCGCACCGACGTAGCCGCCCACCCCGCCGCCGACCAGCGCGGCCGCGAGCGGCACGACCACCCAGCGCATGCGCCGCCTCGCGCGCGGCGGACCGCCCTGGACCGGCACGTGCGGCCCAGCCGACAGCGGCTCAGCCGGCGCGCCGAACAGCGGTGCGGTGTCGTACGCCGCCGTGTCGCCGTGCCGGGCGTCCTGCGCGCCGTCCCGCCGGTCGCCAGCCGATTCCCCTGGGGGCGTCTCGTCGTACCAGCCGGTACCGGCGCCCCAGCGCGGCGCTTCCTGCCCGCCCTCGTGCTGCGGTGCCTCGTACTGCGGTGCTTCGTAGCGCGGCGCCTCGTACTGCGGTGCCTCGTAGCGCGGCATCTCCTGGCGGGCCGCCTCGCCGTCGCCGGGCTCGGGGGTCGGGTGCACGGGGTCGGTCATCTGCTGCCTCCTCGTCTCGTCCTGCCCGAGGATCCGCCCCGTGCCTGAAGGAAAGCTGAAGCCGCCCGGCCCGCTACCGCTTCTCCGCCGGAACGTAGTGCCGCTCCGTGGGGCCGACGTAGATCTGGCGCGGGCGCCCGATCTTGGTCGTCGGGTCCTCCAGCATCTCCCGCCACTGCGCGATCCAGCCGGGCAGCCGGCCGAGCGCGAACAGCACCGTGAACATGTGGGTCGGGAAGCCCATGGCCTTGTAGATGACGCCGGTGTAGAAGTCGACGTTGGGGTAGAGCTTGCGCTCGACGAAGTAGTCGTCGGCGAGCGCGATCTCCTCCAGCTTGACCGCGATGTCGAGCAGAGGGTCGGGCTTGCCGAGCCGCTCGAGCACGTCGCGGCTGGCCTTCTTCACGATGGCGGCGCGCGGGTCGTAGTTCTTGTAGACCCGGTGCCCGAAGCCCATCAGCCGCACGCCGGGCTCCTTGCTCTTCACCCGCCGGACGAAGGCGTCGACGTCGCCGCCGTCGGCCCGGATGCGGTCCAGCATCTCCAGGACCGCCTGGTTGGCGCCGCCGTGCAGCGGGCCGAACAGCGCGTTGACGCCGGCCGAGATAGACGCGAAGAGGTTGGCGTGGCTCGACCCCACCAGCCGCACCGTCGACGTCGAGCAGTTCTGCTCGTGGTCCGCGTGCAGGACGAACAGCATGTCCAGGACGCGCGCGACCACGGGGTCCACCTCGTACGGCTGCGCCGGCACGCCGAACGTCATCCGCAGGAAGTTCTCGACGTAGCCGAGCGAGTTGTCCGGGTAGAGCAGCGGCTGGCCGATCGACTTCTTGTACGCGTACGCCGCGATCGTGGGCAGCTTGGCCAGGAGGCGGACGGTCGAGATCTCGACGTGCTCTGGGTGGTCGAAGTCGAGGCTGTCCTGGTAGAAGGTCGACAGCGCGCTGACCGCCGACGACAGCACCGCCATCGGGTGCGCGTCGCGAGGGAAGCCGTTGAAGAACCCCCTGAGGTCCTCGTGCAGCATCGTGTGCTCGCGGATGCGCTGAGCGAACGCCTCGAGCTCGTCGCGGCCCGGTAGTTCGCCATAGATCAGGAGGTAGGCGACCTCCAGGAACGACGAGCTCTCCGCCAGCTCAGCGATCGGGTAGCCGCGGTAGCGGAGGATGCCGGCATCGCCGTCGATGTAGGTGATGGCCGAGCTGCACGACGCCGTGTTGACGAAGCCAGGGTCGAGCGTCACGTAGCCGGTCTCGGCCATCAGCTTGGTGATGCCGATCCCTGCGGGCTGCTCGGTGCCCTCGGTCACCGGCAGGTCCAGCTTGCCGGCCGGATGGGTGAGCTCGACGTCGACCATGCGAATGTCCTCCCGCGCGCGTTGCCCTTGGCCGCCAGCATTCCCAGCTTTGGGCCAAGTGTGCCCCGCTGGGCCCGGCTCGCGTCCAGGGGGTTGGCGAGGGGCAGGATGAGCGTCATGCCTCGCTTCGCGATCACCGGTGCCAGCGGCGGGATCGGTGGCCGGGTGGCCCGCCGGCTCGCGGCCGCCGGCATCGACCAGCGCCTGGTCGTCCGCGACCCGGCCCGCGCGCCGCAGCTCCCCGGCGCCACGGTCGCGGTCGCCACGTACGCCGACGGCGCGGCGCTGCGGCGCGCCGTCGAGGGCACCGACGTGGTGCTGCTCGTCTCGGCGGGCGAGGACCCCGACCGCGTCCGCCTGCACCTCACCGCGGTCGAGGCGATCGCCGACGCGGGGGTCGAGCGCATCGTCTACGTCTCGTTCCTCCGCTGCGCGCCCGGCTCCACGTTCACGTTCGCCCGCGATCACTGGCACACCGAGCGGGCCATCGAGGCGACCGGCCTGGCGCGCACGTTCCTGCGCGACAGCATCTACCTCGACATGCTGCCGCGGATGGTCGGCACCGACGGGGTCATCCGCGGCCCGGGAGGCAACGGCGGCTTCGCACCGGTCGCGCGCGACGACGTGGCCGACGTCGCGACCGCGGTGCTGCTCGACGACGGGCACGCCGGCCGCGCGTACGACGTCACCGGCGGGGAGCGGCTCACCATGCAGGGCGCCGCCGAGGCGCTGACCGCGGTCACCGGGCGGCCGATCGCCTACGTCGCGGAGACGACCGAGGAGGCGTACGCGTCGCGCGCCGGCTACGGCGCCCCGGACTGGGAGGTGGCCGGCTGGGTCACCACGTACGCGGCGATCGCCACCGGCGAGCTCGACGTCGTGAGCGACACGGTGGCCGGCGTCGCCGGCCATCCGCCGGTCACGCTCGCCGGCTACCTCGCGGCCCATCCCGAGGACTGGCGCCACCTCCAGCCCTGACCGGCCAGTGGTACGGCAGCTCCGGATCGGCGTCCGGGAAGAGCGGCCCGTAGTGCGCCGGGTCCTTGCGCACGAGGGAGGAGCGGTGGCTGCGGTGCAGCCGGTCGTCGCCGTACCAGGGCGGCAACCGGCCCTCGGCGGCAAGGTCGGCCTCCCGGCGCGGCGGCGGCAGGCCGGCGGCGGCCAGGTCGAGCCCGATGGTGGCGGCGCAGGTGTCGCCGTGGCCGCGACGCACCCACTCGGCGCACACGGCGAGCCCGTACGCGGCCAGCGCTTCCTCGTAGCCCTTCCACGTCAGCACGGCCGGGTGGTGCTGCCAGCCGTACGGCGTGCGGGTCAGCGCGCGCAGGACCTGCAGCGCCTCGACGCGCTGCTTGCCCAGCCGGCGGTCGTCGAGCGCGGCAGCGCTCGCCGCGAAGCTCGGCCAGGGCAGGAACGTCTGCACGGGAGTCGTCAGCGCCGCTCGCCGGCCGCCCGCCCGGGATGGGCCAGCTCCGCTCTCGTCAGGAGCGCCATCCGCTCGCACGCGCGCCGGGCGAAGAGCACCTGCATGCGCCGGCCGAAGACGTGGAAGCCCAGCCGGATCACCGGGTTGCGGATCCGTGCGGCGCGCGAGAGGACGTGAATGCGGAACTCGACCTCGCCCGTGTCGGGCCACTTCCACAGCTCGTAGTCCATCTGCCCCATCTCCAGGTGCCCCTGGAGCGTGCGGTACGACCAGCCCCAGACCCGCACCCGCCGCCCGTCGACCACGCGGGTCTCGTCTACCACGCCGCCGACGCGCACGCCGAAGCGGAACCGCAGTCCGTGGAACCGGCCCTCGAGGAGCATGTCCCGTTGCTGCAAGGGCTCTTCCGGGTGGTAGGCGGCGCGCACGATCGACGGATCGGCGAACTCGTAGTCGGTCATCAACCGGCGGGCGACCGCCCAGCTGCCCTGCGGGAGCGGCTCGCCCGGCGGCTCGGGCGGGAGCGGCTGGCGGTAGTCGTCGACGCGCCATCCCTTGCCGGGCGCGGCGTCGGCAATGCGTGACAGGTCGAAGTTGAGCGGCTTGTCGTGCAGCGCGTCGAGCGCGCGGCGGACCTGGGGGTCGCTCAACAACCGGTCATCTGCCACGGCCGACGCCCTCGACGCGGCGGGTGGTGATGTGGATGCCGTCGCGCATGCGCCCGCCGGACAGCTTGGCGGCGCGCTCGCAGAAGTGGGTCCACACGTGCAGCTGCATCTCCTTGGCCAGTCGCACCCGGTCGTACAGCAGGTGAGACAACCGGTCGCCGCTAGCGGCCCACGACTCGATCTCGAAGCACAGTCCCTTGCCCTCGGCCCGCGCCCGGAACTCGATCTGCCCAGCCTCCAGGTGGCCGGGCAAGGTCGCCAGCCGGAACGACGTGTCGTCGCGGTGCACGACGCGAACGGGACCGTCCCACGGGCCCGGCATCCGTACGACGTACTCGTCGCCGACCGCGAGACCGCGCGCGGCGCCACGGGTCTTGCGGAACACCGCTACCTCCACCGGCGCGGCCCTGTTGAGGTCGTCGGCGATGGTGCCGACGAGCCGCTCCGGACCGAGTCGTGGGTCATCGATGAACGTGGCGTAGCGGCGGTGGTAGAGGGCGCCGACCCCGTCCTCGGGCCGCTGGACGGGCCCGTCCGCGTCGGCGGGCAACGGCGGCGGCAGGTCGGACCCTGCGTCTCCCACGGCGTCGTCGCGGTAGACGGGAAGGGTGCGCCAGAGATAGCGCCACGACGCGAGCGCTGCGCCGACGGGCCAGCGCAGCACGATGCCGAGCCGTCGCAGCGGTCCGTCGGTCGGTGGCACCTCGTCCGCGTACCCCGTGAGCTGGGGGGCAGACCTCCCGCGACCGAGCGGTCGACCGACGAGGAGCAACGATGCTCGTACGAGCGCTGCACCGGGCCGGACTGCGCAGCAGCTATCTGCACGGAGCCGCTCTCGGGTCGGTCGGCCTGTGCCTCGGGCTCTGGATCAGGGCGAAGACGATGGACCAGAAGGAGCGGGAGAACGCCGAGCGGCGCGCCATCTTCGTCGGGCTCTGGCCACCGACGCTGTGGATGATCGGCAGTTCGATCGAGCAGTACGAGTGACTGGTCCGGGTAACGCAGCACCATGACGCCGCAGGCCTTCCCGTTCCGCTGGACCACGGCATACCGGGTGCTGGCGCTGCCCTTCGGGGTGACGCCCGGCAACGCCCGCGTGGTCGTCGACGACGTCAACATCGAGGCCCGGTTCGGGCCGTGGCTGGTCCGGTCGGTGCTCACCAACGTCGCGTCGGTCGAGGCGTCCGGCCCGTACTCGCTGCCGAGGACGGCCGGGCCTGCCCATCTCTCGCTCGCCGACCGCGGGCTCACCTTCGCGACGAACCCGCGCGCCGGTGCGTGCATCCGGTTCCGCACGCCGGTGCCCGGCATCGAGCCGACCGGCCGCCTCCTGCATCCGGGGCTGACCGTGACCGTCGAGGACGTCGACGGGCTGATCGCTCTGCTCGAGGCGGGCATCGGCCACCGCTGAGCGACCGCTCAGCCGTCCTTCGCCGCCTGCTCGGCCACCGCTACGCGGTCGGTCGCCACGAGCTCGTCCCGCTCGTCGTTCCCCTTCATCGTGACGTCGACCGGCGGCACCTCTCCGGTGGGAGAGCTCGGCTCGCGCGCGGCGGCCATGGCCGACTGGGTGCGGAGCGGGATCTCCGGGAGGAAGATCAGCAGCACGAACCCGATCGCGATGACGCCCGCGCCGATGAGGAACACGAGGTCCATCGCGTTGGAGAAGCCGACCTGGAACGGCTTGGCGAGCACCGGGTCGAGGCGCTGGATGAACGACGTGTCGTTGACCCAGGAGCCGCCGACGTGCGTGCCGGACTTCAGCGATTGGGCGATGGCCCGGTTGGTGGGGTTGGCCAGCACCGTCGGGTCGTTGAGCGCGTGCCGGAAGGCCTCCGTGCGGCTCGCGGCTTCGATCGCGCTCGTGATCCGGCCGGTCACCGTCGAGAACAGCACCGACAGGAACACCGCGACGCCGAGCGTGCCGCCCATCTGGCGGAAGAACGTCGCGGACGAGGTGGCCACGCCGATGTCTCGCGGCGACATCGCGTTCTGCACCGCGAGGGTGATCGGCTGCATGACGAGGCCGAGGCCCACGCCGAAGACCACCATGTAGGCGGCCGTCTGCCAGAACGGCGTGGCGGCGCCGATGCCGTGCATGAGCAGCATGCCGATGACCATGAGCGCGGCGCCGATCACCGGGAAGCGCTTGTAGCGGCCCGTACGGCTGATCAGCTGGCCCGAGATGACCGAGCCGCTCATGATGCCGACGGTCATCGGCACCAGCAGCAGGCCGGACTGGGTCGGCGAGGCGCCGCGGACGATCTGGAGGTAGAGCGGCAGCATGCTGATGCCGCCGAACATCCCCATGCCGACGACGAGGCCCACCACCGACGTGAGGGAGAACGTGCGGTCGCGGAAGAAGCGCAGCGGGATCAGCGCGTCGTCGCCGTACCGCGACTCCGCCCAGATGAACGCGACGATGCCGAGCACGCCGATGAGGTAGCACAGCAACGCGCCACTGGAGGCCCAGCCCCACGCGCGGCCCTGCTCGGCCACGGTGAGCAGCGGCACCAGGCCGACCGTCAGCGCGACCGCGCCCGGCCAGTCGATGCGGTGCTCGCGCCGCTGGTGCGGCACGTTGAGCGTCCTGGCGACGACGACGAGCGCGACGATGCCGATCGGCACGTTGACGAGGAAGACCCAGCGCCAGCCGGTCACGCCGAGGATGGTGCTCGTACCGGCGAGGAAGCCACCGATCACCGGGCCGAGGACGCTGGACGTGCCGAACACCGCCAGGAAGTAGCCCTGGTAGCGGGCCCGCTCGCGAGGCGGGACGATGTCGCCGATGATCGCGAGCGCCATCGAGAAGAGCCCGCCGGCGCCGAGGCCCTGCACGGCGCGAAACGCCGCGAGCATGTACATCGACGTCGCGAACGCCGAGAGCGCGGAGCCGGCGATGAAGATGCTGATCGCCGCGATGAAGAACGGCTTGCGGCCGTAGAGGTCGGACAGCTTGCCATACAGCGGCGTCGTGATCGTCGACGTGATCAGGTACGCGGTGGTGACCCAGGCCTGCACGGACAGGCCGTGCAGGTCGTCGCCGATCGTGCGGATCGCGGAGGCGACGATCGTCTGGTCGAGCGCGGCCAGGAACATCCCGAGCATGAGGCCGGCGATGATCCTGAGTATCCGGCGGTGGCTGAGCCCGCCCGGCTGGTCGGGCGCGCTGGCCACGGCGGCGGTCCGGCTGGGGTTGCTCACTGGTTCTCCTCGAGACGCCGGAAGGGTCGGCGACCGGCCGGCTCGTGCAGGCGGTGCAGGTCATCGATGACGTCGGTGGCGAGCCGGTCGACGAGCTCGGCGACCCGGCGACGGTCCCGCTCGCTCCACGTCGAGGTGACGCGGGCGAGGTGCTCGTCACGGGCGCGGCGGCGCTCGGCGAGCGCGGCGCTGCCCTCGGGGGTGATGGCGAGCAGGAAGGCGCGGCGGTCCTCGGGGTCCGGGCGCCGCTCGATGTAGCCGAGCGCGACCAGATGCGCGATCTGACGGCTCACGGTGGAGGGATCGGAGAGCGTCGCCTCGGCCACCGCGCTGGCCCGGGACGGACCGCTCTCGCTGAGCGCGACCAGGGCCGGGAGCGCGGCGGCGTCGAGCCGGCCGGTGCCGGCGTGGTGCGCCTTCGCGCGGACGCCGGCCCGGAACAGCCTGACCATGGCGCTGGCCAGCCGGCCGGCGAGCTCGATGTCGGCCTCGCTCGGGGTGGGGCGGTCAGCCGCGGGAGGCAGGGCCTGGAGAGTGGAGGTGGCGGCCACGGACGATGCTCCTGTCGCTGCTTGAGGCAATCAAGCTAACTGATTGCTGGACGCAACCATGCATCGCCCCGCCGCATTCCGTCGAGGTGAGGTCGACGGCGAGCCCGCGCCACCGCCCCGCGCCGTGCCGCGAATGGCGAGTGGCCGGCCGGGAGGTCCCCGGCCGGCCACTGCCCCTCGCAGCGAAGCGGATCAGCTCACGTTGAGCGCCGTGTCGTCGATGACGAACGACGTCTGCAGCGAGGAGTCCTCGGTGCCGGTGAACTTCACCGTCACCGTCTGCCCGGCGAAGCCGGACACGCTGAACGACTTCTGCGCGTACCCGGTGTTGTGGTTCAGGTTCGAGTACGTCGCCAGCGTCGTCGTGCCGATCTGCACCGTCAGCTTGTCGAACTGCGTGGTGGTGGTCGTCTCGGCGGTGTCGATGTGCAGCCAGAACGAGAACGTGTACGTCGTGCACCCGGCCGGGATCGTCACCGACTGGCTCAAGGTGTCGGTGTGCGTGGTCCCGTACCCGTCCAGCCAGGCGAAGTACGTGCCCGAGTGCGACGACTCGCCCGAGCCGTTCGCCGAGATCACCCCGGCCGAGGCCGTCCACGGCGACGCGGTACCGGTCTCGAAGCCGGGATTGCCGAGCTTCTGGCCGGCGCCGGTGCAGCCGCCACCGGAGCCCACGGTCCACGTGAACGACGTCGAGCCGGACGCGTTGGTCGAGTCCTTCGCCGTCACCGTCACGCTGTAGGTGCCGGCGGTCGACGTGGTGCCGGAGATGAGGCCGCTCGTGGAGATCGAGGTGCCGGTCGGCAGCCCCGTCGCCGAGTAGGTGAGCGACAGGCCACCGGAGTCGCTGCCGGTGATCTGCAGGCTGACCGACTGGCCGACGGTCGAGCTCTGGTTGCCCGGGTTGTTGACGGTCACGGTGTTGCCGCCGCCACCACCGCCGACGATCGCATGCGAGATCGCGCAGCCGTTGGTGTCGTTGGACCACGTCGCCTGCATCGCGAACGAGCCGGTCGACATCGAGACGTTGGACGCGCCGCCGGTGCCCCCGACGCCGTTCCACGCGCACTTGTCGGCGTTCTCGTTGCCACCCGAGTCGGTCCAGCCACCGGCCGGGTTCTGGTCGGTGATGGTCTCGGCGTACTCGTGGCCCTCGACGATCGTCACGCCGTCGAGCGTGCCCGCGCTGCCCGCGTTGACGTAGTTCATGCCGCAGCCGCTGCCGGCGTCGGTGAGGTAGGGCAGGTTGGTGAACGCCACGTCACCCACGGACGAGCTGACGCCCACGTCGCCGTTCCAGTCGTGCCATGCGCAGAAGCCGCCGGTCTGGTAGTTGTCCGGGTTGGTGCCGGGCGGCGAGACGATCACGTACTGGGCGTTGCGGTTGAGCGACGCGCTCGTGTTGCTGAAGTGGCTGGCGGCCTTGACGGCCTCGGTGCCGAGCTGCGCAGCCGTGGCCGCGCTCGGCGAGGAGACGGAGTTGTCCTCCCACACGCCGGACAGCGCGCCACCGGTCGGGTACGCGACGTGCGGCGCCGTGCCCGGGCAGCTCGTCGCGCCACTGGCGACGCCCTCGCAGTACTGCGTGTTCACGCCGGACCAGAGCTCGTTGTTGGTGCCGAGGCCCTTGAACAGCGCCTGGAGGCGGGGCGCCATGCCCTGCGTGTCGCCCGTGTAGTGCTGGTAGCCGTCCGATCCGGTCGAGGCGGTGCCCCATTGCGAGCCGTAGAAGACCAGGTAGACCTTCTCGTGGCCGGTGGTGACGCCGATGCCGTCGACGCCGCCGCCGTAATGCAGCGCGCCGGTGATGGCGAAGACGCCGGCGTGGCCGTTGTAGACGGCCTTGGTCGGGAAGTACCGACCAGGGTTCTTCCCGTGCAGCCAGGCCGGCGACGACGACGATGACGCCGCCATGGCCGGGGCTGCTGATGCCGCGCCCGCGACGAGCGCGACGGCCGCGGCGGCGGTGCCCGCCACGCGGACCGCCCGCGGCAATCGGATCTGCATGCTGTCCTCCGATGATGGGTAGGCACCGCGTCAGGGCAGGGGCGGCACCGCCACACGTGTGGTGGATCGCACACTAGAAGTCCGCAGATTTCGCCCGCAACGAAAGATATGACCGCATCTTCGCAAAGATGCCGCAAAGCTTGCAGTGACCATGGAACCTTTCAAAGGATGCCGCGACGACTGCCCCGGCAGGAGCCGGGTATCGCAAGCGACATGACCGGTTGGCTGCCCCGAGGGCTCGTCGCGATCGCGGTCGGTGCCGTGCTCGCGTTCGCGGTGACCGTGCGGATCACCGAGCTCGACATCCAGAGCACCGGCGCGATCATCATGTTCGCCGGCATCGGCTACCTGCTCGTGCATCTCGGCCTGCTGGGGTGGGAGCGGGGCTGGGGCAGCGGCGGCGCGCCGGCGGCACCAGCGCGCGTGCAGCGACCACCGGTCCACCCGTACGAGGACCGCGAGAACGACGACCGGGAGCGCTACCGCCGCCTTCAGCAGGACTGGACCGCCCGCGGCGACGCCGAGCGCACCCGGGTGATGCCGACGGTGCGCGACGCGGACGATCCTCGCGACTATTAGCCCTGCGGCTGGCCGCGGCGGGTGCGGACCCGGCGCAGGACCGCCTGCGGCAGCGGCTCGATGACGATCCCGCGATCCGCGTAGCGCCGTCTGACCCGCCGCCGGGCACGGACGAAACCGACGAGGCCGACCGCCCAGAGCGCGTACTGGAGGGTGAGCGCGATGCGGAACGACCTCAGGTCGTACGCGTCCGCGCCGCCGCCGGTGAGCAGGTCGAGGACGACACCGACGCCGAGGATCAGCGTGAGCGAGGCGACGAACCCGCCGACGTTGACGATGCCGCTCGCCCCGCCGAGGCGAGCCGGCTCGTTCTCGGTGCGGGCGTAGTCGAACCCCACCAAGGAGCCGGGGCCGTTGCTGCCGAGGACGACGACGAGCAGCGTCAGCAGGGGGAGCGGGGCCTGGCCGGGCCAGCACAGGACGACGAGCCAGCAGAGCGCGCTCGCGCCGACGATGGTGAAGACGAGAGCCGAGCGCCGCATCGGCCAGGCGCCGGCCAGCCGCCCCAGCACCGGCCCGACCACCATGCCGGAGACCACGAGGACGGTGAGCAGCGCGCCGGCCACGGCTGGCCGCACCCCTTCACCGGCGACCAGGAACGGGTAGCCCCAGAACAGGCCAAAGACCGTGCCGGAGAACTGCGTCACGAAGTGGGCCCACAGCCCGAGGCGGGTGCCGGGCTCGTTCCAGGCGCCCCCGAGGTGGTGGCGGACGGTGCGCAACGACACCGGCGGTGCGGCTGGCGCTCCGGCCGGGGCGTCGACCACCCAGAGCGCAGCGACGACGGCCGTCGCGACGCCGACCACGCCGGCAACGAGGAAGGACCGCGTCCAGCCGGTGTGGTGGAGCAGGTACAGCAGCGGGAAGGCGGCCGCCACCTGCCCGAGCTGCCCGAGGATGCCGGTGAGCTGGGTGACGACGGCCGCCTGCCGGCTCGGGAACCAGGCAGGGACGAGCCGCAGCACGCTGATGAACGTCATCGCGTCGCCCGCACCGACGAGGACGCGGGCCGCGATCGCGAGAGGGACGCCGTGCGCCGCGCTCAGCGTCAGCTGACCGGCGGCCATCACCGCGGCGCCGATGACGATCAGCCGGCGGGACCCCAGGCGGTCCAGCGCGACGCCGACCGGCACCTGCATCGCGGCGTAGACGGCGAGCTGCAGCACGCTCATGAGCGACAGCACCGCGGCGCTCGCCCCGAACCGGTGCTGGGCGTCGATGCCGACGACGCCGAGCGACGCCCGGTGGAAGACCGCGACGGCGTACGCGAGGACCCCGACCGACCAGACGACCCAGGCCGCGGACGGGCGGCGTCGCACCGTCACGTCGTCACCCCGCCTGCTCACTGCCCGTCCGTACCACCGGCCGGTCGCTTGCAACGCCGGCCCGCCGCGCCGTCTTCCGGTCGTGGGAGGGCGGGGTGCGCACGGGCACTACGGTGAACCCGTGCGGCTTCAGGGTGCGGTGGCGATCGTCACCGGCGGAGCGAGCGGCATCGGACGGGCGATGTGCGAGCGGTTCGCCGGTAACGGTTCCCACGTGGTGGTCGTCGACCGTGACGGCGCGGGAGCGCGCCGGGTCGCCGACACGATCGGCGGGCAGGCGATCGGTGTCGGCATCGACGTCACCGATCCCTCGGCGGTGGAGTGGCTCGTCCCGTTCGTGGAGCAGCGGCTGGGGCCGATCGACGCGTACTGCTCCAATGCCGGCGTGGCCCGCGGAGCCGGACTGGGCACCGACGAGGACTGGGCCGAGTCGTGGCAGGTGCACGTGCTGGCGCACCTGCACGCCGCCCGGGCGGTGCTGCCCACGATGGCGCGGCGGCGCTACGGGCACTTCGTGGTCACCGCGTCGGCCGCCGGCCTGCTGACCAACCTCGACTCGGCTCCGTACGCCGTCACCAAGCACGGTGCCGTCGCGCTCGCCGAATGGCTTGCCGTCCAGTACGCCGGAAGCGGGGTCACCGTGTCGTGCCTGTGCCCCCAGGGCGTGCGCACTCCCATGACGGCGGACGAGCCGCCCGGCTCGGCGACGCTCGCGGCCGGGCCGCTGCTCGAGCCCGCCGAGGTCGTCGACAGGTTGGTCGCGGCGATGGCGGAGGGCCGCTTCCTGGTGCTGCCGCACCCCGAGGTGGCCGAGCACGAGCAACGGCGGGCGAGCGACCGCGATCGCTGGATCGCGGGGATGGCGAGGATGCGCGACCGGTTGCGCCCGTCGTCGGACTAGCGCCGACGGGCGGGTTGCTTGCCAACGCCGCTGCGCCTGATCGACGATGTGCCTCCCGTCGAGGAGGCGCGCCGCATGAGCTCGTTGCGAAGCCAGAGCGTTCACGTGAGTCGCAGCGAGGACCGGCAGCGGCTGCTGTGGGCAGGCGGAACCGTCTTCGACGTCGTGCTGGGTGGAGGTCGCACCGGTGGAGCGGTCGCGTTGCTCGACCAGTGGGCGGTTCGGGGGGACGCGACGCCGATGCACGTGCACCGCACGGAGGCGGAGATCTTCTACGTCCTCGAAGGTGGTATCACCGCCTGGCACGACGGCGCCGTGCACGAGGTGGACGCCGGCGGCGTCGTCTACCTGCCGGCCGGGCAACCGCACGCACTCGCGATCCGAACCGAGCGAGCCCGGCTGATCACCGTGACCGCGCCCGGTGGCTTCGCCGACTTCGTGACGGAAGCCGGCATCCCTGTCGAGAGTGACGTTCCCTCGGCATGGGAGTTCGACCTCGACCGGATCATGCAGGCGGCGCCGGCGCATCAGATCGACATCGTGGGGCCACCGCCGGCACTGCGGTCACCGATGGACTAGCGCAGGCGCGCGGCGTCCGCCTCGTCGAGGTGCCAGCGGACGACCCGGAAGCCGTGCCGGACCGCCTGCTCGAGCTGATGCCGGTCGAGCCGCCCGTCGGGGCCACGCTCGATGCCGACGAAGCTGCGGACGCGTGGATTGGCCGCCGTCATCACGCCGAGCAGCTGCTCGATCTCGTCGAGATCGGCGATCAGCTCAGGGCTGGCGAGGACGTCGCGGCCCCGCAGCCGGATGCGCTCCGGCCGGCCTTGCTGGAGGTTGAGCTTCCAGTTGCCGCCGCCGGGGGTCAGCAGCGTCCGGCCGTCGGGCACGTAGCTCACCGGCTGGCGGTAGTGCTTGCCGGTGCGGCGCCCGGTGAGGTGGACGAGCATGAGCCGGCGGGTGAGCGGCGTGTCGAGCGGCAGGCCGAGGATGCGCCGCATCGGGACGTTGACGATGCGCATCGCCCGCGCCTGCAGGCGGCGCCGCAGCGGCCGCTTGGGACGGGTGGTCATGGCTCCCTCCTGATGCGCTGGTCGCGCCGGCCTGCGGCCGGTGGCCGTGGTGAGAGGCCCGAGATCGTCATGTCCCGATCTCCTCGTCAGGTAGAAATGGAGATTTTGCCTCCGGTTCTTTCCTACGCTGTCACGCCGCCGGCACAGTGGCAAGGCTTCCGGAGGAACTTCCTCCGGAATGTCGCTAGGATGCCGGCCGAGGAGGCAGCGGCGGATGGTTGCGGACGGACGGACCGACGGACGGACGGACGGGGCACGGCGGCTGCGCGCCGACGCGAGGCGCAACCAGGAGCAGGTGCTGGCGGCGGCTCGCGACGTCTTCGTCGAGCGCGGCCCAGGCGCCGCCCTGGAGGAGGTGGCGCGCCGGGCCGGCGTCGGCATCGCGACGCTCTACCGGCGCTTCCCCGATCGGGAGGCGCTGCTGCGCGCGGTGGTGCTGGATGCGCTCGGGCGCACCCGGGAGGCCGCCGAGCGGGCGCTGGCCGAGGAGACCAGCGCGTTCGACGCGCTCGTGCGGTACATGCACGAGGCGCTCGACCTGCGGATCTCGGCGGTCATCCCGCTGGTGCTCGACCGGCTGGACCTGGAGGACGCGGAGCTGCGCCCGGCCCGCGAGGCGTCGGCCCGGGCCGTCGAGGCGATCGTCGACGCGGCGCACGAGGAGGCCGGCCTGCCGGCCGACGTGACGTTCGGCGACATCGGGCTGCTGCTCGTCCGGCTGGCCCGCCCGCTGCCGGGACCGATCCCCGCCGAGCTCGGCGACCAGCTGGCCCACCGCCATCTCGACCTGCTCATCGAGGGGCTGCGCGCGCTCCGCGACCGGCCGGGCGGCGAGCTGACCGGACCCGCCCTCAGCCGCGCCGATCTGCGCGCCGCCCGCACTATGCAACCGGCGAGGCGCGAACCCCGTCCTAGTAACGAGAAGCACCGATCGAGGGGGCGAGCATGACGGCCCACCGCCAGCACGGCACGGCGCTCCGTCGTCGGGTCGTGCCGACGGCGGTGGCTGCCGCCGTGACGCTCATGGCCGGGTGCGGCGCGGGGACGCCGACGTCGACGCGCCAAGCCGCGAGCAAGGTGACCGCTCGCGACGTCAGCGCCGTGGACAACCGCGATCGAGCCGAGCGGGAAGCCACCCGCCTGCTCGGTCTCGCCACGCTGCCACCGGGGGCGGTGCGGCAGGAGACGCCGCCGCAGCGGCTCCGTGACCCGTTCCAGCGCCCCGCGGTCACCTCCCTGATCGACCGGTCGTCGTACTGGCGGGTCACGATGCCCTTCGGTCCGGCTCTCGTCTGGATGCGCGCGCATCCGCCGGCTGGGCTGCGGCACGGCGGCTCCGGGCATGGCGTCGGATACGGATATCGCCTCGCGGGTGACACGTACGCGGCGCCGAGCCGGCCCGGCATCCAGCGCCCCCAGTTGACCGTCGAGCTCGCATCGATGCCCGGCGGGACGACCGCCATCCGCATCGACGCCCTGGCGATCTGGTTGGACCCGAGCCCCGTTCGCGACCGGGTGCGCGGCCCCAGGCTGCGCATCACCGTGGCGGGCGGCTGTCCGGCGAGCTCCACCGGTCGGGTGGGCGTGCAGAGCTCGGGAGACGACCTCGCGGACGCGCTCCTCCCGCCCGGACGACCGTCGGCCGCGCTGATGTGCCGCTACTCCGGCCTGAACGACCACCCGGCGCTCCACCTGGTGACCGAGCGCCGGCTCGACGTGCCGACCACGGTCGAGATCGTGCGCCAGGCGCGGCAGCTCGACCTCAGCCACTCGACCGGCGGCTCCACCATGTGCCCGGCCGGCTTCGGCGACGCGATCGCGCTCGCGCTCTCCTACTCCGACCGGCCGGACGTCGACCTCTGGTACGAGCCGACGGGATGCCCGGTGATCAGCAACGGGGTCATCCGCGCCGGCGCGGGATCGCTCGGTGACGCGCTTCAGGTCGCAGCCGGCTTGCCCCGCTAGAAGGATTCAGCCGCCAAGGCAGCGAGCAGCTGCGACGACCCGGGGCTCCGCGTCCCGGTCACTTCGGCGCGGGTGCGCGCGCGTCGCGCTGGTGGGGGACCGTGCCCCGCGGAGCGACGACCTGGTCGGTGCCTCCGGCAGGCTCGGGAATGCTCGGAAGGAGCCAATCCAGCCACGTCGGCATCCACCAGTTGGCCTGGCCGAACAGCTTCATCAGCGCTGGGACGAGCAGGGCGCGGATGACGGTGGCGTCGAAGATGATCCCGGCCGCGATGCCCACGGCGAGGGACTTGACCTCGAAGCCGGGGCTCGAGGAGAGGACGAGGAACGCGAACATCAGGATGAGCGCGCCGCTGGTCACGAGCTTCCCGGTCCGTGCGAGCCCCAGCTCGATGGCCCGATCGGTGGATCCGGTCTCGTCGTACGCCTCGCGCATCCGCGAGAGCATGAAGACCTCGTAGTCCATCGAGAGGCCGAACAGGAAGGCGAAGATCATCAGTGGGACGTACGCGGTGATGGAACCGGTTGCGCCGACGTTCCACAGCCTGGAGCCGTGCCCTTCCTGGAAGACGAGGACGACGATGCCGAAGGCTGCGCCGAGCGAGAACAGGTTGAGCACGACGGCTTTGACCGCGAGCACGACCGAGCGGAAGGCGCGGGTCAGCAGGACCAGTGCGAGGAGCAGGACCATTCCGAGCACGTAGGGGAAGCTGCCGTAGAGAGCGTGCAAGAAGTCCTGGTTGACCGCGGCGACACCGGTCAACGTGCCGTCGGTCCCCTCGAGCGCCGCGTTGGCCCGGTCGATGATTCCTCGGATGCCAGGAGCCGCGCTGTCGATCGCGGGGAACGCCTCGACCAGCGAGGTCGATCCCCTGTGCCAGGCTACGGGTGCGGTCGCGCCGACCACCCCGTCCACGGTGCCCATCTTCGCGGCGATCTGCTTGGCGTCGCCGCCGTTCTCGACGAGGACGTTGAGCGGCTTCATCACCCCGGGGCTGATATGCGCGTCGGCGAGCATCTGGCGGCCGGCGATGGCGGTGCCGCTGCCCGGGAAGTGCTCGAGTTGCGTCTCACCGGTCTTCAGCTGCGTCCCGATTCCGGCCAGTGTCACGACCAGCACGAGTCCAACCCCTGCAACGGCGGCGGGCCGGCGGAGCACGAAGCGCGCCCATCTCCCCCATGCGCCGTCCTCGCCATGGCCGTGATCGAGCAGCCGCCGGGGCATCACCCGCACCTTGTTGATCCGCTCACCCAGAACGGCTAGCACGGCCGGGAGCAAGGTGAGCGAGGCGAGCACGGAGACGGCCGGGATCAGCATGCCGCCGATGCCCATCGAACGGATCAACGGCAGCGGCAGCGCCACCAGCGCCAGCAGGCCGATGGCCACGGTGGATCCGGAGACGATGACCGAGCGACCGGCGTGCGTCATCGTCTCCACGAGCGCGGTCTCGACGTCCTCGCCCTCGCGCAGCTCTTCACGGAACCGGAAGATCATCAGCAGCGCGTAGTCGATCGCCAGACCGAGTCCGACCAGCGCGATGAGGAACTGCACGATGATCGAGACGTCGGTGATGTAGGTCAGCCCCCATACCAGCGTGAACGTATTGAGGATCGCGGCGATGGCGATGGCGATTGGTGCGAGTACCGCCGGCAGCGTGCCGAAGACGAACAGCAGGATCACGAGCGCGCCGATCCCGCCGATCAGGACCTCCAGCAGCACGCTTGCGCCGCCGCCTTCGCCGTCCTTGGTCGCCTCGTCGAGGGCATCACGACCGGTCACGTTGACGGCGATCCCGCTCGGCAGGCCGTGGGCCGCTGCCGCCTTGATGCTCTTCGCGCCGCTGAGCACGTCGACACCGGCCCTGCCGGGCGCATAGATCATCTGGAAGGCCGTGTGCCGGTCCTCCGACACGTACATCGGGTTGCCGGTCGAGAAGTACGAACTGGTGAACGAACCCGGCACGGAGCCTGCCGCGCGTTGCATGCCCTGCTCGATCGCGGTGCTCTTCGTCGCGTCGCCACCGGTGTGGAAGACCACGACATTCGGCGTCTTGTCGCCGAAGCCGAGCTCGTGCAGGCTCCGCTGACTCGCCTCGTACGCCGGCTGTCCGGGGATCGCAGTGGCCGTGTACCAGCGGTCCGCCACCTGACCAGCGGCGAAGGCACCGAACAAGGTGAGGAAGAGCCAGCCGCCGATGACGAGCCAACGGTGGCGAACGATCGCATGCGCGAGACGGGCCAACATGAAGATCTCCTGCCGTGAACGCACGCGGAGGTCGCTGCGGACAGCCCACCGGGAAATGAGTCTCCAGCGGGCGTCGTACTCGGCGAGCGCGGCGATCCGGGCCCGTGTCGTACCGTGACGGACGAACAAGACGAGCGGCCGTTCATGTCGAACATCCACCGCCTCGGCGGGACCCGCAACCGCTCGAAGTAACTAGGCTCTCGACGCCGGTACGCGCCGTGATCAGACGTGTGTCGCGCTGACGATGCGTTGCATCACGCACGGCTCATGCCGCCGTAGACGACGATGGGGACGGCGACAGTCACGAGCACGAAGGTGCGTGGCACCGTCGGCAGGGTGCGGAGCCAGTCGCCGAGCAACAGGTTGAGCGCGGTGAGGGAATTGGCGACTCGGACGAGGTCGCTGATCGGGATGCTTCCGTCGCCTCGGCGGCAGTGGCGCTCGAGGCGTACGGCGCAGGACGGCAGGCCGCGCTGGCGTCCAGGCCGTGCCCATCAGTCCAGTCGCGGCGCGCGACCGGTTCGCCGCCGCCTGCGAGCAAGCCGTCTCGTTAGGGGATGCGTACCTCGCCGAACAGCACGAAGCGCTGTACGGCCTCGCCCGAGCCGACGAAGCGCTCGGCCGCCTTGGCGACGCGATCCGCTCCTTCGAGGCACTGCTCGCCGCCCGCCATCTGCCGTCGAGCGTCAACCGCCTAAAGGTGATGACCGGCGATGTTCGCGCGCGAGGGCTCGTGCCGACTGCCTGCGACTGAACAAATTGACCCGCCCCTGGCATGCCTCCCGGTGAGGTCGGTGTGTCTGACGCACCTGCCGATCCGGGAGGCCTCCTTGACGCACGTTAACGCTCGGACCAACGAGTACGGCCGCAGTCTTGCGGTGCAGCGCTGTCTGGCGGGTCAGCGGGTCCGCGATATCGCCGGCCAGCTGGGGATCAGCCGCGCCACGGTCTACAAGTGGATCGCCCGGTTCGGGGCCGAGGGGCCGGCGGGGCTGGCGGATCGGTCCTCGCGACCGCGGCGCAGCCCGCGCCGGACCCCGCTGGCGGTGGAGCTGGCGATCCTCGCCGCCCGCCTCGACGATCGGGGGCGTGCTGCGCCGCTGGGCGATGCCGCGCCTGCTCGACCTGGACCGGATCACCGGTGAGCTGCTCCGGCAGCGGGCCACTGACCTGCGCTACGAGCACCTCCGACCCGGTGACCTGCTGCACGTCGACGTCAACAAGCTGGGGCGGTTCCCCGACGGCGGCGGCTGGCGGCTCGACGGCGGCCAGCACCTCAGCTGGCGCCGCCACGACGGCGCCCGGGGCGGGTTCGACTTCGTCCACGTCGCCATCGAAGACCACTCCAGGCTCGCCTACGCCGAGATCCACCCCGACGAGAGGGCGACCACCTGCGCGGCGTTCCTGCACCGCGCCGCCGGCTGGTTCCGCGACCGGCACGGCGTCACCGTCCGCCGGGTCCTCACCGACAACGCCAAGGCCTACCGCATCGGCGCCGACTGGATCTGGGCCTGCCACGCCCTGCAGATCCACCGCCGATTCACCAAGCCCGGCTGCCCCTGGACCAACGGCAAAGCGGAACGGTTCAACCGCACCCTGCTCACCGACTGGGCCTACGCCCGACCCTGGCACAGCACCACCGAGCGCACCGCCGCCTTTGACGCCTTCCTCGACCACTACAACGATCGACGAGCGCACACCGCCGCCGGCGGTCATCCACCGATCACCCGCCTCGCCGCATGACGCCGGTCAACAACCTCCCCGGTCAGCACACCTAGCGTTCAGCCCCAGTACCGCTTTCGCCGGTCCGGCGGTCACCCAGACTCTCACGCCACCGCCGCCAGATTTCCTGACCTGCAAACGTAATCGGAGGTGGCACGATTTGCCGGGGCTCCCGTATCGTGAGCTATGAGCCCGAGGGTACGGGCATTGTGTGCGGTTCGGGCGACTCCGCTTTTGAGATATTCGACAGCGGCGCTTTCGAGGAGCGCGTTATCCGCTTCTACGACAGTAACGGCAACCTCACGCGTCGCGTCATCCATTTCACCGAGATCGGCGGTGAGTGGAGCAACCCCGTGACCGGTGCCACTGCGCCTTATACCCAGAACTACGTAACGACCGACGTACTGGCCATTCCAGGCGACTTCACTAGCGCCACGTCAACGACCCCGGGGGGAGGTCATTATCCGCGCCGGTTCGGGCGCCCCGGTGTTGATCGCAGTTGGCCGGCAGGTGTTCAATTCCGAGGGTGACTTGATCTCCAGCGCCGGCCGGAATGCCTTCGTGGCGGCCTTCTTCGAGGGGGACACTACTGCGTTCGACGCGGTCTGCGCCGCGCTCGCTTAGCCCTGGGCTCTTCGTGATTTTGTGGTGCGGTCCGGCGTGCAGCCAGGGGGAGTGCCTGCCTGTAGGCGATTCTGGGCTTGAAGGGCCAGGTTCGCAGCGCAGGAAGGCAGGGACTCGACAAGGTGCTTCGCTACGTCCCGGTCCCGGCTGCTGAGGAACCGCATGGGCCGCACGAGACGCCGCCTACCCAGCCAGCCCGAGCGGTGGCAACGCCCCGTTGCTACATCAGGCTGCCGACGACATGCACCTTGCCGTACGGACGCGATGTGCTGTAGGCCGCTGACCTGCAACGTTCGTCTGGCGCGCGCGGTGGGACTCGAACCCCCAACCTTCTGATCCGCAGTCAGAGGCACGGGGTTCTGCCCGGTTTTCCGGTGGCTGACTCCGCAGGTGGGAGCCACGTGCGAACGCGAGGGAACGTCGGGTGACCCCCATCCGCTGCTACACCGACTGCTACATCGTCGCTAGGTCGTCGGTCCCCTGCCAGGCGCTCGACCTGTCCGCCGTCCGCCGGCACCACCGCCTGTCGACGGCGGCGTGCCCCGCGCGCCCCCTCTGACCCCCAACCCGGTGCCTGACCTGGGTCGATACCGGGATCGGTCACGCCAGCGGCCACCCGTCGAGCCGGTGAATGTCCGCCGTGGCTGCGCCGTGTCCCGAGCGAGGCGAGGCGAGGCGCTAACTCTCGGGGGTGAGCGGATACTGGCGGCGCACGGTTAACCCCCCGAGAACAAGATCGGAGCGCCCCCACATGCGTCGCTTCACTGCCGCAGCCATCCTCGCCGCCGCCGCGCTGACCGCGCTCGCGGCAACCCCCGCCGCCGCCCTTGCGGACGGCGGGGCAACCCCGCACGGGGTCGGCTGCTGCCAGCCGCACTAGGCGCGGATCAGCGACGGGTCGCGCTGGCGCGTGGACAGACCGGCACCCCCGGCACGCCCAGCGCGACCCCCATCCGGCGCAGCATCGCGTTCGCGTCGCTCTCGCGGCCCATCGCGGAGAGGACATCGGCAAGCTCGCGCCACACCGGGGCGGCCTGCCGGCCAGCGCCGCAGGCCTCCAGTGCCACGGCGGCGTCCTGGTACGTCGCCAGCGCCTCGTCGTCGCGGCCATCGGCTAGCAGGGCAGCCGCCAGCACGGCCAGCACTCGCGCCCGCTCCAGCGGTTGCGCCGGCACGCGCTCCAGCGCGTCTCGCGCGGTGTCCACCGCTGCCCCGACCCGCCCGGCGAGCAGCAGGCAACGGGCCAGCTCCTTCTCGATCTCCGCGAGGTCGGCGGGACCATGGATGCCCTCGGCCATGCCGCTGATCGACTCGCGGAGCTGCTGCTCGGCCACGTCCAGGTCGATGTCCGGTAGCCGCAGCGACAAGGACGCGACGTTGCCGCGCAGGGCGGCCACCTCGAAGGCGAACTCCAGCTCGCCGTACATGGCGGCGGCGCGGTCGGCCAGCCTGATGGCGGCTCGTATCTCGCCGCGCGCCTCAGCGACCATAGCGGCGCTCCAGTAGGCGGCACCGCGCGCGTCCATCGAACCGCCGGCCTCTGCGGCGATCACGGTGGAGTCGATGATCTGCTGCGCGCGAGTGAGGTCGCCCCGCTGGTGGTACGCCTCGACCAGCGTCGAGGCGAGGATCACCATGCCGTCCGAGACGGCCGCGACGCGGTTGAGCGGGCCGGCGTGACGCAGCGCAGACTCGCCCAGGTCTATGGCCCGGCCGAGGTCGCCCGCGTGGGTGTAGGCGCGGCAGAGCCAGGTCTGCAACGCCACGCGGCTCACGCTGGTCGGCACGTCGTGGGCTTCCAGCAGCGCCTCGAAGCCGGCGATAGCGTCCTTCACCCTGCCGAGCGTCCAGTCAGCTCGGGCGAGGCCGTACTGCGCTTCCCGCTGCTCGGGGGCGTACCCGTCGCCGAGTGCGACCGCATCCTCGTAGGCGGCGGCGAACCGCTCGCGCGCAGTCCGGGGATCGCCGTTGGAGAGCGCGACCTCGCCGAATCGCAGGTCGACCTCGTGGGCGTGCACCTGCCCGTCGCGCCCGGTGATGAGGTACTCGACGGTTGTGTCGAGCTGGACGGCGAGGTTGCGCAGCACGGCCTCGCGCGGCTGGCGCTTGCCCTGCTCGACCATCGACAGGTAGGCCGAGGTGACGTGAACGAGGGGAGCGAGCTGCGCTTGGCTCAGGCCCTTGCGTCGCCGCAGTTCGAGGACGCGCTGGCCGAGTCCGTGCGTCATAGAGGCTCCCCCGAGAGAGGCCGACCGATCGGGATCAGACATTACGCCACCGCCGCTCGTGGCGGGAGGGGGCCGTTCGGCCGTCGTCCCCAGTGCGCGGTACCGGCCACCGGACGGCGAGGTTCGGTGGCCGGCGCGGTGGCTGAAACCGTCTAGACGTCGAGCGCGGTCTGCTCGGAGCGGGTCAGCTTGGTCCGGGCCGCCTGGATGTAGGGCAGCAGCGTCGGAGGCATCTTCGGGCGCCTGCCGCGCAGGAGTTGCGCAACGGGTCGCGGCCAAGCGCATGAAGCCGGGGACGCTGGACAGCTACGCGGACAACCTGCGACGGCACGTCATCCCGATCATCGGCCCGGAGAGGCTGACCCGCCTGCGCCCGGTGGCGGTGCGGACGCTCCTGGCCGAGCTGCAACGCAAGCCGAGTGGCCGGCCTTCCAAGGGCGGGGAGCCGGCGACCCGGTCGAACCGCACGGTCGCGTACTGCCATGCAATCCTGCGCGCCGCTCTGGCGGACGCAGTCGCTGACGAGCTCGTGCAGCGCAACGTGGCCGCGCCGGTGGAGCCGCCAGCGGTGGTCCGCAGTAGGCCCCAGCCGCTCACTCGTGACGAAGCTGGGCGGCTCCTCGAAGCGGCCCGTGGAGACCGGCTGTACCCGCTCTGGCTAACGTTGCTCGCGGTCGGGCTGCGGCGTGGTGAGTGCCTCGCGGTGCGATGGAACGACGTCAACCTCGACCGAGGGACCCTGACGGTGCGCCGGTCGCTCCAGCGCCTCCGTGGCGAAGGCTGACAAGGTGACGGGACGACGCCGCGGCCGGCTGGTAGAGGCGGACCCCAAGACGGAGGGATCGGCAGCCACCGTCCCGCTGCCTGAGATGGTCGTCGTAGCGCTGCGGGAGCATCGCCAGCGACAGCGCCTACAGCGAACATCGAGCGGCCAAGTATCAGTGCCGCGATCGAGGTCGGCTCGCTCTCGCCGGGCGCGTTGCTACATGCGCTGCTACAGAACGGGTCGGCCGCCGGTGATCGTAGGCCGGCTCTCTGACTTCGTAGCGCCGTGACCTGCGAAGACGCGTGGCGCGCTCGGAGGGACTCGAACCCCCAACCTTCTGATCCGTAGTCAGAGCGCGCTCAGCAACGTGCTAACGGCTCTTCCGGGCGTGACGGTGACGAGCGGCACGCCCCAAGTTATCTGCTGTCTCCGCGATCTTGCTATGGCTTGTGCCAACCCCTGCCCCGCGCTCGGGGGGACGTGGGGCAGGAGCCGGCACCGTTGACCGTAGGGATCGCGCGGCCGGTCACGCAACGCGTCCAGGCTGCGTCCAGAGGTCGTTGACCCGCCGGCTTGCGTCCAGTCACACGGCGAAGTCACAATCCGGTCAGCCAGCCGGCTGTGATCCGCGGGGCCGTCCTGCGGGGGTAGGGAGAGCAGCGGTCCATGACCAACGACCTCGGCCAGCGCGTGAGCAACCTCCGGCGCCGCAAGGGCATGACGCAGGTCGAACTCGGCCGAGCTGTTGGCGTCGACCCAAGCTTCTTGTCACTCGTGGAGAAGGGCAAGCGGCGACCTAGCGACAGAGTGATTCGGGCACTCGCCGCTCAGCTCGGCACCACCGTTGAGCACCTCACGAACGGAACGAACGGGCGCGGTGGCGACCTGCGCAGCGTCGAGCTTGACCTGCGGTTCGCCGAGGTCGCGTTGCGCACGGGCGATCCCGCCTCGGCGCGCGACCGATTCGCCGCCGCGCACGAACAGGCGATCGCCCTAGGCGACGGCTATGTCGCAGAGCAGTACGAAGCCTTGTGGGGACTCGCACGCGCCTTCCAGGCGCTCGGCCAGTACCGAGAAGCCATCGTCGTTTTCGAAGCGCTGCTCGCCGAGCGCGAGCTGCCGTCGACCGTGCACCCCGTCACGGTGCAGATGCGGCTATGCAGGGCTTACACGAGCGTCGGCGACCTCCGTCGCGCCATCGACCTCGGGGAGTCGGCGCTCGCCGGAATCGGGCCGCTGGACAAGCCCGATGCGGTCGTCAGCGACGAGTTGGTCGAGCTCGCCTCGACACTCGCCGCCGCCTACCAGGAACGCGGCGACCTGACCCGCGCGCAGACACTCATCGACACCGTCGTCGTCGCCGCTGAGGCGACCGATTCAATGCGAGCTCGCGGTGCCGCGTACTGGACCGCCGCGACAGTCGCCGAGGCAAGCGGCGAGATACGCGCCGCGATCAAGCTAGCCGACCGCGCGCTCGCGCTGTACGGCGAGATCGGGCAAGCGTTCGCTGTAGCTGCACTCACCGGGAACATCGCTGCCTACTCCCTGCGGCTTCCCGACCCCGATCTTGCCGGTGCAGAAGCCCGGTTGCGGCAGTCCATCGCCGGCATGACGGAAGACGGCAGTCCCGCAGACGTGGCAGTGATGGAGACGGAGCTTGCCCGTTGCCACCTGCTAGCCGGACGTATCGACGAGGCAGTGGACATCGCTCGAACCGCGCTCGAACGAGCGACGGCAGCACCGCTCGAACGAGCGCGAGCGCTTGCCGTGCTGGCCGCCGCGCTCCTCGCATCCGGTCAAGCGGACAAGGCGGTGAGCGCCTACGAGGCAGCCGCCGAAGCGCTCGAGGGATGCGTAGCAGCCCGGCAGGCCGCGCTGGTCTGGCGCGAGCTGGCGGCCGTGCTCGACACCATGGACCGCCAGCGCGACGCCATCGGGGCGTTCGTCCGGATGGCGGCCGCGCTCGGCGTGCCGGACGTGCCGGTCCGCCCGCTCGCGGCCGTCATCCGAGCCGACAGAGGTTAGCGGCTCCAGCAGCAGTTGACGCCTTGGGGAGAGCCGTCGGCGAGCGTGTACGCGGCAACCGCGTGAGTGGCGGTCAGCGCCGTGAGCGCGGCTGTGGCGGCGAGGAGGGTGGCGGCGATGGTCCGTCGCATGGCGGGGCTCCGTTCTTCCGTGACAGGTGCCGGCGGCTTCGATTCGCCGGTCACGATGTTGGTCAGTATGGAGTCACGGAACTTCTGACCGTGTCTAGCCGCCGGACGACCGATGGCGCCGAGCGACGTCACGCTGTCGGCCATCGCCCAGCCGACCCAGAACCGCTGCTCGATGGGCGCCTCGACGAGGCGGTCGCCACGGCCCGTGACGCGCTCGAGCGGATAGCCGACGGGGCCGCGCCGTTGGAACGAACACGGGTGCAGGCCGTCCTCGCTGCTGAGCTACAAGCGCAAGGCGGCGAGGACGAAGCGATGACCGTCTACCTTGCCGCGGCGATGGCGTTGGGGCGGGTGGTGCGGGCAGGCAAGCCTCGTCGGTGCGGCGCAACCTGGCCGTCCTGCTCAAGGCGATGGGCCGCTACGAGGAGGGAACTGTCGCGTTAGAGCGGGCGGCTACGCTGGGCGTCCAAGTGTCGCCGTTGAGTGCGGTACGGCCACCCGCCGATCCCCATCCCTGCGCAAATGACCGCCGACAAAGATGGCCAACGAACGGCTCATCCGTCAACAAGCATGGAGCGAACGGAGAATTTGAACCAACCTTGCGATCCGTAGTCCAAATCGCGCACTCCGATGGGAACCATAGTTCGCAGGCGGTTGACTCCGCCGGAGCCACAGCCCTCGCTAGCGAACGTAGGAGAAACGTCGAGGAGGACGCGCCGCGCCGGCGTAAGTCCACGAGCACCCGCAGAGCACAATGATCTCCGCACAACGCGTGAGGCGAGACGAACACAAGGAGTCACAATGGTCGAGCATTTCTACTCGACGCAGCCGTTCCTCGCTTGGTGCTTGAATCACTTTTTCTACGGACGGCGTCACTATGCTTTTGTTGGTGCTCCCTTCCATCCCTACCGCCTCGTAAATCCAAATTCTTCTAACCCATGGAAGATGTACGGCGCACAATACGAGCCGTGGATAGACCGGGACCCCTACGATGCCGTTGTGCAACAGAAGCGGATCACTATCCGGAAAGGCGTTATCGCAAACGCGTCGCTACTTACCATTCCGGAACGCAACGCCATTGATGCGATCTGCGGGAAGGTAGATCTGACATTCCTAGTGCCCTTAGTTTACCGGGTGGACACCTCAGCCATTAGCACCTCCCGCAAGGCAGTCAGGGGCTCGGGATCACTAGGCTCAAACGAATATTTGATTCAAGATCTAGGGGAACATGAGTTTGACATTTTGTTCTTTGACGCAGGTAGCGATCCGCGGCTGAGCGATCCGGACCTGCTTGTACTCGCAAGCTACTTGCTGGATGGCAGCGACAAGGTGAGTCGTCGTGAGGCGCTGAGAATACTCTGGTCACGGAGGACGCCTTGACGATTGGCTACAGCTACAGCGAGCGCCCTCCCTATCAGGTATGGCCCTACCGACCAGCCCCGCTGACCCTTGTAGTCGTAGCTGCTCCTTGGCGTATCGACGGCCGGCCGCTTCTGGAAATGTACCTAGACGAAGTGTTGTCTCTGCATGACATATTAACGCCCTATTCGGAGGGAGCCACTGCTAGTAGGGAGTTGCAGACTCTCCTCTACAAAGTAACGCGCGTTGCGGACTTCCTCATGGATCGGGCTCGCGTCCCGGGCGAGATGGCAGAGTCGGACCCCGCCGCCCAGGCTATTTCAGCGTTGGGGGAGCTCCTGCAATTCAACGCAGCGAATGTCCGCTCGCTGATCCTAGCCGCAGGCGAAGAATCTGTCAGGCGGTTCAGGCTCGAACGAATAGTGCGAAATGAGACTTCTCCCACTGCGGAGTCAGAATTACTGCGGATACGAGCATCGCTCGATGAGCTCGCGCGCATAGCGAGGATCTCTTTGGCTGCGATCACGAATGAATGCAGCCTCATATGGACCGCTCAGCATGAAGTCACCTATACTGACGAAGACTTGGATGCCGCCCTACGAGACGTCGGGGATGATCAGGAAAGCTCGTGACGGCCCGGCTCAGAGGCCCGTACTACCCGTCAGGAACACCCAGTGCAACGATCCGCGGCCGCACAAAGATACCGCGACACACTGCTCGCCAGCACAATGGGTACAACGCGCACGTTTCCTAGCCAGGTTCAGCGTGCAGGCGCAACGAATGCTTACCCACGCGACTGCACCCTGAGCGAGCCCGAACTATGGTCCAGCAGCAAGATCGGCCTCCAGTTGGCTCACCGCCTCGCCGTAGGTTGCCGTCCAATCCTTGACCGCCGGCTTGGGGTGATCCCGCACAGCCCTATAGGTCTTGATCAGGAGCGCGACGGCCTCCTCGGCCCCCGCTCAAGACAGAACGTTGCCGCCTCCGGCGACGTGTTGACACCCGTGGGATGCGGCACCGGCTCGGCGGCCTGCTCGAGGAAGTGGACGGCGCCGTTCCTATCCACGATCAAGGACTCCCAGCCGTCGTGGAGCTCTTGAACCAGCTTCGGATCGGTTACCGAGCAGCTCAGGACATTGGCGAGCTTGTTGATCGCCTTCGGTCCAGCGCCGCCCCCCGGAATTCTCCCACTTGTCAACGACCGCTTGGGGCTTCACGAGCCGGGCGAGCATGGCGATGAAGGCCTCGACCGCGAACACGGAGCTACAGACGCAGGACAGCGCTCCACGGACCTCCACCGCAAGCTCTCCGGCCTGACGGCCTCTGCGAGCGAGACCTAAACCGTCAAGTGCGACGTGAGCCCACTGGATCCAGTAGTGCGAGGTGATCTTGAGTCCGCCGGCGGGGGAACTACCGGTCCCGCGGGCTGTCGCTCCCGGCACGTTCGCATCTTGCATGGGCGCGCGCCTCCGGGGCCAGCTGACAGGAGCGTCAGCGCCCCCGTTGCTACACGCGCTGCTACAAAATGAGCCGCCGAGGTGATCGCGGGGCGGTGCCTTGGCTGTCCGTAACGCTGTGACCTGCGAAGACGCGTGGCGCGCTCGGAGGGACTCGAACCCCCAACCTTCTGATCCGTAGTCAGCTCGCGCTCAACGGTGTGGGTGACGCCTTCCCACGCGGGGTCTTGGCGAGCGGACAGCGCCTAGTTATCCGCTGCGTTGGCGATCTTGTCCTGGCGTGGCTACCGGAGAGGTGTGAACCGGTCGGGGGGCTGTGCATGACTCTCGCTGTGAAGGTCTGTCGCGGGGGGTGCAGGACGTGTCACGATCCGCTCGCTCCTGACCCGCCCGCCCTCCCGATCGGAGGTCCACCCGGTGCCCACCACCAAGATCCTGACGGGCCTCGCCGCGCTCGCGTGGATCATCGCGGTGGTGCTGGTGCTGGGCGACGGCGCGGACAACCACTTCGGGGAGGCCGGCCGGGCGGGCTACCTGATCGGGATGATGGCCATCACCCTGACGCTCACGGCATGGCTCCAGCGCCGCCTGCGCGCTGCCGTGGTCGCGTTCGAGTACGGCCGGCGGACCTGCGCAGCCATCGACCTGCCCGCCGACGATCGTCACTGAGCGCATCGGCTACAAGATGCTTGCCTCTCCGCAAAGAACCACTCGTCGTCGCAACCGGTCATTACCGTCTTCGGGGGACGGACAATGTCAACTAGCCCGGAGGGTGGCGTGGACGCCAGGGCGATCGGCGCCCGCGTCGCCGAGCTACGGCGCCGCAAGGGCTGGACGCAGCAGCAGCTCGCGAGAGCGCTGCCCCTATCCGACAGCTACGTGTCCATGATCGAATCAGGGACCCGGACAGCCAGCCAGCGGGTCATCGACCTGCTCGCCCAGCAACTCGACTGCTCGGTCACCTACCTGCGCACCGGACTTGGGCCAGACGGGTCGACGCTGTCGCTGGAACTGGAGCAGAGCTTCGCCGAGCTGGCCCTGCGATCCGGCGACACGGCCGCCGCGCTCGAGCGCTTCGTAGAAGTCGAGCGCGAGGCACGCGCCGTCGGACGCGCCGACATCGCCGCGGAGGCGCTGTACGGGGCGGCGCTGGCACGGGAAGTGACCGGCGACCTCGACGCCGCCGTCGATGGGTTCCAGCAGCTCGCCGACGACCCCGCCCTGCCGGCGTCCGTGAGCCGCGTCGCGGTCCTGATGATGCTGTGCCGCACCTCCATGGACGTCGGCGAGCTCACCCGGGCGGTCGAGGTAGGCGAGACCGCACTCCGCGAGCACCGCGCCAGCGGAGCGGAAACGACCGAGAAGACCATCGAGCTGGTGGCGACCGTCGTCTACTGCTACTACCAGCGCGGCGACCTCGCCCGGGCGCGGAACCTCATCGAGTGGGCGATCACCGAGGCCGAGCGGCTCGGCTCCCCACGGGCCCGCGCCTCCGCCTACTGGAACGCCGCGCTCGTCGCCCACGGCCGCGGCCAGCTCCACGACGCGCGCCGGCTCACCGACCGGGCGCTGGCGATCTACGGCGAGCTCGACAACCGACGGGCCCTCGCCATGCTGCGCCGCAACATGGCGTGGCTGATGCTCGACGAGGACGAGCGGTCGCACACCGAGGCGCGACCGCTGCTCGAGCGGGCGCTCGCCGAGCTGGTGGAGCTCGGCAGCCCCGGCGACGCCGCCGAGGCGCAAGCCGACCTGGCCCGCTGCCACCTCGCCGCCGGCGAGACAGCCGAGGCCGTCACCACCGCCCGCGAGGCAGCCGACCGCGCCGCGAGCGGCCCCCTCCTCGAGTCGGCGAAGGTGCGCGCCGTCCTCGCCGACGCGCTCCTCGAAGCCGGCCACGAGGAAGAGGCCGTCGCGACCTACCGAGCCGCGGCCGAGGATCTCACCCGCATCGGCGCGGCACGGCACGCCGCCGCCGTGTGGCGGCAGCTTGGCGCAGCCCTGCACTCCCTCGGCCGGGCCGACGAGGCCGTCGCCACGTACGAGTGCATGGCCGAGGTCACCGGGATAGCCGCCCCAACCCGCAAGCGGCAGCGAGCATCAGCCGTGGCAGCAGCCACCCAGAGCGGTGACCGGGCCGGCGTTGCCGCCGTCAGCGGCGAGAGCCGACGTGGCGGTCGTCGCACCCATGATCGACAAGGCAGCCAAGGCGCCGAGCACGACAGCAGTAAGACGTCGCATCGTGATGAGTCTCCTTCTTCACCGAGCGCCCCGCTCCGGCTGATCCCGAGCGGGCACGCATCCGACCATTCTCAGTACGACCAATGCCACGGCGATACCGTTTCGCTCAACTGACGAATGGGTGGCCGCCCTGGGCGCGGCTACCGTGCGTGACGAAGCCCAGTCGTGTGCACAACGAAAAGCCGCCCCGCCAGCCCCTTTGTCGGAGGGGGTGGCGAGGCGGACTTCCGTCACGCGGAACGATCATCAGGCCGAGGCGATCTCCCGCAAAGCGGCGGAGCGCAACAGCTCGGAGATCGAGACGTGCTGAGCCGCGGCCGCGGCGCGAAGCCGCGCCTGCTCGTCGGGCCGGACTCGCACACCGACGATCGCCTGTCGCTGCCGCCGGTTCGATCCTGATCTGGGACGCGTGTCGTTGCGGGTGGGGGCGTCGGTGCTCACCATTTCTCGGCTTCCCTCCGGGTGGGAGTGCGGTACAACCGCATCGTGCAGGGAGGCCACGGCGGCGCCGGGAAGGCGCGCCGGTGATCCCCGACACGCCGACCGCCCACAGCCGCGCGGTACAACCGCACATGTCACTAGGCCTGTGGCAGGATTCCCCTCGACGGGCGAGGTTGGGCCCTGGTCCGTCCGAACGACAAGGCCCCTCCCGGCGCGAACCGAGAGGGGCCTGGGTCGGGGGCTAGCGCGGTCGCCCGGGCCGGCTGTCAACTGGTTCCCGGGTGGGTTCGACTCCCACTAGCTCCACAGATGGTACGTCGTGCAGCGTACGGCGGACCTGAACAGGTGTCCACTTGATCTTTTCCCTTCGGGACGGCGTGTCGCATTCGGGTACGGCGTCCCTTGCAACGCCGAAGCCGCCCGCCCGTGCCCTGGGGAAGTGGGCACGGACGGGCGGCAACGGATGGTGCGGGGCGGTCGACTACTTGAGCCAGGGCGGGACGAGGCCGCGCTCCTCGAGCGCGTTCCACGCCTTCGAGACACCGGTGGCCACGGCGACGACGGTGCCGGCGGTGACCACGGCCTGACCGGCGGGCAGGTGCAGCGCGGCCACAGATACGGGCACGGCGGCAGCGAGTCCGAGCGTGGCGTGGATGCCGGTACGGATCGCCCGCCGGGTCGAGTCGCCGGTCCGGCGCTTCCGGGCAGTGGGGCGCTTGCGACGTGCCTTCATCCGGCTGGCCTCTCTCTCATCGCGGGGTGGGGTCAGGTCCAGGCGTCGCCGGTCCAGTGGCGGCGGACGTGGGTGATCCAGGCGTCGCCGTCCCAGCGGCGGTGGACGGGGTCGGCCCACTGGCTGCCGTCCCAATGACCGCCGGGGGAGGTGGTCAGGGTCGGCGCACCCACCGCCTCAGCGCTCGCGATCCCAGCCGGCACGATCGCGACAGGGCCGGGGGCGACCGTCGGCGCACCCACCGCCTCAGCGCTCGCGATCCCAGCCGGCACGATCGCGACAGGGCCGGGGGCGACCGTCGGCGCACCCACCGCCTCGGCGCTCGCGATCCCCGTCGGGGTGACCACCTGGGCGCCGCCGAGAGCGGACTCCAGCTCGACGTACCGGGCGGCGGCGTTCGCGAACACGGTGTCGCCGGGGCCGATGTAGTGGCCGCCGTCGGGCGGGTTGGAGTTGAGGTAGATCCCCAGCGTCATCACGCCGCGGGCGCGCTGCGTCGCCCAGAACGCGTACAGGTCGGTGAGGTAGGCGGGGTCGTCGCCGCCGCCGCCTTTGGTCGACCCGTCGCCGTTGACCGAGTCGCTGTTCCACAGCCCGTACTCGCTGGACCCGAAGACCAGCTGGTTGGTGGCGCAGAAGTCGCCCCAGAACTGGTAGCCCTTGCCGCCGCCGGTGAGGATCTGGCTCCACCGCTGCGCCTCGGTCGTCGTCGCCAGGTCGTGCTGGTCCCACCGGTCGTACTGGTGGGCGAGGACGCCGGCGTAGTGGCCGAGCAGCTGCGTGGCGATGTACGCCGGGTCTGGGAGCCCGCCGGTGGTGCCGTTCGACGGGGACAGGAACAGCCGGCCGGTGAACCCGGCCGCGCGGGCCTGGGTCTCCATCCGCAGGAACGCGGCAACGAAGTTGTCGGACTGGTCGACGCCGCCGTTGTCGATGCCGGTGGCGCCCGGGTTGACCGACCACGCAGACCAGTTGCCGTTGTGCTCGTGCGCCCACCCGGCGTCGGCGTTGGCGTGCCCGTGGGCGACGAGGTAGGCGAAGAGGTTGAACCAGTGCACGTCGTACAGCCCGGCCGCCGCGTCGGCCCAGTTGCCGAGAGGGGCGCCGCCACTGACAGGGAACGGCTTGAGGTTGACGAACCACCGGGCGCCGGCGTACGCCGTGCCCTGCAGGGTCACCGCGTCGGACGGGGCCTCGTAGGCCGCCCACGTCGGCGCGAACGGGTACGTGGACAGCTTCGCGACCGGGTTGCCCCGCCACAGCGCGAACGCGTCCGCGACGGCCGGGTCGAGGCTGCCGAGGTAGGCACCGGACTCGTGCACCGTCGTCGCGCCCCGCGCGACCGTCGGCACGCCGACCGCCGCAGCGGACGGCACGCCCGTGGGGATCACGTTCTGATCGACGGTCGTGGGCCCGTAGCCGGGGGTCACCAGCGACTCGCTGGCTCCGCCGTTGCGCCAGGACCGCAGGTTGATGTTCGCGGGGATCGCCGTCGCGTCGATCCAGTCGTCGACGTAGAGGTACTCGTTCGCGCCGAATGCCATCGCGGCGCCGGTCTGCTCCTCCGTCCACCCTGTGTTGAAGACCGTCGCCGTAGTGGTGAGAGTGACGGCCAGCGCGTACTTCGCGATGAGGGTGTAGACGCCGGTGCTGGAATTCCACTTGTAGACCCGGTGATGAAGAGTCCCGGTGATCGTGCTCTGGTTGGTGTTGTACTTGACCGACGGCTGGTAGGTGCCGGCCGCGACCGTCTGGCCCACGAGTGATGTCGAGTCGAAGAGCTGCCCGGTGCCGTTCGGCGCCGGCTCGCTTGCGCCGGCAGCGAAGGCGGCCAGTGACCCGGTCTCGGGGAGCAGCCCCTTGCCGATGACGTTCTTGGTGAACGTGACCGGGGTGACGCTGGTCTCCGCCGCCGGAGCCGACGTCGAAAGCTGCAACGCCGCCGTCAGGAGCGTGTCGGGGGTGGCCGTCTTGTACAGCGTCAGCGCGGTCACCGGCTGGCCCTGCCCCTCGGCTACAGCTTGAAGATGTGGTTGGCGCCGGTGTCCGGGGTGACGGTGATGTTGCCGCCGTTCGGCGTCACCGGGAGGCTGCTGCTGTTGCCGGTGTCCATGAACCCGATCACCCGCTGCGCGGACGCGGCGACGTCGGCGCCGCCGCCGGCAGCGGACGACTGGATCAGGACCAGCGCGGTGATCGCGGGACCGAGGGGCACCGACGAGAACGTCGCGACGCCGGCGTTCAGCACCCCGGCGGTGAAGGTCTTCGAGGCGATCGCGGGCGAGGTCGCCACGATCGTGCCGCCGGCCCCGGTGATGTCCGAGACGAACTTGTGCGCGCCGAGGTTCGGCGTGTAGCCGCGCACCGCGAGCCACTTCAGCACCCCGGTCTTGCAGGTGATGGACTCGTCGAGGATGCCCTCGCGACCCGCGTCGTACAGCTGGTTGGCCATGGCGTGACTCCTCAGACGAGCGGGAACCGGAGGGCTGGCAGCGGTTCGTGGTCAGGCCGGGACGGGGTCCCAGGCGTCGTAGAGACCCAGGACGACGCCGGTGACGGAGGAAGGGTCGACCGGCCCGACGAACTGCTTGTAGACGCCGGTGGCGCCCTTCAACGCGGTCGGGGCGTAGTCGGTGCCCGTCCACCGGAGCGTCGCCGTCGCGGCGATCGACTGGGCCACGCCCTGCGACGGGGGCGCCGGCGCGAGGTCGCTGATCTCGACGGCCGGCACGGCCAGCGGCAGGGCGATGGCGTAGGTGCGGCCGCCACCGGCGGGGAAGCTCTCCCGCACCTGGTAGGTCCACCCGTTCGGGGTGAAGTCCGGGTCGTCGGTCGCGATGAGATCGACGCTGAACTGGCCGTTCCCGTCGAGGGTCGCGGTGATGGCCTTCGGGACGATGATGACGTCGGCGGCCGGGTCGGTCAGCGTCACCGGTGGGGTGAAGATGACGCTGCCCTGCACCGGGGCGCCCTGCGAATCCACGTAGGTGCCGGTGACGGTGACCGTGTTGACGTTCGACGGCAGGGCCATGACTGCGGCTCCCGTTCTCGATCTGGCGTCAGGCTGCCGGGGCGGCGAGCGGGACGTGGAAGCGGCGCTCGACGCAGAACGTGGCCCACGCCGTCGGCGAAGTGCGGCGGTCGACCTCGAGCGTCGGATGCTCGAGCCCCGTCGCGTGGTAGGCGTAGGCCGCCAGGCTCGAGCAGACGACGTGGCCGGGCGGCTGGCCGCCGTCCCAGCCCTTGTCCCGCCACAGCCGGTCGATGAGGTCGGCTAGGTCGATGAGCCGCGCAGCGGTGGCCGCGTCCTCCGCGATGCCCACCCAGTCGTAACCGACGCCGAGCATCGCCTTGGCGGCCTTCACGACCAGCCGGCGCTGGTCGTCGGTCTTCGCCTGACGGACGTTGTCCACCGTCCACGGCGAAGCGAGGTACTTCCGGGCGTCCTGCCACCCCACACCGCCCGGCCGGCCCTCGATGCACCACGGCGTGCCCGCTCGGTCGGTGTGCGTGTAGATGGCGACGTGGTTGACGGTGTTGTCGCGGTCCAGCAGGGCCGCGCCGAGCCGGATCAGTCGCGACGTCAGTCCGTTGCTGGTGCGGACGCAGAGCACGTCGCCGGGACGCAGCTGGGGCGTGGATGGGTCAGTCACGAGCGGCGCTCCGATCGGTGAGGTGCCTCAGGGTTGGCGGGCTCAGCCGGCGGTGAGGACGCCGTCGCGGAGGAAGCCGTGGTAGTCGCCGGACGCGATCGACCCGGCGCCGGCCGAGCAGGTGTTGCCGTCCTTGCCCGCCGTGACGTTCGGGGGCTCGCCGCCGCGGACCCAGCAGCGGTGCTCGGTGTCATCGGGCCGGTTGCAGTTGCTCGCGCGGGAGTCGATGTCCCACTCGTGGCCGTTCGGCAGCACGACGTAGAGGTGCCGGCCGTCGCAGTTGGTCCAGCCGCGGTAGCAGTGGCCGCGGGCCCGGCAGTCGTACCAGCTGGCGTAGTACATGCAGCCGGGCTCGAGCCGGCCGGACGGGGTGTCCCACACGTGCCGGACGCTGGAGCTGAGCGTCACCGCGGGGACGAGCTCGCCGCAGCCATCGCTGCACGGCTTGGTGGCCTCCCACGGAACGACCCCGCCGCAGCGCTCGCAGGCGCCTTCCCAGCCCCGCGCACCCGCCGCGTCCAACGACGGCGGCCCGGCCGCCGACTCGGCTGGACCGACATCATGGACCGCGCGGTGCAGACCACCGACCGCGCAGCCGTCCCACAGCGCGATGTACTCGCCGCGCCAGGCGACCACGCTGACCAGCCGGCACCGCGTCGCCGGGTACGTCACCCGCCCGCCCCAGCGACGAGATCTTTGCCGAACTCGGCGGCGACCGCATCCGCGAAGTCGGCCGGCAGGGTGACGCCCTTCGCGGCCGCGACCTTCGCGATCGCGGCCGGGATGCCGGCCTGGGCGCGGGCGATGGAGTGGATGACCTGCGTCACCGGCACCTGGCCGTGCGCGGTCGCCGGGTCGTCCATCAGGCGAGGCATCAGCTGCTCGGTGAGCCACTTCTTGTCGTCGGCGTTCAGCACGTCGTCCTCCTTCTTGGTCGGGATGAGCAGCGGGGCGAGCGAGGGGGCGGTGTTCCAGTCGACGCCGGGGCCGTCGCCGGCGGAGGCGCCCGGGATCTGCTTCTGGCCGTGCTGCCAGATCACGGCGCGGCGGATGTCGTGGCCCCACTCGGCGGGCACGTCGAGGCCACCGGAGTAGTCGGCCATCCAGAGCAGCTCGTCGCCGAGCCCGGCGCAGTAGCCCTCCGCGGCGTACGACGGGTAGGTGTAGACGATCGGCACGTAGCCGACGCGCTGCTGGAGGTACTCGGCCATCCGGTTGTAGTTGGCAGCAGCGGCGGCGGCGTGGAGGTGGGTGGGCAGTTCGACGTCGAGGGCGAGCCGCAGCTCCGGTGGTTCCGACCGGCCGACCACCTCGAGGAAGTGGTCGATCTGCGCCTTGGCGTCCTGCCCGGGCTCGCACATGTGATACGCGCCCCACGGCATCCCCGCGGCCTTCGCGGCCGCGCGTCGGCTGACGTACTTGGGGTCTACGTAGCTGGTGCCCTGCGTCGCCTTGTGGATCACCGCGGCCACGCCGGCCGCCTTGAGGCGCGCGAAGTCGACGGAGCCGTTGTGGTGGCTCAGGTCGACGATCGTGGCGGTCATCGGGTCTCCTCAGCGCTCGGTCGGGGACGAGCCGCCGGCAGCCAGCTCGTCGGGCTCGGGAGGGGCCGGCGGCGCGGTCGCCGGGAGAGCTGCGACCCGGTCGGGGACGACCACGACGGCGATCGCGCGCAAGAGTGCCGCCTGCTCGGCCGCCCAGCGGTCGTGGGCGAGCCGCCAAGCCTCGAGCGAAGCGGCGCGCTCGTTGGCGTACTGAGCGGCGGCGACGGCGGCCTCACCGGTGGCGACCGCGTCCCTCGCAATGCGTGCGGCCTCGGTCGACTGCTCCGCCGCGACCTTCGCGTGGTCCTTGAGGGAATGGCCGCCGTTGGGGTTGATCTCGCGCTTGATCTCCTGCACCGGGCTCGACGGCTCGTCGAGGACCTCGCGCAGCACGGCGCGCATCGCCGGGCGCAGCACGCGCTTCCACAACCAGGTGAGGGCCGCGCCGATTGTCGCGAGCGACGTTGCCAGGGCTGCCAGGACGATGACCAGGTTGACGGTCCCGTGGCTGGAGATCACCACGTCGGCGGTCGGCGGGAGGGACGCGAGCAAGGTCATGGCTTCCCCGTGAGTCGTGGCCGCCGAGCGCGGTCAGATGCCGATGAGCAGGTCGAGCGTGAGATACCGCTGGGCGGTGACGAACTGCGTCTTGACGGTGCCGTCGACGCCGATCAGCAGCGGCACGCCCGTCGCGGTCGAGGAGCCGTTGTCAGTCACGCAGAACCGACGGCGCGCCGCCGTCGGGCGGTGCGCGGCGGCAATGGTCGCGATCAGCGTCCCCGCGGCCGGCGTCGCGCCCACCCCGGCGTCGATGATGCCGTGCACGTGCGCCAGACCCGGACGGACGAGAGTCGAGCTGGGCGCGCCGAACCCCGTCGCCGCCGTGAAGCCCGCCGGGAGCACGAGGGCCACCTGGACCAGAGCCGCGTTCGCGGCATTGCCCTCCAGCGTGGCGAGCCGGTTGTCCTGCGCGTTGCTCTCCGTCGTCAGCGCGGTCAGCGCTGCGTATGCCTGGTCGAGGTCGGCTGGGAGGTTGTCGTCGCCGGAGCGCCGGTCGGCGGCCGGGATCGGCAGGATCAGCTGGGTCACCGACAACACCTCCGTGACTGGTCGTGGGACGGCGGTACGCTGCCGGGATGGACCCGCACCTGACCAAGTTCCTGCTGGCACGGTTCCGCGAGGACGAAGCGGCTGCGCGCGACGCGCTGACCGACCCGGTCGCGAACTGGGGCGCCCAGGACTGGATCGAGATCGATGGCACGTCGCTCGCCCATGTCCGTCGGCACGACCCTCACCGTGTGCTCGAGCGGTGCAAGGCGGGCCGGTGGATCGTGCGGGAGTACGAGGACGCGCGCTGCGACTTCAACCGGCACGAGCCGACCCTGGAGTTCGTCGTGCGCCTGCTCGCCATGCCCTACGCCGAACACGCGGACTTCGACCCGGCGTGGGCGATCCCCGGCTGGGCGAACTTCAAGATGCCGACTGTCGCTCAGTAGCGGGCGCGATAGGCGTCGGTGTAGACGCCGCCGCCATTCGTGAGTGACACCCACGCGATCCGGTCGAGGCCGCCGTCGGCGCGCCCGTTGGCGCCACGCGCCCAACGGGCGGCGCCGTGGTCACGGTAGCGGACGGCGACAGCGTCACCGAGGTAGGTGACGTACGCCGACCGGTAGGGCAGGGTGCCGCCGGCGTTGTGGTTGTCGGTGTTGTAGCGGGTCGACGGGCCGCACACCATCGCGATGGTACGGCCGCCGATCGTCGCCGGCATCACCATGCGGGCGTCCTCGGTGTCCCAGTGCATGTGCCCGCACAGCCAGCCGACGACGTTCGGGTACGAGGCGATCAGGTCGATCAGCGCGCCGTGCGGCTGCGCGCCGACGCTGGTGTCGATCGAGCCGGTGGTCTGCTCGGCGAGACGGAAGTGGTTCGCGAGCCACACCGGCGTCGACCCGGCAGCCCGGAGCTGGTCCTCCACCCACGCGAGGTCGGCCGCGCTGAGCGTCCAACCGCCCTTCGGCGGGGTGGCCGGGTCGGTGTCGTCGTTGCCGTAGAACGGCGGGCACATCCCGATGATGCGCATCACGTTGCCGTGCGCCGGGTCGCCGATGGTGATGACGTCGTTCCCGGGCCGCCCGTACACCAGCTCCCAGCCAAGCCGCGACGACGCCGGCGCCTGCGGTGTCCCGAGACGCCACGCGATGTCGTGGTTGCCCGGCACCCACAGGTTCGGCCGACTGACGAAGTACTGCTCGAGCCAGCCGAGCGCGTCGACGTCCTCCGGGTCCGCGTCGGAGTCGCTGTTGTTCACGATGTCGCCGGTGTGCACGAACCCGGCGACGTCGTTGAGGTCCACGAGGGGCTGCGCGACGTCCTGCGCGACACCGGCCATCCGCGGCCACGCGACGCCCTGCGCGTCACCGATGTGCGTGTCCGTCAGATGCCACAGCGTCGCCCCGCCGAGCAGCCGGGGAGGGGCCGGCCAGCGGCGCCGCGCGATCGGGTCCGGCCAGGGCCGGGTCCCGATCGGCAGGACCGGCGACAGCTGGGTCACCGCCGACGGCAGGACCGTGTCGGTCGTCGTCGGCAGGCCGGTGGTGCGCTGCTTCACCAGCGGGATGTCGGCGAGCGTGACATCGTCGATCGCGATGCCGGTGGTGACGGTCGTGGTGCCGACGCTCGCCGGGCCGACCCCGGCGGCGGTCAAGGCGAAGGCGTCGTCGTCGACGTCGAGCTCGTAAGCCGACCCCGGGTTGCTGGTGACGCCGAGAGCGAACGCGGTCACCTGCGATTGGCCGTTGGCGGTCTTGATGACCTCGAGGTCTGGGGTGCCGGTCGAGTCAGCGCCGCGCGCCCCGCCAGCGCCGCCGTCCCACCACAGCCGGCCCGTCGCCGTCGACCCGTTGACGATCCACTCCGCGCGGACGCGGGTGCCGGCCGCGATCGTGGTGCGGCTGCCGATCTGCACGTCCGCCGAGTCCTGGAACTTCAGCTGGTTCGTCGTGCCCTGGTGGGTCAACGACAGGACGTGCGCGGCGCCGTTCAGCAGCTGTCCGATCACCGTCGAGGTACTCGGGTTGGACGGTATCGGGAAGTAAACTCGCCGGCTGTACGTGGAGGCTGCGGCGAAGTTGTCGACCACCCAGCAGGTGACGCCGGATGCGCCGACGAACCGGCCACCCATCGTGCCGGTGTTCTTCCACGCGCTCGAGTGCGTGGCGTTCGCGGCCGTGCCGTTCACCGCGTCGTACGGCGCGGACAGCAGCGACCCGTTCGCGAAGCCCTCGAAGTCGCAGAACGTCGTCACGACTTCGTCACCCCCGCCAGCGCCGCGGCCGCGGACAGGAACCCGGTCTTCGCCCGGGTCGTGGAGTCGAACCGCTCATCGTCGTTCCAGTAGCACCAGCCGAGCCACGGCGGGCGCGCGACGACGTTGGGGAGGTCGTTGAAGAGCGCCTGCTTGCTGGTGCCCAGCGTGGAGTCGTGGGCCCGGGAGGTCGGCCAGCTCGAGGTCGCCTGTCCCGTGTCGCCGTACTTCGTGAACCCGGTCTCGCCGAAGTCGCCCTCGATGCAGCACCGCTGCTTGGCCAGGTCGGCGCCGACGTTGCCCATCCAGGTGTCGTAGTCGTCGCACAGCGCGGACGGCAGCGACCAGTCGGGGACGGCGGGGCTGGGGCTGACGTTGCGGTTGTCGACGCTCTTGTTGTAGAGATCCGGGCCGTGGACGTCCGTGTGCTCGTCTACGTCAGCGTCGAAGTAGTCGCTCGCGGCGCACGCCGCCGAGCCGAGCGCGACGGCCCCGCTCTTCGTCGAGTTGCGGGTCAGCGCGAAGTGGTGCACGCAGAAGGCGACCAGGACCCGCTCGTTGCCGGCGCCCCGACTGCGCAGCCGCTCGTACAGGAAGTTGTTCATGAGCTTCCACTCGGCCGGGGTGCCGTGGGTGCCGCCCCACGGCGTGCCGAGCCGCGGCATCTCCGGGTCGAAGCACACGAAGCTGAACGGCGCGTGACCCGGCGTCGTGTAGTCCAGCGCCATGAGCGCATCGAACATCGCGTCGACGATCCCGTTCGTCGTCGCGTTGCCCGACTTGTACGTCGCCCAGTCGTGCGCGTTCATCCGCAGCGACGTGACGGCCGCCGCGCCGGCGTTGTGCCGCGCGGCGATGTCAGGGTCGAGCAGCTTATAGCTCGTGTCGTTGTCGCGGGCGTAGATGCGGTGCCCGGTGACCTTGCCGCCGGCCGCCTGCACATCGGCGGCCATCGTCGCCCATGAGGGGGAGCCCGCGGCCCACGTGCTCTCGTTGTTGATGCCGAGGATCGCCGGGCCCATGTAGCGGGGCCGGTCAGGCAGCGTCGGCGGCGACTCCTGGAACCGAGCCAGCGGCATCGGGTCACTGCGCCCGGTAGACGCCGGCCGCGTTCGGCGACCAGAGGATGTTGGTGCCGTCCGGCGTGGCCACGAAGTCCAGCGCGATCACCGGCACCAGCGTCGTGTCGGTGCCGGTCGTGGTGTCCGGGTCGTAGGCGAGGATCAACTTCCCGACCGCGTTACCGGTCGCCGCCGCCCACGTCTGGTCGGGCACGTCGGTGTCAACCCGGTCGTTCACGTTGTCGACCGTGACCGTTCCGGGCGTCGTGATGGTCTTGCGGCCCATCGTGGTCTGCGCGTTCGAGGTGCCGGCGAGCAGCGCGGAGACGTTGGCGTAGTCCTTGAGCGTCCCGTCGGCCTCGAGCCCGGCCGCCTCGAGCGGGATGACGATGATCGCCTGGTTGCCGACGCCGGCCTGCTCCAGGTACCAGCGGGCCTTCCCCTTGGCGATGTTGAACACGAAGTCGCCCACGATGGCTCGCCTCTCGTCGCGGTCGTGTCACGGTTTGCGCGGCCCGCGCGCGGAGTCGTCAGGTGGGCTGGTAGCGGATCGTCACGGTCGCGACCGTCGACATCGCGGCCGGCGCACCGGACGGCTGGAACTGCAGGTAGAAGCAGTCCCCGGCCTGGTAGGAGCGGTCCGACCACACCGCGGCGTCGAACGTCCACGGCTGCCCCGCCACGATCGGGCCGTTCGACAGCGGCCCGCCACCCGACTGCGTCGACCGCTGCGCGAGGGTGACTCCCGACCCGGCCCGGAGCCGCCGCGCGTTGACCGTCCAGTAGTTCGACGCGTCCGGCGTCAACGCGAACGTCTTCCAGGTGATGGCGACCGAGAGGATCTGCCACCCCATCGGCACCGCCACGTAGCGGGTCAGGAACGTCGCCGTGGCGCCGTCGCTCTCCGCCGACAACGGGAACGCAAAGACCAGCTCCTCGAGCGACGGCACCTGGTCCTTGAAGCTCGCCAGGTCCGCCTGCGCGTCAGCCACCTGCGTAGCCAGCGCCGACACCTGCGCCGACAGGGCGGCGACGTCGGCCGACGATGCGCCGCTCTGCAGGGCCGCGATCGCCGACTCCAGCGTCGAGATCCGGGCGTCCTGGCCGGCCAGCCGGCGGGCCGTGTCCGTCGGCAGCAGCAGCGTCCGGAACCCCGACATCGACCCGTCCGCGGTGCCGTCCGCCCACACCCCATCCAGCAGGGTGTCGGTCAGGTCCACCAGCGGCGGCACCTGCCCCCGCAGGTCCGCCGGCACCGTGTCCACCGGGTCCGTGGTGCCGAGCAGGGCGAGCTTCTGGACCACCTGCGTGCCGCCGGCACGGTCAGTCCAGAACGACACTGTCGCGCCCGAGATCGGGTCGCCGTCCACGTCGGCGACATAGTCAGCCGGGGTGGTCTGGAACGGGATCGCCACAGACCACCTCCCAAATATCGCTGGACGCTGTATCAACCGGCCGGAAACGTGCTCTACTACCGAGTGGCATCGCCGAGCGACTGCAACAAGCAGCAGTGGGGCCGACTCACCCACCCGATGAGAGGTAAGTCACCGTGCGAGATATCAGAGGCGCCGGCGGGTCAGTTCCCGTCGTATTCCGGCCCTCTCAGCGCCTCGTTATCGCGGGCCTCGCGGCTGGCGGCGTCCTACTACCCGCCGCCTGCAGTTCCGACCTCGGCAGTTCCGGCGTCGCGGGAACCGCCCGTGTGACGTACAAGGTCGGGGGCACGGCAACGAGCGCCGACCTCACCATGCAGACGCAGAGCGGGTCATCTCAGCAGAACGGCGTTGCCGTTCCCCTCCGGGCGCAGAGCGGTGACGAGGGCCTTACCTTCGTGGTCTCGCATGGGGCGTTCGTCTACGTGGCCGCGCAGAACACTGGGGAGTCCGGCACGATCACGTGTGAGATCGACGTCGACGGCCTGCCGATCGCGAGCAACGAGTCGAGCGGTGGGTTCGCCATCGCGCAATGCTCCGGTAGGGCGCCCTGATCTGCATCTGTTTCTCCGATCGGCCGTGGTGGCGTCACAGGCCCGACTTCGCCCCGGGTAGATCCGCTGGACGCTGTATCACGCGGTCGGAAACGTGCTCTACTACTAGTCGATGTCAAGCACCGACACGGGAAAGGCCCGCATGAACCGCCGCACTGCCGTCGCCGCCGCCGGGCTCGCCGCCGCCCTCATCGGGGGCGGCACCGCCACAGCGGTGACCGTCGGCCACAACGACCCCGCGCCCGACCGGCTCACCACCGTCACGAACGTCGAACCCTCGGCCAGCGCCAGCGACACGCCATCCGCTGTGCCGACGGACACCGCCACCGCGAGTCCGACCGACGTACCGTCGAGCACGGACCCGGCCACCAGCGCGCCGGCCTCGGACCCGACGGCCACGACGGAGGCACCCGTGAGCGACCCCACGACCACCGGACCGGCTGCTGTCGAGACGACCACCCAGGCGCAGCCGACCGCTACGGAGCAGCCGCAGAGTCAGCCAAGTGCGATCAACCCTGGGCCCACGGACATCAAGCACTGCCACGACGACAAAGGCAACGAGATCCCCTGCCCGTAGGCTGCGCTACGAACCGAGCCAGGAACTCTCAACCCCGTACAGCGAGATCGGGGCAGCCCCGGCGTTGCCCGCGCCACCGGTGATGCGAGCATCGACCGTGACGATGTGGAACTCGGTGTAGGGACCAGCGAATGCGGTTGCCGCAAGCACCTCGAGGTAGCCCCAGGTGTTTGGAGCGACGGACACCGCGTCGCCAATCTGCACGCCGTCAAGCGCGAGCCGGTACTCGGCCGTGACACCAGCGGCCGTCTGTACGCCGACCTCGCCCTTAAGAACTGGATGCTGCATAGGGACATTTCCGCGGAGCAGCGACACCCAATCGGTCGAGCTCGTAATGGCCGGTCCCCCCGCGAGCGGCGGGACGATGAGTCCCATCGCGATGGGGATGTAGGGACGTGCGATGCCACGCCCGCTCCGGGCGTCATCCGTGATGATGTACTGGCCGGCCTTGTCGTAGATGCCGACGAACCCGTTGCCGTCCGGAGCGTCGTACGCGGCGAACGCCGTCGACCCGTCGAGACGGTTGACCTGATGCCCACGGCGGCCGTTGCCCAGTCTGCCCACCACGACGAGCGAGCCACCGTTGTCGCCGCGGCCGGCCGCCATGCCCTCGCCGATGCGGTTGGGTCGGCGGACCTCGCGCTTGACCGCCTTGATGTGGCGGGCGATGAGGTCGATGACGTCGGGATTGCCGTAGCGGTCCTTGCGGACGGGCTGGCGATACCTGGGCACCTGGTCAGCTCCCGGGGAGTTGAAGCGTGAGGTCGATCTGGTTGCCGCGAACCTCCCAGCCGACGATGCGGGCGATGAGCTCGACGCGGCCGGGGGCGTCCTCGATGGTGAACAGCGCCTCGTCGCCGCGGTTCCAGTTGCCGAGGAGCGGCCACGCGTCGCCGCGGATGGTGGCGCCGAACGTCTTGGCGTCGCCGGCGAGCGCGGCCAGGTCCGCAGCGGCGTAGTCGGCGAGGTTGGTCGGGTCGGCCTCCTCGGTGCGGGCAACGGTGCGCATCATCACCGGGGCGCCGGGCTGGACCGCGACGGCCGGCGACGAGAACAGCTGGCCGGTGTCGTCGCTCGAGGCGCCGCCGGAGCCCTGCCCCGCCTCCCGGATCACGTTGCCGCCCTCGGAACGGGCGCCGGTGGCGAGCTGCCAGTCGAGGACGTTCCCGTTGGTGAGGTTCGCGACGAACTGCAGCCCGGTCTGCTCGAACGAGCGGCCGAGCGCGGGGTGGCCGAGCCGCAGCGGGAAGGCGTACCGGCCGGCCTCAGCGTCCCACACGACGTCGAACGCGTAGTCGATCCCGTCGTCGAGGCCGGCGAGGTCATCCAGCAACGTCGCGACGTCGGCGGAGTCCGCGCCGGCGTACGTCTTGGTCCTGGCGACCCCCGATGCGACCGTGTCCACGGTGATGCCGAGCGGCAGCGCCGCCGCGGGGATCGCCGCGGTGAGCCCCTGCCCGAGGGTCTTGCCCTGCGTGGTCGGCTGCCCCTGCGCATACGCGACCAGGTCCCGGGCTATGACGAACTGGTCGACCTCCAGGAAGCTGAGGTCGTCCCACACCTCACGGAAGGCGAGGACGGACCCGATCGCCGTGCCGGTCAGCGTCAGCGCCCCGGACGCGGACAGGCTGGCGGAGGCGAGCGCGTACGCAGCGAGGGGGTTGCCGGGGCCCTCGATGACGATCACGAACGGCGCGATCGTCGCGCCGGGAGCAGTGATGGCGGTGATGAGCGCCCGGATCGCTGCCCGGTCCCGCACCTCACGGGCCCGCACGTCCACGCTGGCGGACAGCTGCGACGAGGTGTCCGAGATGAGGTCCCCGAATCTGTCGACGGTGATCGGCAGCCCCCGGTCGTACGGCCGGCCGCTCAGCAGGTCGACCAGCGCGAACGTCCATGGGTACGGCGTCGCGTCGCGCAGCGCCGGGATGCCGGCCGTCGTCTCGCTCGACCGGGCGATGGTCACAGCGCCGGCCACTCGATGTCGAGGTACGCCGCGTTCGAGGTGGTGCCGGCTGCGACGCGCAGCTCGACGGTGCCGTCGCCGTTGATCGTGAGGCGGCCGAGCGGTGGGCCGCCACCGAACTGCATGGCGACGGGCTTTTCGATGGTGGCGATCGGCCGGAACCCGGACGGGACGAGCGCGCCCCCGCCCGGCCCCAGCTCGATCGTCACGCCGGTGGCGAAGTTGCCGCTCGTCGGCCCCACCGCGCCACGAAGCCGGACCATGCCGGCCTGCTTGGACACCCGGAGCGTACGGGTGATCTGGAAGCCGCTGGCGACCGCGGCAATGGCCGTCTCCGGCGCGTTCAGCAGGTACTTCCAGGCCGTGCCGTCGGAGAACAGCAGCGCGCCGGTGTCGGGCTCGAAGACGAGCAGCGGACCGTCCGCTGCGGCGGGCAGATCGTTGGAGGTCACCACGAGCAGGCCACCCACGGCGGTCGTGTACACCCGCAGGTCCGACCCGGCGCTGGAGATGCTCGGCGCGGCGGCGGGGACGGTGACGGTGCCCAGCGCGAGAGCGCCGGCCGGGGTCGCCGGTGGCGTCGGCGAGGCCGCCGGCGATCCGGTCACCGCGCGCAGCCGCATCGACCCGGTCGCGTTGCCGGTGTCGTTCGGCTCGGCGACGATGAGGTCGGTGCGCGGAAAGCTGCCGTTCGCCGCGTCGAGCAGCACCTTCGCCGTCGCGGTCGCGGCGACGATGTAGCTCGCCGGCAGGATCGCCGCGCCGGGCCGCACCTTGACCCACATGCCGAGGTCGGCGCCGTCGACGAACACCTGCAACGGGCTGTCCTTGCCCCACACGACGCCGGCGCGCTGCCCGCTGGCCAGGCGCGCGACGAGGGCGGTCAGGATCGCGCGCAGCGACGCGCCGTCGTTGCTGGCGCCGTCGAGTATCCCGCCGTTGACGTTGGTCGGACTCGCCATCAGGTCAACTCCAGGCGCTGGCCGCGGTCAGGTCGACGCGCCCGCTGCCGGTGCCGGTGACGGCCAGCTGCGAGACGCCGGGCGGGATGAAGAACCAGGTGGAGCCGCGGGCGACGCGGCCCTCGTACTCGGCGCCGTCGACGGTGACGAGTCCGTTGAGGGCGTCGATGGCTGCCTGCCGGCCGGGCGGGACCGCGAAGTCGAACGCGACGTACCGCTCCCCGAGCCGGATCGCCCAGCCCGCGTCGATCGGGCCCGTCCCGACGGCGGTCCAGGGGGCGTCGATGTCCCCCTCATTGGTCACAGTGAGGAACCCGGCGGGCGACCGCTCGCCGAGCACCAGCGGGACCGTCCACGGCACGAGCGCCCCGCCGCCGTGCGGGTCCGGCAGGGTCGTGCGCACCGTCTGCGCGACGGTGGCGTAGCGGCGCGGGTCGGGCGCCTCGACGACGCACGACCACGTCGCGATCCGGTCCGTCTCCAACCGGACGGCGAGCCGGCCGATCCGCTTGACCTGGGCTCGCTTCGGGGTGGGCTCAGCGACGGTCAGCGTGACGAGCCGGTCGACCGGGATCGAGCGCGACAGGGTCGCGCGCGCCGCCTCGAGCGCCTCCGGGGTGGGCGCGACGATCGCCCCGCCGAGCATCGTGATGGCCTTTGCGGCGAAGTACCGAGGTGCGTCCCAAGCGCCGTGCGCGTTCGGCCGCGGCACCGAGTCGCCGGTCGTGTCCGCGCCCCACCAGCCGTCCAGGTCAGCGACGGACCAGGCGACGCCGTCGGGGTCGATCGCGTTGAGGGTGAGCGAGTCGATGACGACCTGCATGCCGGCCAGCGGGCCGGCGGGGCGGATGCCCGGCTGGGGTGGAGCGACGACGCCGGGGATCGGCATGGCTCACCCCAATGCTGAGCGGAGGGCGTGGGCCGCGTCGTGCGCCCACAGGGCGGTCTGCGTCGAGCTGGGGTCGCCGATGATCTGCGTCGGGACGGTGACCTGGGTGCCCTTCAGGTGCGGGCCGAGCGCCGCCACGAGCTGCCCATAGTCGCCGCCCATGCCGGCGGGGGCGTGCCGGCCCGGGTCGAACGGCGCCAGCCGGAGCCGGTCGTTCGCGATGATCCGGCCGGAGGACGGGGCGGTGAACAGCTCTGGGCCGCGCTCGCCCACCAGGTAGGTGGAGCCGCCCTCGACGTCGCCGCCGCCGGCGCGGTGGCCGCGCACGACGCCCTGCCGCACGTCGCCGTACTGGGTGACCCGGATCGCGACGTCCTTGTGGTTGGGCAGGTTGATGAGCGCGGCGCGCAGCCGGCTGACGCCGTCCAGGGCCAGGCCGAGGCCGGGGGTCTCGACCTGGGTCTTGACGTCGGCGGGGAACAGCCCGAACTGGTGGGCGAGGTTGCGGGCCTGCCCGCGGGTGAGACCCATCTGGGTGGCGAGGCCGATGAAGGACCGGTAGGCGTCGCGGGCCCGGGCGATGATCTCGTCCGCCGGACGCCGCTGGTCGAGCATCGACTTGGTGACCTGGTGGGCGTTGTCGCGGACGGCGATGAGCGCCTGCGCGAGGTTGCGCTGCGCGGCGCTGTTCACGACGAGCTGGCCGTGGTGCAAGGTCAGCTTCGCGCCGTTGTCCTTGATCGCCTTCGTCGCGTCGTCGATGGCAGCCTGGTAGTCGATCTCCGCCTTGGTCGCGTCGACCGCGAGCTGACCGAGCTCCTTGAGCCGGTCCTCGACGTCGCCGAGCGCCTTGGCCTGTTCCTGGAGCTGCTGGTTGGCCCCGCCGGTGGCGTCGCCGAGCGCCTTCTGCTGCTCGCCGGCCCCTTTCACGGCGGCGGCGTACATCGGCAGCTGGCTCATCAGCTGCCCCATGGTGACGCCCTGCTTCTTCGCCTGGTCGGAGATGGTGGCGAAGGCGGCCGCGGCCTCTCGGGTCTTGCCGTCGGAGACGAGCTCGGCGAGCCCGGCGTCGATGCTCTTGAAGAACCGGCGCGCGGCGTTGACCTGGTCGTCTCCCCAGGGCAGCGCCCCGCCGAGGCTGCCGATCTTGTTCAGGCCTGCGGTGATGTTCTCCCATGCGGAGCGGTCGAACACGGAGTGCAGGGCGTCGTGCAGGCTCGTCGCGTGGGCGCCGAGGTCGTCCATCGCCGAGTCGGTGACCTTGCCGGACCGGGCGATCTGCTCCAGGGTCGCGGCGGCCTTCGGGCCGTCCTTGACGGTGTCGCCGATCCACTTCCGGAAGGCGGTGGACCCGACGTCGGCGGCAGCGACCGTCGCGGTCACGACACCTATCGCGAGGCCCACTTTGCCGATCCCGGCCGCCGAGATGCGCCCGGCGATGCCCATCTCCTCGAGCGACTTGTTGAACGCGACGATCCTGGGAATCGCGGTGATGACGGCGCCGCCGAGCAGAGCGGTCGCCGCGGTCGCAGCGCCGAGGCCGAGCGCCGCATGCTGCACCAGCGCCGGCATCTCGCCGAACACGTGCAGCGCCGTGGTCCCCGATCGGGTGATCTCGCGCAGGGCCCCGTTCGCCCCCGACCCGCTCTCGATCAGGTCGTTCTCGAACGCGGCGCGCAGCTTGCTCAGGTCGCCCTTGAGGTTGTCCATCTTCCCGGCGGCCTGGTGCGCGGCGAACCCTGCGTCGTTGACGTTGCGAATCCAGCCCGCGATCCCCGCCGCGCCCTCCTGGTAGAGGACGTTCGCGCCCTGGATGGCGTGGGCGCCGAAGATGACCGCGAGGGCGTTGTCCCGCTCCGCCTGGGTCAGGCCACTGAGCTTGTCGTGGAGCTGCCCGGCGAGCTTGGTGATCCCGACGAACTTCCCGGCCGTGTCGTAGGTGTGCAGCCCGAGCTGCTGCATCAGCCCGGCGGCCTGCTGGCTGGGGCTGGTCAGCTGGAGGAGCATCTGCCGCATCGTGGTGCCGGCGCTCGAGCCGAGCAGGCCGGCTTGCGCGAACGCGGCCAGGGTGCCGACGGTGTCCTCGATCGACAGCCCGAACTGCGCGGCGACAAGGCCGCCGGACTTCAGCGCATAGGACAGGTCCCCGACGCCGCCGAGCGCCTTGTCCGCTCCGGCGGCGAGCAGATCGGCGATGTGTGGCACGTCCTTGCCGGCCAGCTTGAACTGGGTCATCGCGATCGCCGCGGTCTCGGTGGCGTCCGCGACATCGACCTGACCGGCCGCCGCGAGGTCGAGCGCCCCCTTCAGGGCGCCGCCCATGATGTCCTTGACGGACACGCCGGCCTTGACCAGCTCCGTCTCCGCCTCGGCGGTCTCCTTGGCGGAGAAGCCGATCCCCTGCCCGAGGTGCAGCGCCGCGTCGCGCAGCTGGTGCATCTCGTCGGCGGTGGCGTGGGAGAGGGTCTGGACCTGCGACATCTGCGCGTCGAAGTCCATCATCGACTTCACGGCGAGGCCGACGCCGACGGCCATCAGCGCGCCGCCCACCTCGAGCCCGTGCCCGACCTCGGTCCAGGCCTGCTTGTGCTTGACGGCGTCCTTCTGCACCTTGCCGGCGAAGTCGCTCGTGGCTTTCGAGGCGGCCCCGAGCTTCGCCATGTAGTCGCCGACCTCGGCGCGCAGCCGGACGGAAACGGTGCGAACGGCCACGCCGTCTCCCTCCGGTGATCGCGATCAGCGCCTCTTGACGCGCCAGCGCCGCAGCCAGGGCCGGGGCGCGTTCGTGTGCGCCTCGGCGGCGATCGCGATCGCGTCGCAGGCGTGGCAGCGGCCCGCGCTCTCGGCGTCGTAGCGGCCATCCGAGTCGGCGGCCATGGACTCGGACAGCGGCTCGCCGCAACCCGGGCACTCGTCCGCCTCCACCTCCGCGAGGGCCAGAGCGGTCTGCTGCTGCTCGGCGTCCCACTCCGGCTCCACGGCCGTGACCGACCGAAGCAGGCAGCCCTGCTCGTCGTAGTGGTAGGTCGTGACGGTGCGGGGCTCCCAGCCGGCGAACCGGCGGGGGCTCACCCCCCAGGCGCGGGCTGCTGCGAGCTCTCGGCGTAGGCCGCTATCACGGCGGATGCGGCGCGTGAGCGAGGGGGGACGACATCACGGCGGTTCAACGCCCAGGCCGCGTCGGTGAGCCGGTCGTACTGCCCGTCGGTGAGTACCGGGGCGAGCTTCGCCCACCGGGCGTCGTCCAGCTGCGGATCGATGACCGAGTCGCGGATCAGCGCGTCCCAGAACGTGTCGTTGTTGAGCCCGAGGGCCGCGTCCTCCTTGACGCCGTCGCGCGGCGGGTGCTTCGCGACGAACGCGCGCCAGTCAGGCCGCGGCATGGCGCGGAGCGTGAAGGTCACCGTCGCGGCCGTCATCTCGCCGCTGAGGGCCTCGATCTGCTCAGCGATGCGCCGAGCGTCGGCGCCGCTGGCGAGGCTGTCACTGCCGCCCTGGCGCTGCCCGTCGGCGAGCTGCCGCTCCGCGAGCTCGAAGCGGGCTTGCAGGTCCCCGCGCAGGCAGATCGGGACGGTGGTCGTCGGGAGGGCCGCTTCGTTCAGGAGCGCGTCGAGGTCGAGGTCGGGCTGCGTCATGGGTGTGTGTGTCTCCTGGTCTCCTGGCTCTCTGGCCGTGCGCGGGGCTCCGGCCGGCCAGGAAACCGGAGCCCCGCGGTCTATGAGGAGCGTCAGGCCGCGACGACGGCGTCCAGCTTCGGCTCGTCGGTGAGGAACACCGGCACGTCGTAGCGCTGCACCGAGTTCGCCTCCGGGTCGAGATCCTTGCGGGTGCCGCATTGCGATGGGTAGACGGCCACCTTGTTCGCCGCCGCGTAGGCGGTGTCGGCGTCGACGCCGCGGCGGATGACGATGAACCCGGTCGTGCCGCGCACCAGCGTCGTGAACGTGGTGTCGCTGCCGGGCTGCTTCTTCAGCCGCAGCGCTTGGCCGCTGAACGACGCCCTGCCCGGCGCAGCGGTGTTGAACGTGGACGCGAGCGCGCTCGTGTCGACCGCCGCGGTGTCGGGCTGGAAGCCCTGCAAGCCGTCCGCAGTGAGGATGTGCGAGAGGTTCATGCCGGCGGTGAGCTCCGCCACGGTGGGCGCGCCGAGGTTCGCGATGGTCGGCACCCAGTCGACCCGGGTGTTGCCGTCGACGAGGACGTGAGCCATGGTTCCACTCCCTGCGAGGGGTCGGGATGGGGGGCCGGGCGATCGCCGGAGAAGATGCCGCGGTTACTCGCCGAGGATGGTCTTGCGCTTCTGACCGGCGCGCTCGGCAGCGATGACGCGCTGCCGCTCCTCGTCGCTCGCCGACTCCAGGTAGGCCTGCACCTCGGCCACGCTGTAGCGGGCGGGGTCGAACAGGGCGGGGTCGAACAGGGCGGGGTCCGGGGGCGGCGCGTCCGTGGCGGGCGCCCAGCCCTTTTCCTTCCACAGCGGCACCGCTTGCACCGGGAAGTCGGCGCGACCGCCGGTGACGTCGTGGACGAGAGTGACGAACTCGGTGCGTGCCATGGCGGAAGCTCCTCGCTCAGGCGGGGACGGACGAGAGGCGGTAGATGTCAACGCCGTACATCACGGAGGGCTGCACGTCGTCGTCGCGGCGCGCCGGCTGGGAGTCATGCAGCCGGATCGGCCAGCAGTCGCGGCCTTCGATGTCGGGGGCGACGTCGAGCAGGACGGCGCGCAGCGCGGCCCGGACCGCGTCGACCTGGTTGCGGTCCTCCCCGACGGCGGTGATCTGCGCGGTGACGTCCATCCGCTCGGTGCGCATGGTGAGCGACAGGAACTCGCCGGGCATGCCGAGGTCGACGTGCAGCACGCCGTAGGGCAGCGATGCGCCCGATGCGACCTTGCCGTCGTGCAGGTCGAGCGGAGGCTGCACCGTGGCGGCCCGGGCGAGCAGCCAGTCGGCGTACGGGTTGTCGGTCACCACCACCGCCCGACGGCGTCGGCGGTGGCCCGCTCGAACTCGGGCCCCTCGCGGTCCAGGGACGGGCCAAGGTGCGCGTCGGGGGCGTTGTTGCTGGTGCCGTACTCGAGGATGTTGCCCAGCGCGCCCTGCGGCTTGTCCTTGTCCGGGCCGATCTCCGCCTCAATGACGCCGGTGCGCAGCACGTCGCCCGGGGTGCCGTGGACGTCGAACCCGATGCTGGCCGGGTACTGCCTGACGTGCGGGCCGATGCCCCGCGCGATCGCGGCCGCGTCGTCCTTGACGTGGGCCGCGCTGGCCTTGACTGCGACGTACGCGGCGGCGCCGCTGCGCGGCCCGACCCGGCCGAGGTCAGCGGCCAGCTTGTTCAGCTCAGAGGCGTCCCACGAGACGGTGGTCACGACTGCTCCTCGCACGTGAGCCGCCGGGCGGTGGCGTAGGTCTTGGCGAGGACGTCGCGGACGACCAGCTTCCGGCCCACCAGCTCGGGGTCGCCGGTCACCGAGTCGACCGCGGTCATGGTGACGATGTCGCCGACGCTGACGCCCAGGGCGGTGATGGGCAGCTTGACGACGTGCGCCTTCTCGATGACCAGCCGCTCGCCGGCCTCGAGGTCGCGTGGCCGCTGCGTCTGCGCCTGCACTTGGCACTTCGCACCCGCCCCGGCCTCGTCCGGGTCGTCGTAGACCGTCGTGTAGGTCGGCACGTTCTTCCGCGTGGAAGGGTCGTACTCGGTGCCTGACTGCCGCTTCACGACGCACTTGTCGACCATCAGGCTCTCGGCGAGGCGCCGGCCGCGCAGGGTGGCCGCGGCGGCGCTCACGTCTGCATCTCCACGACGTCGACCCCGCCGGCGTTGAACCGGCGGCGCAGCCAGTCGCGGGTCGCCTCGGGCAGCGTGACCGGAGAGACGATGTCGGCGCGGCGGGTCTCGGCGTAGTCGTCGATGCGGACCTGGGTGGCGTTGTGGTCGCCGTACTGGGCGCTCATCGATGCGGCGGCAAGGGAGCAGACGAGGTCGATGACGTCGGCGGGGCACTCGTCCAGGCCGTGGTCGTAGGTGACGGTCACTATCGCCGGAGGGGCGGGCAGCCCCCCGCCGAGCGTGCGAGCGTCGTAGTAGGCGCGGGTGATGTCCCCGATCGGGAACAGGCCGCCCTGCCAGCCGCCGTAGCGCCACAGCTGGTCGCCGACCTGCCGGTAGTCACCGACCGGGGAGTCGTCGATCGACACCCAGGCGATGGCCCGGACCGGCCCGCCGGGCAGGGTGAGCCACTCCTCGCCGAGGCCGGGGATGCGGACGGTGGACGTCGCCCGGGTGATCGGGCATTTGGCGGCGTCCCGCACCGCGGCGGAGGCCGCGGCCAGCGCGGCGAGCGAGCGCGCCTCGTTGCTGATGTCGATGCCGCGGGCGGAGAGGTCGGCCGTCGTGGCAAGCGGGTCGAGCGCCACGACGGCCTCCCTCGATGCTCAGCGGGTGCAGCCCCCGGTGGGCCCTACTCGCCGACGAGCTGCTTGCGGGCCTTGCCGCTCTTCTCGGCCGAGAGGACCCGGGCCCGCTCGTCCTCGGTGGCGTCCGCCAGGTACTTCTGCACCTCGGCGACGGTGTGCTCGGCCGGGTCGTAGCCGGCCGCCGGGGTGGCCGAGCTGGCCGGGGGCGGCTGCTGCGCGATGCCGCCGCCGGAGGGCGGCGGGGGCGGCACGATGTCGCTGCCCACCGGCACGCCCTCCCGGACCTGCTGGAAGGCGTCGTCCGGCACCGGGGCGCCGGGCTCCGCGGGGGTGGGCGCCGGCTCGCCGATCGGCGCGGTGGCCGCGTCGACCTGGGGCGTGGGCGTCGGCGCGACGGAGTCGCCGTCGATGCCGTAGCCCTTGCGGCGGAAGTAGGCGAGGGCGGCCGCGTTGCCGCTGTCGACCTCGCCGACGCCCTTGCTGAACACGACGCCGGCGACCTCGCCCTGGAAGCCCTTGACGGGGGCAGTGATCTTGACGCTGCTGCTCACGGCTGTTCACCTTCCGGTGCGGTGAGTGGAGGGGGCGAGCGGCGCGCCTCCGCTCCCGAAGAGGGCGGAGGCGCGCCGGGCCGGCTACTTGACCTTGACGTTGCGCAGGACGGCGCAGGACTTCGTGTTGCGCAGCACGCCGGCCACCGGGCCCATCTCGATCTCGCCCGTCTTCACCGCGCCCGGGAGGTCCATCGGCGGCATGTAGGTCTGGACGAGCTCCCTGCCGGCCGGCGAGGCGCCGTGCAGCGAGTCCAGGCCGAACGACGCGGCGTACAGGTCGGTCAGGCCGGTGACGTTGCCGCCGGCGCCGCCGGCGTCGGGGTCGCGGGTCTCGATCGGGATGATCGGCCCGCTGCCGTCGTCCTTGTCGCCGAGGTCGATCAGCACCCACGACCCGTACATCTCGATCTCGCGGCCGAGGTCGTCCTTCTGGGCGGTGAACATGGCCGCCCAGCGGGCGAGAGCCCGGACGCGGGTGATCGACGTGGTGTTGCCGAGGATCGCCTTGACCCCGACCGGCAGCGCCCCCGCGGCCCCCAGGTCGCCGCCGCCCGTCTTGGACGGCACGATCCGCGACAGGAAGTCGTCGAGCGCGTCGAGCGCCGCGTGCGCCTTCGTCTGGTCGGTGATCGAGCCCACCGTCCAGTTGAGGAAGCCGGTCGCCGTGCCCTCCGCGAGCGGCAGGTACTCGGTCGACTGGCCCACGAGGCTCTTGTCGAGGCCGTCGAAGCCGTTGGCGTCCACCGCCACGTCGCCGTTGATGAGCTCGTCCTGGAACCGCGTGCGGGTCGAGGTGAGCAGCTGGCTCATCTGGAACGTGATCTCGTTCGTCACGGCGGGGCCGAGCTGCGCGAGCGCCCGGTCGACCTGGAACGAGCCGCCAAGCGGCTTGAGGTCGACGGTCTTGCGCTCGCGGGAGGCCTGCGCAGGGACGAACTCGGCGTTGAACGCCCGGAACTGCGCGCCGCGCGCGGCGAGCAGCCGGGTGTAGCCGTAGGTCAGGCTGGCACCCCCGGTGCCGGGGGTGACCGTGTCGTCGAAGACGACCTGGTCGAGCAGCCAGCTGTAACGGCGCAGGTTGTCGATGACGGCGAAGTTGACGTCATCGTTGGTGTTCAACTGCGCCTGCGCGAGGGTGACAGGCATCGCTGGGTTCTCCTACTCGCTGGGGCCGATGCGGGTCGCCCCGGCTGGGGCGGCCTACGTGCTGGGGCTGAGCCGTCCTGCGACGGCGTCGTGCAGACTGGCGGGACGGGCCGGCTTGCCGTCCTTGACCCCGCCGTCGGCGGAGCCCCGGGGACGCTTGCCTGAACCGTCCTTGCCGTCCTTGCCGTCGTCGCCCTTGCGGCCACTCTTGGCGAGGCTGGGCTTCTTCTCGAGCAGCTCGTCGAGCGCGTCGTCGATCGCCTCGACGTCGATCTCGGTGCCGTTGACGAAGTCGTCGACCTTGTTGCGGAGCAACGCGGCCGCGACCTCCGGGTCCTCGAACTTCGCCGCGGCGCGGGCCTCGACCTTGTCGAGCGCTCTGTCCTTGGCGGCGGTGGCGAGCGCCTCCTGGCGCGCCTCCTCGCGGATCTGCTCGACGTCGGGGGCATCGTCATCGGCGCCGCTGTCATCGTCGTTCCGCTGCTGCGACTTGCCGTCCTTGGCCGGCTTCTTCTTGCCGCCCTTGAGACGGTCTGCCTCGGCCTGGGCGCGCCGCGCCGCACGCTCGTTCTGCCGGCTCAGGCGCTTCCACTTGGCTGCTTCGGCCTTCCAGTCCTTGCCGTCGTCGTCCTTGCCGTCGCCGTCGGCGTCGTCGTCGTCCTTGCCGTCGCCGTCGGCGTCGTCGTCGTCCTTGCCGTCGCCGTCGCCGTCGGCGTCGTCGTCGTCCTTGCCATCCTTGCCGTCCTCGTCGTCGTCCGGCGCCCCGCCGGCCATGACGGGCAGGCGGCTGCCGTCGCTGAAGAGATTCCAGTGGCGACCGTCCGTCTCGACCCGCTCACCGATGCAGGTCACTTCGTCGATCGAGCTGGCAGGGTTGACGTACTTGCGGATGGCGCTGCGCATGGTGTTCTCCCCTTGCGGGATAGGTGCTCGACGCCTTGCGCGCCGGGCGCTGGTCAGGTGAGGTAGCCGAACCGGTGGAGCAGCCGGATCGCGTCGTCGCGGTCCGCGGCGTCGGCGTAGATCTGCTCGGGCATCAGCCGGAGCCGCCGGCCTGCCGCTTCGCGGGTCAGCAGCCGGTCCCCAGCAGCGGTCATGCCGCGGCGCGCGTTGACGACCCGGTTGATGTCGGCGCCGTCCCGGATGGCCCGGGCGCCGTCCTGGGTGAACAGGCGGTCCTGGTCTGCGGGATGCAGCGAGTCGAAGTAGCGGCGTGGGTCGGTGCGCAGGTCGCCGGCGGCGCCCTCGTTCGCCGGGACGTGCACGCAGTCGCAGTGCGGATGCCGGTCGAAGCCGGTGTTCCAGCGGTACCACGCGCCCGCCAGGATCGCGCAGCGGCCGCAGGACGGGGGGTCGAGCATCCGCACGTAGCCGCCGACGTGCCGGCGCGCGGTGATGGCCACGCCGTCGGCGGTGCGACCGGCGTCCTGCACCTGCGTGCCTACGATCCGCAGCATCGACGCGAGGCCGGCGAGCATCGCGTCATCGACCCCGGCGCCGCCCGCGATCGCGACCTTGGCCGCGATGACCGGCTCGTACAGCAGCGACGCCAGCGGGCGCCCGTCCGAAGCGGTCCCGGAGAACGCGAGCGGGTCGACCTGGCCGGCCGCCGCCGGGTCGACGCCCTGCGCGGCGAGGACCGCAGCCGTGTAGTCGTCGGCCTGCCCGGCGGCGAGCGCCTGCCCCGCGCTCGTAATCAGCGCCACGCCGGGCCCGACCCGCGACCACGAGGCGTCGAGGTCGGCCGGGTCGAGCTCGCCCCACCAGGCCTGCACGGCGTCGGCGGTGCGGCGGGCGTTGGCCTGCTGCCGCAGGTAGTGCTCGCGCGCGACGTCGCGCGCGGTCAGCGTGGCCATGGTCGGTTACGGCATCGGGGCGGGCCCGGGCGGCCCGTCCTCGGGCTGCGGCTTCGGGCCGGCGATCAGCGCGGCGAGGTCGCCGCCGGCCACCCGGTTGGCCTGGCTCTGGAGCATGTTCATCACGCGGGTGACCTCCTCGGGCGGGAGGCCGTACCACTCGGCGAGCCACTCCAGCGGGAACCCGGCCGCCTTGAGCTTGACCAGCGCGTCGGTCTTCTGCGCGATCGACCGGTACTGCGGGTCGCCCCACACCAGCGTGGCGCGCGCGATCGCCGCGGCGGTGTCGGTGTCGCCCTTGGCCAGCGCGAGCAGCTGGTGGATGCGGCGCATCGGCCGGTTGGTGTAGGTGATCCGCTCCCCGGTCTTTGCGACCAGGCCCGTCTCCGCAACGGTCAGCGCTTCCGCGTTGACGTTCTGCACCTTGCCGATCATGTAATGCGGCGGGGTGCGGGTCTGCGCGGAGACGTGCTCGACGGCTTGCTCGATGACCGCCGAGAACGGGTCGAGGTCCGCCGCCGACCAGGAGTCGATCTTCGCGTCCTTGTTGATGAGCCACAGGATGCGGTCCTGCATCAGCCGCTTGATGTCGAGCTTGCGCTTACCGACGACCTGCCCCTGGTCGTCCAGGACGGGAACCTCGGGGACGTCGGTGCCCAGCACGACTCGCTGCGGCAGGCTCGCGAAGTCCAGCGCGTTGAACAGGTACGCCCAGACCAAGTTGATCGCGTCCTGCATCGCCTCGACGCCCGCGATGTCGCTGATCGGATCGTCGTCCAGCAACGTCATGTTGCGCAGCTCGACGAGCGCCACCATGCCCATCGGGTTCTCGAGCGGCCACTTGTCGTCGGTCTTCGGCTGCCGCGGCGCCCACCCGCCGCTGGCGGCCGAGCCGACGACGTACAGCCCCGAGGTCGTCTGGCCGCCGACCTGGGCCGTGCGCTGCCACTTCCACACCTCGTCCGGCGCGTAGAGCGTCGCGAACTCGGTGTTCTCGTCCCGCCAGGTCTTGAGCCCTGCGACCGGCCGTCCGGTGTCCGCGTCGTAGCCGACGATGCAGTGCGCCGGATGCTCCCACGTCAGCCGGGGCGTGTCCTCGTCGTCGGGGTTGCTCCACACGAGGGCGTACGCCTTGCCAGTGGTCAGCATCACCAGCAGTGCCTCGGACGAGCCGCCGTCCGCGTCGTTCTCCGTCCAGACCCGGCGCAGCTCGTCGTCGACGTCGCGCTGCTCCGCATCCGGCAACCGCACGCCGAGGAAGTTCATCCGCTCGGACGGCGCCTGGGCGACCGGGGCGCACCAGTTGTCGGCGAAGCCCGTGTATCGCGACTGGAACGCCTGCTGGAACTGCAGCGAGGCCATCCGCAGCGGGTGCTTGCCGCGGAAGTAGTCGAGGTGCCGACCGACCCGACGGGCCTGGCCCTTCTCACCGGTCAGACGGCGGTACAGCTTGTCCCGGAGGGCGACGGCGTCCGCGAGCTCCACGCGGGTTGCCCCCTTCCGGTCAGGCCAGGTAAATCAGGTTCGAGGCCCCCTCGTCGTCGGGCCAACCGGCGGCGCGGGCGTCGGCCGCCGCCTCGTGCGCAAGCACGTCCGCCATGCACGCGTCGATCTTCTGGTGCTGGCTCGGCTTGCCGAGGATGTACCGCTCGCCAGGCTTGGCGAGCTTCCGCGCGTTCAGCACGTGCTCGCTGGCGATCGGGCAGGAGTCGTGGGTCGAGCGCTCCGTCACCAGGTCGGTGAGAGCTCGCTCCAGCGCGGCGTGCATCTGCACGACGCGGTACGTCGCCCAGGGGACCACGACCTGCTCACCATGCTCGGCGGCCCACTCCTCGATCTCGGTGTGCCACTCGCGCGGGTCTGGGTAAAACCGCGCCACCCGGTACCGCCGGAAGACCTCGCTTACCGCCGCCCGGACCTCGCCGCGCGGGATGCGCCCGCCCCACTCGGCCGGGTTCCACATGGTCGGCCGACGGTCCGGGCCGTAGGTGGGAGTGAACCGGTGGCCGGCGCGGGTCTCCAGTCGGATGGCGGTCCAGTCGTCGGTCTCCGACCCGTCGAACCCGCCGGCGACCGGCGCGCCGTCCGAGATGCGGGGAGCAGCCTCGGTGCGCTCCCACACGTCCTCGGGCATGTAGCCGCCCTTGCCCCGGACGTTGCGGTTGCCGAAGAACCGCTCCGCCTGCTCCGGGTCGGTCTCCAGCAGCTCGGCCGCCTCGGCCTCGATCCCCTCGAGGTCGACCCACGGCGAGCCGGCGTACACGTACCGGTGAATCTGCCGCCGCTCTTTCTTGTTGCGGTAGCTCAGGTTCGCCGCCGGCACGCGATGGAAGCGGAAGATGTCAGGTCGACGCGACTGCGCCGTGCGCTGCGCGACGCTGTTCTCGCTGGGGTCCCAGGCGTTCGTCGTCTCGCTGGCCCGGCCACCCATGCCGGCGAGGCCCCGGCGCTGCGTCTCGGCGACGCCCACCATGCCGTTGCGCTCGGTCCACAGGCCGGTCTCGTCCTGCGGCACGAACGTCACGCGCTGGCCCAGCCGAGACTTCGCGCTCGACGTGACCACGTCGATCCGGCCGCCGCCGGGGAGCCTGATGAACTCCTCGCCGGTCTTCGGGATGAGCTCGGCGAGCGGACCCAGGTCGATCATCGGCTTGAGCGCGTCGTAGATGTTGCCCGACTGCTCCTCCGAGAACGCCGTGATCTGGATCAGCGGCGTCGGCCACGGCATGCCCATCGGCTCGCCGGGCTCGTACTCGTACACCCAGCCGCAGCCGCAGCCCCAGTCCCGGCAGTCGTAGCGCTCGCTGCCACGCGCCCAGCCGGCGAACAGGGCCGGCCCCACGCCCTCAAGGCACACCTGCCCAGCGGTGACCGGCGCCTTGCCGGCCTTCTGCGGCGCCACGATCTGGGACCGCCGATTGTGGAAGGCCGTCGCTCGCATCGGGTTGTCCGGCCGCCACTCCGCGTCGGGGCGCACCCGGTAGTGGTTGAGCAGGCACCACAGCTGCCAGTCGCCCAGCGCGAGCGGGTCGCCGCGGTGGAACCCGTCGGGGACGACGCAGTGCGCCTCGACCCAGTCGGTGCCGACGAACAGCGTCGGGAAGTCGACGACGTACTCGTCGACTGCGGCCTCAGCCCGACGAGCCACGCGAGGCGTCCGTCCTCTTCAGGCGACCGCGGCTCGACGAGCGGCCGGACGACGGGGGGGCAGCCGGCGGGCCGGCGGGCAGCGAGACCAGTTGGGCCGACTCGACCCGCACCTTCCACCGCAGGCGCATGAACGCCGCGGGATTCAGCCCGAGCCGGTCCGACCACTGACGCGCTTCCTTCGCGTCGTCGAGCGAGCCGAGCTCGGCGCGCGCCTTGTGCCGGACGTACTGGGCAACGTCGCGCACCCACGCCAGCTCGTGCCAGGCGTTGGCGTGCGGCAACTTCCACAGCTCGCGCCACAGCGCCCGCTCGATGCGGTCCTGCTCGGCGATCAGGAAGTCCAGCACCGTGAGCTTCTCGCGCAGCTCGCCGATCGCGGTCTGGAGCTTGCGGCGGTTCCGCGGCGACGCCGCGTCGAGGTCCGCCTCGAGCTGGTCGACGGTCTCCGCGGCGACCGCTCGCCGCGCACGGTTGGACACGTCGGACTGCAGCGGCCACCGAGGGACGGGCCGCTCGCACCCAGCAGGAAGGGTCCGCCAGCCGTCCTTGTCCGACGGCCGGTCGCGGCGCAGCGCGGACGGGTCCGGAGGCGGGCCAGAGTTCGGGCGCGCGCCACCCTTCACCGCGAATCAACTCCTCAGCCGATGACCTTGCGTCCCGGCTCTTCGCGCGCGCGCGCGAGGAACGTCTGAACCTGACCGACCTTTTTCGAGCCTCCCCGTCGGTCCTGAACCGTGGGCAGACAGGGGGTCACCCCCCACCCCGTGATCACTAACCGTCGGCGCTGCCGCAGCCGCCGCCGGACGTGTGGCCGCTCTGCCCCGTGGCGGGGTTCCGGCTGCACGGCGCTGAATCGAGCGATTGACCGCACGATGTGCACGCTTCGGTGTCCCAGTTGAGCCGGTAGTACGGCTTGTCATTCACCATGACCATCTCGCCGGCCCACGCGGCGGGATGCAGAGGGGCCTGAGTATGTGCGGGTACCGCTTCGAAGCGCTCGCTCTCCACCAGAACGACGACGCCCTGCGGATCTACCGAGCCGTACGTCGCGACGAGCCGCACGTCTTCGGGAAGGCCGAGGAGCCAGGCAAGCGGCTGCCGGCCCAGGTGGATGGCTGCGATTCGGCGGTCAGGCTCGGACGGCAGCGCCTGGCGGGCGTGGGTTTGGTCCGTCATCGTGTTCTCTCCCTGGTCGTGGAGTTGCCGTGCCATCCGCCGGGCTGGTGCCTCGCCGTCTCCTTGGAGTGGCAGGAGCCGCAGAGCCCGCGGCCATGCTGCGGATCGTTCGGGTCGAGCCCGGCGTCGACCAGCTGTCGACGGCTGAGCGGGTGATGGTCGGCGTGCTTGCTGGGCTTGCCGCACAGCGCCGGGCGGTGGCCATGGTCGCCGGCCTGGCAGACGCAGTACGGGTTGCGGGCCAGCACGCCGGGCCGGAACCGCGTCTCGTGCTCGCGGTCGTAGCCTCGCTCGCGGGCCGTGCCTCGGGCTCGGTCGGCTTCCCCCCGGCAGGAGGGGCAGCGAGAGTGGCCGTCGGTGACGATGGTCGGGCAGCCCGGGACGGCGCAGACCTTGACGGTCACGCTGCCTCGTGGACGAGCGCCTCCATGACGATGTGTCCGGAGCAGCCAGTGTCGTAGCGGATCGCTGCGGCCACGGCCTCCCCGAGTGCGCGGGTCGGGTTGGTGAGCAGCAGGCCCCGGTCGTCCAGCACGTGCAGGGCGCCGAGGGCGTAGTTCCCGCCCGAGCCGATCGCGGCATAGGCGCGCACTGGCATGGCGATCAGCTCACCGATGACCCACAGTCGTCCGCCGTGGGCGAGTAGCCCGCGACCATCGACGGAACCGTCGTGGGTCGTGAGGGGAGGGCGAGCGTCCACCGCGAGATCCGTGACGGCGACCGCGATGCGGAATGCCCAGGCGTTGCAGTCGGCCTCGTCGTCGGGGTCCGGTGAGTCGGAGATGGTGAGGTCGTGGGCGATGATCTGCGCGAGGCTGTGGCGGCCGGCGATGCCGATGAGCAGCTCGCCGCCCGTGCGTCCCACCTTCTTGCGCAGGATCTTCGGGGTGTCGTCGCTGACGAGCTGCCCGTCGAACGTCGAAGCGGAGTCGGCGGCCATGACGACGCCGGCGCGGTCGGGGAGGACGAGCGCGGCGATGCAGGTCACGCGGTCGCTCGGAAGGCAGCGAGGGCCTTGGCGAGGTACGGGTTGTCCTCGTACCGGGAGTTGCCGTTGACGCCGGTCCCGCCGTAGTTCCAGTTGAACCAGCCGGTGGTGTCCGCGCCGGCGGCGCGGGTGCGGGTCCAGTACTTCGTCGCCTGCGCGGCCTGCATCTGCTTCTGCGCGTCGGTGGCGCCGGTAGCGGGGATGGTGAAGCAGGTCATCATGCAGCCCCACGGCTTGCCCGGCGCGTGGGCGGCCATCCAGTCGGTGATGGCCTTGATCTGCACGTCGACGTGGTCGCGGCCGTCGTAGGACGGGGCGGACCAGAGGATGCCTCGGTAGTCGGCGGCGGCGGGCAGCAACGTGGTGAGGTCGGGCCGCTTCGCGTTGCCCGGGTCGATCGACCACTCGGTGAACTCCAGCCAGGGCAGCTCGAACCCGGCGGCGCGCAGGATGGCCGCGGCGGAGTGGTAGTCGGCCTTGTACGCGGCGGTCTTGGTCGGGTCGCCGATGACGCCGTTGGCGGGCTTGTCGACCTCCTGCCAGATGTTGTACTGCAGGCGCCACGCCTTCGGCCAGTGCGCGACGATGTCGCGGAGGCCGGCGTCGTCGTGGGTGCGCACCGTGACCTGGATGGTGAGCGGGACGTCGCCGCGCAGGGCGGCGAAGCCGGCGAGGCGGGAGTCCCAGGACGGCTTGACGCCGGGCGTGAAGTAGATGTCCAGGCCGGTCGCGCCGGCCTTGACCGCCCGATCGGCGGCGGTCTCCCAGCGCTCGCCTGCCTGCTGCTGCACCGAGAAGACGTTGCCGTACGGGCGGGCGGCGGGCGGCGCGGTCACTGTGGCGGTGGCCGTCGCGGTGGTCTCGTTGCCCTGCGAGTCCCGCACCGTCACGGTCACCGCGAGCGGACCCGCGGTGGCAGCGACGGCCGTCCACTGGTTGAGGCCGTGCGGCGCGAAGACGGCGGTGTCGCTGTGCACCGACAGGACCAGGTCGTCGTGCACGTGGGCGACGACGTTGCCGACCGTGGCGGTCAGCCCGGCGTCGTGCACGACCAGGTCGACGGTGACGTCGTGGTCGTCCGGGTCGGTGGCCACGGCCGTCAGGACGACGGGGGCGCCGAGCGGGTAGTCGCGCTGGTCGAGGGTCACCTGCTCGAGGCAGGGTGCGGTCACGACCTTGGTCCCTTCACGAGCTCGGACGTCGGGGCGCAGAGCCGCGCAGCGGCCGGGAAACCCGGCGAACGAGCAGACGAGCCGCTGGGGCCTGGGAACGCAAGATCACCGTCAAGCGCTGCTTGACGGCGAACCGGTGAATCGAGGGGCGGGGAGCCGATGACCTTCACCCGCTCAGCGGGGCCGTCACCGTGGTCCTCAGACGCAGCACGAGGGCTGGCGGACACAGCTCTGCCGCTGCAATTGACCGTGACAGTAGCAGTGATCATGATCGATCAGCGGGAGCGAGACGCCGCGGCGTGTCGCCCCTCGGACCTCGGCTGACCCAGCGCCCGCGCATCGTCGACCAGCAGGTTGACGACGTCGCCCACGAGGTACAGCGACCGGCCGCGCTCGTCGGCGCCGTGCGGCACGAGCCGACCCCGGTGCTTCCACTGCCGGATGAGATCCTCGTTGACCGGCTGCCCGAGCGCCGTCACCGCGCGGGCGATCTCCGGACCGGTCAAGAGGGTCTCCTCCGCGGCGGCGAGCAGCCACTTGCGGCGGTCCTCCACCGACCACTCCTTGCCGCAGTGCCGGCAGGTCACCTGCTTCGCGCCGTGCCGGACGTACAGATCCGCGAGGCAGCACCAGCGCTCGCCCTCGTCGCCCTCGACCTCGGCGCCGCAGCGACCGGCGTACCACGCGTCGGCGCGGCGGTCGACGGCGTGACGGACCAGGCCGACGGCGTGGACCAGCTCATCCACCGCGGCGGCCCCGTCGGGGCGGTGACGAATCCACTCCACCCTGTCGAGGAGCCACCCGGCGAGGCTGGCCGGCTCGTCGAAGTAGTCCAGACCGTCATCGCCGCGCTCCTCCGCCACGAGGCGAGCCCACACCGCGAGGGTGCTGCGCAGCACCGCACCGGCGGCCGATGCCCGGTCGTCCCACGGCACCGGCCGCTCCGCAGCCTTCCCCACCGGTTGCCCGCCACCGGAGCGGGACTGCCGGGCGTAGCTGGTGACCAGCTCGGCCGCGAGACCACCGGCGTCGCCGCGGGAACCCTCCCACGGCATGGTCGCGGAGCCGAGGGTCTCCCCGGGACGCAGCGGCACCGGCAGGCCCGCGCCGTCCACCTCCCGGGCCTCGGTCCAGTAGCGCGCGACCGGCCCCGACTCGTCAGAGCGGAGCAGCCGCTGATCCGTCGCCACCACGGGGACCTCGGCGAGCGCCGCGGCGAGCAGCTCCGCGCAGGTCGCGCACACGTACGCCTGATCGGCGACCGGCCGGTCGCACCGGCCGCACGTCGGGCTGCCCGTCGTCGTCATGCTCGCCTCCATCCAGCGCGGCGCATCGCGTCCAAATCGAAGCCCTCCACCGCCGCGATGACGCCGTCGTGCGTCTGCTTCCGCATCGCCGCCATCTCGGGCTCGCCGTCCAGGCAAGCGCCCGGCATGACGGCCAGCTCGTAGTCGCCCTCGACCGGGCGCACGACCCGGTTGGGCTGGTGCGGTCGATGCAGGCGCCGGCGGTTGCTCACTCGGACCTCCAGACGAGTCGTTGCTGACGGGGCCCGAGCGCTGCCACCACGTCATCCAGGTCGGCCGGCCGCCACACCGCCACCTCGAGCCCCGCCGCCCGCAGCAGCCCCAGCCACATGCGCTGCGCCCTCGACAGGCGACCGGTCCGGGCCTTGAGCTCCGCGAACAGCACCCGGCCATGCCCGGCCAGCACCAGATCCGGCCAGCCCGCGTGCGAGCGACGCGAGTCGTAGGTGTGGTAGACCACCCAGCCGTAGAACTTGCCCACGCCCACCACGACGCCCTGCCACTGCGTCTCGCTCGCGTCCGGGGAGACGACCACCTTCGGATCACCCACCAGGTGCGAGGCGCTCATCCGAGCTCCCCCGCGCAGCAGCCACCGACCCAGCCCTCGACCGCCGGGCTTGTAACCGACCGGATCACCCTCACCGATCGGCCGGTCAGCAAGATCGGGGTCCGTTCGGCGTGTCGCGGCTCCATGTGCTGGCGGCTGGCGTACCGCGCCACGCGACGCGGTATCGGCCGAGCTGGCGCGGCGGGCCGTCGAGCGAGGCGACCCAGTCGTGGAGCGCGCACTCCATCAGCTCGTCGCGCAGCCGCTCGCGCAGCGGGTGCCTTACGGTGAACGTGGTCGCCTCAAGCACGACGATGTGCTCGGGCTCTCCGTCCGCGAGCAACGTCGCGACGGCGTCCGGCTCGGGACAGCCGATGTAGGAGCAGGTGACGTAGCCGCCGCTCCCCAGGAACAGCGTCGCGCCGCAGCCCATCGGGCAATGGCCGGCCACCGTCGGGTGCGCGCGCGCCTGGTCAGCCTGCCCGGTGGCGGTGTATGGCGTCGGAGTGGGAGCGGTGGTCATCGGTCCTCCGTGGTCTCGACTTGCGGGACGAGATGGGCAATCTGAGGCTCCCGCACGACTGGCTCCTCGTCGGGCAGCACCAGGTGGAAGCACCCGCTCGATCGCTGCCATCGCCAGCGCCGGCGGTCGGCTATCGCGTCGTACGGGCGCAGCCAGTACGACAGACGGGTCCACAGGGACGGGCCGGTCCCGGCGAACGAGTCGGTGCCGCGCAGGTCGTCGATCGCGTGCACGATCGACCGCACCTCGGCCCTGATCCGCTCGGCCTCAGCCACGTACAGCGCGCCGGCCTTCACCAGCTCGCGCACCCGATCGTCCGGCGTCGGCTTCCAGTCCCGTCGCTCCCAAGGCCACCCGGACGGAACTCCTGCGTTGAACATCGCTCGCTGCTCCGTCGGAATCGCGTAGCAGCGCGCCGCCCGAGCCAACTCGCCGACAGGATGCCGGGCGTCATGCTCCGGCGTCCAACCCTCAGATTCGATCTGCCGGCTGCGCTCGGCGAAGATGAGGTCGAAGGCATCCTGCTGTCGGTTCTTGCGCATCACCGTGAACCTCCTGCTCGTGGTCGTCCTCGTGCGGACCTTCGGCGGGATCGACGGGTAGCGGGGGGTGGCGGGCGGCCACCCGACCCAGACCCGTGACCCGACCCGGGCCCGTCCCGATCCCGGCCCGACCCGACAGATCCAGATCCGGTGGGCAGCGGATCTGCCGGATCTGGCAGATCCGGGCGCGTGGACCTGCTGGGTGCGGGGTCGCGCGGCGCCAGCGGAAGCACTGGCGCGAGGGACGGGGCTGCTGCCTCCTGGTCACCGGGAGGCTCGGCGCGCGTGGACCCGCCGGCTGCGGGGTCGCGCTCGTTGCGCTGGGCGCGCGGTGTCCCGCTGGGTGCGGGGTCGCGCGGGTCGCCGCCCGACTGGCCGTCGGGACGGTCGTCGCTCGCGGTCACCTGGTGGCCATGGCCACGCAGGAACGCGGCGGTGTAGGCGCTGTAGTACGGGGGCTGGGGCGGTGGCAGCAGCGGGTACTGCTCGTCGGCGTCGTCGTGGTCGCGGCGGCCGAAGTTGCACGACCCGCAGGCGACGACGAGGTCGTCCGGGCCGCGGGCCGCCTCCCCTGGCCGGCGGTGGTCGTAGGTGCCGCGGCGAGGCCCGCGCTTGTCCCGCCAGTTCACGACCGCCCGGCAGTAGCGGCACGCGTCGCCGTCGCGGAGCCGCACCGGCACGATCAGGGCCACGTTGCGGACGTCGGCCTTCTGCTGCCGCTCCCAATCGATCTCCGACCGCAACCGGATGTGGATGAACTCCGGGTCGTCCACCAGCTTCCAGCCCTTGCGGCCGCCGACGGTCGCGCGCTCCCAGTAGCCGGCCCGGCGCGCGGTCGCGCACAGCAGCTTCGTGACCGGCCCGCCCTCAGCGTGAGCGACGCCGTCGCTGATGAAGTAATCCGTCGTGTGCCCGGCCGCGTGGATCGCGCAGCGCATCACGAACCCGAACACCGCGTTCATCAGCAGCCAGTCGCCCGTCGCGCCCAGCACCGCCAGGACGATCGGATGCGTGTCCGCGTTGTCGCCCGCCTTCAACCACGACATCAGCCGGCCCTCCCTTTGATGCCAAAGACATCGAACAAGAGAGGCCGTCTAGTAAACGCTGGATCGGACGCCGGCAGTTCGTCCGGCGCAAACCGGCCGTAGTCGTGGGACAGGTCGATGGATGTCCCGATGGCGAGCGTCGAGGCAACCAGCGCGGTGACGCGATCGCCTCGCCTGTGAAGGGGAGTGGCGCGCGGGGGACCCGTAAGCTGCGGGCGACGGCCCCCGGTAGCGGAGCGGAGAGCAGAGTCATGCGGTGGTGGGAGCTCGCGCTCGACTACATCAGGACGCTCGTGTGGCCAACGGCTGTCGTGGTCGTCCTCGCGATGTTCCGCGAGCCCCTCAGCTGGCTGATCAAGCACGTGAGACGTTTGTCCTGGGGGTCGGCCAGCGCCGAGCTGACGGACCAGGCGAGCGAGATGGCCGACGAGGCGCTCGCCCTCCCCGAGGCCAGGCCCATCGCTGAGGACATCGCTGGCGTCGGCTGGGGCACGACGGCGACCGGCGACAGCGACTCGGGGGCGCGAAGCGTTGAGCTCGACGCTGCCCCCGGCCGGGTGCAGGTGACCGTGCCTCCCGCCACGTCCCCCGTCGGTGGCACATGGAGGACGCTGTTTCGTACCCGGTGGGCGCCGGGTGCCAAGGAGCTCGCAGACGACTGGGTCTTCACGTCGTGGACGAACTTCGAAGTCACCTGCGAGATGGCGGCGCGCCAATGGCGCATCAACCTTGCCGAGCGACCTCCTGGGATGCCAGCCGCGCTGTACATCGTCACCCGGCTGCATGAGCGAGGGCTGGTCGGCCGCGAGGTCGTCGATGTCACAACGCAGCTGGCCGAGCTGCGCAACCGGTTCGCTCACGCGCCGGAAGAAGCCAGCCTCAGCGCCGTGTACGACTTCAAGTTCACGGCCGACCGGCTCACCGGATACGTAAAGGGGCTGCTGCCGCCGACCGAACGAGAGCCCGAGTAGTAGCGCGCGACCGGTCATGACGCGTCCACAGGTGTGGATGACGTGTGCGTAACTACGCCCGTGTCATTCGCTTCGAGCGAGTCGGGTGCGGTGAGGTGGCGGCGCATGACGGATCAGGCCCCCGACCGCGACGCGGCGAGCAGGCCGGCAGCGGGCGTCGAGGGCCGGTCGTCGATGACGGTGCCGCACGCCGGGTGCACGGTGATGGCGGCGGCGGCGAGGACGACGTCGAGCGGGTTCAGGCACACCCCGCAACCCGGTCCACGACCGCCAGCCGGCGGGACCAGGGCGGTCGCGGGTCGGGAGGGCCAGCCGTAGGCGGCCACGCCCGGCTCCGGGACGCCCAGGATCGCCGACGGCGTGTGCAGCGGGCAGCGGCGGCCCGACAGGTACAGCTTCACCGGCCGAGCGCCGCAGAACCCGCCATCCGCCCAGAAGCCGCACGACGGGCCCGCGGTGGCGCGCGCCTGCGCGGCGGCCAGCACCGGCACCAGGTCGAGAGCGACCCGCCACACCGCGGCGGTGACGTGACCCGCACCGACCGACGCCGCGACCACGCGTCGGTCACCGGCGTCTGGGTCGGTCAGCCCGCGCGCGCAGCACTCCCGAGCGAGCAGCGTCGCCAGCTCATCGGGAGTCCACCTCGCGCGGGCACCGGTCACGCGGTCGCCTCCTCACCGAACAGGTCGAGCGGTTCCTGTCCGGACGCTTGCGCTGGCGGCTTCGCCACGCGCAGCGCCTTCGCGCGCTCGCCCGGGTCGGCGGTGCGCCACTGTGCCAGCCGGGAGTAGTCGTACGACAAGTCGGCGGAGACGCCGATGCGGCTGAGCGTGGACGCGACGAGCGCCGTGGTGCCGGAGCCGCCGAACGGATCGAGGATTACGGCCGGGCGGGTCGGTGGCGGCGTCCACCCAGCGAGGTGGTACTCGCGCCACGGCTTCCAGGTCGGGGCTGTCCCGGGCTGGTCGGTGTACGGGGTGCAGGCGCAGGCGTAGCCGGTGACGGTGACGGACTTCCGGGCCACGACCGAGGCGCGCTGCGTGCGGTGGGCGGCGTGCAGCATCTCGCCTGCGCGGCTCTTCGCGTTCGTGGTGGCGCTGACGTGCTCGTAGGCGGCAACCGTCACCGGCCAGCGCCCCTCACCGCACTCCGTGCAGATGCCGGGCGGGGACCAGCCGAGGATGAGCCGGCGCGGCCACTCGGTCGGGAACGCCGCGAAGTGATCGACCCCGAGCTCGTCGGGCACGGTCAGCGGCTCGGACGGGATCGACCACACCGAGCCGGGCAGGGCACCGAGGGGATGCGGCGCGCTCGCCGCGAGGCCGACGTTCAGGTGGTCGCCGCGGTCCCAGCCGTCACGCCCGCCGTTCTTGCCCGACCAAGCACGGGCGTGCGGCTCGCGGATCTCATCGACAGCGGCGTAGTAACGCGGGTGCTTGACGAAGTGGAACCAGGTCTCGTGCGAGCGGCGCACCCGATCGGTGATGCTCTCCGGCAGACCGTTCGGTTTCGACCAGATCACCTCGGCACGCAGGATCAGGTCGAGGTCGTCGATGCAGCCGAGCGCGTACCGCCACGGCAGCCCCAGCAGCGACTTCCGCGGCGCCATGCTTGTGCCCGACGAGCGGCGCGGCTTCGGGGGGCGGCCCGTCAAACGGTCGCTCGAGCCGGCCCACTCCGGGCCCGCGCGGTCGCTGTACTTGTCCCCGAGGTTCACGAAGATACTGCCCGTCGGCTTGAGCACCCGCACCCATTCGCGCGTGCACGCCCACAGCGCATCCAGCCATTCAGCGGGCGTGGCTTCGGAGCCGATCTGGCCGGCGTAGTGCTCCCCGCCGTCGGTGTAGGAACGCAGCGCGAAGTACGGCGGGCTGGTGACGATCAGGTCGACCGAGGCGTCGGGCAGCGGCAGCGAGCGGGCGTCGCTGCGGAGGACGAGCGCGTGCCCGGTCACGCGATCCGCCCGTACGGCGAGGCCGCCCGCGCTGGTACTGTCGCTCGGTGAGCTACCGCGTGGGAGCCGAGCGCGCAGAGACGGTCGCCCTCCCGGACGGGCGGCGGCTCGTCAGGCCACGCGCCGACTCGCAGTGCCATCTGCTTCGCGACGGAAAGCTGGTCTGCGACATACCGCGCCCAGCGACGCCTGTCGATGAAACGATCACCTGGGATCTGCTGATGATCGGCCAGCATTGCCCGGTGTGCAGCGCGCTCACAGCGAACGGCACCGAATAGACCCGTCATGCGATCGCCTCGCCGGTGAGGTCCCAGCCGCCGAACGGGGTCCGCTCCGGCACGTGACGGGTCCCGGGCGGCTTGCGGCGCGTGCGGATCGGGCCGCCGGTCTCCAACCAGACCGGCGGGTAGAGCGCCGTCACCTGGGTGAGCCAACGCTCGCGCGCCTTCCCCTCGTCGGGGACCTGGGGGACGATCGGCAGGTCGCGCCAGCCGGGCCACGCGTGGTCGTGCGCGTCCTCCGCGGCCGCGTTCTCGCTGTCGCGGATCGGGCCCTCCCACGCGCAGCAGCGGCACGCCCCCCGGTGCAGCAGGTCACCGACGCAGCAGCAGGCCTCCCGGAAGTGGTCGCAGCGCAGGTCCGCCCACAGCACGATCGCGCTGCAGCGGTCCGTCGCCGTCGGGGCCGCCGACGCGATGCCCGGCCACCAGGCGTGAGACCGCCCGATCGCGGCGAAGACGCCATGCTCGGCCTTCCACGCGTCGAACGCCGCCAGCCGCGCCAGCAATCCAACGCCGGCGACGTCGAACAGGCACGAGGGCAGCTCGGCGGCTACCCGCTCGGCGGGCTCGTGGAAGAGGGTCAGCTGCGTCACGCGACCGCCTCACCCGTGAGCGCCTCGATGACGATCCCGGCGATGTCCCGGGCGGCGGGCGGGGTGACGGCGTTGCCGGCCAGGCGGACCTGCTCGCGGCGGTTCCCGAGCAGCAGGTAGCCGGCGTCGAACGCCATGCCGAGCTTGATCTCGGCGGGCTCGAGCATCCGGAAGCAGCAGTCGTCGACGTCGAGGCCGTCGACGTCGACCAGGGCCTCGGTGTCGCGGGTGGTGCGGGTGCGCATCGGCTCGCCGGCGTGGCTGGCGTCCTCGTTCCAGGTGCCGCCAGCCGGGACGAGCAGCGCGTGCCGGTCCACGGTGGTGGCGGTGCCCATGGGGAGATCGACGGGCCTGGTGTCGCCGTTGCCGTAGTACGACATCAGCAGCGGGGCGGTGACGACCGACTGGTGCCCGGCGGTGGTCAGGGTGCGCAGCTCCTCGTCCAGCGGCGTGCAGTGCTCGCCGCCGTCACCGACGGAGCCGTTGTTGCGCATCACGAAGCCGGGCGGCACGACCAGCAGGTGATGGTTGCCGTTCGCCGACACGGTCGACAGCGGATCCTCGACCGGCCGCGGGCCGGAGTGCCCGCCGCGGAGCTCGACGATCCACGGCACGAACGAGGCGGTCTGCGTGGGCAGCGGCGCGTCCAGGCCGGTGCACATCTGCTCGAGCCGCCCACGCGGGGTGTAGTGGCGCACCAGGAACGCGAGCCCGGTCTCGCTGCGCGCGGTCTGCGTGCGCAGCTCCTCCACCGCCGAGCGAGCCGCCTTGCCGTCGCGGCCCTCGACGGGGACGACGAGGGCCTGGCCGACGGTGCCGGCGACGAACGTCGCGAACGGCATCACGATGGGGCGGGCGTCGGCGTGGGTGCGCAGCACCGCGACGAACGGGGCGCGGTGGCCGTACTTGGCCAGGCCGGCGGCGATGCGGGCCCGGGTCTTGTCGGCGAGCGGCTTGGCCCGATCACCGATCCGCTGCCCCGGAAGGGCCCAGTCGATCGCCGCGGCGGCCGGCAGCACCGCCGGCTCGACCGGGCGCCGGCAGTCCGGGCAGCGGTAGAGGTACTGCGCGCGGTAGCGGCCCCAGCGGACCTCCGGGCGCTTGAACGACTGGTACGCGCGAACGGCCTTGTCGCACGGCCAGCACCACGCCTGCGGGCGGAGCCGGCCGTGGAAGTCCGGGCAGGGGGTGCCCTTGAGGTGCCCGGCGACGTACAGCCGATCCCGGGACTGCGGGGCCGGCGCGCCGAACACCTGCGCGTGCGCCGAGTTCAACGACACGAAGTGCAGGCAGTACCCGGCGCCGGTAAGCGCCGCCCGCCACGCGTCGAAGTACAGCCAACGGGCGGCCTCGACGACGTTCTCGACGAAGAACGCCCGGTACGGCTTCCCGCGCATCAGCGCGATCTCGACCGCGCGGCAGACGTCCCACATCGTCGCGCGGGACCGGTCGGCCGCCTCGTCCGGCAGCGTGTCGCCGAACAGGTCCGGCTGCGCCGCGTTGCCGCCGTCCCGGCTTCGGGTCTTCGCCTGGCTGTGGTTCGTGCACTCCGGGCTCGCCCACAGCAGGTCCGTCGCCGGGTAGCGGCGGAAGTCGACCTGGGAGACGTCGGCGCAGTCGTGGTCGGCGTGCGGCAGGTTCGCGTTGTGCGTCTCCACCGCCAGCGCCCAATGGTTCGCGGCCATCCGCACCTGCACGCCAGGGACCTGCTCTATGCCCGAGCTCGAGCCGCCCGCGCCGCAGAACAGGTCCGTGGCGGTCAGCATGCGACGCTCGCTCTCTTCTCGGTGGCGACGTCGAGGCCATCCCTTGCCGCTGCCACGTCGGTCTCCAGCGGGAACAGCGGCTCCATCTCGCGGCAGCGCTCGTCGCTGTGCCGGACGACGGCACGCACGAAGAACCGCTCGTGCACCGCCTGCTTGGTGACGCCGAGCCGGGCGGCGATCTCCGCGCACGAGTAGCCCCACTCGTCGTGCAGGCGATGCACCGACGTGACGACCTCCGCGCTCACCGCGCGGTGCAGCGCCGCGAGGTCCGCGAGCGCCTCGATGTCGTCGGCGGCCCGGCGACCGAACGCCCGCACGATGCGGGCCGCGAAGCCACCGAACTGCGGGTTCTCGACCACCCGCTTCGCCCGCCGCCGCTTCGGCGTTCCACCGTCAAGGCGGTCTTGACCGTCAACGGCCGAACCCGCCCGGGCACCGGTCATGCGGTCACCGCCGTCGGGTACTCGTCCCACACGCGCCCGTCGAGCTCCCGGCCTGCCGCCTTCTTGCCGACCCGACGGAGGTCAGTCGGGTGCGAAGCGTTGCGGCCGTTGCAGGAGCAGTGGTGCGTCTCGTGGCCGTCGCTCAACCCAAGGCGACACCTCGGTGCCCACTCGCCCCACTGCTTGAACAGGAACGGCACGCCAGTCGCCCGGCACTGGTCACGGAGCCCGCGCGCCCAATCCAGCTGCATCGGCCGGGCCTTCGGGCCCGACTCGCCACCGGCGACGACCCAGCCGATACGAGGGCCAGGCGCGTCCGGCACATCCCAGCCACCCAAGTTGCAGAGCCCGCACGGGATGCGACCGTCGCCAGGTGCGCGCTCACCGTCCCAAGGCTGGTACGCCGGTTGCCAGTTCTCGTCGTCCACCCAGCGGGAGCCGCCACACGAGCACATCCAGCGGCCGAGGTCGACCGGGCCGAGTAGCGGCTCGCACGACAGCCACCGCACGGCAGCCGGAGTGTCGAGCAGCACGGGCACGCGGATGTCGGCCCAGTGCTGGTTCTCGATGGAGACGCCGAGCCAGATGTTGGACGGAGGCGTTGCCGCCCGTTGGCGCGCCCACTGAGCGGCAGGACTGTTACGCATCGCCTCGGTCGGGCAGTCATCGAACTTGCGCGCGTACTCGGCCTTCCGCCCTTCCCGGGCACGGACGAACGCTCGCATCCGGCCCGGCCGCTTCGTGAGGACCTGGAAGGTGTGCTGCTTGGCTTGCTCCATCACGTCGAAGACCTGCTCGATGAACAGGTCGGGAACGTCGCGGTGGAACAGGTCCGACATGGAGTTCACGAAGATGCGTCGCGGCCGGCGCCAGCGGAGCGGCTGGTCAAGCCGGTCCGGGAGCAGCCGCACCTCGCCGGTGAACCGGCCCCCCTCAGCGAGGCCGGCGTACGTCGGCAGGTTGCGGAGCCGGCCGGACGCCTCCCGGGCGGCGTAGCAGTGCTCGCAGCCCTCCGATACGTGGGTACAGCCAACGACCGGGTTCCAGGTCGCCTCGGTCCACTCGATGCCCGTCTTGTCAGCCACCGGGCGCCTCCGCTCGCGCGGCGAGCCGGTCGCGCGCCTCCTGGCGGCGCTGCTCACCCTCGGTGCACGAAGTGCACGTCTGACCGTTCGGCAGCCCCACGATCTGCTGGGTCCAGCCGGTGTCGCAGCACGCCCGGCAACCCCAGGTGGGCGGCAGGGACCACCGCACTGGACGGGCCTCGCCGCGCAGGTAGAGCGGGTGGCGGGGATGCCCGTCGGCTGTGACGCCGAGGCAGTGCGGGTCGCGCAGCAGCGGCGCGACGTCGGCGGCACGGGCGCGGGCGAGCTCGTGCGCGCCCCAAGCCACGATCGTCAGGCCGGCGCGGGCCGACCAGTCGCGGATGACGCCGTCGTTGCCGTCACCAACCGGGTCCGCCGCGCGGCGCAGATCCGCCGGGCGCGTCGCACAGAACGCGTGCTCGTTGACCACGGCCAAGGCTGACCAGCCGAGCGCGCGGGTGAAGCCGATGCAGCGCCGGACCGTCGGGTCTTCGTGGTTCTCGTCAGCGTCGGACGGGTTGAGCATGACCCACAGGACGAAGTCCCGGTCGAATCGGACGTGGCCGAACCAGGCGCGGGTGAGGACGTACCGATAACGCCGGTCGGCGCTGAACTGCGCGTCGCGGCGCATCGCATGGTGTGCCGGGGCGTCGGCGAGCTCGAACAGCGCGTCAGGCATGGGTCGCCTCCGCCGTCGGCGCGCCAGCTGTCAGACCGGCGCGCGTGGCCACGATCTGCGCCCAGCCGGCGGCCATCGCCGCGGTCTGGATCAGCTCGCCGAGCAGCTTCGCGTCATCGACCGGGACACCGTCATGGCGGGCATCGTTGAACAGCCGCGCCACTTCGCCGGCTTCCTCTACAAGGATGGGGAGCCGATCCAGGTCGGTGTTGCCCGCGCCCGTCATGGATGTCGCGCCGTGCTTGTGGTGCGCGCGGACGCTCTCCTCATCGATGACCGCCAGCAACGACAGCGGCAGGTGGCCCGTCTCGCGGGTGAGGTCGAAGGGGTCAGGCACGGGCCGCCTCCCTCATCCGCTGCGACATCAGGGCGCGCTCAGCGCCGATGGGATTGCCGTCGTGCCGAAGGAACAGCTCGATCAGGGCCGCCATGGAGCGGCCGCCCGGGTCGAAAGGGGGGACGTCGATCGGTGGCCGGCCGTAGTGCGCCTCGAACGCGCGTGCGGCCTGGTCAGGGTCGGGCAGCCCGACCTCTTCGGCGACGTCGATGCGGCCGGGTCGCACCATGGCGGCGTCGAGGACGTCGGGGCGGTTCGTGGTCATCACGACGATGAGCCCGTGCGGGGTGGCGACGCCGTCGAGGGCGTTCAGCAGCCCACCGATGGTGATCCGCCTGGCGGCGCCGTCCGCGTCGCGGTCGGCATCCTTGACGGCAGCGAGGGTGTCGACGTCCTCGAGCAGCAGGATCGAGCGGGGATGCACCTCCGAGAGGAGGTTCATCAGCGTGGCATCGCCCTCCAGGTCGGCGAGCGGCGCGTACCACAGGTCAAGCCCGAAGTGATCCGCGAGCGCGCGGGCGATCGACGTCTTCCCCCCGCCGGGCTCGCCGTGCAGCAGGTAGCCGCGGTGGTACGGCTGGCCGCGCCGCACGTAGTCGGGCTCGGAGCCGAGGAACCGCTCGACGTCGGTGACGAGCCGTTCCTTCTGGCCGGCGGCGAGGATCACCGAGTCCAGCGGCCGCAGCGGCAGATCCGGGCGGCGACGCCAGGAGCCCCACGACGTCATCAACCACACGGTCGGCTGTCGGCGAGCGTGCGAGCGGGCCGCGACGATGCGCTCCAGCTCGGCGACCACCGCGTCCTGGCCGGCCTGCGTGCCCGCCCGGAACACGATCTTGTCGGGGGTGAGCCGCATCCGGCCCCGCGAATCCACGGCCGCGTCCTCCGGGCGGTCGATCCACACCTGCACCCGGTGACCGCCGATCAGAAGCGTCCGGGCGTGGCGGTCGTCGGAGGCGAGCAGCAGCCGAGTCGCCGGCTGGGAAGCGAGGCCATCCGAGGATGGAACCTCGTCGCCCCGGTCGATCGAGGAGCGCGCAACCAAGGCGCGTCGATCACTGCCCGGGATCAGCTGCAACAGCCAGTCGTGGACGTCCTGATAGATGGCGTCCTCCGATGTCACCGTCACCCTGTAGGCGAGGTGCTCGCTCCACCACTGCCGCGCCTTCGTGGCCGCCTGCGACAAGGCCGTCACGACCGCGATGGCCGTCGTGGCGCGGCCGATCACCGGGAGCGGCGGTGGCGCAGAGGCCGGCCGAGCGACCAGCGGTCCGGTCATCCCACGCCACCCTGGTCAAGCGCGTCCAGCGACTCGTACGGGTTCTCCGGCGCCTCACGCGACCACCACGCCAGCGCCCCCAGCACGACCAGCTCGGCAGCGCCCGTGACACCGAGCGCCACCGCGAGCGTCACGCGTGCGGCGCGGGCCAGCCGCCGGCGGTTCACCGTCGGCCCCTATCGAGGCGGGCCAGCGCCGCGCGCGACAGCCGACTGCGAGCGCCCGCCACAGCACAGTGAACGGCGTAACCAGCGACGCCGAGCAGCAGGGCGACGCAGCAGCCGCGGATGACGTCGGTGAGGATCGCGGCGTCGGTCGGGGTGAAGCGCATCAGCCAGCCACCTCGATGAGGTCAGGCGCGCCGTCCCCGACGCTCTTCAGGTACTCGCCGGCGAGCATCTCGGCGAGGTCGTCGACGGTGGCGAACTGCTGGTGGCTGGGCGGGTAGGTGGCCCACAACCGCTCCGCGTTGGCGCGGGCGAGCTGGCGGGCGCGGGCCTCGGTGAGGTCCACGAAGATGCGGGAGCCGAGCGGCGGGAGGTAGTCCGGCACGCAGCGGTCGGAGGGCCAGTTGACGTGGCGGGCTTCCTTCCCCGACCGCAGGCCGATGACGTACGGGGTGACGCCGTCGCGGCTGTTCCAGATGACCTCCGTCTCGCCGTCGATGGCTTGGTAGGTCATGAGGCAGTACGCCTCGGGGTGCTCGTACGCCGCGGCATCGACGGCGCTCGCGGCCCTCGGTTTGGCGGCTGCGGCGGCTGCGCCGCGCACGCTGACGACCGGGGGCAAGGTGCCCATGGATGGCGCGCGTCGGCGTTCCTTGCGGGTGCGGTCACGGCGGTAGCTCACGAGTCGTCACCGCCGTCCTTGCCGGTGCCCATCGGTCGGTCGGCGTCGAAGTCCCAGCGGACCGGCATGACGGCGCCGCGCAGCCACGGGTAGGAGTTGCCGACCTCGACGATCGCCATCCGGTCGGCGCCGCCGAAGTACCACAGCAGCGGCCGGGCCGGGTACAGCTTCCCGAGCTTCGCCAGCCGGCCGATCACCTCGGGGGAGAGGGCGACACCGTCGGTCTCCTGCCGGGCGAACCGGGCGACCACCTTGCGCCAGTCCGGGTAGTCCCCGCCGTAGCAGCGCAGCTTCAGCCGCTCGCGACCCGGATGCTCGATGACCGCGAACGACGGCTCGAAGTCGTCACCCAGGTCGAGGGACTGCTCGTCGGGCTCGACCTCGGTAACGCCGAGGGTGAGCCGGACCTCGATCGGCTCCGGCGGCGGGCCGCCCTTCTCGGCGGCCTTGTCCGCGGCCTTGATGAGGTCGAACAGGTGCCCGAACAGGGACTTGGCTCGGCCGTGCGAGTCGATGACCACGGCGGTCGCGTCGGGCAGCTCATCGAGGGTCGGCTCGCGCTCGTAGTCGCAGTCGACGTTCGGCACCCACGTGCGGAGCAGCACGATCCCGTCGGTCGCGACCAGGCGCACCCCGTCGCGGAAGTGCTCCACGGCGACCGTGCGATCCAACGACGGGATCACCAGGTTGTCGACCGACGCCAGCGCGACGGCGAGCCAGCCGCGCGCCAGATGACGGGCGTCGTACAGCGCGGTCGGGATGACGACCGGCTCGGTGTCGATGGCGGTCACGCAGCGGCCTCCTCAGATTGCTTCGCGGCGCCGTGGCGAGCCGCACGACGGCGGGCGGCCTTGCTGCGCCGCTGGTACTCCGCCTCACCAGCACGGGTCAGCGGGGACTCGTCGCCACCGACGAACGCGGCGTGGTACGCGCCCACCGTCCGGTCGCTCCAGCCGCGGGCCGCCTCCCGGAACGCGGTCGGCAACCGGCCCAGCTCGAGCAGATGACCCCCGTACACCCCGGAGTGGCGGCCGGCCATCCCGTCCTGCAAGCAGGACGAGCGGATCGGGCAACCGACGCACACCCGCCTCGCCTGCTCATGGCTGGCGTCGTCCGAATCCGCGTCGAACCACGCCGGGTCGACGGCCGAGGACGTGCACGCCCCCAACTGGCCGGTCACCGGGCACCGTCGGTCGACGCCGCGGCTGCCACTGCCTCGCCGGGCTGCCGCGCCGTGCGAACAGCGGCGAGGACCCGCGCCCACCACACGGAGGCCGGCTCCGCGCTCTGGCGGCGGCGGTAGTCCTGGGTCCACTGCTGCAAGCCGTCAACGACGCGCTGCGCGGCGAGAAGAGCGGTCAGGTCAGGGGCGATCTCGACGGTCACGGTGGGCTCGTACGGGGTGACGCCGGCTGCTCGCTCGTACGCGTCAGCGGCGGCGCGAAGCGCGCGGGCGATCGCCAGCCGGCCACCCGACGTGGGGTCATGGCGCTCGCCGGGCGCGCTCTTGGACGTGCCGGCGAACTCCGTACCTTCGATGGCGACCGTGGCGATAGCCGCGTCGCGGGTCTGCACGACGCGGACGGCGGCGAGCAAGTGAGCGTTGCCATGGCGATCGCCCACGCGCGCAGGAACGGCGAGGGGGTGCGGAGCAGCCTTGCAGGGCGACGGGTCGCACCCGCTGGTCGGCCTCCGGCCGTCGGTCCGACTCGGGCGGTGGGGCTCGTTCATGCGGTTGCGCTCCTCACGGGAAGCAGAGGGCCGGCCGAGGGCCGAGAGGTGACGGACGGGCAGCGCCGCTCCGCGCGGCGGGCATCGCGCAACCGGCGCAGCCTGTGCACGACCTGGGGCTCGGCGCGCAGCGCGGCCGGATGGTCGATCAGCTCGTTGAGCTGCTGGGCGTAGCGGGTCGGGGACAGGTCGAACAGGTCACGGACCGCGGCGTCCCTCCGGCCCGGGCGGCGCCACGTCAACCGCTCGAAGGCGAGCGCGGCCCGGCCGCGCGGGGTGAGCTGCCCGCGGGCCGTCATCGGCCACGCGTCGGGCGCGCGGCTCGCCGTCGGTGGCGGGGCGATCCGGTCACGGGCGGCGGCGACGAGGTGGTGCAGCGGGAGAGCAGCCCGCGTCCCGGGCGGGCCGACGATCGCTGTCAGCGACCCGGCCTGAGCGGCGTGAAGCAGCAGGTGCTCGACGGCGCCGAGGGAGGACGCCTGCCGCAACGCGGCCGCGAGCTCGTCAGCCGACCGGGGACCGCGGGACCGGACCCGCGAGTCACGGCAACGGGCCGTGTTCGCCGCCCGGCACTCGCCGCAACGGCAGCCCTGCCCGTACCGGTGCGCAGTGCCGTGCGCGGCCACTGCCGCGCGCGGGCGCGGCGTCGTCAGCCCGGCGGCGACCAGCCGGCGCTGCGCGGTACGCGCGCTGACGCCCTGCGTGCGGGCCGCAGCAGCGACCGTCATCCCGCACTCGACGTCGCCGGCGAACCGATCCACGTCGAACCGCTTCGCCGGGCGACCGGCGCGGCGATGGCCGTCAGTCATCTGAACCACCGCCGCGAGCCGCCGTCACGTTGGAGCGCTCATCAGGTGCTATAAGCGCCGCCACGTCCTGGTCCGCGCGCAGGTCCCGGAGTGCCTCCACAACAGCAGGCGTGCGGGGGGCGGAGCGCAGTACGCGAGCGACCGCGACGACCCCGTCGATGAGGCCCACGGCCACGCCCTCGGGCGTCCGGCAGTCGGTCGTGGTCACCTTGCCGGCGCGCTCGAAGTCCGTGCCAGGCTCGCCGGCGGCATGCTCGTGCTGGCAGGGGTCGTAGAGACGAATCGGTCCGTGCAGCGCCAGCACGGCGTCTCGCTGCTCGCTGAGCCGTGCGTTCTCGCGCTCCAGCGTGACCGCGTAGTCACGAGCCCGCCGTAGTGCGTCGACCAGGGCAGGCACGTCCTCGCGGGCAGCAGCGATGAACTCGGCGTCGGCCCGTCGCACGTCCAGGTCATCGAAGATGCGGCCGAACGGGCCGGTCGTCTTGCCGACGCCGTCGATCAATCCGTCGCCCGTGACGCTCCACGGTCCTTCGGTGGCTGCTGCGGCTCTCGCCTCGATAGCGTCGAGGTCGAGGTCGGCGCTCACCGGGCACCGCAGATGGCGAGCGCGTCACCGGGGACCACGGGGGTGGGTGGCTGGTCCGGTCCCCGGTGACGCTTCTCCTTGGTGGGGGCACCTGCCTGGGTCGGCGCGACCCGTGCTGCGGCAGGCGTCGCGGTCGGGGTGCCACCCCGAGCCGGCGCCGCTCCCTCCTTCGCCCCCGCGGGAAGCTCATGCCCCGGTTGCTGCGCACCGGCCGGGGCCACACCGGCACCTGCTCCACGCCACCAGGTCGGCTTCCACCCCGGCCGGTGGCGTGACGCGCGGACCCGGCCGGCCGCTGCCTGCCTGGTCGCCTCGGGATAGTCGCGGCGGCAGCGGCGACGCTCAGCGACCGCGAGCAGCGCCACGGCCGGTGGGAGGACCAGCAGGGCGGAGGCGAGCGCGGCGAGGAGGCAGGCGATCACCGGCGGGCACCCGCCTTCGCGTGGCGAGCCATCAGGATCTCCGCGCCGGTCGCCCGCCGGACGTGACCCGGGCCGTGCAGCGCCGCGTTCGGACCGTCGGCCGGCTGCACCCGCTCGAGGTAGTCGCTCTCCGCCTTCACGAAATGGCCGAACAGGAACGACAGCACCGGCATCGCGGCGGTGCCGCACCGCTCGCAGACGACCTCCTCGCTGTCCAAGCGGTGCTCGGTGAGCAGCGCCGCGAGACGGGCCCGCTCCGTCGCGCCGCCCTTCCGCAACGTCGTCGTCACGATCGCGTCGAGGAGCTCCTGCAACGACGGAGGGCCAGCCGGGGTCGAGCGCGACGGGGGACGCTCATCGACGGGGGGTATCGAAGAGCCGCGCCCGACCCCAGCCGGGCTCCCGGCCGGCGCCTCGCTCGCGCGAGCTGACCCTTCACCGGCCGGGAGGTTCATGGAGGTGGTGCCCCCGGCCGCCGCCACGCTCGGGGGAGGCGCGACAGCGGCCGGGGAGCTGGAGGTGGTGGTCACGGCCGGACCACCCGAAGAGGAGCATCCTGCGGGCCCGGTGCGGCGGCGCCAGCCGCTTCCCGGGAACGGACGATATCGAGCAACCGGCCCGTCGCGGCGTGCAGCTGCTCCGCCGCGTCGGCATCGACGGGGGTGAGTACCACCGCGCCCGGCGCGGCCGGGTCGAACAGCAGCCGCAAGCTCGGCGGCCGGTTCGTCGGCTCCTCGAACGCGAACACCGCGTCAGCCGTCACCAGCACGTACGCCGACACCCACGACCCACCCGGTGGCGGCGCCGACGGGTGCGAGCCCTGACCCGCACTCATGCCGCGCGCCTCTGGACGGCTCGGTCGAGCCGCTTGCGGTTCGACATCAGGACGCGGCCGGTCAGCACAGCCATCGGCGGCAACGCGACCAGCAACGCCAGCGCGGCGATCGCCCACGGGTTCAGGTGCATGCGCTCTCTCTCCTGTCGTGCAGGTGCGGTACAGTGCGATTGCTCTCTCTGCGACGCCCCGGTGACGGCCGGGGCGTTCGCGCGTTCAGGCGGTCTTCTTGCGGGCCTCCGCGGACCGGATCGCGAGGTCGGTCATGTGCGCCCTCATCGCGCTCCTGGCCATGGCCCGGCGAACCTCCGGCGGGTGCTCGGAGTGCGGATCGACCTGCTGCTCGAAGCGCGCCAGGAACGCGTCCCGGGCCGGCTTCGTCGCCGCCGCTCGGTCAGGCGTCCGGGCCCAACGCCGGTGCGCGTCCAGCCGCCCACGCAGGGCCCGCTCGGCGGGGGTCACGCGGCACCGCCTGCAGCGACGGCGCTCAACCGGGCCTCGATGAACGTCTCGCAGTCACGCTCGCGGACACGCATCGCAGCCCGACGGACGCCAATGTTCACTGCCGGGAGGTCGCCGTTGGTGATCAGGTTCCGCACGTGGGACACCGAGCAGCACAGGCGCTCGGCCACCTCGTCGATGGGAATCAGCTTCCCGTGAGCGGGCGGCGGCTCAGTGCGGCCGGTGTGTCCAGGCTCGTGCATGAGCCGTACATTGTCACGGTGACGTGCGTGTGACAAGGACATCGATGCAACGAAGTCCGTGTCCTGTATCAGAAAGATCCTTGAATGCTCCAGCTTGTGTGATCACGAACGCGCCGTGCGTCAGAATGCGGCCCATGGGCCAGCGAGACGCGCGGATGACGACCGCCTGGGAGCGGTTGGGCCAGCTCGTCCGCGAGGCGCGCTTCCGGCGCGGCTGGTTGCGTCAGGAGGATCTAGCTGCCGCGGCTGGCGTCTCGGTCGCTGCGGTCAGCAAGATCGAGCGCGGGCTTGGAGGCTCAGGCCGGCGGCCGACCGCAGTGGCGTTGAAGGTGGCCGCCGCGTTGGGCTGGTCGCAGAGCTCGATTGATCGGGTTCTGGCCGGGGACGACCCAGTGCCGCTGCCGGGCAGCCCAGTCGAGCCACCCACGCCGGAGGCGGTGCGGGAGACGCTGGACGACGTGATCCGCGACATCGAGGCGTCGCCGGCGCTGTCGAAGCGGGAGAAGCGGCAGCTGATCGCGCAGGTCGAGATCATCAAGCAGGACCGGGAGGGCTGGGAGTGACCCCGGTGCCGCTACAGGCGGTCGGCGATCCGCAGCCGGCGGTGCGCCTCGTGGGCGCGCTGGTCGGCGGCGGAGCGGCCGTAGACGCGGAGCATGTCGCGGGACTCCCAGCCGGCGAGGCTCATCAGGGCGCCCTCGTTGCCGTCCTCGGCGAGCCACAGGTGGGCGAAGGTGTGCCGGAACTGGTGCGGGTGCAGGTCGGGGAGGCCGACGGCGGCGCCGCGGCGGCGGAGCATCTGCGCGACGCCGCTGGGGGTGAGCGGGCCCTGCATGCCGAGCCAGAGCCGCGGCGCGTCGGCGCGGGGGTGGGCGAGGCGGGCCCGCAGGTAGCGGCTGAGCGCCTGGGCCGTCCTCGGCCCGAACGGGCAGGAGCGCAGCTTGCGGCCCTTGCCCAGCACGATCAGCACGTCGTCGTCGAGGTCGACGTCGTCGAGCGCCAGGCCGGTGAGCTCGGCGAGGCGGACGCCGGTGTCGATGAAGGTGCGGAGGATCGCCAGGTCCCGGCGGCTCTCGAAGTCCTTGCCGGCGCAGCCGGCGAGCAGCCGGGAGAGCTGCTGCTCGGGGATCACCGGCACCGGGCGCAGCGGCACCTTCGGCGGCCTCACCCGCGCCATCGGGCTGGCGATGTCCTCCTCCTCTGCCAGCCAGCCGAAGAACACCCGCAGCGCGGCGTGACGGGCCCGGGCGGTCGCCGCCGAGTGGCGCTCGAGGACGTCGATCAGGTACGCCTCGACGTGGCGGCGGCGGATCTCCACCGCGCGGGCCGGCGGGTCGTCCTGGGTGGCGAGGTGGGCGGCGAGCTGCCGGCCGGCCTCGAGGTAGGTCTGCACGGTGCGCGGCGCCTTGTTGTCGGCGCGCAGCGACCGCTCCCAGTCGCGCAGCAGCAGCTCGAGCTCGGTGTCCGCCATGGCGGGCAGCGTAGCCCCGGCGTAGGGAGTTATCCACTGCACGAGCGGTGTGGGTCCGCATGCGAGAAGGTCCCCCACCGCGTTCCCGCAGGTGAGGGGCCTAGTGGCGCGCTCGGAGGGACTCGAACCCCCAACCTTCTGATCCGTAGTCAGATGCTCTATCCGTTGAGCTACGAGCGCAGGTGGTCAAGGATACCCGCCGCCCGCCGGGCTGACGAACCGGCTAGGACGGCACGTACAGCTCACCGGCGTGCACCGGCACGCCGAGCCGGTTGCCCTCCGGCGCCAGCGGACAGGCCCACGCGGGGTCGTACGCGCAGGACGGGTTGTACGCGAAGTTGAGGTCGATCACCAGCCGGCCCGCGCCGCTCGCCGGGTCGACATCGCCGCCGAGATCGGCCCCCTTCACGGTGTCCAGCACGTACCGCCCGCCGCCGTACGTCCGCGGGCTGGTGTCGCGCATCGGCACGAAGGCGCCGCCGCCGTAGCCGGCGTGCCACCACACGTCCAGCGTGCCGAGGCCGGGCAGCGTCACCCGGCCGATGCGGTCGAAGGCGACCAAGCCGTCGGTGCCGGTCAGCACCTCGAAGCGGTCCGGGCCGCCGCCGGTCTCGATCGGCACCTCGAACCGCAGCGCCGGGTCGTACGGGGCGTGGGGCGCGCCTTCGTACGCGGGCCGCGCCGCGGCAGGCACTGGTGAGGCAGGGTGCGTGCGCAGCAGCTCGTTCCGGACGGCCACCCAGTGGGCGTGCCCCTCGGCCGGGGTGGGGGCTGCCCGCACCTCGGCGTAGAGAGAGAGGACCCGCCGCCGCCAGTCGAGCACCGCCACCGACATGCGTCGACCCTCTCACCGCTGCCCGGCGGCTGCCCGGAAATGAGGTAGGGCGAGCGCCGGCCTAAGGCGTCCGCCCGATGCTGCCCGGGGCGCCTTACGGCGAGGCTGAGTGCAGAGCCCGCCACCGACGGGCACGACCGAAGGAGCACCACATGACCACCCCATGGACCGGTTACGACACGATCGTCACCGACCACCGCAGCGACCTGCTGGCCCAGATCGGTGCCGGGCGCCGGCGCGCCGGCCGCTCGGCTGCCCGCCGCGACCACCGTCACCGGACGGCCCGCCACCTGCATGCCGCCGCGCCGAGCGCCTGTGCCTGACCGACCGTGTCGTCCACAACCGTGGGAACGACGCTGGAACTGTCCCCCTTGGGTGCCACCATCGTCGGTGTGGTGAGGCATCAGGCGCGCGGCGCCTTCGTCGGCAGATCGGCCGAGCTCGCTGCCCTGCGCGCGCTGCTGGAGCGTGCCGGCGACGGGCGGCCCGGCATCGCGCTGGTCGGAGGCGACGCGGGGGTCGGCAAGTCGCGGCTGGTGGGTGAGCTGATCACCCACGCCCGGCTGGCCGACTGGGCGGTCCTCGCCGGCCAGTGCGCCGACATCGGCGAGGGCCTGCCCTACCTGCCGTTCGCCGACGCGCTCCGGGCGGCCGCCGACGACCCGGAGACGGCCACTGCTCTGCTCGCCGCCGCCGAGGCCCGCCCATGGCTACGACCCCTGCTGCCCGTCCCGGGCGAGTCGGCCACCCTGCTGGGCACCGGCCCCGAGATCGAGCAGCTCCAGCTCTTCGGCGCCGTCCTCGAGGCGCTCGCCGCTCTCGCCGTCGACCGGCCGCTGCTGCTCGTCCTCGAGGACCTGCACTGGGCCGACCGGTCGAGCCGCGACCTCTTCACGTTCCTCTGCCGCACCCTTCGGCACGAACGGATCGCCGTCGTCGCCACCTATCGCGCCGACGACCTGCACCGGCGCCATCCGCTGCGGCCACTGCTGGCCGAGCTCGCCCGCCTGCCCGAGATCGAGCGCATCGACCTGGCCCCGTTCGACGACGACGAGCTGCACAGCTACCTCGCTCAGCTGGCCCCGACGCTGCCGCCCGACGTGCTGGCCAGCGTCGCCGCGCGGTCGGAGGGCAACGCGTTCTACGCGGAGGAGCTGGTCGACGCGGCCGACAAGTGCCGCACGGGCCTGCCGACCGGCCTGGCTGACCTGCTGCTAGCCCGCGTCGAGCAGCTGTCCGAGCAGACGCAGGACGTGCTGCGCGCCGCCGCCGTCGCCGGCCGGCGGGTCGACCACCGGCTGCTGCTGCTCGTGACCGGCATGGCCGAGCCGCAGATCGAGGACGCGCTGCGCGAGGCGCTCGCCCATCAGGTCCTCGTGCCGAGCGGCGCCGACGCCTTCGTGTTCCGGCACGCCCTGCTCCAGGAGGCGACCTACACCGACCTGCTCCCCGGCCAGCGCACCCGGCTGCACGGCCGCTACGCGGCGGCGCTCGCCGAGCAGCGCGAGCTTGGCTCCTCCGCCGAGCTGGCCCATCACTGCCTCGCCGCCCACGACATCCCCGGCGCCTTCGCTGCCTCGGTCCGTGCCGGGCACGAGGCCAAGCACGCCGCCGCGCCGGCCGAGGCGCTGGCTCACTACGAGCGAGCGCTGTCGCTGTACGACCGCGTCCCCGACGCCGCGGCGACCGCCGGAATGACCCGCGAGCGCCTGGCGATCATCGCGGCCGCCATGGCCGCCGCCGCCGGCGAGCACGGCCGGGCGGTCGCCATCGCGCGAGGCCTGCACGCCGCCGTCGACCCGGCAGCCGACCCCCTGCTCGCCGCCGAGGTCGCCGAGCGGCTGGCCATGCACCTGCTCGACGTCGACCTCGACCTCGAGGCGGTCGAGCCGGCGCGGCAGGCGCTCGAGCTCGTGCCGCCGGAGCCGCCCACCCGGCTGCGCGCACGGGTGCTGGCCGCCTGGGCCCGCGTCCTGCTCTCCAACCGGCGGGACGACGAAGCGCCGGCGGTCGCCGCGGAAGCGATCGACGCGGCGCAGCGCGCGGGCAGCCCCGACGACGAGGCCGACGCGCTCGGCTCGCTGGCTCTCGTCGCGGAGAGGCTGGGCGACGATGCGCGCGCCGTCGAGCTGCTCGACCGCGCCCACGAGCTGGCCAGGGACGGCGGCAACCTCCCCGTGGAGCTGCGGGTGGGCTATCACCTGGCCCGCGTCCACTACCAGGTCGGTGCGCTGGACGAGGCCGCCCGCCGGGCCGACGACGCCATCCGCCGGGCACAGCAGGCCGGGGTGCAGTGGAGCGCCTTCGGCGTCAACGTGCTGATCCTGCAGTACCTCGTCCGCTACCTCGCCGGTGACTGGGACGACGCCGAGCAGCTCGCCGCGGCGTACGACCTGCGGGTCAGCACCGTGACGTCGGCGATCGCCGCGGCGGTCGCCGCCCAGGTGCAGGTGGCCCGCGGCGATCCGACGGTCGAGGCCCGGCTCGAGCTCGCCCGCCGGTTCGAGGACGCCGACCTCAACATCGGCTACCTGGCCGGCACCATGCGCGCAGAGCTCGCGCTGTGGCAGGGCGACACCCAGCGGGCGCGCGCCCAGCTGAGGGAGACCATGCACATGCTGCGCACGAGGTGGCATCCGTACACCCTCGCCACCGTGCGGGTCGCGGCGCTGGCACTGGCAGCGACGGCTGCCGACGCGGGTGCCGCCAGGCGCCGTGGCGACGAGCCGGCCCTGCAGGCCTGCCTCGACGAGGGGCAGGAGCTGCTCGACCAGGCCCGCCAAGCCGTGGCAACGGGCGGCGGCTCGGGCGGGGCGGTCGGCGCCGAGGGGCGCGCCTGGCTGGCTCGCGCCGAGGCCGAGCGCTCGCGGCTGACCGGCGAGGACGACCCCAAGGCGTGGATCGCGGCCGCCGAGGCGTTCGGCTTCGGCGACCCCTACGAGGCGGCCCGGTGCCGCTGGCGACTGACCGAGGCCCTGCTCGCCCACGGCGAGCGGGAGGCGGCCGGGCAGGCGTGGGCCGAGGCCCACGAGACGGCCCGCCAGCTCCGCGCCGGGCCGCTGCTCGCCGCGCTCGACGACCTGCGCCGGCGGGGGCGGCTCGGCGGTGACATCGCGGTGCAGCCGGTGACGACCGAGCACGCCGACCTCACCAGCCGCGAGGTCGAGGTGCTGGCGCTCGTCGCGAGCGGGCTGTCCAACAAGCAGGTGGGCGAGCGGCTGTTCATCAGCACCAAGACGGCGAGCGTCCACGTCTCCAACATCCTCGCCAAGCTCGGGGCGACGAGCCGTACGGAGGCAGCCGCCATCGCCCATCGCGAGGGTTTGCTCGACTCCGAGCTGAGGCGGTGACGAGCAGCTGTGGCGAGACGAGGGGGCCGTGACGACGGGACGGAGCCGGCGCCCGGGCGGTTGGTCCCGGCGCGGCTCCGTCGTTGAGGTCTCGTCGACGCGGTCGTTGACGTCTCGTCGACTCGCTCCCGTTGCGCCCGTTCCTCGTTACGCCAGGCGCCGGCGCGCTCGTACCAGCGTCCGCGCCAGCCGGCCCGTCGGCCAGGGCGGCCGGTGCGCTCCGGCCGAGCGGCCGGGGGCGGCGACACGGGCAGTGCGAGCGGCGCGGGCCCGGCGGCGAAGCTCGCCCTCGCGCAGCAGGTCGGCCTGGCGAGCCTTGGCGATCTCCGCAAGGTAATAGCCGGTCATGGTCCGCTCCTCCTCGTTGCACCCGATGAGGACAGCCTCGTTCTCTGAGGTAGGCGCCGGCATCGGGCGACTGCCGGGTCTTTCGCAGCCGGTGCGGATCTGAGGTGCCTCAGGACCAAGGCGGCCAGGGCGCACGGGAACGGCCCGCGCTCCTGTGGAAGCACGGGCCAGGCGGACGTAGCGCGGAGGCTCCGGGATTTGAACCCGGGATGGGGGGTTACCCAAACCGCATCAGCAGAGCCGAGATCGACGTCCGGAAGAGGCCGGGGCGGTTGGTGACAGTCCCGAACATCGCTCATCCTGCAAGGGCTTGAGCGGTTCACATCCCGCGTTGTCCGGCCGCGTCCGGGCCCATCCAGAACATCTTGTGAGCAAGGCGTGAGCAAATGATCTTGTCGGAAATGGCGGCCGCCAGGCCGGCAAAACAGCCCGCGTTCGTGGTGCAGGTGCCGAAGTGCTCATGCCGCGCCACAGCGTCGTCGTCACGACAGATAATGGGAGGTCAGTTGCATCATCAACGCCGGTTCGGTCACTGTTGCTTCCGACCGACGAGCGGGTTCACATGACTCACCCCGTGCTAAACGCCGGGTTTGGGAGCACGTTGCGGGGGGCGGGTCGAGCAGTTCGGTCAGCCCAGTAGGTCAGGCACCACAGAACAGAACAGATGTGCTGTAGAGCAATCCGCTGTCAAACTCCCAATTGCTCTTCGTGACGGGAGAAACAGTTGGCAGGCCCGACTCGGCGGTGTCGGTGTACCACCGACAGCTTGACCCTGAAGGCGATCCGTACGGGAACGGCACCGTTGGCCTTCCATTCAGACCGGCCACCGCGTTGTCGTTCTCGTTGAGCAGCTTGCTCTGCATTTTTGCCCAAGTCAGAGGGCCGACGCAGCCGTCCTGCGTCAATCCGTTGTTCCCTTGGAAGCGCTTGACCGCTGTGGTCGTCACGCTTCCGTCGATGTTGTCAATATTTCCGCTATAGACGCCCCGAGCGTACAGGAAAGACTGGACCGCGACAACATATCCGCCCGTCGTCTCGCCGCAAGGTCCGACCAAATCGTTGTTTGACCAATTGGTAGTGGTATTGATGTCCGGTGTCACCGCAGCGCTTGCGGGAGCCGGAGCCGCGGTGCCTGTACTTGTCGAGGAGGGCAGAGGCCCTGGCGGCGTGTCCGCAGCTGCGTGTGCAGTAAGCAAGGGCAGCAACGCCATCGTTCCAGCGATCGTCAGCGCAAGCTGTCTCGAACCGAACATGTAAGACCCCCGATGCATGAAACGGAGGCGCGGCAACTACGCCTGTTCACCCGTGGCCCCCGAATGATCCCGGCCGCGCAAGCCGCGCGGCACACTGACGCACAGAACCTACGCGCCCTCGGACCTGCGCGCAGCCCTTTCACGCAGATTGCACGTTATGGCCGGGAAGCGAGGTACGGATGGCCGGCGCTAGATGTACTGAACTCATGGACGGTCATCTGGGGTCGTTGGGCAGCCAACTCGGCCGCCCACCGCACCCACCGGCGTCCGCCACGCACCCGCCGACACGATCGCTCACCGCGTCGACGGCCTGCCGGTTGAGCAACGTGACCTCGTCACCGCGCTGCTGACCTCGACGCGCGGTGTCGACGTGGTGGTCGGTCCGGCCGGGTCCGGCAAGACCGCGAACCTGCGCGCGGCCGCCGGCTGGACCGACCACCACAACCCGATCATCGGGTGCGCGGTCGCCGCCGTCACCGCACGACGGCTCGAAGCCGCGACCGGCATCGGCTGCGCGTCGATCGCAAACTCCTCGCCGACCTCGACAGCCACGCCGAACGCCTTCCCGTCGGGACGTCGTGGTCGTGGACGAAGCGTCGATGGTCGGTACCCGCGAGCTGCACCGCCTGCTCACTCAGACCCATGCCGTCGGCGGGAAGCTCGTGCTCGTCGGCGACCCCGCGCAGCTGCCGGAGATCGAGACCGGCGGCCTGTTCGCTGCCCTCGCAGCTCGCGCGATGCCGTTGCAGCTCAATACCAACCGGCGGCAACAGCAGCGATGGGAAGCCCACGCGTTGCTCGACCTGCGCGACGGGCGGATCGACAGCGCCCTCGACGCCAACGTCAGCCACGAGCGGGTGCACGTACTGCCGGACGTCGACGCCACCCGCGGGCGCATCGCCCGCGACTACACCCGCCGGATCGACCGCGGCAGCGCCCCGGGTGATGTCGTGGTGCTCGCGTCAACCCGCGACGACGTCGCCGCGCTCAACCACGCAATCCGCGGCCAGCTGCGACGCTCTGGCCGTCTTGGCGCCGACCGGGTCACTGTCGGCAACGACGAACGGGAACGGTCCTACGCGCCAGGCGATCTGGTGCTCGTCACCCGCAACGACCACAGTCTCGGGTTGCTCAACGGCACCCGGCCCACCCTCACCCGCGTCGGCGGCGATGAGCTGACTCTGCGCACGTCTTACGGCGGCGAGACGACCGTGCCCGCCAGCTGGGCGGTCGAGCACCTCGACCACGGCTATGCGATGACCGTGCACAAAGCCTCCCCTGCACCACCACGCTCGTTTACGGCACCGCGGCGCTATGCCAGCAAGCCGGCTACGTCGCGCTGTCCCGCGGCGTCACCGACAACCACCTCTACACCGCCCATCCGCTCCTTGCGCCGGAGCTGCCTGGCGTGCACGTCGACGACGAACCCTCCCGGTTCCGGCTGCTCACCATGACTAGCCCCGAAGCCGTGCTGGACAACCTCGCCGAGCGGCTCACCATCGCGCACCGGCACACCCTCGCCAGCCAGCAACAACCACAGCACTGGCAGCGGGCGCCTCGACGCGACGACGAACACGACTACGCGCCATTGGTACGACGACCACCACGGCCGCGACTTCGGGCGATCTCGGTGACTCGGCGCGGGGGCACGGCGTCGGAGACGATGCCGATGTTCGAACTGACCGGGACAGCTAGGCCCCGGCTGGCCGAGTCCGCGGTCGCGACTGACGACAGCCAGCCAACGCCGGCGGCAGGTTTGCCCGCGGTCATTGATGTCGAGACCGCCGGGCGCCTGCTCGGGCTTGGCCGGTCAGCGGCCAAGCAGCTCGTGAAGGACGGTGACTGGCCGACGCCCGTGTTACGGCTCGGTCGGCGCTGGCGCGTGCTGACCGCGCCGCTCCTTTCACTGCTTGGCGTCGACGGGCTTGAACCGTCCGCAGTCGGTGTGACACTACGTACGTCACCAACCGCCCCGGCGATCTTCCGGCACAACCAGGGAGATCAGCAATGACGAAGCGGAAGGAAACAGGTGTGATGCAGCGGCACGCGACAGCCTGTCCGCGGAACGCGGACGGGCGTGGTTACGCGCCGCATCGCTGCGCTGCCAAGTGGTACTACGTGTTTGAGATTGGCCGGGACAGCAAAGGCAAGCAACTGCAAGAAATGAAGGGAGGGTTCCGCTCGCAACGAGAGACGAGCGAAGCGCGTGCGGCTCGGCGACTGCAGCTGCGGTCGCGGCCGACGGATGCGTATCGAGTCACGGTCGGGCAGTACCTCAAGGACTGGTTGGCCGGCAAGCGTCGGCTGCGGCAGACGACTCGCGAGTCCTATCGCGAGTACATCGACACGTTGTTCGTCCCGTAGCTCGGTTCGTTGCGGCTTGCTGAGCTGGAGAGTAGGCCGCAGCAGCTGGAGGAGTTCTTCACCTGGCTCAGCGAGGCGCCGAACCGTCATGGCCACCAGCGCTCGGCTGCGACGGTGCGGCGGGTGTATGCGGTACTTCGAGCCGCGTTGAATTCGGCGGTTCGCCGTCGCATGCTGACGTTCAATCCGCTCCTGGCTGTCGAGTTACCCGAGGCTCGCCGCGCGAAGGTCACGACGTGGACAGCGGAACAGGCGGTGGCATTCCTGATCTTTCTCGAAGGAGACGAGCAGGAGGGGCGGCGGCCAGAGCGTCTTCGCGCGTTGTATCACCTCGCGCTGGCGAGTTCGATGCGTCGCGGGGAGCTGCTGGGACAGCGGTGGGACACCGACCTCAAGACCGACCAAGCTGTGACGCACGTTGCGGAGCAGCTCGTCAAAATGCGGCACGGCGGTGTCGTTGTGGGCGCGCCAAAGACAAGGGCCGGCGTGCGTCCGCTGTGGTTCGACGAGTACACCGCTCAGGTACTCGCCGAGCATCGGCAGCGTCAGGAGGCAGAGCGGGCGGCATGGGGCGAGGCGTGGGTGGACACAGGCCTGGTGTTCACGCGTGAACACGGCTCGGCGCTCAACCCCGACCATGTCTCGCGTCGGTTCCGGACGTTGGCGAAGCGGGCCGGGATTCCGGTGATCCGGTTCCACGACCTGCGGCACACGTCGATCTCGCTGGGCCTGGGAACGCGGCGTCGACATCAAGGTGATGAGCGAACGGGTCGGTCATTCGTCGTCGTGGTTCACCGCGGACACCTACGCGCACGTCGGCAATGCGCAGGCACGGGAGGCAGGCGAGCGCATCGGGTCCGTGATCTCGCCCGCCGCTATCCGTGCGGCTCGCAACGCGGCGGGCGTTGCGACCGAGATCGAGGAGACGGATGTGAGCAAGATGTGAGCAAAGGCGGGTCCAGCGTCGCCCGGAGGCGGAAGCGCGGACCTGCGGCTCGGATGAAACCGCAGGTCAGTGGCGGAGGCTCCGGGATTTGAACCCGGGATGGGGGGTTACCCCAAACCGCATTAGCAGTGCGGCGCCATAGACCGGACTAGGCGAAGCCTCCATGGCCGGTTGGCCGCCGCACAGACTACCCGGCGACCGGCGACCGGCAAAGGTGCGCCCGGGCGCACCGGCGGACCACCGCCCTCGCCCGTCAGGGCGTGACCCAACCGTGCCCGTCACCGGCCCTCACCTGATCGGCTGCAGCCGCTACGCTGATCGGCACCGGGCGGGCGGCCGGGCCACCGGGCGGCCGACCGGATGACCGCCCCACGGTGCCCGGCCGGGAGGAGCTGCCACCAGCGATGTCCGACGACCGGCCACCCCGCCGTCCCGGCGCCTGGCAGCTCGTGCCGGCGGGATGGCGGCTGGCCGGGGTGGGGCTGCTGCTGCTCGTGGTCTTCGCCGCCATCGGCCTCGGCACGACGAGCCACCCCGGTGGCGGCGGGCAGGCGCACCAGGGACTGTTCCGGGTCGAGGCGACGATCGTCACCGTCGCGATCGGTTGGGTAGCCGTCGTGGCGCTCGCGCTGGCGGTGTGGGCGCTGACCATGAGGGGCGGCCAGCCCAAGGAGCGACCCGCCCGCACGCGGGTGGGCTGGGTGCGCAGCCTGATCGTGCTGGGCTCGCTCGTCGTGATCGCGTTCCTGGTCGCGAGCGTCATCCAGCGGCACCGCGGCAGCACCGCCTCCTCGCGCCGGCCGCCGTCCACGCCGCAGCGGCAGCACCGGGTGACCGGCCCCGGCGTCATCGACCCGAAGGTGGCGGTCGTCGGGCTGCTGGCCGCGCTCGCCCTCACCGCGCTCGCCGTCCTCGCCGTCACCTGGTGGGAGCGCAGGCGCCGCGACCGGCTGGGCGCCCTGGGGAGCCAGGCGGCCGACGACGACGCCGCCATGCTCGCCGACGCGATCGACGCAGCCATCGACGACCTCGAGAGCGAGCGCGACCCTCGCCGGGCGGTGATCGCGGCGTACGCGCGTATGGAGCACGCGCTTCGCGCCCGCGGCATCCCGCGCCGGCCCTGGGAAGCCCCCACCGAGTACCTCGAGCGCGTGCTGCAGGAGCTAGGCGGCCAAGCCGACCCGGTGCACCGGTTGACCGAGCTGTTCCAGATCGCCAAGTTCAGCGCCCACGAGGTGGACGAGGCGATGCGCGACGAGGCCATCGACGCGCTGCGCGAGCTGCGCGCCGGGCTGGCGGTGCCGGCATGAGCTGGCCGCGCCTGGTCCTGGTGGTCATCGGGCTCACCCTCGCGCGGGTCACCGCCGACGCCGCCGGCGCCCACGCCGGCATCGTCAACCGCGCGTACCTGTTCGCGCTCGGCGCCGCGCTCCTGAACTTCCTCATCGGCGTGGTGGACCGGCACGCCACCACGCCGGCCGCGACCGCGTTCGACAACGCGGCCACGCCGACCAGGGTGGTCACCGAGCGACCGGCCCGGCTGCTCAGCCTGCAGGACCTCGCAGCGGTCGGCAGCGGCAACGCGCAGGGCGCCCACTTCCACCTGCGCCCCCACCTGCGCTCCGCGCTGCGCGACGCGCTCGCCACGCGCGGCGTCGACCTCGACACCGATCCGCGCGCCCCTGAGATGCTCGGCGCCGTCACCTGGGAACTGGTCCGGCCCGACCGGCCCCCGCCTGCCGACGGCCGCGCCGCGGGCCTGGACGACAAGGCCCTGTCCGCCGTGACCGCGACGCTGGAGCGGATCCGATGACCCTGCCCACCACCGAGCGGCTCGACCTCGCCGGGGTTGGCGAGCTCGCCACCCGCATCCTCGACGAGGTCGAGCGAGCCGTCGTCGGCAAGCGGCCGGCGCTCGAGCTCGTGCTCATCGGCCTCCTGGCCAACGGCCACGTGCTGCTCGAGGACTACCCCGGCCTCGCGAAGACGCTGCTGGCCCGCTCGTTCGCGCACGCGACCGGCCTGCGGTTCACCCGCATCCAGTTCACGCCCGACCTGATGCCGTCCGACATCACCGGCTCGTCGATCTGGAACGTGCAGACGTCGGAGTTCGAGTTCCGGCCCGGCCCGGTCTTCACCCACCTGGTCCTCGGCGACGAGATCAACCGCGGCTCGCCCAAGACCCAGGCCGCCCTGCTGGAGGCGATGCAGGAGCGGCAGGTGACGATCGACGGCCGCACCCGCCGGCTCGATCCGCCGTTCCTGGTCCTCGCCACCCAGAACCCGGTCGAGTACGAGGGCACCTACCCGCTGCCCGAGGCGCAGCTCGACCGGTTCCTCCTCCGCATCGGCGTCGGCTACCCCGAGCGCGACGACGAGTGGGAGGTGCTGAGGCGGCGCGTCGAGCGCGGGCAGGACGAGCCGGAGATCGCCACGGTGGTCGACCGTGAGACGCTCGTCGCGATGCAGCGGTCGCTGGAGCAGGTGCACGTCTCGCAGGCGGTCGGCTACTACATGGTCGATCTCGCGGCAGCCACGCGCCGGCACTCCGGCGTGCAGGTCGGGGCGAGCCCGCGCGGGACGCTCGCCCTGCTCGCCGCGGGCCGGGCCCGCGCCGCCCTCTCCGGTCGCGACTTCGTCACCCCCGAGGACGTCAAGGCGGTCGCGGTCGCCGCCCTCTCCCACCGGCTCATGCTCAAGCCGGCGCAGTGGGTGCGCGGCGTCACGACCGAGCACGTCGTGCGGGACGTGCTGACGTCGGTGCCGACGCCGCGCGCCGACGAGAGCGGCTCGCTCGGCACCGTACGGCCATGACCGCCGACCCGGCCGCCGAGCCGGTCCCTGAGGCGGATCCCGCGCCCGCGCCGACGGAGCGGAGCATGCTGACGGTCTCCACCAAGGTGACGACGTACGCCGTCCTCGCCGTCGTCATGATCGGGCTGGCCCTGGCCATCCGCCGGCCGGAGCTGGTCGCCCTCGGCGCGCCGTTCGCGGTGGCGCTGGTCACCGGGCTGGTCCTGCACCGCCGGCCGTCCCTCGCGGTGACGACGGCGATCAGCGCCGACCGCATCATCGAGGGCGAGGAGCTCGAGCTGGTCGTCACTCTGGCGAGCGACGTCACCATCGGCCGGGTCGAGCTGATCTGGCCGCTGCCGGCCGGCCTGCACCACGACGACGCGGTCACGATGCCGCACGCCGTGCGGCTGCGGGCCGGGGAGCGGCGCGAGCTGCGCTACCCGATCCGTACCGCGCGCTGGGGCGTCTACCGGCTCGGCTCCGGCTTCGTCCGGGTGCGCGGCCCGCTCGGCCTCTCGACCTACGAGCAGTTCGTCGAGGCGACCCACGTCGTCCGCGTCTACCCGGCCACCGAGACCCTGCGCCACCTCGCCAGGCCGGCCGAGACGACGCTGACGGTCGGGACGCTGCTCGCCCGCCGGCTGGGCGACGGCGCCGAGCACGCCGACATCCGCCCGTTCGTCACCGGCGACCGGGTGCGCAACGTCAACTGGCGGGCCACCGCCCGCCGCGGGGACCTGTGGGTCAACGACCACCACCCGGAGCGCAGCACCGACGTCGTCGTGCTCGTCGACGCCTTCGGCGGCATCGCGCTCACCGCCTCGGTGCGGGCCGCCGTCTCGCTCGCCACCGGCTACCTGCGCGAGCGCGACCGGGTGGGCGTGGTGAGCTTCGGCGCGATGCTGCGCTGGCTGCGGCTCGGCTTCGGCCAGCGCCAGCTCTACCGGATCATCGATGCGCTGATCGAGAGCGCGGCGCTCTACTCGCACGCCTGGAAGGCCCTCGACCACCTGCCGCCGCAGGCACTGCCCACCAACGCCATCCTGGTCGCCGTCACGCCGCTCACCGACCGGCGGACGGTGACCGCGCTGCTCGACCGGGCGGCCAGGGGCACCGAGGTCGCCGTCGTGCAGGTCTCGCTGGAGCCGTACGCAACGGGCAGCCGGTCGGCGGCCGAACGGCTGGGCCGGGCGATGTGGCGGCTCGAGGTGCAGCGCACCGCCGACCACCTGCGCGAGCGCGGCATCCCGGTCGTCCCCTGGCACGAGGACGGACCGCTCGACGCGACCCTCGAGGAGGTGGCGGCATTCCAGCGCTACGCGCGTCACCAGGTCGGCTGATCCCCGGTGCGCTCGCCGTCGTGCTCGCCATCGGTCTCGTGCTGTGGCGGGCCGTGGCCGCCGAGAGCAAGCAGGGCAGCAACATCGTGCTGCTCATCGGCGGCGCCGGGGTGCTGCTGCTCCTCGTCGCGATCGCCCTGCACCTGCCCGACCTCACGCTCTGGGCCCTGCTCGTGCTGGCCGGCGCGTATTGCCTCGGCATCCCGGTCCACGCGAGCACGGCGCCCCAGGCCGCCGGCTACGGCCTTGGGCTGCTGGGCACCGCCGAGCTCTCCTATCTGTCGTACGAGCAGATCACCTGGGTCAGGGGCGAGCGCGGCACTCAGCGCCGGCGGGCCGGGCTGCTGGCCGGCGTGGTGGTGGCCACGCTCGCCGTCGACCAGGTCGCCATCGGCTCGGCGGGCCTCTCGGTGGGTGGCGACCTGCTGCTCGCGGCCGCGTTCGGCGGGATGCTCCTGATCGTCGGGGTGACCGTCACGGCGGTGCTGTCGCTCGTGAGCACCGGCAGGGACGAGCAGGCGCGCCGGGCGTCAGCCGACCGTGCCGGTCCCGATGGCGACGCCCACGCCGTACGTCGCACCAGCGGCGAGCGCACCTAGCGCCAGCTGCCGGGCGCCGCCGTACCACACCGGCCGGCTGGTCAGCCGGGCCACCGTCGCCCCGCCGGCGAACAGCGCCACCGCGCTGACCGCGAGCGCGAGCCACAACCACGGCGCGCCTGCGAGGTACGGCAGCAACGGGATCACCGCGCCCACGGCGAACGACGCGAACGACGACAGCGCGGCGACCCACGGCGACGGCAGCTCGGTGGGGTCGACGCCGAGCTCCTCCTGCGCGTGCAGGCGGAGCTCCTCCTCCGGGTTCTCCGCGATCGCGTCGACCACGCCCTCGGCGAGCGAGCGGCGCACGCCGCGGGCCTCGAACCTTCTGACCAGCTCGCGCCGCTCGGCCTCCGGGTGCCGGCGCAGCTCCAGCCGCTCGACCTCGACCTCGGCCTCCACCAGCTCGTTCTGGCTCGACACCGAGATGTACTCGCCGGTGGCCATGGAGAACGCGCCGGCCACCAGCCCGGCCAGCCCGGTCAGCACCACCGTGTGATGGGCGGCGCCGCTGCCGCCCACGCCTGCGATCAGGGACACGTTGGTCACGAGCCCGTCCATCGCGCCGAAGACGGTCGGGCGCAGCCAGCCGCCGCTCACGTCCCGGTGGTGGTGCTCGTGCTCCTGGTCGCCACGTGCGCGGCTCTGCATCGTCACGCGGGCCACTTACCCATCTCGCTCGACGGCACCGCTAGCCTGACATGGTGCCCCTCGTCGGCGTCGCGCCAGCACCCGCCGGCAACCGCCTCTCGCCGCTGCGGTTCGTCCTCGTCTTCGGCCTGGTCTCGTCGCTGGCCGATTTCGTGTACGAGGGGGCCCGCAGCGTCATCGGCCCCTACCTCGCCACGCTGGGGGCCTCAGCGGGCTTCGTCGGCGTGGTCACCGGCCTGGGCGAGGCGGTGGCCCTCGTCTTCCGGCTGATGACCGGGCGATGGGCCGACCGGTTCGGCCGGCACTGGACGCAGTCGATCGCCGGGTACGCGATCACGATCGTCTCCGTGCCGCTGCTCGCGGTGGCGACGCCGCTCTGGGCCGCGTCGCTGCTGTTCAACACCGAGCGGTTCGGCAAGGCGGTCAGGACGCCGGCCCGCGACACGATGCTCGCGCAGGCCTCCACCGACCTCGGAAGGGGCTGGACCTTCGGCCTGCACGAGGCGCTCGACCAGACCGGGGCGCTCGGCGGCCCGCTCGTCATCGCGCTCGTCCTGTGGCTGCACGGCGGCTACCGCACCGCCTTCGCCGTGCTGGCCATCCCTGGCGCGCTGGCCCTCGTGGTCGTCAACGTGCTGCGCCGGCTCGTGCCCCACCCGGACCGGTTCGAGGGCACGACGCCGCGCGCGCCGCGCCGCCTCGAGGTGGGCACCGGACTGGGCCGCACCTTCTGGACCTACGCCGCGTTCAGCGCGCTGACCATGCTCGGCTTCTCGACCTACGCGGTGCTGGCGTACCACCTCCAGGTGCGTCACGTGGTGTCGCCGACGACGATCCCCGTGCTCTACGCGCTCGCCATGGGCGGCGCGGCCGTCGCCGCGCTCGGCTTCGGGCGGGTGTACGACCGGCACGGGCTGCGCGGGCTGGCGATCGTCCCGGTGCTCGCGGCGGTCGTGCCGTTCCTGTCGTTCACCTCGACGCCGGCGCTGGTCACCGGCGGCGCACTGGTGTGGGGCGTCGCCCTTGGCGTGCACGAGTCGACGCTGCGGGCGGCGGTCGCCGACCTCGTGCCGCCGCACCGGCGCGGGGCGGGGTACGGGACGTTCACCGCCGTCTACGGCCTCGCCTGGCTGGCCGGTGCGGCCACCATCGGCGCGCTGTACGACGTGTCCGTGCCGGCGGCGGCCGCCTTCGTCGTCGCCGTGCAGGTCGCTGCGCTCGGTGCTTACCTGGTGCTGCTGCGGGTCATCCGAGCGCCGCGTACGGGTCAGTGACGACGCCCTCTCCGGTGCCCGCGTCGTACCGGTAGACCTCGCGGCCGTCGATGAAGGCAACCTCGACGCGCTGCATCACGTCGAGCGGGTCGCCCGTCCAGATGCACAGGTCGGCGTCCTTGCCCGGCGCGATCGAGCCCACCCGGTCGTCGATGCCGAGGACCCGCGCCGGGTTGACGGTGATGGCCCGCAGGGCGGTGTCGCGGTCGAGGCCCTCGCGCATCGCGAGGGTCGCCTGGTGGACGAGGAACCGGATCGGCACGACCGGGTGGTCGGTGATGAGGGAGACCTCGACCCCGGCCTTGGCCAGCAACCCTGGCGTGCGGAGCGACCGGTTGCGCAGCTCGACCTTCGATCGCGACCCCAGCGTCGGGCCGACGAGGACGGGCACGCGGCGCGCGGCCAGCTCGTCGGCGAGCAGGTGCGCCTCGGTGCCGTGGTCGATGACGAGGTCGTAGCCGAACTCGTCGGCGAGGCGGAGCGCGGTGGCGATGTCGTCCGCCCGGTGGCTGTGCTGGCGCCAGGGGATCTCGCGGCGCAGCACCATGGCGAGCGCCTCGAGCTTGAGGTCGACCTCGGGCGGCCCGTCCTCGGCGGACCCGCCGTCCAGCTTGCGCTGGTAGTCGCGGGCCTCGGTGAACGCGCCGCGAAGGACCGCCGCGACCCCGAGCCGCGTGCTCGGCATCCGCTTGCGCTCGCCGTGCACCCGCTTCGGGTTCTCGCCGAGGGCGGACTTCATGCCGCTCGGCTGGCGCAGCACCATGTCGTCCACCCGGCGGCCCCACGTCCGCACCGCCACGCTCTGACCACCGATGGGGTTGCCGGAGCCGGGCGTGACGTTGACCGCCAGCACCCCGCCGGACAGCGCGTCGCGGAAACCGACGTCGGCCGGGTTGATCGCGTCGATGGCCCGCACGTGGGCGGTGTTGGGCTCGGTCATCTCGTTGGTGTCCTCGCCGGCCCAGCCCTCGCCGTCCTCGTGCACGCCGAGATGGGTATGGGCGTCGACGAAGCCGGGCAGCACCCAGCGACCCGTCGCGTCCACGATGCGCGCGCCCTCGGGCGGTGCCAGGTCGGCCCCGCCCACCGCCGCGATCCGGCCGTCCTCGACCAGCACCGTGCCCGACTCGATCGGCTCGCCGTCGATCGGCACGACGTAGCCCCCGATGATCGCCATGCGCTCCGCGCCCACGCTGCACCGTCCTTCCCGCTCGAGATGGCGACTCGATCCTCTCCTGCGTCCGCTGCCCGAACCCGCTCCGCCGGGAACAGCCCGGTGCCTGGTACTGTTCACGCATCGTGACGGCTGATCCGCCGTCCCTCCCGCGAGCGAGCCGCTCGTGAGGCCGCTGGTGCGAGTGACAGGCCCTCAGTGCGCGTACGCGCAGCTGTCGTACGCCACTACCACGACGCGACCTGCCGCATCGATGGAGCGAACCGCATTCCCATGCCACGCACGTCTCCCAGACCACGACGCACGCCCGACCACTTTCCCCGCACCAACCGCCGTCCCCGAGCCGCCCAGCCGCGCCGGGCCCCCGCAGCACCCGCGCCGTCGGCCATCGAGCGCGAGCTCGACGCGGCGCTGAACCGGCCGGCACCGCCGGCGTCGACCTTCGCGAGCCTCGGGCTCGCTCCCGCGCTGGTCACCGCGCTGGCCCGCCGCGGCGTCCACGAGCCGTTCGCCATCCAGGCGAGGGCGCTGCCGGACGCGCTCGCCGGCCATGACGTGCTGGGCCGGGCGCAGACCGGCTCCGGCAAGACGCTGGCGTTCGGGCTGCCGATGATCACCCGGCTGGCCGGCAGCACCCTGCCCCGGCAGCCGAAGGCGCCGCGCGGGCTCGTGCTGGTGCCCACCCGGGAGCTCGCCACGCAGGTCGCCGACGCGCTGCGGCCGCTCGCCGACGCCCTCGGCCTGCGCCTCGTCGCCGTCTTCGGCGGCGTCCCGTACGGCCGGCAGATCGACGCGCTCCTGCGCGGCGTCGACATCGTGGTCGCCACCCCCGGCCGGCTCATCGACCTGCTCGACCGCGGCGCCGGCTCGCTCCACCGGGTGGAGGTGAGCGTCGTCGACGAGGCCGACCACATGGCCGACCTCGGCTTCCTGCCCGCCGTGACGCGCCTGCTCGGCGACACCCCGCAGGGCGGCCAGCGGATGCTCTTCTCCGCCACCCTCGACCGCGGGGTCGAGCGGCTGGTGCACGACTACCTGGTCGACCCGGTGTGCCACGCCGTGGCGGCAGCGGCCGCTCCGGTCGAGTCGATGGAGCACCGCGTCTTCACGGTGCGGCCCGAGGACAAGCTCGCCGTCACCGCCGAGGTCGCTGCCCGGCCGGCCCGCACGCTGCTGTTCGTCCGCACCAAGCACGGCGCCGACCGGCTCGCGCGCCAGCTCACGAGAGCGGGCGTCGAGGCTGCAGCCATCCACGGCAACCTGACCCAGAGCGCGCGGCAGCGCGCGCTCGACGGGTTCAGCGCCGGGTCGCCGCGCGTGCTCGTGGCCACCGATGTCGCCGCCCGCGGCATCCACGTGGACGGCGTCGACCTGGTCGTGCACTTCGACCCGCCGAACGACCACAAGGACTACCTGCACCGCTCCGGCCGCACGGCCAGGGCCGGGGAGCGCGGGACGGTCCTCTCGCTCGTCCATCCCGAGCAGGTCCGTGACCTCGCCAAGCTGCACGCGGACGCGCGGGTCGAGGCGCTCGGCGAGACGGTCCGCCCCGGCCACGAGGCGGTGCGCGCGCTCGCCGAGTCCGGCGCCCCGGTCGTCCTGTCGCCGCCACGCGGCGCCCCGACCACGACGTCCACCGTCACCACGGGCAAGGCTCGGCGGCATGGCCAGGACCGGCGGCGGCATCGTTCGCCGGAACGGCCCACGACGCACTCCTGACGCGGGCAGCGACGCTGCAATAAAGACGCCGGACGGGCCGGGGCCCCGCTCCCTTCGCAGGGAAGCGGGGCCCCGGTCGATCAGGTCGTGCTTACTTGCTCGTCACACCGACCGACGCGGTGTAGACGTTCTCGTCGTTCGCCAGCAGCGGTCCGGTGGGCGTGTTGTACGTCCCAGCGCACGTCCGTGGCGCTGCACTCGTGCTCGTCGGGCAGAGGAACAGCTCGGGGTCACGGGTATCCATCCACAGCGGGTACGCGTTGGTGGATGCGTCGAGGCCGCTGTAGTCGCCGAAGAACTGACCACCGAACTGGGTGGGCGGCGGCATCGAGCCGGAGGTGACGCGGACGACGCTCCAATTGGCGGTGTCGCCGCTGCTCGACAGGCTCACGTCGGAGTAGCCGGTGGCCTCGTCGGCCGGCACGGCCGGACCGGACGAGCTGACGCTGGTGGCCGCTCCGTACTGCCGGTCGTAGTAGCTCGTCGCCAGCTTGCCGTTCTTGGTGAAGGCGGCCCACTGCCACCACTGGTCCGACAGCGCCTGACCGGGGTCAGGGTTGGCCGTCTGCAGGGCCCGCGGATCGGTCGCCGTACCGGTGAAGGTCGCGCCACCGTCGTTGGACACGCTCACCAGGATGTCGTTGTTGCACGCGCCTGGCGTCTTCACCCCGGTGTAGAGGTCCTGACCGAACGGGCTGAAGCCCGCCGGAGCGCAACCGTTGGTCTCGTTGGAGTGGCGGTTGATGTAGGAGCCGAAGGTGACGACGACCTGCTGCGGGTTGGTCGGGTTGACCACGCCGACGGGGTAGTTCGTCGCGCGGAAGACCGAGTTGCGCGAGGCACCCTTCTCCGGCACGCACGCCCGGCCCGGGTCGCTCTGCTGGTAGGCGAAGCAGTCGGGCAGGTCGTAGTAGTCGCTGACCTTCTGCGGCGGCGAGAACGTGTTGCCGCCGTCGGTCGACTTCGCGATCAGCATCTGGTTGCGGTTGTCCGCCCCGGTGACGCTGTTGTTGAAGTTGGCCCAGGTGACGTAGAGCGCGCCGTCAGGGCCGGTGAAGGGCTGCGAGAACTGGTTCTCGTTGCAGCGGCCCTGCGGGGTCCCGATGCCGTAGGTGTTGCTGCACAGGGCGCTGTCGCCGCTCACGAGGTGACGCGGGCTGAAGTGCTCGCCGTAGTCGGAGGAGTACGCCTCCCAGATGTACGCCGTGCCGTCAGCGGCGAACTCGGTCCACGACACGTAGACGCGGTCCTGGAACGGGCTGCGGACGTGGTTGTCGACCGTCATCAGTTCCTTGTCCTCGAGGACCGCACCGGTGCCGGCCGTGTCGTTGTACTCGAACACGGGGCGGCCGGGGAAGTTCCAGGAGGCGCCGTCGTTCTGCGTCGACCGGAAGAGGTAGAAGGCGCTCGACTGGTCCTGGTTGGGCGAGACGCCGTCACCGCGGTTGAACACCTGGCACATGAAGTACGCGTTGCCCTTGGTGTCCCACGCCACCGAGGTGTCGCCACCGCTCTGCCAGTACTCGCGCGGCGAGTTGTTGAACGCCTGGCCCCGGGTGAACGACATGGGGATCGTCGTGTCGTTCCACGTCTTGCCGCTGTCCAGCGAGTAGGCGCCGTAGCAGTTGCCGTCACCGCGCCGGTAGTCGTTCTGGCTGGCGAGGATGTGGTTGGGGTTCATCGGGTCGATGGCGATCGACGTCTCGTTCTGCGCCTGCCCGCGGCCCGCAAGGTCGGGGTCGGAGATGTTCTGGCAGTTCTGGTTCACCTTGGTGTTGTTGCCGAGGGTCTCCGAGCACTGCTGGGAGCCGACCGGGAAGTAACCGGCGGTGTTGGACGCCGTTGTCCCGCTCGGGGCCATGAAGTTGTCGGGCGCGCACTCGTTGTCCGCCTCGTCGCCCTCGTCGCCGCCGCCGGTCGGGTTGACGCACTGCGCGTCGCTGCCGGGTTGCAGCGCGATCTGCAGCGCGCCGGAGGCCAGCCTCTTCTGCATCTTCGTCAGGTTCTGCCAGTTCATCGGCTGCGCATGGGCTGACGATGGCCACGCTGCCAACGAGAGCGCCACGAGCGCGACAGCGGTGAGCAGGGCATAGAGCCCGCGCCGCCGATATGCATGTGCCATGTACGGACCTCACTTCACGAGTGGAGCCGATATGACCCGCAATGGCGCGCCTGGGCCGTACTGCTTTGGCACGGCGCGCGCAACAGCACCGGGCGCCAGGGATGACCGGGCACCCGCTCTACCGCCCGACCCCCTTCCCGCCGCGCCACTGCGCGCGGCATCCCTGTGCCGGGGGCACGATAGGGGGCACTGATGGCGCGACGCAAGAAGCAGATCTCACCACGCTCTGGCATCTAGCTGACGAGCGTGGGGCGAACCAGGGCATTCTCCGCGAATGACCAGGCGTCGGACCAGCTCGGGGCCCACCGCGGCGACCCTGTTCACCGAAGCGGACATCGCGTATCGTAAACGGGTATGCACCGGCGCCGCGGGGCCACTGCGCCTGCGGACCGACGCAGGAGCGATCACGTCTGCCTTGCGTTCGGCCAACGCGCCGAGTTCCTCGCTGCCGCCGGGGCCTTCCTCACCGAGGGCGCGACCGCCGGCGAGCAGCTGATGTACGTCAGCGACCGCCCGGTGGCCGAGATGCCCGACGACCTGGCATCCGACGAGGCACTGCGCGACCTGCACGCTCGCGGCTCGCTCAGCGTCGTCCACCTGGACGAGATCTACGGCGCGGGCGCCCGGTTGCGGGTGTACGAGCAGCTGGCCGTCTACTCCCGCGCCGCCCAGGACGCCCTCGCGGCCGGCTTCAGCGGGCTTCGGGTCGCCGCCGAGGTCACCCGGCTGGCGCTCGGCGATCGAAGCGATGAGGTGCAAGTCCGCTGGGAGCACCTCGCCGACGAGCTCGTGGCGAGCCGTGCGCTGTCCGCGCTCTGCGGCTACGACCAGTCGGTCGTGCCGGCGCGAACGCTGGGCGACGTGGCCGCAGCCCATCCGGCGGTTCTCGGTGACGCTGATCTCGCACCGTTCCGGCTCTACTTCGCCGACAGCCGGCTGACGCTGGCCGGTGCCGTCGACGCGTTCGGTGCCGACCGGCTGGCTCGGCTGCTGCGCGGCAGCCACGTCGTCGACGCCGCATCGGACGGGCCGATCGCCGTCGATGTCGCGGCGCTCGAGTTCATCGATGCGCGCGGCGCCTACGCCTTGCTGCGCTGGGGCCTCGAGCTGGTGGCGATCGAGCGCCGGCTCATGCTCGTCGGTGCCAGCGAGATGTTCTCGCGCATCTGGCACGCGCTGGGCTTCGATGAAGTGGCCGAGGTCGACGTGGTCAGGGGCGCGGCGTGACGGTGACCGATCACCGGCAGGCGCCGGTCAACGAGTTCCATCACGAGGCCCTGGTGTACCGCGACGAAGCCGGTTTCGTCGCCGGCACGACGTCGTTCATCCGCGAGGGGCTGGCCGCCGACGAGGCCATCCTCGTCGCGGTCGTGGCCCCGAAGATCCGCCTGCTGCGCGACGCCCTCGGCGCCGACGCCGATCGCGTGCTGTTCGCCGACATGCTGGAGCTGGGTCGCAATCCCGCGCGCATCATCCCGGCATGGCGGCAGTTCGTCGACGACCATGTGGCACCCGGGCGCCCGGCCCGCGGCATCGGCGAGCCGATCTGGGTCGGACGGCGTCCCGTCGAGGTGCTCGAGGCGCAACTGCACGAGGCGCTGCTCAACGTCGCCTTCGACGGCGGCCCCGGCTGGCGGCTGCAGTGCCCGTACGACGCCACCCAGCTGGACGAATCGGTGCTGTCCGCGGCGCGCAGCTCCCACCGGCACGTTCGCCAGGCCGATGGGGCGCGCAGCAACGGCGCCTACCCGGGCGATCGCCATGCGGTGACGGCGTTCGGTGCCCCGCTGGACGAGCCGGCCGGCGCGTCCATCGCGCTCGTCTTCGACGCGCGCGCCCTTCCCACCCTGCGTGACGCCGTCCTCCGGCAGGGCGCCCTCGTGGGCGTGACGGGCCAGCGGCTGGACGACCTCGCTCTCGCCGCGCACGAGATGGTGACCAACAGCATCCGCCACGGTGGGGGCAGGGGCAGCGTCCGGATGTGGTCGGACCGGGACGCGTTCGTGATCGAGGTGCGCGACCATGGCCGGGTCCGCGACCTGCTGGCCGGCCGTACGCTGCCCGACCGCGGCGCCGAGTGCGGCCGCGGGCTGTGGCTGGCCAACCAGCTCTGCGACCTCGTCCAGCTGCGGTCGGGCGAGGCTGGCACGACCGTACGGCTCATCACCTGGTTGGGCTAGTCGCGCCCCGTCAGGCGCCGAACAGGTCGAGCAGCTTCGTGACGGTGGCCCAGTTGCGGGCGGTACCGGCCACGCCGGTGGCCCCGCCGCCGCTGCCGCGGGTCAGGAGCGCGGCGAGCTCGCTGCGCCCGAAGCCGTCCGGCGTGTGCAGGTAGAGCGTCCGGCCCACGACCGTCGCGCTGTCGCGACTGCCCTTGCCGGCGGCTTGCTCCTGCGCCGCCGCGACCCGTTCGACGATGTCCGGGCCGGCCTCGTCGGTCAGGAAGATCGCGTGCAGCTTCTTCAGGTCGCGCTCCGCCGGGTAGGGATTGTCGTCCACCACCTTGGCCACCTCGGCCCGGGACAGCACCACCACGCGAGGGCGCACGCCGACCGCGTCGGCGATGGCTCGCTCGAGCTCGGTGGCGAGGGCTGCCGTGCTTCGCTTCGTGGTGGTGAAGACGACGTTGCCGCTCTGGATGTAGGTCGCGACGTCGGTGTGGCCGAGGGAGGTCACGACTGCGCGCAGGTCCTGCATGGCGACCTTGTTGTGGCCGCCGACATTGATGCCTCGCAGGAGGGCGACGTGAGTGGGCACGGCGCCATCCTGCCCTAGACGCTCGCGCGCAGGGGACTGGGCGGATGCCGCACCGGCAGCTACGATGCTCGGGGTCCGTCCAGTCGTGCGTCGACTGGACGCGTCGATCGACAGGAGGACGGTCATGCGGCGCATCGTGATAGTGGCTGCTGCGTCAGGTGAGGAGGCAGAGTCGCACGCGACGGTTGGTGAACGGTCGGTGGCCGCTGGTGCTTCGTCCAGCGACCTAGATGCCATCCAGTTGGAGTCTAGACGGCTCCCCCCGTTGTCCTCGACTGTCAAGTAGGCTTCACTCACTGCGCGGAGTGAAGATCGTAACTGCGTCTAGTTACGCGTCGCTCCGCGTGACGGTTTCGGGTCGACTGGAGGAACGTTATGCGACGGTTCATGGTGTTGGTGGCAACCCTGCTCACTGCGGGTGCCCTGATCGGTGGTTCAAGCGGAGCGGTGCTGGCGAGCAGTCACGGCGCGGCTCCCAACGGGCCGTTTCTCTGCTGCGCCAACTAGCTGAGCCGGGTGACTACCGGTGGCGGCAGTGCCGGCACCGGTAGTCGCGTGGCGGATGTGCGGCGACGCGGGTAGCAGCTTCACGCCCTTGATCGCTTCGCGGTAGGAGGCTGCCGCCCGCTCGTGCCATCCGAGTTCCGCCATCGCCTCGCCGAGCTGCACCCAGACCTCTGCTGCGTGCCGGTCGGCGCCCGACCTGCTCAGCTCTCCCGCGGCCATGGTGAACGACTCCATCGCGGCTTCGGTGTCTCCCAGCATCATCTGCGCGTTCCCGAGAACCGCACGAGCCCGGGCGGCTTCGAGCATGGCTTGCGGCAAGAGCTTGTCCAGGGCAGACACGGCGGTCTCGGCAGCCTCCGAGGGCCGACCAGCGACGAGAAGGCAACGGGCCAGCTCCGTCTCAGCAGTTGCCACGTCGACCGGCCCACCGATGTCCGCCAGCTCGTCCAGCGAGCGTCGTAGCAAGACCTCGGCGGTCGTGTGGTCAGGGGCAGACGTCCGGAGCAACAGCCATGCGTAGTTGCTGCGCAGCTGGGCGGTGGCTCGTGCGTTGCTCAGCTCGCCGTACAACGCCAGCGCTCGCTCGGTGTAGGCAAGGGCGGCCTCGACCTCTCCGCGGCCCTCAGCCACTACGCCGGCGTTCCAGTAGGCGGCAGCTCGCGATCTCGGTGATCCGCGGTGCTCCGCCTCCTCGATGACCTCGCGAATCAGAACGAACGCCTGAGTCAGGTCGCCGCGCAGGTAGTAGCACCCGACGAGAGTGGACGCCAGCTCGGTGACCTCGTCGATGTCCAGCATGCCGGGATCGGTCTTGCGCGCCTCGGCGAGCGCCGTCTCCCCGACCTCGATCGCCCTGTCCAGCTCGCCGGCTTGGCCGTAGACGCGCGCGCAGTGCATCGTGACCACCGTGCGACTGATGCCGACCGGTAGGTCCTCCTCCGCCGCCAGGGCCAGGAACCCCGCGATGGCGTCCTCGAGCTGGCCGAGCGCCTCGTCGGCACGGCTGCGGCCCCACAGGGCCTCGAGGCGCACGTCGTCGTACTGGAGCCGCTCGGCGTGCTCGAGCGTCTGCTGGAAGCGGTCCCGGGCGACCTGCGCGTCGCCGGAGGCAAGCGCGAGCTCGGCGAACCTGAGGTCGAGGAGCAGCTCGGCCTCGTCCTCGCCGCCCCGACCGGTGGTGAGGTACTCCACGCTGCATTCCAGCCGGTTGGCCAGTAGCTCCAGCACCCGCTCCCGCGGCCGGCGCCGGCCGGACTCGATGAGCGAGACGTAATTGCTGGTCAGCGGCAGCCCCTCGACCAGCCTGGCCTGGCTCAGTCCCAACTGCCCACGACGAGCGCGGATCCGATCGCCTACGGTGCCGGCCACTATTCCCCTCCAACAACGCCCCGGGTCCCGGCGAATCCCCAACCCCCGCAGGGACAAGTCCTCGCCGTTTGAGTGGCGGTAACGATAGCCGGTCACCGCCGATGAGCGGTCACGTTACTGCGAACCGGCGGCTGGGGGGAGACCTACTCACGAGTTCGCTCGGATACCGATGCCGCCGGGCCTGGGGGTAACTGCCGGCGAAGGGCATGCGTTACCTAAAGTGGTTGGTGGTTCGCACTCGCCCGGCGGCCCTATCGTCTGGCCAGCCGGTGCGGGTTACCCCCGAGACCCGACACCGGGCCCAGCGGGCCGCGCCCCACTTCTGTGGTGGCGCGGCCCGCACCGGTATGTGGCCCGAACAGGGCGAGGCGCCCCGCCCGATCAGAAGCCCGACGTCCCGTTGGGCGTGCCGAGCCCGGTCGGTCCGTCGTAGCCGGCACCGGCGGTGCAGAGGTAACTGCCGCTGCAGCTGCCGTTGTTGCCGCTGGTGACGTCGTTGAGCCCCGACGCGTGCGAGTACGGGTAGGACCCGTACGTCACCGTCGACGCGTTGCCCGCCAGCGCGTACACCGCAGCGATGATCGGCGCGCTCGCGCTGGTGCCGCCGACGACGCCCCAACCGGCGAAGCAGTTGCCGACCAACTTGTTGATGCCGCTGCAGTTGCTGTCGTACACGGCGACGCCCGTGTTGGGGTCCGCGACGGCCGACACGTCGGCGACGGTGCGGCGGGCGCAGCCACTGTCGGTCTGCCAGGACTGCTTGACCTCGTACGCGGAGCAGCCGCTGCCGGCGCCGCTCCAGGCCGACTCCGTCCAGCCGCGCGCGTTGGATGCCCGGCTCAGCGTCGTGCCTCCGACCGCGGTCACGTAGGGCGAGGCGGCGGGGTACTCGACGCCGTACCCGCTGTCACCGGAGCTGACCGTGATCGCGATGCCCGGGTGGTTGAAGTGCGAGTTGGACGAAGGGTCCGAGCTCGACTCGCTCGCGCCGTAGCTGTTGGAGATGGCGCTGGCGCCGAGCCGGGCAGCCGTGTCCTCCGCGGCATACAGGTTGGCGTTCGAGTTGGACGTCGCCTCCACGAGGAGGACGTGGCAGTTCGGGCAGATCGCCGACGCCATGTCGAGGTCGAGGCTGACCTCGACGGCCCAGCTCTGGTTGTTCGACGGGTAGGAGCCCTGAACGCCGCTCTGGTTCACCTTCTTGAAGCAGCCGTTCGCGGTGGTGCACGCCGGCAGGCCGTACGTCGAGCGGTAGGTGCCCATGTCGGCCTCGGCGGTGCTGTCGTCGTACGCGTCGACGATGGCGATCGTCTGCGTCGCGCCGTTGGCCGACGCGGCGGCCGCAAGCGCGTACGCGCTCTGGAGATCTGACGGGCCGTAACCGGACGGCACCGCTGCAGCGACCGGCTGCCCGTCAGGGGTGCCGAGCAGCTTGAGGTTGCAGTGCGAGGAGCCGGCGCTCACGTGCAGCGCGCAGGCACCTGGCAGGACGATGTGGCCGGCAGCCGGCGTCGACGCGGGGCCGCTGGCGAGGGCGCTCGCGCCGGGCAGCATCGTCGCCATCGCCGCCGCAGCGGAGGCAAGGACGACGAGCAGGGATCGAGTACGCATGGGCATGTCCTTCCTGGCGCACGCGAGAGCGACGCCAGCTCACTGGACCGCACGGTCGCGCAGCGGCGACCGGTCCCGATGGGGAGAGGACTCGATTCTGCATCCGGACATAGCAATATAAAAGCTATCAACTCGTAAAATCCTCACCAAGGCCTGCGCATCGGTCCAGCACCGGGTGGAGCGAGATCAACCCGTGAGTCCACCCAGGGGTGGACGCGCGCAGCGGTCGCCGGGGCGAAAGTGCCTGGCATGACGACATTCGACTACCTCCTCAACATCGCCCTCGTCGGTCTCGTGGTGCTGCAGATGCGTGGCCGGCGGCTGGATCTGCGCGGGCTGCTGCTGCCGGTCGGCCCGCGTCACGGTCGGCGCCGACGGCGTCGCGATGGCACGGGCCACCGTCGCCGCGGCTGTCCTGCGGGTGCTGGGGATCGGCGGGCGGCTCGCCTTCGCCCTGTACGTCCAGCACGGTGGGACGCCGACGATCGCGCGGTTCAGCAGCGCTCACCACGTGACCCAGGCCGGCTGGGTGACCGGCATCGTCCTCATGGCCTTCGCCGAGGTCATCAGCAGGACGCTGGTGCTGTGGCTGCGATCGCGGACGGTGGCCACCAGCCGTACGGCGCTGCTCAGCGTTGGTTGAGCAGGTGCCGCAGCGGATGATGAGACGGTGAGCGGCATGCCTGCCTGGTCGGGCTCGTCTATGCGATCGTCAGCGCGACGCATCCGGGCAGTAGCGGCCGGCACCTCGCAGCGCTGCTGCTGACCGTGACCACCGCGGCTGCCTGGACGTGCTGGCTGGTGGCTCGCCAGTTGCGGATGCGGTCGGTGAGCCTCGGTTGCGCCGGTGCGCTCGCGGTGAGCGGCGGTGCGCTGACCGCGCTCAACCCGATCGGTGTCATGCCCGGCTCGTCCAGCTCGTGCAGCAGCAGCCGGTGGACGCCGGGAGCGGTCAGCTGCCCGACGGGCTCACCGTGCGCGAGGCGGAAGTGCTGACGTTCATGGCGCGCGGCATGGCCAACCGCGAGATCGCCGCTGCGTTGTTCGTCAGCGAGGCCACCGTCAAGACGCACGTCAACCGCGTCTTCGCGAAGACCCGGAGCAGGGATCGTGGGCAGGCGATCGCCTACGCGCACCGCCACGGCTTCGCGTGAGGTCAGGACGGCAGCCGTGCCCAGGCCCGTACCGGCACCGATGCCGCTCCCACGACGGCCAGCGGTGCGACGGTGACGGTGGCTCCGCTGCGCGGCAGGGCGTCCAGGCGGCACATGTGCTCGACGATGAGAACGCCGTGACCGAGCAGCGTCGAATGCACCGGTCGCTCTCCGCCGCTCGTGCCGTCGACGTTCCAGAAGTCGACGCCGACGAGGACGGCGCCGGCGTCCACCAGCGCCTGCGCGGTCGCGGCGCTGAGGTGCGGACCGGGCTGCCAGTACTGCTCGGTGCCCCAGCGCTCGTCCCACCCGGTCCGCACGAGCACCGCGGCACCGCACGCGCCGGCGAGCTGGTCGCCCAGCTCGATGGAGCCGGCGCGGGGCTCGGCGTCGACCACGACCGCGGGGAGGTCGACGAGGCGCTCGAGCGGCAGCCGGCTGATGTCGTCCTTGTCGTGGTAGCGGTGGTACGGGCTGTCGAGGTAGGTGCCGACGTTGCCGACGAGGGTCAGCGCCGTGAACTCGAACTCGGTGCCGGGCGCGTAGCTGGCGCGGGACTCCGCATGCGTGCGGTACGGGCGCACTTCCGGCTGAGGCAGGCCGGGATAGACCGCCATGCCGTCCTCGATGGGGTGCGACAGATCGATGAGCATGGGCTCATCCTGACAGGCGTCATCGCCCCTGCCCGAGGCCCCGGCTCGCACCGACCGGCTACCGACCATAGGTTGAGCCTGACGCGTCACGACGTCCGGGAGGTTGCGGTGAAGGCACTCGCGATAAGCGGCAGGGGCGAGGCTCCGGAGGTGGTGGACGTCGCCGATGCGGCCGCACCGGCACCGGGAGAGGTGCGCGTAGCGGTCGAGGCGGCATCGGTCAACGGATTCGACATCGGGGTGGCCGCCGGCCGCTTCTGGGACGTCATGCCGCACGAGTTCCCCGTCGTACTGGGCCGCGACTACGTCGGCACGATCGACGCGATCGGCGAAGGTGTCGAGGGCCTGCAGGTCGGTGACCGGGTCGCCGGCGTCGTCGTCGCGCCCGGCCTCGGCCGGGGCTCGCTCGGCGAGCGCGTCACGTCGGGCGCCTCGGCGGTCGCCCACGTGCCCGACGGCATGAGCGTCGAGGACGCGGCCGCGGTCGGGCTCGCCGCGGTCACCGCGCTCGACGCCGTCGACGCCCTGGCCGTGAGCGAGGGCGACGTCGTCCTGGTCTCGGGCGCCACCGGCGGAGTCGGCCTCTTCGCCGTGCAGCTCGCCGCTGCCCGTGGTGCTCGGGTCATCGCCACCGCGCGTCCCGGCACGGGCGAGGAGCTGCTCCGATCCCTCGGTGCCGGCGAGGTGGTCGACTACGCCGGCAACCTGCCTGCGGCCGTCCGCGCCGTCGCACCGGACGGCGTCACCAAGGCGCTGCACGCCGCCGGCGATCCCGCAGCGCTCGCCGCCACCCTGCGGCCGGGCGGGCAGCTCGCCTCGCTCCTGGGCGCCGGGCCCGAGCAGGTAGGCCGGAGCGACGTCACGGTGTCCTCGCTGTTCGCGCAGGCCTCCAGGGACAAGCTCGCGGGCCTGCTCGCCCGGGTCGCGGACGGGCGCCTGCGCGTGCACGTCTCGACGACGGTCCCGCTCGACCGGGCCACCGAGGCGCTGACCGCGTTCGGCGGCGGCAAGCTCGGCAAGGTGCTCGTCACCGGATGACCGGAACCGGCCGGCCGGCCGGCGCGCGATACTCCTGCGCGTGGGCGAGACTCGGGTGATCCGCTCCCGCGTGCGGGTCGTGATATGGCCGCTGCTCGGACTCGTGGCCGCTGCCGGCATGGCGGTCGACGGTGACCCGTTCGAGACAGCGTTCGGCGTTCTCTTCTTCGTCACGACAGCGGTCTGGGCATGGTGGCCACGGCTGGCCGTGGGCCCGGCCGGGGTCGAGGTGCGCAACTTCCGCACCCGCCGGATCGGCTGGGAGCAGGTCACCGGGTTGGCGATCGAGGACCAGGGGCCGTACTTCAGCCGGCTCGCGCGCGCGTACGACCGCTGGAACTACCGTTACGGCCCTTATCCCGGGCTGGTCGTACGGACCCCGACGGGCACGGTGCCCGTCATCGCGCTCCAAGGCGCGAGCTGGTCCAGGAAGCTGCCCTGGCGCCGTGGCACGTATCAGCCCGGCTGGCTGGCGGGGGCCGGAGCGGCGATCCAGAGCTACCGGCCGGACCTGTCCATCCGGCACCGAAACCGGTGGACGCAAGCCATCCGATGAGCGGGCGGGCGCATGCGGTCACGGCGAGCCCTGCGGCGCGCGTGCGATCGCGTCAGCTGCCGCTGCCGCTGCCGCCTCGGGCCGGGCCGAGAGTGCCTTGGGCTGCGGCGGCTCCGCTCGAGTCGCCTGCGCCGCGCAGGATCCAGGCGATGCCCACCGCGACGCCGGCACCGAGCAGGGGTCCAACCAGGTAGACCCAGTAGTGGGAGAAGTCCCCGAGGGCGAGGTCCGGGCCGAAGGACCGGGCGGGGTTCATGGACGCCCCGCTGATGGGACTCGACCACAGCCCGGCGAGGGCGATGTAGCCGGCCACGCCGAGCGCGGAGAGCGGACCGACGTTCTGCGCCCTCGATGCCGTGCCGAGGATCGTGCTGAGCAGGCCCGCTGTGAGGACCAGCTCGAAGAGCATCGCCTGCCAGTTGGCGACGCCCGGGCCCGGCTCCGTCGCCCCGAGGTTCCCGATCTTGCCGAGGATCGCCCAGAGCAGGAGGCAGGCGAGCGTGGCGCCGAGGAGCTGCATGACGATGTAGCCGGGGACGCGCCGCCAGGGAAAGTCGCCGCGGACGGCGAAGCCCAGGCTCACCGCGGGGTTCAGGTGGGCACCCGAGATGGTGCCCATGAACAGGATGACCGCCATGACCGTCAGGGCTGGTGCGGTGACGGCCGCCGTCCTGCTGATGGCTCCGCCGCTCTTGGCGTTGACGACGGCGCCACCGGCGCCGGCCAGGACCAGCAGGAACGTGCCAAGGAGCTCGGAGAAGAGCCGCCGCCATTCGAGCGCTGGGTTGTCGAAGTCCCGGGTGCCTGCCTCGAGCTCGCCCAGCCGCTCCAGCGAGCTCCGTCGCCACGACTGGTCGCGCTGGGGAGGGACTTCGACGGGTGTCGCCCTCACCTCGTCCGATGCCATGGCCAGAGCGTTCCGGCAGCAGTACGCGGTGGCATCACCCCCTCCGGGTGGTATCGGGACGGGCAGGGCCGGCTCCTATCGTCCGCCATGCGCCGCCGGGGGGAGGCTCATCGACGTACGGAGCTGGGTCAACGGCGTCGACGGGATCGTGATGAGACCGCGCGTCGGGCGGTCGAGGTCGAAGGTGATCAGTAGCAGCAAGGTGACGAATGCTGCTGCGAGCATCACGGTGGCCACCCCGCGACCGAGGACCGCGAGGTACAGGCCGAGCAGGCCAAGGGCAACGGCGGCGCCCGCCACTTCCAGCACGAGCACCGGCGTGGGCACCCGGTTGCTGAGGCCGGCCGCTCTGACGCCTTGACTGTCGATCATCGCGTTGAGGCTGTCCACGTAGAGGCGTTCGGCGCTGTCGACCGGCTCCTTGCGAAGCGCATCGCCGGCGAGTCCCCAGAGCTGCCGCTGGAGCGCCGTACCGCGGGCGATGGCCAGCTTGGCGGCCGCTGAGTCAGGGCGGGCACGGCCGAGGTCGATCTCCACGTCGGTGTATCGGACGAGCAGAGCGAGCGAGCGCCGGCGGATCGGTTCGGGCAGTGTCTGCGCTCTCAGGTACGCCGTCCCGATAGCGTTGGCCTCGCTGACCACGTCGACGCGCCTCGACTCGTATCGGCCGACCGCCAGGGACAGACCGAACGCGAGCAGCAGACCGACGAACCCGAGCAACGCCGCCTGGAGCGCACCGAACGGAGCGTGGAGCGAATCCCCGTGGCGCCGCAAGGACCGGCCGGTAGCGACGCCGAGAGCAGTCGATCCGCAGACGACCGCGAAGATGGTCAGACCGAGCACGAGGCTGGAGACGGCGAAGAACACACGTGCGACTTTCGATCTCCGCCGGGCGCCCGTGCCTCCTCCACATCGGACGAGAGGCGCACCGTGTTCACCCCATGCGGACGATCTCGGGGTCGCCTGCCGGTAGCAAGGTCTCAGCGTGCGTACCCGGCCACTGCCTCAACCGTGCGTGACATCGCGAGCTGCTTCATCGTGAGCACGACGGCCGGCCGAGGAGAGCACTGGTGGCCCGTGGCGTCCGCCGTGCTCGTCACCGCCGGCTTGCATGCCGCGCTTCCCGACCGGTATCGGGTGCAACCGACGTGGTTGGTGCCTGCGGTGATGGTGACGCTGTTGGCTGCCCTCATCGCCGGTGACCCTGGCCGGATCGACAACCAGAGATCCTGGCTGCGCGTCGTCACTGCGTTGATCATCGTAGGCATCACCGGTGCCAACCTCGCGGCTGCCGGTCGACTCGTCCGGGACATCATCACGGGCAGCAAGACGTTCTCGCATAGTCCGGGCGGCTTGCTGGCGACAGGGACTGTGGTGTGGTTGACGAACATCGTCGCTTTCGCCCTGTGGTTCTGGGCCCTCGACGGTGGCGGGGCAGCCGCTCGAGCGAAGCAGCCCAACCGGGATCCGGCTTTCGTGTTCCCGGAGATGCAGAGCGACTACGTGCCAGAGGGGTGGACCCCGAAGTTCGTCGACTACCTCTCGCTCGGTTTCTGGACGGCGACCGCGTTCAGCCCGACCGATGTCTCGGCCATCAAAGGGTGGGCGAAGCTCCTCATGATGGTGGAGGCCTTCGCTTCGTTGGCCATCGCGGCCGTCGTGATCGCGCGCGCCATCAACGTGCTGTAGCTCCGCAGGACTCGACCAGGGCATCAGGGCGTCACGACGGCGAACTCGGGAATCGGGGCGTCGAGCAGGCTGATCAGCTTGGCGAGGACGTTCTCGTTGCCGTCGATCCCGGCGCCGTTCGGCGTGGCGGTGGCGAGCAGCGCGAGAAGGTTCGGCCGGCTGAGGGTGATCGTCACGTCGGCGTGAGCCGGCGAGGACGTGGGGAAGTGGATGAGCGCGCCGTTGCTCAGCTCCATCCGGTAGGTCTGGTTCTCCGACACGGCCTGACCCGTCCTCGATGCGCTGACGCAGGCATCGTGCGAACGCCGCCAGAGGGAATGGCGTCGCACTCGTCGGCGTGAAGCCGCACGACCTCCGTGCCTCGCACGCGACCTGGATCATCGACAGCGGGCGCACCGTCATGGACGCGGCGGCGCGGCTCGGGCACAACGTCGCCAGCGTCACGACCCGGCACTACGCACGCACGGTCAGCGGTCGGGATCAGGACATCGCCGAGTCGATGGACGCCACCGCGCGAGCGGCCACGGAGACGGCCGCGAAGCGCGCTGCGGAGGCCGCTTCCGGGGTCGCTAGGGCATGACGCAGCCCCGGGCGGTGCCGTAGGCCGGCCGACCCACGCAACGTATCCGCAGGTCAGGACGGGTAAACGAGCGGAGGGCGTGGGATTCGAACCCACGACAGGCTTGCACCTGTAGCGGTTTTCAAGACCGCCGCCATCGGCCACTAGGCGAGCCCTCCTGCGCCTACAGGGTGCCAGATGCCCGACTCCGCTACGTGGGGCGCCGGTTGCGCCATGGTCGAGGGCCGGTCACGGCCGGTGGGCCACCACGAAGACGCGCCGGAACGGGAGGACCGTGCCGTACGGCGCCGGGGGGTAGGCGGCGCGCAGCCGGGCGCCGAGCTCTGTGCAGAACTGGTCCTGCTCGTCGTCGCCGAGCCGCGCGAGCACCGGCCGCAGGACCGAGCCCTTCACCCATTCCAGCACCGAATCGGGCCCGGTCAGGACGTGGCAGTACGTCGTCGACCACGCGTCGACGCGCAGCTCCAGCCTGGCCAGCGCATCCAGGTAGGTCTCCGGCTCGGCCGAGGCCGGCTCGCCGGCCGGCAGCGCGGCACCGAGCCGGTCCCGCCAGCGCGGCGACCGGCGAAGGGCGGTGATCTCGGCGTGGGTGGGCTGGTCGAAGTTGGCCGGCACCTGCACGGCCAGCGCGCCGCCCTCGTCGAGCCAGCCGGCGAACCGACCGAGCAGCTCGACGTGCCCCGGCACCCAGTGCAGCGTCGCGTTCGACACCAGGACGCTGACCGGTGCCGGCGGCTCCCACGTCCGCAGGTCGGCCAGCACGTACCGGAGCCGCGCCGGCGTACCTGGAGGCCGGTCGGCCTCGGCCGCGGCGATCATCTCGGCCGAGGAGTCGACGCCGGTCACCTCGGCGTCCGGCCAGCGCGCCGCGAGCGCCGCGGTGAGATTGCCGGGGCCGCAGCCGAGATCGACCACCGACCGGACGTCGCGCACCGCGACCCGGGCCATCAGATCGGCGAACGGGCGGGCCCGGTCGCCGGCGAAGCGCAGGTACTGCCCGGGGTCCCAGGCGGCGATCGGGTGGTCCATCGCTCGATCCTCGCGGGTGCTTTCCTCGACCGGGCCACCATGGTCCGGTTGGTGGTTAGAGTGAAGCAACCTCCCTCACGACCGAAAGACGACCGACGTGGCCCAGACCCGCAAGCAGGTGCGCCGCAGCCAGCACGCCGAGGCGGAGGCCCGAAACGCCGTCGCCAGGGCGGCGGCCGCCCGCGCCCAGCGCCGCAAGCATCTGCTCGCCAGGATCGGCATCGTGGTCGGCGCCGTCGCCGTGGTGGCCGCCATCGCCGTCCCGGTGACCATGGCGATGACCGGCGACCACTCCGGACTGCCGAAGGTGAGCGCCACCGGCCGGGAGGTCGGGCCGCCGTGGCCGGCACCGGCCCACCCGCTCGCGGCGGCCCGGGAGGCCGGCCTGCGCAGCAACCAGATGGAGGGCACCGTGGTGCACTACCACGCGCACCTCGACATCCTGGTCAACGGCAAGCCGGCCACCGTGCCAGGCAACCTCGGCATCGACACGACCCAGGGGCAGCTGGCCGAGGTGCACACCCACGACGCGACCGGCGTCATCCACATCGAGGCACCGGACAAGGGTCACCGCTACGTCCTCGGCCAGGTGTTCGCGGAGTGGGACGTGCGGCTCGACGCGACGCACCTGGGCGGCCTGGTCGCCGGCGACGGCAAGGCGCTCCGCGCGTACGTCAACGGCAAGCAGGTCAGCGGCAACCCGGCGCGCATCGAGCTGAAGCCGCACGAGGAGATCGCGCTCGTCTACGGCCCGGCCGGCGCCAAGGTCGACGTGCCGAAGAGCTACGCCTTCCAGAACGGGGAGTGAGGGCCGGGCAGGCTCCGGTGACGTACGAGACGTTCGTCGCGCTCGGCGACAGCTTCACCGAAGGGCTGGACGACCCGGCGCCCGCCGGCCATGGCTACGTCGGCTGGGCCGATCGAGTCGCCGGAGCGCTGGCATCGGTGACGCCGGGGCTCCGCTACGCCAACCTGGCGGTGCGCGGGCGGCTGCTCGGCCCGATCGTCGCCGATCAGGTGCCGGCCGCGATCCACCTGCGACCCCGGCTCGTCAGCCTCGCCGGCGGCACCAACGACATCCTCCGGCCGCGGTGCGACCCGCCGGCGCTGGCCGCCCTGCTCGACGACGCCGTGCGCCGGTTGCGCGACACCGGCGCTGAGGTGCTGGTCTTCACCGCCACCGACCCGACCAGGCGGCTGCCGTCCGCCCGCCGCCTGCTGCCGCGCATCCAGGTGCTGAACGACGCCGTGCGCCGGGTGGCCGGCGACCACGGTGCGCTGCTCGTCGACCTGTGGCAGGAGCGGGTCTTCGACGACCCCCGGCTCTGGAGCGACGACCGGTTGCACCTCGGGCCGGAGGGGCATCGCCGGGTGGCCGCCGCCGTCCTCGAGCGACTCGGGGTGGCCGGGGTTCCGGCCGCGGACGGGGACTGGCGGGCGCTGCCGCCCGCTGCCGGGCCGCCGCAGTGGCTGCGCGCCCGGCTCGCCGACGCGGGCTGGGCGAGGCGGCACCTGGCCCCATGGGTCTACCGGCGGCTCACCGGCCGCTCCAGCGGCGACGAGCTGGCGGCGAAGCAGGCGGAGCTGGCCCCGCTGCTCGCGCCCGGCCCGCACCAGGTGCCCGACCGCTAGGTCGCCCTGGCGGCGATCAGGTCCTCGATCGGTGCCGGCCGGGCCGGGTCGTACCCGGTCTCGGTGATGGCCAACGACAGCGCGAAGGCGCGCCCCTCGCGCGAGTTGGCCTCGATCACGGCGCTGTGCAGCCGGTCGGCATAGCTCACGCCGGGCGAGGCGGCCGGTAGGAGGACGCAGAAGTCGCCGGCGCCGAGCCGGGCCACCACGTCGGCGCCCCGGAACGCCGCGCGCAGCAGGGACGCCGTCTCGAGCAGGGCCGCCTCGCCGGCCGCGCTCTCGGCGAGCCCGCCCGAGACGGCGGGGCGGTCGACCCGCAGGAGCAGCAGGGCGAAGGCCGTGCCCGAGCGGTCGGCGTCGAGCATCGCCTGCTCGGCGAGGACGGCGAATCCGCGGTGATTGTGCAGCCCTGTCAGCTCGTCGACCACCGCCATGTCGCGCAGCTCGGCGCGCGCCTCGGCCAGCCGGCGCATCGCTCCGCGACGGGTGGCGAAGATGACCGCCGCGACGACCAGGCTCGTCAGCATCGCGTAGGCGAAGTAGCTCCACTCCGGGGATGGAACGGTGACATAGGCGTAGGACCACGCTCCGAGGGACATCGCGACCACCGAGCCGAACGACCAGAGCGAAGGGAAGACGACCGCCGACGCGATCACCAGGAGCATGACGTTGGTCGTCTCCTTGGGATCGCCGGTCTGGATCAGGTAGCCGCCGGCGTTGGCCGTCACCAGCACGGCCACGGCGAGCGCGACCCGCTCGGCAGCCGCGGCCGAGAGCCGGCGACGCAAGGTGACCGCGGCGAGCGCGATGAGGCCGGCTGCCGTACCGACGCACCACCACGCGTCGACGACGTGATGCCGCTCAGGAGTGATGGCGAAGGTGACGGCCCACGCCACGTACAGGGCAGCGAGGCCCACGACGACCGGCCGGATGTAGTGGGCCAACTGCGCGGCCCTCGGATTGCTGAGCCGCCTGCCCTGCGCTGTACCGGTACGGTTCGCCCCGATGTGCTGGCTGCGATGCACGATCCTCCTTCGCTGGCTCACGACACGTGCTGCGGCGGGCGCCCCGACCTATCCATCCTCCCTCGTGCAACGGCGTTGCCGGGCAAAGAGTTCACATAGCTGTTATCGCCGCGCGACGTGATGTGATCGGCCGAGCGGCCGTCGAGATGAACCTCGTATGGTGACTGACGTGCATGCCGTCACCATCAGCGAGCCGGGCGGGCCGGACGTGCTGCGCTGGACAGAGGCGCCCGACCCGGTGCCGGGCCCCGGCGAGGTACTCGTCGACGTCGTGGCGAGCGCGGTCAACCGGGCCGACGTGATGCAGCGCATCGGCCGGTACGAGCCGCCCGCCGGAGCGCCGCCGTACCCGGGGCTCGAGTGCTCTGGCCGCATCAGTGCCGTGGGCGACGGCGTGACCGGTTGGTCGGTGGGGGACGAGGCGTGCGCGCTGCTGGCCGGCGGTGGCTACGCCGAGCGGGTCGTCGTCCCGGCCGGGCAGCTCCTGCCCGTGCCCCGCGGCACGGACCTCGTGTCGGCAGCCGCCCTGCCGGAGGTGACCTGCACCGTCTGGGCCAACGTCTTCATGCTCGGCCGGCTCTCGGCCGGCGAGGTGCTGCTCGTCCACGGCGGCACCAGCGGCATCGGGACGATGGCCATCCAGCTCGCCGCCCAGCACGGCGCGACGGTCGCCGCCACCGCGGGGAGCGCCGCCAAGGTGGCCAGCTGCCGCGAGCTCGGCGCCCGCATCGCGGTGAACTACCGCGACGAGGACTTCGTCGACCGGGTGCGCGAGGAGACCGGCGGCCACGGCGCGGACGTCGTGCTCGACAACATGGGCTCGACGTACCTGAGCCGCAACGTCGACGTGCTGGCGGTCGGCGGCCGGCTCGTCGTCATCGGGCTGCAGGGCGGCCGCAAGGGCGAGCTCGACCTCGCCCGGCTGATGGCGAGGCAGGGCTCGGTGCACGCCACCACCCTGCGCGCGCGACCGCCGGCGGCGAAGGCGCGCATCGTCGCCGAGGTGCGCGAGCGGGTGTGGCCGCTGATCGAGCGGGGCGCCGTGCGCCCGGTGATCGACCGGACGGTGCCCATGCGGGATGCCGCGGAGGCGCACCGGCTGCTGGAGTCGAGCGGGCACGTCGGCAAGATCGTCCTCACCGTCTGACCACCGGCGCGGCACCGTCCGGCCGGCGGCGCAGGATCGGGGCGGGCCGCCCGGCCCGCCCGCCTCGCAACCGGCCGAGGAGGATGGGGGGCATGACGGACAGCAACGAGACTCACGAGGGTCACCGGGTGGTCGTCGTCGGCCCCGACGGGATGCCCATCGAAGGCATGCCCGACGCCGGTGCCCCGGCCCTCGACGACGACCAGCAGGGCGCCCTCACCGACATGGTTGAGCAGCCGGCGAAGGTCATGCGGATCGGCACCATGATCAAGCAGCTGCTCGAGGAGGTACGGGCGGCTCCGCTGGACGAGGCCAGCCGCATCCGGCTCCGGGAGATCCACGAGAGCTCGATCCGGGAGCTCAGCGAGGGCCTCGCGCCCGACCTGCGCGAGGAGCTCAAGCGGTTGTCGCTGCCCTTCACCGACGACACCGTGCCGAGCGACGCCGAGCTGCGGGTGGCGCAGGCCCAGCTCGTCGGCTGGCTCGAGGGCCTCTTCCACGGGATCCAGACCGCGCTGTTCGCCCAGCAGATGGCGGCCCGCGCCCAGCTCGAGGAGATGCGCCGGCGGGCGCTGCCCGGCCCCGGGGACTCGCAAGGCATCCGCAGCTCCGGCCCGTACCTGTGAGCCGTCGCGCCACGCCGCTCACCGCTCCGCCGCCCTGGGCAGCGGCTCGACCGGCAGCACCGCCCGCGCCGCCCGGTCGATGCGGCGCGGCTCGGGCAGCTCGTCGTCGACCACCGACAGGTCGGCGAACCGGCGGGCGCTGACCAGGACGCGCGACTCGAGCGTCCCGACCGCCGCGTTGTAGGCGGACACCGCACCGTCGAGCTGGCGACCCAGCCGATCGACGTGCTCGACCAGCGTCACCAACCGCCCGTGCAAGGTGCGCCCGAGATCGCACACCGCCTGCGCACCGGCGGCCATCGCCTCCTGCCGCCAGCCGAGCGCGATCGTGCGCAGCAGTCCGATGAGCGTGGTGGGCGTCGCCAGCAGCACCGAGGACGCGATCGCGTGCTCGTACAGCTCCGGCGCCTGCTCAAGCGCCGCCGAGAGGATCGGCTCGCCCGGAACGAAGAGGACGACGAGCTCGGGCGCCGGCTGCACCTGCTGCCAGTAGGCCTTGCGGGACAGCGCGTCGACGTGGGCGCGCAGCTGGCGCGCGTGGTCGCCGAGCGCGGCGCGCCTCGCCACGTCGTCTGGCGCCTCCAGCGAGGCGAGGTAGCCCTGCAGGGGCACCTTGGCGTCGACCACCACCGAGCCGCCACCTGGCAACCGGACGACCATGTCGGGGCGCAGCCGGCCCTCGTCGCCGTCGAGCGTCACCTGCTCGACGAAGTCGCAGTGCTCGACCATGCCGGCCATCTCAACGACCCGGCGCAGCTGCAGCTCGCCCCATCGACCGCGAACGCTCGGCGACCGCAGCGCGGTGACCAGCCCGGCCGTCTCGTTGCGCAGCCGCTCCTGCGTCTCGGCCAGCGAGCGCACCTGCTCGGTCAGGCCGGCGTAGGCCGAGCGCCTGGCCGCCTCCAGCTCGCCGAGCTGGCGCTCCACCTTGTCGAGCGAGGCCCGAAGCGGTGACACCAGCGACTCGACCGCCGCCCGCCTGGCCTCGAGGTCGCCGCTCGCCGACGCGGTCTGCTCACCGAAGCTCGCTCGCGCGAGCTCGAGGAACGATGCGCTCGCCTGGGACAGCGCCTGCTGCGCCGTCGCCGCGAAGGCGTGGGAGAGCCGCTGCTCGTCGCGCGCCGCTCGAGCGGCGCGCTCACCAGCCAGCCGGCGCTCGGCGGACAGCTCGGACTCCGCACGAGCCAGCCGGGGCACCAGCGCGGATCGCATGAGCGCGGCGCCGGCCGCCGAGCCGACGAGGAGCGCGACGACGACGTACCAGATCTGCATGAACCGGATGGTGCCAGGAGCCTCCGACAAGAACGGCCGACCGCGCACTGGCGACGGTCAGCCGAACACCCGCTCGAGCACGCTGGCCACGCCGTCGTCGTCGTTGCTGCCGGTCACCTCGTGGGCGGCAGCCAGCACCTCGGCGTGCGCGTTGGCGACGGCCACCGCATGACCGGCCCACGCGAGCAGCGGCAGGTCGTTGGGCATGTCGCCGAACGCGATGACGTGCCGCGGGTCGATGCCATGCTCGGCGGCGAGGGAGGCGAGGGCGCTCGCCTTCGTCACGCCAGGCGCCGAGATCTCCAGCATGCCCTCGGTGCTGGAGTGGACGCAGGTCGCCGCGTCGCCGAGCACGTCGCGAGCGCGCGCGAGGAGCTCGTCCGGCCCGGACGACGGGTGGCGCATCAGCAGCTTCACGGCCGGCCGGTGCGCGAGCTCGTCGAGGTCGGCGACGACGGGGTCGTCCGGCCCCGCGCCCCACCGCGAGCGGTAGGAAGCCTCGCGCGCGAAGCCGGTGCCGTACTCGACGGCGAACGACACCTGCTCGATGGCCGCCCGCAGCGCAGTGACGACGTCGAGCAGCGCCTGCGGCTCGATCGACCGCTGCTCGAGGACGGCCTCCTCGTGCATGTCGTAGCGGACGGCACCGTTGCAGCAGATGGCCACCCCCCGGTGGCCAGTGCCGGCTGCGACCGGCCGCATCCAGCGCGGTGGGCGTCCGGTGACGAGCACGAGGGCGGCGCCGGCGCCCTCGACAAGGGCGAGCGCGGCGCGGGTGCGGTCGGAGACCGTGCCGTCGGAGCGCAGCAGCGTGCCGTCGAGGTCGGTGGCGACGAGCCGGTAGGGAGCTGGCACGGCGGGCCTCAGCTCGCCGGCTCGAGCACCTCGCGCCCGCCGAGGTACGGGCGCAGCGGCTCCGGCACCCGTACCGACCCGTCGGCCTGCTGGTTGACCTCCAGCAGGGGGACCAGCCAGCGCGTCGTCACCAGGGTGCCGTTGAGGGTCGCGACCGGCTCGATCCCACCGGCGGTGCGGTAACGGGTCCCGAGGCGGCGAGCTTGGTACGTCGTGCAGTTGGACGCGCTCGTCACCTCGCGGTAGCGGCCCTGCGACGGCACCCACGCCTCGCAGTCGTACTTGCGCGCCGCGCTGGTCCCGAGATCGCCCGCCGCGACGTCGATCACCCGGAACGGCAGGCCGAGGTCGGCGAGCAGCTGCTTCTCCACCGCCAGGAGCCGCGCGTGCTCGGCCGCGGCGTCGTCCGGCCGGCAGAACGAGAACATCTCGACCTTGTGGAACTGGTGCACCCGGATGATGCCCCTGGTGTCCTTGCCGTACGAGCCGGCCTCGCGCCGGAAGCACGCCGAGAACCCGGCGTAGCGCAGGGGAAGCGCGGCCGCGTCGAGGACCTCGTCCATGTGGTACGCCGCGAGCGGCACCTCGCTCGTCCCGACGAGGTAGAGGTCGTCGTCGGCCAGGTGGTAGATCTCGCCGGCGTGGGCGCCGAGGAAGCCGGTGCCCTCCATCGCCTCCGGCCGGACCAGTGCCGGCGGGACGACCGGAGTGAAGCCGGCCGCGACGGCCCTGGCGAGCCCGAGCTGCCACATCGCGATCTCGAGCAGGGCGCCTGGGCCGGTGAGGAAGTAGAACCGCGCACCGCTGACCTTGGCGCCGCGGTCCATGTCGATCGCACCGAGGCGCTGCCCGACCTCGAGGTGGTCGGCGACCTCGAAGTCGAAGGACGGGAGCAACCCGATCTCCTCGAGCACCACGTAGTCGTCCTCGCCGCCGGGCGGCGCGTCATCCGCGACCACGTTGGGCACCCGCAGGTGCAGCTCGCGCAGGCACTGCTCGGCGGCCGCCTGCTCGACCTCCACCTCCCTGACCTTCTCCTTGAGCGCCCTGGCCTTGTCGATGAGGGCCGGCCGCTCGCCCTTGCCCGCCGACTGGATCGCCTTGCTGGCCGCGTTGGACTCGGCCCGCAGCTGGTCGGCGCGGGACACGGCCGCCCGCCGCCGCTCGTCAGCGGCGAGCAGCTCGCCGACCAGCGCCTCGTCGTCGCCACGGGCCCGCTGGCTGGCCCGTACCCGCTCCGGGTCGTCGCGAAGGAGGCGCAGATCGATCACCTGTCGAGCCTACCGGCCGCTCATCTGGCCGCTCTCGAGATGCCGCCCACCGGGACGGCCAGGGGCGCGGGCGCGGGGCGCGCCAGCGAGCGCACCTCGGCCGGCCACCAGGCGCGCAGCAGCAGCGCCGCGGCGACGCCGCAGGCTCCGGCTCCGGCGACCACGGTGGTGGCCGGCACCACCGTGGCCAGCGCTCCGGCCACCAGCAGGGCCGCGCCCTGCACCGCCTGCAGCCCCGACTCGGCGAGCCCGAAGGCCCGGCCCCGCAGCTCCGGCGGCGTGTGCACGACGAACGTCGCGAGCGCCGGTACGTGCAGCGCGCCGCCCAGGCCGGCGAGCATCCAGCAGGCCATCACCAGGAGGCCGGCCGGCCGCAGCGCCGTCGCCACGAGCGGGACGGCGGTGAGGACGGCGAGCGGGCAGATCAGGCCGATCCGGCGGCGGGCCGGCCGTACGCGCGCGATGGCGAGCGCTCCGGCGAGGTTGCCGGCCGGCACCGCGGCCACCAGCAGGACCGTCAGCAGCCGCGCACCGCCCAGGTCGGACGCGCACGCGATCGCGAGGCCCTCCGGCACGATGAGGAAGACCGACGTCATCCAGGCGACGGCGACCATGGCGCGCAGCACCGGACTGGCCAGCACGACGCCGGCTCCGCCGCGCAGCTCCGTGGCGAGTCGCGGTCGCCGCTCGGGCGGCTGCGGCGCCGCGCCCCTGCGTACCTTGAGCACGAGCGCAGCCGACGCGACGAACGTCACCGCGTCGAGCACCAGCGCTCCTGACGGCGTCAGCAGGGCGACGGCCACGCCACCGCACAGGTAGCCGAGCACCTGCGCGCCCTGCGTCGCGGCCTGGCCGAGCGACGACCCGACGACGTAGCCGTCATCGGGCAGCACCTCCGGCAGGAGGCCGGCCCGCGCGGCCTCGAACGGCGCGGCCAGCGACACCATGGCGACCAGCAGGGCGAAGAGGACCGGCAACGGCAGTCCGGGCAGGGCGATCGCCGCGACGAGGACCGCCCGCGCGAGGTCGCACGCCACCATGACGTCGCGCCGGCGATAGCGGTCGGCGACCACCGACAGCACCGGACCGGCGATCACCCACGGCAGGAAGCCGGCGGCGAAGGTGGCGGCCGCGAGCAGCGCCGAGCCGCTGCGCCGGTAGATCGCCACCGCGAGCGCGACCTTGGCCACCTGGTCGCCGGAGAGCGACAGCAGGCGCGCGAGGTACAGCGCCCGGAACTCGGCGAGGCCGAGCACAGCGCCGAAGCAGCCCCCGCGTCGTCGCACCCCATGCCTCCATCCGGACCAGTCCTCACAGGGCCAATCGGCGCAACGAGTGGCATCCCTGGACCGGCTGGACGGGTGATGGACAGGGAGGGGTGACGGACGGGTGTGGACGGGACGGTCAGTCAGGCGGAGCGGCCGGCGACCGCGCCGGCTCCGGCTCCGCGGGCGCCCCGCAGCGCGTGATCGATCGCCTGCTGCTCCTCGGGCGAGAGCGTGTGCTCGCTCGCGCCGGCCTTGACGCCCTTGGCGTAGGCACGGGTCTCGCTGCGCCCGTTGATGGCGGTGAGCACGATGCCGTCGCCGGCGTCGTCGAGCAGCGCCGCCGAGAACGACATCCGCCCGCCCTGCTCCTGGAAGGCGTCGTAGCGCACGACCGCGACGTGCCGCAACGCGTCGGCCACGTCGGCGCGCATCCCCGCCAGCTCGACCTCCGCACCGGCGACGTGCTGGCGCAGCGCGTCGATCTCGCGCAGCTGCCGGCCGACCACGTCGATGAGCGAGCCCTCGCCGTCGTGCGTCCCGAGCGCGGTCAGGGAGCGCCGGAGGCGGCCCATGCGGGCCACGGCCACGACGGCGACGACCAGCGCCACCAGGGCGAGCGCGGCAGCGGACAGCGCGACGATGTCGGTGATCTTCGGATCGAGCGGGAGCACGCGGGCACCTTCGCGGTACGGGGGATGACGGTGGTCAGCCTACGGCTCGGCGGGGGAGCAGCGTACGAGGCGACCCGCGACCACGCCGGGCCTCGGCATAGATTGACCACCATGGACCGGGCGGAGGTGGCGGCGCTGCTCGACCGGGTCGCGACCGGTCAGGTGGGTGTCGATGCGGCCCTCGAGCGGCTCGTCGCCGGTCCGCTGTCTGGCGGTGCGGGCTTCGCCGACCTCGGCTTCGCGAAGGTCGACACGCACCGGGCCGTGCGCACCGGCGACCCGGAGGTCGTCTACGCCGCCGGCAAGACCCCCGACCAGACGGTGGCGCTGCTGCGCGAGCTGGCGGCCCGGTCCGGCGAGCGACCGGCCGTGGCCACCCGCCTGCCCGACGACGCGCTGGCCGCCGTCCGCGACGCCTTCCCCGGCGCGCTGCTCGACGCCGAGGCCCGCTGCGTGGCGGTCGGTGCGCTGCCGCCGCCGCGCGGCACGGTGTGCGTCGTGTCGGCCGGGACGAGCGACGGCCCGGTGGCGGCCGAGGCCGCGTTCGTCGCCCGCGCGTTCGGCGCCGGCGTCGACCGGGTCAACGACGTCGGGGTCGCCGGCATCCACCGCCTGCTCGCGGTGCGGCCGCGGCTGTCGGCCGCCGACTGCCTCGTGGTCGTGGCCGGGATGGAGGGCGCCCTCCCGAGCGCGATCGGCGGCCTCGTCGGCGTGCCGCTCGTGGCCGTGCCCACGTCGGTGGGGTACGGCGCCGCCTTCGGCGGCCTCGCCGCCCTCCTCGGCATGCTCACGTCGTGCGCGCCCGGCGTGGTGGTGGTCAACATCGACAACGGCTTCGGTGCCGGCCTGTTCGCCGCGCGCGTCGCCCGCCGCTGCGGCGGGACCGGCCGGTGAGTGACGGGGCGCGCCTGGCCTGGCTCGATTGCGGCGCGGGCGCCAGCGGCGACATGCTGCTCGGCGCCCTGGTCGGGGCCGGCGTGCCGCTGCCGACCCTGCAGAGCGCCGTCGACGCGATCGGCGTCGGGCCCGTCCGGCTGACCGCCCACGAAGTGACCAGGGCCGGCATCGCCGCCACCAAGGTCGACGTGCTCTGCACCGACGACGCCACGACCCGTACCTGGCGCGACGTGCGGGCGCTGCTGGCCGCCGCCGGCCTGGCCGGACCGGTGCACGCGCTCGCCCACGACGCCTTCGCACGGCTGGCCGTGGCGGAGGCCGCCGTCCACCGCACCGACCCCGACGACGTCCACTTTCACGAGGTCGGCGCGCTGGACGCGATCGCCGACGTGGTGGGCGTCGCCGCCGGCTTCGTCGCGCTCGGCGCCGACCGGGTCGCCGCGGGCACCGTCACCGTCGGGAGCGGCACGGCGAGGGGCGCCCACGGCACGCTGCCGGTGCCGGTGCCCGCCGTCCTCGAGCTGCTGCGGGCGGCCGGCGCGCCGATGCAGGGCGGCCCGGTGGCGCACGAGATGTGCACGCCCACCGGCGCTGCGCTGCTCGCGACGGTCGTCGGGTCGTGGGGGCCGATGCCCGCCATCCGGGTCGACGCGGTCGGCGCCGGGGCCGGGGAGCGCGACATCGCCGGGCTGCCCAACGCGCTGCGGCTCGTCGTGGGGGCGCCGGCCGGGACCGGCGCGGCGCCGGCGGAGCCGGCCGAGGCGCTCGTGCTCGAGGCCAATGTCGACGACCTCGACCCGCGCATCTGGCCGGCCGTCCTCGCCGCGCTGCTGGCGGCCGGCGCGTCCGACGCCTGGCTCACGCCGATCCTGATGAAGAAGGGGCGCCCGGCGCACACGCTCTCGGTCCTCGTTGGCGAGGACGCAGCCGAGCGGGTCCGCCTGGCGATGTTCCGCGAGACCTCGACGATCGGGCTGCGCGAGGCACGGTTCGGCAAGCGGGCGCTGGACCGCGAGACCGCGACCGTCGACGTCGACGGCCGGCCGGTGCGGGTCAAGCTGGCCAGGCTGGACGGCGAGATCCTCAACGCGCAGCCGGAGTACGACGACGTCGCGCGCGCCGCGCAGGCGCTGCACCGGCCGGTCAAGGTCGTGCTCGCCGCCGCCATCGCGGCCGCCCATGCCGCCGGGCTGGTGCCCGGTACGGGCTCAGGCGCTCAACCTGGCCAGGAAGGCGACCACCCCGGCGAGCGCGCCTGACCGGTCGTGCACCGGCGCGGCGACCGCGTCGAGGGTGACGGTGAGCCCGCCGGTACGGACGCGGAGCAGCCCGCGGCTCAGCGCGTTGCTGGCGATGGCGAGCAGCGGCGGGATGCGGTCGGCGTACATCGACGCGTCGCCCGGCGTGGGGTTGAAGTCGACCAGGTCGAGCACGTCGAGCAGGTGCCGACCGGTGATCTGGTCGACGCCCACGTCGGCGAACAAGTCGGCCGCGGCGGCCGAGACCGCCAGCACCGACCCGGTCGCGTCGAGCACGACCACGAGGTCGGCGGAGTCGGCGGCGAGCTTGGCCCAGCCGGCGACCGGGTCGTCGGCGATGTCGTCCGGCGCCGCGGCGACGCCCGGCTCGGCCGGGTCGACCGGCCCGGTGGAGGCGCCTTCGCTCAGGCGGATCAGCGGAATGATCAGGCGAGGCGTGTCGTCACCCTCCACTCCCCACGACAGCGCGAGGTCACCTGACCTGACCGCCTCGCTCACGGGCCCCTCCCCACCGCCGCGACCGGATGCCCTGCACGAGCCGTGCCTGGACCGTCATGCCCTCGGCACCCCCGATGCCGGACCGGCCGGTGGTGAGCGACCGCGCGCGGCGCTCTCCGTCCGTCTCCGTCAGGACGCCGCTCGATGCGTCGAGCCGCTCCCGCCATGGCAGGGAGAAGATTAGCGCCAAGACCGCGAGCCCGAAACCATCTTGGAGAACCCGGAACGGGTGAAGCGGGCCGTGGTGCATCGCGAGCACGTTCCCCCACCAGGTGATGCGCAGGCAGAACAGGCCGGCCACGGCGAGCGCGGCTGCCACCCGGCGCCGGTCGGTGAAGTCGTCGGCGAGCACGGCGACGACCAGGGCGATCCAGGCGATGTGATGAATCCAGGACACCGGCGAGACCGCGACGCTGACCAGCCCGACCAGCGCGACGGCGGCCACCTCGTCCCCCGCCCGGTGGGCCGAGAGCGCCCGCCGCGCCCCGACGGCGAGCACGAGGAGCGCGAGCAGCGCCCACGCCGCGGTGGTGACGTGCTGGTCGGCGTGCAGCCGTAGCAGCATCCCCCTGATCGACTGGTTGGAGGTGCCGGCGTTGCTGCCGAGGCGGTCGCTCGCGAAGAGCGCGCGGGTCCAGTAGTCGCGCGACGCGGCCGGCATGACGAGGTGCGCGACGGCCTCCGCGGCGACGAACGTCGCCACCGCGACCCCGGCCGCCCGGCGGCGGCCCGTGAGCCACAGGTACGGGATGAACAGCCCGGGCGTGAGCTTGATCGCGGTGGCCAGGCCGATCAGCGCGCCCCGCGGCCAGCGCGGGCGCACCGCGACGCAGTCGGCGAGCGCGAGCCCGACCATGAACAGGTCGACCTGGCCGAACTTCACCACCTCGCGCACCGGGTCCAGCCACAGCACGCCTCCGGCGAGCGCCGCCAGCAGGAACGGCCGTCCTCGACCGGTCCGGTCGAGCACCGGCCGGAACGCCCGCGCGGCCAGCCAGGCGACGGCGGCGAGCTCGGCCGCCGTCCAGATCAGCCCGGCCGCGAGCCGCGGGACGACCGCGAGCCAGGTGGACAGCAGCCCGGGGAACGGGGGATAGGTGAACGGCAGGTGCAGCAGCGGGGTGTCGAAGACGTAGAGCTGCGCGCTGTCGTGCAGCACCTGCCGCCCCGCGTCGCGGTAGACGGTGAGGTCGACGAGCCAGAGGCGGCTGCGCCTGGTGAGCTGCGAGACGACGTACGGCGCCACGATCGCGAGATAGAGCAGCGTCGCGAGGGCGGCGCGCGCCCAGGCCGGGCGGGGCGCCCGCACGGCGAGGGCATGCAGGCGGGCCTCGATCCGCCCTGGGCCAGTCACGAGGCCGTCACGCCACCATTGTCCCAGGGCCGTTGTCGCGGGGCCCGTCAGCCGCGCTCGGTCATGGTGTAGCGGAGCTTGGCCATCATGTTCTCCGCACCGGGCACGATGCCCGACTCGTCGAACAGCCGCTTGGAAAGCTCGACGAACTGCTCCGGGTCGAAGCGCTGGCCGCCGTTCTCCAGCACGGCCACCGAGGTGAACGGCCGGTACAGCTCGACCGTGTCGCCCTGCACGCCGAAGACCTTGCCGCTGATGTGCGCGGCGGCGTCGCTGCACAGGTACGCGACGAACGGCGCGACGTTGTCCGGGTGCCAGAAGTCGAACCCTTCGGACTCACCGGCGGGGATCTGGCCGTACGCACCCTCGGTCATCCGGGTGCGGGCGGCCGGCGCGATGGCGTTGCACGTGACGCCGTACCGCGCCATCTCCATCGCGACGATCGTCGAGAACGCGGCGATGCCCGCCTTGGCGGCGCCGTAGTTGGCCTGACCGAAGTTGCCCAGCAGACCCGACGTGCTCGCCGTGCACACGATGTGCCCCGGCCGGCGCTCGTCCTTCCAGTAGGCGCAGGCGACATGGGTCATCGCGTAGTGCCCGCGCAAGTGCACCTTGACGACTGCGTCCCATTCCTCCGGCGACATCTTCGCGACGGTGCGGTCGCGGAGAATGCCGGCGTTGTTGACGAGGGCGTCCAGCGCGCCCCATGCCTCGACTGCGCGGCGCACGCAGGCGGCTGCCTGGTCGGGCTCGCTGCAGTCGCCGGCGTCGAGGACGGCCTCGCCACCGGCGGCGGTGATCTCGTCCACGACGCTGCTGCCGGCGTCGGCGTCGAGCTCGTTGACGACGACGCGGGCGCCCTGCCGGGCCAGTTCGATGGCCTCGCCCCTGCCTATGCCGCGTCCCGCTCCGGTGACGATCGCAACCTTGCCGTCGAGAAGTCCCATGGCGGGCAATCTACCGGGGGCTGCCGGGCCGCTACGGGGGCGCTACCCCGGCGCCGATCCGGTCGCTGCCGGGACGGATGTGGCGCATCTCGCACCGTGTGACGTATGCAGCGCCGCCATTCGGGCAAAAGCGTCACATCTGACGAGAGAGGACCTGGAATGGCAATGGGCGAACCGGTCGGTGCGCACCCCCTGGCGCCTCGGCTGGCCTCGGCATTGCGCGGCGAGTCGCCCCTCGTCGCCTTGTCCGGTGCCACGGCGGTCGACGCGCGCGACCGCCTCACCGCGCTGATCGACATCTACGCACTGCACACCGCGCCACTGGAGGTCGTCGGCGAGTGCGCTCGGTACCAGCACCATCCGGTGGTCGCCGAGCTGAAGGGCGCCCTTGAGGCTGACTGGCTGGCCGAGCTCGAGGCCGTCCCCGTGCCGGACGACCTGCCGGACGATGCGGTCGAGGCCATGCGAGCGCTCGCCGCCCGCGACCGGCTGCCGGCGGTCTACCGCTGGGTGGCGAAGCAGGCGTCGTACGACGAGCTGATCCGGTTCCTGTCCCTGGAGGGCGGTCCCGACGGCGGCTTCGACGATCTGGTCGCCGCCTGCCAGGTCGGGCTCGCGGGCCCGGCCAAGCTCGAGCTCGCCACCAACTACTGGGACGAGATGGGCAACGGCGACGGCGGCGCGGTGCACACGGTCCTGCATCAGGAGATGGCTGCCGCCCTCGGGCTCGTCGAGGTGCCGGTCGAGCAGCAGCCGGTCGAGGGCCTCGCCCGTACGGCGATGGGCGGCCTGCTGGCCACCAACCGGTGGCTGCAGCCGGAGATGATCGGCGCGCTCGGGCTCACCGAGCTGCAGGCTGGGCCGCGCTGCCGCCTCGTGCTGAAGGCGTTCGACCGGCTCGGTGCACCGCGCCGCGCGCACGAGTTCTACGAGGTGCACGCCGACGTCGATCCCCGGCACGGCAAGGACTGGCTGGAGAAGGCGGTCGCGCCGCTGGTGCGCGAGCGCCCCGCGTGGGCACCGCGCATCGTGCGCGGCGCGTGGTGGCGGGCCGTCGTCAATGCCGCCTTCTTCTCGGCGGTCAGCAGCTGGACCGCCGACCGCGAAGCCGCGTGAGGGCGGCTAGTCTGGCCGCGTGACCGACCACCGATCCGACGCCGTGCAGGGCCGTCGACACGGCGCCGACAGCGAGGTCGGGCGCCTGCGCACCGTGATGCTGCATCGGCCGGGCAACGAGCTGAAGCGGCTCACGCCCCGCAACTCGGCCGACCTGCTCTTCGACGGCATCCCGTGGCTCGGCCGGGCGCAGGCCGAGCACGACGCGTTCGCGGCCGCGCTGACCGACCGCGGCGTGGAGGTGCTCTACCTGCACGACCTGCTGGTCGAGACGCTGGAGATCCCGGAGGCCAGGGACTTCGCGCTCGGCTCGGCCGTCCGCACCGAGCTCACCGGCCCGGTGCTCGCCGGCACCCTCCGCAAGCACCTGGCCGGCCTCGCGAGCGCCGAGCTGGCCGAGGTGCTGATGACCGGACTGGTGCGCCAGGAGCTGCCGGGCACCGAGGGCGTCCTCGCGAGGATGGCCGGCCCGCACGAGTTCCTCATCCGGCCGCTGCCCAACCTGCTCTTCACCCGCGACTCGAGCGCCTGGGTGCACGACCACGTGGCCGTCACGCAGCCGTCGATGCCGGCCCGCCGGCCGGAGACGGCCATCACCAGGGCGATCTACTGCTTTCACCCGCGGTTCGCCGGCACCCCGCTGCTGTACGGCGGCGGGATGCCGGTCGAGGAGGCGAGCTTCGAGGGTGGCGACGTGCTCGTGCTCGCACCTGGAGTGGTTGCCGTCGGCGTCGGCCAGCGCACCACGCCGGCGGGCGTGGAGACGTTCGCGGTCCGCGCGTTCGACGAGGACGTGCTGCACACCGTGCTCGCGGTCCCGATCGCGCAGGAGCGCGCGACCATGCACCTCGACACCGTCTGCACGATGGTCGACATCGACGCCGTGGTCATGTACCCGGCCGTCGCCGACACGCTGGTGGCCTACACGATCATGCCTGGCGAGGGCGACGGCGAGCTGCGGGTCGACGCGCCGACGCCGTTCCTCGACGCGGCGGCCAAGGCGATGGGCATCGACACGCTGCGGGTCATCGACACCGGCCTCGACCCGGTGACGGCCGAGCGCGAGCAGTGGGACGACGGCAACAACACGCTCGCGCTCGCGCCCCGGCTGTGCGTCGCGTACGAGCGCAACACCGAGACCAATGCGCGCCTGGAGGAGGCCGGCATCGAGGTCATCAGCATCGCCGGCAGCGAGCTCGGCAGCGGCAGGGGCGGTCCGCGCTGCATGTCGTGCCCGATCCTGCGCGACCCGCTGCCCTGACCCACCCGGGCGCTCAGCCGTCCGGTCGAAGCGTCCGCAGCTGACTCTCCAGCCAGGACGGCACCACCGAGCGCCGGGCCGCGACGTCGGGCGCGCCGCGCAGTACGTCCGCGAGCGCGCCCCGTGCCGCGGCGTCGCGCGCTCCCCGGCGCGCCAGGCGACCTGTGGCGGCGATCGCGACCGGCAGCGGCCGGCGCAGCCACGTCGTGAGCAGGTCGTTGCGCGCGTGCAGCCGCCGGCGGGCCGCCGACTCGCGGACCACCGTGGAGGGGTGGTGCTCGGCGACGACGTCGTCGGCGTAGGCGAGCGCCCAGCCGGCCGCCGCCAGGTCGTACGCCAGCATCGCCTCCTCGCCGAGGAAGTGCAGCAACGACGAGAACCCGCCCGCGCCGAGGAACGCGTCGCGGCGCACGATCGCGCCGCAAGCGAGGAAGCCGAGCACGGCCGGCCCAGGTAGGTCGGGCGGGCGGGGCAGCGGACTGCTCCGCATCAGCGCGCTCGTGGCGTCGATCCGCAGGTCGTCACCGACCAGCACACGGGCCGCGAGCAGCGCGAGCCGAGGGCAGGAGTCGAAGTGCGCGACGGCGGTCGCGAGCGCACCCGGCTGCCACCAGGAGTCGTCGTCCGCGAACGCGACGTAGGGAGTGGTGGCGCGAGCAACCCCGACGTTGCGCGCGACGGCACCGAGGTTGCGCGGCAGTCGCAGCACCGTCGCGTCGGCATGAGCCGCGCGCGCCGCATCAGCGGTGCCGTCGGACGATGCGTTGTCCACCACGATCACCGGTGGACGCTCGGGAAGGGCGCGCAGCCGCCCGACCGTGGTCAGCACGCCGTCGCGCCGGTCGCGGGTGGCGATCACGACGCTGACCCGCGCCGGCCCGCTGCGTGCCTGCTCACCGGTACGGATGCGGGCGAGCGGGCCCGTTCCGCCCTGACCGGGCTCCGTCACGGGGCCTCCCCCTGCCGGTCGGCTGCGTCACCGCAGACCCTGCCCCGTCCCGGCCGCTGCACCCCTCGACCGGAGCCGGGCAGCAAGACGCCCAAGCGCCGCCGACGGGGGATGCGGAGGCGCCTGGACGCGGTGCCCACCGTAGCCGAGGACCGCGAGGAGCCGACATCCTTCGAACTGACTATCTCGCGCGTCGCGGGCAGCGGCTGGACGGTGCGATCGGACGGTGACGAGCGTTCAGCGGATCGTGACCTGGCGTCCAGCGAGCGCCCGGCGCGCGCGCAGCTCGTCCTCGCTCAGCGGCCGCGGATCGGCGACGGCCTCGTCGAGCATGCGGGCCAGCCGGGCGACCGGCTCCTCGATGTCGCCGGCGCCGATCGAGCTCGCGAGGTCCCACACCGGCACGACGAGCCCGTGCGCCCTGAACGAGCCGATGTAGCGCGTCGAGGGGCCCAGCGTCAGGCCGTCGGCGGCGAACAGCCGCGCCAGTGCGTCGAGCGCCGGCTCCTCGTCGTGCCCGAGCACCCACCGCAGGTGGTTGCGCTCCGGCATCCGGCACCAGTACGCCGCCGTCACGCCCGGCAACCGCGTGGTCGGCACGACTGCGCTGTTAGCCCGCTCCAGCGAGGCGCGCACCTCGTCGTCGACCGCACCGGTTCCGTCCAGCCAGAAGTCGAAGCCGGCCTGGACGTGCACCTCGATCGGGCCGTCCGTCAGCAGATCCTGCAGGCGACGCCCTGGCGCGGGCAATCCGGTCGGCGTCACGGAGCTGCCGGGCGGCGACGCGAGCGCCTGCTCCAGCGCCACCGCGAGATCGCGGCTGACGTCGCCTGACCTGGCACCGACCTGCAGACCGAGGAAGACGGTGCCATCGGCCCGTACCATCGCCGGCCATGCCATCGGCAGCACGGTCGCGACGGTGACGCGCCGCTCGGGATCGTCGGCGAGCCGTACGTCGAACGTCGCCGCAGGCACGATCTCTCGCAGCGCCACCCACTCCGGCTCGCCGGGCAGTCCGGCGAAGGGGCGCGGGTCGAGCGCCAGTGCCGCGCGATCACCGGCGCCGTGACAGTTCTTGTAGCGGCGGCCCGATCCGCACGGGCACGGCTGCCGCGGTCCGACCGTCGCTTCGCTTGTGGCGGGTCGGCGTCGGCTGACGATAGCGGTCTCCGGCAGGAAGCGATGGGCGAGACGACGGGGTGGGCGCGACGTACGGGGGAAACGCCGCGCCCACCGCCGGTTACCTTACTCGTGCGACCGGGTCAGGCAAGTCGGCGAGCTGGGCGTCACGACCCCGCAGCGACGGGCAGGTGCAGCTCGAGGCAGGCGCCCTTGTCGCGCGGTGCGACGCTCACCCGGCCGCCCTGCGCCTCGACGAGCTGCCGCACGATGTAGAGCCCGAGCCCGACGCCGCCGAACCGCCGGCGATTGCCCGCATCGGCCTGGTAGAAGCGGTCGAAGACTCGATCCGCGTGCCCGCTGGGGATCCCGACGCCCTCGTCCTCGACGCTGATCCGCACCTCTTCCCCGGCGGCCGTCGCCGAGACCCGCACCGGTCCGCCGTCCGGCGAGTACTTGATGGCGTTCTCGAGCAACTGACCGATGACGTTGTCGAAGGCGATCCGGTCGATGAGGATCGGCGGCAGCCCGGTCGCTACGTCGAGCTCGATGCTATGCCGGTCGGGGAAGTGACCGAACGCCGCGACCGCGGCACGCAGCGCGCTCCCCACGTCGAGCGGCACCGGTGAGAGCGGGAACGCGCCCGCGCCCGCTCTCGTGCCGAGCAGCAGCTGCTCCACCAGGGCGGCCAGCGCCTCGGTCCGCTGGACGATCACCTGAACGGCGCTCTGCCGCTCGGTGTCCCGCAAGTCGTCCCATCGGTGCAGCAGCGTCTCGGCGAATCCCTTCATCACGGTGATGGGCGTGCGCAGCTCGTGGCTCGTGGTGGCGAGGAAGAGGTCCTTGGCCTCCTCGAGGTTCTTCGGCTGGGTGATGTCGCGGAAGTCGACGACCCGCTCGTCCGTGCCGGCGATCGGGGTCACCAGCACCTCGATCCAGCGACCGCTCGGCAGCTTGTGGTCGAGCGCCTGCCCGCCCTGGAAGGGCAACGGGAACGGCAGCGGAGCGCCGATGATCTGATCGGCCGCCAGTCCGGTCATCGTCTCGGCAGCCGGGTTCCATTGCCGCACGGCGCCGTCCGCGCCGATGACCGCCACCCCGTCGGCCATGGCGTCGATCACGGCGCGCTCGTGCTCGCGCCGCCGGATGGCGTCGCCGTACGCGTGGGCGTTGGTGAGCGCCGCGCCGGCGTGCCCGGCGAGCAGCTCGAGCGCGTCCAGCTCGTCCTGGGTGACGACGCGATCGGGCCGGTCGAAGAAGACGCACAGTCCGCCGGTCACCTCGCCGTTGACGACGGTGCGGGCCACCGCGAGCGTGCGCAGGCCGGGCAGCTCGTGGCGGATCGACGGCGGAGCGCCGGGGTAGCTGTCGATGTCGCCGACCATCGCCGGCCGGCCGGACTCGATCAGCTGCTCGAGCACCGTCCTGCTGAGCGCGAAGCGCTCGCCCAGCACCTCCCGCGGCAGCCCGGACACCGCTGCGATGACCATCTCGTCGCCCTCGACGATCGCGTAGCCGGCCGCCCGCGCACCGAGCAGGTCGACGCCACTGTCGCTGATGCGCCGCAGGATGCTCGGCAGGTCGAGGTCGGAGTTGAGGTCGACGACGATCCCGTGCAGCCGCTCGGTCAGGTCGGTACGGGTGCGCAGTGCCCGGCCCTGCACGCGCTGCTCGGTGATGTCGCGGAACACGCTGATGACCGCCCCGACGCTGCCGTTGGGCGCATGCACGGGGCGATGATCGGCGAGCACCTCGACGGCACGCCCGTCGCGGTGCACCAAGGTGAGCTCCACGGGCGCGGTCGTCGGCGCGGGGGCGAGCCCGGCGGTGAGGCCGGTGGCCGGCCCGGTGACCGGCGGAGCCGAGACCGCCTGCTGCCACAGCAGGTGCAGCGTCGTGGACGAGCACGGGGCCGGCCGGCCGATGGCCTCGGCGGCCGAGTAGCCGAGCAGGCGCTCGGCGGCCGGGTTCCACACCAGCACCTGGCCGGCCCGATCGGTGACGACCACGGCGTCAGCCGCGTGAGTGACGAGGACCTCGGGCAGCGCTTGCTCGAGCTCCGGGGGCAGCGGTGAGTCGATGGTCACGTGCACGAGTGTGCCGCCTCGGGGCTGATCCGGCAGGCCGGTCCGCCCGATCAGCGGGTGGCGGCGACCCGGCGGCGCACGAGCGCCGGCCGGTTGGTGATGACGGCGTCGACGCCGAGCGAGAGCACGTAGTCGATGTCGTCCGGTGCGTCGACCGTCCAGACGTGGACCGGGTGCCCCATCGCATGCGCCCGCTCGACGTACGCCGGGTGCCGGCGCAGCACCGGCAGGGCAGGGCCGGCGATCCGCACCCGAGCCGGCAGCAGGCCGTCGCGCATGCGAAGCGGCAGCCAGCGCATCAGCAGGACCGTGGGCACCTGCGGCGCGAGCGCATGGATGCGGCGCAGGCTGATGCTGGAGAAGCTCATCGTGCGCACCCGCGGCGGCTCGTCGCCGCGCACCTGGTGCAGGCCGAAGCGGGCGAGCAGCGCCACGAGCGTCTGCTCCACCAGCCCGGCGTAGCGGGTCGGGTGCTTGGTCTCGATGGCGAGCTCGACCCGCCGGGGCGCGTCGACGACGAGGGCGAGCAGCCGCTCGAGCGTCAGGACGCTCGACACGTCCCAGTCCGGCTCCTCGTCCCACGCAGCGGTGATCTCCGGCTCCCGCCGCCAGGCCGGTACGCGGCGCTGCCGGGCTCGCCAGTCCGAGAAGTCGAGATCGGCCAGGGCGGCGAGCTCGAGCGTCGACACCCGGCCGCGGCCGTTGGAGGTGCGGTCGACCCGGCCGTCGTGCACGCAGACGAGATGCCCGTCGCGGGTGAGCCGCACATCGCACTCCAGCGCGTCGGCACCGTCGTCGAGGGCCTTGCGGTAGGCCGCGAAGGTGTGCTCGGGCACCTCGTCCGAGGCGCCTCGGTGCGCGATCACCTGCGGCGCCGGCTGCTGGCCTGGCCATGCCACGCGGCCCATGCTCTCGCCTTCTCGCCGATCGCCGGTCACCGACCCGCCGCCACCACGGTCGATCACGCCGCGGCGTAGTAGCCGGCGGCGGCGGCGACGTACGCGACGAGCAGCGCGCCACCCCACCACCGGCTGCCCCTGCCGCGCGCCACGACCGCGGCCGGCAGGATCACCGCCACCGCCATCGTGGCGATCTCGACCGGCCGGAACGCCAGCGGCAGCGGCGTCATCGCGTACGAGACGAGGACGACGAGCGGCACGACCATCAGGGCGACCTGCGCGCTCGAGCTCAAGGGGATCTCGGCGGCCAGCTCGATGTTGCCTCGCGAGGCGATCACGATCGCGCCGCCATGCTCCGCCGCATTGCCGATGATGGCGACGATGACCGCGGCGACGAAGAACTCGTCGAGCCGCGCCGACCGCGAGAAGTCCTCGACCGACCCGGTGAGCGCCTCGGAGACGAATGCGGTCGCGACCGCCGACATCGCCAGCACCAGCATCGCGGTGCGCAGCGACCAGGCGCCCAGGACCCGTTCCTCGTCCCGCTCGGCAAGGTGGCGGGCGCGCTCCCGCACGACGCTGCGCACGGTGAGGACGACGTAGATGCTCAGGAGCAGCACCGCGATCGGCACGGTGAGCGCGGGCATGGGGCGGGTGTCGTGCCCGTCCCAGCCGTGCGCGGCTGCGGGCACCGCGAAGAGAACCACCGCGAGCGCCACCTGCGCGAGCCAGGTGAGCCCGGTGCGCCGGTTGAGCACGCCGCCGCGCCCGACCATCAAGGTGGCGCCGAGCACGAGCAGGAGGTTGCTCACCACGCTGCCGGTGAGCGAGCCGCGGACGAAGTCCAGCAGCCCGCGATGGATAGCGAAGAGGGCGATGATGAGCTCTGGTGCGTTGCCAAAGGTCGCGTTGAGCAGGCCGGCGACCGCGGGGCCGGTGTGCTCGCCGGCCTGCTCGGTCGCCTCGCCGATGACGTAGGCGAGCGGCACGAGCGCCAGTGCGCTCAGCGCGAACAGCACCGTGCCGTTCGCACCCGCCAGGTCGGCGGCGAGGTCGATCGGTACGAGCAGCAACGACCACCACAGCAGCGCACGCATCCGCCCCATCCTCGCTCACGCGGATCGGGCCTCCGGCGGCGGCTCCGGGGGCACCCCGGTCGAGGAGCGGCCGCTAGCGCGGGCGGGCGCGCCGGCTCATCATTCCGGATGGCACGGCGAGCGCGGCCGCCACGGCGAACGACAGCACCGACGCACTCATCCACGACTGCCAGGTGAAGTGCAGCCAGGAGTCGACGTCGGCCCACCACGTCGCCCACGGCCCGAAGTCCGGCGCGTACACCATCTGGTAAGTCACGACGCCGAGCAGCCAGGGGATCAGCATCGCCCAGCGGGCGGGCGCGGTGGGACTCACGTCCCAGGTCCGGCGACCGCCGAGCAAGAAGTAGTCGACGGCGAAGACCGCGAACATCGGGACGAACACCGACCCGAGGATCGAGAGGAAGTTCGCGTAGTCGCCGATGCTCAGCCAGAGCGCCAGCCCGGTCGTGACGGCGCCGACCGCCACTGCGAAGACCCGCCGGTCGACGCGCGGCAGCACGTTCTGCGCGGAGACGACCGTGGAGTACGCGTCGGCGAAGCTCTGGTCGAGCTCGCGCAGCGCGATGACGCCGAAGGCCAGCCAGCCGACGGGCACCGCGATCAGCGCGCCGAACATGTCGTGCTGGAGCACGGTGGCGTCGTCGCTCGCGTGCACGACCGTGACGAGCGCCAGCACGCCGAGCGCGTAGTAGGCGATCTGGGTCACCGAGTAGCCGATGAGGGTGGCCCCGAACGCCGAGCGCACGGAGCGGGAGTGCCGCGAGTAGTCGCTGGCGAGCGGGACGTACGACACGGCCACGGCGATCACGTAGTCGGTGGCCATCCAGAAGCCCGACCACGACGAGCGCGGCGGGGACGACACGTGGTGCGTGAGCAGCTGCGCGAACAGGTAGACGGTGGCGACGGCGACCGCCGCGACCGCGTACCGCCGAAGCACCCGCACCGAGCCGAGTGGACGCAGCGCCATGACGGTGGTCAGCGCGCCCGCGACGACGACGTACGGCCAGCGCACGCCGTGCCAGGGCAGCAGCTGCTGGGCCGCCGCGGTGATCGCGACGATCTCGAACACGCCCCACCCGATGAGCTGCACGACGTTGAGCAGCGTCGGGAGGTAGGACACCCGCGCGCCGAGCAGCCCGCGCAGCAGCACCATCGACGGCGCCCCTGTCTGCGCGCCCGGCACGGCGGCGAGCGCGACGAGCAGGGTGCCGAGCAGGGTGCCGACGACGATCGCGAGCAGGGCCGCGCCGAGCGGCAGCCACGCACCGCCCGCGCCGGCGGGCGCGAGGACGAAGATCGCCCCGACCGGGCCGAGGATGCTGACGCCGAGGTTGCCCCACAGCCCGAGCTGGTCGGCGAACGACAGCACCTTGGGCGGCGGCTGGTCGAGGGTGAGCGGCGCCTCATTGCCCGGCGCCGGGCGGGTGGAGAGGACGGGATCAGCGGTGGCCGTCATGGCGCATGCTCCCTACGCCGGCATTACCCGGTCAGGTTCAGGCGGTCGGCGGCCCTAGCCGCCCTCTCAGCCCGGTGGTGCCCGAGCTCCCGCGGTCGAGCGATCAGCGTACGCCCCGTGCCGGGTCAGGCGACGGCGGGTGGACCACCGGTCTCGCTGACCATCGGTCGGCCGGCGGCCGCCCAGGCGATCATCCCGCCGTCGAGGTTGACCGCGGTGCGCCCGTGCGCGTTGAGGAAGGCGGTGGCCTGCGCCGACCGGGAACCCACGCGGCACACCACGACCACCTCGCGGTCGGCCGGCACGTCCGCGAGCCGGGCCGGCAGGTGGCCGAGCGGCAGGTGGACCGCGTCGGGCACGTGCCCGGCGCTCCACTCCTCCGGCTCCCGCACGTCGAGGACGTAGGCGTCGGCCGGCACGGCGACAGCGCCGACCGACGGGACGGACCGTGGGCGCACGGGGTCTCCTTGCGTCGGGAGGCCCATCGTGACGCAGCCGGGGCTGCCCCGGACAATCGGGAGGTGCCGCTGCTCCTCTGGGACGTCGACCTCACTCTCGTCGTGACCGGCTCGGCGGGCCGGGACGTCTTCGACGCCGCGGTCGAGGCGGCGCTGGGCCGCCACCCCGGCGATCACGGCGTGCGGATGGCCGGCAAGACCGATCCGCAGATCGCGAGGGAGATCCTCGCCTTCGCCGCGGTCGCCGAGGCCGAGCACGACAGCCACCTGCCCACCGTGCTCGAAGCGCTCGAGAGCGGGCTCGCGGCCGAGGCCGCGCGGATCGGTGCCGAGGGCCACGCCCTGCCGGGCGTCACGGACCTGCTCGCCCGGCTGGCCGCGCACCCCTTCGTGGTGCAGACGGTGCTGACCGGCAACATCCGTCCCAACGCGGCGGTGAAGGTGGGCGCGTTCGGCCTCGACCGGTGGCTCGACCTCGACGTCGGCGCCTACGGCAGCGACTCGCCGATCCGCGCCGACCTGGTGCCGGTCGCGGTGGCGCGGGCCGAGCTGCGGTACGGCCGGCGCTTCCCGCCAGAGCGCACCTGGGTGATCGGCGACACCCCGCTCGATCTTGCTTGCGCCCGCGCCGGAGGGGTCCGCTGCCTGCTCGTGGCGACCGGCCACCACCCGTACGACGAGCTCGCCGCCACCGGTGCCGACGCGGTGGTCCACGATCTTCGGAGTACCGTCGAGTTGACCCGGTTGCTGCTCGATGGGGACGACTCGCCCACTTTCTCCGGCAACGTGGCGTGACCAGGAGATTGCCCTGTGCTGATGAGCCAAACCGCCCAACAAACGCTCCGCCGGACGGATCAACCTGGCACACTGACCTCGCGACCGGCCCGGTACTGCGAGAGGGTAGGGGTCGACGGGCGGGGACGCGGCGAGGAGCGCGATGGCGGCGAAGGGGGCTGGCGAGCGGGCGGCGACGTACCGAGAGGTACTCGCCTGCCGTGAGTTCCGCTGGCTCCTCGGTAGCCAGGTGCTCTCGCTCATGGGCGACCAGGCACTGCGGGTGGCCCTCAGCGTCCTGGTGTTCAAGGACACCCAGTCGGCCTGGCTGACCGGTCTGGCCTACGCGCTCACCTACCTGCCGTGGGTGGTCGGAGGGCCGGTCCTCGCCGGGCTCGCCGACCGGATGAGCCGGCGCACCCTCATGGTGCTCTGCGACGTCGGCAGGGCCGTGCTGGTGGGGCTGGTCGCGGTGCCCGGCCAGCCGCTCCTGCTGCTGCTCGTCTGGGTGCTGATGGCCACCCTGCTGACCCCGCCGTTCGAGTCGGCGCGCTCGGCCATCCTGCCCGACATGCTGGAGGGCGACCGCTACGTCGTCGGCTTCTCGCTGTGGACCGCCATCCGGCAGGTCACCCAGGTGCTGGGCTTCGGCGGCGGTGGCCTGCTCGTGGCCTGGCTCGGCACCCACACCGTCCTGGTGCTCGACGCCGGCACGTTCGCGCTGTCCGCCGTCGGGGTGGCCGCCGGCCTGCGCTCGCCCTACCTGCCGGTGCCGAGCGGCGGCGCCGTCCCGGCCGGCTCGCTGGTGCGGCACACCATGGGTGGCGCGATGACGGTGCTGCGGGTCAAGGCGCTGCGCTCGCTGCTGCTCATCGCGTGGTGGGCACCGGCCGTCGCGCTCATCCCCGAGGCGATCGCCGCGCCGTACGCCCTGAGCCACGGTGGCGGCGGCACCGGCATGACCGGGTTGTACATGGCGGCGATCCCGGCCGGCGTCGTGGCAGGGACGCTGCTGCTCGGCCGGCTCGTACGACCGGCCAACCGGACGGCTTACATCTTCCCGCTCGCGACGCTGACGACGCTGCCGCTGGTCGCGTTCCTCGGCCACCCGCCGCCGGCGGCGGCGGTGCTGCTGCTGGTGGCGGTCGGGATGGCGATGTCCTACCAGCTGCCGCTGCAGGCGAGCTTCGTGCTGGCGGTGCCTGGTCAGCTGCGGGGGCGGGCGTTCGCGGTCGCGGCGAGCGGGCTCGTGGTGGCGCAGGGCGCCGGCGCCCTGGCCGGCGGCGCCCTGAGCGACTGGCTGGGACCGGCCGCCGCGATCGGCTGGGCGGGCCTCGCGGGCGTGACGGTCATGGTGCCGCTGGTCATCCTGGGGGCCCAGGCGGTGCTGGGCGCCCCGCTGACCGCCAGCGCGTTCGCGACGGTGGAGCAGGCGCAGGCCGAGCCGGCCACCGAGGCCGGGCACGCGTCCGCCGCGATCTGAGCCCTACTTCAGCAGCCGGGAGAGCCGCCGGTCGGCGAGCGGCTTCCCGCCGGTCTGGCAGGTAGGGCAGTACTGCAGCGACGAATCGGCGAACGATACCTCCCGCACGGTGTCGCCGCAGACGGGGCACGGCAGGCCGGTGCGGCCGTGCACGGCGAGCCCGCTCTTCTTCTCCTTCTTGAGGTTGCCGGCCGCGAGCCCCGCCGAGCGGGCGACCGCGGCGCCGAGCACGTCGGTCACGGCGGCGTGCAGCCGGACGATCTCCTCGCCCGAGAGGTTCGCGCCGGGCTTGAGCGGCGACAGCCTGGCGGCGTGCAGGATCTCGTCCGAGTACGCGTTGCCGATGCCGGCGAGGAGCGACTGGTCGGTGAGGATGCGCTTGAGCTGCGACCGGTGGCCCGCGAGCAGGGCGGCCAGCGCGTCGGTGGTGAACCCGGGGCCGAGCGGGTCGGCGCCGAGGCGCCGCACCCCCGGCACCGTCTCGGGGTCGGTGACGACGTAGACGGCGAGGCCCTTCTTCGTACCGGCCTCGGTGAGGTCGAAGCCGCTCCCGTCGTCGAGGTGCACCCGCAGGGCGAGCGGAGCCTTGCCGGGTCGCGGCGGAGCGGTCGGCTGGCTCTCCTTCCAGTGCAGCCAGCCGGCGCGCGCGAGGTGGACGACGAGGTGCAGGCCGTCCACGTCCAGGTCGAGGAACTTCCCGTGCCGGCCGACCGCGGTCACCTCCAGCCCGGCGAGCGCGGTGACGGGGGGGTCGAACGTCTTGAGGGCGCTGACCGCGACCGGGTCGACGCGGGCCACCGTACGGCCGACCGCGCGCTCGCGCAGGAACGCGGCCAGCGCCTCCACCTCGGGCAGCTCGGGCATGGCTCCCAGTGTGCCGCTCCGTCGCCGGTTCGTGGGGGTTGCGCGCGGGGTAGCGAGCGCGCATGGGCGAGCGGACGGCCGGCGGCGCTGAGCTTCGCGACGCGATGAAGCGGGTGGCGGTCGCGCTGAAGGGTGCCGGCGTGCCGTTCGCGCTGGCCGGTGGCTACGCGGGCTGGGCGCGCGGCGGGCCGGAGCCCGACCACGACGTCGACTTCGTCCTGCCGCAGGAGCATCTGGAGCGGGCCGCCGCGGCGCTGCGGGGCGCCGGCGTGCGCGTGGAGGAGCCGTCGGAGGACTGGCTGATCAAGGCGTACTGCGGCGACGAGCTGGTCGATCTCATCCACCGGCCGGCCGGGCGCCCGGTGACCGAGGCGCTCATCGAGCGGGCCGATGCCCTCGACGTCGACTCGGTCGAGATGCCGGTCATCGCGGCGACCGACCTGGTGGCCATGAAGCTGCGGGCCATGACCGAGCACTACTGCGACTTCACTGGCGTGCTGCCGGTGGCCAGGGCGCTGCGGGAGCAGATCGACTGGGCGGCGCTGCGCGAGGAGGCCACCGAGTCGCCGTTCGCCGCCGCCTGCATGCTGCTCGTGGAGCATCTCGGGATCGTTCCGGCCGCAGCCGGGACCGCTTAGCTACGCGCGGCCGGGCACCTTGTGGCTGGCGCGGTGGACGGCGTCCTTGCCGAGGTGCGCGAGCGACGGCCGGCCGCCGGTGTCGACGGCGACGACGAGCAGGCCGCCGAGGACGCTCGTCTCCTTGAGGAACTTCGCGCGGGAGGCGGCCCGTACGTTGGGGTCGCCCTCCTTCCAGAACTGGTTGCCGGCGTACGCCGTGGGCAGCGTCGTCGCGATCAGCGCGAGCGCGGCTACCCGTGGCATCCGCCCGGTCGCCAGCATGAGGCCGGCGACGGCCTGCACCGCGCCGTTGATGCGGGCCAGCTGGACGGGGTCGTCCGGCAGCGTCACCGGCAGCTTCTTGGCGAGCTGCGCCCGGGCCTCGCCGGCGGGGTCGGCCTTGGCGTCGGGGTGCACGGCGGCGTCGACGCCGCTGACCACGAACGGGGCGGCGAGCAGCGGGCGGGCGAGCAGTCGGACGACGGACATGGGAGTCGGCCCCCTCGTTCTGGCGGCGGTGGTGCTGGGCTCCTACCCGCTGATCGCGTCGCCACAACGGCACGTAGGGTCAGGGCACGAACAGGGGGATTGCCGATGATCGACCACGAACGGGTGCGCGCCGACACGCCTGGCGCCGCCGACCAGGTGTTCCTCGACAGCTGCGGGTCGTCGCTGCCACCGGCGCCCGTGCTCGAGACGGTGATCGGCCACCTGCGCCGCGAGGCGGAGGTTGGCGGCTACCGCGCGGCTGCGGAGCGGCGCGAGGATCTCGCCGCGGTGAGGACGTCGCTCGGCACCCTGCTCGGGGCCGACCCGGCGGCGATCGCGCTGATGGACTCGGCGACCCGCGCGTGGGCGCAGTTCTTCTACGCGGTGCCGCTGCGGCCGGGCGACCGCATCCTCGTCGCGGAGGTCGAGTACGCGAGCAACGCGATCTCGGCGCTCCAGCGGGCGGCAGCGCATGGCGCTCGCGTGGAGGCCGTTCGGAGCGACGGCACCGGCCAGCTTGACCTCGAGGCGCTCGACCGGATGCTGGACGACGACGTACGGCTCGTCTCGGTCGTCCACGTGCCGACCAACGGGGGCATCGTCGCGCCCGTACGGGAGATCAGCCGGCTGGCGCACGCGCACGGGGCTCTCGTGCTGCTCGATGCCTGCCAGTCGGTGGGGCAGCTGCCGGTCGACGTCGAGAAGCTCGGCGTCGACGCGCTGTCCGGCACGGGGCGCAAGTGGCTGCGCGGGCCGCGCGGGACCGGCTTCCTGTGGGTGCGGCCGTCGCTCCTGGAGACGCTCGAGCCGCCGGTGCTCGACCTGCACAGCGCGGAGTGGACGGCGCCCGACGACTACCGGGTGGTGGCGGGCGGCGAGCGGTTCGAGATGTGGGAGTTCGACCACGCCACCCGGCTGGGGCTGGGAGCGGCGGCCGACTACCTGCTCGAGCTCGGCATCGACGACGTGGCGAAGGTCGCTTCTGCTCGTGCGGCGCGGCTGCGCGCAGGGCTGGCCGAGGTGCCCGGCGTCACGGTGCGCGACCTCGGAACTCCGGAGCAGCAGTCCGCGCTGGTGACGTTCACGATCGACGGAATGGGCGCCGACGAGGTCACGGGGCTGCTGCTCAAGGCGGGCGTGACGGTCTCGGTGAGCCGGCGGCCTTCGACGCTGCTGGACATGTCGGCTCGGGGGCTGGACACCGTCGTACGGGCGGCGCCGCACTACTTCGTGGACGAGTCCCAGATCGACGAGGCCGTAGCAGCCGTCGCCACGATCGCGACCGGCGGCCGCTGAGCCTGGGCCATCAGGCCCCTGGGAACTCGACCCGCGTGCGTTGACGCCTCTTGCTTATCGGTACGCAGTCCCTGCGCCACTCAGTGACCTAGACGCAGTAGTAGACGGTAGTGATCACTGAGGCCTAACGCAGGGTGGCGGTCGGCCTCGAACCGCAGAAGGCGAGCTCCGCCTTAGCTGAGGACGTGCCGCTGCCAGTGAGCTTGCGAGACCTGAGCGGCCGGCGCATGAACGGACCCGTCATGTGGTGGGCGAGGGGGGAGTTGAACCCCCACGTCCTTACGGACACACGGACCTGAACCGTGCGCGTCTGCCATTCCGCCACTCGCCCGTAGCCGGACAAGGCTAGCACGGCGCCTCGTCCGCCCGCCGGGGCGCCGACGGCCGTCCCGACTCGCCGTCCACAGGCACTCCAGGCCGCGCCACGGCGTTGTCACCTGCGGCGGATACGATCACGCCGAGCAGGGGAAAGGAGGGTGCGTGGGAGTCTTGCAGCGCTTCGAACGGCGGCTCGAGGGCCTGGTCGAGGGCGCCTTCGCGCGCGCCTTCAAGGGTCGGGTCGAGCCGGTCGAGATCGCCAACGCCCTCGACCGGGAGGCGGCCGACAAGGCCGCGATCGTGAGCGCCGGCCGCACGCTCGTCCCCAACGACTACGTCGTCGAGCTCGGCACCACCGACTACGCGCGCATCGGGCCGTACGCCGGACCGCTCGGCGCCGAGCTGGCCCAGATGCTCCGCGAGTCCGCGCAGGAGAACCAGTGGTCGTTCATCGGCCCGGTGACCGTTGCCTTCGAGGAGGTCGCCGACCTCGACACCGGCGTGTTCCGGGTGCGCAGCGGCGTCTCGTCCGGTGAGAAGCCGAGCGGCGGGCTCCGCCAGACGGCCGGCCCCGAGCAGTCGGTCGAGCCGCGGGTCGAGGCGGCCCGTCAGGACCCGGGTGCGTTCACCGGCAACCCGCGCCTCGTCATCTCCAGCAACGGGCAGGCGATCACCGGCTCGATCGAGGCCCGCGGCGGGGAGCGGGCGTACGCGCTGACCAAGCCGGTCACCGTGATCGGCCGCGGCAACGACGCCGACCTGCGGCTGCTCGACCCGGGCGTCTCCCGCCAGCACGTGCGCGTCGAGGTGATCGACGGCGAGGTCTTCATCACCGACCTCGGGTCGACCAACGGGACCACGATCAACGGTGCCGCGCTCACCGGCCCGGCCCTGCTCACCACGGGCCAGCGCATCACGCTGGGCACGACCAACCTCGTCTTCGTGCAGGACGAGGCCGGCAGCGCCGGCTGAGCGGGACGAGACCATGCCCGAGCTGGTGGTGTTCGGGATCCGGATCGGGCTGCTCGTGCTGCTCTGGGTCTTCGTCCTGCTGGCGGTGCGCGCCGCCCGCACCGACCTGTTCGGCTCCACCGTGCGCGCCGCCACCGCGCCCCGCCCAGCCACCGTCACCGCGCCGCGCGGGCAGGACCGCCGCGACCGCGCCGACCGCCGGGCCGACCGGCGCTCGAGCCCCCGCAAGATGGTCGTCACCGGCGGCGCCCTCACCGGCACGACCGTCACCCTCGGGGACGCGCCGGTGACGATCGGACGGGCCGCCGACTCGACGCTCGTCCTCACCGACGACTACGCGTCGGCCCGCCACGCCCGGCTGGCGCGCGGCGACAGCGGCTGGTACGTCGAGGACCTCGGCTCCACCAACGGCACCTACCTCGACCGCGCCAAGGTCACCGAGCCCACTCCCGTCCCGCCCGGCGTGCCGATCCGCATCGGCAAGACGACCCTCGAGCTGCGCCGATGACCATCGCCCTCCGCTACGCGGCCCGCTCCGACGTCGGTCTGCTCCGCGACGGCAACGAGGACTCGATGTACGCCGGGCCGCGCCTGCTCGCCATCGCCGACGGGATGGGCGGCCACGTCGCCGGCGAGGTCGCCAGCTCGGTCGTCATCGCCACCCTCGCCCACTTGGACGAGGATCTCCCCGGCTCCGACCTGCTCGCCGCCCTCGCCGGTGCGGCGCGCGCCGCCAACGACCACCTGCGCGAGATGGCCTCCGCCGACCGCCAGCTCGAGGGCATGGGCACCACCCTGACCGCGATGCTCGTCGACCGGGGGCGCGTCGGGCTCGTCCACATCGGCGACTCGCGGGGCTACCTGCTGCGCGACGGCGAGCTGCACCGCATCACCCACGATCACTCGCTGGTGCAGAGCCTCGTCGACGAGGGCCGCATCAGCGAGGAGGAGGCCGCCCACCACCCGCAGCGCTCGCTGATCCTGCGGGCGCTGGACGGCCGCGACGACATCGACCCCGACCTGTCCGTCCGCGAGCTGCGGATCGGCGACCGCTACCTGCTCTGCACCGACGGGCTCACCGACGTCGTCAGCGAGTCCACGGTCACCGAGACGCTCGCCGGCGCGGACGGCCCGGACGAGGCCGTCGAGCGGCTGGTCGACCTCGCGCTGCGCGGCGGCGGCCCCGACAACATCACCTGCATCGTGGCCGACGTGGTCGAGGACGCCGGCACCCACGAGGTGCTCGTCGCCGGCGCGGCCGCGGACGGTGACGGCCGCGGCGACATCACCCCCGACACCCCCGCGGGGCGCGCCGCACTCGCCGCCCGCCGCCACGACGGAGGCCGCGCCACCACCGACGCGCACGACGGCAACGACGCCGACCACGGCCGGGCGGGCACCCGACGCCGGGGTCGCTCGCTGCTCGGCCGGCGCCGGGCCGCGCCCGGGCGGCGCACCATCGTCGCCACCGGCATCGTGCTGCTGGCGGTGGTCGCCGCCCTGGTCGGCACGTGGGTCTACGTACGGGCGCAGTACTACGTCGGCGCCTCCGGCTCGCAGGTCGCCGTCCTGCGCGGCGTCAGCGGCTCGTTCCTCGGCGTCCCGCTGCACAGCGTGCACTCCCGCACCGACATCCCGATCGACCAGCTGCCGCAGTACGAGCGGGAGCGAATCGAGGAGGGCATCAACGCCGCGAGCCTGCCGGCTGCCGAGCGCATCGTCGTCCGGCTGCGCGACGAGCAGGGCTGCGGAAGCTCCCCGCTCCAGCCGCCGGGCAACCTCCCGCTGCCGAGCGCCAGCAGCACGAGCGCTGCGAGCAGCACGACCACCGCCCCGACGCCCTCGACCACCGCGAGCGCCGGCACCACGTCGACCACGCCCTCCCAGGACGCCTGCGCCGGAGCCGGGCCGTGACCGCGGGCGCCGTGCCGACGCCCGGCGTCGTCGTCCGGCCGCGTCGCTGGCTCGAGCTGGCCATGCTCGCCTTCGCGCTCGCCATCGCGGTGCTCGCCTACGTGGCGGTCGGCGTCGGCCACGCCAAGAAGTTCCCGCCGTCGGTCGCGGGCTACGCCGCCGGCTTCGCCGCCCTCATGCTCGCCGCGCACCTCGTGGTCCGGTGGGTGGCGCCGTACGCCGATCCGCTGTTCCTGCCGATGGTGCTGGCCCTCAACACGATCGGGCTCGTCGTCATCCACCGCCTCGACCTGGCCGACATCGACCGGGCCCGCCAGCAGCACAAGGCCATCCCGACCGGCGACGCCGGCATGCAGCTGATCTGGACGGCGCTCGGCATGGCCTGCTTCGTCGTGGTCCTGCTGGTGCTGCGCGACCACCGGATCATGCAGCGCTACGCCTACACCGCGATGGCCCTCGGCCTGCTGCTGCTGCTCGTCCCCGCCGTCCTCCCCGCCGGCCACAGCGAGGTCAACGGCGCGAAGATCTGGATCCGCGTCGGCGGCCTGTCCTTCCAGCCAGGCGAGATCGCGAAGATCCTGCTGATGGTCTTCTTCGCCGGCTACTTCGTGGCCAAGCGCGACGTGCTCACCCTCGCCAGCCGGCGGGTGCTCGCGATCGACCTGCCGCGCGGCCGCGACATGGGACCGGTTCTCGTCGCATGGGCGGTCACCCTCGCCGTTCTCGTCCTCGAGCACGACCTCGGCACGTCGCTGCTGTTCTTCGGCATCTTCCTGGCGATGCTCTACGTCGCGACCCAGCGGGTGAGCTGGGTGCTGATCGGCTTCGTGCTCTTCGTCGGCGGCTCGATGGCGGCGTACGAGCTGTTCGGCCACGTCCAGGAGCGCGTCGACATCTGGCTGCACCCGTGGTCGCAGGCGCAGGGCAACGCCTACCAGCTCGTGCAGGGCCTCTTCGGGCTGGCCAACGGCGGCATCACCGGCACCGGGCTCGGGCTCGGGCGCCCCGACCTCGTCCCGTACGCCAAGACCGACTTCATCGTCGCCACCCTCGGCGAGGAGCTCGGGCTGGCCGGCCTGATGGCGATCCTCGTGATGTACGGGCTGCTCGTCGAGCGGGGCCTGCGCACGTCGGTGCTGGTCCGCGACTCGTTCGGCAAGCTGCTGGCGGCCGGCCTGGCGTTCGCGCTCGCCCTGCAGGTCTTCGTCGTGGTCGGTGGGGTGACCCGGCTCATCCCGCTCACCGGCATGACGATGCCGTTCCTGAGCTACGGCGGCTCCTCGCTCATCGCCAACTGGATCCTCGTCGCGCTGCTCATCCGCATCAGCGACGCCGCGCGCCGGCCGACGCCTCCGGTCACCCGCCGCGCGCCGCGCATCGAGGACGCCACCACGCAGGTGGTGCGCCCGTGAACGCGCCCGTCCGCCGGCTCGCGATCGCCTGCTTGCTGCTGTTCCTCGCCCTGCTCGTCAACGCCAACTACCTGCAGGTCGTCGATGCGCACAAGCTGCGCACCGACCCGTACAACGCGCGCGAGCTGCTCACGTCGTACGACCGCCAGCGCGGCCCGATCGTCGCCGGCAAGCGCGAGATCGCCCGGTCGGTGCGCACCAACGACCGCCTGAAGTACCTGCGCACCTACCCCGGTGGCCCGGAGTACGCCCACGTCACCGGCTACTACTCCTTCGTGCTCGGCGGCAAGGACATCGAGCTGTCCGAGAACGAGCTGCTGGCCGGCATCGACGACCGGCTCTTCGGCAGCGACCGGCTCTCCGACCTCGTCACCGGCCGGCGCCCGCAGGGCGGCGCGGTCGTCCTCACCATCGACCCCGCCGTGCAGAACGCCGCCTGGCGCGGCCTGCAGGGCAAGATCGGCGCGGCCGTCGCGCTCGACCCCCGCACCGGCAAGATCCTCGCGATGGCCAGCACGCCGTCGTACGACCCATCGCTGCTGACCAGCCACGACGGCGCACGGATCCAGCGGAACTGGAAGCGGCTGCTCGCCGACCCCGGCCAGCCGCTGCTCGACCGGGCGATCGCGCGGACCTACCCGCCCGGCTCCTTGTTCAAGGTGGTGACCAGCACCGCCGCGCTGTCCAACGGCTACGCCCCTGACACGGTGATCCCGGCGCCGCTACGCTACCGGCTGCCGCAGTCGACCCACGAGCTGGAGAACTTCGGCGGCGAGAGCTGCGGCGCGAGCGGCAAGGCGACCCTCACCAAGGCGCTCGAGATCTCCTGCAACACCGCGTTCGCCCAGCTCGGCGTCGCGCTCGGGGCCGACAAGCTGGCCGAGACGGCGCACGCCTTCGGGATCGGCCGCGACGACGTCAAGGTGCCGATGACGGTGGCACCGAGCGTCTTCCCCGACCAGCTCGACCCGCCGCAGACCGCGCTCGCCGCCATCGGGCAGTACGACGTGCGGCTCACCCCGCTGCAAGCCGCGATGATCGCCTCGGCCGTCGCCAACCACGGCGTGCTGATGCAGCCCTACCTCGTCGACCACACGCTCGCGCCCGACCTCTCGGTGCTCGACCGGCCGCCCCCGCAGCCGCTCGGCGAGCCGATGTCGGCCGCGGTCGCCGGCGAGCTGACGGAGATGATGCGCCAGGTCGTCGCGCACGGCACGGGCACGGCGGCGCAGATCCCCGGCGTCGCGGTGGCCGGCAAGACCGGCACCGCGCAGCATGCCGCGGGGCAGCCACCGCACGCGTGGTTCATCGCCTTCGCACCGGCCGACGCGCCTCGGGTCGCGGTCGCCGTCCTGGTCGAGAACGGCGGCGGCCTCGGCAGCGACGCCACCGGCGGCCGGGTGGCCGCACCCATCGCCAAGAGCATGATCGAGGCGGTGCTGGGCCGATGAGCGAGCAGACCGGCCGCCCGTCGGCGGGCACCGCGCACCCGCAGGTGCTCGGCTCGCGCTACCGGCTCGACGCCCCGATCGCGGTCGGCGGCATGGGGGAGGTCTGGCGGGCCGTCGACGAGCGGCTCGGCCGCCCGGTCGCGGTCAAGGTCCTGAAGCCCGAGCTGGCCGGCGACCCGTCCTTCCGCGACCGGTTCCGGGCCGAGGGCCGGCACGCCGCGCTGCTGTCGCACCCGGGCATCGCCAGCGTCTTCGACTACGGCGAGGCCGGCGGCAGCGCCTACCTCGTCATGGAGCTGGTCGACGGCGAGCCGCTCTCGCACGTCATCGCGCGAGAGGGCCGGCTCCCGGTGGTGCGCACCCTCGACATCGTGGGGCAGGCCGCCCTCGCGCTGCAGGCCGCGCACGACGCAGGCGTCGTCCACCGCGACGTCAAGCCGGGCAACCTGCTCCTCCGGCCGGACGGGGTGGTGAAGGTCACCGACTTCGGCATCGCCCGCGCAGCCGACGCCGTGCCGCTCACCCAGACCGGCGCCGTCGTCGGCACCGCGCACTACCTCTCGCCCGAGCAGGCATCGGCCGAGCCGGTCACGCCGAGGAGCGACATCTACTCGCTGGCCGTCGTGGCGTACGAGTGCCTCGCGGGACGGCGCCCGTTCGACGGCGACAACACGTTCGCCGTCGCGGCCGCCCACGTCCAGCAGGCGCCGCCACCGCTGCCGGACGACGTGCCAGGGCCGGTACGGGTGCTCGTCGAGCAGGCGCTGGAGAAGGACCCGGCCAGGCGCCCCGGCTCGGCTGGCGGCTTCGGGCGGACCGCGCTCGCGCTGCGGGCCACGATGACCGAGGCGCCGCCGGCCGCGCCGTTCCCCGCCGAGCCGCCACCGGCTGCGCGGCTCGCCCCCACCCGTACGTTCGCACCGGCCGCGCCGGCATCCGAGCCCGCCCCTGCGGCAACGGCGCCGGCCCCGCCCGCCCATCGGCGCGGGCGGATCGCCTTCGCCACGCTCATCGCCCTCGGCCTGCTGGGCGCGCTGCTCGCGGCGCTCGTCTCGCGCGGCCCCGACCCGGGCACCGGCCGGGCCAGCCGGCCGGGCGCGGGCGCGACGGCACGCACGGTGAGCGTCGTCGCGGCCCGCTACGTCGGCACGCCGGTCGCGCAGGCCCGCCAGCGGCTGCGCGCGCTCGGCCTCACCGTGCAGGTCGCCTACGTCGCCTCGGGTGCCAAGCCCGGTAGCGTGGCTGCCGTGCGGCCAACCGGGGCCGTACCGGCCGGCGGCACCGTGACGCTGTCGGCCGTGCGGGTCGCGACGCAGCCGGCACGCTCGCCGGCACCCGAGCCGGCGCACCACGGCAAGGGAAACGGGCACGGCAAGGGCAAGGGTGGCAAGGGTGGCGATGACTGAGCCGCGGGTGCTGGGCGGCCGCTACGAGCTGGGCGGGGTGCTCGGCTTCGGCGGGATGGCCGAGGTGCACCACGGGCGCGACGTGCGCCTCGGCCGCGAGGTCGCCCTCAAGATCCTGCGCTCCGACCTCGCCCGCGACCCGGCCTTCCAGAACCGCTTCCGCCGCGAGGCGCAGTCGGCAGCCTCGCTCAACCACCACTCCATCGTCGCCGTCTACGACACCGGCGAGGACCAGGACAACGGCACCCCGATCCCGTACATCGTCATGGAGTACGTCGACGGGCGCACCCTGCGCGACGTGATGCTGGGCGACGGCCGGCTCACGCCGCAGCGGGCCCTCGAGATCACCGCCGGCGTCCTGGAGGCGCTGGAGTACAGCCACCAGGCCGGCATCGTCCACCGCGACATCAAGCCCGGCAACGTCATGCTGACCAAGCCCGGCGCGGTGAAGGTGATGGACTTCGGGATCGCGCGGGCGCTCACCTCCGCCGCCGCGACGATGACGCAGACGGCCGCGGTCATCGGCACGGCGCAGTACCTCTCGCCCGAGCAGGCCCGCGGCCAGCACGTCGACGCCCGCAGCGACATCTACTCCACCGGCTGCCTGCTCTACGAGCTGCTCACCGGCCAGCCGCCGTTCACCGGGGACTCGCCGGTGTCGGTCGCCTACCAGCACGTCCGCGAGGACCCGGTGCCGCCGAGCCGGCTCGACCCCGACCTGTCCCCCGCCATCGACGCGATCGTCCTGAAGGCGCTGTCGAAGAACCCGGCCAACCGCTACCAGTCCGCCGCGGAGATGCGGGCTGACATCGCGCGGCTGCTCGAGGGCCGGCCGGTGCTGGCCACGCCGGTGCTCGACGACGCGACGACGGCGCTCGCGCCGCCGGTCGGGGCCACCACGGTCATCCCACCGGTCCCGCCAGAGCGCCGCGGCAACCGGGCCCTCGCGTACGTCCTGCTGGGGCTCGCGGTGCTCGGCGTCTTCGTCGGCGCGTTCTTCCTCGGCAAGGCGATCATCGGCGGCGGCGGCAAGCCGGTGCCGGTGCCCAACCTGATCGGCGAGCAGGCCAAGGTCGCCGAGAGCCAGCTCAAGGCGCTCGGGCTCGACTGGGAGGAGCAGACCGTCAACCGCGACCGGCCGGCCGGCCAGGTGCTCGACCAGTCGCCGGTGCCGGGCGCGCAGGTCCACCAGGGCGACAAGGTCACCCTCACGATCAGCGCCGGCGTGCAGAAGGTGAAGGTGCCCGTGCTGGTCGGGCTCGGCGATGCCGATGCCCGCCAGGCGCTCGCCCAGGCCGGGCTGCGGGTCGGCAACGTCAAGCCGAGGAGCTCGGACAGGGAGGCCGGCACCGTCCTGGCCTCCAACCCGCAGTCCGGGCAGGAGGTGGCCACCGGCAGCCGGGTCAACCTGGTCGAGGCGAGCGGCGACGTGGCGGTGCCGGACGTGACCGGCATGACCCAGGACGACGCGATCAACCGGCTGACCGGCAAGGGCTTCCAGTACCAGGTCCAGGAGCGCCAGACCACGTCGGCGGCCGCCGGCACGGTCGTCGACCAGACGCCCGCGGGCAACGACACGGCGCCCCTCGGCAGCACGGTCACCATCGTGGTGGCCAAGGCACCGGCGACGACGACGCCGCCGCCCACCACCACTCCGCCGCCCACCACCACTCCGCCCACCACCACTCCGCCCACCACCACGACGACGACGCCCAAGCACTGACCCGCACCGGCGGGGCGATGAACCGCTTCGCGCGCCGGTGCGAATGCAGGGCGTACCCGTACGCATGACCGCCCGAGAGGGAGCGATGAGCGGCTCGGCCAGCACGCCGGGGACGCTCGTGCCATCGTGGAGCGTGGTCTCCGAGCGCCCGCAGCGGCCCGCCGCGTTCGACCCCGATCCGGTGGTGATCGATGCCGGTGACGCGGCGCTGGTCGGGCAGCTCCGCGGGCGGCACGACGCCGCGCTCGGCACGCTGTACGACCGGTACGGCGCGGCGTGCTTCGCGCTGGCCCGGCGGATCGTGGGGGACGAGGATCTCGCGGCCGACGTCGTGCAGGACGCGTTCCTCACCGCGTGGCGGGAGGTCGACCGCTACGAGCTGCGCCGGGGCTCGCTCCGTACCTGGCTGCTGACGCTCACCCACCATCGGGCCGTCGACTGCGTGCGGCGGGAGAACCGGCACCGGGCCAGGCGGGCGTCCCTCGAGCTGCTGGACGCCACCCCGTCGGGCGAGCGCACCGTCGAGGAGCAGGCGGCCGCCGCCATCAGCGCCACCCTGGTGCGGCGGGCGCTCGACCGCCTGCCGGCCCCGCAACGCCAGGCGTTGCTGCTCTCCTACTTCGGCGGCTACAGCCAGAACGAGATTGCCCGGCTGACCGAGAGCCCGCTCGGCACCGTGAAGACGCGGATGCTCGCCGGGATGCGCAAGCTGCGCGAGACGCTCGAGCCCGACGTGCGCGGGGAGGCGTGAGGTCGTGAGCGACGACGTCCGCGCCGACCATGCCCGCTGGCAGGAGCTCGCGGTCGGGCACGCCGTCAGCGCGCTCGACCCGGCGGACGACCGGGCGATCCAAGCGCACCTCGAGGGGTGCGCTGACTGCCGGGCGCTGGTCGGGGAGACCGAGCGGACGATGGCCGAGCTGGCCGGCACCGTACCGGCCGCCGCTCCCCCGCCCGGCCTGCGCGCCCGCATCCTCGATGCCGCCCGCCGCGACGACGCCGGCGCGGACGACCGGCAGCCGACCTCGCTGCCGCCGCTGCCGAGGACCGCGAGGTGGTCACGTGGCCCGCTGCGGCTGGCCGCGGCCGCGGCCGTCGTGCTGCTGGCCCTCGTCGCCGTGGGGACGTGGCGGCTGCTGGACGGCGGACCCTCCGGCGCCGCCCGGACGGTCGCCGAGCGGTGCGCGGCCGTGCGCTGCCCGACCGTGCCGCTGACGAGCGGTGCGCGGGTAGTCGCCGACGCGATGGTGCTCGACGACGTGGTCTACCTGCGCCCCGTCCAGCTGCCGCGCAACGACGCCGGCCGCGACGAGTACGTGCTCTGGCGGCTGGCCCCCGGCACGCCGCCGGCGGTGGTCGGCGGGTTCGACGTGAGCGGCGAGGGAACCGACTCGGTCGAGGTCGGCCGGCTCGCCGTGCCGCTGTCAGACGTCTCGCAGCTCGCGATCACCCGGGAGCCCGGCCGGGTGCCGCCGCCGGCGCCGACCACGGCGGTCGTCGGGGCCGGCGCCGTGACCTGAGCGGGGCCGGGCGGGCCGGCCCGGCCCTCAGTGCGGGAGCGCGGCGGTGCGCCGCTCCTCGGCAGCTGCCGCGAGCGCCGGTGCGCGCTCGACCGCGGCGGGGTCGCCGCAGACCGCGAGCCAGGTGGCCAGCAGCACGTGGCCGCCCTGGGTCAGCATCGACTCGGGGTGGAACTGCACGCCCTCCACCGCCAGCTCCCGGTGCCGCAGCGCCATGACGGTCCCGTCGTCGGTCCAGGCGGTGACCGCCAGCTCCTCCGGCACCGTCGCGGGGTCGACGACGAGCGAGTGGTAGCGGGTGGCGGTGCAGGGGTCGGGCAGCCCGGCGAGCACGCCGGTGCCGTCGTGGTGCACCTCGCTGGTCTTGCCGTGCATCAGCTCGGGAGCCCTGACGATGCGGCCACCGTGCGCGACGCCGATGGCCTGCAGCCCGAGGCAGACGCCGAGCAGCGGCAGCTCGCGGCGCTCGCACTCGTGCACCATCTCCACCGAGCAGCCGGCCTGCTCCGGCGTCCCAGGGCCCGGGCTCAGCAGGACGCCGTCGACATCCAGCTCGGCCAGGTCGCCGGGCGCCACCGCGTCGTTGCGGCGCACCGCCACCCGCGCACCCAGCTGCTGGAGGTACTGCGCGAGGTTGTAGACGAAGCTGTCGTAGTTGTCGACGACGAGGACCTTCGCGGTCATCGCCCGTCCTGACCGCTCTCCCCGGCGAGCTTGGCGCGCTCCTCCTCGACCAGGACGCGGCGCAGCACCTTGCCCACCATCGTGCGCGGCAGCTCGGCGCGGAGCTCCACCAGCTTCGGCACCTTGTAGGCGGCGAGCTCGCGCTTGCAGTGCTCGATCACCTCGGCCTCGGTCAGCTCGTGCCCCGGCTTCGGCACGATGAACGCCTTCACCGTCTCGCCGCGGTACGCGTCCGGCACCCCGGCGACCGCGCAGTCGGCGACGCCCGGGTGGCGGAAGAGCACCTCCTCGACCTCGGACGGGTAGATGTTGAAGCCGCCCGCGATGATGAGCTCCTTCTTGCGGTCGACGATCGAGAAGAACCCGTCGTCGTCCATCACCGCGATGTCGCCGGTGCGGAAGTAGCCGTCGGCGGTGAACGCGTCGGCCGTCTCCTCCTGGCGCTGCCAGTAGCCGCGCATCACCTGAGGGCCGGCGATGACCAGCTCGCCCGGCTGCCCGGGGGCCACGACGACCGCCGGGTCGTCCTGGTCGACGATGCGGCAACGGGTCCCGGTGATGGGCAGGCCGATCGTGCCGGTCTTGCGCTGCCCGGCGAGCGGGTTGGCGTGCGTGATCGGCGAGGTCTCGGTCATGCCGTAACCCTCGACCAGGCGGCCTCCGGTGATCCGCTCGAACTGCTCCTGGATCTCCAGCGGCAGCTTCATCGCGCCGGAGACGCATGCGCGGATCGACCGCAGGTCGTGCTTGGCCGCCTCCGGCGAGTCGATGATCGCCTTGTAGATAGGCGGCACGCCGGGGAAGACCGTCGGGCGCCACCGGTCCACCGCCTCGAAGACCATGCCGAGGTCGAACCGGGGCAGCAGGACGAGGGTGCCGCCGAGCAGCACGGTGATGGACATGCACAGGGTGAGGCCGTACGCGTGGAACAGCGGCAGGACGGCGAGCGTGGTCTCCTGCCCCGCGCGCGCGTCAACGAGCCAGAGCCGGCCCTGGTAGGCGTTGGCCACCAGGTTGGCGTGCGTGAGCATCGCGCCCTTGGACAGCCCGGTGGTGCCGCCGGTGTACTGCAGGAGCGCGAGGTCGGCTGCCGGGTCGATGTCCGCCTGCGGCGCGCTGCCCGACGCCCCCGCGAGCAGCTTGGTGAACGACAGCACGTCGGCGTCGGACGGGACGTCGGCCGCGATCTCGGCGCGCCGCTTCTGGATGGCGGGCAGCGGCAGCTTCAGCAGCAGCTGCTTGCTCCTGGGCAGGTAGTCGGTGACCGACGTGACGACGACGTGGCGAAGCGCGGTGCCGCCGCGCACCTGCGCCACCGTCTCGTGCACCTTGTCGAGGACGATGGCCACCACCGCACCGCAGTCGGCGAGCTGGTGGCCCATCTCGTGCGCGGTGTAGAGCGGGTTGTGCTCGACGACGACGGCGCCGAGCCGCAGCGTGGCGTAGAACGCGATGACGTTCTGCGGGCAGTTCGGCAGCACGAGCGCCACGCGGTCGCCCTTGCGGACCCCGAGCCCGGCGAGCGCCGAGGCGAACCTGTCGACGGCCTCGCGCAGCTCCCGGTAGGTCATCGTGGAGCCCAGGAACGCGAGCGCGGTCCTCGTCGGGAAGGCGGCGGCCGCGTCGTCGAGGAACCGCGTCATCGGCACGGCGGGGAAGTCGTAGTCCGGCGGCACCTCGGCCGGGTAGGAGGCGAGCCACGGCCGGACGTCGTACGCCCCACCGTCCGCCGCCGGGCCAGTGGGTTGGGTCTCGAGATCGCCTGCCACGCCCGCATGTTACGCGCCGGTCAGGGCAGCGGGCGTCCAGAGGCTGACCCCGAAGGGCGAGCCACCTTGGCGTACAGCAGCTGGACCGGCCCCTCGTACGCCGGCAGCGCGAGGCTCGCCTGCTCCCGCACCAGGTAGCCGAGCCCGTAGGCGTCGACGTACTGCTGGTAGATGCGCACCGCGCGCGAGGCCGCCAGCGCCGCCCGCATGGCAGCGGCGCCGCCGACGGCGGTGATGACGAACGGCGGCGAGTACGGGCGCTCGCCCGGCAGCCAGAGGGTGTTGCCCACGCAGCGGATCACCGTGGTGGCCACCACCCGGTGCCCCATGATCGCTACCGCCCTGGCGTGCCCGGCCCAGAGCGCGTTGACCACGCCCTGCACGTCCTGCTGGTGCACGACCAGGTAGTCGGGCGGCACGCCGCGGTAGGCCGGGTCGTCCGGCCGGTACGGGGCGTCGTCGAGCGTCACCCGCAGCCCGGAGCCGTCGACCGGGGTCATCCCCGCCGGAGCCGCGAGCCGCGCGGCCCGCTGGCGGGCCGCCGCGAGGCGCGGGTCGGCCACCCCTGCCCCTGCGGCACCGAGCTCGGCCTGGAGCCGCCGCAGCGCAGCCTGCTGGCCGGCGACGGTGCCCTGCTGCTCGGCGATGAGCTGGCTGAGCTGGGTGCGCCGGTCGGCCCGCAGGTCGGTGCCGCCGGCGGTGACGGCGCTCGTCGCGAAGAGCAGGCCGGCGACCCCGGCGATCACCGGGACGGCGACCCGCCACCCGGTGGACCGCTCGCTCACGCCGACTCCGCTCGTGCTCTGCTCGTGCTCTGCTCGTACCGTCGCCACCCAGGGGATCGGTCCCCGCGTCTACGCTAGCGGCAACGAACCCGACCGTGGACTGCTAAGGAGAGGCCGTGCCCAAGTCGCGCGTCAGGAGGAAGCCGGCGTACACGCCTCCCCCGACCCGCTCAGGTCGGAAGGCCCGCGGTGCGCCGTGGGTCGGCCCGGCCATGGGGATCTTCTTCCTGATCGGCATCGCCTGGCTGGTCGTGTACTACATCACCGGCTCGAACATCCCGGTCTTCGACACCCTCGGCAACTGGAACCTGCTGGTCGGGTTCGGCCTGATCTGCATCGGGTTCGGCCTGGCCACCAAGTGGCAGTGACCATCCCGGTGCGCCGCCCCGCCGGGCAATTACACCGCTGCAATTCGTCCACAGGGGTTGTCCCCAATGGGGACAACCGGTCCGTCGGCGCCCGGACGGTGCCGTGATGCCGGTGTACGAGTTCCACTGCGCGGACTGCGGCGACGCCCGCGACCTGCTCCTGCCGCTGGGCGAGACGGCGCCGCGGCCCTGCCCGGCCTGCGGCGGGACCGCCCGTCACCGGTTCGCGCGGGTGGCCGTGTCCTACCGGTCCTGGGGGTTCACCTCGACCGATCGCCTCGTCGCCGAGCGCGGCGGGCGCCGCGGCGACTTCAACGAGCTGCGTGAGCGCGCCGAGCGCATCAGCGACGAGTGAGCGGCTCGAGGCGGCTCACAGCAGCTCGAGGATCGTCGCGTTGGCGAGCCCCCCGCCCTCGCACATCGTCTGCAGCCCGTAGCGGATGCCGCGCTCGCTCATGTGGTGCACCAGCGTGGTCATCAGCCGAGCCCCCGAGCCGCCGAGCGGGTGACCGAGGGCGATCGCCCCGCCGTTCGGGTTGACGAGCGCCGGGTCGGCGCCGATCTCGGCCTGCCAGGCCGCGATGACCGTGGCGAACGCCTCGTTGACCTCGAAGGCGCCGATGTCGGCGACCAGGAGCCCCGACCGCTCGAGGGCCTTGCGGGTCGCCGGGATGGGGCCGGTGAGCATCGTGACCGGGTCGACGCCGGCGAGCGCGAAGGCGTGGAACCGCACCAGCGGCTTGAGGCCCAGCTCGCGCGCCCGCTCGCTGGTGGTGATGAGCAGCGCCGCCGCGCCGTCCGAGATCTGCGACGAGTTGCCCGCGGTCACGATCCCGTCGTCCAGGAACGCGCTGCGCAGCGCGCCGAGCGTCTCGAGCGTGCCGCCCCTGCGGACGCCCTCGTCGGTGTCGAAGACGGCCGGCCCGCCATCGGCTGCGTCGATCGGGACCGGCACGATCTCGCGCTTGAACCGGCCCTCGTCGATCGCGGCGGCCGCTCGCTCGTGCGAGCGCAGTGCGATCGTGTCGGCCTGCTCGCGGGTGACGCCCCAGCGCTGCGCGATCAGCTCGGCGCTGATGCCCTGCGGCACGAGGCCGCGGCCGCTGGGCGGCGCGTAGCGCTCGGTCATCCGCGGCCCGAACGGCTCCCCCGGCCCCTGCGTGACGGTCACGAGCATCGGTACGCGGCTCATCGACTCGACGCCGCCGGCCACCACGACGTCGCACTGCCCGGACATGACGGCCGCCGCGGCGAAGTGCGCGGCCTGCTGGCTCGACCCGCACTGGCGGTCGATCGTCGTGCCCGGCACCGACTCGGGCCAGCCGGCCGCGAGCACGGCGTTGCGGCCGACGTTGACCGCCTGCTCGCCGGTCTGCGAGACGCAGCCCCAGACGACGTCGTCGACGAGAGCCGGGTCGAGGCCGGTCCGGTCGGCGAGCGCCTGGAGGGCGTGCCCGGACAGGTCGACCGGGTGCACGCCGGCCAGCGACCCGTTCCGCTTGCCGACGGCGGTCCGGACCGCCTCGACGATGACCGCGTCGCGCATGCGCACCCCAGGGATCGGATCGGCGAGACTTCGCTCATGCTACGTCCATGGCGGTGAGCGATCCGGCCCACGAGCCGGGGCATGAGCCGGCGCCGGGAGGCGCGTCCGGGCAGGCCTGGGCGGCGAGGTGGTCGACCGTCGTCGCGCTCGCCGTCGCCGGCGCGGCCCTCGCGCTGCTCGCGGCCGGCAGCGATCCGGTGGGCGCGGTGCTCGCCGGTGCCGCCGCGCTCGGTGCGCTCGGGCTCGCGGCCTTCGACGCGCTCGCCAGGCCGACCCTGGCGGTCGACCGGGCGGGGCTCACGGTGCACGACGGCTGGCGGCCGCGCCGCTACGCCTGGGCCGAGATCGACCGCATCGAGGTCAGGACGACGAGGCGGTTGCTCGTCCTGCACGCGCTCGAGATCGACGCCGGCGACGACCTGGTCCTGCTGACCCGGCGCCGGCTCGGCACCGACCTCGCCGAGGTCTCGGCGCGGCTCGCGGAGCACCGGGCGGCCGCGACCAGGTGACCGGCCGGGCGATCCGGCAGGTTCCTCAGGTGAGGGCGGCCGTCCGCAGCAGCGCGGCCACCATGGCGAGCCCCGCGACCGCGACCAGCGCCCCGGCGTGCAGGAGCGCCTGGGACCGGCGCGGCGCGTAGGCGTACGCCAGCGCGATGAGCCCGCCGCCGATGAAGCCGCCGAGGTGCCCCTGCCAGCTGATGTGGGCGAAGAAGAAGCTGATCGCGAAGTTGATCGCGATCAGGGTGGTGATCTGGCTGGTGTCGGCGCCGAACCGGCGGCTCAGCACCCACATCGCCGCGAACAGCCCGAAGATCGAGCCGGACGCGCCCTCCACGACCGCGCCCGGCCCGGTGAGGACGTAGGCGGTTACCCCGCCGGCGAGGCCGGAGACCAGGTACAGCCCGAGGAACCGCCACCAGCCCAGCAGCCGCTCGAGCGGCGGCCCCATGAGGTACAGCGCGTACATGTTGAGCGCGATGTGCCACCAGCCGACGTGCAGGAACGAGGCGGTGACCAACCGGTAGTACTCGTGCTGGACGGCGATCAGGAAGTTGGCGCCGAAGAACCGCCGCTCGAAGGCCGGGCTGGCCAGCTGGAGCAGGAACGCCACCACGTTGACCGCGATCAGCGTCAGCGTGACGGCGTCCGGGCGGCGCGCGACCGCGCCGCCGACCGGCGTCCGGGTGCGCACCGTGCCGGATCCGACGCACTCGGGGCACTGGAAGCCGACCGGTGCGTCGCGCATGCAGTCCGGGCAGATCGGCCGCTCGCAGCGCGAGCAGCGGATGTAGGTCTCGCGGCCGGGGTGCCGGTAGCAGGTCGAGGTGGCGGTCACCCCCTCGCCGGACCCCGGCGTGGGCAGCGTCATGTCGTCCTGCGCTCGATCTCGACGGAGGTGATGGTGACGTCCTGGCGAGGGCGGTCGTTGGCGCCCGTCGGCACGCCGGCGATCGCGTCGACGACCTCTTGGCCCTTGGTGACCTCGCCGAAGATCGTGTGCGCGCCGTTGAGCCAGGTGGTGGGGCCGACGGTGATGAAGAACTGGGAGCCGTTGGTGCCGCTCCCGCCGCGCTTCCCGGCGTTGGCCATGGCCAGCAGATAGGGCCGGTCGAACGTCAGGTCGGGGTGAATCTCGTCGTCGAACTGGTAGCCAGGGCCGCCGGTGCCCTGCCCCAGCGGGTCGCCGCCCTGGATCATGAAGCCGGGGATGACCCGGTGGAAGATCGTCCCGTCGTAGAGCGGTTCGCTGGTCTGCTGCCTGGTGCGCGGATGGGTCCACTCCCGGCCGCCCTCCGCCAGCTCGACGAAGTTGCGCACCGTCTTCGGGGCGTGGTTGGGGAACAGCTGCACCTCGATGTCGCCCATCGAGGTGCGCAGGGTGGCGTAGAGGTCCTCGGCCACTAAGGGGCTTCCTTTCGTCGTCGCTGGCGGGGGCATGCACCCGATCCTGGTGCCATCCTGCCACGGCCGGGTGAGCGACCAGCTGCTCCGGAGGATGGGGCGTGGTTCCCTGTGGGTAAGGTCGGGAAGGCAGCTAGCCGACCGCTCCCCCCGCGCCCGGAGGTGCCCCGTGGCCCGATCCCGCAGCTCCCGCTCGTCGCGTCGTCCAGCGGTCCCCGAGCAGGTCGGGGCCGGGGTCGCGGTCCTGCGCGCCAAGGCCGCCGGGGCCGGCGAGGTCGTGGTCCCGCGGGCCCAGCAGGCGTACGAGGCGGTGGTCCCCAAGGTCAGCGCGGCGGCCGGCCGGGTCGCGCCCGTGGTCGCCGCCGGCGTCGAGGCCGTCCAGCCGTACGCCCGGCGCACGGTCGAGGCCGCGGAGCCCTACGTCGAGCGGGCCCGCAGCACCGTGGCGACCACCGTGGCGACCAGGGTCCAGCCCGCGATCGAGGTGGCCCAGGCCCGGCTGGCGCCCGCCGCCGGGCAGGCCGCCGAGCTCACCCGCACCCGGGTCGCCCCCGCCGTCGAGGGGGCGGTCGACACGATGCGCTCGACCGTGATCCCCAAGGTCGCGGCCGGTGTCGCCGCAGCGGCCGCGGCGTCGGCACCGGTGGCTTCGGAGGCCAGGTTGCGCGGCCACGCCGCCCTCGCGGCGCTCGCCGGCCACGAGCAGGCCATCGCGGTGGTGCGCAAGCGGCGGCGGCGCTGGCCGCTGCTGCTCGCCCTGCTGGTGGGCGCGGCGACCGGGGCGGCGGTCGCCGAGGCGATGCGGCGGATGCGCGGCGGCGCCGAATCGCTCGCGCCGCTCGTGCCACCCACCCCGCTGCCCACCCGGCCGGTCCCGACCACGACGGTGTCCGCCGGAGCAGGGGCGGCGACCGTGGAACCGGCGTCCGGCGAGGCGCCGGTCCGCGACGACGGCATCGGCACCACCGACGGCAATCCGATCGCCGGGCTCGAGGACGGCCCCGAGGCCTGAGCGGGGCCGGTCAGCCCTCCACGAAGACGAGATCCTCCGGCGGCGAGGCGAGCCGCACGGTGTCGCCGTCGACGTCGACCACGAAGTCGAAGCCGGTGAAGTGGCCCGCGGTGAGGATCAGGACCCGGTCGTCGCGCGCCGCCAGGAACTCCTTGAAGCCGGCGAGCGACGTGCTGCCGTCGTTCAGGGCGAGGTAGTCGGCCAGCCGGCGGAACAGCTTGGGCAGGATCACCGCGGTGTCCGACAGCGACGTCACGGTCACCTGCGTCCCCGTCGTGGTGGTGTCCTGCGCCCACACCCCGCTGCCCTTGCTGCGCGCCTCGTCGGCTGCCTCGGTCAGCGCGCCGCGCAGGTCGGGGAAGAACTGGCTGTAGAACGTCGGGTAGACGAGCCCGGCCGCGGTCAGCTGATGGTTGACGCTCTCCCGCAGGCGCGCGATGTCGAGGAAGACGTCGGCCAGGTCGTCCTCGGCCGCGGTGCCCGGATAGGCCAGGGACACCGGACGGCCGTACTTGTCGGCGAACTTGGTGAGGATGTAGCCGTCGGTCCGGTCGGGGGTCGCGGCGGTGAGCGTCTCGTTGTCCGCGCGCTGCACGCCGGTGAAGCCGAGCAGCCGCAGCAGCTCGTCCGCCGCCTCGTGGGCCAGGCCGAGCGGCTGGTGCTGGTGATGGCCGCCGGCCACCCGGGGCGTGTAGTGCGTCTCCAGCGCGTCGATCGCGTCGAGCCGCAGCTGCACCCCGCCCTGCGCGTTCTGCTGCGCCGCGATCTTGGTCTTGTGGAAGGCGTCGACGTCGGTGGGGTAGAAGCGCACCGAGTCGCCGTCCGGCTGGGTGCCGACGACCCGGTACGAACCCTTGATCAGCGTGAGTGGCATCGCCGGCCCCCGATCCGATGCTCGTACGGCATGTATCGTGCCGCGCCACGGTCCCACGGTCGCGCCGGCCGGGGCAATGGACGTGCAGGCGTCAGACCGGATCACCGAGGACGCAGTCGGCGACCCGCGGCCGGTAGCGACAGCGGTCCCGCATGCGGATCTCCCCCAGTCGCGGCAGGGTGGTCAGCGGGGAGAGGTCACCGTCGACGATGCAGGTCGACCCCCAGGCATGGAGCGCGCGCAGCCGCTCCAGCCCGCGCAGCGGCCGGACCGACGCGATGTCGCCGCAGTCGCTGACGCCGAGGAACTCCAGGCAGCCCAGCTCCGCGACCGGGCCGAGGGAGTCGATGCCCTCGCAGCTCTCCAGCTCCAGCTCGCGCAGCGTGCCGCGCACCCCGGTCAGGCCGGCGAGCGACGTCAGGCTCGGGGAATCCTTGACGGCCAGGCTCTCGAGGCCCTCATGACGGCCGAAGTCCGCCAGGGTCGGCTCGTCGAAGCCCCATGCCATCGCGGTGCGCAGGCCAGCGACGCTGCCCAGCGTGCCGCGCAGGATCGGCCAGTCGCCGGCGACGGACTCCAGGTGCGGCAGCGCACCGAGGTTCAGCGCCGCGCCGGGCGCGGCGTGCACCGAGAGCTCGCGCAGCGAGCCGCCGAGCCGCTCGATCGAGCGCAAGTCGGCGATCGCGCGGTCGAGGACGTGCAGCCGCCGGACGCCCCAGTCGGCGTCGAGGCGGTCGAGATGCCCGTCGGTGAAGCCGCGAGCCGCTTCGAGCGCGAGCCCGTCCACGTCGGGTCGGCGCAGGGCCCTCTCGATGGCGCCCGACCAGCGCCCGGTGACCACGAGCGTGCGGCCCTGCGGGCCGTCCTCGAGGACGTACCCCCGGCCCGCGACGGCGGGCGGCTTGGCCCCTGACCTGGCTGTCGGGATCTGTCCTGGCGCGTGAACGGTGACGAGCATCCTTGTCCCCCCAACCTCGTGCAGTCCGGCCAGCGGCGCGGCGCCTGGGTCCCCACCCGGGTGGCCGGCGAGGAGCCGTGCTCTCTATGACACCAGCCCTACGGGACCTTCGCACGTCTCTTGTCGAGAAATGGTCGGGCTCGCAGCGCGTACGCCTTGCTGACGGTGCTCCGCACCTGCTCGACGCGGACGCCGTGCTGGGCGAGCAGGCCGCGGAACGGTTGCAGGCGGTCGCTGATCGACGGCGCGAACCGGCGCCTCCCTGGATCACCACGTCGGTCGGTCACCTCCGCGGGCGAGAGCGGGTCACCGCTACTGACCGACCCGTCCGTCGATGCGCTCGCGCAGCAGGTCGGCGTGCCCGTTGTGCCTGGCGTACTCCTCGATCAGGTGGACGAGCACCTCGCGAAGGACGTCGCCGTCCGGGCCGACCAGCTCGAGATCCGGTGCCTCGGCGACGAACCGCTCGGCGAACGCGACCTCGTCGCGCCAGGCTCGCCACGCCTCGGCGACCACCTCCGGGTCGGCGACGGCCCCCTCGAAGTCGGCGTTGCCCGCGTGCAACGGCGGGACGTCCTGACCGGCGAGCCGGCGGCGGAACCACTCGTGCTCGCTTCCTGCCAGGTGGCGGAGCAGCCCGAGAAGCGACATGTCCGACGGTGGCACCGAGCGGCTGGCCAGGCCGGCCGGGTCGAGGCCCGAGCACTTCAGCTCGAGCGTCAGGCGCTGGTCGCGCAGGTAGCCGAGAAGGGTGGCCCGCTCGCCGACGAACCGACCCTCGCCGTTGGCCCGCGGGTCGTCGTCTGGGTGCACGAACATGTCCCACCAGCCGAAGCGCCGGGCCGGGCCGTCCGCGTCGGGCGCACCGGTCTGCTGCTCAGGACCAGGGTCGGCGCTGCTGGGCATGGCACGATCGTGGTGCCGCGGCCGAGCCGCCCGCAACGGGTTATCGCCGCCCAGGCCGAAGAGGCATCCATGCCACCGCGCAGCTCGTCGCAACTTCGCCACAGCGAGCGGTAGAGGGTCGGAGTTCTCAGGACCGTCGAGACTCCCTGCGTCGCGACCGCCCGGGAGAGCCACGGCATGCGCGGCGGTCATGCCCGCGACGGAGGCGACTGGTGGAGCCTAGGGGATTTGAACCCCTAACCCCCGCCTTGCAAAGGCGGTGCTCTGCCAATTGAGCTAAGGCCCCTCGGCTGCCGGACCGTGCGGCCGGCCGCTGACTAGCGCAGGTCGACCGGGTCGGTGGCCTCGGTCCACAGATCCTGCTCGGTGCGCCGGGTGGTCAGCTGCCGGCGCAGGACGAGACCACCGAGCGCGACGAGCGCGACGGTGAGGAGCTTCTTCGGCACGAGACCCCCTCGGGCGGCGGTGGCGGCGGGTGGGCCCGGCTGGACTTGAACCAGCGACCTCTGCCTTATCAGGGCAGCGCTCTAACCGACTGAGCTACGAGCCCGCACGTGCGCGGTGGGCGCCCGGTCAGGCTATCGCACCGGCGACGGGCGACCCAACCGGGTTGACCGGGCTCAGTCGCGCTCGGTCAGCGTGACGTCGATCCCGCCGGCCAGCGAGCTGCACAGGTTGTACATGAACGCACCGAGCGTCGCGAGGGCCGTGAACAGGATCGCGTTGACGCCGCCGATCACCGCCGCCCACCCGACGACCCTCGATGCCGTGAGGTCGATCCGCCACTGGGAGTCCTTGGTGGAGAAGTCGGCCAGCAGCGAATTGATCTTGTCGAACAGTCCCATCCCGTTGAGCATCCCGTAGAGGATGGCGACCGCGACGATCCAGATGACGAGGATCGCCACCGAGAAGACGAAGCTGAACTTCAGCACCGACCACGGGTCGACCCGGCGCACCGTGAGCCGGGCCCGGCGCGGACCGCGCGGGCTCGCCCCGGCCGGTGCTGGCCGGTTGGGGGCGGTGGCCACCGCTGCGCGCCCCGCCGGGCCGTACGCGCCCTGCGGCGCGGGGGATGGCTCGGGCATCGGCCGCCCGGGACGGGTTCCCTGGACGCCGAGCGGGCCGGTGCTGCCGGCGGGCGGCCCGCCTCGTCCGGGAACGTCGCTCATGAATCAGATCCTGCCGTCGGCGAGTCCTGCACCTCGTCCTGGGACTCGGCGTTGCGGGCGATGCCCACGACGGCTTGCCCCTCGTCGAGGTTGATCAACCGTACCCCCATGGTCTGCCGCTGCGCGCGCCTGACCTCCCGGACGGGGGTGCGGATGACCCCGGCACCGGACGTGATGGCGAAGATCTCGTCCTCCGGCCGCACGATGAGCGCACCCACCAGCCCGCCGCGGGTGGACACGATCTTGGCGGTCAGCACGCCGCGCCCACCACGGCCGTGCGGCGGGTACTCCTCGACCTTGGTGCGCTTGGCATAGCCGCCGGCGGTCACGATGAGGAGGTCGGTGCCCTCCTGCACGACCTCCATCGCGAGCAGCTCGTCGTCGCCGGTGAACCGCATGCCGATGACGCCGCTCGTCGCCCGCCCCATCGGCCGCAGCGTCTCGTCGTTGGCGTGGAAGCGGATCGCCTGCGCATGCCGCGACACGAGCAGCAGGTCCTGGTCGCCGGAGATGAGCGCGGCGCCGATCAGCTCGTCGTCCTCGCGCAGGTTGATGGCGATGAGCCCTCCCGACCGGTTGGAATCGAAGTCGGTGAGCGGAGACTTCTTGACCAGTCCCCTGCGGGTGGCGAGCACGAGGTACGGCGCGACGGTGTAGTCGCGCAGGTCGATGACCTGAGCGATCTGCTCGTCCGGCTGGAACGCGAGGATGTTGGCCACGTGCTGGCCCCTCGCATTGCGCTGCGCCTCCGGCAGCTCGTGCGCCTTCGCCCGGTAGACCCGGCCCTTGTTGGTGAAGAAGAGGATCCAGTGGTGGGTCGTCGTCACGAAGAAGTGCTCGACGATGTCGTCCAGCTTCAGGGCCGCGCCCTGCACGCCCTTGCCGCCGCGGCGCTGCGACCGGTAGAGGTCGGTCTTGGTGCGCTTCGCGTAGCCACCCCTGGTGATGGTGACGACGACGTCCTCCTCGGCGATGAGATCCTCGAGGGACATGTCGCCCTCGTACGGGACGAGGCGCGTGCGCCGCTCGTCGCCGTACTTCTCGACGAGCTCGGTCAGCTCGGAGGAGATGACCCGCCGCTGGCGCTCCGGCGACGCGAGGATCGCGTTGTAGTCGGCGATCTTCTCCATCAGCTCGTTGTACTCGTCGGTGATGCGCTGGCGCTCCAGCGCCGCGAGCCGGCGCAGCTGCATGTCGAGGATCGCGGTCGCCTGCAGCTCGTCGATGTCGAGCAGCTCCATGAGGCCACCACGGGCGGCATCGGCCGACTCGCTGTTGCGGATGAGCGCGATGACCGCGTCGAGCGCGTCGAGCGCCTTCAGCAGCGCGCGCAGGATGTGCGCCCGCTCCTCGGCCTTGTTGAGCAGGTGCTTGGTGCGGCGCTGGATGACCTCGACCTGGTGGGCGACCCAGTGGTGAATCATCAGATCGAGCGACAGCGTGCGGGGGACGCCGTCGACGAGCGCCACCATGTTGACGCCGAAGTTGTCCTGCAGCTGGGTGTGCTTGTAGAGGTTGTTGAGCACCACCTTCGCGACCGCGTCGCGCTTCAGGTAGATGACGAGCCGCTGACCGGTGCGCCCACTGGACTCGTCCTGCACGTCGGAGATGCCGCCGACGCGGCCGTCGCTCGCCAGCTCGGCGATCTTCTCGGCGAGGTTGTCGGGGTTGACCTGGTAGGGCAGCTCGGTGACGACCAGCATCTGCCGGCCGCGGTGGTCCTCCTCCACCTGGACGACGGCCCGCATCCGCACGGCTCCGCGGCCGGTGCGGTAGGCGTCCTCGATGCCGTCGCGGCCGACGATGAGGGCACCGGTGGGGAAGTCGGGGCCCTTGATGTTCTCCATCGCCACCGAGAGCAGCACGCCCGGCGCCTGGTCGGGCGCCGCCTCCGGGTGCTCGAGGTACCACTGCACCGAGGCCGCGACCTCGCGCAGGTTGTGCGGCGGGATGTTGGTGGCCATGCCGACGGCGAGGCCGGCCGAGCCGTTGACGAGCAGGTTGGGGAAGCGGCTCGGGAGGATGACCGGCTCCTGCGACCGGCCGTCGTAGTTCGGAATGAAATCGACGGTGTCCTTGTCGATGTCGCGCAGCATCTCCATCGCGAGCTGCGCGAGCCGGCACTCGGTGTAGCGCATCGCCGCCGGCGGGTCGTTGCCCGGTGAGCCGAAGTTGCCGTTGCCGTCCACGAGCGGGTAGCGCAGCGACCACGGCTGCGCGAGCCGCACCAGCGTGTCGTAGATGGCGCCGTCGCCGTGCGGGTGGTAGTTGCCCATCACGTCGCCGACGACGCGGGCGCACTTGAAGTAGCCGCGGTCCGGCCGGTAGCCGCCGTCGTACATCGCGTACAGCACCCGGCGGTGCACCGGCTTCAGGCCGTCGCGCACGTCTGGCAGCGCACGCCCGACGATGACGCTCATCGCGTAGTCGAGGTAGCTGCGCTGCATCTCGACCTCGAGCCCGATCGGCTCGATCCGGTCGGTCGGCGGCGGTACGTCGGTCACGGCGGTCCTTCGTCGTCGGGCGGGGCGCGGTGGGCTGGGGCAGGTCTCCGCAGGCGTATGGGTCGCGGGTCGTCAGGTGGCTCAGATGTCGAGGAAACGGACGTCGCGGGCGTTGCGGGTGATGAACCCGCGGCGCGCCTCGACGTCCTCGCCCATCAGGATGCTGAACAGCTCGTCGGCGGTGGCCGCGTCGTCGAGGGTCACCCGCAGCAGGATCCGCTTCTCCGGGTCCATCGTGGTGTCCCACAGCTCCTGGTGGTTCATCTCGCCGAGGCCCTTGAAGCGCTGGATCGCATCGTCCTTCGGCAGCTTCTTGCCGGCCTCGACGCCGCGCGCGATGAGGCCGTCGCGCTCGCGGTCGGAGTACGCGTACTCCACGTCGTCCCGGCCCCACTTGATCTTGTACAGCGGTGGCTGCGCGAGGTAGACGTTGTCAGCCTCGATGAGCGGCTTCATGTACCGGAAGAGCAGCGTGAGCAGCAGCGTGCGGATGTGCTGCCCGTCGACGTCGGCGTCGGCCATCAGCACGATCTTGTGATAGCGCAGCTTGGTGAGGTCGAAGTCCTCGCGGATGCCGCAGCCGAGCGCCATGATGAGCGCCTGCACCTCGGTGTTCTTCAGCACCCGGTCGATGCGCGCCTTCTCGACGTTGAGGATCTTCCCGCGGATCGGCAGGATGGCCTGGAACCGCGGGTTGCGGCCCTGCTTGGCCGAGCCGCCGGCGGAGTCACCCTCGACGATGTAGACCTCGCACTCGCCCGGGTCGGTGGACTGGCAGTCGGCTAGCTTGCCGGGGAGCCCGGTGGAGCTCATCAAGCCCTTGCGCCGGGTGAGGTCGCGGGCCTGCCGCGCGGCGATGCGCGCCCGCGACGCCTGGACCGCCTTCTGCACGACATCGCGCCCCTCGCTGGGGTTGCGGTCGAGCCAGTCGCGCAGCCACTCGTTGCACGCCTTCTGCACGAAGGACTTCGCCTCCGTGTTGCCGAGCTTGGTCTTGGTCTGACCCTCGAACTGGGGATTGGCGATCTTCACCGAGATGATCGCGGCGAGGCCCTCGCGCGCGTCGTCGCCGGTGAGGTTGTCGTCCTTCTCCTTGAGGTGCCCCTTGTCGCGCGCCCACCGGTTGATGGTGTTGGTGAGCGCGGCGCGGAAGCCCTCCTCGTGCGTCCCGCCCTCGTGGGTGTTGATCGTGTTGGCGAACGTGTAGACCGATTCCGCATAGGTCGCGTTCCACTGCATCGCGACCTCGACCTCGATGCCCTCGCCCTTCTCCTCGAAGTGCACGACGGAGGGGTGGATCGGCTCCTTGGTCAGGTTCAGGTGGCGGACGAAGTCGGCGAGGCCACCCTTGTAGTGGTAGGTGACCTCGGTGATCTCGTCCTCCCGCTCGTCGCGGAGCGCGATCGTGAGGCCCTTGTTGAGGAAGGCCATCTCCTGCAGGCGCCGGGAGAGCGTCTCGAAGGAGTAGTGGGTCGACTCGAAGATGTCCTCGTCGGCCCAGAACGTCACGGTGGTGCCGGTCTCGCTGGTCGCCGCGCCCTTGCTCAGCGGGGCGGCCGGCTTGCCGACGAGGTAGGACTGGGTCCAGACGTGGCCGTCGCGGCGGATCTCGACGTCGAGCCGGGCGGACAGCGCGTTGACGACCGACACGCCGACGCCGTGCAGGCCGCCGGAGACCGCGTAGCTCTTCCCGTCGAACTTGCCGCCCGCGTGCAGCGTCGTGAGGACCACCTCGACGGCCGGGCGCCGCTCGACCGGGTGGCGGTCGACGGGGATGCCGCGGCCGTTGTCGCGCACCCGGACGCCGCCGTCGGCCAGCAGCGTGACGACGATCGTGTCGCAGTAGCCGGCCAGCGCCTCGTCGACGGCGTTGTCGACCACCTCGGAGACCAGGTGGTGCAGCCCGCGCTCGCCCGTCGACCCGATGTACATGCCGGGACGCTTGCGCACTGCCTCGAGGCCCTCGAGGACGGTGATCGATCTGGCGTCGTAGGACACGGGGCAGTCCCTCACAGTGGCGATCAGGGCACGCGACGGGTCCGGCGGGTGGCCAGCTGCTGGCGGGCCTCGGCCCGTCATGGCGTGGCGACACTCGCTGGAGCGCCGGTGCGAGGTGGCCGGGGCCGGCCCTCGAGGACAGCCGGGCCCGGGCGGTACGGATCCCCTCCAGTCTACCTGGCAAGGGGCCGCGCAGCACGCATCGACGGGCGCTGTGGGCAACGGTGAGGCGCGGTCGTACCCGGGGGCGAGTCCCCCCACGGAGGAACCCTCGCTCCGATCGCCACGGGGCTGTCATCGGCGCTCGGCACGGTCCGGCGGGTCAGCCGTACGTATCGCGCGGCCCGCGCCCGCCGGTGACCCGGCGGGGTCCCTTCTGCCAGCTCGGCGCGGTCGGTCCGTGCACCCTGATCCGCTGCACCAGTCCCGGTCCGAGCTCGGCCGCGAGGCACTCGGTCATCGTCCTCGCGAGCAGGCGCAGCTGGGTGGCCCACGCCGTCGACTCGGCCACCAGCACCAGCTCGCCGTCGCGCAGGCTCTCCGGCCGGCAGTGAGCCGCGATGTCGGGACCGACGATCTGCTCCCACCGGCCCATCACCGCGGCCACCCGCTCGGTCTGCTCCCAGCCGCGGGCGGCCATCAGCTCGCGGATGGCCGCGCCGAACGGCGTCGGGTCGCCGCCGCCGGGCGCGGGGCGCGGGGCCTGCTGGCGACGGCGCTCCGGCCGGCCGGCGCGCAGGCCGCGCGCCCTCGCCTGCTCCTTGGCCCTGGCCAGGGCGGCGCGGGCGAGGTCGGCCCCGCTCGGCTCGGCGTCAGGCGCCGGTTCGACCGGCTCCCCCGGCTCCCCCGGTTCCACCGGCTGTCGGTGCTCGGTCCCGTCACCGGACACGGGTTACCTGCCCGGCCATGACGTCGTAGCGCGCGCCGGCCAGCAGCTCCGGGACGTCGCCGGGGACGGCGGCGGTGACCAGCACCTGCTCGGCCGGGCCGACCAGCTCGGCCAGCCGGTCGCGGCGGGTGGTGTCGAGCTCGGCGAAGACGTCGTCGAGGACGAGCACCGGATCGCCGCCGTCCTCCCCGTCGGCCCGCAGCAGGTCGTACGCCGCGAGCCGCAGCGCCAGCGCGTACGACCACGACTCGCCGTGGCTGGCGTAGCCCTTGGCCGGCAGCTGGCCGAGGCTCAGCACCAGGTCGTCCCTGTGCGGGCCGACGAGGCTCACGCCGCGCTCGATCTCGGCCGGGCGGACGGCCGCGAGCCTGGCCGCCATGGCGGCGGTCAGCACCGCCCGATCGGCGACCAGCGGCGCGTCGGCCCCGAGCGAGGACCGGTAGTCGATGCTCGCCGGGCCGCCGGAGTCGGCCACCGCGTCGTACGCCTTGTCGACGAGCGGGCGCAGGGCCTCCACCAGCTCGACCCGGGCGGCCAGCAGCTCGGCGCCGGCGCTGCACAGGTGCTCGTCCCACACGTCGAGGGTGCGCAGGTCGCCGCCGCGGCGGGCATGACCGGCCGACTTCAGCAAGGCGTTGCGCTGCTTCAGCACCCGCTCGTAGTCCGCCCGCACGCCGGCGAACCGCGGCGCCCGCTGGACCAGCAGCTCGTCGAGGAACCGTCGCCGCTCGGCCGGGTCGCCCTTGACCAGGGCGAGGTCCTCGGGGGCGAAGAGCACGGTACGGACGATGCCGAGCGCGTCGCGGGCCCGTGGGACGGGCGTCCGGTTGACCCGCGCGCGGTTGGCTCGGCCCGGGTTGACCTCCAGCTCCACGAGCGTGCGGCGACCGGCCCGCTCGACCGCGACCCGCACGACCGCCCGGTCGGCGCCGGCCCGGACCAGCGGGGCATCGGCCGCCACCCGGTGGCTGCCGTGCGTGGCGGCGTACTGGATCGCCTCGACGAGGTTGGTCTTGCCCTGCCCGTTGGGGCCCACGAACGCGCTCACCCCGTGGTCGAGCGGGACCTCGGCCGCCGCGTACGACCGGAAGTCGGTCAGTGACAGGTGAGCGACGTGCACCTGGTCAGCCCACCGGTGGCTGCACGTCCGCGCCGGGGGAGTCGGCCCCCCGCGCCTGCTCGACGGCGTGCCCGCCGAACTGGTTGCGCAGGGCGGCGACCATCTTCATCGCCGGCGAGTCGTCCTGCCGGGAGGCGAACCGGGCGAACAGCGCCGCGGTGATCACCGGCAGCGGGACGGCGTGGTCGACGGCGGCCTCGACCGTCCACCGGCCCTCGCCGGAGTCGGCGGCGTAGCCGCGGAGCCGCTCGAGGTGCTCGTCGTCGTCGAGCGCCCGCACCAGCAGGTCGAGCAGCCACGAGCGGATCACCGTGCCGGAGCGCCACGACCGGAACGCCTCGCGGACGTTGGTGACCGACCCGGCGGCCTCGAGCAGCTCCCAGCCCTCGGCGTAGGCCTGCATGATCCCGTACTCGATGCCGTTGTGGACCATCTTGGCGAAGTGACCGGCGCCGACGCTGCCGGCGTGGACGAAGCCGAAGTCGCCCTCGGGCTTCAACGCCGCGAAGATCGGCATCAGCCGCTCGACGTGCTCGGCGGCGCCGCCGCACATGAGCGCGTAGCCCTCGGTGAGGCCCCACACCCCGCCGGAGACGCCGCAGTCCACGAAGCCGATGCCGCGCTCACCGAGCTGCTCGGCATGCTTGACGTCGTCGGTCCATCGCGAGTTGCCGCCGTCGATGACGATGTCGTCGCGCGCCAGGAGCCCACCCAGCTCGTCGATCGTCGCCGCTGTCGGGTCACCGGCTGGCACCATGATCCATACGGCGCGCGGCGGCGCGAGCCGCTCGACGAGCGCCGCGAGGCTCTCCGCGTCGCGGTGCTCGGGCGAGCGGTCGTAGCCGATGACGGTGTGCCCGCCCCTGCGCAACCGCTCGGCCATGTTGCCGCCCATCCGGCCGAGGCCGACCATGCCGATCTCCACGCTGCCTCCTCGCTCGGTACGGATCCGCGCCGGTCACGCTGGCCGCACGACGCTCGTCCCCCGCTGGACCGGTCGTCACTCGGCGACCGGCCGGCCGGGCTCAGGACGACAGCCGCACCGGCATGATGAGGTAGCTGTAGTCGCTCCCGGCGGCGGCGCCGGGAGCCGGGTCCGCCGGCGCCTTCCCGGTGATGACCGACGGCTTGGTCGGAGTGGTGAAGCCCAGCTGCGCGGTGTCGGAGTCGATCGCCCCGAGGCCGTCGAGCAGGTAGCCCGGGTTGAAGCCGATCGTGAGGTCGTCGCCGTCGAAGGCGCAGTCGAGCGCCTCGGAGGCCTGGGCGTCCTCGCCGCCGCCGGCCTCGAGCACCACCGAACCAGCGCTGAACGTGAGCCGCACCGACGCGTTGCGGGCGGCGACGAGCGAGACCCGCTTGATCGCCTCGACGAACGGGCCGGTCGCGATCGACGCGGTGGCCGAGTACTGGCTCGGGAAGAGCGAGCGGTACTTCGGGAACTCCCCCTCGAGCAGCCGGCTGGTCGTCCGCCGGCCGCCGCCCTCGAACCCGATCATGCCCTCCCCGGCCCCGCCGGCCGACAGCGCGATCGTCACCTCGGCACCGCTGGTGAGCGAGCGGGCCGTGTCGGCGAGCGTCCTTGCCGGGACGAGCGCGGTGGCCGACTGGCCGCCGGTGCCCGGCTGCCACTTCAGCTCCCGCATCGCGAGCCGGTAGCGGTCGGTGGCGGCGAGGGTGAGCGTGTCGTCGTCGATCTCCAGGCGCACGCCGGTGAGCACCGGCAGCGTGTCGTCGCGGCCGGCCGCCACCGCGACCTGGCTCACCGCGGCCGCGAACGCGTCGGAGCCCACGACGCCTGAGGCGGCCGGCATGTCCGGCAGCGTGGGGTAGTCGTCGACCGGCAGCGTCGGCAGCGTGAACCGGGTCGAGCCGCAGGTCACGATCATCCGGGCGCCGTCGACGGAGATGTCGACCGGCTGCGCCGGGAGGCTGCGGGTGATCTCGGCCAGCAACCGGCCGGACACCAGCGCCCGCCCGCTCTCGGCCGCCGTGACCTCGACGCCGACCTGCGCGGAGACCTCGTAGTCGAAGCTGGACAGGGTCAGGCCGGCGTCGCCCACCTCGAGCAGCAGTCCGGCCAATACGGGGACGGGAGGACGGACGGGCAGGGTGCGCGCCGTCCAGGCCACCGCTTCGGCCAGGACGTCCCGCTCGACGCGGATCTTCACGAGGCACCGCCTTCCAGGGAGCGGCCGGAATCCCCAGCCGGCCGGTCCCCCTAAGTCGTTTGGTCGTTCGATGGAAGAAGAACGAGCGTGGTCATAGCACCGGTGGACGTTGTGGACGACTCGTATCGTCGCAGGTCGGCCCGTGCGTCGCGGTGCACAGGACGGGTGTGGTGGCGCCCCGGTTGGCTGCGGGCGGCCTGTGCACGGACGGCCGTGCCGCCGTCCTGCACCGGTCCGTCAACAATGGCATCCGCAGCCTCGCGGCACCTGTCCACAGCATTGTCCCCAGGTTGTGAACGCGCCGGGCCGGCCGCCGAGCTGATCGTCACGCCGTCCTCGCCTGCGCCTTGATCCGGTTGGTCAGCTCGGTCACCTGGTTGAAGATGGAGCGCCGCTCCGCCATCAGCGACCTGATCTTGCGCTCGGCATGCATGACCGTCGTGTGGTCGCGGCCGCCGAACGCCTGGCCGATCTTCGGCAGCGACAGCTCGGTCAGCTCGCGGCACAGGTACATCGCGATCTGGCGGGCGGTCACGAGCATGCGGCTGCGCGAGGAGCCGCAGAGGTCCTCCATGGACAGGCCGAAGTACGCCGCTGTCGAGGCCATGATGGTCGCTGCCGTGATCTCGGGCTGGGACGCGTCGGGCAGCAGGTCCTTCAGCACGATCTCGGCGAGGGACAGGTCGACGGCCTGCCGGTTGAGGTTGGCGAAGGCGGTCACCCTGATGAGGGCGCCCTCCAGCTCGCGGATGTTGGTGGAGATCTTGCTGGCGATGTACTCCAGCACCTCGGGAGGCCCGTCGAGGCGCTCCTGGGCGGCCTTCTTGCGCAGGATCGCGATGCGGGTCTCGAGGTCGGGCGGCTGCACGTCGGTGATGAGCCCCCACTCGAAGCGGCTGCGCATCCGCTCCTCGAACGCCGACAGCTGCTTCGGCGGCAGGTCCGAGGTGATGACCAGCTGCTTGTTGGCGTTGTGCAGCGTGTTGAAGGTGTGGAAGAACTCCTCCTGCGTCTGCACCTTGCCCTGGAGGAACTGGATGTCGTCGACGAGCAGGACGTCGATGTCCCGGTAGCGGCGCTGGAAGGCCTGCGCCTTGTCGTCCCTGATCGAGTTGATGAAGTCGTTGGTGAACTCCTCCGAGCTCACGTAACGGACCCGGATGCCGGGGAACAGGTGCTGCGCGTAGTGGCCGATCGCATGCAGCAGGTGGGTCTTGCCGAGCCCCGACTCCCCGTAGACGAACAGCGGGTTGTACGCCTTCGCCGGCGCCTCGGCCACCGCGACCGCCGCTGCGTGGGCGAAGCGGTTGCTCGAGCCGATGACGAACGTCTCGAAGGCGTACTTCGGGTTGAGCCGGGCCGGCTCGGCCGCACGGGCCGGCCCACCCTGCCGGCCGGTCCCCTTGACCGGGTGCGCGCTGACGTCCAGCCGCTCGCCCGGTGCCTCGTCGGCCGGGTCGGCGCCCTGGTCGGCGAGATCGTGCGGGCTCGTGGGAGCGCCGGCGCCGGTCGCCTCCGCGGCGCTGTCGACGGTGACCGCGACCCTGATCTCGCGGCCCAGCTCGCTGGACAGGGCGGCGGCGATCAGCGGCCGCAACCGGCTGTCGAGGACGTCCTTGGCGAAGTCGTTCGGGGCGGCGAGTAGCGCGGTGTCCTCGACGAGCGCGACCGGGCGGGTCAGCGCCATGAACGCGCGGTGCTGGGGCTGGATGCCGTCGGCGAGACCGATCAGCGCCCTGGCCCAGACGTCGACGAGCTCGCGCCCGGCCGCGTCGGAGCCCGGCCCGGCTCCCGGCGGGTCGCCGTCCACGCCATCGGCGCTGTCGGCGCTGCTGGCGCTATCGACGCTGCCGTCACCCATCGATGTGCCTCCGTTCGGGGGACCGGGGGCGTAGCAGGAGGGGCGTCGTGGCACGGGCCGTCGGCTCGTCCACACGTCCATCCACAGGTTGTGCGTAGTTGGTCGACCGCCCCATGGCGGGCGTGGGGCGACGGTACGTGCGGTGCGCCGAGACGGGTCGCGCGCTCGGTGGCGCGCTGGGCGGGGGAAGGACCCGGCGGCCGGGGACGCTAGCAGCGACCCGGCGACGGCTTCAAGGACTTGTCCACAACTGACCCGACCGGATGATGCCGCCCGGTGCCACTGGTCCCCCCCGGCACGACCCGGCGGCGAGCGGTTTGACCCGTTGCCCCGGCCCCTCGTACGGTAGTGCGACCTGACTGCGTTCCTTCGAAGCCAGCCTGAAGCCAGCCCGACCGCGTCCAACGGAGCCGACGAGTGAGCAAGCGCACCTTCCAGCCGAACAACCGCCGCCGTGCGAAGACCCACGGCTTCCGGCTGCGCATGCGCACCCGTGCCGGCCGGGCCATCCTCGCTGCTCGCCGGCGCAAGGGCCGGCACGAGCTGTCGGCCTGACCGAGCGCCTCCGAGCCGCACGAGGATCGCTCACCGTGCTCGCGGCCCGGTCCCGGGTCCGCCGCCCCCCCGAGTTCACCGCCGTGATGCGGGGTGGGCAGCGCGTGGGCGGGCGCCGGCTCGTCGTGCAACTGCTGCCACCGACGGACGCATCGATGGACGCACCGAGGGGCGCATCGAAGGACGCATTGCCCGGCGCACCGACCAGAGCCGGTTTCATCGTAGGTCGAGCTGTCGGCTCGGCCGTCGTCCGCAACCTGGTCCGCCGGCGCCTCCGGCACCTGGTGGCCGACCGGCTGGACCGGTTGCCGCCCGCCAGCATGCTCGTCGTCCGTGCCCTGCCGGCAGCCGCGGGCGCCTCGTTCGCCGCGCTCGGCGCCGATCTGGATCGGGCTCTCGATCGGGCACTGGCCTGCGCGCTCGATCCGCCGGCCGGCCGGCGATCCCCCGAGCGGGCGCGGCGGTGAGCGAGCTGACGACGAGCCGCCCGCCCGCCCACCGCCGGCCGAGTCCGGTGGCCGGTGCGCTGCTCGTCCTGCTGGCTGGCTATCGTCGAATGGTGAGCCCGCTGCTCGGACCGCGGTGCCGGTTCTACCCGAGCTGCAGCGCGTACGCGGTGGAAGCGATCCGCGCTCGTGGCGCCCTCCGCGGCGGCTGGCTCACGGCGCGCCGGCTGGCGCGCTGCCATCCGTTCCACCCCGGCGGCTACGACCCGGTGCCCCTGCCGGCGAGCCCCTCCCGATCGACAGGAGCGCGTTCGTGCTAGCGACGTCCGTCCTCGCGCCGATCGAGCAGGTCGTCAGCCGGTTCATCGTCATCGTGCACTCCGGGCTCGGCCACCTCGCCGGCTCCCACCAGGGCTGGGCCTGGGCGCTGTCGATCGTGGCCTTGGTCGCGGTGATCCGGGTGCTGCTGTTCCCGCTGTTCGCCAAGCAGAGCCGCAGCATGCGCCAGATGCAGCTGCTGCAGCCCAAGGTGAAGGAGCTGCAGCGCAAGTACGCGGACGACAAGCAGACCCAGCAGCAGGAGCTGATGAAGCTCTACCGGGAGACCGGGGTCAACCCGCTCGGTGGCTGCCTGCCGCTCATCGTTCAGGGGCCGATCTTCTTCGCGCTCTACCGGGTGCTCTACAACGTCCGGCCCGATTTCAGCCACGTGCAGGGGATGACCCAGCCGCAGGCCCAGGACATGGGCGTCTCGACGCTGTTTGGGACGCCGATCGCGGCGGCGTTCAGCTCCAGCAAGCACTACCTGGACCAGCTGGCGGCCCCGCCCTACAACGCCCACGTCGGGTCGCCGGCCACCATCAAGGTGGTGACCGCGGCCTTCATCATCGCGATGTCGCTCGCGACCTTCATCACGACGCGGCAATCGATGGCGCGCAGCCAGGCGGCGCAGGCCGGCAGTGGTGCCGACAACCCGCTCATGCGCCAGCAGAAGGCCATCATGTACGTGATGCCGCTGTTCCTGCTGGTCTTCGGCTACAAGGTGCCGCTCGGCGCGCTCATCTACTGGCTGTCGAACAACGTCTTCACCATGGTCCAGCAGCACTTCCTCTTCCGGCGGATGGATGCCGAGGCGAGCGGCGGCACGCCCCAGCTGGCCACGGCCACGCCCACCGGCGGCGCCCCGCTGCCCGCGGCCGGCCCTGGGGCCGGCTCCGCGACCAGCCCGGCGGCCGGCGCGATGACCGCTCCCGACGCGAGCCCCGTGCAGCGCCCGTGGCAGAGCGGGCCGACCCGCCGCCCACCGGCCGGCCGCAACCGGAACAAGCGCAGCCGCCGACGCTGACCGCACCTGACCCACGCGCCGTCCCGGCGCGCCCCGACCGCGGAGGAGACATGGACACCGAGACCGGCTCGCCCGAGGCGACCCTCACCGACGATCCGGCCGACGACCTGACCGGTGACGCCGCTGGCCTGCTCGAGCAGGAGGGCGAGGCCGCCGCTGACTACCTCGAGGGCCTGCTCGACATCATCGACGTCGACGGCGACATCGACATGGATGTCGAGGGCGATCGGGCAGCGGTCGCCATCGTGGGCGCCGAGCTCGACGAGCTGATCGGGCGGCGCGGCGAGGTGCTCGAGGCGCTCCAGGAGCTGACCCGGCTCGCGGTGCTGCGCCAGACCGGCGTGCGCAGCCGGCTGATGCTCGACATCGGTGGCTTCCGGGCGCGCCGCCGGGAGCAGCTGGCCGACCTCGGGCGGCGGACCGCCGAGAAGGTCAAGGAGTCCGGCGAGCGGGTGGCGCTCAAGCCGATGACCCCCTTCGAGCGGAAGGTCGTCCACGACGCGGTCGCCGCCGTGGAGGGCGTGCGCACCGAGTCGGAGGGCGAGGAGCCGGAGCGGTACGTCGTCGTCCTGCCGGAGTGACCGCCCGGTGACCGTGTCGGGCGAGACCCCGGCGACTCGGGCGGCAGCGCCACCGGCTCGGCTCGTCCCCATCGGGCCGGCCGCTCCGCCCGTCGCGGCGGCGGTCTTCGGCCAGGCGCTGGAGCGCGCCGTCGCCTATGCCGAGCTGCTGGCCGGACCGGGCGTCGAGCGGGGACTTCTCGGGCCGCACGAGGCCGACCGGATCTGGGAGCGGCACCTGCTCAACTGCGCGCCGTTGGCGGCCCTGCTGCCGGCCGGCAGCGCGCTCGACCTGGGATCCGGCGCCGGCTTGCCGGGGGTAGTGCTGGCCCTGCTGCGACCGGACTGCACGTTCGTCCTGGTCGACGCCACCCGCCGGCGGACCGAGTTCCTGGCCGAGGTGATCGACCGGCTCGGGCTGCCGGGGGTGACGGTGCGCTGGGCGCGCGCCGAGGAGCTGGCCGGTGCGGTGCTGGTCGACGCGGTGGTGGCGCGGGCCGTCGCGCCGCTGGACCGGCTCGCCCGGTGGAGCATGCCGCTGCTGCGCCCCGGCGGCGAACTGCTGGCGATCAAGGGCGAGACGGCCGACGAGGAGGCTGCGTCGGCCGCCGCAGCTGTCCTCGCCGCGGGCGGCACGGACATCCGGGTCGTGCGCTGCAGCAGTGGTGTGGTAGACCTCGCCACCACGGTGGTGCGGGTCCGCCGGCAGGACGCCGGTCGTACCGGGCGCCGGAAGGAGGGGCGTCGTGGACGCTGAGGTCACGCCTGGGATCGGCTGGCCGCTCGCCGAGCCCCCGGCCGGTCCTACCGGCGCCGGTCCGTTGGGGTGGCCCACGCCGCCGGTTTCACGTGAAACGGTGACGGACGGAGCCGGGTCGGTTTCACGTGAAACGGAGGCGGCCCAGGCGCTGGGCGTCGCGACCGAAGCCAGCTCGCCGGCCGACACCCCCATCGCCGCCGCCGCGGCGCTGGCGGTACGGGTGCGTCACCCCAGTCCGGCCGATGCCTTCCCGCGCCCCGCGCGCCGACGGCTGCTCACGGTGGCCAACCAGAAGGGCGGCGTCGGCAAGACGACCACTACGGTAAACGTGGCGACCGCGATGGCCATGCACGGCCTGCGGGTGCTGGTGATAGACCTGGATCCGCAGGGCAACGCGTCGACCGGCTTCGGCATCGACCACCACGCCGACATCCCCTCGATCTACGACGTGCTGATCGAGGGGCGCCCGCTCGACGAGGTGGTCCAGCCGGTCGAGGCGGTGCCCAACCTGTGGTGCGCCCCGGCGACCATCGACCTGGCCGGCGCCGAGATCGAGCTGGTGTCGGTCGTCGCCCGGGAGTCGCGGCTGCGCCGGGCGCTGGAGGCGCTGGAGCTCGACGTCGACTACGTGCTGGTGGACTGCCCGCCCTCGCTCGGCCTGCTCACGGTCAACGCCCTGGTCGCCGCCGCCGAGGTGCTGATCCCGATCCAGTGCGAGTACTACGCGCTCGAGGGGCTCAGCCAGCTGCTGCACAACATCGAGCTGGTGCGGGCCCACCTCAACGCCACGCTGCGGGTCTCGACGATCCTGCTCACGATGTACGACGGGCGCACCCGGCTGGCCGACCAGGTCACCCAGGAGGTGCGCACCCACTTCGGGGACCTCGTGCTGCGCACGGTCGTCCCGCGCAGCGTGCGGATCTCCGAGGCGCCAGGCTATGGCCAGTCGGTGCTGACGTACGACCCTGGCTCGCGCGGCGCGATCGCCTACCTCGAGGCGGCCAGGGAGATCGCCGGGCGAGCGGACCGGGAGGTGGCACGGTGACTGCCCGACGTGGTGGGCTCGGACGGGGCCTGGGCGCGCTCATCCCGACGGCCGCGCCGGCGGCCACCGATCCGGCGCGGCCGGTCGCCGCGCGGGAGCCGGCCGGCGCCCGGTTCATCGAGGTCCCGGTCGTCGCCATCGAGCCCAACCCGCAGCAGCCGCGCCAGGCCTTCGACACCGATGCGCTCGACGAGCTGGTCGCCTCGGTGCGCGAGGTCGGGCTGCTGCAGCCGGTGGTCGTGCGCGAGGTCGGGCCGGGGCGCTATCAGCTGGTGATGGGGGAGCGGCGGTGGCGGGCCTGCCAGCAGGCCGGCCTGGAGCGCATCCCCGCCATCGTCCGGGACACCGCCGACACGGCGATGCTGCGCGACGCCCTCCTGGAGAACCTGCACCGCCAGCAGCTCAACCCGCTGGAGGAGGCGGCCGCCTACCAGCAGCTGTTGGAGGAGTTCGACACGACGCACGAGCAGCTGGCGACCCGGATCGGCCGCTCCCGCCCGCAGATCTCCAACACCCTGCGGCTGCTCAACCTGCCACCCGTGGTGCAGAAGCGGGTCGCGGCCGGCGTCCTGTCCGCCGGCCATGCGCGGGCGCTGCTCGCCCTCGACGACCCGCAGGCGCAGGACCGGCTGGCGCAGCGGATCGTCGCCGAGGGCCTGTCGGTGCGGGCCGTCGAGGAGATCGTCGCGGTCGGCGAGGACCAGGCGCGCGCGCCGCGGCATCGGCGGCCCAAGCCGCACGCGCCCGGGCTGGCCGATCTGGGCGCCCGGTTGTCCGACCGGTTGGAGACGCGGGTCAAGGTCGAGCTGGGCCGGTCCAAGGGCAAGATCGTCGTGGAGTTCGCCTCGCTCGAGGACCTCGACCGGATCGTCGAGGCGATCGCCCCCGGCGAACCAGGCGCCGCCGCTCCCGCGGCGGGCTGAGCAGGAGGCAGCTACACGGTCTCGGGGCCTGGCACGTCGGCCGGGTGGGTCACCGGGTCGCGCTCCACCGGCTCCGCCGGGCCCAGCACGGCCGCGAGCTCGATCTCGCGCTCGACGACGCCGGCCAGCCGCCGAACGCCCTCCCGGATGCGGTCCGGCTCCGGGTAGCAGTACGACAACCGCAGATGCGGGGCACCGCTGCCGTCGGCGTAGAAGCCGGTGCCTGGCACGTAGGCGACGCCGGCCTGGATCGCCCGCGCGGCCATCGTCTTCGAGTTGAGCCCGGGCGGGAGCGTCAGCCAGACGTAGAAGCCGCCGCTCGGACGGGTCCAGCGGCACCCCGGCGGCAGCAGCTCGGTCAGCGCCGCCAGCGTCGCGTCGCGGCGCTCCCGGTAGAGGTCGCGGAAGACCTTGACCTGCTGCTGCCACGGCTGGGTGGCGAGGTACTCGGTGACCAGGTACTGGTTCAGCGTCGGCGGGCAGAGCACGGCAGCCTCGCTGGCGAGGACGAGCCGCTGGCGCACGGTCGGCGGCGCGAGCACCCAGCCGACCCGAAGCCCCGGCGCGAACGTCTTGGAGAACGACCCGAGGTAGATGACGTTGCCGGCGTCGCGGGCCCGCAGCGCCAGCCGCGGCTCCTCGTCGAAGCCGAGCAGCCCGTACGGGTTGTCCTCCATCACGAGGACGCCGGCCTTGGCGGCGATCTCGACGATCTCGTCCCGCCGGCTCACCGCGAGCGAGACGCCCGCCGGGTTCTGGTAGTTGGGCACCGTGTAGAGCAGCTTGGGCCGCCGGCCCTGCCGCTCCAGCCGGGCCAGCGCCTCGCGCAGCGCGTCGGGCACCAGGCCGTCGTCGTCCATCGCGACGTGCACCACCTCGGCCTGGTAGGAGGCGAACACGCCGAGCGCCCCGACGTAGGACGGCGCCTCCGCGAGGATCACGTCGCCAGGGTCGCAGAACATCCGGGTGACGATGTCCAGCCCTTGCTGGGACCCGACCGTGACGACGATGTCGTCGGCCACGGCTTCGATGCCCTCGAGCTCCATCACCGTGCAGATCAGCTCGCGCAGCACCGGATCGCCCTGCCCGGAGCCGTACTGGAGGGAGGCCGCGCCGCGCTGCGCCACCAGTTCGTGCGCGAGCCCGCCGATGGCGTCCAGCGGCAGCGCGTTGAGGTACGGCATGCCACCGGCGAGCGAGACCACCTCCGGGCGCGACGCCACCGCGAACAGTGCCCTGATCTCTGACGCCACCATGCCGCGGGCGCGCTCGGCGTACCGGTCCGCGTACGGGTCGAGGTCGGTCTCCAACGTCGCCTCCCTTGCTCGACCAGCTCGCGCCCGGACGGTCGGTGGCCGGGCTCCTGCCCGGAGCAACAGGCTACCCTTCGGCCGGGTCCGGCCTAACCCCCGTGCCCATTGCCTCCCGTTCGCGCTGGATCTGTCCCGCGACGGCGTTCTCCATTACCATCCTTGCCGAGCCGGTGGGACCCCAGTGCCCGCCGGCGGGTGCGCCTCCACCTGTCCCGCCCCGACCGGAGGTCCGATGCGCCGACGACGCATGCTCGGGCTCTTGGCCGGCCTCGCCGCTGGCCTCGTCGGCGGCTACGCGGCCGGCCTGGTCCGCGAGCCGCACGCCGGTGACGACGCGGACGAGGGCGCAGCCCAGGCCGGCGAGGGGGGCTGATGTCCCGTCGCGTCGTCAACGTCACGCTGGACAATCTGGACGACCTCCCGCCCCGGTGCCGCCGGTGCGTCTTCTGGGAGCTCGACCCGGTAGCCAGGACCCGCGCCGAGGAGGCCGGCGACACCGCCCTCGAGAAGGAGGCCTGGGTCTCGGCCACCCTGCTCGAATGGGGCAGCTGCGGGAAGCTGGTCTACGTCGACGGCGCGCCGGCCGGCTACGTGCTGTTCGCGCCGCCGGCCTACGTGCCGCGTTCGGTCGCGTTCCCGACCAGCCCGGTCAGTGCCGACGCGGTGCTGCTGATGACCGCGCACGTCCTGCCCGAGTTCGCCGGCGGTGGCCTCGGGCGGATGCTCGTCCAGTCGGTCGCCAAGGATCTCACCAGACGAGGAGTGCGCGCGATCGAGGCATTCGGTGACCTGAAATGGTCCGAGCCGTCGTGCGTCCTGCCGGCCGACCAGTTGCTCGCCGTCGGGTTCAAGACGGTGCGCCCGCATCACCGGTGGCCGCGGCTGCGGCTCGAGCTGAAATCGGCCGTCTCGTGGCGGGAGGACGTCGAGGTGGCGCTCGAGCGGCTGCTCGGCTCGATGAGCCCCGAGGGCGCGCTGCGCCCCGTCTGAGCTGCTGCCAGGAGCCTCTCAGCCGACCAGGATGGGCACCCGCAGCTGCTCGCTCGTCCCGTCGATGTCGGGCGGTGCGTAGAGCCGCTGGATGGCCGCGAGGATCGCCTCGGCCACCGCGTCGCGGAACTCCGGCGCCGACAGCCGGGCGGCATCGCCGGCATTGCTCAGGTAGCCGAGCTCGACGCGGACGGCCGGCATGCGGGTGAGGCGCAGCAGGTCCCAGGTCTTCGGGTGGGTGGCGCAGTCGAGCAGGTCGGTGCGCGTGGTGATCTCGCGCTGCACGAGGGCGGCGAAGCGCTTGCCCACGCTGGACTCGTGCAGCTGCCCGCCCGGCCCGTAGGAGCCGAAGTAGTACGTCGCCACGCCGTTGCAGGCCGGGTGGGGCGCGGCGTCGCAGTGCAGCGACACGAGCAGGTCGCCCTCGGCCGCGTTGGCGAACGCGGCGCGCTCGGTGTCGTCCGGCGCCGCGTCGGGGCCCCTGGTCAGGAACGGAAAGGCACCGCTGGCGGCGAGCCGGCCCTCCAGCCGGGCGGCGAGGTCGTCGGCGACCGTGGCCTCGTCGAGGCAACCGGCCGCGCCGAAGCCCCGGTCGGGCCCGCCGTGCCCCGGGTCGATGATGACGAACTTGCCTGCGACGCTCGGACCGGCCCTGACCAGCTCCTCCGCCTCGCGGATCCACTGCGCGCGGCCACCGACGACGGTGCGGCGGAGCCGGTCGAGCGCCTTCAGCGTGTGCGGGCCGCAGGTGCCGTCGGGCACCAGCCCCAGGTTGCGCTGCAGCTCGCGCACCGCCTGCTCGGTCCGCGCGCCGAAGACGCCGTCGCAGCGGCCGGGGTCGAAGCCGAGCTCCTGCAGCCGGTGCTGCAGCTCGGCGACGTCGTCACCGACGAAGGGGTGCGCCACCCGCATCGAGAGCAGGCGGTCACCGAGGCGCCAGCGCGCCTCGTCGAGCGCGCGGTAGGTCTCGGGACCGACCACGCCGTCCACGGACAGGCCGCGGGACTGCTGGAAGCCGCGGACCGCGCGGTCGCAGGCCAGGTCGTAGCGCGGCAGCCGGCCAGCGCCGGCCGGCTGGGCGAGCAGCCCGAGCGAGGTCAGGGTCGCGCGGATCTCGGCGACGACCGGACCGGTGTCGCCGAGGCGGAGGGGCTGCACGGACTGCATGGCGGCACCCATGGTAGCGATGCGTGATCGGAGGTCCGGCAGGCCGTGGCGTGGCCCGTGGATGCGACGCACCGCCGGCCGGGACGGACCCGACCGGCGGCGCCGATGCTGCGCGGTGGAGCGTCGCGTCAGAGGAACTCGGCCAGGTCGCGCAGCAGCGCGGCCTTCGGCTTGGCCCCTACGATGCTCTTGACGACCCTGCCGCCCTGGAAGACCGACATCGTCGGGATCGACATGATCTGGTAGGCGCGAGCGGTCTCCGGGTTCTCGTCGATGTTCAGCTTGACGACGGAGAGCTTGTCGGCGTGCTCGGTGGCGATCTCCTCCACGACCGGCCCGACCATCTTGCACGGACCGCACCACTCGGCCCAGAAGTCGACGAGGACCGGCTTGTCGCTCTGCAGGACCGCGGTGGTGAAGTCCTGGTCGGTGACGGTCTTGGTGGCGCCTGCCACGGCTCCTCCTTGGAGTGGTCGGTCGTGCGTGGTCGGTGCGGCTGGAACGGCTCTTCGGCTGGAACGGCTCTTGCTTGCGACAACGGTGGCGCGGGTGGCCGGATTCCCTCGACCGGCCCGCCGATCGCCGCCGCCTGCCGGGTCAGGCGCGGGTGGCCGGCATGCCTGCCAGGGGGTCGGCGGTGCTGACGCCCAGACCGGCGTCGACGTGGTCGGTGCCCTCGAAGGCGGCGAGCCAGCGCTCGGCGTCGAGCGCTGCCGCGCACCCGGTGCCGGCGGCGGTGATGGCCTGCCGGTAGGTGTGGTCGACGACGTCGCCGCAGGCGAAGACGCCGGGCACGTTGGTGCGGGTCGAGGGCTGCTCGGTGAGGACGTAGCCCATCTCGTCGAGGTGTACCTGCCCGTGGAGCAGCTCGCTGGCCGGGTCGTGCCCGATCGCGACGAAGACGCCGGTCACCGCCAGCGTGGACTCCTCGCCGGTGACGACGTCGCGCACCTTCAGCCCTTGCACCCGGGCGTCGCCCAGCACCTCGACGGGGACGCTGCTCCAGGCGAAGCGGATCTTGTCGTTGTCGAAGGCGCGCTGCTGCATCACCTTGCTGGCGCGCAGCTGCTCGCGGCGGTGCACGATCGTCACCGACCGGGCGAAGCGGGTGAGGAAGGTGGCCTCCTCCATGGCCGAGTCGCCGCCGCCGACGACGGCGATGTCCTGGTCGCGGAAGAAGAAGCCGTCGCAGGTGGCGCAGCTCGAGACGCCGTGACCGAGCAGCTTGTCCTCGCCGGGGATGCCCAGCCGGCGCCAGCGCGAGCCGGTCGCGATGATGACGGCCCGCGCCGAGTACGACTCGCCGCCCACCGTCACGACCTTCGGCTCACCGGTCAGGTCGAGCGCGGTCGCGTCGTCGGTGATGAAGCGGGCGCCGAACTTCTCGGCCTGCTTGCGCATGTTGTCCATGAGCTCGGGGCCCATGATCCCGTCCGGCCAGCCGGGGAAGTTCTCCACCTCGGTGGTGGTCATGAGAGCGCCGCCGAACTGCGAGCCCTCGATGACCAGAGGGCGCAGGTTGGCGCGCGCCGTGTACAGCGCCGCCGTGTAGCCCGCGGGGCCGGAGCCGACGATGATGACGTCGGCGGTGGTGGTGTCTGTCACGGCGCGTCCTTCGAGTCTCGGCCGGTGGATCGCCCCGGCGGCACAGATCGGAACGGAGCGTACGAGCGTGCCATTCCCTGCCAGCGGCCGCCGTCAGCGGCTGGCGAAGACGATCTGCGGGATCGGGTTGGGGTTGGTCGCGCAGTCCGGGCCGACCACGAAGATCTCGACCCGCTGCGCGTCGTCACGGTCGGGGAAGACGAGCACGAGCGACGGGCGGCCACCGAAGCGGGCGTAGTCGACGGCGAGCAGGTTGCGGTAGCTCTCGCCGAGATGACTGGCGCAGTCGACGAGCGCCGAGCGCGACGACAGCCGGGAGAACCCGTTGGACAAGGCGGTGTCGGGCGCCTGGTCGCTACCGCCCAACCGGGTCCCGTCCTCGCTGAGCAGCGCCGGGACGGCGGCCCGCAGCGAGTCGATCGTGTAGTTGCGCCCGGTGTGGTGCGTCAGCGGCTGCGATGCCGCCGGGACGCGGGCCGGCCCACCGGCGGCGGACGAGCCACCCTCGCCGCCGTCGCCGCCCCTCACCACGACGAAGGCGATAGCGGCGATGACGGCGGCGATCGAGCCGAGCGCGGCGGTCGTCGGCAGCCAGCTCCGGCGGTGCCCGGCCGGCCGCAGCGCCGTGACCGTGGCCGCCGGTGCCGCGCCCACCGGTGCTGCGGCCGCCGGTCGGGCGGTGATCTCCTGCGCGACGGCGGCGCGCAGCCGCTCGGCCACGTCGGGCGGCATCGCCGGCCCTGGCAGGCCCGCGAGCGCCGAGCGCACCGATCGCACCTGCGCCAGCGCGGCGATGCACGAGGGGCAGCTCGCCAGGTGGCGGTCCAGCTCGTCGCGGTCGGGCTGGTCCAGCAGGCCCTCGTCGTACCGGGCGAGCCGGTCGAGGCCGGCGTGCGCGGACGACCCGCGGGGCTCACTCGTCGGGTCCACCACTCACCTCCGATCGACCGGTCGCGGATGCCTCGGGACGGCCTCCCGTCGAGGTTTCGACGCCGCCGGCGGCCGGAGCGTTCCCGGCCGTGCCCTGCGCTCGATCGTCGGGCTGGTCGCCCAGCAGCCGAGCCAGCTTCGCGCGGCCCCGCGAGCAGCGGCTCTTCACCGTCCCGACCGGCACGTCGAGCAGGGCTGCGGCCTCCTCCACCGGGAAGCGCTGGACGTCGACGAGGACGAGAGCTGCCCGCTGCTCGAGCGGCAGCGCGGCGAGCGCCCGCTCGATGTCGATGGCCAGCTCGGCGCGGCCGAGATCGTCCCCTGGTGCGGCCGGTGCCCGGTCGTCCGGAGGCAGCGGGACGGTGGGGCGGGCCTGCCGCCGGCGAGCCCGGTCGAGGCAGGCGTTGACCACGATGCGGTGCAGCCAGGTGCTGACGGCGGCCTCGCCGCGGAAGCTGCCGGCCGCCCGCAGCGCCGATATCAGCGCGTCCTGGACGGCGTCGGCGGCCTCGTCCCGGTCGCCAAGCGTGCGCACGGCGACCGCCCAGAGCCGGTCCTGATGACGGCGCACGAGTACCCCGAAGGCATCGGGGTCGCCGTCGAGGTGGCCGCGCAGCAGCTCAACGTCGGAGGCGGCGCTCCAGGCGTCGGTCACCGGGCGGGCTCCAGGTCAGGGGTCGGGACGCGAGGAGCGTACGCCGCACCCGGCGCCCCGCGCCCCCGCCTCGCCGCCCGGTCAGGGCGTGCGGAGCCGGCCCACGTAGTAGCTGGAGGTCCAGAGCCGCTCGAGGCGGACGTAGTCACCGGTGTGGGTGGCCGCGAGCAGGCGCCCGCTGCCGGCGTAGAAGCCCACGTGGTAGACGTGCCCCGACGAGTCGTGCAGGAAGATCAGGTCACCGATCCGCTTGTCGGTCCTCGCGACGTGGCGGACCTCGCCGTACTGCGACGACGAGCTGTGCGGCAGGCTCTTGCCGTAGCGCGAGGCGACCCAGCGGGTGAACCCGGAGCAGTCGAAGCGCCAGGGCCCTGCGGCGCCGTACTGGTACGGCGCGCCCTTCTTCCGCGAGCCGACGTTGACGAGCGAGGCGCCGAAGCTGCGGACGTAGACCCGCTGGTAGGCGGTGCTGCGGGCGCGGGTCGCGCTGCCCGGGTAGACGAGCAGGTACGTCGTGGACCGGCGCAGCCAGGGGCGGAAGTGCGCGACGTGCGTGGACGTGCTGGTGGTGACCGTGGTCACCCATGCGTTGCCGCTGGCGGTGTGGCGGTAGACGCGGACGTGGACGCCACCCAGCGGGTGCGAGGCCCCGTCGTACACGCGGATCGCCACATTGGCGTGGCGGGCGTAGTTGATGGTGGCTGCCGTCGCGCTCACCCGGGTGGTCCCGATGGCGGCTGCGGGCTGCGCGGCCGCGACGGCGGTGCCGGCGAGACCGAGGCTGATGAGGAGAGTGGTGGCTGCACGGGCGGCGCGACAGGCGCGACCGCGCGCGGGCGGAGTGACCGCAGGCACGAGCTTCCCTTCCTTCACCGCCTGCGGAGTGAGCTGTCGGGTTCGGGCTGAAAGGGTTGCCCGGCCGGTCCGGAGACCGGCTTCACCCCTAGACGCGGATCGCCCGGCGACGCATGTCGCCGGCCGAGCGTCGGGAACCTGGGTCCCCCGCTCCTGTCCCTTGCGTGGGGTCGGTGCGCTGAACCGCCGGTGGACAGGATTCGGCGTGCCGGCGAAGCGCTGTGGTCCATCAGTTGTCGGCTGCGGACACTAGGGAGCTGAAGCTCGCTTGTCCACCAACCTGCCCGATTCGGCCAGCAACCGGCCGGCTTGACCGCGTGGCGGCCGGCCGGGTTGTCCGGAAGCGGCCGGGTCAGCCGGCGACCGGTCGCACCGCGCCGATGTAGCCGTCGAGGTAGACCTGCTGCACCGTCACCACGGCCCCGGTGTGCGGCGCCGCGATCATCTGGCCGCTGCCGATGTAGAGCGCGACGTGGTGGATCGTGGCCGGGTTGGTCACGTCGGTCGCCCAGAACAGCAAGTCGCCGGGGCGCAGCTCGGCGAGGCCGGGGTGCGGACCCGCGTACCACTGCTCCCTCGACGTGCGCGGCAACCGGAGGCCGGCCTGGGCGTAGGCCCAGCTGGTGAGCCCCGAGCAGTCGAACGCGCCCGGCCCGGTGGCGCCCCAGACGTACGGCGTCCCGATCCGTGACCTGGCGGCCGCGATCGCGGCGGCCGAGACGGGGTCGGTCGTGGTGGCCGCTCCCAGCGGGAGGCCGCTCGCCGCCGCGCTGGCCCTGGCCGCCTCCAGCCGGGTGGCGAACGCCCTGGCCGCGGCTTCCAGCCTGGCCTGCTGCTGGGCGGCGACGAGGTCGCGCACCCGCTGGTCGGCGTCGGCCAGCATGGCCTGCTGCCGGCCGAGCAGGTCGCGGACGGCGGACGCCTTGTCGGCGGCCCGCTGCTGGAGCCGGGCCCGCTCCGCGGCCAGCCGGCCCAGCCGGCCGCGCAGGCCGGCCAGCTCCGCGACGGCGGTGCCGGTCGCGGCCAGCTGCGACCGCGAGTCGGCGATGACGTTGTCGGCCATCCGCATGCCGGAGATGACGTCGGTGATGGACCCGCCGTCGAGGACCGTCGCGTACAGCCCGAACGAGCCGCCCGACTCGTACAGCGCCCGCACCCGCGCGGCGGCCGCGTCGAGCTGGTCGCTGGATCGCCGCCGGGCCGACTCGAGGTCCTCCTCTGCCGAGATGTAGCGCTGCACGGCGACGCCGAGCTGCTCCTGGGCGGCGTCGTAGTCCTCGGTCGCCTGCTCGGCGGCCACCTGAAGGCGCTCGACCGCCGCGCGCAGCTGCGTGGCGCTGCGCCTGGCGTCGGTGAGCGATGGCGTCGCTTCGGCGGCCGGCCCGGTGAGGGCGCTGCCGGCGATCATGGCCAGCGTGGCGAGCGCCAGTGCCAGCGCGAGGGGGAGCCCGGCCGGGCCGGCCCGCCGGACGCGTCGCCGTGCCGGCACGAGCGTCATCAGCCGATCGACTTGCCGCTGGCCGTCGCGGTGACGACCGCGTAGTGCGCCAGCTCGTGCACCCGGAACAGCAGCAGGGTGCGCGCCGTCTTGACCACCGTGAGGTGGACCGTCCCGTCGGGGTCGATCGAGAAGCTGTTGACCGGGATCTCCTCGGTCAGCGGGTTGGACAGCGCCTCTTGCGCGGACTGGTACGCGTACTGGATGTTGTGCCGGCTGCTCTGCCAGCTCGTGCTGGCCGCCTCGACCGCGGTGGACGCGTCGTCGGAGACGTTGAACTTGGCCACCCCGATGCTGATGCCGTCGAACCCGACCATGCCGATCAGCGCGGTCACGACCACGAGCTTGGTGAGCCAGCTGATGACGATGTCGCCCCTGTCGCCCCTGTCGCCCCTGTCCCGCTCGGCGCCCCTGTCCCGCTCGGCGCCGCCGTCACCCCGGCCCGCGCGACCGTGCCGCACGCCCACGTACCTCACGTCGCTCTCCGTCCGCAGCGGTCATCACTGCGCTACGTCGGCCGGCGCGCCCGCCTGCTTGAGCCGGTGACGCGGCTGCGGACCATGTCCATGAGCGCCCTGATCTCGCTCACCCGCAGCCGGCCGGCCACCCAGAGGTAGAAGGCACCGCCGAGCGGCACGGCCGCGCAGAGGGCTGCGGCCGATCCGGCGCTGCCCGTCCCGAGCGCGCTCATCAGGGCGCTCGCCACGAGGTAGGCGAGGGCCCCTCCCCCGAGGCCGGCGATGGTCAGCCGGACGAGCGTCCGGACCACCCGGTGCCCGTCGACCGAGCCCAGCCGCCGGTGGAGCAGCCGCGAGAACAGGGCGAGCCCGGCCGCGTACGAGACCGCGTAGCCGACCGCCAGCCCCGGCACGATCCAGCGGGCGGGCAGCGCGACGAACAGCGCACCGGCGACCACCAGGTTGACCGCGTTGACCGCGATGTTCACGAGGGCTGGCGTACGGGTGTCGCGCAGCGCGTAGAACGCCCGCAGCTGGAGCTGGAACCCGGAGAACGGCAGCATCCCGAGAGCGAACGCCGCGAGCGTCCAGCCCATGATGGTGGTGTCGTCCGCGGTGATGCGGAAGTGGCCGAAGAGCAGCCGCATGATCGGCTGGTTGAGCGCGAGGTAGGCGAACGTCGCCGGCACCAGCACGACGGCGGCCAGCCGCAGGCCGCGGGAGAGCTCGGTCGTCACCAGGTCGAGCCGGGCGTCGACTGCATGCCGGCTCATCCGCGGCAGCAGCGCGGTGATGACCGAGACGGCGACCACGGCGTGCGGCAGCTGGAAGACCATGAAGGCCCAGACGTAGATCGAGTAGCCGCCGGCACCGGAGCCGTCACCGCTTGCGAAGGCGGACGTGGCGAGGTTGGTGATGACGAGGTAGCCGATCTGGTTGACCAGCACGTAGAGCAGCACCCAGCCGGCCAGCCGACCGGCTTCTCCGAGGCCGGTGCGCCGGAAGTCGAACCGCGGGCGCCAGCGAAAGCCGGCCGCCCGCAGCGCGGGCACCAGGGCCACCGTCTGGGCGACGATGCCGAGCGTGGTGCCGATGCCGAGGGTGAGCACCTGCGCGGTCGTGATGGTGGCCGGGACGAGGTCGTCGCCGGGACCGGGGACGGCGAAGAAGACGAGGAACGTCGCGATGAGGATCAGGTTGTTGAGGACCGGTGCCCACATCGGTGCGGCGAACCGCCCGCGGGTGTTGAGGATCGCCCCCATCGTCGCGCCGATGCCGTAGAAGAGGATCTGCGGCAGGAAGAAGCGCGCGAAGGTCGTCGCCACCGAGATGAGGTGCTCGTCGGGCGCGCCCTTCGAGAAGTGGCCGATGTAGAGCCGCACGATCCACGGCGCCGCCACGACGGCCAGCACCGAGGCGATCCCGAGCGTCAGCGCGACGAGGGTCAGCAGGCGCTGGGCGTACGCCTCGCCGTCGTCGGCCCCGCGGGCCGCGGCCGCGACGATGAGGGGCACCACGACGCTCGTGAGGATGCCGCCGAGCAACAGCTCGTAGACGATGTTCGGGATCGTGTTGGCGACGTTGTACGCGTCGCCGACCGCTACCCCGATCGCCCAGGCGAGCAGCAGCTTCGACAGCAGCCCGGTGAAGCGGGAGGCGAGGGTCCCCGCGGCCATGACCCTCGTCGAGCGGATCAGCCCGTGGTCGGCGTCGTCGCCGCTTCGCTCGGCGCCGGGCGACTGGCGGGGCGGGCGCGGCGGCCGGGCCGCCGTGTCGATCACTGCCCGGCCCCTGCCCCGCGGCGTGCCCGCAGGGCGGTCCGGGTGAGCCGCACGGCCACCGCGCCGAAGAGCACGGCGAGCGCGCCGGCGGTGATCACCACGGCGATCGTGCCGTACGCGCTGGAGCGGACGACCAGCTCGGTCCGCTCGCCGACGGGAGCGCCGGAGGGCGTCTCCAGCTGGACGTAGATGGGGAAGCGCGCCTTGCCGGCGCTGGACGTCCTGGCCTGGATCGTCTGCTGCGACTTGGCGCCGGGCGGGACGACGTAGAGCCGGCGACCGCCGACCCGCAGCTGCGCCTTGTTGGGGGTCGTGATGTCGAGCCGCACGGTGACCGGCAGCGGCAGGTCGTTGGCGATGGTGATCGGGATCGACCCGGACTGGCTGACGAGGGTGACCGTGCCGGCGGTCGTGATCCGCACCTTCGCGAGGTAGCCGGCGGCGCGCGCGGCGGTCTGCGCGAGCAGCTGCCGGCCGGTGCCGAGGTCGTCCTGCCAGGCGGCCGAGCCGCAGGCCAGCAGGGCGTGCTCGAGCGGAAGGGCGAGCTGGTCGGCACCGCACCGGCCGGCCGCCGCGCCGCCGGCGGCGGGCGAGCAGGCCAGGTCGCGCAGGTCGCGCACCGACCCGGCCGCCGCGGCGAGCGCGTCGACGTAGTCGGCCGGCAGCTCGGCGCGCCGCACCGCGCCCGGGTAGCGCAGCCCCCGCCCGGCGGCCGGCGGCGGCGCGGCCTCGAGCAGCGTGCCGACCGTCGCCGGTGCCAGCCAGGGCAGCACGCCCGAGTCGGTGAGCAGCCGGGAGACCGCCGTCCCGCCCGGGTCGAAGCGGTGCGGCAGCGCGACCACGACGTCCCCGGTCGAGTTGCCTGCCTCCAGCGCGAGCAGCGCGGTCTCGGCGGCGAACCGCTGCTCGACGAGGGCCCCGGTCTCGCTGGTCACCTGCGTGGTCGCGAGCTGCCCCAGCGTGGGGTCAGCGAGCATCGCGGTGATCGGGCCGCCGGCCCTGGACAGCTGGGCGAGCGCCGTGGGAGCGGCATCGCGCGGCTCCCCCGGCGCGACCAGCCCTGCTGGCGCCGCCCTGCCGTCGAGCACCACGTAGGGCGCCGTGAGCTGGGCGAGGGCCGCTGGGGAGAGGTAACCGGACGCCGGCCAGGCGATGCCGAGGACGGCCCTGGGGAACCGGTTGGCGGCGAGCACGGCATCGCGTGCGTTGTCGGCGCTGCGCAGCTGATCGCCGGCACCGTGGCGCACGAGCGCGGACTGGTCGGGGTCGGCGTAGGGCAGCGCGATCAGGTTGGACGTGGTGAGCTGCGTGCGCAGGGCGTCGAGGTACGCAGCCGCCGGCGAGGTCCTCGACGGGCTGGTCGGGGGGGTCGACGGCGCGGTCGACGGGGTGCCGGCCGGTGGGCTCGTCGAGCCGGCAGCCTGCGGAGGGCCGGGCTGGGCGGCCAGCGTGGCAAGGGCCTCGACCAGCGCGGGATCGACGGCGTAGCTCACCGGCACCGGGCGCCGCTCGAGGGTGGGCACCACGGGGCGCCGCTTCCTCGGCGGCGGTCCCTTCCCCTTCGGTCGCGGCTTCGTGGCCGGCGCGGCGGCGGCGGGCGGCACCGGCAGGCGGACCTTGCCGTGCTGCTCGCCCGCCTTGCGGGCGAGGGCGAGCAGCTGCTCCAGCCGCCCACCTGGGCGAAGCTGGGCGGTCAGCCCCTCGGGGTCGGTCAGGCCGTCCGGGCCGATGCGCGGCCGGTCGACGAACGGCCAGAGCCACGCGATCCGCAGCCGGCCGGTGGTCGACGCGGCGGTGGGGAGCCACGGCAGGAACGTGTTCTGGATGCCGACGAGCCGGTTGCCCGCGTCGGTGTCATGCACCTCGACGCCCAGCCGGTAGACGCCGGGCGCGGTCAGCAGCGGGTGCGGCTGCTGGTGCTGGACCTGATCGGGTGCGAAGCGCAGCGTCACCGTGGCCGACGCGCCGGGCCGCAGCGGCCCGGTGGCGTCCCACCGGCCGCCGGCGGGGACGTCGCTGCTGAAGTGGGTGGGCGCCGCGTCGGCGGACAGCCCCGCGCGGCTCGTGACCCTGGCGTAGCCGAGGCGCAGCTCGACGTCGTAGTGGTCGAGCGCCTCGGCGCCGGTGTTGGTGACGTCGACGGTGACATCGACCATCGAGCGCGGCTGCGGAGCCACCGGGTCGATCCCGACGATCGTCACTGCCACCGGGGAGCCGTCGCCCTCGTCGTCGGCGGCCAGGGCCGCCGTCGGGCCGGGTCCACCGGTCCACGCCGCGAGCGCCAGCGGTACGGCGGCCAGGAGGAGCGCGGCGCCGGCCCGGACCGACCGGCGGCCGGCCTGGGTCACGCCGGCTCCGCCAGCAGCCGCTGCACCTTGTCCACGAGCCGGCGCTCGTCGTCGTAGGCGAGCCGGGAGCGCACCTCGGGCAGCGGCACCCATGCGACCTCGGTGACCTCGATGTCCTCGTCGGAGAGCTCACCGCCCTCGGCGATGAGCAGGAAGTGGTGCACGGTCTTGTGAACCCGACGGTCCTCGATAGTGAACCAGAAGTCGATGGTCCCGAGCGGAGCCAGCACGCGCCCCGTGATGCCCGTCTCCTCGGCCACCTCGCGGATCGCGGTGACCTCCGGCGTCTCGCCGGTCTCGACGTGGCCCTTCGGCAGCGACCAGCGGAGCGCGCCCCTGCGGTCCAGCCGCCCGATCAGCGCGGCCCGCAGGCCCTCCGGCGCACGGTCGACGACCAGGCCCCCTGCCGAGACCTCCTCGACCCGGCGGAGGCGTCGCCCGTTGGACCGAAACCGTGCCACGCCTCGATCGTACGTGGCTGCGGCGACCTGTCCGTGCCGTCACCGTCGTGGCGGTTGGCCGCCACATGTCGGCTCAGCGGTCGGCGTTCAGGACGATCTCGGTGAGCGGTGCGTGGGACAGGTCGGCCACCCGCGCACCGCTGATCACGAGCAGGTCGCAGGTCCGGATGCCGAGCGCGGTGCCGGTGTCGCCGGTGGGCGCGTAGAGCACGTCGTGCAGCCCGACGGCGGCGTCGATGCAGAGCGGGACGTCGCCGGGGAGCAGCACGGGACACACGAGGCCGGCCGCGAAGTCGGTGCGGGCGTTGACCTGCTGCGCCGGCGCGGGGCGCAGCGAGCGGGCGCCGAGGGCGGCGAGCAGGGCGGTGGGCTCTGGCGTGCGACCGGCCGGGACCCCGACCGCGACGAGGTCGCCGTCGGCCACGTACATCCGCAGGGCGAGGCACTGCTCCGACGGCAGGCCGAGCGCGTCGGGGATCTCGTCCGCCTGCAGCACCACGCGGGGGAGGCGGACGATCTCGTGCGGCACGTCACGGGCCAGCAGCTCGCGGTGAACGTCCAGTGCGCCCTTCATGCCTGCGCTCCCTGGGCCGGGCGGTCAGTGTCTCGACCTGCGGATTCGGTAGCCCCCCGTCGCACCTGGTGCCGACCACCGTAGCTCGCCGCTCGCGCCGCCTGGAAGGACGAATCCGCCCGCTTCCCGCTCATTCCTCACTCGCTTCCCACTCGCTTCCCACTCGCTTCCGGCGAGGAGAAGGCGGCTCGAGCCACGCGCCGACGGCGTGGCATCGGTCCACGAGGCGAGCGCTTCATCCCCGTCGTCGATCTCGACAAACCGGCCGATCCGGGGATGCCGATGCGGAATCAGCGGCTCGGCGGGGCGAGCGGGTCGGGACCGGGCCCAGGCGACCCCCGAGGCTGGCCTGGGCAGCGCGCGGCGGGCCCGCCGCCGTACGCTGTTCTCCCGTGCCCACCTTCACCAGCCCGGTCGAGCAGCCGGACCGCCGTGCCCTCACCTCGGCCCAGCGACGAGCAGTCGCCGAGCTGCTGCGCGTGGCACCGGTGGCCGACGAGCTCGGCGAGCGCTTTCGCGCCGCGGGGCACGAGCTGCACCTCGTCGGTGGCTCGGTGCGCGACGCGCTGATGGGGCGGCTGCACGACGACCTCGACTTCGCCACCGACGCCAGGCCCGAGCGGATCGCGGAGATCACGGCCGGCTGGGCCGAGGCCCGCTGGGACACCGGGGTCGCCTTCGGCACGGTCGGAGTGCAGCGCGGCGGCTTCCGCCTGGAGATCACGACCTTCCGCAGCGAGGTCTACCGCCTCGATTCGCGCAACCCCGAGGTGAGCTTCGGCGACTCGCTCGAGGCCGACCTGGAGCGGCGCGACTTCACGGTCAACGCCATGGCGGTCTCGTTGCCCGACCACCGGTTCATCGACCCGTTCGGCGGCATCGCCGACATCGTCGAGCTGCGGCTGCGCACGCCGGGGGCGCCGGAGGACTCCTTCGCCGACGATCCGCTGCGGATGCTGCGGGCCGCCCGCTTCGCCGCGCAGCTCGGCTTCGAGGTCGCGCCGGAGGTCGTCGAGGCCATGACGGCGATGGCCGAGCGGCTGTCGATCATCACCGCCGAGCGCGTGCAGGCCGAGCTGACCAAGCTGGTACTGGCGGCCGAGCCGCGGCGCGGGCTCGAGCTGATGGTCGCGACCGGCGTGGCCGAGCACGTCGTGCCCGAGCTGCCGAAGCTGCGGATGGAGACCGACCCGCTGCACCACCACAAGGACGTCTACCAGCACAGCCTGGCCGTCCTCGACCGCGCGATGGCGCTGGAGCCGGCCGGGCCCGACCTGACCCTGCGGCTGGCCGCGCTGCTGCACGACATCGGCAAGCCGCGGACCCGTCGCTTCGAGCCGGGTGGCGGGGTGTCGTTCCACCACCACGAGGTGGTCGGGCGCGACATGGCAAGGGCGCGGCTCAAGGCGCTGCGCTACCCCAATGCCCTCGTCGACGACGTGAGCCACCTGATCGAGCTGCACCTGCGGTTCTACGGCTATGGCAGGGGCGAGTGGACCGACTCGGCGGTGCGTCGCTACGTCCGCGACGCCGGCCACCTGCTCGACCGGCTGCACCTGCTGGTGCGCAGCGACTGCACCACCCGCAACCGGCGCAAGGCGGCGGCGCAGGAGCAGGCGTACCGCGACCTCGAGGCGCGCATCGACCGGCTGGCCGGCGAGGAGGAGCTGTCCAAGATCCGGCCGGACCTCGACGGCAACGAGATCATGGCGCTGCTCGGCATCCCGCCCGGACCGCTCGTGGGCAAGGCCTACCAGCACCTGCTGGAGCTGCGGATGGAGCACGGGCCGCTCGGTCACGACCGGGCGGTGGAGGAGCTGCACCGGTGGGCGAAGGAGCAGCAGTGAGATCCCGGCGACAATGGGACGACCTCAGCGAGCGCACCCGGCGGTTGATCATCCTCGGTGCGGCGACCGAGGCCCTGCTCAAGGTCGCTGCGCTCGCCGACATCGCCCGGCGGCCCACGGACCAGATCAGGGGTCGCAAGGCGGTGTGGGCCGCCGCCGTGGTGCTGGCCAATTCGGCCGGCGCGGTGCCGCTCGCCTACTTCCGGTACGGACGGCGTCGGGTCAACCGGCGGGGGTGAGCTCGGCCGCCTGCTGGGCCGGCGTGAGGCGGGCGTGGCGGCGGCTGCTGGCCCGGCCGTACAGGGCGGCGGTCGCCGCGTACCCCACGGCGATCACCACGATCGCTGGGTAGGAGACGCCGTCGGCCGGCAGCCAGGCGACGCTGGCCAGCGCGGCGACGACGAAGGTGATGTTGAAGAGCATGTCGTAGCCGGCGAAGACCCGGCCGAGGAAGTCGTCGTCGACGGTCTCCTGCACGGTCGTGTCGACGCAGATCTTGGTGGCCTGCGCGACGAAGCCGAGCAGCGCCGCGGCCGGCACGAACGTCGCCTGCAGGTACGGCAGGCCGAGCGCCAGCTCGACGACGGCGGCGCCGGCGAGGGTGAGCGCGATCCACGTCTCCTTGCGCAGCCGCCTGGTGACGACCGGCGTGACGGCCGCGGCGGCCAGCACGCCGACCGCGCTGGCGGCGAAGATCTCGGCGAGGCCGGCCACGCCCGCGCGCAGCAGCCCATGATCGCGGAAGTGGTTGCGGTAGAGCAGGATCGTCGCGATCGTCGAGATGCCGTAGAAGAAGCGGTGGCTCGCGATGGCCGCGAGCGCGTCGCGGGTCCGATGCCTGGCCCGCACGTGGCGCGCCCCGGCTGCCAGGCCGTGCGCCACCGCCGCGAGCTCGCCGCGCAGCGGGACGGGCTCCGGCCGGGCGGTCGGCCCGAGCAGCGTGGCGTCGAACCGGCCGGCCACCAGCGACGAGGCGACGTAGCCGGCAGCGGCCGCGAGCGCGATCAGCGCGCTGCCGCCGTCGCCAGGGCCGACGACCGCGCGAAGGGCGAGCGCGAGCCCGCCGCCGACGATCGTCGCGACCGTCCCCGAGGTGGTCGACACCGAGTTGGCCATGACGAGGTCGCGCTCGGCGACCACGTGCGGCAGCGCCGCGGACAGCGCGGCCAGGTAGAAGCGGTTGACGCTGATGGCCACGAGCGCCGCCGCGTAGAGCGCGACGCTCTCCGGGCCGAGGCCGGCGAGCAGCCCGGCGGTGAGGCACACGACGGCGGCCCGTACGAGGTTGCCGACGACGAGGACCCGCTGCCGCCGCCAGCGGTCGAGGAAGACGCCGGCGAACGGCCCGACGACGCTGTACGGCAGCAGCACCACGGTGAAGCTCGCGGCGAGGCTGGCGGGATCGGTCTGGTGCTGGGGGTTGAACAGCACCGCGCTCGCGAGGCTCGCCTGAAGGACGCCGTCCGAGCCCTGCGAGATCAGCCGGGTGGCGTAGAGCCTGGCGAAGTCCGGCCGGCGCAGCAGCGCGCGCAAGTCGCGCCGGCCGTGCGTGGCGCGCGCGCCGTAGGTGCCGTGGCTGGCACGGCGTCGGCTCAGCGCTCGACCTCGCCCTTCACGAACTTCTCGACCATCTCGCGGGCGACGTCGTCGGCGTACTGCTCCGGGGGCGACTTCATGAAGTAGCTGGACGCCGAGAGCAGCGGGCCGCCGATCCCGCGGTCGAGGGCAACCTTCGCGGCTCGGACCGCGTCGATGATGACGCCTGCCGAGTTGGGTGAGTCCCAGACCTCGAGCTTGTACTCCAGGTTGAGCGGCACGTCGCCGAACGCGCGGCCCTCGAGCCGGACGTACGCCCACTTGCGGTCGTCGAGCCACGGCACGTAGTCCGATGGGCCGATGTGCACGCTCGCCCGCTCCATCTCGTGCGGGATCTGCGAGGTGACCGACTGCGTCTTGGAGATCTTCTTCGACTGGAGGCGCTTGCGCTCCAGCATGTTCATGAAGTCCATGTTGCCGCCGAAGTTGAGCTGGTAGGTGCGCAGCAGCTCGACTCCGCGGTCCTCGAACAGCTTGGCGAGCACCCGGTGGGTGATGGTGGCGCCCACCTGGCTCTTGATGTCGTCGCCGACGATCGGCAGGCCGGCGTCGGTGAACTTCTTGGCCCACACCGGGTCGGAAGCGATGAACACCGGCAGGGCGTTGACGAACGCGACGCCCGCGTCGATCGCGCACTGGGCGTAGAAGCGGTCAGCCTGCTCCGAACCGACCGGCAGGTATGAGACGAGCACGTCGGTCTTGCTGTCCCTCAGTACCTGCACGACGTCGACCGGCTCGTCCGTCGACTCCTCGATCGTCTCGAGGTAGTACTCGCCGAGGCCGTCGTAGGTGTGGCCGCGCTGGACGGTGATGCCGGTCGGTGGCACGTCGCAGATGCTGACGGTGTTGTTCTCGCTCGCGACGATGGCCTCGGAGAGGTCGCGGCCGACCTTCTTGCCGTCGACGTCGAAGGCGGCGACGAACTGCACGTCGCGCACGTGGTACGGCCCGAACTGCACGTGCATGAGGCCGGGTACCCGCGTCGCCGGGTCGGCGTCCTTGTAGTACTCGACGCCTTGCACCAGCGACGCGGCGCAGTTGCCCACGCCCACGATGGCCACGCGTACCTGGCCTGCGCTGCTGCCCATGCGGCTGCTCCTTCTCAGTTCTCGGTCGATGTACGGACAGCCGACCTGGCGTGGTCCGTGCTCGTGCTGGGGGAAGGGACGGGGGTCCCGGTGGGGTCGGCCCTCGTTGCTCTCGTCGAGCTCGCCCGCTCGGTCTCGATCAGCTCGTCGAGCCAGCGGACCTCGCGCTCCGCCGACTCGAGGCCGTGCCGCTGGAGCTCGGCGGTGTAGCCGTCGAGCTTGGCCCTGGTGCGGGTGAGGGCGGTGCGGAACGAGTGCGCGCGCTCCTCGAGGCGGCTGCGCCGGCCCTCCAGGATGCGCATGCGGGTCTGCGCGTCGGTCTGGGCGAAGAAGGCGAAGTGGACGCCGAAGTTCTCGTCCTCCCAGGCCGACGGACCGGCCTCGGCGAGCAGCTCCTGGAACCGCTCCTTGCCCTCGGCGGTCAGCTTGTAGATCACCTTGCCCCTGCGGGCCGACAGCGTGGCCGGCTCGTTGGCCGAGGTGTCCTCGCAGATCCACCCGGCCGCCCGCAGGTCGCGAAGGGCGGGGTAGAGCGAGCCGTACGACAGGGCCCGGAAGCTGCCGAGCACCGTGTTGAGCCGCTTGCGCAGCTCGTAGCCGTGCAGCGGGGACTCGTGCAGCAGGCCGAGCACGGCGAGCTCCAGCACGCCGCTCCTCCTGCTCATCGCCGCCTCCTGCCGCCGTTCGGATGGCCTGCCGGACCGCTCGTTGCGATGTATCGAGCTGATACATCGCAACGATAGCAGAGAGTGAGACCGATGCACGCATGCTCCGGCCCGTGCGGGATATCGGCCCACCAGGGCGGCCCGTCTCGGGGGCGGCTCACCGGCTGCCCGGCGCAGGCCGCAGGCGTACGCTGACCCGGTGGAGACGCCCACCAGATCGGTGATCGACTACGCGCTTGCCCGCCGGGCGACGCTGGCCGATCTGTTCGCCGGGCGCCGGTCGGCCATCGAGGTGTGCGACGCCCACCCGTACCTGCTGCGCGCCGCGAAGCACCACGGGCAGCAGACCGAGCGGGCGTGCCCCGTCTGCCGGCGGGAGCGGCTCGTCGAGGTCGTCTACGTCTACGGCGACGAGCTGCGGGAGTCCTCCGGCCAGGCCAGGGCGCTGCGCGAGGTGTCGGCCCTCGCCCGCCAGTACGGCGAGCTCAACGTCTACGTCGTCGAGGTCTGCGGCCGCTGCGCATGGAACCACCTCACGACGTCGTTCGTTGTGGGCACCGGCGAGACCGGCCGGCCACGGGCCGCCCGCCGCCGCGCCGGTCGGGAATGACGACCGGGGCGGCTCACCCGTCGAGCGTGTTTGCTCGCCCTCCATTTCCGGGGAACCTGCGCCCGTGACCACATCATCAGGCAATCAGCGCCCGCCCTCCGGGCCCGCATCGGTACCGGCCGGGAGGCGGCCGGGCACCGGCGGCTGGGCACCGGCGCCGGCCACCGGCTGGCGCCGCTTCGTGCCGTCGCGGCGCCTCGTGCTGCTCTGCTGCCTGGCCGTCATGGTGGTCGCGGGCGGCCTCGTCGCCGCGGTGTGGTTCACCACGTCCATCCCGCAGCCCAACCAGCTCGCGACGGCGCAGACCACGGTGCTGTTCTTCGCCGACGGCAAGCAGGAGATCGGCCGGGTGGGCGCGCTCAACCGGGTCGACGTGCAGCTCTCGCGGGTGCCGAGGCCGGTGCGCGACGCCGTGCTGGCGGCCGAGGACCGCAACTTCTACCACGAGCCCGGCATCTCGGTCTCCGGCATCGCGCGGGCGCTGTGGGTCGACGCGCGAGGCGGCGACGTCACCCAGGGCGGGTCCACGATCACCCAGCAGTACGCGAAGAACTACTACCTGACCCAGAACCGGACGGTGACCCGCAAGCTGCGCGAGATCGTCATCGCGCTGAAGCTCGACAAGGACCTCTCGAAGGACAAGATCCTCGAGAACTACCTCAACACCATCTACTTCGGCCGCGGCGCCTACGGCATCGAGGCGGCCGCGAAGGCTTACTTCGGCAAGGACGTCTCCAGGCTGACGCCGGCGGAGGGGGCCGTGCTCGCCGCGCTCATCCGCGGGCCGGGCTTCTACGACCCGTCCGACCCCGACAACCGGCAGCGCGCGGCCGACCGCTGGCACTACGTCGTCGACGGCATGACGAGGCTCGGCTCCATCACCGCCGACCAGGCGTCGTCCATGCGCTACCCGGCGGTGCGAGCGCGGCGCCCGTCGAGCGCCGGACCCAACGGCTTCGTGGTCCAGATGGTGCACGACGAGCTGCTGCGCAAGGGGTTCACCGACGACCAGATCAACCTCGGCGGCTACCGCGTCATGACGACGATCGACCAGCACGCCCAGCAGTCGGCCATCGCCGCCGAGACGCAGAGCTTCGCGCGGATCGTCAAGGAGAAGGGCAAGAACCCGCCCGTCAGCAGCCTGGTCGCAGTGCGTCCCGGTGACGGCGGCATCGTGGCGCTCTACGGCGGGCGCGACTACGGCGCCGGTGGGTGCGCCGACGGCATCGCCTGCTTCAACCTGGCCACCAAGGCGATGGCCCAGCCAGGGTCGTCGTTCAAGCCCTACACGCTGGCCGCCGCGATAGAGCAGGGCATCGGCATCCGGACCAGGATGGATGGCCCCGCGGTGTGGAACGACCCGCAGGGCAAGCAGGTGCGCAACGACTCTGGCGAGACCTGCTTCAACTGCGACCTGGTGACCGGCCTGGCCAAGTCGATCAACACGATCTTCGTCCCGCTCGCCGACCGGGTGGGCCCGAAGCGGGTGGCGGAGGCCGCGCACGCGGCCGGCATCCCCGACAGCGTCCGGATCGGCGACGCGGGCGGCTACGTCTCCGACCGCGTCTCGCTCGGCGTCTACCCGGTGCACCCCATCGACCAGGCGGTCGGCTTCTCGACGTTCGCGGCGCAGGGCAAGCAGGCCGACCCGTACATCGTGGAGCGGGTCACCAACGCCAGCGGAAAGGTCCTCTACGACGCCCACCCGCACGCGAGCCGGACGTTCAGCAAGGGCATCGCGGCCGACGTCACGTACGCGATGCAGCACGTGGTCAGCGAGGGCACCGCGACGGCGGCGCAGCTCGGCGGCGGCCGTCCGGCCGCGGGCAAGACCGGCACCACGCAGAACAACACCAACGCCTGGTTCATCGGCTACACCGCGCCCGGCCCCGGCCAGATCTGCGCGGCTGTCTGGGTCGGCCACGCCAAGCAGGTGGCCCCGCTGACCGACATCGCCGGCTACACCGGCGGCGTCTACGGCGGCACGCTGCCGGCGAAGATCTGGAAGTCGTTCATGGACGGGGCGATGCGGGGCAAGCCGGTGGAGCAGTTCCCGCCGCCCGCCTACGTCGGTCAGCAGCAGAGCATCCAGCCGTCGGCGAGCGCGTCGACGTCCACGAGCCCGTCGCCGACCACCACCAGCCCCTCGCCCACGACCACCAGCCCGTCGCCGACGACGACCACGCCGCTGCCGACGACGACTCCGCCCACCACCGGGCCACCGACCACGCCGCCGACGACGACAGTGCCACCACCGACGACGACCGCGCCTGGGGCCACCGCCGCGCCGAGCACCGGTGGTGGTCCAGGAGGCGGGGGTGGCGGGGGTGGTGGAGGTGGCGGGGGCTAGCGCCGGGTCAGGCGCCGCGCAGCCGCCCCGAGGCGCCATGATGGCGCCATGACGAGTCCCACCACCGGCACCGGGCTGGTCGAGCCGGCCGTTGACGACCCGTTCGTCGCGCATGGCAGTGGCCTCATCGGCGGCCCCCTCGGCCGCTGGGCCAGGCGCGGCGGGTCATGGTGGACCCCCGTGCGCGTGCTGCTGCCGCTCACCGTCGTCGTGCTGATGCTCGGCTGGTGGCAGAAGGAGCCCTGCCTCGGCCATGCGTGGGCCCACGAGTACCAGTACACCCGTGGGTGCTACTCCGATGTGTACGCGCTGTTCTTCAGCGAGCACCTCAACGAGGGCGCCGTCCCGTACATGGATCACGCGGTGGAGTACCCGGTGCTCACCGGCGGGGTCATGTGGGTGGCGTCCTCCATCGCGCGGGCGGTCTCCGGCGCCGACTACGCGCCGCTGTGGTTCTTCACGGTCACCGCCGCGATCCTCGGCGCCTGCGCGCTCGTCACCGTGGTCGCCACGGTGCGGCTCTCGGGTCGCCGCCAGTGGGACGCCGCCCTCGTCGCGATGGCGCCCGTCCTGCTGCTGCATGCCTTCACCAACTGGGACCTGCTGGCTGCCGCGTTCCTCGCGACCGCCATGGTGGCCTGGGCCCGCCGCCATCCGGTCGCCGCCGGCGTGCTCGTCGGGCTCGGCACGGCGGCGAAGCTGTACCCGGCGCTGCTGCTGGTCGCCCTGCTGCCGTTGTGCCTGCGCGCCCGCCGGATGCGCGCCTGGGGCGCGGCCAGCGCGGCGGCCGCCGTCACGTGGCTGGTGGTCAACGCGCCGGTCTTCCTGCTGTGGCGGGACAGCTGGTGGACGTTCTTCAAGCTGAACAAGGAGCGCCCGGCCGACTGGGACTCGCTCTGGTTCCAGCTCGGCCGCTATACCGAGGGTGCGACCGGTGGCCTCGGCAAGGTGGTCCACGACGTCGTCGCGCCCGTCGTGCCGCCAGGGCAGTCACCGGCGTCGCTCAACTGGCTGACGATCGCCTGCGTCGTGGCGATGACGGGCCTCGTCCTCGCGCTGGCCTGGTGGGCGCCACGACGGCCGCGCGTCCCGCAGGTCGCGTTCCTCGTCGTCCTCGCGTTCCTGCTCGGCAACAAGGTGTGGTCCCCGCAGTACGTCATCTGGTACCTGCCGCTCGCGGTGCTGGCGCTGCCGCGATGGCGGCCGCTGCTCCTCTGGCAGGCCAGCGAGGCGGTGCTGCTGATCACCCGGTTCTATTACTTCGTGCACTCCGACACCGGCAACAAGGGCATCTACATCGGGTGGTACTTCGCGGCAGTGCTGGTGCGCGACCTCGTCCTGATCGGGCTCGCCGCCCTGGTGGTCCGCGACATCCTGCGGCCCGAGCATGACGTCGTCCGCCGCTCCGGCATGGACGACCCGGCGGGCGGCGTCCTCACCGACGAGCCCGATCCGGCACCGGTGCGGCGGTCGCGCCGGCGGCGACCGGCGTACGCCTGAGCCGGCAACCGAGCGAGCAGGCGGGAGGATGCGAACGTGCGGATCGCGACCTGGAACGTCAACAGCGTCCTCGCGAGGCTGCCCAGGCTGAACGAGTGGCTTGAGTCGGCGCAGCCGGACGTGCTGTGCCTCCAGGAGATCAAGTGCACCGCCGACGCCTTCCCCGGCGAGGGGGCGGAGGCGCTCGGCTACGAGATCGCCGCCAACGGCGACGGCCGCTGGAACGGGGTCGCCGTCCTGTCCCGCATCGGGCTCGCCGAGGTGTCGCTCGGCTTTCCCGGCCAGCCGCCGTACGCGCCGCCGCCCGACGAGGACGATCCGGCGCTCATCGGGGCACCGCCCATGGTCGAGGCGAGGGCGGTCGGAGCCACCTGCGGTCCGCTCCGGATCTGGTCGCTGTACGTCCCCAACGGGCGATCGCTGGACAGCCCGCACTACCCGTACAAGCTCGAGTGGCTGGCAGCGCTGAAGGACGCGCTGGCTCCGGAGATCGCGACCGGCTCGCCGTTCGTCGTGGCCGGCGACTTCAACATCGCGCCGGCCGACCAGGACGTCTGGGATCCGGCGGCGTTCGCCGGCTCGACGCACGTCACCGACGCCGAGCGGCGGGCGCTCGCCGACCTGCGCGGGCTCGGCCTGACCGACGTGCTGCCGCGCGCCATGAAGCACGACACGCCCTACACGTACTGGGACTACCGGGCCGGGATGTTCCACAAGAACCAGGGCATGCGGATCGACCTGGTCTATGCGAGCCCACCGGTCGCGACGGCGGTCCAGGACGCGTACGTCGACCGCGACGCGCGCAAGGGCAAGGGGCCGTCCGACCACGCGCCGGTGGTCGTCGACGTGGACCTGTAGCCGGGCGCGCGGGTCAGCGCGGCAACCGCTCGCGCAGGAGCGCGATGTCGGCCGACTGACCCTCGACGCCGCCCGGCGTCTCGCAGACCACCGGGGCGCCGGCCGCCTCGACGACGGCGACCAGCGCGGCGGGCTCGATGCGGCCGGAGCCGAAGTTCTCGTGGCGGTCGCGCCCGGAGTCGAACGGGTCCTTGGAGTCGTTGGCGTGGACGAGGTCGATCCGGCCGGTGATGGCCTTGACCCGGTCGACGATGCCGAGCAGCTCCTCGCCGCCCGCGTGCGCGTGGCAGGTGTCGAGGCAGAACCCGACGCCGTGCTCGCCGACCGCGTCCCAGAGCCTGGCGAGGCTGTCGAACCTCCGGCAGCACGCGTTGTCGCCGCCGGCGGTGTTCTCGATCAGGATCGGCAGCGGGTACTGGGCTCGCTCGAAGGTCTTGCGCCAGTTGGCGAAGCCCTCCGCGATGTCGTCGCCCTTGCCCACGTGGCCGCCGTGCACGATGAGCGCGGCCGCACCGATCGCCGCGGCGCCCTCGGCGTGCTGGGCGAGGATCTTGCGGCTCGGGATGCGGATCCGGCTGTTGGTCGTCGCGACGTTGACGAGGTACGGCGCGTGCACGTACAGGGTCACGTCCGCGGCCCGCAGGGTCTCGGCGTCGTCCCTCGGCGGTGGTTTCTGCCACCCCTGCGGGTCGCCGAGGAAGAACTGGACGAGATCAGCGCCGCGAGCGGCTGCCTCGGCCAGCGGATCGGCCGCGTCGACGTGGGCACCGATGGCGAGCATGCCCCCGAGGGTAGCCCGCGGTCGGCGGGACGGTCAGCGACCGGCTCGCGCCCTCGTGCCGATGAGCGGCGTGCGATCAGCCCTCGTCAAGGCACAGGCAGAAGGGATGGCCGGCCGGGTCGAGGAGCACCCGGACGTTCTCCTGCGGTTGGGCCGTGGCCACGGTGGCTCCGAGGGCGACCGCTTCGGCGACCGCCGAATCGAGGTCGCCGACCTGGACGTCGAGGTGCATCATCGTGCGCTGCTCCCCGGCGACCGGCGGCCAGACGGGAGCCTGGTAGCCGGTCGCCTGCTGGAGCACGAGGTAGATCGATCCCTCGGGAGCGGCAAGGACGACCGTTCCCGGTTCCTCGTGCCCGACGGGCCAACCGAGCAGCTTCGAGTAGAACGCTGCGAGCGCTTCCGGATCCGGGGCCTCGACCGCGATTCCCCACCACATGCCGCCCGTTCGAGATCGCATGCTCCCAGCTTGTCGCACGGCTCGTGGTCACGTCCACGGGCCCTCGATCCAACCGCCGGGGAGGGGCGGTGGGCTCGCCGGTAGCACGATCGCGATGGCGCAGCGGCGGTCGAGCCGGTCCGGTGGACGACCGGCCGGGCTGTGGACGACGGCGCTGCCGTCGCCGCCGGCCCGTAGGGTCGGTGCCGTCCTGGTCCCGGCTGGCGAAGGAGTTGGGCCGTGCCGACGATGGCTGCTACCCTCGACGCTTGCGTGCTTGACGCAAACCCTCCTGCCACGGAGAGACCGTGGCCGCCTGAGTCCGAAGGAGGTGGGTTCGCCGTGCGTCGCTACGAGTTGATGGTCATCCTCGATCCCGATCTCGAGGAGCGCGTGATCGCCCCGTCGCTCGACCAGTTCCTGGGCGTCGTCCGCCAGGGGGGCGGCACCGTCGAGAAGGTCGACGTGTGGGGCCGCCGCCGGCTGTCGTACGAGATCGGCAAGAAGGTCGAGGGCATCTACGCGGTCATCGACCTGACCGCCGAGCCCGACACCGTCAAGGAGCTCGACCGCCAGCTCAACCTCAACGAGGCTGTGCTGCGCACCAAGCTGATCCGCCCGGACGTCCGCTGACACCTCCTGCCCTGCGGGTCCGCACCCTGCGAAGGACGCTCACATGGCCAACGAGACAACCTTGACGATCATCGGCAACATCACCAACGACCCCGAGCTCCGCTTCACGCCGAGCGGCGCGGCGGTCGCCAACTTCACCATCGCCTCCACGCCGCGCACCCTCGACCGCCAGTCCGGCGAGTGGAAGGACGGCGAGACGCTGTTCATGCGCTGCAGCCTGTGGCGCGAGGCTGCGGAGAACGTCGCCGAGTCGCTCCAGCGCGGCACCCGGGTGATCGCGACCGGCCGTCTGAAGAGCCGCAGCTACGAGACGAAGGAAGGCGAGAAGCGCACGGTCACCGAGCTCGACGTCGACGAGATCGGCCCCTCGCTGCGCTACGCCACGGCCAAGGTCAACAAGACCCAGCGCGGCGGTGGTGGCGGTGGCTTCAGTGGTGGCGGCGGCGGCGGTGGCTTCGGTGCCGGCGCCCCGGCCTCCGGTGGCGGTGGCAGCGCCGCCCCGGCTGACGACCCGTGGGCCTCCAGCCCCGCCGGTGGCTACGACGAGCCGCCGTTCTAGCCCCCGGTCAGCTCCCACCTCCTTCCCCACTGCTTCCATGCCCGGCGGTGCCCGCCGGGCCCGAGACGACTCGGAGCATTCATGCCCAAGCCATCGGCTACCCGCAAGCCGAAGAAGAAGGTGTGCGTCTTCTGCAAGGAGAAGATCGCATACGTCGATTACAAGGACACCGGCCTGTTGCGCAAGTTCATCTCCGACCGCGGCAAGATCCGCGCGCGTCGGGTCACCGGCAACTGCAGCCAGCACCAGCGTGACGTCGCGGTCGCCATCAAGAACAGTCGCGAGATGGCGCTGCTGCCCTACACCAGCACCGCGCGCTAGGAGGCGGCCACGATGAAGCTCATCCTCAAGCAGGAGGTCGCCGGCCTCGGCGAGCCCGGTGACATCGTCGAGGTCAGGGACGGCTACGGCCGCAACTACCTCGTGCCGCAAGGCCTCGCCATCGTGGCGACGCGCGGTGCCGAGAAGGAGGCCGCGATGATCCGTCGCGGCCGCGACGTCCGGGAGATCCGCGACCGCTCGCAGGCGCAGGAGGTCGCGGCTCGCCTCGGCGGCCTGAGCGTCCAGCTGCCGGCCAGGGCCGGCGGCGAGGGCCGCCTGTTCGGGTCGGTCACCGCCGCGGACATCGCCGAGGCGGTCACGTCGGCCGGTGGGCCGAGCCTCGACCGGCGCCGCATCGAGCTCGGCGCGCCCATCAAGACCCTCGGCACGCACCGGGTCACCGTCCGGCTCCACCCGGAGGTCACCGCCGCGGTCGACGTCGAGGTCGTCAAGGGCTGACGCCCGCTCGACCCACGGCGCAGCCCCTCGGATCCCCGGGGGGCTGCGTCGTGTCAGGCCGGTGGCTCCAGCCCGACGGCGCTTGCAGGAGAGCCTGCAGGACAGCTCACACGACGATGGTGGCGAGGTCGCCGAGCAGCTGCTCCCGGTCGCCCTCCTCGGCGATGTCGTCGGCGGCGCTGCGGGCCTGCGCGAGCCAGTCGCGCGCCGCACCGACGTCGCCGGACAGCGCGCTGGCGCGGGCGAGCGCCTCGTACGCGAAGGCGAGGTCCCAGTCGCCGATGCCGTGCCGGCGGCAGATGTCCAGCACGCGCCGCGCGTGGTGCAGCGCCGGCTCGGGTCGCCCGAGGACCACGTAGACCCGCGAGCACTGCCATTCGCCGCGCGCGACGTGCTCCGGACCGCCGCACTGCAGCCAGTGGTACGCCGATGCGTGCACGGTGTGCACCAGCTCCGCGTCCTCGTCGGGCATGCGGTCGGTGCGTCGCATCAGCTCCCACGCCCGGTTGAACAGCGCCACGCCCCACTGGCGGTGCAGCTGCCGGTCGGCCTGGCTGGCGGTGTCGTTGCCGGTGTCCGTCATTGGCTCTTCCTCTGCTTCGACCTCTGCTTCGACGCTGTGAGCTATACCAGAGCGCAAGGCTTCGGCCATCGCCACCATCCTGGGGTGCCACCGACGATCAGCCGGGCCCGTCGGTCCACCGACTTTTTTTCCTCCACAGCCTGCGGACGACGGCGGAGCAGGTCATGAGGGCTCCGGCCCGTGCCTGCCAGCAGTCCCCACAGCTCGGTCCACAGCCTCTCCACACCGACGCACCGATTCGTCCACACCGTCCGCACAGGACGACCCACAAGCTGGCCGGGTGAGCTGCGGCGCAGATCGGAAAACGGTCGGTGGCTACGTGTAGAAGTGATGTCGGCAGCAGTACGGGTCGACCAGGAGGGTGAGGAATGGCAGTCGCCGAGCTAGGGAGCAGGGGGCAGGCTCCCGAGTTCGAGCGGACTCCGCCGCAGGACGTCTCAGCCGAGCAGAGCGTGCTCGGCGGCATGTTGCTGTCCAAGGACGCGATCGCCGACGTGGTCGAGGTGCTGCGCTCCGGCGACTTCTACCGCCCGCAGCACCAGACGGTGTTCGAGGCCGTCATCGACCTGTACGGGCGGGGGGAGCCGGCCGACCCGGTCACGGTGGCGGCCGAGCTCACCAGGCAGGGCACGATCGCGCGGGTGGGTGGCGCGCCCTACCTGCACACGCTGGTCGCCTCGGTGCCGACGGCCGCCAACGCGGGCTACTACGCGCGCATCGTGGCCGAGCGCGCGGTGCTGCGCCGGCTGGTCGAGGCCGGCACCCGCATCGTGCAGCTCGGATACGCCGACGCCGGTGGCGACGTCGACGACCTGGTGGACCGCGCCCAGCAGGCGGTCTACGACGTCACCGAGCGGCGCACCAGCGAGGATTACGTCCGGCTCGAAGAGGTCATGCAGGCCGCCTTCGACGAGATCGAGGCGGCTGGCAGCAGGGGCAGCGCGCTCGTCGGCGTGCCGACCGGCATCACCGACCTCGACGAGCTGACCAACGGCCTGCACCCGGGCCAGATGGTCGTCGTCGCGGCCCGGCCGGCGATCGGCAAGTGCCTCGCGGGCGACACGCTCGTCGTCGAGGCGCTGACGGGCGAGCTGGTGCCGATCGCCGAGCTGGTGCGCCGCGGCGCGGCCGGTGTCGACGTCGCGATCCGGGCGCTCACGCCGGACGGCTTCCGGCCGGTCCGTCCGTCGGCGTTCCTCTACAACGGCGTCCGGCCGGTCAGCCGGCTCTCGACGGCGATGGGGCGCTCGGTGCGCGCCACCGGCAACCACCCGTTCCTGACCCCGGCCGGCTGGGTGCCGCTGGAGCGGCTGCGGCCCGGCGACCTGGTCGCCGTCCCGGCCGGGGACGTGCCGCGGCAGCTGCCGCCCGCCGCGGGCGTCGATCCCGCCATGCCGGCCGGGGCCACCGATGAGGGCCTGCAGGCCGGCGGAGCGACCGTCACGTTGGTGACCGCCGCGCTCGCCCTGTCCTGCATCAGCTGGGACTGCGTCGTCGCGATCGAGCCCGACGGGCAGGAGCGCGTCTACGACATCACGGTGCCCGAGCACCACAACTTCGTGGCCGCCGGCATGGTCGTGCACAACTCGACGCTCGGGCTCGACTTCGCCCGAGCCGCGTCGATCCGGCACGGATTGGCGAGCGTCATCTTCTCGCTGGAGATGAGCCGCACCGAGATCACCATGCGGCTCCTGTCGGCCGAGTCGCGGGTGCCGCTGCACCACATGCGGTCCGGGAAGATGAGCGACGACGACTGGGCCCGGCTGGCCCGGCGGATGGGCGAGGTGGCCGAGGCGCCGCTGTTCATCGACGACTCGCCCAACATGACGATGATGGAGATCAGGGCCAAGGCACGGCGATTGCGGCAGCGGCACGACTTGCGGCTGGTGGTCGTCGACTACATGCAGCTGATGAGCTCGGCGAAGCGGGTCGAGAGCCGCCAGCAAGAGGTGGCGGAGATGTCGCGCGCGCTGAAGCTGCTCGCCAAGGAGCTCGAGGTGCCGGTGGTGGCCATCAGCCAGCTCAACCGGGGTCCCGAGCAGCGCACCGACAAGAAGCCGCAGCTGTCCGACCTCCGCGAGTCCGGCTCGATCGAGCAGGATGCCGACATGGTGATCCTGCTGCACCGCGAGGACGCCTACGAGCGGGAGTCGCCGCGCGCCGGCGAGGCCGACCTCATCGTCGCCAAGCACCGCAATGGCCCGACCGCGACCATCACCGTCGCCTTCCAGGGCCACTACTCCCGCTTCGTCGACATGAGCCCGGCGTAGCACGGATCGAGCTCACCGCGACGGGGCGCATGCCGGTGATGCCGCATCCCGTGCCGGCTGCGGCTGCTCGCGTAAGGCGGTCGTCGCCCCTTCGGGCATGGTCCACGCCGATCACCGGCGGTCTAGTGGACGCACGGTCTCGCTCGCGCGGTCGAAAGGGCGCCGGGCGCGACGCCCGTCTCGCTCGTGAGGGGAAGCCATGCGCGCTCCCATCGTCATCGTCGCGGCTGCCGCCGCGATCCCCGCGGCCCTGCTCGCCGCCGTGGGCCCGTTCGCGGCGGCGGATGTCGCCGTGGCGGCCGACACGTCGCCACCGACGCAGCCCGGCACCATCACCGTGTCGGGGCTGACGAGCAGCTCGGCCAGCCTGAAATGGGGTGGTTCCACCGACAACGTCAAGGTGGAGGGCTACCGGGTGCTGCGGGGAGCTGCCGGTGCACCCGCGTCGTCGCTGGTGCACATCGCCACGACCGATGCGGTCACCTCCTACAGCGCGACCAACCTGCGCAGCGGGACCGCGTACCAGTTCGGGGTGGCCGCCATCGACCTGGACGGCAACGTGTCGGCCGTGCGCACGGTCGTCCTCACCACGGCCACCAGCGCGGACACGACGGCCCCGGCGGCGCCCTCGAGCAGCAGCGTGGTGGCCAGGGCGTTCTCCTCGTCGCGCATCGACGTGCAGTGGGCGGCGTCCTCGTCGAGCGACGTGGCCGGCTACGAGGTGTGGCGGGACGGTGCGCTCGTGGCGACGACCGAGCGTCCCGCCGGCCCCCGCTACTCCGACAACGGACTGGCGGCTGCGAGCTCGCACAGCTACGCCATCAGTGCCTACGACTCCGCCGGCAACGTCTCGGCGCCCACCACCGCGAGAACCGGCCGCACCACCGCAGCCGGCGTGGTCCAGATCGTCCGTGGTCCCTACCTCGAGCAGGTCACCGCGACGACCGCCATGGTGGCGTGGTGGACCAACGTGCCGACGCCCGCCACTGTGACCTACACCGCGCAGAGCACCAAGACGGTCACCGCTTCGGCGAACGTGCTCCAGCACGTGGTCAAGCTGACCGGACTGCAGTCCGGCCACGCGTACTCCTACGTGGTCGGCAACGGTGCGGGGGTCGTCAGTGCGACCGCCTCGTTCACGACGGCGCCCAAGCCCGGCACCCCGTTCAGCTTCGCGGTGGTCGGCGACTTCGGCGGCGGCAGTTCCGGCGAGTCGCAGGTCGCGGCCCGGATCGCCGGGGCGGGCACGTCGTTCATCCAGACCGTCGGTGACAACGTCTACCCGACCACCGGCGACCCCGACCCGGACTTCGTCCACGTCTACTCCGACTTCGACCAGCGCCTGTACAAGCCCTACGCGGCGGCGCTGGCGGGCCAGTCGTTCAACCCGGCCAACGGGAACAAGGAGTACTACGGCTACGGCGCGTTCTGGCGCAACATCGCCATGCCCGGCAACCAGCGCTGGTACAGCTACGACTGGGGCGACGCGCATATCCTGGTGCTCGACAGCGAGCAGCCGCTCACCGCGGGCAGCCCGCAGTACGTCTTCGCGCAGAGCGACCTCGCGGCGCACCAGTCGCAGGGCTGGCGCATCGCGGTCCTTCAGCGTCCCGCCTACAGCTCCACGTCGGCCAACTCGAGCTCGGTGCCGGTGCGGAGCTCCCTCGTCCCGCTCTTCCAGAGCCAGCACGTCGATCTGGTGCTGTCCGGGAACAGCCACAACTACGAGCGGACCTTCCCGCTGCTCGACGGCGCCCCGGTGACGACCGGTGGCATCACGTACGTCGTCTCGGGAGCGGGCGGCAACGGGTTCAACGCCTTTACGATCGCGGCTCCGTCGTGGAGCGCCTTCCGCGAGGCCTCCTACTACCAGTTCGTCAAGGTGAGCGTCTCCGCGACCTCGCTGCGGGTCGACGCGGTCAGGGGCGACACGGGGGCCGTCTTCGACACCGCGACCATCACCAGGTAACCGTCCCGGAACGGGAAGCGGCCCCCGGACGCACCGTCGTGCGTGCCGGGGGCCGCTCCCTGACCTACTGCTGCATCCTCACTGGAGGTCGGTGGCGATCTCCGCAGAGGTTGCGTCGGAGGTGTCGAGCACCGTCCCGCCGCTCCTGTTGAGCAGGAACCAGTCCAGTCCGAGGCCACCGGTCAGGGTGTCCTTGCTCGTGTCGTCGAGGACGGTGCGGCCCGCCCCCGTCGTCGTGAGCTTGCTGGACCCGTTGAGCCCGCCGGCCATCGCTCCGGTCAGGTGGAAGATGCGGGTCGTGTAGCTCGAGCCGCTGTTCCATTCCTTCGCGATCGCGCACAGCGACACCTGGTTGGCGGCGCTGACCGGGTCGTACGTCGTCGAGCCGGCGATAACGATGTCGTCGCCGTTCACGCCGTTCAGGATGTCGGCACCGGCACCGCCGATCAGGATGTCGCGGCCGTTGCCGGCGGTCAGCGTGTCGTTGCCGTCGCCACCGAGCTGGATGCCGTCACCGTTGCCACCGCTGATCGAGTCGTTGCCCGCGCCGCCGTAGACGATCCGCGGCGTCGAGATGCGCGTGTCGATCGTGATGGTGTCGTTGCCGCCCTGGCCGTAGATGACCAGCCGTCCGGTGGGGGTGAAGGTCCCCTTCAGGACGTTGTTGACGGTGACCTTCAGTGAGCCGCTGGACGTGCCCGGCACCACCTTGATGGTGTCACCGGCACTGGTGCCGCCGACCACCAGGTCGGTGCCCGAGCCGCACGTGCCCGGCACGATCGAGGTGCCGCCGACGGTGATGGTCTTCGTCACCGCCGCGCTCGTGCCGCCGTCCTTGTCCGTCGCGGTCATCGACACCGTGTAGACGCCGGCGGCCGTGTAGGCGTGGTTGCTGTTGAGCGGCGACCCGCCGTGCACCGGCCCGGTGGTGACGCCGTCGCCCCAGGCGACCGTGTAGTCGAACCCGGCTGCCTGGTCGACCGGCGACTGGTCGGTCGCCGAGAGGGCCAGGGTCAGCGAGCTGCCGAGGTTGACGTCCGACGGGCCGCTGAGAGCGGCGACCGGCGCCGTGTTGGTGACCGTCAGCGTGGCCGCGGACGAGTCCACGGTGCCGCCGACATGGCCGTCGCTGACCCGCACCTTCACCGAGAAGGTCGCCGGGCCGTCGTTGATGCCGAGGGCCTTGAGCTGCGTCCAGGTCAGCGTCGGGTGCACGCCCGTCGCGTCGCCGAACGTGCCGTCGCCGTTGACGTCCCAGCTGTACGTGAGGGCGTCACCGTCGGCGTCGGTCGTCCCGTTGCCGTTGAGGGTGAGCGAGCCACCCTCGGCCGCCGAGTACGGACCACCGGCGTCGGGCACCGGCGGGTGGTTGGCCGGGATGACCGTCACGGTGAACGAGTCGCTGTCCGAGCCGACCGCGTTGGTCGCCGTGCAGTCGATCGTGTGGCTGCCGATCGCCAGCGTCACCGGCGAGGTCACCGGCGTCGCGCCGATCGCGCACCCGATCGTGGGGGTCGGCACGCCGGTGGCGGTCACCGTGAACGGCACCGAGGCGGTCCCGGAGCCCTGCGGGTTCTCCACCACCGTGAAGTCGGCCGGCACCGTGATGACCGGCACCGAGCGGACGGTGATGGTGAACGAGCCCGAGTCAGATCCGACACCGTTGGTGGCGGTGCAGTCGACGGTGTGCACGCCGGCCGCGAAGACGCTACCGGAGGAGACCGGGTTGACGCCCTCGAAGCAGGTGATCGATGGCGTCGGCGTGCCGGTCGCGGTCACCGTGAACGGCACCGAGGCGCCAGCGCCCGGGGTCGTCTCGGTCACCGTGATGTCGGCCGGCACCGTGATGACCGGCACCGAGCGGACGGTGATGGTGAACGATCCGGAGTCGCTGCCCACGGCGTTGGTCGCGGTGCAGTCGATGGTGTGCACTCCGGCGGCGAAGGTGCTGCCCGAGCTCACCGGCGTCGCGCCCTCGGCGCAGGCGATCGTCGGCGTCGGTGTGCCGGTCGCGGTCACCGTGAACGGCACCGAGGCGCCAGCGCCCGGGGTCGTCTCGGTCACCGTGATGTCGGCCGGCACCGTGATGACCGGCACCGAGCGGACGGTGATGGTGAACGATCCGGAGTCGCTGCCC
>JBJMHZ010000043.1:0-101773 GCA_045807125.1 Frankiaceae bacterium
CAGCTGGGTGCCGTCCGGCTTGTACAGCCGCTCGGTCGGGTTGCAGCACGTGCTGGCGTAGGTCGAGCCCGAGAACTGGAGCTGGACGCGCTGGCCGGCCGTCGCGCTGAAGGTCAGCGTCGCGTTCTGACCCATGACGGTGGTGGCGGTCGCCGCCGGGCCGTCGATCGCGATCGTCCCGGTGCTGTCGGCCGGCACCGACCACAAAGTGGCCGTGATCGAGCCCGTGGTCGTGCCGGACGGGTCCACCAGGATCTGGTAGGTACCGTCGACGGGCAGCGTGGTGGTGTCCATGAAGGCGGTGCTGCCGCTCGTCGCCCACAGCTGGGTGCCGTCCGGCTTGTACAGCCGCTCGGTCGGGTTGCAGCACGTGCTGGCGTAGGTCGAGCCCGAGAACTGGAGCTGGACGCGCTGGCCGGCCGTCGCGCTGAAGGTCAGCGTCGCGTTCTGACCCATGACGGTGGTGGCGGTCGCCGCCGGGCCGTCGATCGCGATCGTGCCGGTGCTGTCGGGCGGCACCGACCACAGCTGCGCCGAGATCGAGCCGGCCGTCGTCCCCGACGGATCGACGAGGATCTTGTAGGTACCGCTGACGGGCAGCGTGGTCGTGTCCATGAAGGCGGTGCTGCCGCTGCTGGCCCACAGCTGGGTGCCGTCCGGCTTGTACAGCCGCTCGGTGGGGTTGCAGCACGTCGACGGGTACGTCGAGCTGGAGAACTGCAGCTGCACCCGCTGGCCCGCCGTCGCGGTGAACGACAACTGCGCGTTCTGCCCGGAGACCGTCGTCACCGTCTGTGTCGGCCCGTCGATGGCGATCGCGCCGAGCACGTCGCTGCTCGAGGTCGCCTGCGCCGTGATGGAGCCGGTCGTCGTGCCGGATGCGTCGACCACGATCTTGTAGGTGCCGTCGGCGGGCAGCGTGGTGGTGTCCATGAGTGCGGTGCTGCCGCTGCTGGCCCACAGCTGGGTGCCGTCCGGCTTGTAGACCCGCTCGGTCGGGTTGCAGCAGGTGCTGGCGTACGTCGAGTTGGAGAACTGGATCTGGACGCGCTGGCCGGTCGTACCGGTGAAGGTGAGGTTGGCGTTCTGCCCGGCGACCGTGGTGACGGTCTGTGCCGCGCCGTCGACGACGATGGTGCCGTTGGTGTCGGCCGGCACCGACGTCAGCGTCGCGGTGATGGAGCCGGTGGTGTTGCTCGACGGGTCGACGTAGATCTTGTAGGTGCCGTCGACCGGCAGCGTGGTGGTGTCCATGAAGGCGGTGCCGCCGCTGGTGGCCCACAGCTGGGTGCCGTCGGGCTTGTAGAGCCGCTCGGTCGGGTTGCAGCACGTGCTCGGGTACGTCGAACCGGAGAACTGGAGCTGGACGCGCTGCCCCGCCGTCGCGCTGAAGGTCAGCGCGGCGTTCTGCCCGGCGGCCGTGGTCACCGTCTGCGGCGGACCGTCGATGGCGATCGTCGCGCTGACATCGTCGAGGATCGTCCACGCCTGCAGGGTGATGGAGCCGGTGGTGGTGCCGGACGGGTCGACCAGCACCTTGTACGTGCCGTCGACGGGCAGCGTGGTGGTGTCCATGAAGGCGGTGCTGCCGCTGGTCGCCCACAGCTGGGTGCCGTCGGGCTTGTAGAGCCGCTCGGTCGGGTTGCAGCACGTGCTCGGGTACGTGGAACCGCTGAACTGCAGCTGAATCCGCTGACCCGTCGTCCCGGTGAACGTGAGCGCGGCGGCTTGCCCGGCGACGGTGGTGACCGTGGCCGGCGTGCCGTCGGTGGTGATCGGCGTCGTTACGTCGGCCGGCACGGAGGTGAGCGTCGCGGCGATGGATCCGGTGGTGGTGCCGGACGGATCGACGTAGATCTTGTAGGTGCCGTCGGCCGGCAGCGTGGTGGTGTCCATGAAGCCAGTGCTGCCACTGGTCGCCCACAGCTGGGTGCCGTTCGGCTGGTAGAGCCGCTCGGTCGGGTTGCAGCACGTCGACGGGTAGGTGGAGCCGGAGAACTGCAGCTGCACCCGCTGGCCAGCCGTGCCGGTGAACGTCAGCGCGGCGTTCTGCCCGGCGACCGTGGTCACCGTCTGCGTGGGACCGTCGATGGCGACGCTGCCGCTCGTGTCGGCCGGCACCGACGTGAGCGTGGCCGTGATCGAGCCGGTGATCGTGCCCGACGGGTCGATCAGGATGCGGTAGGTGCCGCCTGCCGAGAGGACGGTGGCGTCCATGAAGGCGGTGCTTCCGCTGGTCGCCCACAGCTGGGTGCCGTCGGGCTGGTACAGCCGCTCGGTCGGGTCGCAGCAGCTGCTCGGGTACGTCGAGCCCGAGAACTGCAGCTGCACTCGCTGCCCGGCGGTCGCGGTGAAGGTGAGGTTGGCGTTCTGCCCGGCGACGGTCGTGATCGTCTGCGGCGGCCCGTCGATCGCGATGGTGCCGGTGGTGTCGCCCGGCACCGACGTCAGCGTGGCGGTGATGCTGCCCGTGATGGTGCCGGACGGGTCGACCACGACCTTGTACGTGCCGTCGGCGGGCAGCGTGGTGGTGTCCATGAAGGCGGTGCTGCCGCTCGAGTACCACTGCAGGGTGCCGTCGGGCTCGTAGAGCCGCTCGGCCGGGTCGCAGCAGGTCGACGGGTACGTCGAGCCGGAGAACCTCAGCTGCACCCGCTGGCCCGCGGTCGCGGTGAACGTCAGTGCCGCGTTCTGCCCGGCGACAGTGGTGACGGTCTGCGCCGGGCCGTCGATCGCGATGGTGCCGGTGGTGTCCGCCGGCACCGACCACACCTGCACGGTGATGGAGCCGGTCATCGTCCCGGACGGATCGATGCCCACGCGATAGGTGCCGTCGGAGGGCAGCGTGGTGGTGTCCATCAGGGTGGTGGCGCCGCTGGCCGACCACAGCAGGCTGCCGTCGGGACGGTAGAGCCGCTCGGTCGGGTCGCAGCAGTTCGACGGGTAGGTCGAGCCGGAGAACTTGAGCTGCACCCGCTGGCCCGCGGAGCCGGTGAAGGTCAGGCTGGCGTTCTGCCCGGCAGCCGTCGTCGTCACGGTCTGCGCCGCACCGTCGATCGTCAGGGCGGCACTGGCGTCGGCTGGCACGGTGTTGACGGTCACGGAGATGGAGCCGGTGGCGGTCGACTGGGCGGCGAGCAGCAGCTCGTACGTGCCGCCCGACGTGCCGCCGAACACGTCGAGGAAGCCGGACGACCCGACGCACGACGTCGACGTGACGGTCTTGCTCCGCGGGTCGAGGACCGTCGCGTTGAGGCCGCACGAGCCGAACGTCCCGCCGGAGAGGCTCACGCTCGCGCGTTGCCCGAGCGGGAGGTCGAACACCAGCAGGCCGATCTTGCCGGCCGTCGGGATGCTGACGGTCTGCGGCACGTCGAGCGCGGTCCGGCCGGTGGTCGCCACGTCGGTGGTCAGGTAGGGGGGTGGCGCGATGAACAGATCGCCGGTCGACGTCGTGGAGCCGTACGCCGTGCGCACCGCGATGCGCCCCGAGCTCGTGCCGCCTGGCGCGGTGACGGCGAGGGACGTCGCGGTGGCGGTGGTGACGTTGGCGTACGTGGAGTTCGCCGTCACCACGTCGTTCGCGACCGTGGTGTCGTAGTTGGTGCCGGTGAGGGTGACCGCATCGCCCGGTGCCACGAGGGCCGGGCTGAACGAGCTGATCGTCGGCGACTTGCTCGTCGTCAGCGTGAAGCTGCTCGCGCTGGTCGCGGTGCCGGCAGAGGTGGTCACGCTGATGGTGCCCGACGTCGCGCCTGAGGGCACCGTCGCCACCAGCTGGTGCACCGTCGCCGACTGCACCGTCGCCACCGTGCCGTTGAACTTCACGGTGTTGGCCGACGGCGTCGTCGCGAACGGTCCGCCCGAGATGGTCACGGACGTGCCGACCGCACCCTGCGCGGGGACGAACGACAGCACCGAGAGGGCCGGCGCCCCGAGGTTGGTGACGCCGGTGACGTTGCCGGCCGCGTCGTAGCCGTACCGAGCCGTCGTGCCCGCGGGGTCGACGACACCGGCGAGCCGTCCGGCGGCATCGTAGGAGTAGCTGACGTCGTTGGTGGGGTTCGCCGCGACCGCAGCCCTCGGCCGGGTGGGCAGGTCGACGACGAAGCCCGCCAACGTCAGTGTCGCGACGAGCGCGGGCAGCAGGCGGGACGAGGGTCGGTTCAGAGCGCGCATGGCTCCCCCTGTGTCGGCTCCGGCTCCGTGGCATGGCTTGCCGCGGCAGGGCGCAACAGTGCAGGCGGTCACCCTGCGCTGTCGAGAGGTAACGCCGAACTGGTGCTCGCGCTTGACGTTCCGACCGGTTGGTTCGCCGGCGTTCGATCCGATTTGACTGCGATGTGCATCGACCAACGAGCCGAAGGGAACTGGGCCAGTTGGGCGAATCGCCTGTCCACGTTGAGCTTCTGCGCCTAGGCTCTGCTGCGGTCGCTTGATCGGGGGTCGGTGATGGATGCTCTGTCGAGGCGCCGGTTCCTGTCAGGTGCGAGCACGCTCGCCGCCGCCGGCGCGGTCGGTGCTGTCGCGCTGGGCCGCTCCGGCGCGGCGCACGAGACCGCACGCACGGGGACTTCGGTGCCCTCACCGCGCGATGCGGCGCCGGCCGCCGTGACCGCACCGACCGGTGGGACGGTGCCGTTCCACGGCCCGCACCAGGCGGGCATCACCACTCCGCAGCAGCAGCACCTGCTCCTCGCGTCGTTCGACGTCGCGGCCGGCCGCCGCGACGGCCTGGTCCGGCTGCTGCGGGACTGGACGCGCGCCGCCGAAGCGCTCTGCGCCGGCACGTACGGTGGCAGCGCCGCGCGCGACGAGCCGCCCGTCGACTCTGGCGAGACGGCGGGGACCGGTGCGGCCCGCCTCACCCTCACGGTGGGCTTCGGCGCGACGTTGTTCGTGCGGGACGGGCAGGATCGGTTCGGCCTCGCTGCCCGCCGTCCGCGCGGGCTCGTCGACCTGCCGTCCTTCCGCACCGACCGGCTGGTGCCCGAGCGCTGCGGTGGCGACCTGTGCGTCCAGGCGTGCGCCGACGATCCGCTCGTCGCGATGCATGCGGTGCGCACGCTGCGCCGGGTGGCCGGCGACGCCGTCGCGCTGCGCTGGACGCAGACCGGCCTGCTCGGCGGTGCGCCCGGCGCACCGTCGCGCAACCTGTTCGGCTTCACGGAGGGGACCGGCAACCCGGCCGTGGCTGACGAGAGCGCGATGGCCGACGTGGTGTGGGTCGGCCGCGGCGACGCGCCGTGGCTGCGCGGCGGCTCGTACCTCGTAGCCAGGCGCATCCACCTGCGGGTCGAGAAGTGGGACGAGTCCTCGCTCGCCGAGCAGGAGGCCACCTTCGGGCGCAGCAAGCGGTCGGGGGCGCCCCTCGGCGGCACCAGCATCACCGATGCGCCGGACCTCTCTGCCCGCGGGCCGGACGGAGCGCCGGTCATCCCGATGACGGCGCACATCCGGCTCGCCTCGCCGAAGCGCAACGGCGGCGCGCGCCTGCTCCGCCGCGGCTACACGTACGTCGACGGCGACGACCGTGCGGCCGACTTCGAGTCGGGCTTGATCTTCCTGGCCTTCCAGCGCGACCCGGTCCGCCAGTTCATCGCGATCCACACCAGGCTCTCCCGCTCCGACGCGCTGAACGAGTACGTCGTGCACACCGGCAGCGGGCTGTTCGCGTGCCCGCCGGGGGTGCAGCCGGGCGGCTGGTGGGGGCAGCAGCTCATCGAGGCCTGACGTCCGGCGCCGGGGGCATGGCGGAGAATGGCGCGGTGGGACGAGTCGTCTCGATCTGGCGCTACCCGCTGAAGAGCGCGCGGGGCGAGCGGCTGCGCGCTGTCCACGTGAGCTACGCCGGGGTGCGCGGCGACCGGATCTGGGGCTGTCTCGACGTCGCCGACGGCACGGTGGCCAGCGTGAAGCATCCGCTTCGCTGGGGCCGGCTGCTGTCGGTGCGCGCCGCCTTCATCGGTGGCGAGGGCAGCGGCGACGGCGAGACCGCGGTGACGCTGCACGTCCCCGGCCGGTCCGCATGGCCGGCCGGCAGCGCCGAGGCCGACGACGCGCTCAGCGCCCATCTCGGCCGCGGAGTACGGCTGACCACCGTCGTGCCGGAGGACGCGCGGCTGCACCGCCGGCTGCCGGACGACCCGGGCCTGGTGCCCGAGTGGGTGACCGGCGATCCCGGCGAGGAGCTGGTGACCAAGATCGCTGGCGCCACGCCCGGTGGCCGCTTCGTCGACTACGGCCCCGTCCACCTGGTCACCACCGGCGAGCTCGCGCGGCTGGGCCGCAGCTTCGGCCGCTTCGACGTCTCGGCGGTGCGCTTCCGCCCCAACCTGGTGATCGACGCGCCGGCCGACCCGGTGCCCGGCCAGGAGCTGGTCGCCGGCGACGTCGTCCTGCGCGTGTCGCTGCCGACCCCGCGGTGCGTCGTGCCAGGGCTGGACCACGGCACGGCGCCCGAGGACCGGGCGCTGCTCGCCGCCCTCGCCCGGCACCACCGCACCGAGGTGCCCGAGCGCGGGCTGGCCGCCTGCTTCGGGGCCTACGCCGAGGTCGTGCAGGGCGGCCGGCTGCGCGTGGGGCAGGACGTCCGCCTGGGGTGAGCGCCGGTCAGTCGGCCGTCCGCATCGCGGCCTCCGCCGGCGTCGCCGGCTCCGTCTCACCCGGTGGGGCGAGGAACACCCAGCGCTTGAACGACCAGAACCGCCACACCATCGACAGGCCGAGCCCGATCACGTTAGCGGCGATGTTGTCGGCCAGCTTGGACGTCAGGTCGAGCCCGTAGTGCGAGACGGCGAGGCAGCCGAGCGTGATGCCGAGACCGATGCCGGAGAGCACGAGGAACAGCGGCAGCTCGCGGAGGATGCCGGTGCGGGCCCGCTCCCGCCACGTCCAGTGCCGGTTCATGAAGTAGGACGAGATGATGGCGATGCCGGTGGAGATCACCTTGGCGGTGAGCGGCTTGCGCTCCAGCGGGCCGAACAGCAGCGCGTTGAAGATGCCGACGTCGACGACGACGTTGGCGGCCCCGACCAGGCCGAAGCGGACCACCTCGTGGACCAGGTGGCCGAGCTGGGCGTAGAGCCGCCTGGGGGTCGCTACCGGCACGCGATCGAGCCTACCGGGGGCATGGAACACTGTTGGAGCCCGATCGAGGCTGACGGAGACTGGCGAGGAGGCAGGCGCGGTGGTGGAGTTCCGGCTCAGCGACGAGCACGAGGCGCTGCGCGAGACCGTCGAGAAGTTCGCGAAGGACGTCGTCGCACCGCGAGCCGAGCACTACGACCGGACCGAGGAGTTCCCGTACGACGTCATCCGCCAGATGGGGCAGATGGGGCTGTTCGGCCTGCCGTTCCCCGAGGAGCACGGCGGCATGGGCGGCGACTACTTCGCGCTCTGCCTGGCGATCGAGGAGCTGGCCCGCGCCGACAGCAGCGTCGCCATCACGCTCGAGGCCGGCGTGTCGCTCGGCGCGATGCCGATCTACCGGTTCGGCAACGAGCAGCAGCGCCAGGAGTGGCTGCCGATGCTCTGCTCCGGCGAGGCGCTCGGCGCGTTCGGCCTGACCGAGCCGGGCGGCGGGTCGGACGTGCCAGGCGGCCTGCGGACGCGGGCCGAGCTGCGCGACGGCCACTGGGTGATCAACGGCTCGAAGGCGTTCATCACCAACTCCGGCACCGACATCACCAGGGTCGTCACCGTCCTGTGCCAGACGGGCGAGATGGACGGCAAGAAGGAGCTGTCGAGCATCATCGTGCCGGTGCCGATCGAGGGCTACTCGGCGGGCAAGAAGTACTGGAAGGTCGGCTGGCACGCGTCCGACACCCGCGAGCTGTCGTTCACCGACGTCACGGTGCCGGAGGAGAACCTGCTCGGGGAGCGCGGCCGCGGCTACGCGGCCTTCCTGCGCATCCTCGACGAGGGGCGCATCGCGATCTCGGCGCTCGGCGTCGGCCTGGCGCAGGCCTGCGTCGACGAGAGCATCGCTTACGCGCGGGAGCGCACCGCGTTCGGCCATCCCATCTCGACCTACCAGGCGGTCGCCTTCAAGATCGCGGACATGGAGATGCGCACCCGGCTGGCCCGGCTCGCGTACTACGACGCGGCGGCCCGCCTGCTCGCCGGGGAGCCGTTCAAGCACGAGGCGGCGATCGCCAAGCTCTTCAGCTCCACGATCGCGGTCGACAACGCGCGCGACGCCACGCAGATCCACGGCGGTTACGGCTTCATGAACGAGTACGCCGTCGCCCGGCACTGGCGCGACGCGAAGATCCTCGAGATCGGCGAGGGCACCAGCGAGGTCCAGCGCATGCTGATCGCGCGCAACTTGGGGATCTGATCGCGGTGCCGCATCCCGCGACCGGCCTCCCGGTGCTCGGCGTCGTCGGCGCGGGTCAGCTGGCGCAGATGATGCACCAGGCGGCCATCGCGCTCGGCGTGCACGTCCGCGTCCTCGCGGGCTCCCCTGCCGAGTCGGCCGCGCTCGCCGGCGCCGATGTGGTGCTGGGCGACCACCGCTCGTACGACGCGGTCGCGGCGCTCGCCGACGGCTGCGACGCCGTGACCCTCGACCACGAGCACGTGCCGCTGCCGGTCGCGGACAAGCTGGTGGCGGCCGGCGTCGCGCTGCGGCCGGGACCGGGCGCGCTGCCGTACGTGCAGGACAAGCTGCGGATGCGCGAGCGGCTCGCGGCGATGGGGCTGCCGATGCCGGCATGGCGGGAGGTCCACGACGCCGCCGGCGTGCGCGCGACGGCGGCCGGCCACGGTTGGCCGGTGGTCCTGAAGACGGCGGTCGGCGGGTACGACGGCAAGGGCGTGTGGGTGGTCGACGGGCCGGCCGCGGCCGAGGAGGTCCTCGGTCCGCTCGCGCGCGCCGGGCTGGCGGCGTTCGCCGAGCAGTGGGTGCCCTACGACCGCGAGCTCGCCGCGCTGGTGGCGCGCTCGGCGAGCGGTGAGGCCAGGGCGTGGCCGGTCGTGCAGACCGTCCAGCGGGCGGGCATCTGCCGCGAGGTGATCGCCCCGGCCCCTGGTCTGCACGAGGCGCTCGCCGGCGAGGCGACCGCGCTCGCGCTGCGGCTCGCCGAGGAGCTCGACGTGGTCGGCGTGCTCGCCGTCGAGCTGTTCGAGGCGGGCGGCCGGCTGCTCGTCAACGAGCTCGCGATGCGCCCGCACAACTCCGGGCACTGGACGATGGACGGGGCGGTCACGTCGCAGTTCGAGCAGCACGTCCGGGCGGTGCTCGGCTGGCCGCTCGGCGCCACCGAGCCGACCGTGCCGTGCACGGTGATGGTCAACGTGCTCGGCGGCGACGGCCCGTCGGCGGCTGACCTCGCCGGGCGGCTGCCGCTCGCGCTGGGGGCCGACCCGGGGCTGCACGTGCACCTGTACGGCAAGGCGGTGCGGCCCGGCCGCAAGGTGGGTCACGTCAACGTCTGCGGCTCCGATCCGGACGCTCTGCTGGAGCGGGGACGGCGCGCGGCCGCGGTCCTGGCGGGTGAGCGGTCATGAGCCCGCTCGTCGGGGTCGTCATGGGCAGCGACTCGGACTGGCCGACGATGGCCGGCGCGGCCGAGGCGCTCGACGAGCTCGGCGTGCCGTACGAGGTGCGGGTCGTCTCGGCGCACCGCACGCCGCACGACATGCTGCGCTACGCGACGGACGCGGCCGGGCGCGGGCTGCGGGTGATCGTGGCCGGGGCTGGAGGGGCGGCGCACCTGCCCGGGATGATCGCGTCGGCGACGCCGCTCCCGGTGATCGGCGTGCCGGTGCCGCTGTCGCACCTCGACGGCCTCGACTCGCTGCTGTCGATCGTGCAGATGCCGGCCGGCGTGCCCGTCGCCACGGTGTCGATCGGCGGCGCGCGCAACGCCGGCCTGCTGGCGGCCCGCATCCTCGCCGTGGCCGACGACGCGCTGCGGTCGAGGATGGCGGACTTCCAGTCCGCGCTGGCCGACGCAGCTCGCGGCAAGGACGTGGCGCTTCGGGAGCGCCTCGGCGGCCAGGACCGGGGGCCGGGCCGGAGCTAGGAGGCCCTGGCCTCGCTCGGGCCGAGGCGGCCCCAGTCGATCATGGGGCAGCGGTCCATGACCATGGCGAGGCCGGCCGCGGTGGCGCGGTCGTACGCGGCCTCGTCCACCACGCCGAGCTGGAACCACACCGCCTTGGCCCCGATGGCGACCGCCTCGTCGGCGAACCGCCCGGCCGCATCGGAGCGGCGGAAGACGTCGACCACGTCGACCGGGAAGGGGATGTCCGCGAGGGTCCGGTAGACCTTCTCGCCGAGCACCTCGTCGGCGCCCGGGTGCACCGGGACGACCCGCTTGCCGCGCGCCTGCAGGAACGCGGCCACGCCGTGCGCGGCGCGGCCGGGGTCGCCGGACAGGCCCACCACCGCCCAGGTGTCGAGCGCCAGGATCCGCCGGACCGTCTCGTCGTCGCCGTACCTCATGCGGTCATTGTTGCCCGCTGCGGCGCCGCCCCGAAACGACCGCCGATCGCCGATCGCCGACCGGCGTCAGGCCGGGCGGCCGAGGGCGCGGTAGTACCAGCCGGCGGCCCGCCACGCGTCGCCGTCGAGCGCATTGCGGGCGTCGATGATGCGCCGCTCCGCGACGACCTTGCCGAGCACCGCGGGGTCCATCTCGCGGAACTCGCGCCACTCGGTGAGGTGCAGGACGAGGTGCGCGTCACGGCAGGCGTCGTCGGCGGAGTCGGCGTAGGGCAGCGTCGGGAAGATGCGCCGCGCGTTGGGCGTCGCCTTGGGGTCGTACACGCTCACCTCCGCGCCCTGGAGGTGCAGCTGCCCCGCCACGTTGAGCGCGGGGGAGTCCCGGACGTCGTCGGAGTCCGGCTTGAACGCGGTGCCCAGCACGCCGACCCGCACGCCGAGGAACGAGCCGCCGCAGACCTCGCGGGCCAGGTCGACCACGCGGACGCGCTGGCGCATGTTGATGCCGTCGACCTCGCGCAGGAACGTGAGCGCCTGGTCGGCGCCGAGCTCGCCGGCCCGGGCCATGAAGGCCCGGATGTCCTTCGGCAGGCAGCCGCCGCCGAAGCCCAGGCCGGCGTCGAGGAACTTCCGGCCGATGCGCGGGTCGTGCCCGAGCGCGTCGGCCAGCGCGGTCACGTCGGCGCCGGCGGCCTCGCAGACCTCGGCCATCGCGTTGATGAACGAGATCTTGGTGGCGAGGAACGCGTTGGCGGCGACCTTCGCCAGCTCCGCGGTCGCGAAGTCGGTCGCCACGACCGGCACGCCGGCCTCGACCAGCGGCGCGTAGATCTCGCGCAGCGTCCGCTCCGCGTCGTCGTCGGCCACGCCGAGGACCAGCCGGTCGGGCTGCAGCGTGTCCTGCGCCGCGTGGCCCTCGCGGAGGAACTCCGGGTTCCAGGCGAGCCGGACGCTCTCCCCGGCGGGGGCCAGCGCGGCCAGCCGCTCGGCGATCCGGGCCGCCGTGCCGACCGGGACCGTCGACTTGCCGACGACCAGGCAAGGCCTGGACAGGTGCGGCGCCAGGCCGGCGACCACGGCGTCGACCGCGCTCAGGTCGGCGGCGTGCTCCCCGCGCCGCTGCGGCGTGCCGACGCAGATGAAGTGCACGTCGCCGAAGCCGGCGACCTCCTCGTACGACGTGGTGAACCGCAATCGCCCGCTGGCGAGGTGAGCGCGCAGCATCGGCTCGAGGTCGGGCTCCCAGAACGGCACGGTGCCGGCCGACAGGGCCTCGATCTTCGCCGCGTCGACGTCCATCCCGAGCACCTCGTACCCGAGCTCGGCCATGCAGACGGCATGGGTCGCACCCAGGTAGCCGGTGCCGAGGACGGTGAGCCGGAGCGCCACTCCGAGGTCCCTTCGTCCGGTGCTTCGCCCGATGCCTGTCCGGTGATCGCTGCGCCCATGCTATCGACGGTGCACCCTGGCTCCCGGGAGGCCTCCGCGTTCGTACGATGAGCAGGTGAATCACCCGGATTTCGAGCTCTACACCCTCCCAAAGGAGCATCGGCTGCTCCGCCGGACGGTGCGCGAGCTGGCCGACGACAAGATCGCCCCCCGGGCGGCCGCGATCGACGAGTCGGCCGAGTTCCCGTGGGACGTCTACAAGGAGCTGGTGCGGGCCGACCTGCACGCGGTGCACGTCCCCGAGGAGTACGGCGGAGCGGGCGCCGACGCCATCGCCGCCGCCATCGTGGTCGAGGAGGTCGCCAGGGCCTGCGCGGCGTCGTCGCTCATCCCGGCGGTCAACAAGCTCGGTACGCAGGGGATGCTGCTGGCCGGCTCCGAGCAGGTGAAGCAGCGCTACCTGCCCGAGGTCGCGAGCGGCGAGGCGATGTTCTCGTACGCGCTGTCCGAGCCCGAGGCCGGCAGCGACGCGGCGGCGATGCGGACCCGGGCGGTCGCCGACGGCGACGCGTACGTGCTGAACGGCGCCAAGCGCTGGATCACGGGCGCCGGCGTCTCGAAGTACTACACCGTCATGGCCGTCACCGATCCCGGTGCGGGCGCGCGGGGCATCTCGGCGTTCGTCGTGCACGCCGACGACGAGGGCTTCGCCCTCGGCGCGCCCGAGAAGAAGATGGGCATCAAGGGCTCGCCGACCCGCGAGCTGTACTTCGACAACGTCCGCATCCCGGCCGACCGGATGATCGGCGAGCCGGGCACCGGCTTCAAGACCGCGCTGCGGACGCTCGACCACACCCGGCTGACGATCGGGGCGCAGGCGCTCGGCATCGCGCAGGGGGCGATCGACTACTGCATCGGCTACGTCAAGGAGCGCAAGCAGTTCGGCCGGCCGATCGCGGACTTCCAGGGCGTGCAGTTCATGCTCGCCGACATGGCGATGCGCACCGAGGCCGCCCGGCAGCTCATCTACGGGGCCGCGGCCAAGGCCGAGCGGGGCGAGCCCGACCTCACCTGGATCTCGGCAGCGGCGAAGTGCTTCGCGAGCGACGTAGCGATGGAGGTCACGACCAACGGCGTGCAGTTGCTCGGCGGGTACGGCTACACCCGCGACTACCCGCTCGAGCGGATGATGCGCGACGCGAAGATCACCCAGATCTACGAGGGCACCAACCAGATCCAGCGCGTGGTGATGGCCCGCAACCTCCTCAAGGGCTGACCCAGTTCCGGGAGGGCCGGGCGGCACGTGCCAGCCGGTTCCCGATGCCTGCTGCCTGCCGGGCGCCTGACGCCCGCGCCGGCCGGTTGGTGCGCAGGGGTTTGACAACGGCCTTCTCGTCCATCACCCTTCTGCTAAGTAGATAGTGGAAGTGATGAATGATCGAGTTCCATCTGGACCCCGGGTCCGGGGTGCCGACGTACGTGCAGCTGGTGCAGCAGGTGCATCAAGCGCTGCACCTCGGGCTGCTGGAGCCCGGTGACCAGCTGCCGACCGCGCAGCAGGTCGTATCCTCGCTGGCGATCAACCCGAACACGGTGCTGAAGGCGTACCGCGACCTCGAGCGGGAGGGGCTCGTGCGCGCGCGGCCGGGTCTCGGCACGTTCATCGTCGGGCGCCTGCCGCGGACCGATCCGGCGACGCTCGTGAGGTTCCGCAGATCGATGGCCACGTGGCTCCGCTCGGCACGGGAGGCGGGCCTGAGCGCGGCGGAGATCGAGGCCATCTACCGCACCTCGTTCCGTGAGCGCTTCGTGGATGAGGGGGTTGCATGACCGCCGCGATCGAGGCCGTGGGCCTGGGCAAGCGTTACGGAAGGCGATGGGCACTGACCGAGTGCACGCTGTCGATCCCGACCGGGCGCGTCGTCGGCTTGGTCGGCCCGAACGGTGCCGGGAAGTCCACCCTGCTGCATCTCGCTGTCGGTCTGATCGCACCGAGCGCAGGCGCGATCTCCGTGCTGGACGAACGACCGCGCTCCGGTCCGGCCGTCATGGCACGCATCGGGTTCCTCGCACAGGACAGCCCGACCTACGCGCGGTTGACGGTCGGCCAGCACCTGCAGATGGGCGAGTGGCTGAACCCGACGTGGGATGCCGGCTACGCCGCTGCACGTATCGGGGAGCTCGGGCTCGACCTTGGCCAGCGCGCCGGCACGTTGTCCGGCGGTCAGCGTGCGCAGCTCGCGCTGACGATCGCGGTGGCGAAGCGGCCGGAGCTGCTGGTCCTGGACGAGCCGGTCGCCGCCCTCGACCCGCTCGCGCGTCGAGAGTTCCTGCAGACGCTGATGGAGGTCGTCGCCGTCCACGGCGTCACGGTCGTGCTGTCCTCGCATCTGATCGCGGACCTGGAGCGGGTGTGCGACTACCTGGTCGTCCTGATCGCGGGACGCGTGGCCCTCACCGGGGGCGTCGATGAGCTGCTCGCCTCGCACCACCGGCTGACCGGCCCGCGCCGAGGCACCTTCCGGATGCCGGCGAACCAGCCGGTCATCGAGGAGAGCCACGCGGAGAAGCAGACGACGTTGCTGGTGCGCACCGACGGCCCGGTCCTCGACCCGGCGTGGACCGTCACACCGATCACTCTGGACGACCTCGTCCTGGCCTACATGCGTCAGGCGCGCGACGGCGCCATCGCTTCCCCAAGCGGTCTGACGGTGGCGCCATGACCCGGTTCGCCTGGCTGCAGTCCCGCACGCAGACGCTCGTCGCGGCCGCCATGCTCGCCGCGCTCGCCGTCGTGGCGGCCGTCACCGGTATCCAGATGTCGCACCTCTTCCACAGCCTGGTCGCCCACTGCACGACCGGCTGCGGCTTCGCCATCGATCAGTACCTGTCGCACGACTCCGTCATGGAGCAGGCGCTCGACATCTTGGCGCGAGCCGTCCCGGCGTTGCTCGGCATCTTCTGGGGGGCGCCGCTGGTGGCGCGGGAGCTCGAGACCGGCACCTATCGACTTGCGTGGACCCAGAGCGTGCCCCGCTCGCGGTGGCTCGTCACCAAGCTCGCTCTCGGCGGGTTCGCCGCCGTGACCGTGGCCGGGCTGCTCACCCTCACCATCACCTGGTGGTACCGCGCGCCCGACCATGTCGGAGGTGCGAACCCGTACGCGGTGCTCGATCGCCGGGACGTTGCGCCGATCGCCTACGCCGTGTTCGCGTTCGCGCTCGGCGCCCTCGTCGGTGCGGTCATCCGCCGCACCGTCCCGGCGATGGCGGCCACGCTCGGCGTGTTCGTCCTCGTTCGCATCGCCATCTCGATCTGGATCCGGCCGCACCTGTTGGCACCCGTTCGCAAGACGCTGTCGCTGCTGGGTGCCGGCCCAGCAGCCCCCGTCCACCTCGGCATCGGGTCGAGCAACGGCGGACCTCTGCAACTCTTCGTGAAAGGAGAGGGCCCACCCAGATCCTGGACGCTGTCCAGCCATCTCGTGACCAGTGCCGGGCACCGGCTCAGCTCCGGCGAGCTCTCCGCCTTCCTGCACCAGCACTGTCCCAACGTCGACGCCTTGCCACCACCCCCACCCGGCCCGGGCATCACCAAGGTTGGCGGCCCGGACGCCGAGCGCGCGTGCCTGGCGCAGGTGGCGAGGACGTACCACCTCCTGGTCACCTACCAACCCGCCAGCAGGTACTGGACCTTCCAGTGGCTCGAGGCCGGCATCTTCCTGGCCCTCGCCCTCGCGTGCGCCGGCGGCTGCTACTGGTGGGTCACGCGGCGCTCAGCCTGAACGCTCAGCCCGAGCTGACGCACGCCAGCGCACCCGTGCGCCGGAGAGGGCTCACCGGCGGCGCGCCGGTGAGCCCTCTCCGGTCGGGATCAGGCCGGTAGGGCGGCCATCAGCTCGGTGACGATGCCGTCCTGCGCGTTGGCCTCGTGGACGATGTCGTACAGCGCCGGCGTCGTGGTGATGCCGGCCCAGCCGGCCCGGCCGACCCGCTCGCGGAAACCCTTGTCGTGGGCGGCCGCCCAGTGCTCGGGGGACTCCCACTCGACGTAGTTGACGTAGCGGTAGCGCGCGTCGGGCGACGTGGCCCGGTGCAGCTTGTGCGAGACGTAGCCGGGCTTGGCCCGCATGTGCTCGTTGACCTCGGACCACAGTGCGAGGAACTCCTCGTCGCGTCCCGGAGGCACCTCGAACAGGTTGATGAACTTGATCATGACAGCAGCCTCTTCCCAGTTGTTTGCACTAGTGTGCAATGACTGCACATGGTTATACTAAGCCCATGGCGACGCGTCAAGCAGTGGACCCGGATCGGCGGGGCCAGTCGTCCGGACGGCCCTCGCAGGGGCGGGTGGCGCAGCGGCGCCGGACGCGCGACGCGATCGTCGCGGCGGCCAAGCGGCTGCTCGCCGACGGCCGGACGCCGTCGATCGACGAGATCGCGGCGGCGGCCGACGTGTCGCGGCGGACGATCTACATGCACTTCCCGACCCTCGACCAGTTGCTGCTCGACGCGACGGCCGGGCTGCTCAGCGAGGGTGCGGTCGATGCGCTGCTCGATCCGGACCGGCACGGCGACGACGTCCTCGCCCGGGTCGACGGGCTGGTCCGCGCGTTCGTCGAGCTGGCGCCGGACACCCTGCCGTTGGGACGGAAGATCATCCGGCTGACGGTCGACGCCGAGCAGGGCTCGGACGGGGTACGGCGTGGCTACCGGCGCCGGCAATGGATCGAGCGGGCCGTCGAGCCCCTGCGCCCGCGCCTCGCCGGCGAGCAGTTCGCCCGCCTGGTGGCCGGCCTGTCCGTGGTGCTCGGCTGGGAGGCGATGGTCGTGCTGCGCGACGTCGCCGGCCTCGATCCCGCGGCGGAGGAGCGCACGATGCGGTGGGCCGCCCGCGCCATGGTGACGGCGATGCTCGCCGAGGCGGGCGAGGCCGTCGACGCCGGCGAGGCCCGCTGACCTACCTGGTGGTGACCGACATCGCGCAGGCGCGATCGTCAGCCTCGGCGAGGTCGTCAGGCTGTCGTGGACGGTGCAGCCGCCGCGCCGGTGAGCAGCCTCTCGTGGTCCCGGTGCGCCACCGCAGCCCGGGACCAGGGGTCACCGGGCTGCGGCGTGCATGAGTGCCGGGCGCGAGCTACAGCCCGTTCCTCACGAAGTACTCGATCTTGGTCTGCGAGACGACGGGCGGCAGGTACCCGGTCCACGTCGACTGGTGGACGCCGCTCCTGGCCGCGGCCAGCGATGCCGACGAGCTGGCCAGCCGCCAGTCGCGCGCCAGCTTGTAGTCGAAGTAGACCAGGGCCTTGAAGCCCATGGCCGGTGCCGCGCTGAACATGCCGTTGATCCATGCCGGCTTGTATCGCCCGGTGGTGCTGCCGGCCTCGGCCACCATCATCGGCTTGTACGGCGCGAAGCTGCGGATGATCTTCTTGGTGGGGCCGAACAGCTCCTTGAACCACAGCCAGCCGCCGTGGTCCTTGGTGCCGTAGTTGTAGCCGTCGATGCCGATCCAGTCGACCCACGTGCGCCCTGGCCACATCGGCTTCAGCGCGTACGAGCCCTTGAAGGCTCGGTTGGGGTTCCACATCCACTTCACGTTGGTGGCGCCGACGTTGCGGCCGATGGTCACGATATGGCGCCAGGCGGCGACGAACTTGGCCGACGTGTTGCCGTCGTGCCCGATCGCGTAGACCTCGGTGCAGTTCATCTCGGGCATCAGCCGGATGATGACCGGGTGGCCCCAGTCGCGGGCGCCGGCGAGCCAGCTGCGGATGTAGCCGTCCCACGACCCGTTCAGGATGTCGTCGAGGGGCGTCTTCGGCATCCACGCGATGATGGGCACGGCGCCGTCGTTGCGCATGTGCACCATCTGCGGGAAGCCGCGGGTGCGGTCCCAGCCGTGGAAGTAGCCGACCAGCGCCGAGTTGACGTTGAGCTGGTTCTCGGTGAGGTGGCGGGCGTCATCGTTGGGATCCAGCAAGCCGAACAGCACTGGATGGATGGTCGAGCGCAGCGCCATCGCGGGCGCGGGGCGCACGGCGGAGGGGGCAGGGGCGGCGGAGGCGGTGCGCCCGGCGCGGGCAGGGGCTGACGAGCCGATGTGCGCGGGAACGGCAACAGTGGCGAGCAGCGTAGCGCCGAGCAAGGCGACCGGAAGTCGGAGCGACGTCATGCGCTTCCCATCGGACGGGGACAGGACGGTCTTGAGCCCTCGGCAGGACGAATCCCGCACGCTCAGGACGGCCTCCCGTCGGCCGCCCCGCGAGGACCCGTCGGATAGTAGCGGGGCGAGCGCAGATAGCAAGAGAAGTGCGTCCGAATCATCACGAGTGAGTGGAATATACGTGGATCAGGCGCATGGGCTGGGCAATCGCCGCTCGGCACGGTAAGGTGACAGCAGTCGTAGTTCTCGTCAGTGCGTTCAGTGCTTCGTGCATCAGTGCCCGCGGGATTCTCACGCGGGCGTTTTGCTTTCAGTACGAAAGCACCGCGGCGACGAGCCCCCACCGGGGGCGTGCAAGCCAGCAGGAGACGAGATGACGCAAGGCATCGTGAAGTGGTTCAACGGCGAGAAGGGCTACGGCTTCATCACGCCGGAGGGCGGGGGCAAGGACCTGTTCGTCCACTTCAGCGAGATCGTCGGCGACGGGTTCCGCAGCCTGAACGAGGGCGACCACGTCCAGTTCACCGAGGCTCCGGGGGCCAAGGGTCCCCAGGCCACCCAGGTGACGCGTGTCTGACGCTCACCACCCCGTGCACGGCACGACCGTGCGCAGGCGCGCCGAGGACGAGCAGTACGGTCCCTGGCACGACTGACCGGTACGCCGCACGATCCTGAGAAGGCCCGCGAGCCCAGCTCGGGGCCCTTCTCGGCGTCGCGGTGCGCCACGGTGGGCACGCGCGGTGCGGGAGATAGGCTGCGCGCGATGGCGAAGACGCAGGGAGCAGCCGACGCAGCCGACTCGGGTGACGCGGGCGAGCCACGGCCGGTGTCGGCGACGCGCACGTCGCTCAGCCGCATCATGGCCGATCTCGACACCAACCTGCACGGCAACGTGCACGGCGGCGTCATCATGAAGCTGGTCGACGACGTGGCCGGCGTGGTCGCAGCCCGGCACTCGGGCGGGCGTGCGGTGACCGCGTCGATGGACGAGATGGTCTTCCTGGTCGCGGTTCACGTGGGCGATCTGGTGCGGGCCTCGGCGCAGGTGAACTGGGCGGGGCGCAGCTCGATGGAGATCGGCGTGCGCATCACCGCCGAGCGCTGGGACGAGCTCGGCCCGGCCACCCACGTCGCGTCCGCGTACGTCGTCTACGTCGGCGTCGACGAGGACGAGCGGCCGCGGCGGGTGCCGCCGGTGCTGCCCGAGACCGCCGAGGACCACCGCCGCTTCCGCGAGGCCGGCATCCGGCGCGAGAGCCGGCTCGCCCGCAGGGAAGCGATCAGGCGGTCGCGAGAGCGGAGCTGAACGACCGTGCCCCCCCGTGCCCCCGCCGTGCTCGCCGCCGCGCTGCTGGCCGATGACTACGCCGATGAGGCGGTGACCGCCTACGAGAAGGCGGCCGCGGCCCTCGAGTCGTACGGCGCCGGACGCCAAGCGGCCCTCGTGTGGCGCGAGCTGGCCGCCGTGCTCAAGACCATGGGCCGCGAGAGCGACACGATCGTCGCGCTGGAGCGGGTGGCGATGATGCGTCCCTGTCAGTACTGCGTAACAGGACTCAGTCGATGCTGCGAGCGGGACTGACGTACCGGACCGAAGGTCAGCGGAAGAGGTTGTCCAGCTCGCGCTGCCAGCGCAGCGCGACCGCGTCCTGAGTGAACCGTCGTACGCTCACCAGCGCTCGCTTGCCCATCGCCCGCCGCAGCTCGCCGTCGGCGATGACCCGCTGCAGCGCCTCGGCGAGGCTCGCCACGTTGCCGGACGTGACGACGAAGCCGTCGTCGCCGTCGGCGATGATCTCGCGGATGCTGGGCGCGCAGTCGAAGGCGACGCACGGCACCCCCACCGACATCGCCTCGGCGAGCACCAGCGGCCAGCCCTCCGCCCGCGAGGGGAGCGCGAGGACCGACGATCCGGCGAGCGCCGCGGCAGCGTCGTCGGTGTGCCCCATGAAGGCGACCGAGCCCTCGATCCCGGCGTCCGACGCCTGCCGGCGCAGCGCGTCCTCCTCCGGCCCGCTGCCGTACAGGCGCAGCGTCCAGCCGGGATGGTCGCGGGCCACGAGCCGCCACGCCTCGACGAGCAGGTCGAAGCCCTTCTCGTGGGACAGCCGGCCGAGCCCGATGACGACCTTCGCGTCGAGGGACGACGTGCGGCCGGGCGCGATGGTGACCGGGTTGGGCATGGCGCCGGCATTGCTCATGCCGTCGTTGGCCCACGCGTCGGCGTCGGCCTGGGTGAGCAGCAGCAGGCGGTCGGCCTGCGCGAAGTGCTTCTTGACCCGGGCGTAGCGCGTCGTCGCCTTGGACGCCGCGTACGACTCGTGACTCATCCCGATGACCGGCATGCCGTGCCGGTCGGCTGCGGCGACCCACTCCATTGCCCACACCTGCGGGCAGACGATGACGCCACCGGGGGCGGCCGTCGACAGCAGCCTGGACAGCGAGGAGGCGCCCCTGCGCACCCAGGCCCGGCGCCGGGCGTTGCGCAGCACCGCACCCGGCCGGTAGCGCCGCCACCATCTGCCGTGGACGGGGCCGGGCGGGCGGCGCTCGTGCAGGACGTGCGTCTCGTACGTGGCGTCGTCGTACGCGTGCACCTCGTCGGGGTGCGTGATGCCGACGAGCCGCACGCGGTGCCCCAGTCCGGTCAGCATCGCGGCGAGGATGCGGGCGAATCGCTGCACACCACCCAGGCCCTCGACGTCGTTGCACACGATGAAGACGTCGCGCGCGGTCACGGCCACGCCGTCAGGCTCGGCCACGCCGTCGGGCTCGGTCATGCGCCGGCCGCCTTGCCCGCGCCGAAGAAGCGGTCGACGACCCGCTCGGCGGCGTGCCCGTCGTCGTACTCGGCGAAGCGCTTGACGAAGCGGGCGTAGCGGTCGGCGTAGCTAGCGGTCCACCCGTCGCTGTCGCGGACGGCGTCGATCAGCTCGTCGGAGGTGGTCACCAGGGGCCCCGGCGCGACGTCGGCGAGGTCGACGTAGGTGCCGCGGGTGGCACCCACGTAGTCGTCGTAGTCGTAGGTGAAGAAGACCATCGGCCGGCGGGTCACCGCGAAGTCGAACATCACCGACGAGTAGTCGGTCACCAGCAGGTCGGCGACGGCGAGCAGCTCGCTGACGTCGTGCACCGACGACGCGTTGCGCACGCAGGCGCCGTAGCGGGGTGGCACCGCGTAGCGGTCGAGGTAGTGCGGGCGGACGAGCAGCAGGTGGGTGTCGCCGAGCTCGGCTGCGAACCGGTCGAGGTCGATCGGCATCTGGAAGCGCCGCCTGCCGCCGGACGCGCCCTCGCGGAACGTCGGCGCGTACAGCACGATGCGCCGGTCGGTGGGCAGGCCGAGGGCGGCCAGCCGCTCGCCGCGCCCCCCCGGCGCCGCGGCGGTCACCAGCACGTCGTTGCGTGGATAGCCGTAGCGCAGCGGCTCGGCCCGCGCGCGGAAGGCCGGCAGCAGCGTCTCGACGTCATGCTCGCAGCGGACGAGGAAGTAGTCCCAGCGGTCGGCCTGGCGCTGAAGGGCGTCAAGCTCGTCCTTGGACGACCGCTTCACGCTAGGGACGTCGAACCCCATCACCTTGAGCGCGGTGCCGTGCCACGTCTGGACGTAGGTCTGCTCGGGGCGCTTCACCACCATCGGCGGGAGCCCGGCGTTGTCGACCCAGTGCTCGGCCGTTGCGAGCGCGACGAGGTAGCGCCAGCTGTAGCGGCGCACGAGAGTGGCGTCGGCGGGGAAGCCCTGCGGGCTGCCGGCGTAGCCCCAGATGCACTCGTACGGCAGGCCCCTGGCCCGGATCTCCTCGTAGATGCGCCGTGGGCTGTCGCTGTACTGCTTGCCGAGGTGCGACTCGAAGACGATGCGGCCGCGCCTGATCGGCAGCCGCACGAGCGCTCGCTCGTAGACGGCGCGCTTGACGTGCGGATCGTTCGGCAGCTTGCGGGCGGCCTCGGCGAGCCGGACGGCGAGCTGACGGGCCTTGGTCCCGCGCTCGGTCGCGAGGACCGTCCCGGTGGCCCGGCGCGCCGAGCGCGCGGCCGGGTTGCCGGCGGTGAGCTTGAAGGCGAGGTTGCCGTTGGTCGTCACGTACGTCTCGAGCAGGTCACCGCCGAGGGCGCCGGTGAGCGTGCGGATCGGGACGGTCAGCCCGGCGTGCCGCTCGCGGTCGGCGGTGAGCGTCGACACGTTGCGGTCGGCGCCGACCGTGATGCGCATGACGACGTCCCACACCGAGTTGCGCAGGCCGCTCGAGCGCACCACGTCGTTCATGCGCACGCGGGCCCGCCACCGGATGGTGTCGCCGTCGTGCGCGACCAGCTCGGCGGGCACGAACGCCCGCTGCTTGCCGCGCTGGCGCCGGTTCTTGAAGCCCAGCTCGAGGCGGAAGCCATCGCGGGGAATGCGGTCGAGCTGGTTGAGGATCTCGCCCTCGAGGAGCAGTGCCTCGCCGTCGGCCTCGACTCTCGTGAGCCGATCGTAGAGGTGCAGCTTCTGCAGCGGGGCGGAGTGCAGGCCGAGCTCGGTCACGTCGAGGTAGCGGCGGCCCTCCTCGGTGTCGAGGTAGCGGTCGGTCCAGTAGACCCGGCCGTCGCGGAGCACCAGCCGGGTCGAGAGCTTCTCGGACCGGTTGAGGTAGTCGACCGCTGACAGCACGCCGGCGAGATCGCGCTGCCGGGTCATGAACGCCGCGATCGCCAGCACCGGGCTGATCTCGTCGAGGATCGTCGGGTCGATCGTGTCGAGGTAGTCCCCGGCGAGGCGCAGGAAGTCCTGCTGGTACGCGGCGTTGCGGTCCGGCAGCTCGTTCAGGTAGAGCCGGAGGTCGTGCCGGAGGAAGCGGGAGTCCTTCACCCGCCTGATGTCCGGCGTGCCGCCCTCGTCGAGCAGCTCGTCGATCAGCCGGTGGACGCGGATGCGGTCGGAGAAGTTCTTGAACTCGTGGCGCCGGTTGGTGATGGACAGCGTCGGCGCCTTGGTGGTGACGTACCACCGGTAGACGATGTGCGGGATGACCGCGATGCCGTGGGCGGCGAGGTTTGCGCGGGTGGTGAAGACGCTGTCCTCGTACAGCACGCCCTCGGGGAACCGGATGTCGTTGTCGAGCAGGAACTGCCGCCGGTAGCAGCGGCTCGTCGAGAGCATGTCGTCGAACAGCTCCGGGTAGTCGCGGATCGACGCGTAGACGCCGGAGCGCTGATAGACGTGCTTGAACCACCGCGTCGTCCTGTGGTGCCGGTCGAGGTGCACGCGGACGATCTGCCCGGCCACCATGTCGACGCCGGTGTCCTCGGCAGTGACGAGCATCGTCTTGCACGCATGCCGGTCGAGCTCGTCGTCGCTGTCGAGGAACATCACGTAGCGACCGCGGGCGCTCTCGATGCCGACGTTGCGCGGGCGGCTGCACCCGCCGCTGTTCTCCGGCAGCCGGACGATCCGGATGCGCTCGGGGCGCTCCGCCGCGAGCCGCTGCGCCACCGCCGGCGTGTCGTCGGTGCTCGCGTCGTCGACGATGACGATCTCGAGGTTGCGCAGGGTCTGCGCGAGCACCGATCCGACCGCGCGCGGCAGGTTGCGGGCGTCGTTGTAGACGATGACGACGACGCTGACGTCGGGATCATCGGCGTGCTGCGGCACGGGCCTCCTCGGCGGCTCGCTCGGCTGGCTCACCGTTGCCTACGCACAAGGATCGTCGGCTGCGGTGCTGGTCGGTACGGACGGCTTGCTGCTGCCGCTGGTCGGCGCCACGCTGACCGCCTGCACGCCGGCGTAGCTGCTGCCCAGCACGACGACGATGCCGCTGCCGCCGCTCGGGTCGGGCTGGAGCGTCGCGTCGGGCAGCGCCGCCTTCACGGTCTGCGCGGCCGCCACCTGCCCGGTGCCGTACCGGATCACGGTGCGGGCGTAGCCGTGGTTGTCGGCATTGCCTGCGGGGCCGACCCGGAAACCGCCGGCCTGCAACGCCGCGCTCACCCGCCCCGCGAGGCCACCGGTCGACGTGCCGTTCAGCACCCGCACCGAGACCTGCGAGGGCGGCACGGTGGGGCGGTGGACCTTGAACGTGGCGGCGTTGATCGGCCGATCGTGGTTGACGGCGCCGAACAGGCCGCTCGCCAGCCCGCTGTCCCACAGCACGGTGGAGCCGACCCCGCCCGGCCGGTAGTCGGTGTCGGCGAGCGGGACGGTCGTGAAGGTGACGTGCTTGGGGTCGAGGTGGCGCATCGTCAGCGCGAGCGTGCGCAGGTCGCCGACGCTGAGCTCGCGGTCGACGTGGACGGCGGCAAGCGCGGCGTTGAGGAAGTTGTCGAGCTTGCCGGGGTCGAGCAGGATACCGAGGCTCAGCGCCTTGCGCAGCATCGCGCCGAGGAACTGCTGCTGGCGCTTGATGCGGCCGAGGTCGCTGCCGTCGCCGAGGGTGTACCTGGCCCGGACGAACGCGAGGCCCTGCACGCCGCCGACGTGGCTGTGCCCGGCCTTCAGGTGCAGGCCGCTCTTGGGATCGTTGGCCGGCTTCGCCAGGCAGACGTCGACGCCGCCGAGCGCGTCGACCATCTTGGCGAAGCCCAGCACGTTGATCTCGACGTAGTGGTCGATGCGGATGCCGGTGGCGCGCTCCACCGTCGCGATGGTGAGCCGCGGGCCGCCGTACGAGTACGCCGCGTTGAGCTTGTTGTGCAGCGCCGGGTGCCGCCGGCCCTGCGCGTCGGTGTAGGCCGGGATCTGCACGTAGGAGTCGCGGGGCAGGCTGATGAGCACCGCGCGGTTCCGCTGCTTCGAGACGTGCAGGATGATCATCGTGTCGGAGCGCCGGCCGGCGTCGTGCCCGAGGTGGTACTTGCGCTGGTCGGCCTTGCTGAGCTGGTCGCGGTTGTCCGAGCCGACCAGGAGGAAGTTCTCCGAGCCGGCGGCGCTCTGAGCCGGGCGGTCGGTGCCGGAGGGAAAGACGTTGTCGATCCGGCGCAGCTTGCCGGCGTAGTGCTGGAACCCGAGGTAGGCCGTCCCGCTCAGCACGACGACGACGACCGAGAGCGCGGCGGCGAGCGCCTGGAGCGGGCGCACCCACGGCGGTCGCGTGGCCGGTGCCGGTTGCGGAGCCGTCGCCGGTGCCGCGGCACGCCGGCCGGTGCCGCTCTGGTGGGCCATCCGTTGAGTCTATCGTGGGTGTGACCTGCGACCGGCTCGTCGAGCGCCGCCCCGACGTGTCGCCGCCCGGCGAGAGAGGTGCACTGCGTGGCCGAGACGACCGCCGGCGGGCGGGAAGGCCCGTGGCCGCCGGTGTCGGTGATCATGTGCGTGCGCAACGAGCGCCGGCACCTGGCCGCGTCCGTCGCCGCGATCCTGGGGCAGGACTACCCGGCTCCTCTCGAGGTGGTCATCGCGGTCGGGCCGTCGAGCGACCGCACCGGCGACATCGCGGCCGAGCTGGCGCGCGCCGACTCCCGGGTGCGGGTGGTGGCCAGCCCGACCGGTCGCACTCCCAACGGGCTCAACCTCGCGCTGTCCGCCACCAGGCACGGGACCGTCGCGCGCGTCGACGGTCACGCGATGCTGCCCCCGGGATACCTGAAGCGAGCGGTGCAGGTGCTGCTGGAGACCGGCGCCGGCAACGTCGGCGGGGTCATGGCCGCCGAGGGCGAGACGCCGTTCGAGCAGGCCGTCGCGCGCGCGATGACGTCATGGCTCGGCGTGGGCGGTGCGCGGTTCCACACCGGCGGGCAGGCCGGGCCGGTCGACACCGTCTACCTCGGCGTCTTCCCCCGCGAGCTGCTGACCCGGCTCGGGGGCTACGACGAGCGGTTCACCCGCGCCCAGGACTACGAGCTCAACGTCCGGCTGCGCGAGCTGGGCGCGACGGTGTGGTTCGATCCGGAGCTGCGCGTGACGTACCGGCCGCGCCCCACCGTGCGGGCCCTCGCCGACCAGTACTTCAACTACGGGCGCTGGCGCTGGATGGTGACGAGGCAGCACCCCCGCTCGGTGCGCGGCAGGTACCTCGCCCCGCCCGCGGCGCTGCTCGCCTGCATCGCGGGCGCAGTGGTCGCGGCGGTGGGCCATCCGGTCGGCCTCGTCGTGCCGGCTGCGTACGTCGCCGGCGTCGCCGCCGGCTCGATCGGCATCGGCCGCGACCTCCCCGGCCCTGCGCTCGTCCGGCTGGCGCCGGTGCTCGTGACGATGCACATGTCGTGGGCGGCCGGCTTCCTGTCATCGGCGCTGCGCGGCATGTCGCTGCCGCCGGCCCGCCCGCCCCAGCCGGCGAGCGGGGCGAGCGGGGCGCCGGATCAGTCGTCGGTGGCTTCCTCGTAGGCTCCGACGACCTCGTCGACCGGTCCGTCCATGACGAGCTCGCCGTCCTCGAGCCAGAGCGCCCGGTTGCACATCTTGAGGATGTCAGCGTTGGAGTGGCTGACGATGAAGACCGTGCCGGCCTCCTTGCGCAGCTGCTCGATGCGCAGCTCCGACCGCCGCTTGAACTGCCGGTCGCCGGTCGCCAGTGCCTCGTCGATGAGCAGCACGTCGGGCACCGCCGACTGCGCGATCGCGAACCGCAGCCGGGCTGACATGCCGGACGAGTACGCCTTCATCGGCAGGTTGATGCGGTCGGGGCGGATGCCGGAGAACTTCACGACCGTGTCGTAGCGGCGGCGCATCTCCTCGGGGCTCATGCCGAGGGCGAGGCAGCCGAGCTCGACGTTGTGCGCGCCCGACAGCGCGGGCACGAGCGCGGCGTTGACGCCGAGCAGCGAGGGCTGCCCCTTGGCGTAGACCGCGCCCCGCGCGATCGGCATGAGGCCGGCGATGGCCCGCAGCAGCGTGCTCTTGCCCGAGCCGTTGCGGCCGATGACGCCGATCGCCTCGCCCCGGTAGGTGGTGAAGCTCACGCCGCGGACGGCGTGGATGATCTGCACGCGCCGGCGGGCGAGCAGCCGCTTCAGCCGGCGGTGCTGCTGCCCGTACCGGACCCGCCGGTCGCTGTCGGCTGCGAGAACGACGCGGTAGTCGACGTGGAGGTCGTCGACGATGACGGTCGGCTGCGACCGGTCGATGTCGAAGGCAGCTCCGCCGGCCGTGCGGGGGGCGATCGCCTCGCCGGCCGCACCCGTGCTTCCGGAGCCTTCGGAGCTTCCCGCGCTTCCGGTGCTCCCCTGCTCGCGCATCTCAGTCACGGCCGTAGGTCTCCTCGGCGTGCCAGAAGAACAGGAAGCCGAGCAGGCACAGGCCGATCGCCCAGCCGGTGCCGAGCAGCCACCAGTGGAGGGAGGCGAACCGGCCGTCGATGACCGCGTCGCGGGCGATCGTGATGTAGACGTGCGGCGGGTTGAGCTGGAGCAGGTGCAGGATCGCCGGGTGGTGGCGGATCGTCGCTGTGCGGTTGAGCTCGTAGAAGACGCCCGACAGGTAGAACCAGATGCGGGTGAGGAACGGCAGGAACTGCGCGAAGTCGAGCAGATGCACGGTGATCCGCGAGACGACGAAGACCGCGCCGACGTTGAAGAGCGTCTGGAGCACCAGCATCGGCACGAGCGCCAACCAGGCGATGCTCGGCGGATGGGCAGCGAGGCCGATGAAGCAGAGCGCGATGTAGGCCGGGACCGTGGCGAGGGCGTCGACCACCACGGCGGACATCGGCAGGACGGCGCGCGGGAACGGCAGGGCGCGGATCAGGTTGAGGTTGCTCGTGACCGAGCGGGCGCCGCCGGTGATGCACTGCGAGGTGTAGTTGAAGACGAAGACGCCGGCCGTGATGAAGACGATCTTCTGCCCGAGGCCGCCGGCGGACGGCGCGACGCCCAGGATGATGCCGAAGATCAGCGTGTAGACGCCGGCCTGGAGCAGCGGGCGCAGCAGGTTCCAGCCGGCCCCGAGCAGCTCGTCGGTGTTGCTCGCCCGGTAGCGCAGGTAAGACAGCTTGCGCAGGAAGTAGCGGCTCGCCCAGACCCGCTCCAGGTAGGCGCGCAGCGCCGGGCGGCGCCCCACCGGCTGGAGGCCGACGGCCGCGGCGGTCGCCGCCGCACCGCTCGCGCGGGGCGGTTCGGTGGTGGCTTGCAGGTCGACCATCAGGTACCGGCGCTCAGCCGGCCGGCCGCGGGCCTCGCGGGAGCGCGGCCGGCGCCCTGCATGGACCGCACGGGCACCGCAATCTCCCCTCGTCCAGCGCATCTCATCGTACACATCACCTATCCGCCGGCTGCTGCTGCGGCGAGCCGTCGCTGACCGGGCGGTACGGCGCTCAGTACGAGTGCCGCCTGGACATGATGGCCCGCACCTGGCGCTCGCTGAACGGGGCGTCCAGCCACTCGAACAGCCCGCGCAGGCTCGTCGGGTCGGCGACGTAGTCGTCGTAGTGGACGTGGTAGGCGGCGTCGCCGAGGAAGGCGGCTGCCTTGCGGACCTTCTCGTCGAGGCGGGTCACCTCGGCCAGCGCATTGGGTCGGTTGGCCCACCATTTGCTGGCGACCACGCCGGCCACGTCCCTGGTGTTGACCACGAAGCGGGCACCGGGGAACACCGCGCGCAGGAAGGTCAGGTAGTCGTGCAGATCGGGCACGTCCCAGTGGATCTCCTTGAAGCCCACCATGCGAGCGGCCGACGTCGGCCTGATGACCGTGTCGAGCACCAGCTGGCGCAGCTGCCGCAGCGCGAGGTCCTCGGGGTAGCCGTCGATGCCGTACCAGGGGTGGGTCGGGTTGAGCGGCACCTTGCGCGCGAGCCGGTCGCGCTGGACGAGCGCGCCCTTGTGGAACCGGTAGAGCTGGTAGACGATGCCGCCGTTCTCGCCCCGCACGAGGTAGCCGGGGATGTGCGTGAGGATCCCCTGGAGCAGGGTCGAGCCGGTGCGGCCGTACGTGACGATGAAGACGTAGCCGAGTCCGGGCTGGTCGCGCTCGGGGCGCCCGAAGCCCAGCGCGCGCAGCCGGTGCAGCTCGGTGACCATCGACTCGAGGCGCTCGTTGGCGTCGCGCAGGCTGAGCCGCATGACGTCGCGCTGCAGTCGCTGCTCGGCGGCCCGCCGGCCGTACGGGCTGGCCTTGATGGCGCGCTTGACCAGCTGGCGCACCGACCCCGCCGGGCTGGCGGCCGGCTCGGGGGCGGTGTCGGTCTCCGGCTCCTCGGTGGCGTCCTGCGCGGGCGAGTCCTGCTCCTGCTCCTCCCCGGCGGCCTGCTCGGCGGCCACCCGCTCGGCGACGCTCGCCTGGGCGGCTGCGTCGGCCTGATCGGCGTCGACCTGGTCGACCCCGTCGACCCCGTCGGCCACCTCGACGCCGCTCGCCCCGCCCGCCCCGTCGTTCACCGGGCGCAGGCTCGGATCGGTCGACTCGTCGGGTTGCAGGGGCTCGTGCGGCGGCGGCGTGGTCACATCGCTCCCGGCGGGGGGTCGGGTCGGGCCACGGCGGGGGCTGCGCCGCATCGCCCTGGGCCTACGTCGAGTGCATGGTAGCCGTCGGGCCCCCGGCGCGCGCATCCCGCGCGGCGGCGCACGACGGCGGCATACTGGTGCCGCCCAGCGCGCCTTCCCGGCGCGACGGCGCACGATGACCGGGAGAGGCCCGCTGACGACCGCGCTGGTGATCACGCACGGGCTCGCCCTGTCGGCGGACGACGCGACGCCCGTCACCGTGCCGCACCTCGTCACTGCCCTGCGCGACGGCGGTTGCTCGGCGGTGACGGTCCTCGACGACGTGCCGGGCGCCAGGGCCGCGCTCGACCGGGTGGCCGCCGCAGCGGCCGGTGGCGCCGTCCTCCTCGTGCGCGGCGATGTCGTCCTCACCGGGAGCGCGGTGCTGACCCTGGTGACCGAGCCGCGCGGCTCGGCGGCGACGCTCGTCACGTCGAGCGGCCCCGGGTGGCGGGTACGGGTGGAGCGCGGGTCGGTCGCCAGCGCCGGCTCGCCGCTGCACTCGGTGACCGCGGCGACCGGCGTGGCGCCCGGTGCGCTCCTGGTGCGCGACCCAGCCGCCCTCGCCGGTGCCGTCGAGGCGCTGCGCCGCCTTCCCGAGCTGCCCGACGCGCTCCCGCCGCCCGACCTGGTCGCCGTCCTCACGGTCGCGCTCGTCCGCGGCGGTGCCCCGGTCGCGGCGGTGGCCGCGGACGGCTACCGGGTCCGCCTGGCCGGCTCGGCCTCCGACGCGGCCGGCGCCCTGGCCGACGCGGCCGCGGTGGACGAGCGGGCCGTCCGGCTCGCTGCGGCGGTCAAGGCCGAGGACAGCCCGTACGCCACCTATCTGGTGAGCTCCTGGTCGCGCTACCTCGCGCGCTGGGCGGCCGAGCGCGGCATCGCTCCCAACGCGGTCACCGTGGGGTCGCTGCTGCTCGGGATCGCCGCGGCCGCCGCGTTCGCGGCCGGGAGCCGCTGGTGGCTGGTGACCGGTGCGCTGCTGCTGCAGGCGTCGTTCGTGCTCGACTGCGTCGACGGAGAGGTCGCCCGCTATGCCCGCCGCTTCTCGCCGCTGGGTGGCTGGCTCGACGCGTCGTCGGACCGGGTGAAGGAGTACGCGGTCTATGCCGGCCTGGCCGTCGGTGCGATCCGCACCGGCGACGACGTGTGGGTGCTGGCCGGGGCCGCGCTCGGGCTGCAGGTGTTCCGGCACGCGGTCGACTTCGGCTTCGCGGCGCGGCAGGAGGAACGGGCACCGGTCACCGTCGTCCCGCTCGGTCAGCAGGGCGACGCCCTCGCGGCGCGGGCGGAGCCCGGCCAGGGCCGCCCGGCGGGCGCTGCCGGGCTGGGCGAGGGCGCCGTCCGGCTCTCGGCCCGCACCAGCGCGAGCCGCGCGCTGCGCTCCGCGAAGCGGATGGTGATCCTGCCGATCGCCGAGCGCTGGGCGCTCATCTCGCTCTGCGCGGCGGTCGCCGGGGCGCGGGTGGCCTTCCTCGCGCTGCTGGCGTGGGGCGGCCTGGCGGCGGCCTACACGCTGTCCGGCCGGGTGCTGCGGTCGGTGGCCGATGCCTGAGCTGGCCGCGTACGACGACGGCGGCGCGCTCGCCGCCGCGCTCCGCCGCGCCGTCCCTGCGCTGCCGGGTGCGCGCCCCGCGCGGGCGCTGGCCGGCCTGGCCCTGCTGGCGGCCGGCGTCGCCATCGGTCCCGGCGCGCTGGTCGTGGCGGTGGTGGCGCTCGTGCTGCTCGCGGTGCCGGGGGAGCGCCGCCGCTCGGCGCTGTGGTGGCTGGTGCCCGCGCTGCTGCGGGCCGCCGAGTACGGAATGGTCGTCGCGGTCGCCGCGCGCGCCGGTCACGACGCGCCTCATGCTGCTCATGCCCTGCCGGCCGCTTACGCGCTGCTCGCGGCGTTGTCGTTCCACCACTACGACCTTGTGTACCGTATGCGCTATGCGCGGCTGGCCCCGCCGCGATGGCTCTCCGTCGCGGGCGGCGGGTTCGAGGTGCGGATGCTGGTGATCGCGCTGGTGGCTCTCGGTGGCGGGCCCGCGCTGGCGCCGGTGCTCGCGGCGCTGGCCGGCGCGCTCGCTGCCCTGTTCGTGGTCGAGAGCGTGGGTGCCTGGTGGCGATGGCTCGCCGCCGGAGGATCGGCGCTGGGATGACGGGAGTCGGCTCGTGATCGGGATGGTGCTCGCGGCCGGTGCCGGGCGGCGGCTGCGCCCGTACACCGACACGGTGCCGAAGGCGCTGACCCCCGTGGACGGCGAGGTCACGATCCTCGACATCGCCCTCGCCAACCTCGCCCGGGTCGACCTGCGCGACGTCGCCATCGTGGTCGGCTACCGCGCGGAGGCGGTCGCCGAACGGGTCGACGAGCTCGAGCGCCGGCACGCGGTGCGCCTGACGCTGGTGCACAACGACCGGGCAGAGGAGTGGAACAACTGCTACTCGCTCTGGCTGGCCCGCGAGCTCTTCGCTGAGGGAGTGCTGCTGGTCAACGGCGACACGGTGCACCCGGTGAGCGTCGAGAGGACGCTGCTCGCCGCTGATGCCGCTCCGGTCGTCCTCGCCGTCGACGACGTGAAGCGGCTCGGCGAGGAGGAGATGAAGGTGACGCTCGACGACGGCGGTCACCTCGCCCGCATCACCAAGCTGATGCCACCGGCCGATGCGCACGGCGAGTACATCGGTGCGACGCTGATCGACCCGGCGGCCGCGTCGCCGCTCGCGGCCGCGCTCGAGGAGACGTGGCGGCGCGATCCGCAGCTGTACTACGAGGATGGCTACCAGACGTACGTCGATGCCGGTGGGGTCGTGGCCGTCGCACCCATCGGCGACGTGCGGTGGGTCGAGGTGGACGACCACGCCGACCTCGCCCGAGCGCGGGAGATCGCGTGCCACTACTGACGCGGATGGTCACCAGCCCGCTGTTCATCGACATCCGGCCGGGCGCGGTCGCGGGGCTGGGCGCGCTGCTCAGCGACCGGCGCATCTCGGCCGACGGCCAGGTCGCGGTGGCGGTGGGGCCGGGCCAGGGCGGGCGCATCGTCGAGGCGATCCGCCCGTCGCTCGCCAACGCCGACGTCTACCAGGTCACCGACGGCACCGTCGACGCCGCGCTGGAGCTGCAGGCGCAGCTGCGCACCCGGCCGTACGACGCGGTGGTCGGCATCGGTGGCGGCCGCATTCTCGACGTCACGAAGTACGCGGCCACCCGCATCGCGATGCCCATGGTCGCGGTCGCCACCAACCTCGCGCACGACGGCATCGCGTCGCCGGTGAGCTCGCTGGTGCACGAGGGCGGCAAGGGCTCGTTCGGCGTGACGGTGCCGCTCGCGGTGGTCGTCGACCTCGACTTCGTCCGCGAGGCGCCGCCGGAGCTGGTTCGCTCCGGCGTCGGCGACGCGGTGAGCAACCTGACCGCCATCGACGACTGGCTGCTCGCGTCGCGCGAGCGTGGCGAGCCGGTCGACGGGCTGGCGGTCGCGTTCGCGCGCACCGCTGCCGAGGCGGTGCTGCACCGCACCGACACGATCGACTCGGAGGCGTTCCTCACCGTGCTCGCCGAGGCGCTCGTGCTGTCGGGACTTGCGATGTCGGTCGCCGGATCGAGCCGGCCGAGCAGTGGTGGCGAGCACGAGATCCTGCACGCCATCGACCGGCTGTATCCGGGCACCAGCAACCACGGCGAGCTGGCCGGCACGTGCGCGCTGTTCTCCGCGTTCCTGCGCGGCGACGAGCGGCTGTTCGAGCAGCTGTCGCGCTGCTTGTCGCGGCACGGGCTCGCGCGGGTGCCGAAGGAGCTCGGGCTCGACGAGGAGCAGTTCGCCGCTGCGGTCGCGTACGCCCCGCAGACCCGGCCGGAGCGCTACACGATCCTCGAGCACCTCCAGCTCCCGGCGGACGAGATCCGGCGGCGCGTGGGCGACTATGTCGCGGCCGTCGATAGCTGAGCTGCGGACCGTCGCGCAGCCCGACGCGACGATGATGCGGCGCAACGGCGAGCACTGGGCCGGCCGGCTCTACATGCGCCGGGCGTCCGTGCATGTCACCCGCGTGCTCGTCGGTACGCGAGTGACGCCCAACCAGCTGACCGGCCTGATGATCGTGGCGGGGGTGGCCGCCGGCGCGGCCGTGCTCGTACCGACGGTCGCCGGGCCGCTGCTGGCCGCGCTGCTCGTGCAGGCGTACCTCTTGCTCGACTGCGTCGACGGCGAGGTCGCCCGGTGGACCGGCCGTACGAGCGTCACCGGCGTCTACCTCGATCGGGTGGGGCACTACCTCGCCGAGGCCGCGCTCCTGGTCGGCGTCGGATTCCGCGCGGCGGCCCTGGAGCCGAACGGGTGGGCGGTGCTCGGGCTGGTCGCCGCGCTGTGCGCGGTGCTCGTGAAGGCCGAGACCGATCTGGTCGACGTGGCGCGCGCCAAGAATGGCCTGCCGGCGGTGGCCGACGTCGCCGCGATGCCGCGCAGCGCGCGCGTGGCGTCGATGCGGCGCTTCGCGTCGGCGGTGCGGCTGCACCGGATCACCGGTGCGATCGAGGCGTCGCTGCTCGTGCTCGTGGCCGGCGTGGTCGACCAGCTGCGAGGCGGGTTGACCGCGATGCGGGTCGTGGTGGCGCTCCTTGCCGTCGTTGCTGCCGTCATGGTCGTGCTGCACCTGGCGAGCATCCTGGCGTCCCGGCGGCTGTCGTGAGGGAGCTTTCGGTCTGCTGCGTGATCCTCACTCGTGGTGACCGGCCGGCCGAGCTCGCGGCCGCCGTCGACAGCGTGCTGGCGCAGGACGGCGATCCGGTCGAGGTCGTGGTCGTCGGCAACGGCGCCGACGTGCCGGGGCTGCCTTCTGTGGTGCGCGTAGTGCGGCTGCCGGACAACGTCGGCATCGCCGCCGGCCGCAACGAGGGCGCACGGGCCTCGACCGGTGAGGTCATCGTCTTCCTGGACGATGACGGCCGGCTGGCCGACCGCGACGCGGTTGCGTTGCTGCGGCTGGCGTTCGCCGCCGACGAGCGGCTGGGCATCGTGTCGTTCCGGGTGCGCGACCCGGCCGGCGGTCCGGGTGCGCGGCGGCACGTCCCGCGGCTGCGCGCCGGCGATCCGCATCGCTCGTCGGACGTGACGACGTTCCTCGGCGGCGCGTGCGCCGTACGGCGCACGGTGCTCGACCGCTGCGGTGGGTTTCCCGACGCGTTCTTCTACGCGCACGAGGAGACCGACCTGGCCTGGCGCGCGCTCGACGCTGGCTACCGCATCCGTTACGACGCGAGCATCGAGATGCTGCACCCGGCGACCGCGCCCACCCGGCACGCCGTCTTCTACCGGTTCAACGCCCGCAACCGGGTCTGGCTCGCTCGCCGCCTGCTGCCCTGGCCGCTGGCCGTCGTTTACCTGCTCGACTGGGTGGCGCTGACCGTCGTGCGCGTGCGCGAGCCGGCCGCGCTGCGCGCCTGGTTCACCGGCTTCGCCGAGGGCTGGCGCACGCCTTGCGGCCCGCGCCGTCCGATCACCTGGCGCACGGCGTTGCGGATGACGAGGCTGGGGCGCCCACCGATCATCTAGGTTTGCTCTGAACCAGACCGGCAACAGCCACTCGGGCAGATCCGCGGCGCGTTGCCCCGGAAGCACCACCGGCACGATCTTTGCTCGCGCAGCATCCGGGTCCCGGTAGACCAGCTCGCGCAGCAGGGCGGCCTCCCACCGCACTCCACGGCCCTCACCGGCAGGGGCGTCGCCCTCGGTCCCCAGCTTGTACTCGGCTGACGCGACGACGTCACGTACTGGGCGTCCCGTATCTCGCGGCGGGCCCACTCCGCCCAGTCCTGCCGCTCGTCGTCGGCGGACAGGTCGAGCTTGGCGTCGATGCCCTTGCCCCGGAGGAAGAACCAGAGCTTGCGGACCTGCTCCTCGTGCGCGGGGTCGCCATGGGCGTACGAGATGAGCACCCGCCCCGGGCTCACGGCTTCACCTCCCGCCATTCATCTACGGACGATGCTCTCATCCGTGGTCGCGCGGCGGCAGGGCGGCCAGGCGCCTCAGACCGACCGGACGTAGGTCGTGAGGGCCCCGTCGGCGTAGCGGTGGAAGGCGAGGGCGGGCGGCGCGGTCTCGTCCATGAGCTCGTCGCTCTCCCACGGCAGCATCGCCCTGGACGTCACGCCGGGCGCTACCCGCAGCGGCACCCCGGCGAACGAGCTCGCCACCGCTGCGTGCGCGTGGCCACAGAGCACGCCGACGACGTTGGGATGCCGACCGATGACTGCGGCCAGCCGCTCCGGCTCCTGCAGGCGCATGCCGTCGAGGTACGGGATGCCGATCGGCGCGGGTGGGTGGTGCAGCGCCACCAGGGCCGGTCCACCGGCGGCGCCGAGCACGCCGTCCAGCCAGTCGAGCGTCGCGTCGCCGAGCCGACCCTCGTTGCGTCCGGCGATCGTGGAGTCGCAGACCGCGATCGTCAGGTCGCTTACCGTCCGTGCCTGGTCGAGTGGGTCGTCCGGCTCGCTGTCCCAGCTGCCGGGCAGCCCGGCGCGGAAGGTCGCGCGGTGGTCGTGGTTCCCCGGGCAGACCAGTACCTCGGCGCGGTCGGCCAGCGGGGCGAGCAGCCCGGCGACCTCCTCGTACTGGCGCTCGCTGCCGCTGTCGGCGATGTCGCCGGTCACCAGCACCGCGTCGAGCCGTCCGGGCAAGCCCGCCAGGTAGTCCACCGCTCGCCGGGCACGGGCGAGGTTGCGCTCCGACCCGTCGACGTGCAGGTCGCTCAGGTGGGCCAGCAGGACCGGCGCCTCCGCCATGCACGTCCCCCTCGCTGCGACAACCGGTACGACATCCTAGTCTTCGAGGCGTGAGCGGGCCCTTCGTCACCGTGGTGGTCATCGCGTACAACGACGCGGCGAACCTGCCGACGGCGGTGCGGTCGGTGACCAGGCAGACATTGCGCGACCTCGACATCGTCATCGTGGACGACGCCTCCACCGACGGGACGGGCGCCGTCGCCGACGAGCTCGCCCGCTCGGACAGCCGCATCCGCGTCGTCCACCTCCCCACCAACTCCGGCGGGTGCAGCCGCCCGCGCAACACCGGCATCGAGCAGTCGCGCGGTGCGTACGTCATGTTCCTCGACAGCGACGACGTGCTCGACCGCCGGGCGTGCGCCCGGCTGCGCGACGCCGCCGAGCGCACCGGCGCCGACATCGCCGCCGGCCGGGCCGCGCGCTACCACGTCACCCGCAAGCGCATGGCCGGCTGGTACGACCGCCTCTACCGGCACGCCGCCGTGCTCGACGGCATCCTCGACCGGCCGGACCAGCTGTACGACACGATCTGCACCAACAAGCTGTACCGGCTCGACTTCGTGCGCCAGCAGGGCCTGCGCTTCCCGGAGGGCCTGCACTACGAGGACCTGCTCTTCACCACCGAGGCCTACTGCACCGCCGAGCGGATCGCGATCGTCCCGCACCTCGTGTACGTCTGGAACGTCGTCGAGGAGACCGGCGCGGCCTCCATCAGCAACCGCCGGCTCGACCTCGCCAACTGGCGCGACCGCATCGAGGTTCACCGCCGCATCGACGCCTACCTAGACGGTCACCACGTCGGACAGCAACTGCGGACCGCCAAGGACGTGAAGTTCCTCAACCACGACATGCGACTGTTCCTGCGCGACCTGCCGCAGTACGACCGGTACGTGCGCATCGAGCTCTTCGCGCTCGTCCGCGACTACGTCCGCGGCATCGACCTCGACGCCTGCGCGGCCGACGCCCGGCTCGTCACCCGCCTCGCCGCGCAGCTGACGGCGGCCGGGGACCTGCCGGCCGTCCTCGCGGTCAGCGAGTTGCACGACACCGGCCAGCTCGACGCCGGCCTGGTGCGCGGCGACCTCGACCTCACCGAGCTGGGTCTCGCCGACGCGCCCCTCGACCGCCTGCCGCTGACCGACATCGCCGAGAGCGTCGAGCAGCGCGGCGCCGTCCTGCGCATCACCGGCGTCATCCCCGACCTGCTCGGCCGGCTCGCCGCCGCGCCGGCCGCCCCGACCGTGCGCCCCGCCGTCGTGAGCAAGGGCGCCCGCTGGCGCCTCGACCTGCCGGCGGGCGAGGCCACGCTGCGGGGCGAAGCGCTGCAATACGCGGTCGAGCTCGACCTCGCGCGCGTCGCCGAGCGCATCACCCTGCGGGACCGGCTGCTCCGCATCGTCGTGACCGTCGAGGCCGGCGGCGAGCGCCGCGACACCGGCATCGTGCTGCGCGGCGGCCTGCGCGACGTACCGGCCGGCATCCGAGCCCCGGTCACCTCGCGGTACGCGCCGCTCGTGGGCAGCGAGCTGGTCGGCACGCTCGTCGACGGCACCCTCGGGCTGACGCTGACCGACCGGCACCCGGCGCTCCAGCGCGCGGTCGAGACCGCCCGGCGGGTGCGCCAGTCGCGCTTCGCCCGCCGGTAGGGTGGACGCCATGACGTGGCTCGTGACCGGCGGCGCCGGCTACATCGGCGCGCACGTGGTGCGCGCGCTCACCGCAGCCGGCGCCGACGTGGTGGTGCTCGACGACCTCTCCACCGGCCGGCCCGAGCGGGTCGGCGGCGCGCCGCTCGTGACCGGCTCCGTGCTCGACGCCGAGATCGTGCGCGCCACCATCCGCGAGCATCACGTCGACGGCGTCGTGCACATCGCCGCCAAGAAGGTCGTCCCCGAGTCGGTCGAGCAGCCGCTGCTGTACTACCGGGAGAACGTCGAGGGACTGCGCGGCCTGCTCGCCGTCATGGTGGAGGAGGGCGTCGGCCGGCTGGTCTTCTCATCGTCCGCGGCCGTGTACGGGATGCCCGACGTCGACCTCGTCACCGAGGAGACGCCGTGCCACCCGATGAACCCGTACGGCGAGAGCAAGCTGGTGGGGGAGTGGCTTGTCGCCGGCGCGGTGCGCGCGCACGGGCTGCGCGCGGTGAGCCTTCGGTACTTCAACGTGGCCGGCGCCGCCGAGCCCGAGCTGGGCGACGACTTCGTGCTCAACCTCGTGCCCATGACCTTCGAGCGGCTCACCGCCGGGGAGGCGCCGGTGGTGTTCGGCAGCGACTACCCGACGCCGGACGGCACCTGCGTGCGCGACTTCGTCCACGTGTCCGACGTCGCCTCCGCCCACGTCGCCGCGTCGCGCCACCTTGCGGACCAGGACGGCCATCAGGTGCTCAACATCGGCCGCGGCGAGGGCTACTCCGTGCTCGACGTCGTACGGCTCGCCGGCCAGGTCGCCGGCGTCACCGTCGAGCCGCGCCTCACCGACCGCCGCGCGGGCGACCCGGCGCGCGTCGTAGCGTCGGCCGACCGCATCGAGGACGTGCTCGGCTGGACCGCGAGCCACGACCTGCGCGAGATGATCGCCTCGGCCTGGGCCGGCTGGTGCCTGCGCCACCCCGAGGCGCGCGAGCTCGCCGGCCACGGCAGCTAGAGGCGCACCACGCCCGCCCCGCTCGCCCGGCCGCGGGTGTCGAGCAGCAGCCGCGCGCCGTCCAGCGCGTCGCCCGCGTAGCAGTCGTGGTCCTGCAGCAGGATCGCGACGTCGGCGGCCGGCAGGGCCGCGTCGAGCTCCACCGCTCGCCGCACCGGCTGGCCGTCCACTGACCACGCCGCGACGTACGGGTCGTGGTAGGTCACCTGCGCACCCTGCTCGAGCAGCCGGCGCGCCACCGGACGGGCTGGTGACTCGCGCTGGTCGGAGACGTTGCGCTTGTACGTGACGCCGAGCAGCAGCACCGCGCTGCCCCGCAGCGGCTTGCCGTGGTCGTTCAGCAGGTCCTGCGCGCGGCGCACCACGTACGCCGGCATCCGCCCGTTGATCTCCTGCGCCAGCTCGACGAAGCGGAACGGGTAGCCGAGCGTGCGTACCTTGTACGACAGGTAGTTCGGGTCGATGGGGATGCAGTGCCCACCGACGCCCGGGCCCGGGCGGAACGGCTCGAAGCCGAACGGCTTCGTCGCTGCGCACGACACCACGTCCCACAGGTCGATGCCGAGCTCGTGGCAGAAGACGGCCATCTCGTTGACCAGTGCGATGTTGACGTGGCGGTACGTGTTCTCCAGCAGCTTGGCCATCTCCGCCTCGCGGGTGCCCTTGGCCACGACGACCTGCTCGACGAACTTGCCGTACAGCGCGACTGCGACGTCGGTGCATGCGGGCGTCAGGCCGCCGACGACCTTCGGCGTGTTGGCGAGCCCGTACGTCGAGTTGCCGGGATCGATCCGCTCCGGCGAGAAGCAGAGATGGAAGTCGCGCCCCGCGACGAGCCCCGAGGTCTCCAGGATCGGCCGGACGACCTCATCGGTGGTGCCTGGGTACGTCGTCGACTCGAGCACGACGAGCATCCCCTCGCGCAGGTGCGCGGCGACGGTGGCCGCCGCCGCCCGTACGGCGCTGAGATCCGGCGCCCCGTCGCGCGTCAGTGGCGTCGGTACGCAGATGACCGCGGTGCCCGCCCCCGCGAGCACCCGCGGGTCGCCGGTCGCCCGGAAGCCACCCGCGAGCATCTCCCGCACGTCGTCGTCGGTGAGGTCGTCGACGTGCGAGCGGCCGGCGTTGAGGCCGTCGACCACGGCGGCCGACGCGTCGAGGCCGGCCACGGCGAGCCCGGCCCCGGTGGCGCCGCGCGCCAGCGGCAGCCCCACGTAACCGAGGCCGATCACGACGAGGTCGATCATCACCGGGCTCCTCCGACTGGCGGTCCCCCTCCAGACGCCGTGCGGGGATGCGATGTGACGAGAGGGCTCCGGCCCGGCGGGACGCCAGCTCAGCCGGTGAGGGCGCCCAGCCGCATCTCGGCCGGCTCGCTCTCGACGGCGAGCTCCGGCTCGGTCTTGGCGCGCACCTCGTCCGCCGTCACCCCCGGCGCGAGCTCGCGCAGCACGAGCCCGCCGTCGGTCACGTCGACGACCGCGAGGTCGGTGATGATCCGCTGCACGACCCGGCGGCCGGTGTAGGGCAGCGAGCACTCGTTCACGATCTTCGGCGAGCCGTCCTTGGCGACGTGCTCCATGAGGACGATGACCCGCTTGGCGCCGTGCACGAGGTCCATCGCGCCGCCCATGCCCTTGATCATCTTGCCCGGGATGGTCCAGTTGGCGAGGTCGCCGTCCTTGTTGACCTGCATCGCGCCGAGGATCGCCGCGTCGATCGAGCCGCCCCTGATCATCCCGAACGACAGCGCCGAGTCGAAGAACACCGCGCCGGGCAGCGTCGTCACGGTCTCCTTGCCGGCGTTGATGAGGTCGGGGTCCTCCTCGCCGTCGTACGGGTAGGGGCCGACCCCGAGGATGCCGTTCTCGCTCTGCAGGACGACGGTGACGTCGGCCGGCAGGTAGTTGGGGACGAGCGTCGGAAGGCCGATGCCCAGGTTGACGTACTGGCCGTCGCCGAGCTCGAGCGCCGCCCGGGCCGCCATCTGCTCCCTCGTGAGCGCCATCACGCACCCGCCTCCCCGCCGCTGCGCGGCCTCGTCGTGCGCCGCTCGATGCGCTTCCCGGTGAGCTGCTCGGCCGTCAGCGGGACCACCCGCTGGACGAAGATGCCCGGCAGGTGGATCTCGTCGGGGTCGAGCTGGCCCGGCTCGTACAGCTCCTCGACCTCCGCGATCGTGACCCGGCCGGCCATCGCGCAGAGCGGGTTGAAGTTGCGCGCGCTCTTGTTGAACACCAGGTTGCCGTAGCGGTCGCCCTTCCAGGCCCGCACCAGGCCGAAGTCGGCGACGATGGCCTCCTCGAGGACGTACTCGCGGCCACCGAAGTCGCGGGTCTCCTTCGTCGGCGAGGCGAGCGCGACCGAGCCGTCGGCGTCGTACTTCCACGGCAGGCCGCCCTCAGCGACCTGGGTGCCGCCGCCGGTCGCGGTGAAGAACGCGGGGATGCCGCACCCGCCGGCCCGCAGCCGCTCGGCGAGCGTGCCCTGCGGCGTGAGCTCCACCTCGAGCTCGCCGGAGAGGTACTGCCTGGCGAACTCCTTGTTCTCGCCGACGTAGGACGACGTCATCCGGCTGATGCGCCGGTCCATCAGCAGGATGCCGAGCCCCCACTCGTCGACGCCGCAGTTGTTCGACACGACCTTGAGGTCGTCGACGCCCGCCGCGTGCAGCGCCCCGATCAGCGCCATCGGCACGCCGCACAGCCCGAAGCCGCCGACCGCCAGCGAGGCGCCCGACCGGATGTCGGCGACCGCCTCGGCCGCGTCGCGGACCACCTTGTCCATGCCGGTAGACCCCTCCCGCATCACGTCGTGCCTCAGGCCGGAGCCTAGTGGACCTCGGCCGTCACCCGCTCGGCGGATCGTCGCCCTTCGAGCGCGCCCCGATCGGCGTTGCGGCACAGCACGACGGAGCCTCCGAGCACCAGCGGGGCTAGCAGCGCGGCCGTGAGCCCGATGGCGCCGGTCGGCTCCCGCGTCGTGAGCAGCCGGGCGCCGGGCGTCCACCCCTCGGCCGCCGCATGGGCGCCGGCCCGCTCGACCAGCTCGGCGTGCGCGATCACCGCGCCGCCCAGCTCGACAGCCGGCTCGCCCGGCCCCACCGGGGCGTACGGCGCGAAGCGGTCGCCGTACGACGGCACCTCGACGGCGTAGTCCAGCGCGCCGGCCGGCAGCGGCGCACCGAGCGGCAGCGGCGCACCGAGCGGCAGCAGCGACAGGGCGAGCACGTCGCGGGCCGAGACCGTGCCGAGCCGGTCGGCCGCGACGAACGCGGCGGCGAGCCCGGTCGCCGGCAGCGCATCCTGGCGCAGCGGCACCGCGACCGCACCCGCCGCCCAGCAGGCGGTCAGCGCGACGAGGGCCTGCCAGTGCAGCGGCAGCGCGACGCCGACCCGCTCGCCCGGCTCGACCGCCAGGCCGTCCTGGAGCAGGTTCGCCGTCTTGGCCACCCAGTTGTCGAACGTCGCGACCGACAGCTCCACCCGCTCGCCGGTCGCATCGTCGTAGTGGGTCACGAAGGGGCGCGCCCCGTCCTCGGCGACGGCCCTGCGCAGCAGCTCGTACGGCGTCCGGGGCTGCTTCATCCGGCGGAGCCTACCGTCGAGGCTCTTGCGCGGCCGTCTCCCGGAGCACCCGCAACCGGTCGTGGTACTCGGCCTCGTCGATCTCCCCGCGGGCGAACCGCTCCGCGAGCACGTCCTCGGCCCGCCGTCCGGCCGGCGGTGCGGGCGGTGCCGGCGGTGCGCCGCCGGTCCGCGACGAGTTGCGGATCAGGGTCACGACGAGCCAGACGACGGCGACCCAGAACAGCAGCGAGAGGACGCTCATCCCGAACCAGATGCCCCAGCCAAGGCCGTGGCCCCACCACCAGAGCATGCGCGTCGACCGCCTCTCGCCGTACCGAATCAGAGCGTAAGCCCCCGCCGGGCCGTGGCCGAGCAGGGTCGAAGGACCCGCCCGGCTCGGCGGAGGGAGCGCCACCCGCGCGCTGATAGCCTGGCCCGCGTGACCGTCACGCGTCCCGGCCACGGCGCACCGGTCACCGAGCCGTCCACGGACGGCCGGCCGCGCCTCCTCCCGCGCGGGCACCGGCGCGGCGTGCTGCTGCTCGCCGGCGCCCTGCTCGCCGGTTACGCGCTGCTCTCCGTGCTGCGGCACCGCGCGCTGGAGACGACCGCCTTCGACCTCGGCATCTTCTTCGACGCCGTGCACGACTGGTCGCGCTTCTCCCTGCCGCACGTGGCGGTCAAGGGCGTGCACAGCGGGTACGGGCCCGGCTTCGACCTGCTGGGCGACCACTTCCACCCGATCCTCGCGCTGCTGGCGCCGACCATGTGGATCTGGCCGCACCCGGTCACCCTGCTCGTCGACCAGGCGGCGCTGATGGCCGCGTCGGTCGTGCCGGTGTGGTCGTACGCCGCCCGGCGGCTGCGCTCGGTCACCGCTGCCTACGCGGTGGCGCTGGCGTACGGGCTCTACTGGGGCATCCAGACGGCGGTGGCCTTCGACTTCCACGAGATCGCCTTCGCGGTGCCGCTGATCGCGCTGGCCATCGAGCGGATCGACGCCGGTCGGTGGGTGCACGCCTGCATCGCGATCGCCCTGCTGGCGCTGGTGAAGGAGGACCTACCGATCCTCATCGCCTTCTTCGGCCTCTACGTCGCATGGCGCGGGCGGCGGTGGCTGCTCGGCGCGGCGCTCGCGGCGTACGGCATCGCGTCCTACCTGCTCATCACCAAGGTGGCCATGCCGGCGATCGCCGGCCACGATTACGCGTACTGGAGCTTCGGTCAGCTCGGCCAGGACCTGCCGCACGCGCTGTGGCACATCGCGGCGCACCCGCTGTCGACCGCGCACCTGCTCGTGACGCCGGCCGTGAAGTGGCGCACCGAGCTGATGCTCTTCGCACCGTTCGCCTTCCTGACGCTGGCCTCGCCGATCGCCGTGCTCGCCGTGCCGCTGCTCGCCGAGCGCTTCCTCTCCAGCGGGCATCAGTACTGGGTCACCGCCTTCCACTACTCCGCGACGACGGCCCCGGTGATCGCCATGGGCGCGGCCGACGGGCTGGGCCGGGTGCTCGACCGGCTCGCCACGAAGCGGCGCGCTTGGTGGCAGCGGGCGCTGCGGCGCTGGCTGCCGCTCGCGATGGCCGCCGCCGCCGTCGGGATCGTGGCCGCCTTCCCGTTCCGCGAGCTCGTCGCTCCCCGGCTGTGGGTAGGCAACGCGCACATCGACGCGGGGCATGCGGCGATCGCGGCGGTGCCGAGCGGCGTCGTCGTCGAGGCGTCGGACGAGATCCAGCCGCACCTCGCCGACCGCACCACCGCCCTGCTGCTCGACGGGCGCGAGCACGGCGCGCAATACGTCGTCGCCAACGTGGGCAGCAAGGAGTGGCCGCTCAACTCCTTGGCGCGCCAGGCCGCGTACGTCGACCGGCTGCGCGGCGAGGGCTGGACCGTCGTGCTCGCCAGGGACCGCTACGTCGTCCTGCGGGTACCGGGCGCGCGCCCGTGACGGCCAGCGACCGGCTGGGGCGCGGGCTGGCGGCCGGCCTGGTGACCGGCACCGCCTGGCTGATGACCGCACCGGCCGTGCTGCTCGCCGCGTGGCTGCTCGCCGGCGTGCCGCTGCTGCTGGCCGGCGCCTTCCGGCCGGCGTGGGCGGTGCCGGCCGCGGCGGCGCTCGCGCTGCCGATGCTGCTGGTCGCCCGCCGGGTGCGCGCGCCGGCCCTGCCGTGGTGGGCCGCGCTGCTCACTCTGGTCGTCGTCGGCTGCGCCACGGGATGGGCGGTCGCCCACGCGTCGGAGAACCTCGTGGTTCGGCGCGACCCCGGCCCGTACGGGCTGATCGCGCACTGGATCGGCGTGCACGGCACCATGCGCATCCCCGACGACGCGGCGGTCTTCGGTCACGACCCGGCGCTCAGCTACGACAGTCCCGGTTTCTACTCCGGGCCGGGCGACTCGGTGCAGCCGCAGTTCCAGTCGGGGCCGGCGCTGGCGTTCGCGCCCGGGGCGTGGGTGGCCGGGCTGCACGGCGGGCTCGCCGCCAACGCGGTCATCGCGGGGCTGGCGGTGCTCGCCGCCGCCGGGCTCGCCGCGCGCGTCATCGGGCCGTGCTGGGCGCCGCTCGCCGCGCTCGTGCTCGCGGTCGCGTACCCCCAGACGCACACCGCCCGGTCGCCGTACAGCGAGACGGTCGACGAGCTGCTGCTGCTCGGCGGGCTCGCGATGCTGGTCGCCGCCCTGTCGTGCGCGGGGGACGGGCGGGACGGCGTGGACGGCGATCGCGTGCCCATCGGGCCGCTTGCCATCGCCGGGCTCGTGCTGGGCGCCGCGCCGCTCGCCAGGGTCGACGCGTTCGTCGACCTGATGCCGCTCGCGGTGGTGATCGTGCTGCTGGCGGCGCTGCCCGGGCGGCGGCCGCTGCGCCGGGCCGGGGCCCTGGCCGCCGGGCTGGCGGCCGGCATCGGGCTGGCCCTCGCCGACGACCACTGGCTGCACTACCTGTACGTGCACGACATCCCGGCATCGCTCGACCCGCTGTGGATCGGCGGGGCGGTGCTCGCGGCGCTGACCATGGTGGCTGCGGTGGCGGTGCGCCGCCCGGCCGTCCGGGCCAGGCTCGCGAGGGTGCCGCGGCAGCTGCTGCACCGGGTGGCGGCCGCGGCCGCGGCCGCCGTCTGCCTCGTCGCGGCCGGGCTGTGGTTCGTGCGGCCCTACGTCTCGCACCCGCTCACCTGGCCCACCGACCCGGCGATCCCCGAGATCGCCGAGCTGCAGCGCTTCCAGCACCTGCCGGTCGACGGGCGCCGCACCTACGCCGAGTGGTCGCTGCACTGGCTCGGCTGGTGGCTCGGGCCGGTCACGGTCGTCCTCGCGGTGGCGGCGCTGGCCGCGCTGGTGCGCCGGCACGTGCGCGGGCGCGACCTCGCGCTCGTGCCGCTCACGGTGGTGACCCTCTGCGCCGCCGTGGTCGTGCTCTACGACCCCAAGGCGGCCGGCGACCACCCCTGGGTGGAGCGCCGGTTCGTCCCCGTCGTGCTGCCGGCCGTCGTCCTGCTCGCGACCGCGGCGCTGGCGTGGCTGGCCCGCCGTGCCCCGCGCGGGCGGCTCGTCGCGGCGGTGGGCGCGGTCGCTGTCCTCGCCCCGACCGTGGTGGCGAGCGCGTCGCTCTGGGGCTCGCGCACCGAGACCGGCCAGTACGCCGCGGTCCGCACGCTCTGCGCGCGGGCCGGCCCGGGCGCCGCCGTCGTCATGGTCGACGACCCGGTCGGGCTGCGGCTGGCGCAGACCGTCCGCGACCTGTGCGGAGTGCCGGTGGCCCGCCTGCGGCGCGGCACCGTGGCCGGTGCGGTCGATCGGCTGGCGCGGCCGGTGGCGGCGACCGGGCGCCACCTCGTGCTGATGGGCTGGGAGCGGAGCGCGCTCGGCGCGTACGCCGGGCGGGCCGAGCAGGTGGTCGGCCTGACCTACCCCTCCGACCAGCGACTGCTGATGAAGCGGCCCTCGACCGTGGGCCACGAGGATCTCCAGGTGTGGCTCGTCGACCTCGGCTGAGCGAGCGCGGTTGCGGGCGAAAGGTCCGGCCGCGTCCTGCCGACGTGGCTAATGTCAGGCACCTGCCGTCCCGAGGAGTCGCCGTCGTGCACCGCCCAGCCCCGCGCCTCGCTGCCACCGTCACCGGCTGCCTCGCCGCTGCGGCGCTCCTCACCGCCGCGCCGGGCAGCACCGCGGGAGCCGCGGGCACCACGAGCGCCGTGCAGGAGGTCTACCGGGTGCCGGCGAGCGGGATCTTCACCGTCGACGGGCGCGGCTACGGCCACGGGTACGGGATGTCGCAGTGGGGCGCGGCGCAGGCCGCCGAGCAGGGCGTGCCGGCGAGCCGGATCCTCGACTTCTACTACCCGGGCACGACGGCGGCGCCGGCCGGCAACCCCTGGATCAAGGTCGCGCTCACCGGCACCGGCAACGGCTCCACGACGGCCGGGTACGGCGGCAGCGGCAGCTACCGCTACCAGTGCAGCGACGCGGCGCACGCCTCGACGTACTGCGCGCTCGTGGTCGACGTGACCAGCGGGCTGGTCGTGACCGACTCGGCGACCGGCAACCATCCCGACACGACCGCGGGCGTCACGAAGTGGCAGGTGACCGTCGCCGCGGACGGCCTGCACCTGGCCGGCTGGACGGGCGGCGCATGGGCCGACGCGCCCGTCGGCGGGCAGGCTGCGGTGACCGGCCCGCTGCTCCTTTCCGGCCCGACGTTCGTGCGCGTCGACTACGGCAGCGCCCAGCGCGACTACCGCGGCATCGTCTCCGCGACCTGGACGTCGCCGGCCGGCACCAGCCCGGCCCGGATGATCCGCCTCGACTCGCTGCACCTCGACGACTACGTGCGGGGCGTCGTCTACCGGGAGTCGTCGTCCTCGTGGGGGCTGGCCGCGCTTGAGGCGCAGGCCGTGGCTGCGCGGTCGTACGCGGCCAGCTTCCGGCACGACTCGCGCGGCGCCGGCAAGCCGTACGACATCTGCGACTCCACCTTCTGCCAGGTCTTCGGCGGGAGCCGGCTCTACTCGGGCGGGTCGTCCACCTGGCTGGAGCCCGACCCGGCCCAGCCGGCGTCGGACCCGGTGACGCAGACCGCCGACACGATCCGGCTCACCTCCGACGGGCTGCCGCTGTGGGCGGAGTTCAGCTCGTCGAACGGCGGCTGGACCGCCGGTGGCGCGACGTACGCGACCCCCAGGTACGACGCCTGGGACTACCACAGCGCCGACCCGTCGCGCCGGTGGTCCACGACGCTTCACGCGGCCTCGATCGCGAGCGGCTACGGGCTCGCGCGGCTCGACGAGCTGATCGTCACCCAGCGCGACGGCACCTCGGCGCAGTGGGGCGGCCGGGTGCGGGCCGTCCGGCTCGTCGGCGTCGACGCCGGCGGGGCCACCCGCACGGTCGACCTCACCAGCCAGACGGCGGTGCGCTTCGGCATGCGCTCGACCTTCTGGCACATCTCGACGGTGACCCTCACCGGACCGGTGAGCGCGCCGAGGGGCAGCACGGTCGCGCTGCACGGCACCGCGTCGCCGGGCGCGGCCGTCACGGTCTACCGCAAGGCGCAGAACTGGGGCGCGTACGCCGAGCTCGCGCAGGTGACCGCCGACGCGACGGGAGCGTTCACCGCCCGCTACCGCGCCACCGTCGACGACCAGTACTACGCGGTCGCCGGCGGGCGCTCCTCGGCGGTCGGCCTGACCTCCGCGACCGGGACGACGGTCACCGGCCCGGCCACCGCCGCGAGAGGCACGTGGGTCAAGGTCACCGGTTACGCCGAGCCGGGCGCCGCCGTCACCCTCCACGTGCGCAAGGCCGGCGCGAGCGGTTGGATCACCCGCCCGGCGACCACCGCGGGAGCCGCCGGGTGGTGGACCCGATCGTTCTACGCGGACGCATCGGCGAGCTACTTCGCCGATGCTGCCGGACAGGTCTCCGCTACGCGGACGACCACCGTGGCGTCGGCGTAGGCTGCTAGGTGGCGGCCTCGACCGCCCCACCTTCGTGAATGTGAGGAGTCGCAGCGTGGCGCCCCGCGTGCTCGTCGACGCAACGGCCGTACCGGCGGACCGCGGCGGAGTCGGACGATACGTCGATGGCCTGATCGCCGCGCTCGGCGCGATGCAGGCCGATCTCGCTGTCGTGTGCCAGCGGGCCGACGCCGAGCGCTACGGGCGGATAGCGTCCGGGGCGACGATCGTCGCCGGCCCCGCGGCGATATCGCACCGCCCTGCCCGGCTCGCCTGGGAGCAGACCGGGCTGCCGCTCGTCGCCCAGCAGGTCGGCGCCGACGTGGTGCACTCGCCGCACTACACGATGCCGCTGCGGGCCGGCCGGCCCGTCGTCGTCACCATCCACGACGTCACCTGGTTCAGCCAGCCCGAGGTGCACAGCCCGGTCAAGGGCACCTTCTTCCGCTCGGCGATCCGCACCGCGCTGCGCCGCGCCGACCGGGTGATCGTGCCGAGCAAGGCGACGAGGGACGAGCTCGGGCGCGTCCTCGACGCCGACCTGACGAGGGTCGACGTCGCCTTCCACGGGGTCGACACCGACCTGTTCCACCCGCCGACCGACGCCGAGCGGCAGCGGGTCGCGGCGCGGCTCGGGCTGCACGGGCAGAGCTACGTCGCGTTCCTCGGCACCCTGGAGCCGCGCAAGAACGTGCCCAACCTCGTCCGCGGCTGGGTCAAGGCGGTCGCCGACCGGCCCGACCCCCCGACGCTCGTCCTCGCCGGCGGCACCGGCTGGGACGAGGAGGTCGACGCGGCCACCGTCGCCGTGCCGTCGCACCTGCGGGTCATTCGCCCCGGCTACCTGCGCTTCGCCGACCTGCCCGGGTTCCTCGGCGGGGCACGGGTCGTCGCCTACCCCAGCCACGGGGAGGGCTTCGGGCTGCCGGTCCTGGAGGCCATGGCCTGCCGGGCGCCGGTGCTGACCACGCACCGGCTGTCCCTGCCCGAGGTCGGCGGCGACGCGGTCGCCTACACCGAGCCCGACGCCGACGCCATCGCCGGCGCGCTCGGCGCGCTGCTCGACGACCCGGCGCGGCGCGAGGCGCTCGCCGAGGCCGGCTACCGCCGGTCGCGCGAGTTCACCTGGGCGGCCAGCGCAGAGGCGCACCTCGGCGCTTGGGCCCGCGCGGCCGCGAGCTGACCCGTACGCCCACCGGCGCGGAGGGCCGACCGATCGAAGCGATCATGCTGGTGGGCGGCCAGGGCACCCGGCTGCGCCCGCTGACGGTCTCGACGCCGAAGCCGATGCTGCCGGCCGCCGGCGTGCCGTTCCTCACCCACCAGCTCGCCAGGGCCAGGGCGGCGGGCGTCGCGCACGTCGTGCTGGCGACGTCGTACCGGCCGGAGGTGTTCACCGGCCACTTCGGCGACGGCTCGACCCTCGGCCTGGCCATCGACTACGTCACCGAGGCTGAGCCGCTCGGCACCGGCGGCGCGATCCGCAACGTCGCCGACCGGCTGCGGTCCGGGCCGGACGACCCGGTCCTGATCCTGAACGGCGACATCCTGTCCGGTCACGACATCGGGGCGCAGGTGCGGCTGCACGAGCAGCGCGGCGCCGACGTGACGCTGCACCTGACCGAGGTGGCCGACGCGCGCGCGTTCGGCTGCGTGCCCACCGACGCCGGCGGCCGGGTGACCGCCTTCTGCGAGAAGATGCCGCAGCCGGTCACCAACCGGATCAACGCCGGGTGCTACGTCTTCCGCCGGTCGGTGATCGACGCCGTCCCGGCCGGGCGGGTCGTGTCGGTGGAGCGGGAGACGTTCCCCGGCCTGCTGGCCGCCGGCGCCACCGTGCTCGGGTACGTCGACACCGCGTACTGGCTCGACCTCGGCACGCCCGATGCCTACGTGACCGGCTGCTGCGACCTGGTGCTGGGGCGGGCGCCCTCGCCGGTGGTGGAGCGCACCGGCGAGCGGCTGGTGCTGGGCGGCGCAGGCGTCGCGCCGGACGCCGTGCTCACCGGCGGCACGACGGTCGGCGCCGGGGCCACGATCGGCGCCGGCGCGACGCTCGACGCGTCGGTGGTGCTGGACGGCGCGCGGGTGGGGGCCGGGGCCAGGCTGCGCCGCTCGGTCGTCGGCCGCGAGGCGGTGATCGGCGACGGAGTGGTGCTCGACGAGGCCGTGGTCGGCGACGGCGCGCGCGTCGAGGCCGGCAACGAGCTGCGGGCCGGTGCGCGGGTGTGGGCCGGTGCCGCGCTCGCTCCCGGCGCGGTGCGGTTCTCCTCCGACCGCTGAGCCGGCCCCGGCCGTGCCCGCCGGGTCCGCGACGGGCTGCGGGCGAGCGGGCCGCTCCAGCGGCTCAGCTCTTCGTCGGCGACGGGCTCTTGGTCGGCTTCTTCGATGCGGAGCGGGACGGCACGGGGGAGACGCTCGTCGACGGGGTCGTCGGGCTGGTGGTCGCGCTCGGCGTGGTCGGCGCGGGCGCGATCGCCGGGAACTGCTTCACGAACGACGCCAGCGCCGCGCCCGAGACCTTGGCGCAGTACTGCACGTGGCCCTTGGTCGCGAGCGCCACCTGCTTGCCGGCGGGGAAGCTGCCGTAACCGGTGGCCCACGGCACCACGAGGACGTTGGGGTTGTCGACGCCCACCCGCTCCGCGAGCTGGCGCAGCGTCTTGACCTGGGAGGACGCCAGGCCGGGCAGGTACCAGACCACGGTGTCGCCGTTCAGCTCGTTGGCCACCAGCTGCTCGACCTTCGGCTTGGCGGTCGGCGGGAAGAAGTTCGGCGTGCTCGGCAGCGGGGTGGCGTAGTGCTCGCCGCCCACCGGCGGCGCGCTCCGGTAGGTGCCCTTGGTCCGCTTCGCGTCCTTGCTGCCGGGGCCGATGAGCGCGTCCTTGCCGGCCGCCGGGCTGGTGGGCGCGTCGCAGCCGGCCTTCGTCGCCGAGGTGCCGAACGACGCGAGCTTGCGCTCGGTCACCGGCTTGGGCTTCGTCGCCTGCGGGATCCACACGGCGGCGATGATCGCGAGCCCGGCCAGCACCGCGATGCCGGCGAAGCTCCAGGTGCGCACCCGCTCCCGCTTGGCCAGTCGCCGCTTCTGCGCTTCGAGCTCGTGGCGGCGCAGCCTGGCGGCCTGCTTGGCGTCGAGCTTCCTGGAACCCTTGGGCGGCACGGCGTCTTCTGTCCTCCGTGGGGGATTGCGGCTCGCCGAAGCATACGCGGCCCGGCTCCCCCGCCGGTCGGCCATGCCGCAGACTGTCCGGGTGACCGTCGCGCCCGCACGCGCCGATCGGGGGGACGTCCCTCCCGGCGGCCCGGACGCGACGACCGAGTGGCGCCCCCCGTACGCCGTCGACATCGCCGACACCCTCGGCGACCTCCAGCGGGGTCGCGGCGACCCGACCCAGCAGCTGCGGCCGGACGGTGCCTGGCGCACCGCGCTCACTCCCGAGGGCCCGGCCACCGTGCACCTGGCCCGCCGGTCGGGGACGGTCGTGGCGTCGGCGTGGGGCGCGGGCGCCGGGTGGCTCGTGGCGGCGGTGCCCGACCTGCTCGGGCAACGGGACCGGCCGGAGGAGTTCCCGGTGCGGGACGGGCCGGTCGGCGCGGCCTGGCAGCGCCGGCCAGGACTGCGGGTGCCGCGCACCGGACTGGTGTACGAGACGCTGCTGCCGACCGTGCTGGAGCAGCTCGTCACGTCGACCGAGGCTCGGCGCTCGTGGCGGGAGCTGCTGCGCCGGTTCGGCTCGCCGGCCCCGGGGCCGGCGCCGGCCGGGATGCGCGTGGTGCCCGCGCCGGCCACCTTGCTGCGGCTGCCGCCCTGGGAGTGGCACCTGGCCGGGGTCGACGGCCGGCGCCGGCTCACGATGATCGCGGTCGCGCGGGTAGCTGCCGCCCTCGACCGGACGGCCGAGCTGCCGCTTCCCGAGGCGCGGCGGCGGCTGGTCACCGTGCCCGGCGTCGGGCCGTGGACGGTGGCCGAGGTCGCCGCGCGGGCGCTCGGCGACCTCGACGCGGTGCCGGTCGGGGACTTCCACCTGCCATCGGTCGTCGGGCGCGCGCTCACCGGCCGGCCGCTCGACGACGCCGGGATGCTGGCGGCGCTGGAGCCCTACCGCCCGCAGCGCTGGCGCGCGCTGCGGCTCATCGCGACGCTCGGAGGCGGGATGCCGCGGTTCGGCCCGCGGTTCCCCATCAGGGACAACCGGCAGTGCTGACCGGCCGGCTGGCCCTCGGCTGACCGCACCCAGCGCAACGGTTGCGTTGACGTGCCGTCGCCCGAGCACTGCGGGACGGCCCCGGCACGCTGCGTCATGCTGGTCGCATGGGGACGGAAGGGGGCCGCCGATGACCGAGCTGGACGACGGTCGGCTCCTGGCGGCGATGCGAGCCTACCTGAGGGCGACCGACGCGCTGGCGCGGGCCGTCGACCACGGTGACGAGCGGGCGATCATGGACGGGGCGGAGCAGCGCTCGATCGCCGCCATGGCCGTGCACCGCCGGCTGGTCGAGCTGGGCTGGACCGCGCCCGTCCGCGGCCATGGTCGCTCGCCGCTGCCCGGCGGCCGACCCGAGGGCGAGGCCGCTGCCGACAGCGACGACGCCTCCTGATCCCGCCTCCTGCCCCCGCCCTCCTGCCGGCTCAGCCGGTGACGCCCTGGTCGCCCAGCGCGATCTCCACGACGGTCTGGTACGCCTGGTGCCCGGTGGGGCGCACCCAGGTGACCCTCTCGACCGCCGCGGGCACTCCGGCGGCGGCGAGCGCGGCGATGATGCGCGCGGCCAGCAGGCCGGCGGCCACCATCTCCTCGCTTCGCCGGCACATGACCCGCACCCGCCGCTCCTCCGGTGCGTGGAAGACGCCGAGATCGGCCGCCGGCCCGAGCAGCGTCCGCAGCACGCGCTCCACCGGGTGGTCGAGGTCGCGGTCGGGCGGCCCACCGAGGAGCCCGATCGATGCCTTCGGCGCGGCGCCCGCGACCAGCTCCTCGGCGAGCGCCCGGCGGCCGGCGGCGGTCGCCTCGGCCGTGCCCAGCCGGAACAGGTCCTCCCCCGGCGGCCGCACCAGTGCGCGGACGCCCGCGTCGGACCGCTCGTGCTGGAAGCCGCGGATCACGGCGACCGGCACGCCGGCCAGCTTGCCCTTGACCAGCTCCGCGGCCGCGGCGAGCGCGTCGACGTCGGCCATCTCGGTCATCACGAGCGGGTTGCCGTACGGGTCGGTGCTCCCCCGGTAGTCGCGCAGCGGCGCGATGCCCGCTGCGCCGATGGCGACGTCGACCAGCCCCCGCCGCCATGGCCGGCCGAAGGTGTCGGACACCACGACGGCGACGTCGACCCCGAGCGCCTCCGCCAAGCCCGCCCGCAGCCGCCGGGCCGACGCGTCCGGGTCGGCGGGGAGCAGGACGAGGGCGTCCAGCGCGGCGTTCGAGGCGTCGACGCCGGCGGCGGCGAGCACGAAGCCGTGGGCGGTCTCGACGATGCGGGTCCGGCCGCGCGCGGCCACGGCGCGGACGGCCTCGGCATCGACGGCCGCTTGCCGCGCCGCCTCGCGGCCCTCGGGGTCGGTCGGCGAGCCGACGACCCGGCCCTCGGCCTTGCTCACCACCTTGGACGTGACCACGACGACGTCGCCGTCGGCGAGCGCCGGCTCGGCCGCGGCGATCAGCGCGGCCAGGTCGTCGCCGGGGCGGACCTCGCCGGGCAGCCGGACCCCCAGCACCTCCAGCCGGGTCATCGCAGCGCCGCCGCCAGGTCGAGCGCGGCGCCGGCCAGCCCGGCCGCCTCGCCCGGGCCGGTCATCAGCAGGGGGACCGCCCGGCAGGCGATGCCGGCGGCCTCGAGCTGGGCGCGCGCCGAGTCGGCGTCGGCGTCCCGATCGTGCAGCAGCCAGCCGTCGAGCAGCCCGCCGTCGCGTCGCGCGCCGTAGTGCAGCGCCACCGCCCGCGCGCTCGTCTCGACGCCGATCGCCGCTAGGCAGGCGTCGGCCATCCCGCGCACCGGGGCGCCGCCCACGATGGGGGACACGCCCACCACCGGCGCGCGGGCTGCCCGTATCGCGTCGGCGATGCCGGGCACGGCGAGGATCGTCCCGATGCTGACCACCGGGTTGGACGGCGGCAGCAGCACCACGTCGGCCGTCGCGATCGCGTCGAGGACGCCGGGCGCGGGCCGCGCGCCGGCTGCCCCGATCGCGACGATCGCGGTGGCCGGCACGGCCGCGTGCAGCCGTACCCACCACTCCTGGAAGTGGATGCGCCTGGTGCCCCCGGCGGCCTCAGCCACGTCGACGTGCGTCTCGACCCGGTCGTCGGTCATCGGCAGCAGCTCGATGCCCGGCTGCCAGCGCTCGCAGAGCCGCGCGGTCGCCTCCGACAACGGGGCGCCGGCGGCGAGCATCGCGGTGCGCAGGACGTGGGTGGCGATGTCGCGGTCGCCCAGGCCGAACCACTGCGGCTCGGCCCCGTACGCGGCGAGCTCCTCCCGGACGGCGAACGTCTCGTCCGAGCGCCCCCAGCCCTGGCCCTCGTGGATGCCGCCGCCGAGGGTGTACATCACGGTGTCGAGGTCGGGGCAGACCCGCAGCCCGAACAGCGTGATGTCGTCGCCGGTGTTGCCGACGACGGTGACGGCGGCCCCGGGCGCCGCCGCCAGCAGGCCACGCAGGAACCTGGCGCCTCCGATCCCTCCGGCCAGCGCCACGACGCGGCCGCTCCTCGGGTCGGCCGTGCGGTCGCTGGCGGGCATGCGCCCATCCTGCCAAGGCCCGGTGCCGGCGGGCGCGGCGCCCACCCGGGCGGGCCGATCCGGCCCAATACCACCAGACGGCTTGACGCGGACGCACCAACGCGCGTGTAATTCCAGTCGTGTCATTCCCTCTCGCCAGGGCTCCCATGGTCCGGGCGCAGGACACCGCACCGTCGACCGCGTCGTGGAGGAGGAAGCGGTGAACGAGCTGTCCTACCTGCTGGGTGACCTGCTGGGAGAGGAAGAGGAGGCCCTGCTCTCGTGGCAGGAGCGGGCGCTTTGCGCCCAGACCGACCCGGAGTCGTTCTTCCCTGAGAAGGGCGGCTCGACGAGGGAGGCCAAGCGCATCTGCGTCGGGTGCGAGGTCCGCGCGGAGTGCCTCGACTACGCGCTGGCGCACGACGAGCGGTTCGGCATCTGGGGCGGGCTGTCCGAGCGGGAGCGCCGCCGCCTGAAGCGCCGGGCCGGCTGACCGGCCGGCCGGAGAGCCGTAGCCACCCAGCTACGGCGCGTACGCTGGGCGGTGCTTCAGGCCCCCGACCCCCGCGAAGGCATGCCCTCTTCCAACGTCCCGCCGTCCCACCCGCGCCACCTCGTGACCGCCGTCCTGGTGGCCCATGACGGTGAGCGCTGGCTCCCGCACGCGCTCGCCGCCCTCTCGGCGCAGCGCCGGCCGCCGCAGCGCCTGGTCGCCGTCGACACCGGCAGCGTCGACGGCAGCGCCGAGCTGCTGACCGCGGCGCTCGGGCCGTCCAGCGTCCGCACCGCCGACCCGTCGACCGGCTTCGGCGCCGCCGTGCAGCTCGGCCTCGACGCCTTCGCGGGAGCGCCGCCGCCGCCGGCCCCGCCGCCCTCTCCGGACGAGCCGGGTGGCGAGCCGGTGGAGTGGGTCTGGCTGCTGCACGACGACTGCGCGCCGGAGCCCGACGCGCTGGAGCGGCTGCTCGCGGTCGCCGACGCCACCGCCTCGGTGGCTGTCGTCGGGCCGAAGGTGCGCGACTGGTACCGCCCGCAGGTCCTGCTCGAGGTCGGCATCACCACCGACCGGGCGGGTCACCGGCACACCGGGCTGGACCGCCGCGAGGTCGACCAGGGCCAGCACGACGACATCGGCGACGTGCTCGCCGTCGGCAGCGCCGGTGCGCTGGTGCGGCGCGACGCGTGGGACGAGCTGGGCGGCTACGACCGCCGGCTCCCGCTGTTCAGGGACGACCTCGACTTCGGCTGGCGGGCGAGCCGCGCCGGGCACCGGGTGCTGGTCGCCACCGACGCGGTGGTGCTGCACGCGCAGGCCGGCCACCGTGGCCTGCGCCCGCTGGCCGCCACCGCCGACCGCCCGCACCGGGTCGACCGGCGCCACGCCCTCTACACCGTGCTGACCAACGGGCCGGCCGCCCTCGCCGCGTGGCGGCTCGTCGCGCTCGCCGCCGATACGGTGCTGCGGGCGCTGGTCGCCCTGCTGGCCCGACGGCCCAGGTACGCGCTGGAGGAGGTGGCCGCCTATCTCGGCCTGCTCCGCCGGCTGCCGGCGGTGCTCGCCGGGCGGCGGGCCAGGGCCCAGGCCGGCACCGCGACCGTCGGCAACCGCTCGCTGCGCCACCTCTTCCCGCGCCGCGGCGCGCGGGTGCGCACCCTGCTCGACGGGCTCGGCGCGCCGCTGCGCCCGGCCGCCGCCGCGCCCGGACGGCACCAGGGCAGCGCCGCGGGCCGGTGGCGCCGGATCGCGGCGCGGCCTGGCGTGCAGCTCGCCGTCGCGCTCGGGCTGATCGCGGCGGTCGCCGAGCGCCACCTGATCGGCGCCGGTGGGCTGCTGCTGGGCGGCCGGCTGGCGCCGGCGCCGGGCGGCGCGTCCGACCTGTGGCGCACCTACCTGTCGAGCTGGCACGACGCGGGGGCCGGCAGCACGTCGGCCGCCCCTGCCTACCTCGGTGCGCTCGCCGTGCTCTCCACCGTGCTGCTCGGCAAGGCCTGGCTCGCCGTCGACCTGCTGCTCCTCGCGGTCGTGCCGCTCGCCGGGATCTCGGCGCACCTCGCCCTGCGGCACCTGCGGGCCGGCCCGCCGCTGCGCGCCTGGGCGGCCGCGACGTACGCGCTGCTCCCGGTCGGCACCGGAGCCCTCTCCGGCGGGCGACTGGGCGTCGCGGTCGGGTTCGTGCTGCTGCCGCAGGTGGTCGCGGCCGTGGCCAGGGCCGGCGACGACGCATGGCACGGTCGCGGCCTGCGCCGGGCCTGGCTGGCCGGGCTGTCGCTCGCGGTGGCTGCCGCGTTCGCGCCGGAGCTGTACCCGATCGCGCTCGCGGCCGCCGCCGGCGCCACCCTCGCCGCGCTCGCGTCGGCGGCCATGGTCGCGGCCGGCCGCGGCGCGCTCGTCGGCTCGCGGGCGAGCGTGACCGCGCTGCTCTGGGGCGCCGGCCGGCTCGCCGCCGCCGGCACGGTGCTGCTCGCCGTGCCGGCCGCCCTGCTGGTGCCATGGACGTTCGCGGTCTGGCACCGGCCGGCCCCGCTGGCGCTCGGCATCGGTGGACCGGCCAGGTCGCTCGCCGCGCCGCGGCCGTACGAGCTGCTGCTCGCCCATCCGGCCGGCCCTGGCACGCCGCCGGCCTGGGCGCTCGCCGGTCTGCTCGCCGCTGCCCTCGCGGTGACCGTGCGCCGCGACCGGCCAAGGGTGGTGGCACTGGCGCCGTGGGGCCTGGTCGCCGCCGGATGGGTCGCCGGGCTCGTCGTCGCGCGCACGGCCGTCACCCCTGACGCCGGCGGTCCGCCGGAGACCGGCTGGCCGGGCGCCGCGGCCGCCGTCGTCGGCGCGGGGCTCGTGGTCGCCGCCGTCCTCGCCGCCCGTGGCGCGCGGGGATGGCTGTCCGGGAAGTCCTTCAGCTGGCACCAGCCGGTGGCCGCGGTGCTCGCGGTGGCGGCCGGCGCGGCTCCCCTGGTGCTGGCCGGTGGCTGGCTGGTGCGCGGCACACCGGGCCCGCTGCACCGGATGCCGGCCGGCCAGGTGCTCCCCGCGTTCGTCGCCGAGGACCTCGCCGCGTCGCCCGGCGTCCGCGCCCTCGTCCTGCGGCGGGAGCGGGACGGCGCGGTCGGCTACGCCCTGGGCGGCGGCTCCCTGCGCACGCTGGCCACCACCGACCTGCGCGTCACCCGGGCCGGCACCGACCGGCTCGCCGACGCGGTGCGGCACCTGACCGCCGGTCCTGGCGACGCGGCGGCCGAGCTGGCCGCGCTGGGCGTGCGCTACGTGGCCGGCGTCGGGGCCGCGCCCGGCCGGCCCGACAGCCGGCTCGACGCCGCCGTCGACGCGCAGCCGGGCCTCGTCCGCTCCACCGCGGGCGGGGCGGTCTCGATCTGGCGGGTGGTGCCGCCCGCCGGTGGCGCGGTGCTGCTCTCGCCGTCGCTCGCCCCCGCGGCGAGGGGGCCGGCGCCGCGCATCGGCCAGCTCGCCGCCGACCCGCCGCACGTGCTGTCGCTGTCGGCCACCGGCCACGCCGCGACCCGGCTGCCGGCCGGCCCGCCCGGCCGGCTGCTGGTCGTCGCGACGCCGGCGGAGGGGCACTGGCGGGCGAGCGTCGACGGCCGCCCGCTGCCCCCGCGGATCGCGTGGGGATGGGCGCAGGCGTTCGCGGTGCCGGCCGGCGGCGGCCATCTCGTCCTCGCCCATATCGACCACGGCCGGACCGCGGCGCTCTGGTGCCAGCTCGGGCTGCTGCTCCTCGTCCTCGTGCTCGCCGCGCCGACCGTGCGCGACGACGACCTGCCCGCCCGGCGCCAGGCCGTTCCCGAGCCGGCGCCCGCGATGAGCCACGCCCCGGCCGAGCCGGCCGCCGAGCGGCTGCCGAGCGGCGCGAGGGCCGGCTCGTGAGGCGGCCGCCGGGAGCGCTCGTCGCCGTGCTGGCGGTGGCCGGCACGGCGGTCGGCGTCACGTCGGCGGTCCTCGGCCCGCAGCGGCCGGCAGCTCCCGCCGCTCCGGCCGCCGCGGTCGTGCCCGTCACCGACGCCACCCTCGTGTGCCCCGACCCGTCCGGCGTGCCCGGCCGGCAGCGCACGACGGTGGGAGCGGCCGCGAGCCCGGGGGTCGACGCGGGAACCGGCGGCGAGAGCGACGGCACCGTCGCCGGCGGCGTCCTCGGCGAGCCCGCGGCCGACCTCCTGCGGGGACCGGGCCGCGCCGCCACCAGGTCGTTCGCCGGCTCGGCCGGCCCGTACGTGGTCACCGCGACCGGGCCGGTCGCCGCGGGGCTCGAGGCGGTGCAGCTCAGCCGCACCGACGGCGGTGCCGAGCGCGGCCTCGCCGGCGCGCGGTGCGTCCGGCCGGCCACCCGGTTCGCCTTCGTCGGGGTCGGCACCAAGGTGGGGGAGGACCCGCGGCTCTACCTGACCAATGCCGGGGACGTCCCCGCCCTCGTCGACCTGTCGCTCACCGGTACCGCGGGGCCGCTGCCGTCCACCGCCGGCCAGGGCCTGCGGGTCGGCGCGCACCAGCGGGTGGTCCTCCGGCTCGTGGGGCTCGTCCCTGACCAGGCGGCGCTCGCGGTGACGGTGACGGCCCGCAGCGGGCGGATCGCCGCCGCGCTGCGCGACACCAGGCGGCAGGGCGACCGGCCGGGAGGCGTCGACTGGGTCCCGCCGGCCGCCGCGGCGGCCCGCACGCTCGTCCTTCCCGGGATCGACTGGCACGCCGGGCAGCAGCTGCTGACGATCGCCGACCCCGGCCCCACCGCCGCCGCGGTGCGCGTGCAGGTCGTGAGGGGCGACGGGTCGTTCGTGCCGAGCGGCCTCGACGCCGTGGCGGTGCCGGCCGGGCGGCTGCGCACCGTCGACCTGACCGAGGCCGTCGGCGGCCGCGGCGCCGCCGTGCGGCTGGTCAGCGACCGGCCGGTGCGGGCCGGGCTCACGTCGACGCTCGCCGGCGCCGGCGACTACGCCGACTACGCCGACACCGCGTTCGCGACCGCCACCCGCCCGGTGAGCGACGTGGTCGTACCGCTCCTCCCGATCGACCCCCGGCTGCACCAGGTGGCCGGCGTCCAGCTGGTGGCGGCCGAGGGCGCGGCCACGGTCACCGTCCGGCCGATCGGCGGCGGCCCGGCCCGGCCGCTGACCCGCTCGCTCGCCCCCGGCACGATGGGCCTCGTCGACGTCGCCGCCGACCTGCGCGCCCGCGGGGCGGTCGCCCTCGAGCTGCACGTGCTGCCGGGCTCCGGCCCGGTCCACGCGGCGGCCTACTGGTACGAGCAGGGCACCAGGGGGCCGATGCTCACGGTCGTCGAGCTGGCGTCACCGGCCCGCACGCTGGCGGTGCCGGCGCTCCGGCCGGACCAGCTCGCCCCGTACGCCGGCGCGCGGGATCACTCCTCGTCGTAGCCGTCGACCGTCTCCGGATCGAGCCCGAGCAGCTGCGCCACCTGCTCGACCACCACGTCGTGGACGAGGTCGCCCAGGTCGAGCTGGTCGTGCGCACGAGCCTCCAGCGGCCGGCGGTAGACGACGATCCGGGCGGGCGTGCGGCCGCGCGCCGGCAGCAGCCGGGCGAGCGGGATCTCGTCGGCGAGGCCCGCATCGTCCGGCGCGGCCGGGAGCGGGTCGACCGGCGGCACGTCCTCGACGGCGAACTCCACGTGCCGCAGCTCGGCAGACCAGCGGTGCTCGAGGTGCTCGACCGCGTCCAGCACCAGGTCGTCGAAGAGCTCGCTCCTCGTGCGCGCCCCCGGCAGCCCCGCCGGCAGCAGCGGGCCGCGCAGGCCGCGGCCGTGCCGGTCGCGACGGACCGGGCCCCGCGGTCGCCTCATAGCCGCCAGGGTAGCGGTGCGCTGCGCTCCCTCGGCCGGGCGGAGCCGGACGGGCCGGCACGGGCCGACACGGGCCGACACGGCCGTGCGACATGGCGACGGTGGTGGCCGTGGGGGCCGCGGCCGGATACCTTTCGCCTCCGTGAGCCCCCTTCGGCGTTGTTCGCGCGCCGCGTGCGGCCGGCCGGCCATCGCGACGCTGACCTACGTCTACGCCGACTCGACCGCCGTCGTGGGTCCGCTCGCCGCGTTCGCCGAGCCGCACTGCTACGACCTGTGCGCCGAGCACGCCGACCGGCTCACCGCGCCGCTGGGCTGGGAGGTCGTCCGGCTGGAGACCGACCTCGCGGCCCTGCAGCCCTCCGTCGACGACCTGGAGGCGCTGGCCGACGCCGTGCGCGAGGCCGGCCGCCCCGGCGACGGGCCGCCGGACGGCCCCGGCGGCCCCCCGGTCGTGCCCCCGCCACCGGGCGGTCAAGGCCGCCGCGGCCACCTGCGGGCGCTGCCGACGCCCTGACGGCTGCCGGGGAGCCGCCGGCACGCCGGCCAAGCCAGCCGGCCAAGTCAAATGGTGGCCGCTCGTGCCCGTGATGCCGGATTGGCCCCGCTTGCCCCCGGCTTGCCCCGGCTTGCCCCTGACACGCCGTGCCTTCAAGCATTCCGGGCGATGCTCCGATGGGGTGACGTCACCACCCCTTCCCCCGTTCGGAGTCATTCGATGAAGCCGCCAGCCGTCCGCTCCGCCGTCGCCATCCCGGCCCAGGCGGCCCCGTCCTCGCTCATCAAGGTGCCCGACTCGACGCGGGCCCGCTGCGTCGCATGCGGCAGCCCGAAGCTGACCCAGATCGCCATGACGCTCACCGACGGCTCCCCCGTCCAGTTCACCTCCTGCCGCCACTGCGAGCACCGCCGCTGGATCGACGGCGGCCACGACGGCGGCCACGTCCTGCCGGTCGACTCGGTCCTCTCCAAGGCCACCAAGCGCACCTGAGCTCCTGGCTCGTCCCCGCCGTCCACAGCCGGGCCGCAACCCTGGGTCGGCCGTCGTCACCTACGGGTAGGCTCGCCGACGAGGGTCCGACTTCTTGGACGGCAGGAGGCGCCGGCGTGCGTGACCTGGCGAGCATCGTCAAGGCGTACGACATTCGCGGCGTGGTGCCCGATGAGCTCGACGAGGGCATCGCCCGTGACGTCGGTACCGCCTTCGCGGCCATGGTGGGCGGCCCCGCTGTCGTCGTCGGCCACGACATGCGCGAGTCGAGCGGGCCGCTGTCGGCGGCGTTCGCCGAGGGCGTCACCGGGCAGGGCATCGACGTCGTCGACATGGGGCTGGCCTCGACCGACATGCTGTACTTCGCCTCCGGGTCGCTCGACCTGCCTGGCGCCCAGTTCACCGCGAGCCACAACCCGGCCCGCTACAACGGCATCAAGCTCTGCTACGCGGGGGCCCGGCCGGTCGGGCAGGACACCGGGCTGGCCGAGATCCGCGAACGGGTCGAGGCCGGCGACGACCCGGCCCGCAGCGTGGCCGGCATCGCCGCGTCCGGCCGGCCGCGCGGCACGGTCACCCGCCGCGACCTGGTGTCCGACTACGCCGCCTACCTCAAGAAGCTCGTCGACCTGTCCGGCATCCGGCACCTGAGGGTCGCCGTCGACGCCGGCAACGGCATGGGCGGCCACACGGTCGGGGCGATCTTCGAAGGGCTGCCGATCGAGCTGATCCCGATGTACTTCGAGCTCGACGGCAACTTCCCCCACCACGAGGCCAACCCGATCGAGCCGGAGAACCTGCGCGACCTGCAGGCCAAGGTGCGCGAGACCGGGGCCGACATCGGGCTCGCGCTCGACGGCGACGCCGACCGGTGCTTCGTGGTGGACGAGCGCGGCGAGCCGGTCAGCCCGTCGGTGATCACCGCGCTGGTCGCCGTCCGCGAGCTGGCCAAGGACCCGGGCGCCACGATCATCCACAACCTCATCACGAGCCGCGCCGTCCCCGAGATCGTCGCCGAGCACGGCGGCCGGCCGGTGCGCACCCGGGTGGGGCACTCGTTCATCAAGGCCACGATGGCCGAGACCGGCGCCGTCTTCGGCGGCGAGCACTCCGGCCACTTCTACTTCCGCGACTTCTGGCGCGCCGACTCCGGCATGCTCGCGGCGCTGCACGTGCTGGCCGCCCTCGGGGAGCAGGAGCGGCCGCTCTCGGAGCTGCTGGGCGACTACCGGCGCTACGCGGCGTCCGGCGAGATCAACTCGCGGGTCGACGACCAGGCCGGCGCCGTCGACGCGCTCGAGCGGCACTTCGCGGAGCGGCAGGGGGCGGAGAGCGACCGGCTCGACGGGCTCACGGTCGCGCTGCCCGACGGTGCGTGGTTCAACGTCAGGGCGTCCAACACCGAGCCGCTGCTGCGGCTCAACGTCGAGGCACCGGACCAGCCGTCGATGGTCCGCCTGCGCGACGAGGTGCTCGAGATCATCCGGCGCTGAGCCGGGCGCGCGCCGCCGCCCGGGATCGATGAGAGGACGCCAGTGACCACCGACCGACCCCCGACGCTGATCGAGGACTGCGCGTGAACATCGACCCTGCTCTGCTCGCCATCCTCGCCTGCCCCGAGTGCCGGTCCCCGCTGCGGGCCGACGAGGAGGCCGAGGAGCTGGTCTGCACCGGCTGCGGGCTCGCCTACCCGGTGCGCGACGACATCCCCGTGCTGCTCGTCGACGAGGCCAGGCGCCCGAGCGGCGCCCACGGTCCGCGTACCTAGGGGGAGGCGTGCCGCTTCACGAGGATCTCCTCGACGATCCCGCCTGCATCGAGGCAGGCGACGCCGGGGGGATGCTGCTCGCGCTGTCCAGCGCGGCGGCGCAGGTCCGGCAGGCGACGCACACCGCCGAGGAGGTCGGCCTGGCCAGGGTGGCCGAGGAGGGCCGGCCGCGGGCGATCGTGGTGAGCGGCGTCGGCACCGCCGCCCTCGCCGGCGATGCGCTCGGCGCGCTCGCCGGCCCGACCGCGCCCGTGCCGATCGTGACCGTCCGCGGGCCCGACCTGCCCGGGTGGGTGGGCGCCGCCGACCTGGTCCTCGCGATCTCCCACTCCGGCTCGACCCAGGCCACCCTCGCCGTCTTCGACGAGGCCAACCGGCGCGGCTGCCGGCTGATCACCATCGGTGCGCCCGGCTCGCCGCTGGCCGAGCGGGCCGTGCAGGCGAGGGGCATCCACGTCCCCGTCCGCCGCGGCGCCACCCAGCGGGCCAGCTTCTGGTCGCTCACGATGCCGGTCCTGGTGGCCGCCGACCACCTGCGGCTCGCGCACGTCCCGGCCTCCGACATCGAGGCGGCGGCCGACGCGCTCGCCGCCTGCTCGGAGCAGTGCCGCCCGTCGAGCGAGTCGTTCGTCAACCCGGCGAAGTCGGCCGCCCTCGCGCTGGCCGGCTCGGTGCCGCTGCTGTGGGGCACCAGCCCGATCGCCGCCGTGGCGGCGGCGCGCTTCGCGAGCCAGCTCGCCGACAACGCGAAGTACCCGGCGGTGACGATGCCGGCGTACGACGCCGGCCACGGGCAGTTGCCGGCCCTCGACGGCGCCTTCGGCACGCGGTCCAGCGGCGAGGACGACGTCGGCACCCTCGACAGCTTCTTCCGCGACCGGGTCGAGGACCCCCTCGACGCCACCAGGCTGCGGCTCGTGCTGCTGCGCGACGTCGTCGAGCAGCAGCTCATCGCGGCGCGGGCGCAGGCCACCCTCGACATCGTCGCCGAGCGCGGGCTGCCGGTGACCGTGATGACCGCCGAGGGCACCTCGCCGCTCACCCGGCTGGCCGGTCTGGTCGGCTTCGGCGACTACGTCTCGGTCTACCTCGCGCTGCTGCTAGGCATCGACCCCACGCCCGTGCCCTTCGCCGGCGACCTGGCCGATCGCATCCTGGTCACATGAGCGCGAGCGGCGGGACCAAGGCCGTCGTCGCAGCCCTCGCGGCCAACCTGGGCATCGCGGTCAGCAAGTTCGTCGGCTGGGCGCTGACCGGGTCGAGCTCGATGCTGGCCGAGGCCGTGCACTCGGTGGTCGACTCCGGCAACCAGGTGCTGCTGCTCGTCGGTGGCCGCCGGGCCAGGCGCGCGGCCGACGAGGAGCATCCGTTCGGCTACGGCCAGGACCGCTACTTCTACGCCTTCGTGGTGTCGCTCGTGCTGTTCAGCCTCGGCGGGGCCTTCGCGATCTACGAGGGCGTCCAGAAGATCCAGCACCCGCACCACATCGACGCCCCGGCGGTGGCGATCGCGATCCTCGGCGTCGCGGTGGTGCTCGAGTCGCTGTCGTTCCGCACCGCGTTCCGCGAGGCGCAGCCGCTGCGCGGCGACGCCAGCTGGTGGCACTTCATCCGGCGCACCAAGAGCCCGGAGCTGCCGGTCGTGCTGCTCGAGGACAGCGGGGCGCTGATCGGCCTCGTCCTCGCCCTCTGCGGCGTGCTGCTCACCGTGGCGACCGGCGACGGCGCCTGGGACGGCATCGGGACGCTGTGCATCGGGCTGCTGCTCGCCGGCATCGCCGTCGTGCTCTCCGGCGAGATGAAGAGCCTGCTCATCGGCGAGGGCGCGGCGCGCGGCCAGGTCGAGGCGATCCGCAGCGCCCTCGTCGGCGACGGCGGGACGTTCTCGCGGGTGATCCACCTCCGTACGCTGCACCTCGGCCCGGACGAGCTGCTGGTGGCCGCCAAGCTCGCCGTCGAGCCGTCCCTGGAGCTGCCGCAGGTGGCGTCGGCCATCGACCGGGCGGAGGCGCGGGTGCGCAGCGCGGTGCCGATCGCCCGCCTGATCTACATCGAGCCCGACGTCGACCGGTCGAGCAGCCGCTCGCTCGCCGATCCGCCGGCCGAGACCCACCCCTCGCAAGGGTGACAGCCTGCTGGTAAGGTTGGCCTCGATGAGCGTGGTGAAGGGGTTGACGATCCACCAGGCGGCCGCGACCACCGGCTGGTCCTCCCGGATGCTCCGCTACGTCGAGCAGGCCGGGCTCGTCGAGCCTGACAGATCCCTGTCAGGGTATCGGCTGTACGGCCCCGGCCACCTCCAGCGGCTGCGCACCCTCCGCGAGCTGCTGGAGCGGCACGGCCTCGCCCTCTCCGACGTCGCGCTCGCCCGCCGGCTGCGCACCGAGCCGGCTCTCGCCGCCGATGTCGACGGGTGGCTCACGAGCGAGCCGCACCGACCGTCCCACGTACCGTCGTCCGACTGGTTGCGCTTCGAGCAGGACAAGCACCAGCGCCTGCTCGACGGCGCCGCCCCCACGCCCGCCACTTAGGAGAGCGCATGAGCCTCGGCACCGACTTCAAGGTCGCCGACCTGTCGCTTGCGACGTTCGGCCGCAAGGAGATCCAGCTCGCCGAGCACGAGATGCCGGGCCTCATGGCCATGCGCGAGGAGCACGGCCCCAGCCAGCCGCTGTCCGGCGCGCGCATCACCGGCTCGCTGCACATGACCGTGCAGACCGCGGTGCTCATCGAGACCCTCGTCGCTCTCGGCGCGCAGGTGCGATGGGCGAGCTGCAACATCTTCTCGACCCAGGACCACGCGGCTGCTGCCGTCGTCGTCGGTCCTGACGGCACTCCCGACGACCCGCGCGGCGTGCCGGCCTTCGCCTGGAAGGGCGAGTCGCTCGAGGAGTACTGGTGGTGCACCCAGCGGGCGCTGCTCTGGCCGGACGGCGGCCCCAACATGATCCTCGACGACGGCGGCGACGCCACGCTGCTCGTGCACAAGGGCGTCGAGCTCGAGAAGGCCGGCGCGGTGCCCGACACGGCGCCGGACGACAGCGAGGAGCACGCCGTCATCCTCGACGTGCTGCGCCGCTCGCTGGCCGAGGACCCGACCCGCTGGACGGTCGTCGCCGGCGGCATCAAGGGCGTCACCGAGGAGACCACCACCGGCGTGCACCGCCTGTACGAGATGCACCGGCGCGGCGAGCTGCTCTTCCCGGCCATCAACGTCAACGACTCGGTGACCAAGAGCAAGTTCGACAACAAGTACGGTTGCCGGCACTCGCTGGTCGACGGCATCAACCGCGCGACCGACGTCCTCATCGGCGGCAAGGTCGCCGTCATCTGCGGCTACGGCGACGTGGGCAAGGGTTGCGCCGAGTCGCTGCGCGGGCAGGGCGCGCGCGTCGTCGTCACCGAGATCGACCCGATCTGCGCGCTGCAGGCCACGATGGACGGCTACCAGGTCGCCACGCTCGACGACGTCGTCGCCACCGCCGACATCTTCGTGACCGCCACCGGCAACAAGGACGTCATCACCGCCGGCCACATGAGCCGGATGAAGCACCAGGCGATCGTCGGCAACATCGGCCACTTCGACAACGAGATCGACATGGCCGGCCTGAAGAAGCTGCCGGGCATCGAGCGGGTCACCGTCAAGCCGCAGGTCGACGAGTGGCGCTTCCCCGACGGCCACTCGGTCATCGTGCTGTCGGAGGGCCGGCTGCTCAACCTCGGCAACGCGACCGGGCACCCGTCGTTCGTGATGTCCAACAGCTTCACCAACCAGACCATCGCCCAGGTGGAGCTGTTCACCCGCAGCGACGAGTACGAGATCGGCGTGCACACGCTGCCGAAGCACCTCGACGAGAAGGTCGCCCGGCTGCACCTCGCCGCGCTCGGCGCCCGGCTGACCGAGCTCACGCCGGCGCAGGCCGACTACATCGGCGTGCCGGTCGAGGGCCCGTACAAGCCGGATGCCTACCGGTACTGATCCGGTGCCGCGCTCCCGCGAGGGCAGGACGAGCGACCACGACGTGCTCGATCTCGCCCTCGCCGGAGCGGGGCGGGCCCGTATCGAGTGGGCCGACGGCGCGATGCCGGTGCTGCGGCGCATCCGCGAGCGCTTCGCCGCCGACCGCCCGCTCGACGGGATGTCCGTCGCCGCGTGCCTGCACGTGACGCCGGAGACGGCGGTGCTGCTGCGCACGCTGCGCGCCGCCGGGGCCGAGGTGACGCTCGCCGCGTCCAACCCGCTCTCGACGCAGGACGACGTCGCGGCGGCGCTCGTCGCCGACGAGGGCGTCGCGGTGTTCGCCCGCAGCGGGGTCGACCGGGCCGGCTACTACGCGCACATCGAGGCCGCGCTCGCGAGCGGCCCGCGCCTGGTGCTCGACGACGCGTGCGACCTGGTCAACACCCTGCACACCGCGCCGGCGCTGCGCGACGTCCTCGACGGGGTGGCCGGTGGCTGCGAGGAGACGACCACGGGGGTGATCCGGCTCCGCGAGATGGCCCGCGCCGGAGTGCTGCGCTTCCCGGTGGTCGCCGTCAACGACACCAGGGCCAAGCGGCTGCTCGACAACCGCTACGGCACCGGCCAGTCGACGATCGATGCCGTCCTGCGGGCCACCAACCGGCTGCTCGCCGGCAGCATCGTCGTGGTCGCCGGGTACGGCAGCTGCGGGCAGGGCGTCGCGACCCGGGCGCGCGGCCTCGGCGCGCAGGTGCTCGTCACCGAGGTCGACCCGATCCGGGCGCTCGAGGCCACGATGGAGGGCTACCGCGTCCTCCCGATGGCGACCGCGGCACCGCTTGCGGACGTCGTCATCACCGCGACCGGCGACCGCGACGTCGTCCGCGCCGAGCACCTGGCGGTCATGAAGGACGGCGCCGTCCTCGTCAACGCCGGTCACTTCGACGTCGAGATCGACGTCCGCGCGCTCGCCGCGATGTCCGTGGGCGTCCGGCGGGTCCGGCCGCACCTCGACGCCCACCGGCTCGCCGACGGCCGGACGCTGCTCCTCGTCGCCGAGGGCCGGGTCGCCAACCTGGCCGCCGCGGAGGGCAATCCGGCCACCGTCATGGACGTCGCGTTCGCCGACCAGGCGCTCAGCCTCGCCTGGCTCGCCTCCCGCGCCGAGGGGCTCGCGCCAGGCGTGCACGACGTGCCGGCCGAGATCGACGCCGAGGTCGCCGCGCTCGAGCTGGCCGTGCTCGGCGTGACCATCGACGAGCTCACCGCGGAGCAGCGCGCCTACCTCAGCTCGTGGGTGCACGGCTCCTGACCGGTCGATCTCCGGCCGATTTCCGGCGCGTGGTGAGCATCTGCGATCGTTGGGGAACGGAAGGACTGCTGCGGCGCGGGTCGGCGCGCCGAGGTAAGGGATGCGGTGGTGCGCACCATGCCGTTGAGCGCTGACGCGCCGGTCGAGTCGGTGCCGCTCGCTGGCCCCGTGCCCGCGGCGCGGGGCGGGGGCGGTCGCTTCGTCGCGGCCGGCTTCGTCCTGGCCGTGGTGCTCGCCGGCGCGGTGCTGCGCTTCCTGTCCTCCGGGCCGCTCTGGCTCGACGAGGCGCAGTCGGTCGCCATCGCGAGGCGCTCGCTGCCGCGCCTGTTCGAGCTGCTCCGCCACGACGGCTCGCCGCCGCTGTACTACCTGCTGCTGCACTACTGGATCGGCGCGCTCGGCACCGGGACGTTCGCCGTGCGGGCGCTCTCGGCCGTGCTGTCGGTCGCCACGCTGCCGCTGCTCTGGCTGCTCGCCACCCGGCTGCTCGACCGGGCGTACGCGGCGCTCGCAGTGGTGCTGCTCGCGTCGTCGCCGTTCGCGATCCGCTACGCGAGCGAGACGCGGATGTACGCGCTCGTCGTCCTGCTGACCGCCCTGGGCGGCCTGGCCCTGCTCTCGACGCTGCGATCGGCGTCGGCGCGAGCGGCGGCCGGGCTCGCCCTCGTGACCGCCGCGCTGCTGCTCACCCACTACTGGGCGGTCTTCCTCATCGGCGCCACCCTCGCCGGCCTGCTGCCCGGTGCCCTGCGCCGCCGCCGGGGCCACCTCGTCGCGCTGGCCGGCATCGCGGCCGGCGGCGTGCCGGTGCTGCCCTGGGTGCCGGCGCTGCTGTTCCAGCTGCGCCACACCGGCACCCCGTGGGCCAAGCCGAGATGGCGCGACATCGCGCCGGCGCTGCGGGACTGGGCCGGCGGCGCCAGCCGCATCGCCGACGTCCTCGCCGCGCTGCTGCTCTGCCTGACCGTCGCCGGGCTCGTCGCCGCGCGGCGCACCGGCATCGTGGGGCGGCGGACCGGCGCGCTGGCGGCCGGCACGATCGCCGTCGCCACGGCGGCGAGCCTGCTGACCGGCGGAGCGCTGATGAGCCGCTACACCTCGGTGGCCGTGGTGCCGTTCGTCCTCGTGACGGCGGCCGGCGCGCGGGCCGGCCGGCGGCGGTACGCCGCGCTCACCGCCGCCGCGACGGTGGCCGTCGCGGGGCTCGGGCTCGCCCAGGGAGCCCGCCAGGCCGGGCACCCGCGCAGCTCGGCGGACAAGATCGCGGCCGAGCTCGCGCAGGCCGACCCCGCCAGGGACGTCGCGGTGATCTGCCCGGACCAGCTCGGCCCCGACACCTACCGCCTGGTCACCGACGGCCTGCGCCTCGTCACCTACCCGACCGGTGCCGCCGCCGAGTGGGTCGACTGGGTCGACTACAAGCGGCGGGCGCAGTCCGAGCAACCGGCCGCGTACGCCGGCCGGCTGGTGGCCGGGCTGCCGCGCGGCGGCGCGGTCTGGGTCGTGATGGAGTTCCACGACCCGGCCTACCCGGGCAGCTGCGGGCCGCTGCTGCCCGAGCTGGCCGGGCGCCTCGGCCTGCCGTCGGCCGGGCTGATCACCGAGGGCCTGTCGGGGGGCAGCGTCTACGTCCTGCGCTACCCGCCGGCGCGCCGGTGAGCCGGCCGGGCCCCACCGCCCTCGAGCGGCCGGCCGCCACCGCCCAGCCGCCGGCACCGGCGGCCCCGCCGCGCTCGGCGCTCGCCGTCGCCCTGCTGCCGTGGGTGGTCTCCCGCGCGCTCGCCGGCGTGGCGCTCGCGGTCGTCGCGCTCACCCATGACCACCTGCCGGCCGCCGGCAACGCCCCGCACCCGACGGGCCTGTTCGCCTGGGACGGCGCGTGGTACCGCCACCTCGCCGTCGACGGCTACCGGGCGACCGAGGACTGGCGGTTCTTCCCGCTCGTACCGATGCTCGGCCGGCTGCTCGCCCCCGCGCTCGGCGGCAGCGTCGACGCGGCGCTGCTCGTGGTCTGCAACGTCGCGGCGCTCGGCTACCTCGCGCTGCTGGTCCGCCTCGTGCGCACCGAGCTGGGGGAGGGGCCGTGGGTCGCCAGGTCGGCGTGGCTGGCCTGCCTCGCGCCCGGCGCCTCCGCCCTCGCGCTGCCCTACACCGAGGCGGTGGCCGGCCTGCTCGCCGTCGGCTTCTTCCTCGCGCTCCGGGCCCGCCGCCCCGGCCTCGCGGCGGCGGCCGGCTTCCTCTGCGGCCTGGCCCGCCCGACCGGCCTGCTGCTCGCGGTGCCCGCCCTCGTGGTCGCCGCCCGCGCGCGGCGGCGCTCGCCCCGGCTGGCCCTGGCCGCGCTGGGCGCCGCCGCCGCCCCCGTCCTCGGCACGGCGCTGTTCTGCGCCGGCGCCTGGTACCGCACCGGCCGGCCACTGCTGCCCTACACCGCGCAGACCCACCACGGCCTGCGCGGTGGCGTGGTGCGCAACCCGTTCCTCGCACCGTTCTCCAGCCACCCGTTCGGGCTGCCGTGGCCGGCCACGGTCGCCTTCCTCGTCGCGGCCGTCGCGCTGGTCGCCGTCGCGCTGCACCGGCTGCCGCTGCCGTACGGGCTCTGGTCGGCCGCCGTGGTCTTCCTCGCCGTGAGCTCGTCGGACGACCACTCGCTGCCCCGCTACCTGAGCGCGGCGTTCCCGCTGCTGATGGCCGCCGCGCTGTGGGCGCGCGACCGGCGCCGGTGGGCGGCGGTGGCCGCGAGCAGCGCGGCGGGCTTCGTCGCGCTGGCCGTCCTCGGCCTCACCGCCGGGTACATCCCGTGAGCGCCCGGCGCGCGCCCCGGCCGCCGGCCTCGCACGCCGGGCCGGCCGCCCCACTTGTTTACGATCATCGGGGTCGGAAAAGAGCCCGTTGGACCCCCGTGCCGAGGCCCTGCGAGGTAGCCGTGGTCGACAGCCTGCAGGGGCGCTCCTCGACTGCCGTCGACGACGCGCCCCCGCCGGCCCGTCGCCTCTCCCGCACCGGCCCGGCCCCGAGCCCCAAGGGCGACCGCGCGAGTGGCCGCCGGCGCATCGGCCGGCCGTGGTGGTGGGTGACCGGCGCGGCCGCCGCTCTCGGCGCGGCCTCCCTCCTGCTCGCCCGCACCCCGACGTTCGACCCGCTGACCTGGGCCGTCTGGGGCCGCGAGCTCGCCCACGGGCAGCTCAGCACGGCCGGGGACGGCGCGTCGTTCAAGCCGCTGCCGGTGCTCGCCGACGCGCTGGTGGCGACGCTGCGCGGCGATCCCACGGTCGTCTGGGTCGCCGTCAGCCGGGCCGCGGCGCTCCTCGCGCTGGCGCTCGCCTTCGCGCTCGGCCGGCGGCTCGGCGGCCTCGTCGCCGGGGGCGTGGCGGCGGTCGTCCTCGCGCTCTCGCCCGGCTTCGCGTGGCTGTCCGGCGCCGGCATGGCCGAGCCGCTGGAGATGGCGGCGACGCTCGCCGCCGTGCTGTCCTGGGTGAACGGCCGCAGGGGGGCGGCCGTGGCCGCGCTCACCGTGCTGTCGTTGCTGCGCCCCGAGGCATGGCCGCTGCTCGCGGTCGCCGCCCTGGTGACGGCCGGCGCCTCGCTGCGCCGGCTGGCCGGCGCGGTGCTGCTCGGCGCGCTGGTGCTGGTCGCGTGGTTCGTGCCGGAGTACGCCGGCTCCGGCGACCTGCTGCGCACGGTCCACCGGGCCGGCGTGGTGACCAACGGCGGGCCGGGCGCGGCCCGCGTGCCGGCCCTCGCGCTGCTCGGCAGCGTGCCCGACGTGCTGCTCACGCCCATGGTGGTCGCCGCCGTCGCGACCACGGTCGGCTACGCCGTGCGCGCCGTCCGCGGCGGTGATGCCGTCGCGAGAGGCGTGACGCTGACGGCAACGGTGGCCACCGTGTGGCTGGCCATCCTGACCGTCATGACGCAGGCGCACTACTCGACGGGGGCGATGCGCTACCTCGCGCCGTTCATCGCGCTGCTCGCCGTCCTGGCCGGTTGCGGCTGCGGCGCGCTGCCGCGGTTGCTGCGCCACCGCGGCACCGGCGCGCCGCTCGTGCGCGCGGCGGCCGCGGCGGTGCTCGCCGCCCTCGCGGTCACCTCGGCGCTCGTCGCGGTCGGGGCCGTGCACCGCACGGCCGACGAGGAGCTGCGCGCCGTCGGCTCCGCCCAGCGGACCGCCGAGGCGCTGCGCGCGGTCGTGTCCGCGGCCGGCGGCAGGCAGGTGCTCAACGACTGCGGCCCGGTCACCACCGGGCCGTACGAGGTGCCGCTCGTCGCCTGGACGCTGCACCGCCACCTGAGCTCGGTGAGCTACGGCAGGGCAACGACCGGTACGGTGGTCGTTGTCGGCAGCGACCCGGTCCAGCAGGACGGCCTGGTCGCGCGGGGCAGCGTCGAGCGGACACCGTGGACGCTGCGGTCGACCTGCCCGGCGGTCGCGGGCGCGGGGGGCGCGCCGTGACCGGGAGGGGCGCCGCGCGGGCAACGGGCCCGGGCCCTGGGGTTTCCGCCCCCGGGTGCCGGGCAGCAGGGCTCAGCACCGGCGCCGCCCCATCCTCGGGAGGGCGTCGCGCGGGCCGGCGCCCGGCAGGCAATCAGCACGGCAGCAGGTAACGAGCGGAGGACAGATGACCGACCGGGAGGTCGCCGGCAGGACCGGCCTGGCGCCGCGAGTCGTGGTGATCGGGGCGGGGCCGGCGGGACTGACGGCGGCTTACGAGCTGGTCCGTCGCGGGGCGCGGCCGGTCGTCCTCGAGGCCGACGACGTGGTCGGCGGCATCTCGCGCACCGTCGAGCGCGACGGCTGGCGCTTCGACATCGGCGGCCACCGCTTCTTCACCAAGGTCGACGAGGTCGAGCGGCTCTGGCACGAGATCCTGCCCGACGAGGACTTCCTCACCCGGCCACGGCTGTCGCGCATCTACTACAACGGCAAGCTGTTCGACTACCCGCTGCGCGCCGGCAACGCGCTGCGGGGCCTCGGCCCGATAGAGGCCGTCCGGTCGGTCGCCTCGTACGTCGCCGCGAGGGTGCGGCCGCCGGCCGACCAGACGACGTTCGAGGGGTGGACCGTCGCGCGGTTCGGCCGGCGCCTCTACGGCATCTTCTTCAAGACCTACACCGAGAAGGTGTGGGGCGTGCCGGCGAGCGAGATCCAGGCCGACTGGGCGGCGCAGCGCATCAAGAACATGTCGCTCGCCACGGCGGTCATCCGCTCGCTGCTGCCGAAGCGCAAGCGCACCGACGTCACCAGCCTGATCGAGGAGTTCCAGTATCCGAAGCACGGCCCCGGCATGATGTGGGAGCGCTGCCGCGACCTCGTCGAGGCGCGCGGCGGCACCGTCGTCCTCGGCGCCCGCGTGACCTCGGTCGAGCGGCAGGACGGCCGTGTCGTCGCGGTGCATGCGGTGCTCGACGGCGAGCCGCGCCGCTACCCGTGCGACCACGTGGTGTCCTCGATGCCGCTCGGCTCGTTCGTCCACGCGCTCGACCCCGGTGACCCGGCCGTCGAGGCGGCGGCCGACGGGCTGCGCCACCGCGACTTCCTGACCGTCGCGCTCGTCGTGCCGCAGGACGCCGGCTTCCCCGACAACTGGATCTACGTGCACAGCCCCGACGTGCGCGTCGGCCGCATCCAGAACTTCGGCTCGTGGTCGCCGTACATGGTGAAGGACGGCCGCACCTGCCTCGGGCTCGAGTACTTCGTCAACGAGGGCGACGACCTCTGGACGATGCCGGACGACGAGCTCGTCGAGCTCGGCAAGCGCGAGCTCGCCACGCTCGGGCTGGTCGACGCCGACCGCGTCGAGCTCGGGCACGTCGTACGGATGCCGAAGGCCTATCCGGTCTACGACGCCACCTACCGGGACAACGTCGAGACGCTGCGCAAGTGGCTCGCCGCCGAGGCGCGGGGCGCCCACCCGGTGGGGCGCAACGGCATGCACCGCTACAACAACCAGGACCACTCGATGCTCACCGCCGTGCTCTCGGTCGAGAACATCTACGGCGCCGCGCACGACATCTGGGCGGTCAACGTCGAGGAGGAGTACCACGAGGAGCGGGAGGCAGGGGCCGCACGGCCGGCACGGCCGGCGGGGTCGGGCACCGGGCGCGACGCGCCCATCCTGCCGCTGCCGAAGCCGGCCGCCGTCCCGGCCGCCAGCGAGGCGCCGGCGTCATCGTGAGCCGCGTCCCGCTCGAGCCCGTGACCGCGACGGTGCCGGACGCGCCGGCCCCGCCGGTCGCTCCTGTCCGGTTCGCCGACGGGATCGTCGCCCGGCTGCGCAGGCGCACCAGCAGCCGCGTCGGCGAGGTGCTGAGCTTCGGCATCATCGGTGCGTTCAACACGATCGTCGACATCGCGGTCTTCAACGTGATGCTCGGCTGGGTGCTGCCCAGCAAGCCGTTGCTCGACAAGGGCGTGTCCATCGCGGTCGCGACCGCCCTCGCCTACGCGATGAACCGCAACATCACCTGGGCCGAGCGCGCGCGCACCGGGGTGCGCCGCGAGCTGCCGCTGTTCGCGGCGCTGTCCCTCGTGGGGCTGGGCATCTCCGAGACGGCGCTCGCCATCTCGCACTACGGGCTGGGTCACACGTCGGTGCTCGCCGACAACATCGCGGCCAACGTGGTGGGGCTGGTGCTCGCCTCCGCATGGCGGTTCTGGTCCTTCCGCCGGTGGGTCTTCCCGCCGGCCGAGCTGATCGACGACGACGTGCTCCCGACGGAGCCGCGGCTGCGGGAGCGCGACAGCACCAAGGTCGCGTGAGATGACCGGCACGGGGCCGCCGCCGCCGGCGCTGCGCTGGTCGGACGACGGGCCGGCCGTGGTCCTGCTCGACCAGACCCGGCTGCCGGCCGAGGAGGCCGAGCTCGTCTGCTCCGACGTCGGCGCGCTGGTCGCCGCCATCGCCCGGCTGGCCGTGCGCGGCGCGCCGTTGCTCGGCATCGCCGGCGCGTACGGCGTCGCTCTCGCGGCGCACCGCGGCGACGACGTCGATGCCGCGGCAGCTGCGCTGGCCGGTGCGCGGCCGACCGCGGTCAACCTCGCCTGGGGCGTCCGCAAGGCCCACGACGCGTGGCGCGCGGGCGGGGCCGCCGCCGCGCTCGACGAGGCGCGGTCGGTCGAGCGGGCCGACGCGGCGGCGGCCGACGCCATCGCGCGGCACGGGCTCGCGCTCGTCCCCGAGCGGGCGCGGGTGCTCACCCACTGCAACACCGGGCGGCTGGTGTCCGGCGGCTGCGGCACCGCGTTCGGGATCGTCGCGGCCGCTCACCGCGCCGGGCGGCTCGCCCAGCTCTGGGTCGACGAGACCAGGCCGCTCCTGCAGGGCGCGCGGCTGACGGCGTACGAGGCGGCCAGGGCCGGGATGCCGTACCGGGTGCTGGCCGACACCGCGGCCGCGTCGCTCTTCGCGGCTCGGCAGGTCGACCTCGTCGTCGTCGGCGCCGACCGGATCGCCGCCGACGGCAGCGTGGCCAACAAGGTCGGCACCCTCGGGCTGGCCGTCCTCGCCCACCACCACGGCGTGCCGTTCGTCGTCGCGGCGCCGTTGTCGACCGTCGACCCCGGCACGGCGAGCGGTGCCGACATCGTGGTCGAGGAGCGGGCGCCGGACGAGGTCACCACGTTCGCGGGCGTGCCGGTCGCGCCGAAGGGGGCTCCGGCGTACAACCCCGCCTTCGACGTCACCCCGCCCGAGCTGGTGACCGCCGTCGTCACCGAGGCCGGCATCGCCCGGCCGGTGGACGGGTCCCGGCTGGACGAGCTGCTGCGACGATCCTGGCAATCGGCCCGCGAGATGTCACCATAGGGGCGTGAAGGGACGCGTACTCGTCGTCGACGACGACCCAGCGCTCGCCGAGATGCTCGGCATCGTCCTGCGCGGCGAAGGGTTCGAGCCGTGCTTCGTCGAGGACGGCGACCGCGCGCTCCAGGCGTTCCGCGACACCAAGCCCGACCTCGTGCTGCTCGACCTGATGCTGCCGGGCACCGACGGCATCGACGTCTGCCGGCAGATCCGGGCGGAGAGTGGCGTGCCGATCGTGATGCTGACGGCGAAGACGGACACCGTCGACGTCGTCGTCGGCCTCGAGTCGGGCGCGGACGACTACGTGATGAAGCCGTTCAAGTCCAAGGAGCTGGTCGCGAGGATGCGGGCGCGGCTGCGGCGCCGCGAGGACCCGGCGCCCGAGCAGCTCGCGATCGGCGACCTCACGATCGACGTCGGCGGCCACGCGGTGAGCCGCGACGGGCAGCAGATGAGCCTCACGCCGCTGGAGTTCGACCTGCTCGTCGCGCTCGCCCGCAAGCCGCAACGGGTCTTCACCCGCGAGCTGCTCCTCGAGCAGGTGTGGGGCTACCGGCATGCGGCCGACACCCGGCTGGTCAACGTCCACGTGCAGCGGCTCCGGTCCAAGATCGAGCGCGATCCGGAGCACCCCGAGATCGTGGTGACGGTGCGCGGCGTCGGCTACAAGGCCGGCCCGCCCTGACGACCGGGCAACCCGTGCGCCCCGCGCCAGCCACCCGCCGCACCAGCTCGCCGTCAGCCCGCCGCCCGCCCGGCGCCCCGGCGGGGCTGCGCGGCGGGCTCGCCCGTACCAGCGCCGGTCTCGCCGACCGGTGGTACCGCTCGCTGCAGCTGCGGGTCATCGTCTCGACGCTCGCGCTGTCGGCCCTGGTCGCGGCGCTCGTCGGGCTCGTCGTCATGACGCAGGTGCGCTCGGGGGTGCTGCGCACGAAGCAGAAGGCGGCGACCGCGCAGACGCTGGCCGGCCTGTCCACCCTCCAGCGCCAGCTGGACGCGCTCCAGGTGAACGACCGGGAGACGGTGTCGAGCGCGCTGATCAGCGGCCTCGAGGCCAACAGCACCACGGGGTCGAAGGCCGGCGAGTTCCGCATCCTGCTGCTCGCGACCGGCAACGCTCCGCGCAACAGTGAGCTGTCCGGCGACATCGACGCCTCGACCATCACGCCCGCGCTGCGCCAGGCCGTCGCCCGGTCGACCACGCAGGTGTGGCAGTACGTCCGGCTCGTGCACGACTCCGACGGCCGGTGGGAGCCGGGCCTGGCCGTCGGCGGCCGGCTGTTCTCGCCGGACGGCGACCCCTACCAGCTCTACTACGTGTTCCCGCTGTCGGCCGAGGCGCAGACGATCTCGCTCGTCCGCCGCACGCTGCTCTTCTCGGGCTGCGGGCTCGTCCTGCTGCTGGTCTTCGTCGCGTGGCTGGTGACGAGGCAGGTCGTCCGGCCGGTGCGGCAGGCCGCCGGCACCGCGGAGATGCTGGCGGCCGGCCGGCTCCAGGAGCGCATGGTGGTGCACGGCAGGGACGAGCTGGCCACGCTCGCCTCCTCGTTCAACCGGATGGCCGAGAGCCTCCAGCGCCAGATCCACGAGCTGGAGGACCTGTCGCGGCTCCAGCGCCGCTTCGTCTCCGACGTCTCCCACGAGCTGCGCACGCCGTTGACGACCGTCCGGATGGCCGCCGACGTGCTGCACGCCGCGCGGCACGACTATCCGCCGGCGATCGCCCGGTCGGCCGAGCTGCTCCAGCTGGAGCTGGACCGGTTCGAGTCGCTGCTCGTCGACCTGCTGGAGATCAGCCGGTACGACGCGCGGGTCGTCGTCCTCGATGCGGAGTCCACCGACCTGCGGGAGATCGTGCGCGGCGTGGTCGACCTCTCCCGCGGCCTGGCCGACCGGACGGGGTGCGAGCTGCTGGTGGCGATGCCGGCCGAGCCGGTCATCGCCGAGGTCGATCCCCGCCGGGTCGAGCGGATCCTGCGCAACCTGGTGAGCAACGCGCTCGAGCACGGCGAGGGCATGCCGGTCCTGGTCGAGCTGGCCGGCGACGACCATGCGGTCGCGATCGCGGTGCGCGACAACGGCATCGGGCTGCGGCGGGGCGAGGCGACGCTGGTGTTCAACCGGTTCTGGCGGGCCGACCCCGCACGGGCGCGGTCCTCCGGCGGCACCGGGCTCGGGCTGTCGATCGCCCTCGAGGACGCCAAGCTGCACGGCGGCTGGCTCGAGGCGCACGGGGAGCCCGGCCGCGGCTCCAGCTTCCGGTTGACGCTGCCGCGGCGCTCGCACGAGGACCTGCACGCCTCCCCGCTGCCGCTGCACCCGCGCGACCAGGCCGCCGGGGTGCGCGGTGGCTAGGCGCCGGCGGCCGGTGGTCGGCGCGGCTGTCGCGATGGCGGTCGCCGGCCTGCTCGCGGCGTGCGAGTCCGTTCCGTCCAGCGGTGACCCGCACGCCATCGGGGAGCGCGGCGGGGCGCAGGCCGCGAGCGACAGCCAGTACGTCCGCTACCTGCCGCCGACCCCTCAGCCGGGGTACGACTCCGGGATGATCATGGCCGGGTTCGAGGTGGCGATGGCCGACTTCACCGACGGCCACGCGGCGGCCAGGCGCTACCTGACGCCCTCGCTCGCCCGTTCCTGGGACCCCGACATCCGCACGGTCGTCTACGCCAACCGCCAGCCCGTGACGCCGGTCGACGCGCCGGTGGGCACCTTCGACTACACCGTCACGCCGGTCGCGGTGGTCGCGCGCGACCACGGCTTCGCGCTCGACGACGTGCAGGAGTCGTACGCCGCGCACGCGACCCGCCAGGCCGACGGGCAGTGGCGGCTCGACGACGTCCGCCCCGGCACGCTGCTGTCGATCGCCGACTTCGAGCGGGCGTTCCGCCCCGTCGACGTGTACTTCCCGGCGGCGCGCGGGGGCGTCCTCGTGCCCGACCACGTCTTCCTGCCGGTGGCGCCCGTCGACCTGCCGGTCGCCATGGTGCGCCAGCTCGTGCGCGGCCCCACCTCGTGGCTGAAGCCGGCCGTGCGCCCGGTCGCGCCGGCCGGCACGGTGGTGCGGTCGGTGACGGTCGACGCCGACGGCACCGCATGGGTGGTGCTCGGCGGCGGAGCCCGCGACCTCGCCGCCGACGAGCAGCACCAGCTGCTGGTCGCTCTCACCTGGACGCTCGGCCACCAGCTTCCCGACGTGAAGGCGGTGCGCCTCGCGATCGACGGCCTGGTGCCGCAGCCCGAGGCCCTGCAGCGCCCGTACGACCTGCAGGACTTCGCCAGCTACGATCCAGGCGCGTTCCCGTCCGGCAGCCGGGCCACCTACGTCGACGGTGACCACGTGCAGCAGCTCCCGCCCGCCGGGCAGGGCCCGCTGCCTGGCGTGCAGCCCACGCTTGCGGGCGCCACCGACCCGGTGGCACCGGTCGCCGCGCGCGGGCTGGCCGCGATCCGGCGGGGCCGCCACGGCGACGCGCTGGTCCTCTACGACGGGACCCGCTGGCGGGACGCGTACCGGGCCCCGAAGCTGTCGTCCCCCACCTGGATACCGGACGGCTCCGCGGTCTGGACGGTGGCGACCCGCGCCGACGGGACGCAGCGCGTGATCGCGGTGGAGCTGGCCTCCACCGACGGCAGCAGCCGGATAACGCCGACCGAGGTCGCCGTCCGCCTCGCCGGGTCGGGGCTGCGCGCCGTCGGCCGCGTGTCGCAGCTTCGCCTGTCCCGCGACGGCACCCGGGTGGCGTTCATCCGCTCGGACGCCGGCGACTCGCTCGCGAGCGCGCGACCGTTCGTCGCCCGCATCGCCGGGACGCCCGCGGCCCCGACGATGTCAGGGCTGCGGGCGCTCGCTCCCGCCTGCCCTGCGCGGAGCGGCCAGCGCTGCCTGTCATCGGCGGTCGACCTCGCCTGGGCCGACGCCGACCACCTGGTCGTGCTCGCCAACGCCAACGCCGGCGACCCCCATGCCCGGGCGCCCTACCTGGTGGCCGTCGACGGCTCGTCCGTGGTGCAGGTGGGCACGGCGGGCCTGTCCAGCGACGTGGTCTCCATCACCGCCGCGCCCGGCGTCCGGATGGTGGCCGTCGTGCCCGGCCCCGGGCGGGCCGAGCCGACCCTCTACGCCGCCCAGCCCGGCGACACCTGGGTACGGGTGGGCTACGGCTACGGGGCGCGCTACCCGGACTGAGCGCGCGCCCGGCTCCGCTGGTGGCGAGGGGCACGCCGGGCGGACGGTCCTGCCGCCGGTCCACAGGGCCGCCGCCCGTCCACAGGGTGGCCGCCGGACGGGGCCGGTCGTCGGTGGCCAAGGCGAGGGTGACCGGCATGACGACCTCCCGCCCCGCGTTCCCCGCAGCCGCCCTCGTCGCGACCCTCGCCGACCTGCTGCTGCCGAGCCGCTGCGGCGGCTGCGGCCGCGGCGCCGGCCCCGCGTGCCCGGACTGCCTGGCCGCTCTGGCCGGGCCGGCCCGCCGGCTCGACCCGCGGCCCCGCCCGCCCGGCCTGCCGCCCGTGCTGGCGGTGGCGCCCTACGCCGGGCCGGTCCGCTCGCTGGTGCTGCGGCACAAGGAACGGGCGGCGCTCGGTCTCACCGGCCCGCTCGCGGGGGCCTTGGCGAGCGGCGTCGCGGCCGTCCTGCGCGAGGCGGCCGGCCGGCCGGCGAGCGAGGTGGGTGCCCCCGTGCTCCTGGTCCCCGTCCCGTCGCGGCGCGCCGCCCGCCGCGAGCGCGGGCACGACCCGACCGGGCGAATGGTGAGGAGGGCGGCTCGCCTGCTGCGCGAGCAGGGCGTCCCGGTCAGCTCGTGCCCGGCCCTGCGGCACGTGCGGGCGGTCGCCGACCAGGCCGGGCTCGGTGCCGCCGCCCGGTGGGTCAACCTGGCCGGTGCGCTCGCCGTGCGCCCGGTCGCCAGGGCGCGCCTGCCGGGAGCGCTCGTGGTGATCGTCGACGACGTCGTCACCACCGGTGCGACCGCTGCCGAGGCGGCGCGGGCCGTCCGGGCGGCCGGCGGCACGGTCCTCGGCGTCGCCGCGGTGGCCGCGACGCCGAGGCGCGTGGCGGAGCCCCTCTCGTCAGGCGGCGTGGGGCGGCGCTAGCGTCATAGCATGGCGCCCGCCCGGGTCCGTGGTTGCGTCGGGTCGGTCACCACGCCAGGCGCACGCCCGGCATGGTGCCCGCCCCGGTTAGCCGATGCCAGCCGCAGGCGAAACGGCCCACGTAAGGCGACTTCTCGTCGACCGATCACGGTGCGGCTTAGGAGTAAGTCCTGCCCCTCCGGCGAGCCGGATGCCCGCCGGTCAGGGAGAAGGGCAGTAGTGGCGATCAACTCGACACCGAGGCTGCGAACCTCTCAGCAGGCGAATGTGGGGTCGAAGACCAGGTCGGCCGGGCGGGCGCCTTGCCGCCGGCCCGCCGGCCCGAGTCACCGGCCGGCGCCGCGTGGGTATCGAGCGGGGGCAGGCATGAGCGCCGGCAGGTGACGAGCGCACCGATCAGGGAGGTCTCGCGCGTGGACATCGTGGTCAAGGGGCGGCACATCGACGTCGCGGAACGGTTCCGCCTGCACGTGGTCGACAAGCTGGGCCGGATAGAGCGGTTCGACCACAAGGTCATCCGGATCGAGGTCGAGGTCTCGCACGAGCCCAACCCGCGCCTGCAGGGCCAGCGCGAGCGCATCGAGCTGACCTGCGTGTCGCGCGGGCCGGTCATCCGCGCCGAGGCGGCCGCCTCCGACCCGTACGCCGCGCTCGACATGGCCTACGACAAGCTGCAGATGCGGCTGCGGCGGATGGCCGACCGCCGGCGCGTGCACCACGGCCGCAAGAGCCCGGTCTCGGTGGCGGTGGCGACCGCCGTCGTCGGCCTCGACTCCCCCGGCGCTCCCGCGCTGGTGGCCGAGGCCGGGGGCGCGTCGCCCGACGGCGAGCGGGCCGCGGGGGTCCTGCCGCCCGAGGCCGTCGGCGGCGTCGACGGCGACGGCCCGCTGGTGGTGCGGGAGAAGGTCCACGTCGCGGCGCCGATGACGCTCGACCAGGCCTTGTTCGAGATGGAGCTCGTGGGCCACGACTTCTACCTGTTCAAGGACCAGCAGAGCGGCCTGCCGAGCGTGATCTACCGGCGGCGCGGCTACGACTACGGCGTCATCCGGCTGAGCCAGCCCGAGGACGAGTCCGCGACCGGCTGACACCGGGCCGGGCGGAGCGGCCCGCCAGCCGCCGCCGCCGGTTACCGTTGACCGACGGGGAGGAGTCGTCCTCGGCCGACGCCCGCTCGTGTCATCATCTTCCGGCGGGCGTCGCCGCCCGGTGCCGGGCACGAACAGTGCGGGTGGTGGCCGTACGAAGGAGCATCGCCACCGCAGCGCCATTGCACAGGAGGCCTCGTTGACTGACCAGCCCGCCGAGTCTCGGCCCACCGAGCCGGTCGCCATCGGCGACCCGATTCGGGTGCTGGTCGTCGACGACCATGCGCTGTTCCGCCGTGGCCTCGAGATGGTCCTCGAGCAGGAGCCCGACATCGAGGTGGTCGGTGAGGCGAGCGACGGCACCGAGGCGGTCGAGCGGGCCGTCGAGACGACCCCCGACATCGTCCTCATGGACGTGCGGATGCCCAAGCGCGGCGGCATCGACGCCTGCACGGCGATCAAGGACGCCGTCCCCAGCACCAAGATCATCATGCTGACGATCAGCGACGAGGAGGCCGACCTCTACGACGCGATCAAGGCGGGCGCGATGGGCTACCTGCTCAAGGAGATCTCCATCGAGGAGGTGGCGAGCGCGATCAGGGCCGTCAACGGCGGCCAGTCGCTGATCAGCCCGTCGATGGCCTCCAAGCTGCTCAACGAGTTCGCCTCGATGATCAAGCGGACCGACGAGCGGCAGCAGCTGCCCACGCCGCGGCTCACCGACCGCGAGATGGAGGTCCTGCGCCTCGTGGCCAAGGGCATGAACAACCGCGACATCGCCAAGCAGCTGTTCATCAGCGAGAACACGGTCAAGAACCACATCCGCAACATCCTCGAGAAGCTGCAGCTGCATTCGCGGATGGAGGCGGTCGTCTACGCGGTGCGCGAGAAGCTGCTCGAGATCACCTGAGCGCCCCGGGCATCGCGGCGGGCGCCGGCTCGCCGGCGAGGCGGGCGTGCTCGACGATGTCGCGCGGCGTGCCGTCGCGCCCGGCCAGCGCCGCGCGGGCGATGCCCTCCTGGGCGTAGCCGGCCCGCTCGGCCACCCGGCGCGAGGCGACGTTGCCCACGTCGGCGCGCAGCTCGATCCGGTGCAGGCCGAGCTCGCCGAGCGCCCACTCGGTCAGCGCGAGCAGCGCCTCGGTGGCGTACCCCTGCGCGCGCTCGCGCGCGGCCACCCAGTAGCCGACCTCGGCGCGCCTGGGGCGCCCGCCGACGCCGCGCAGGCCGATCATCCCGGCGAACCGGCCCGACTCCGCGTCGCTCATCACCAGGTCGAGCCGGCCCTCCCACGGCGCGGCGTGCCGGGCGTGGACGAACTGCTCGGCGTCGGCCCTGGTGTACGGCGACGGCAGCTCTGGCAGCCAGCGCAGCAGGGTCGGGTCCTGGCAGCTCGCGGCCACCGCGTCCACGTCGTCGCCGGCGAGCGGGCGCAGGACCAGCCGCCCGGTCCGCAGGGTCGGGGGCCGAAGCGGCGGCACGGCCGTGCCATCCATCGGGTCGCCCGGGAGCAGGGCGCCCTGCCAGGCGTCGGCCACCCGGCCGCGCAGCGTCAGCGCGGCCCGCGCGACGCCCTCCATCCGGAACCCGGCCCGCTCGGCGACCGCGCGGGACGCGGCGTTGCCCACCTCGGCGTGCCACTGCACGCGCGCCAGGCCGAGCTCGCCGAAGGCCCACCCGCACACCAGCCGGACCGCTCGGGTCACGTAGCCGCGGCCGCGGCCGTCCGGCGCCGCCCAGTAGCCGATCGCGCCGGCGCGCCCGCTGACCCGGCCGGAGCCGCGCATGAGGCCGACGCTGGCGACGATGCGGTCCTCGGCCACCACCGCGAAGGTCAGCTCGCCGCCGCTCGCCCACCCGGCCGGGGCGAGCGAGCTCACGAACTCCACCGCGTCGGCCTCGGCGTAGGGCGACGGCACGGTCGTCCAGCGCTGGATCTCCGGGTCCTGGCAGGCGGCGTGCACGGCGGCCGCGTCGTCCGGCCGCCAGGGTCGCAGCAGGACGACCCCGTCGCGGAGCTGCACCTCGTCCCGGCCGGCCGGCTCGCTGCCCACGCTGCGCGCTCTGCCTTCCCTGCCGCCCATGCGAGGAGTTTGCCGGAGCCGCCGGCCGCTCGCGACCGGGTATCGGGCACCATTGCGCCGGATCGCCCGTTGGGGGTCGGTACGGGGCCGCGGCGGCGAGCATGGGTCCGTTCCGCCGGGCACGGCCTACGATGGGACCGACCATGCGCCGCGAGCGGCCGGCGCGCGACCAACCCTGGGAGCCGAACGTCGTGGTACTCGACAAGCTGTTGCGCTTCGGTGAGGGCCGGGTGCTGCGCCGGCTGCACGGCGTGGCCGAGCAGGTCAACGCCATCGAGGACGACTTCGTCAACCTGACCGACGCGGAGCTGCGGGCCCTGACCGACGAGCTGAAGCAGCGCCACGTCGACGGCGAGAGCCTCGACGATCTCATGGTGGAGGCGTTCGCCGCCGTCCGCGAGGCCGCCAAGCGGACCCTCGGCCAGCGGCACTACGACGTCCAGATCATGGGCGGCGCCGCGATGCACCTCGGCAACATCGCCGAGATGAAGACCGGCGAGGGCAAGACCCTCGTCTCGACGCTGCCGGTCTATCTCAACGCGATCTCCGGCAAGGGCGTCCACGTCATCACCGTCAACGACTACCTGGCCAAGCGCGACGCCGAGTGGATGGGCCGGGTGCACCGCTTCCTCGGCCTGCACGTCGGTGTCATCCTCGCCAACGAGCCGCCGCAGCAGCGCCGGCCAGCCTACGTCGCTGACGTCACGTACGGCACCAACAACGAGTTCGGCTTCGACTACCTGCGCGACAACATGGCGTGGTCGGCCGACGAGCTCGTGCAGCGCGGCCACAGCTACGGGATCGTCGACGAGGTCGACTCGATCCTCATCGACGAGGCACGCACGCCGCTCATCATCAGCGGCCCGGCCGACCAGGCGACGAAGTGGTACGTCGAGTTCGCTCGCGTCGTGCAGCGGCTGCGGCGCGACGACGACTACGAGGTCGACGAGAAGAAGCGCACCGTGGCGGTCACCGAGGACGGCGTGCTGAAGGTCGAGGACTACCTCGGCATCGAGAACCTCTACGAGTCCATCAACACGCCGCTGGTCGGCTACCTCAACAACGCCATCAGGGCCAAGGAGCTGTTCAAGCGCGACAAGGACTACGTCGTGATGAACGGCGAGGTGCTGATCGTCGACGACTTCACCGGCCGCATCCTCTACGGCCGCCGCTACAACGAGGGCATGCACCAGGCGATCGAGGCCAAGGAAGGCGTCGAGATCAAGCAGGAGAACCAGACCCTCGCCACGATCACGCTGCAGAACTACTTCCGCCTCTACGACAAGCTGGCCGGCATGACCGGCACGGCCATGACGGAGGCCGCCGAGTTCGACCAGATCTACAAGCTCGGCGTGGTGCCGATCCCCACCAACCGCCCGGCCGTCCGCCTGGACCACAAGGACGTCGTCTACAAGAGCGAAGAGGCGAAGTTCGAGGCGGTCACCGACGACATCGTCGAGCGCCACGCCAAGGGCCAGCCGGTGCTGGTCGGCACGACGAGCGTGGAGAAGTCGGAGCTGCTCAGCTCGATGCTGCTGCGCCGCGGCGTCGCCCACGAGGTGCTCAACGCGAAGTACCACGAGAAGGAAGCCACGATCGTCGCCCAGGCCGGCCGCAAGGGCGCGGTCACGGTGGCGACCAACATGGCCGGTCGTGGCACCGACATCATGCTCGGCGGCAATCCGGAGCACATGGCCGCGCTGGAGCTGCGCGACAAGGGCCTGTCGCCGGTCGAGACGCCCGAGGACTACGAGGCGGCGTGGCCGGAGGCGCTGGAGCGCGCGAAGGCCGCCACCAAGGCCGAGCACGAGGAGGTCGTCGACCTCGGCGGGCTCTACGTCCTCGGCACCGAGCGGCACGAGTCCCGCCGCATCGACAACCAGCTGCGCGGCCGGTCCGGCCGTCAGGGCGACCCGGGCGAGAGCCGGTTCTACCTCTCCCTCGGCGACGACCTCATGCGCCTGTTCAACGCCAACGCGGTCGAGCGCATCATGGACACCCTCAACCTGCCGGACGACGTCCCCATCGAGTCGAAGATGGTGACCCGCGCGATCCGGTCGGCGCAGACGCAGATCGAGCAGCAGAACTTCGAGATCCGCAAGAACGTCCTCAAGTACGACGAGGTGCTGAACAAGCAGCGCACCGTCATCTACGAGGAGCGGCGCAAGATCCTGCACGGCGAGGACCTCTCCGACCAGGTGCGCAACATGATCGACGACGTGGTCGCCGACTACGTGCGGGGCGCGACCGCCGACGGCTACCCGGAGGACTGGGACCTCGACACGCTCTGGACCGCGCTGCGCACCCTCTACCCGGTGAGCGTCACCCCGGAGAGCATCGCGCCGGAGCGGGGCGACCTGAGCGCCGACCTGCTGGTCGAGACGATCACCGCCGATGCCCAGGCGGCGTACGTCGCCCGCGAGGAGACCCTCGGGCCCGAGGTGATGCGCGAGCTGGAGCGCCGGGTGATGCTCTCGGTCCTGGACCGCAAGTGGCGCGAGCACCTCTACGAGATGGACTACCTGCAGGAGGGCATCGGCCTGCGCGCGATGGGCCAGCGGGATCCGCTGGTCGAGTACCAGCGCGAGGGCTTCACGATGTTCCAGGCGATGTCCGACGCCATCAAGGAGGAGTCGGTCGGGTTCCTGTTCAACGTCGAGGTGCAGGTCGGTGAGGACGACGCAGCCGCGGCGCCCGACGGCGCGGTGGCGATCGAGGCGGGCGAGCTGCGCCCGCTGACGCCCGAGGAGGAGGCCGCCATCGAAGCTCCCCAGGGCGACGCGGTGGTCGACGGGTCGCCGGTGCCGTCGGAGGCGCCCGTCGGCGTTGAGGCCGCCGTGGAGGCCGCCGCATCGCCGGCGCCGACCGCTGCGCCCGCCGCCTCGGCCCGTCGCCCGGTCGACGTGCTGCCCAAGGGCCTCGGCGTCGCGCAGCGCCCGGCGCAGCTGCAGTACAGCGCGCCGTCGGTCGACGGCGACGCGGCAGTCATGCGGTCGAACGGGCCGGAGCCCGCCGGTGCCGCGGCGGCCAAGGCCGGCGAACTGGCGGTCGGCGCGGCGCCCGGCCGCAACGACCCGTGCCCGTGCGGCTCGGGCCGCAAGTACAAGCGCTGCCACGGGGACCCCCGCAACCGCTGAGCTTCCCGCGCTCCGGGCGCTCCTGGCGCGCCAGGAGCGCCCGGGTCGAAGCTGCCCGGCCCGGGATGAAGCCGCCCCCTCGCGCGGCTCCATCCCGGGCGGTCCGCGCGATCAGCCCACCTGCAGCACCGTGCATCGCCAGCGCCCGTCCCCGGCCTCCAGCCGCATCGCCAGCGCGGCCAGCCGCGGCCCGCGGCGGACCACCGCCGCCACCTCCGCGACGCCGGCGCGCGGCTCGCAGACCCGCAGCGCCCGCACCGTCGGCAGCGCCGGGGGCCGCCGCCCGGAGCGCCGGGCCCGGCCGGCGAGCTCCTCGTCCAGGCTGCTGTAGACCTCGTGCGACAGGTACGGGGCGAGCTGGGGGAGCGGCCGGTCGCCGGCGAGCACCTCGGTGAGGGCGTGGACCAGCCGGCCGATCCACGCCTTGGGTGGTGGAGGCACGTCGGCGGCGGGGTCCACCGCGCCCGGCCGGTCGGATGCGCGGTCGTCGGCCGCCGAGACGACGAGCCGCAGCCGCCGCGCCGCCGCCTGGTCGGTCCCCATCGGCAGGGCAAGCGCGAGCGCGCCCTCGACGGGCAGCCTGGCCGCGTCGTCCCCCAGCTCGTCGTCGTAGCGAGGCTCGCAGGGCCGGGCCGGCAGGATGCGCACGCCGGTGGATGCGCCGGGTCCGCTGAGGTGGATGGTCACGGAAGCTCCTCGGTGGGTGGCGGAACGAGCTGCTGCCCGGGGTGGAGCAGGTCGGGATCGGGGCCGACGACCGCCCGGTTGGCCGCGTACCAGCGCGGCCAGCTGATCGCCACGTCGCCCGCCGCCGCCCGGGGCCCCAGCCGGCGGGCGGCGATGGCCCACAGCGAGTCGCCCGGCCGGACGGTCACGACGAGCTGCCGTGGCGGGCGCTCCGCGAGGTGCTGGGCGGGTGCCGGCGGCGTGGCCGGTCGGTCCAGGGACGGCGACCGGGGTTCGGAGGCGGCTGGCCGGTCGAGCGTCCAGCCGGTCGCGCTCGTGGTCGCCGGCGGTGGTGCGGGGGACTCGGCGACCGCAGGCAGCGCGGTGGCGGAGGCCAGGCCGAGGCCGAGGGCCAGCTCCAGCCCCCGGCGCAGCGCCAGCGGGGCGACGACGACGGCGAGCCGCCGGGCGCACCGGCCGGCGGCGCCCGGCGCCCGTCCGGCCAGCACGGCGAGCGCGCCCAGCGCCAGCCAGCCGGCCGTGACCCAGGTCAGGGCCGCGATGACCGCCGTCAGCGAGGTCAGCGGGTCCCCGCGCGTGATCAGGCCGGCGAGATGGGCCGGGTCGCGCCGCAGGCCGGCCGGGGTCAGCCAGACGAGCGCGCGCGCCACGGCCACGGCAGCCGTCGCCGCGAGGCCGATGTGCAGAGCTGCTCGTGCAGGCATCATACGGTTCCGTTCATTTGACTTCGTTTGCTTTGTATTGCCTTCGAACAGCCGGCGTCAACGCCGGCTACCGCCCTGTGGGTAAGGTGTGCCGTCCCGACGAGCCCGCTGGCCGGGATCCGGTCGCGAGGGGAGGCGAGATGGAGTGGCGCGCGCTCCTCGAGGACCTCGAGGCGCAGTTCGACGGCGCGCATGCGCTGGAGCTGGCGACCGAGGTGGCCGACCGGACGAGGCGCGAGGCGGCCCGCCTGCGGCTCGTCGATCGGCTGGCGCCCGCGGTGGGCGCGGTGGTCGGCGTGGCGGTCGGCGCGGCCGGCGTCGTCCGTGGCGAGCTGCTGGCGGTCGGGTCGGAGTGGGCGCTGCTCGCCGAGCCGGCCGGCCGCGAGGCGCTGGTGCCGCTGGCCGGGGTGAGCTGGGTGGAGGGCCTCTCCATCCGCTCCCGCGAGCCGCTGGCTCAGGCCGCGGTGGAGTCGCGGCTCGGCCTCGGGCACGCGCTGCGGGCGCTGGCGCGCAGCCGGGCGGTGGCCAGCGTCGTGCTGCGCGACGGCACCGTCCTGGTGGGAACGCTGGACCGGGTCGGCCACGACTTCGTCGAGATCACCGATGCGGCCGGCGGGGAGCAGCGACGGCCGTCGCGCGGGCAGGTGCGGACGATCCCGCACGGAGCGCTGGCGCTGCTGCGGTCCTGAGGGGGCTCAGCCGGGCGGTGGCTGGTCGAGCTGCTCGCGGGCGAGCGGGTGCGCGTCGACGAAGGCCTTCGTCTGCTCGTAGCAGCGCTGGATGTACGCCTCCAGCTCGCTCGCCTCGACGCGCCACTGGCCGCGCCCGCCCACCTTGATGGCCGGCAGCTCCCCGGAGCGCACCAGCGCGTACGCCTGCGAGGCCGAGATGTTCAGCACCTCGGCGACGTCGGCGAGCTGGAGGAAGCGCGGCGGCACGGTCACCTTCGCTCGAGGTCGTCCGGCTGGCGTCGGGGCGCGGCCCCGACCTGGTCAGTGTGCCACCGCGGCGCCCCTTGCTCCGGTTCGCCGTCCACAGTGCCGTCATTCCTTCGATGGTGGTTCGTTGACCCGTCCACAGCTCGCCCACCTCCGGTGGCTTTCGGTCGGTGAGGTTTGGCACGATGCGCTCGGTCCCCAACGAGGAGACCGGGTTGGCCACCCGCGCATGGAGGATGTGGAGCTTCGGTGGATGTCGCATCGCCCCCCGCTCGGCGGCTCGTGCTGCCGCGCTGGCTCAACGGCCGGCTGGCGGCCGGTCTGCTCCTGGTCCTCGTCTCGACCCTGCTCGGGGCCAAGGTGGTGGCCGCGTCGGACGACCGCCAGCCGGTGTGGGCGGCCAGGCACGACTTCCCGGCCGGCTACCAGATCCGGCCCAGCGACCTGACCGCCGTCCGGGTGCGGCTCGGCTCGGCGGCCGCCCACTACGTCGCAGCCACCGCGGCGGTGCCGAGCGGCTACGTCCTGCGCCGCCCGGTCAGGGCCGGCGAGCTGGTGCCAGGCGACGCCCTCGCCGCGCCCACCGCCGTCGATCCGGCGCGCCGGGTGGTCGCCGTGGCCGTGAAGGCGGGGCACTGGCCGCAGGACCTCACCGCTGGCGACCTCGTCGACGTCTATGCGACCAGCCGGGCGGACGGCGCCACTCCGGCGCCGGCGTCGCTCGTCCTCGCGGCCGTTCCGGTGCAGCGCGTCCCGGGGTCGGACCGGAGCGTCTTCGCCGGAGGCGACAGCGGCGTCGCGGTCGAGCTCTCGGTGGCGGCGGCCGATGTCGCCGCGCTGATCGGCGCGGTGGAGGCGAGCGACATCGACCTGGTGCGCGAGTCGGGGTCGCCATGAGGCTGCCCATCCTGACCGCGGTTCCCGACCCGCGCTGGGAGTCGGGACTGGTGTCGGCCTTCGAGCGGGCCGAGCACGGGCTCGCCGTCGTCCGGCGCTGCGTCGACCTCCCCGACCTGCTCGCCTCCGCCGCCACCGGCACGGCGCGCGCGGTGCTGGTCTCCGCCGACCTGCGGCGGCTCGACCGCGACGCGCTCGCCAGGTTGTCGGCGGCCGGCGTCGCCGTCGTCGGGCTCGCGCCGCCGGGCGACGAGGCGGCCGACCGCCGGCTGCGCCAGATCGGCGTCCGCGTCGTGCTGCCGGCCGACGCCGCGCCGGAGGTCATCGCGCAGGCGGTCACCGACGCGGTCGGCGCCTTCGATGCGGGCGATGCGGGCGATGCGGGCGATGCGGGCGGCGCGGGCGGCGCCGTGGGGGCGCTCGGCGCGCCGGGCGCTGCCGCGCGGGGGCCGTCGGTGGGCTACGCCGACCCGTTGTCCGGCCTGCCGGCGGCCTCGGCCGGCGCGCCCGCGGGCGCCGAGGTGGTGCCCGGCACCGGCCGGGTGATCGCGGTGTGGGGACCGGCGGGCGCGCCCGGCCGCACCACCGTCGCGGTCAACCTTGCCGCCGAGCTGGCCGCCGCGGGGGTGGGCGCCTTCCTCGTCGACGCCGACGTCTACGGCGGCACCGCCGGGCAGTTCCTCGGCCTGCTCGAGGAGGCGCCCGGCCTGCCGGCCGCGTGCCGGCAGGCCAACAACGGGCTGCTCGACGTCGCGTCGCTGGTCGGGCTCGCCCGGCAGCTCGGGCCGGGGCTGCGGGTGCTGACCGGCATCGGCCGGGCCGACCGGTGGATCGAGCTGCGGCCGGCGGCGCTCGCGACGGTGCTCGCGCTGGCGCGCAGCGTCGCGCCGTTCGTCGTGGTCGACTGCGGCTTCTGCCTCGAGCACGACGAGGAGCTGGCGTACGACACCGTCGCGCCGCGGCGCAACGGCGCCACGCTGGCCGCGCTCGAGCAGGCCGACGTGCTGCTGGTCGTCGCGGCGGGCGATCCGGTGGGGCTCAGCAGGGCGGTCCGCGGCCTCGGCGAGGCCCGCGAGGCCGTGCCGGGCCTCGAGCCGCTCCTGGTGGTCAACAAGGTCCGCCGGTCGGCGGTCGGCGGCGATGCCGTGCCGGCCGTCCGCGAGACGCTCCAGCGGCTGGCCGGGGTCGAGCGCTTCGTCGCGCTCCCCTACGACCGGGTCGCGCTCGACGACGCGATGCTGGTCGGCCGGACGCTGGCGGAATCGGCGCCGTCCTCGCCGCTGCGCCGGGCGGTGGCCGGACTGGCCGCCGATCTCGCCGACCTCGCCGACGTCGCAGGCGGCGGGCCGGTGGCCCGGATCGGTGGCGGGCGGCGGGCGCGCGCCCGCGGCCGCGCGGGCCCCGGTCAGCGCAGGCGGGCCGACCGGTGACGCACTGGGCCACGCACCAGGTCGCGGCAGGCGCCCGCGGCCCGTAGGCGCGCACTGCGCGATGCGCGCCTACGGGCTTCCTGGCGGGGGCCTTCGGGAGAGCTCGTCAGGCCGAGGAGCTGCTCTCGAAGATGGTGTGGGACGAGGCTCGCCCGTCCGAGGCCGGCCCCCGCTGCACGGGCACGTCGCCGGTCACCAGCGTGACGTAGTCGATGTCGACGATGCGGCCGTTGCCGGGGCGGTCCGCGACGCTCTTCGGCAGGTCGCGGGTGACGAAGCTGCGCAGCAGCCACCGGTCCCAGCCGTCGCCGTGCATCCGGAACGGCGTGCGTCCGTGGAACGTCTGGTGGTTGTCCACCAGCAGCAGGTCGCCCGGCTCGAGGTAGATGCTCGCGGCGATGTCGCACGCCGCGCGGTACAGGTCCTCCACCGCCTTCTGCGCCTCCGGGTCGAGGCCGGCCGTCTCGGCGAAGTCGGCCCGCAGGTACGGGTAGTCCGGGGTGCCGGTCACGACGCGGATCGGCTTCACGACGACCGCCTCGGTGAGGCCGGAGCCGCGCAGGAACGACCCGTCGACCGTGGTCGAGAACCGTGGCTGGCGCAGCAGCTCGACCGTGGCGGGGTCGAGCGCGGCGAGCACCTTGTGCGCCGGGCTGAGCAGCGTGCCGGCCACCTTCTCCCTGTCCTGGCGCACGCACAGCAGCCCGATGTAGTCGGCCCGCGTGTACGTGAAGGCGGTCTCGCAGTGCATCTCGAGCGGCGCGCGGCTGGAGATGGACTGCTGGGTGTCCTCGAAGCCCTGCACCGGAAGGATGTCCTGGATGATGCGGCCGCCGAGCTCGGGCCGGAAGCCGAACATGTCCCCGAGGACGGACACCGCGAGGCTCATCGTCTTCGACGCCAGCAGCGTCGAGCCGATGCCGTAGTCGGCGTGCGTGGGCGTCTGCGGGATCTCGCCGATCGGCAGGTTGCGGATGAGCAGGCCGCCCGCCCGCTGCTTGTTGACCCGGAACCGGAGCAGGGTCTGGCGAAGGCGGCTCGGCAGCCCCGCGGCGAGCTCCTGCGATTCCAGCACGTAGCCGTCCGCGTCACCGACGGGGTCGAGGTGCTCGCCGCGCTGCACGAGCTCCCATACCTGATCCTTCTCGCCCTCGGTCAGGGCGAGGACGATGCAATCGGTACCGTCAGCTTCTCGCACTCGAATCACCCAGCTTCTCTGGACAGGACGGTCTGCGCCGTCATGCTCTGCGTTGACGAACGGTCCGCGGCCTCCGGCGCGCCCCGGGGTCGCGGCGGGTTGCCGTTGACAGGGGTCAGCAGCACCGGCAGCGACACCAGCCCGCGCAGCAGCGCGCCTGGCTCCCGCTCGAGCTCGTCGGGCGCGACGGCGAGGCGCAGGTCCGGGAACCGGGTGATGAGCCGGGCGAGCGCCGTCTCGATCTGCATCTTCGCCAGCGGGATGCCGATGCAGTGGTGCAGCCCGAAGCCGAACGCCAGGCTGCCGGTCGGCTTGCGGGTGATGTCCAGCCGGTCGGCATCCGGGAACCGCGCGTCGTCCCGGTTGGCCGAGTGCCACGACAGCGCGAGCAGCTGACCGGCGGGAATGACCGCGTCGCCGACCTGGATCTCGTCCTTGGTGAACCGGAAGGTCCCCACGCCGGACGGGCCGTCGAAGCGCAGCAGCTCGTCCACGGCGCGCGGCATGAGCGACAGGTCGGCGCGCAGCTTGGCCAGCTCGGCCGGGTGCGTCAGCAGGTTCGACGCCGCGTTGCCGATCGAGTAGATGGTCGTGATGTGGCCGGCCACCACCAGCACGAAGATCATCGAGACCAGCTCGCCCTGCGTGAGCCGGTCACCGTCCTCGGTGGCCCGTACCAGCTCGCTCACCATGTCGTCGCGCGGGTCCTTGCGCCGCTCGTCGACGAGGGCGCTGGCGTACTCGACCATGCTCTGCGACGCCTCGGCCACCTCGTCGGCGTCCTGCCCGGCGCCGACGAGCTTGACCGACCACAGCCGGAACTTCTCGCGGTCCTCCTCCGGGATGCCGAACAGCTCGCAGATGATGGTGATGGGCAGCCGGATCGCCAGCTCGCTGACCAGATCGGCCTGCGCGCGGCCCTCGATGCGGTCGAGCAGCTCGTCGACCACCTGCTCCACCCGCGGGCGCAGCCTCTCCACCCGCTGGAGGGTGAACGCCTTGCCGACCAGCGCCCGCAGGCGGGTGTGCCTGGGCGGGTCGCTGTTCAGCATGTGAGCGGTCAGCTCGTCGTCCCAGCCGGTCGCCTCCTCGGCCTCCTCGGAGGTCTGCTCCGCGAGCTCGGTGGTCGCTCCGGAGTGGTAGGCGAACAGCTCGCTCATCCGCCGCCCGTCCTTGCTGACGCGCGGATCGTTGGTCAGGGCGCGCACCGCGTCGTACTGGGTGACCAGCCATACCTTCGCGCCGTGCGCCCACACGACCTCGTGCACGGGGCCCTGCTCGCGGTACTTGGCGAGGATCGGGTACGGGTCTTGCATGACGTCCGGAGGCACCCGGTCGAGGGGCTGCGGGGATTCGGCTTCCACGATGCGCACTCCTGTCGGTACAGCTGCAGACGGCGGCCGCTCCGCCTGTCGGTTTCACGTACCAGAGGGGCCAGACCGGGCCGGCTGGTACACCGGAGGGCACTGAATTTCGGATGCGCTCGACCGCGCTCGAGCGGGGGCCGACGCCCGGGCGTCAATTCGGTACGTATCGCCTCAGCTCACGCTGAGCGACCGACCGTACGTGAACCGCATCCGGGCCGTCGGCGATGCGCAGCGACCGCGCGCTGGCGTACATCATCGCGAGCGGTACGTCGTCGCTCATCCCCATGCCGCCATGGAGCTGCATCGCGTCGTCGATCACCTGGCACGCGACCCGCGGCGCCACCACCTTGATGGCCGCGACCTCCGACCGCGCTCCCGCGGCACCGACCGTGTCGATGAGCCACGCGGTCTTCAGCACGAGCAGCCGCGCCTGCTCGATGGCCATCCGCGCCTCGGCGATCTGCTGCTGCACCACGCCCTGACGGGCGAGCGGCTCGCCGAACGCGACCCGCGAGACGACGCGCCGGCACGCCAGCTCCAGCGCCCGCTCGGCCATCCCGAGCGCGCGCATGCAGTGGTGCACGCGGCCAGGGCCCAGGCGCGCTTGTGCGATTGCGAAGCCGCCGCCCTGCTCGCCCACGAGGTTCGTCACCGGCACGCGCACGTCGGTGAGCCGCAGCTCGCAGTGCCCCTGCTGGTCGTGGTAGCCGAGGACCGGCAGGCTGCGCACGACCTGCACGCCAGGCGCGTCCATCGGCACCAGCACCATGGATTGCTGACGGTACGGCGGTGCGTCCGGGTCGGTCCGCCCCATGACGATGGCGACGGCGCACCGGGGGTCGGCGGCCCCGGTGATCCACCACTTGTGGCCGTTGATGACGTACTCGTCCCCGTCGCGGACGATCGCGCAGGCGATGTTGGTCGCGTCCGATGACGCCGCCTCGGGCTCCGTCATCGCGAAGCACGACCTGATCTCGCCGTCGAGCAGCGGGCGCAGCCACCGGTCGCGCTGCTCGGGGGTGCCGTACGCGGCGAGCACCTCCATGTTGCCGGTGTCCGGCGCCGAGCAGTTCATCGCCTCCGGCGCGAGCCATGGCGAGCGACCGGACAGCTCGGCGATGGGGGCGTAGTCCAGCACCGACAGGCCCGGCCCGTGCGCGGGGTCGGAGAGGAACAGGTTCCACAGCCCGCGGGCCCGCGCCGACGCCTTCAGCTGCGCCACGACCGGCGGCAGCTCGTGCGGGCGGCCGGCGGCGGCGAGCTCGGCGCGCTGGGCGGCGTACGTCGGCTCGGCGGGGTAGACCTCCTCGGCCATGAGCTCCTCGGCGCGGGCCAGGTGGTCGCGCGCGGCGGCGCTGGGCGTGAAGTCCATCGGGCGCTCCTCCTAGGATGCTCCCGTGACCGAATCACGTTCGGAGCTGCTGGTCGACCCGGCCGCCCTGTCGGCCTGGGTGGAGCGGCAGCCCGCCCTCGCCGGTACGGGGCCGGTCGACGTGCAACGCTACGGCGAGGGTCACTCCAACCTGACGTTCGTGGTGCGCCGCGCCGGCACCGGTGCCGGGTGGGTGCTGCGCCGCCCACCGCGCGGCCCGCTGCTGCCGACGGCGCACGACGTGCTCCGCGAGCATCGCGTCCTCGACCTGCTGGCGCGCTGCGACGTGCGGGCGCCGCGCGGGCTCGCCGCCTGCGACGACGCGTCGGTGATCGGTGCGCCGTTCTACCTGATGGAGCTGGTCGAGGGCGACGTGATCCGCGACGACCTGCCGGCGTGGCTCGCCGACGACGCCCGCCATCGGGAGCGCCGCCGAGCGCTCGGGCTCGACGTGGTCGACGCCCTCGTGGAGCTGCACCGGGCGCCGTGCGAGCCGTTCGCCGCCGCTGGCCTCGGCCGGCCCGACGGCTACCTCGAGCGGCAGCTGCGCCGGTGGCGCGGGCAGCGCGAGGGCGTCCAGCAGGCGGTGGCCGCGGCCGGCGGCCGGGCCAGGGAGCTGCCCGACTACGACGCCGTCCGCGACTGGCTGGCCGCGCACCGCCCGGTCGAGGGGCCGCCGTGCGTGGTGCACGGCGACTACAAGCTGGACAACCTGCTGGTGACCCCGTCGCGGGACGGGGCGCCGCGGGTCGCGGCCGTCCTCGACTGGGAGATGGCCGCGGTCGGCGACGGGCTGGCCGACCTCGGCTGGCTGCTGTCGTTCTGGCCGCAGCCGGGGGAGCCGGCGCAGCTCGGCCGGCTGGCCACCACGGCGCCCGGCTTCCCGCGGCGCGACGAGCTGGTCGACCGCTACGCCGAGCGCACCGGGCGCGAGGTCCACGACCTCCACTGGTACGTGACCCTCGCGATCTGGAAGCTGGCCGTCCTGCTGGAGGCGAGCTACCACCGCTACCTCGCGGGCCTCGCCGACGACCCGTGGTTCGCCGCCCTCGACGAGGGGGTGCCGGCGCTGCTCGGCCGGGCGCGGGAGGCGTGCGGTGCCTGAGCTACGGGGCCTCATCGTGGACTGGGGCGGCGTGCTGACGGCCGCGCTCCAGGACTGCATGCGGGCGTGGTGCGAGGCCGACGGCATCGACTACGCCGCCTTCCGCTCCGTCCTGCGGCAGTGGCTGGCCGACCTCGGGCCGGTCGACAACCCGATGCACGGCCTCGAGCGGGGCGAGCTGGCGCCGGCCGAGTTCGAGCGGGCGCTCGGCGCGCGCCTCACCACGCGCGACGGCCGGCCGGTCGAGTCGGCCGGCCTGCTGGAGCGGATGTTCGCCGCCTTCGACCACGACCACGGCATGGCGGGCGTGGTGCGCAGGGCGCACCAGGCGGGGCTGCGCACGGCGCTCTGCTCCAACTCGTGGGGCAACGAGTACCCCAGGGAGTCCTGGGCCGGGCTCTTCGACGCGGTGGTGATCTCCGGCGAGGTCGGGATGCGCAAGCCGGAGCCGCGCATCTACGTGCACACGGCGCGGGCGATCGGGCTGGTCCCCGAGCAGTGCGCGTTCGTCGACGACCTGCCGCAGAACGTCCGTGGCGCGGTGGCCACCGGAATGGTGGGCGTGCTGCACGTCTCCACCGAGCGGACCACCGAGGAGCTGGAGGCGCTGTTCGGGCTGCGGCTGCGCGAGCCCGCGTGAGCAGCCCGGGAGTGCGATCCTGGACGTGGGAACGGCGAGGGACGGAGGCGATGGTGACCGACCGATCGCGTGATCGGCTCAGCGCGCTCGACGTGTCGTTCCTCTACCTGGAGGAGCCCACGACCGCCATGCACGTCGGCGGCGTCGCGCTGTTCCAGGTGCCGCCGGGCGGCTTCGACCACGACCGGCTGCTCGCGCTCATCGAGCGCCGGATCGGCCACGTCCCGCGCTACCGGCAGAAGGTGCGGTGGGTCCCCGGGCACCTCGCCAATCCGGTGTGGGTCGACGATCCCGACTTCGACATCGCCTACCACGTGCGGCGCAGCGCGCTGCCCGAGCCGGGCACCGACGCCCAGCTGCGCGAGCTGGTGGCCCGCATCCAGTCCCGCCACCTCGACCGGAACCGGCCGCTGTGGGAGATGTACCTCGTCGAGGGGCTCTCCGGCGGGCGGTTCGCGATCATCGCCAAGACGCATCACGCGATGGTCGACGGCATCAGCGCCATCGACATCGGCACGGTGATCCTCGACCCGTCGCCGGTGCCGGCCGACGCCGACGCGGGGCCCGGCGACTGGAGCCCGGCCCCCGAGCCTTCGGCCGCCGAGCTGATCGCGGAGGCAACGCTCGAGATGCTGCGCCGGCCGACCCAGCTCGCCGAGACGGTCCGCACCGGGGTGCTGGCCCCTGCCGTCGCCGGCGAGAAGCTGCTGGGCGCGGCCGGCGGCCTGCTCGCGGCCCTGCGGACCGCGGCCCGCCCGGCGCCGGTGAGCCCGCTCAACGCCCGCATCGGCCAGCAGCGCCGCTACGCCATGGCCGCCACCGGCCTCGACGACTACAAGCTGGTCCGCAAGGCCCACGGCGGCACGGTCAACGACGTCGTCCTCGCCACCGTGGCCGGGGCCCTGCGCAGGTGGCTCCAGTCGCGCGGCGAGGCGGTCACCGCCCGGACGTCGGTGCGCGCCCTGGTGCCGGTGAGCGTGCGCACCGCCGAGGACGCCGGCCGGTACGGCAACCGGGTGTCCGCCTACCTCGTCGACCTCCCGGTCGGCGAGCCGAGCCCGATCGTCCGGCTCACGCAGGTCAGCTACGCGATGAACAGCCACAAGGAGGCTGGGCAGTCGGTCGGCGCCGACGCCATCGTCGCGCTCTCCGGGTTCGCCCCGTCGACGCTGCACTCGCTCGGCGCGCGGGCCGCGAGCTCGTTCAGCCGCCGCATCTTCAACGTCGCGGTGACCAACGTCCCCGGGCCGCAGCTGCCGCTGTACGCCGACGGCGCGCGGATGCTCGCGGCGTACCCCGTGGTGCCCCTCGCCAAGGGGCAGGCGGTCAGCATCGGGCTCACCTCGTACGACGGCGGCGTCTACTACGGGCTCAACGCCGACCGCGACGCGATGCCTGACATCGACGTCCTCGCCGGCTGCATCCCCGAGGCGCTCGCCGAGCTCACGGCGACGGTGCCGTGAGCGAGACGCCGGGGCCACGCCGCGGCCTCGTGCTGGGGGCCGGCGGCATCCTCGGGCTGGCGTGGTCGATCGGTGCGCTGCGCGCGCTCGAGGAGGCCGAGGGCTTCGACCCGCGGACGGCCGATGTGGTGATCGGCACGTCGGCCGGCTCGGTGCTCGCGGCGCTCGTCGGGTCCGGGCTGTCGACGCGCGCGCTCGTCAACAACTGGCAGGGCACTCTCGACCCGGACGACCCGCGGCTGAGCTACGACTACGGCGGCGAGCGCGCGCTGCCCCCGCGACCGGCCGCCCGGATCGGCTCGTCGCGGCTGCTGCTGCGCACGCTGGCCGGGCGCGGCCCGGTCTCGCCGCTCGGCGTGCTCGCGGCCTTCGCCCCGCTCGGCAGGGGAAGCCTCGCGGCGCTCGCCGGGATCATCGACACGGCGGCGCCGCCGGACTGGCCGCAGGCCCCGCGCACCTGGATCGTCGCGATGGACTACGACACCGGCCGCCGGGTGGTCTTCGGCCGCGAGGACGGGCCGGTGGTGGGCCTGGCCCAGGCGGTCACCGCCTCGTGCGCGATCCCGGGGTGGTACGCGCCGGTGCTCGCGGGCGGGCGCCGCTACGTCGACGGCGGCGGCATCTCCACCACGTCGGCCGACCTGCTCGCCGGGCTCGGCCTCGACGAGGTGCTGGTGCTCGCGCCCATGGTGTCGTTCGCGTACGACCGGCCGCGCTCGACGGTCGCCAGGATGGAGCGGCGGCTGCGGCGGGCCTGGACCCGCCGGCTGCTGCGCGAGGCCGACGTCGTGCGGCGCTCCGGCACCGCGGTGACGCTGCTCGGCCCCGGGCCGGAGGATCTCGAGGTCATCGGGGGCAACCTGATGGACCCGCGCCGGCGGGCGGCCGTGCTGGAGACGTCGCTGCGCACCACGGCCGCCGCGCTCGCCGGCTACCCGCCTACCCTGCGGGTCGCCGGCTGAGCGCCCTCCCTCGGCCGCGGCCTCAGGAGGCGCGGCGGCGGACGACCACGCTGCCGACCACCTTGTCGGCGAAGGTCTGCCGCTTCGCGTCCCAGATCGGCCAGAGGAAGCCGAGGTAGCAGGGAAGCGCGTCCAGCACGTGCAGGATGTTGCGCCCGATCGACAGCCAGCCGCCGATGTGCTCGCCGGTCTGCTCCTTCACCACCTCGATGCCGACCGCCTGCTTGCCGAGCGTGGCGCCCTTGGTGCCCTGGCGCCACAGGTTCCACACCCCGAAGGCGAGCGACAGGACCCAGCCGAGCAGGACGAGCGCGGCGGCCCCGCCGTTCATCGTGTCGCCGCCGGCCGAGCTGTCGTTCGCCATGGCGCTGCCGACGAGGGCGGGGCTCGCGAGCACGAGGGTGAGCAGCGCGTCGACCAGGGTCGCGGTGACCTGAAGCAGCCAGTTCGCGTAGTCGTGGGCCGGTGCCGGCCCCGACCCGTAGTGGCCGCCGTAGCCGCTCCCGTAGCCGTACGGGGCGGCCGGCTGCCCGTACGGCGGCGCGCCGTAGGGCGGTGCCGGCGGTGCCGGCGGTGCCGGCGGTGCCGGCGGTGCTGGCGGCTGCCCGTACGGCGGCGCGGGCGATGCCGGTGGCTGCCCGTACGGCGGCGGCTGCTGACCGTAGCCGGGCTGGCCCTGGGGGTCGTCGGGCGTCGTCATGGGCAGGAGCCTTCCGGTTAGGGGCTATCCGGGGAGCAGGGCGTAGCGGCCGAGCTGCCAGAGCTCGGCGGCGAGCAGCACCGCCGCGACGGCGCAGCGGCGCAGCGCGAGCGGGCGCGACCGCCACCACGCCGCGGCGGCGGCCACGATGCCGAGCGGTGCGGCCACCAGCAGGGCGGCGCCGGCCACGACGGCCGGGTTGGCCCGCAGCGCGCCGGCGAGGTCG
>JBJMHZ010000044.1:0-41866 GCA_045807125.1 Frankiaceae bacterium
CGGCCGCGCCGGCCGGGCAGGTGGCCGGCCCGGCGCCGGCTGCCGGCCGGCGTCGCCGGCGAGCTCGGCCACGCGGCCGCCGCGCTGCTCGCCCTGCTCGCCCTGTCCAACGTCGACGTGCTGCTCGCCCGCCACTACCTGACCGCCCGCGACGCCGGGCTCTACGCGGTGGGCTCCGTGCTGGCCAAGGGCGCGTTCTGGGCGCCGCAGTTCATCATCGTGCTGCTCTTCCCTGCGCTGGCGGCGGGGCGCCGGGCGCCGGGCGTGCTGCGCCGCGGGCTGTCGCTCGTGGTGGGGCTCGGCGCGGTCGTGACGCTCGGCGCCGCCGTCCTCGGCCGCCCCGTCGTCCGGACGCTCTTCGGCGCGCGCTACACGGGCATCGCCGGCATCGCGTGGCTGTTCGCCGCGCTCGGCGCGACGCTGGCGATCGCCCAGCTGCTGCTCTACTCCTCGCTCGCGGTCGAGAGCCGGCTCGCCGGCCTCCTCGTCTGGCTTGCGCTCGCGGCCGAGGTCGTGGCGATCGCGACGATCCGCCACGGCTCGGCGGCGGCGATCGTCTCGGTCGCGCTGGCGAGCGCCGCCGCCGTCGTGCTGGCGAGCCTCGTGACTCAGCGGTCGAGGTCGACCGGCCACGCGGGAGCGACGTAGTCGGGGTCGTACCCCTTGTCGCCCGCGAACGCCGCCCTCACCTGGGCCGTCGCCGGGTACTGCGCGCCGCGCACCCACAGGTCCAGCAACGAGATCACCGCGACGTTCTCCTGGGTGGTGAAGTTGCAGTGCCCGGCGCCGTACGGGGCTGGCGCGGTGAACTCGTGGGGCGCCTGGGTGAACAGCTGCAGCAGGTCGCCGGTGCGGTCCTTCGCCCGGTTGACCCGCTGGAGGAAGACCGCCTCGTTGGGCACGATCACCAGCGGGTCGGCCTCGGTGTGCAGGGTGATCGTCGGCCGCTCGATGCGCCCGGTGGGGTTGCCGAGCGCGTCGGCCTTGGTCCTGGCCGCCGGGTCGGCGCTCACCCGCTGGCCGTCCTGCAGGGCACCGATGAGCTGGTCGGCCTTGCCGGTGCCGAAGGTGTCGAGCAGCGAGCGCTCGTTGGCGTCGAAGCGCTTGCGGTAGTCGACCCCCACGTTGGTCGACGGGTTGCCGCCGACCCGCTGCTCGATCTCCCACCGGTCGTACGTGCCGTAGCCCAGCGCGGTCGCGATCGCCTCGACGTAGGAGCCGATGAGGGACGGCAGGTCGTGGCCGTCGTAGGTGGCCGTCTGCTTGGGGGCGTCGACGAGCGCGGCGAGCGCGAGGATCTTCGGGATGCCGTTCGTCGTGTCGGTCGTGGCGTGGTAGACCGCGTCGAACGCGTGCCGGAAGGCGGCCACGGCGTCGTCGTACGACGCGTAGCCGGTGAGCTGCAGGCTCGGGTCGAGCAGCGTCTTGACGCCGTAGGCGACGTCGAGCGCGAGGTCGAGGTTGTTGTTGGTGCCGGCGAGCACGCCGCAGAGCGGCGCCGCGCCGACCACCCAGTCGGGGTGCTTCTCGGCGAGCATCTCGGTGATGAGGCCGCCGAGCGAGTCGCCCCAGGCGTAGACCCGCAGCGGCCTGCCGACGTTGTCGCGGAACCACGCGTAGAGCGCCTCGTCGGCCTTCACGCCGTCCTGGGTGGCCCAGCCGTTGCTCGCGTAGGCCGAGCCCGCGAGCGCGTAGCCCTTGGCGAGGAGCGCGCTGGCGGTGGCCGGGTCGGGGGCGTCCTGCGCCTTGCGGTTGGGCTGCGCCTTGCTGACCGGGTCGAGCCCGGCCTGCCGGTAGCCGTGGGAGTAGAGCAGCAGCGTGCCGTTCCAGGTGCCGCTGGGCAGCTCGACCTGGTAGGCGGCGCCGTCGATGCTGCCCTGGCAGTGCACCTTGGCGCAGCTCGTGGACAGCGGGCGGTGCGTCGCCGACGGGACGACGTCGGAGTCCGACCCGCAGGCCGAGAGCGCCGCGCTCCCCACGAGCGCGACGGCGGCGGTCGTCGCGGCGAGGCGCGACCTGGGCGTGGCAGCCACGTTCCCTCCGATGCGGATGCGCGATGTTCCCAGCGATCCCCGGCCATGCCGGTGATCCGGCACACCGTATCGGGTCGGGCCGACCGGGGACCGCATTCCACGGCGACTCGTGGAACGCGATTCGGTGCCGGCCCGGTCAGTCGATCGGGTACGGGGCGCAGTGCACGACCTTGGTCGTCGTCACCTCGTCGAGCAGCTCGGGGCCGTAGCCGAAGCCGCGGCCGCTCCCCCCGTGCGGCTCGGCGGCCCCGCCGGGGGCGCCACCGAAGACCGCGTTGACCTTGACCGTGCCCACCGGCAGCTCGCGCCAGGCCCGCTGCGCATGCCCCATGTCGCGGGTGAGCACGACGGCGGCCAGCCCGTACGCGGTCTCGGCGGCCTCGGCGAGCGCCTCGTCGAACGAGCCGACCACCTGCACCGGCGCCACCGGGCCGAAGGTCTCCTCGCGCATGACCGCGTGCTCGCGGGTGCAGCCGGTCAGCACGGTCGCCGGGTAGTGCGCGCCGGGGCCGTCGGGCACCCGGCCGCCGGTGCGCAGCTCGGCACCGCCCGCGACCGCATCGGTCACCTGGGCGTGCACGGCCGTGCGCGCCCGGCGGTCGACGAGCGGGCCCAGCGTGGTCGCCGGGTCGAGGCCGTTGCCCATGACCAGCGCCTCCGCCCGCGCGACGAGGGCCTCGACGAACGGCTCGGCGACATCGGCGTGCACGTAGATGCGCTCGACCGAGGTGCAGATCTGCCCGGCGTTGGCGAACGCGCCGATCGCGGCCTGCTCGGCGGCCCACGCCGGGTCGACGCCCGCGTCGACGATGAGCGGGTCCTTGCCGCCGAGCTCGAGCAGCGGCTTGGCGCCGGTGCGGGCGCACTGCCCGGCGATCTCGCGGCCGGTGCGCAGCGAGCCGACGAAGCAGACCAGGTCGAGCCGCGGGTCGCCGGCCAGCGCCGCCCCTGCCTCTCCGGCGCCGTGCACCAGCCCGAGGACGCCCGGCGGCACGTCGAAGCATTCGACGAGCAGGCCGGCCGACGCCGGCGTGCGCTCGGAGGGCTTCAGCACCACCGCGTTGCCGGTGACCAGGCAGGCGCCGATCAGGCCGCAGGCGATCGCGACCGGGTCGTTCCACGGGGTGATGACGGCGGCCACCCCGCGCGGCTCGTGGACCATGAGGTCGGTGGCGCCCCAGGCGCCTTGCAGGCTGCGGCCGCGGTGCAGCGGCCCGAGCTCGGCGTACTGCTCGAGGGTCGCCGCCCCGGCGAGAACGCCACCCTCGGCGTCGGCGAGCGGCTTGCCCATCTCGCGGGTCACCAGCCGGGCCACCTCGCCGGCCCGCGCCCGCAGCGCGGCCGCCGCGGCGCGCAGCGCACCGGCCCGCTCGGCCGGCGCCACCCGCGCCCACTCGGCCGCTGCCTTGCGGGCCGCGCCCACCGCCGCATCGACGTCGGACGCGCCGCCAACCGGCGCCGTGGCCACCGGCTCGCCGGTCGCCGGGTCGCGCACGGTCAGGACCTCGTCGGTGCTCGCCGGCGTCCAGCGGCCGTCGATGAAGTGCTGCAGCTGCGCCGGCGCGCTCGACCCGGTGGTCGCCATGCGTCTCCTCGCTCGTACGGGCACCCCGCTGAAGCGGCTACCCCCGCCCCGTCGCGGACAACCCCGCGCGGCGCCTCCACCCGGCCGGCGCGGCGCCCTTCCCGTCCGACGCGCAAGCCGGCGCCGACCATAGGCGCCGTGCAGTCGGTTGGTGACCGTTCCCGTCGCGCGCAGTCAGGCGGTAATGTCACAATCCGATCGTCATCCGGTAGATGATCCGTGGGGGCGCCCTGCGGGGGTAGGGAGCGACGGACCATGACCGACGAGCTCGGCCGGCGCGTGACCGACCTCCGGCGCCGCAGGGGCATGACCCAGGCCGCGCTCGGCTCAGCCATCGGCATCAGCCCCAGCTACCTGTCGCTCCTGGAGAAGGGCAGGCGCCGGCCCAGCGCCAAGGTGGCGCGGGCGCTCGCCGCCGCGCTCGGCACGACCGTCGAGCACCTCACGACCGGACGCGGCGGCGAGGCGCGGACGCTCGATGTCGATCTGCGATTCGCCGAGGTGGCCCTCAGCGTCGGCGACGCGGTCAGCGCACGGGACCGGTACGCCGCCGCGCGCGAGCAGGCCGTCGCGCTGGGGGACGCGTTCGTCCCCGAGCAGTACGAAGGGTTGTTCGGCCTCGCCCGGGCCGATGAGGCGCTCGGCGATCTCACCGCCGCGGTCCACGCGTTCGAGACGCTGCTCGCGGCTCCCGACCTCCCGTCCAGCGTGAACCGGGCCACCGTCAAGGTGGGCCTGTGCCGCGCCTATGCGCAGCTCGGCGACCTCGGGCGAGCGATCGACCTCGGTGAGGCCGCGCTCGCCGAGGCCGGCCCCCTGAACGGCGACGCAGTGGTCGGCGACGAGCTGGTCGAGCTCGCGTCGACGCTGGTGGGCGCCTACCTCGATCGCGGCGACCTGACCCGTGCGGCCATGCTCATCGAGTCCACGGTGAGCGCCGCAGAGGTCAGCAGCTCGATGCGCGCCCGGGGCGCCGCGTACTGGAACGCCGCCCAGGTGGCCGAGCAGCGCGGCGAGATCCGAAGCGCGCTCCGGTACGCCGAGCGCGCCATGGCGCTGTACGGCGAGATCGGCTACGCGTTCGCGGTTGCCGCGCTGCGCGGCAACGTGGCCGGCTACGCGATCCGGCTCCCTGGAGCCGACCTGGCCGCCGCGGAGCAGCAGCTGCGGCAGTCGATCGGCGGCATGGCCGCCGCCGGCGGCAGCCCGGCCGACCTGGCCGCCGTGGAGCGCGAGCTGGCCCGATGCTGCCTGCTCTCCGGCCAGATCGAGGAGGCGACCCGGGTGGCCCGCGTGGCGCTCGGGCGCGTCGAGGCGGTGGCGCTGGAGCGGGCCCGGGCGCAGGCGATCCTGGCCGCCGCTCTCCTCGCCGGCGGCTCCGCGGAGGACGCCCTCGCCGCCTACGAGGATGCCGCCGTTGCCCTCGAAGCGCTCGGCGCCGTCCGGCACGCCGCACCGGTGTGGCGGGACCTGGCCGCGGTTCTCAAGGCGATGGGCCGCACGGAGGAGACCATCGCCGCGCTGGAGCGGGCGGTGGCCGCGCTGGGCATCCCGGCAGCGCCGATCCGCCCAGTCGCGGTCACCCGCGCGTGACCGCTTCGGATCACGCCTTGCAGCAGTTCACCCCGGCCGAGCCGGCGGTGAGCGCCTGACCAGCTCCGACGTGGGCCGTGGTGAGCGCGGTCAGCGCGGCAGCGGCGAGGATCGTGGCGGCGATGGTGCGACGCATGGTTGGGCTCCGTTCTCGGATGGATCGGGGGGCGGGGCTACGGCTTCCCTGAATGCGTGTCGCGTGCGCTGTCAGTATTGCGTGACAAGGCCAGTCAGGTTCTAGGCCCCGCCGGGAGCGCGCGAACCACCTGGCAGCGCGGGACGAGCGCGGGACGAGCGGAGCGCGCTCCGGCTCCCCGGAGCCGACCTGGCGCCGGGACGCATGGTCGAGCTCCGTTCGCCGGTGAGCGGGAGCCTTGGCTGCCTTGCTGCCTGTCGCGTGCGCTGTCAGTATTGCGTGCCAGAGCCAGTTAGGTTCTAGCCCGTCGCGGTGCGCGATCGCCTCTCGTGATCGACCCCCGTGCAGGGCGGTCATCCCGTCGACGAATCGGGGAGTCGATGGGATGACCGTCCGGGCGGCCTCTTGCTGCTAGCGCCGTGGCCCCCCCGGTGGAGCCAAGGAGGCTCTGGTCCCGTCGCTGCTGCGCGGCCGCCTGCGTCGTCGGCGCACTCGGCGATGCCGCCCCGGCCGGTCAATGCCCGGCGTCGTCCCAGGTGCGGCCGATGCCGACCGACACGTCGAGCTTCACCGACAGCTCGTAGGCACTGCCCATTTGGGCGCGCACCAGCTCCTCCACCGCCGACCGCTCGCCGGGCGCCACCTCGAGCACCAGCTCGTCGTGCACCTGCAGCAGCAGCCGCGACGCGAGGCCAGCCGAGCGCAGCGCCTCGTCGACGCCCAGCATCGCGATCTTGATGATGTCGGCGGCCGACCCCTGGATCGGCGCGTTGAGCGCCATCCGCTCGGCGCCCTCGCGGCGCTGCCGGTTGTCGCTCATCAGGTCGGGCAGGTAGCGGCGGCGTCCGAGCACCGTCTGCGTGTAACCGTCGCGGCGGGCCTGCTCGACGATGTCGCGCAGGTAGTCGCGGACGCCGCCGAAGCGGGAGAAGTAGACGTCCATCTGCTCGCGGGCCTCGTCCGGCGTGATGCCGAGCTGCTGCGCGAGCCCGAACGCGGACAGCCCGTAGGCCAGGCCGTAGGACATCGCCTTGATGCGCCGCCGGGTCTCGGGGTCGACCTGCTCGGGCGGCAGGCCGAGCGCCTGCGACGCGACGTAGGTGTGCAGGTCCTCGCCGGAGCTGAACGCGGCGATGAGCCCCGCGTCGCCGGACAGGTGGGCCATGATGCGCATCTCGATCTGGCTGTAGTCGGCGGTCATCAGGACCTCGTAGCCCTCGCCGACGACGAACGCCTTGCGGATCTCCCGGCCCTCCGCGGTGCGGATGGGGATGTTCTGCAGGTTGGGATCGGTCGACGACAGCCGCCCGGTCGCGGCGACCAGCTGGTTGAACGTGGTGTGGATGCGGCCGCGGTCGTCGACCATCGGGATGAGCGAGTCGACGATGCTCTTGAGCTTCGCCACGTCGCGGTGGCGGAGCAGGTGCTCGAGCAGCGGGTGGCCGGTGCGCAGCAGCAGCGACTGAAGCGCGTCGGAGTCGGTGGTGTAGCCGGTCTTGATGCGCTTGGTCCTCGGCAGGCCGAGCTCGTCGAACATGATCTGCTGGAGCTGCTTCGGCGAGCCCAGGTTGAACTCCCGGCCCACGACGTCGTACGCCAGCTGCGCCGCCTGCCGCACCTCGGCACCGAGCCGACTCTCCAGCGCGGACAGGTGGTCCTGGTCGACGGCGATGCCGATGCGCTCCATGCGCCCCAGCACCTCGACGAGGGGCAGCTCCACCTCGCGCAGCAGTCGCGCGCCGCTGCGCCGCTCGAGGTCGACCTGCAGCGCGTCGGCGAGGTCGAGCACGGCCCTGGCCCGCACCATCTCGGCCTGCGCGATGTCGTCCTCGCCGGAGCCGTCGAGGGTGAGCTGGGCGCCCTCGACCGTCGGCTCGGCCCGCAGCTCGCGGCGCAGGTAGCGCAGCGAGAGGTCGCCGAGATCGAAGCTGCGCTGGCCGGGCAGCGCGACGTAGGCCGCCAGCGCGGTGTCGTGGTCGAGGCCGGCCAGCTCGAATCCGTGGGCGGCGAGCGCGAGCAGCGGTCCCTTGGCGTCGTGCAGCACCTTGGGGCGGTCGGGGTCGGCCAGCCACGCCGCGAGCGCCTGCTCGTCGGACTCGATGAGCTGCGCCGGGTCGAGGTAGGCGGCGTTGCCGTCCTGGGCGGCGAGCGCGATGCCGGTGACGATGCCGGTGCCGCGGCCCCACTGGCCCTGCACGGCGACCCCCACCCGGCCGCTCGCCGCGTGCTCGGCCAGCCACCCGGCCACCTCCTCGGGGCCGAGCGGGCGCCCGATGATGTCGAAGCCCTCGTCGGCCTCCGGCTCCGGCGCGGAGACCGCGGCGTAGAGGCGCTCGCGCAGCGTGCGGATCTCCAGGGTGTCGAAGAGCTTGTGGACCTCCTCGCGGTCCCACTGGCCGAGGTGCAGGTCGTGCGGGCCCACGTCGAGCGTGACGTCACGACTGAGCTCGGTGAGCTGCCGGTTGCGGATGACGGCCGCAAGGTGGGCGCGCAGCGCGTCGCCGGCCTTGCCCTTGACCTCGTCGGCCCGGTCGACGAGGGCGTCGAGCGAGCCGAACTCCCGGACCCACTTCGCCGCGGTCTTCTCCCCCACGCCGGGAACGCTCGGCAGGTTGTCGCTCGGGTCGCCGCGCAGCGCCGCGAAGTCCGGGTACTGCCGGGGGGTGAGGCCGTACTTCTCCTCCACCGCCGCGGGGGTGAAGCGGGTCATGTCCGAGATGCCGCGGCGGGTCATCAGCACCGTGACGTGGTCGTCGACCAGCTGGAGCGCGTCGCGGTCGCCGGTGACGATCAGCACCTGCATGTCCTCGGCGGCCGCCTGGGTGGCCAGCGTGGCGATCACGTCGTCGGCCTCGTAGCCCGCGACCGACAGGGTGGGGATGGCGAGCGCGTTGAGCACCTCGTGGATGAGGCTGAGCTGGCTGCGGAAGTCGTCGGGCGCCGCCGACCTGGTGGCCTTGTACTCGGCGTAGGCCTCGTGCCGGAACGTGGGGCCCGACAGGTCGAAGGCGACCGCGATGTGGGTCGGCTGCTCGTCGCGCAGGATGTTGATGAGCATCGACGTGAAGCCGAAGACCGCGTTGGTCGGCTGCCCCGTCGAGGTCATCATCGTGTCGGCCGGGATGGCGAAGAACGCCCGGTAGGCCAGCGAGTGCCCGTCGAGCAGCAGCAGCCGCTTGTGGTCGGCGTGGGAAGGGGCACTGCCCGGGGGGGACGCGGTGGTGGTCGGCTTCGGCACGGGGCCATCGTAGGACGCGGCACCGACAGCTCCGACGGCGCGCGGCGACCGGACCGGTGGACCGGCCGGCTCGGTCAGGGCAGCTCGCCGAGCGCGGCCGGACGGGCCCGCGCCGGACGGGCGGCAGCGGCCGCGGCGGCCAGAGCGGCATCGTCGGCATGGACCAACCGGACCGGCAGCGCCGCCACCCGGCCGGGGCGCGGCGCCAGCGCCCGGCGGCGGACCCGCTCGACGCGCGGGCGCCGGTCGATCGCGGCGAGCCGGCGCTTCAACCCTGCGGTGGGCGCCACCCTGCGCACCAGCAGCGGCGCGAAGCCCAGGCGGGCGTAGAAGCGGTTGGCCTCGCGCAGGTTGGGATAGACGCCCGCGACCACCTCGTCGGCGCCGAGCTCCTCGGCCCAGGAGACGCCGGTCGCGACGAGCGCCCGGCCGACGCCCCTGCGGCGGTAGCCGTCGGCGACGACGACGTGGTGCAGCTCGACCGCGACGGTGTCGAGCAGCTGCCCGATCCGCGACAGGGCGAGGATCGCCATGCCGACCACCTGGCGGTCGTACTCGGCGACGACGACCCGGCAGGCGGGCTCGGCGAGGCACGCGGCGAGCCGCTCCTCCGCGCCGGCCATCGCCGCGGCACCGGCGCTGCGGGGCAGCCGGGCGCCACCCCCGAGCTCGCGCAACTGCGCCCAGAGCGTCACCAGCGCCGGCACGTCGGCGGGAACGGCGACGCGCACCACGACCGCGCAGCGGTTCACGGCCCCGCTCCCTTCGTCGGACCCGGGCAGTGCTGGCGACCCCCGGCCCGGTGGGCACCGAAGTGCGATGACACCGGCCTTCGCGTCGGCCGTGACGGAGCGTAGACCCGTGATGCGCGCGGGGGAAGCGGGCATCCGCAAGCCGTCGTCGACTTCCACCGGCTGCGGCCCGAACGTCCGGAATGATCCTGGGGCAGGAGCCCGGGCGAGGTACGGCGAGCCCGTCGCGCGGGCGCTCAGCCGCCGGGTGGACGGTCGAGCGGAGCGCCGCCTGGCGCCTGGCCCTCGCCGTGCCCGAGCCCGTGACCGGCCCCCTGGCCAGGCACCTGACCGGCCCCGGAGCCGGGCGCCCCCACCGCCGCGCCGACGCCGAGGTAGGCGGCCCTGACGTCGGGGTCGTCGAGCAGGTCGGCACCGGCCGCCGACTTCACCACCCGCCCGGTCTCGAGCACGTAGGCGCGGTGGGAGATGGTGAGCGCCTGGGCGGCGTTCTGCTCGACCAGCAGCACGGTGGTGCCCTGCTCGTTGATCTCCTTGATGATCGAGAAGATCAGCTGGATGAACATGGGCGCGAGGCCCATCGACGGCTCGTCGAGGAGCAGCACCCGCGGGTGGCCCATGAGCGCCCGCCCGATGGCGAGCATCTGCTGCTCGCCGCCGGAGAGGGTGCCGCCGTCCTGCGAGCGCCGCTCGGCGAGCCGGGGGAAGAGCGTGAACACCCGCTCGAGGTCCTCCGCGCTCGCGCTGCCCCTGGCGAACGCGCCCATGTGCAGGTTCTCCAGGACGGTCATGCCGGGGAAGATGCCGCGCCCCTCCGGCACCTGGCACAGGCCCAGCCGGACCCGCTCGTGCCCGGCCATCCGCGTGACGTCGCGGTCGTGGAACCGCACCGAGCCGCTGGTGACCGCGCGCAGTCCCGAGATGGTCTTCAGCGTCGTGGTCTTGCCGGCGCCGTTGGCGCCGATGAGGCTCACGATCTCGCCCTCGTCGACGGCGATCGACACGCCCTTCAACGCGGCGATCTTGCCGTAGTGGACGGAGATGTCATCGACCTCAAGAAGCATCGGCCGGCGCTCCCAGGTAGGCCTTCACGACGTCGGGGTTGCGCTGGACCTCGGCCGGCAGCCCCTCGGCGATCTTCTGGCCGAAGTCGAGCACCGCCACCCGGTCGCTGATCGTCATGACGAGGCTCATGTCGTGCTCGATCAGCAGGACGGTGATGCCGCTGTCGCGGATGCGCCGGACCAACTGCTGCAGGGCCACCTTCTCCGCCGGGTTCATGCCGGCGGCCGGCTCGTCGAGCAGCAGCAGCTTGGGGTCGGTGCCGAGCGCCCGCGCGATCTCCAGGCGGCGCTGGTCGCCGTACGAGAGGTTCTTGGCGGTCTCCTCGGCGACCCGCGGAATGCCGACGAAGTCGAGCAGCTCCAGGGCGCGGGCCCGGCCGCTCCGCTCCTCCTCGCGATGCCGGCGCAGCCGGAGGACGGCAGCCGCCGGGCCGGTGCTGTGGTGCGCGTCGACGCCGACCATGACGTTCTCGAGGGCGGACATGTTGGTGAACAGCCGGATGTTCTGGAACGTGCGGGCGATGCCGAGCCGGGTCACCAGATGGGGGCGGCGGCCGGAGGTGCGCTCGCCCCCGAACGTGACGGCGCCCTCGGTGGGCGCGTAGACGCCCGTCACCATGTTGAAGACGGTGGTCTTGCCGGCTCCGTTGGGACCGATGAGCGCGAAGATCTCGCCCTCCTGCACCTGGAGCGAGACGTCGTTGACCGCGACCAGGCCACCGAAGCGCATGGTGACCGCGTCGAGGCCGAGCAGCGCCCCGCTCACACGTCCACCTCCTCGTTCTGGGTCGCGATGGCGCCCACCTCGGCGCCGAGCATGCCGCCGGTCGCGTCCTGGCCCTCGCGGAACTCGGCTCGCCGCCGGCGCGACGGCAGCAGGCCCTCGGGACGGAAGATCATCACGACCATGAGGGCGAGGCCGAACATCAGGTAGCGGTACTCGGACAGGTTGCGGAACCGCTCCGGCAGCCAGCCGACGAGGAACGCGCCCAGCATGACGCCGGGGATGTTGCCCGACCCGCCGAGCACGACCGCGGCGAGGATCAGCGCGGAGACGAGGAACTGGAAGTTCGCCGGCTGGATGGTCCCCGACCTGGCGGCGAACACCACCCCACCGGTGCCGGCGATGGCCGCGCCGATGACGAACGCCCACAGCTTGAAGGCCAGCGTCGGGACGCCCATCAGCTCGGCCGCGTCCTCGTCCTCGCGGATGGCCGCCCATGAGCGCCCGACCCGGCTGTGCTCGAGGCGCCTGGCCACGACGATGGCGACGACGATGAGGACGAGGATGAGGTAGTAGTACGGGCGCGCGTCGAGCAGGTTGTTGTAGGCGAAGTACTTGCCGAGCGTGGGATGCGTGTTGGCGTCGATCCCCGGCGGGCTCGGGATGCCGTTGATGCCGCGCGGGCCGCCCGTGTACGACAGGTTGTTGACCGTTACCCGGATGATCTCGCCGAAGCCGAGGGTGACGATGGCGAGATAGTCGCCGCGCAGCCGCAGCGTGGGCGCACCGAGCAGCAGGCCGGCCGTCATCGACAGGACGATCGCGATGAGCAGCACGAGCCAGAAGTCGAAGTGGAACTTCTGGCCCAGGATGCCCATCGAGTAGGCGCCGATCGCGAAGAACGCCACGTAACCGAGGTCGAGCAGGCCAGCGAATCCCACCACGACGTTGAGGCCGATCGCCATCAGCATGTAGCAGCCGATCGGGAAGAACAGCACCGAGGGCCAGTCGGACTCCGGCGTCATCACGTTGGCGACCGGGCCGGTCGGCAGCAGGAAGAGCAGGACGGCGATGACGATCCAGAGCGCGAGCTTCTGCCACCACGTCGCGCCCCGCCACCACCGGCCGAAGCGGTCGGACAGGCCGAGCTCCAGCCGTCGCTTCCGCAGCGAAGGTACGGTCATGCGCGTGCCTTCCCGAGCGACTCGCCCAGCAGGCCGGTCGGGCGGAACAGCAGCACGAGCACGAGCACGCTGAACGAGATGACGTCCTTCCACTGTGCGCCCACGAAGCTGAAGCTGGCGCCGTAATTCTCGATCAGGCCGATGGCGAAGCCGCCGAGCAGGGCGCCGCGCAGGTTGCCGATGCCGCCGAGCACGGCCGCGGTGAATGCCTTGATGCCCAGCACGAAACCGATCAGGAAGTTGGTCTGCTCGAAGTAGATGATGTACAGCGCGGCCGCCACGCCGGCCATCGCCCCGCCGACGAGGAACGTCAGCGTCACCACCCGGTTGATGTTGACGCCCATGAGGGTGGCGCTTTCCGGGTCCTGCGCCGTGGCCCGGATGCTGCGGCCGAGCCGCGTGCCGTTCACGAACCGGTCGAGCACGAGCATCATCGCGAGCGCGGAGAGGAAGACGAGCAGCTTGTCGGACCGGACGTGGCCGCTGCCGATGCCGAACAGGTTGGTCTTGGCCAGGACCCGCTGGTGCAGCGACACCGTGTCGCGGGTGATGCCGAGCCCGAAGATCTCCTGCAGCACCAACGAGGCGCCGATCGCGGTGATCAGCGCGGCCAGCCGGCTCGTGGTCCGTCTTCGCAGCGGCCGATAGGCGATCAGCTCGATCATGATCGCGGTGCCGCTGGAGGCCAGCGCACCGACGAGGGCCGCGACGACGAGGATCACGACGAGCAGGAGGCCGGTGGCCGGCGAGGTGAGCCCGAACAACCCGATCATGCCCAGCGCCGCCCACGTACCGACCATGAAGATCTCGGAGTGGGCGAAGTTGATGAGCTGGAGGACGCCGTAGACGAGGGTGTAGCCCAGCGCGACGAGCGCGTAGATGGAGCCGATGGTGAGCCCGTCGATGGTGGACGCCCAGAACTGGTGGACGAAGCTGCTCACGACCGACCCTTCGCCGCCGACGGTGACGACCGAGCGGGGGTGCCCTCCAGGGCACCCCCGCTTCGTCTGCCTAGACCTTCGTGGAACCTGCCCGCGCGATCGTCACCTTACGGCTTGGCGTTCTGGTAGTCACCGAGAGCGATGATCTTGCCGTTCTCGACCTTGTGGATGTAGACCGTACCGCCGGAGAGCTCGCCGTTGGACTGCCACTTGATCTGCTTGGACACGCCCTTGAAGTCCTCGGTGGCGAGGTAGGAGTTGATGTCCGGACCGGTGGTCTTGCCGGCCTGGACCGCCTTGATGAGCGCGGTGGCGGCGTCGAAGCCCTCGGCCGAGTAGGTCGCCGGGTTGGCGTTCCAGGCGGCCTTGTAGTCGTTGATGAACTTCTGGACGGCCGGGTCGGTCGACGCGGTGGCGAGCACGCAGGTGCAGGACAGGTAGGCCCCCTCGGCGGCCGGACCGCCGCCGTCGATGAACTTCTGGTCGAGGGTGCCGTCGCCGGAGACGAACTTGCCGGTGAAGCCGCCGTCGCGCAGCTGCTTCACGAACTTGCCAGCCTCGGCGTAGTAGCCGCCGTAGAACAGCGCGTCGGGCGCCGCCGCGGTGACCTTGTTGACGGTGGACGAGTAGTCGGAGGCCTTCGGGTCGATGGCCTCGCGGTCGACGACGCTCGCGCCGTCCTTCTTCACCTGGACGTTGACGGCGTCGGCCAGGCCCTTGCCGTACTCGCTCGCGTCGTCGATGATCGCGATCTTCTTGGCGCCGAGGGTCTTCGCCATGAAGTCGGCGACGCCCGGGCCCTGCACGTCGTCGTTGGCCAGGACGCGGTGCCAGTACTTCCAGCCGTTGTTCTCGAGGGTGGCGTTGGTGGCCGAGGGCGAGATGTTCGCGACCTTGCCCTGCTCGAAGATGGGGTCGGCCTTGGCCGACTCGCCGGAGAACGCCGGGCCGATGATGCCGACGACGCCGTCGCGGACCACCCGCGGCGCGAGGCCCTGGGCCTGGTCGGGGTCACCCTGGGTGTCGTACTTGACGTAGTTGATCCGGATCTTCGGGTTGGTCGCGTTGTAGGCGTCGATCGCGATCTTGGCACCCTGGTAGATGTTCAGGCCCAGCTGGCCGTTGGGGCCGGTGATGGCGCCCACGTAGCCGATCTTCACCGGCTTGCCGTTGTTGTTGCCACCACTGCTGCTGCTGCCGCCGCTGGACGAGCCGCAGCCGGCCATGGCCGTCGCCAGCAGCCCGGCGACCGCGAGGGCCAATCCACGCGAGACGGTCCGCTTCACGCTTCCTCCTTGGTCCGGCAGCGCCGGAGACTCGGTGCGAGGGCGCCGCATGGCACCGGTTCTGGGCAGCCCACGATAGACGCCATGTGACGCTGGCTGCATTGGTACAGGGTGGCGGCGCGCGTTGGAAATGCCGACGCGGCACAGTTACCGTTTCGTTACCTGCTCGCCGCCCGGCCGTGCATCAAGGGCTCGGCGGCTAGCCCGGCGGATCGGGTCGCAGGCCGGGCAGCAGGTCGCCGCTCAGCACCTGCTCGGCGACGCGGCGCATCGGGACGCGGCGGTCCATCGAGGTGCGCTGGACGAAGCGGAACGCCTCGGCCTCGGTCATCCCGTGCTCGCCCTGCAGGACGGCCTTGGCCCGGTCCACCAGCTTGCGCGCCTCGAGCCGGGCCTGCAGGTCGCCCACCTCGGCCTCGAGGGTAACGATCTCGGCATACCGGCTGACCGCCATCTCGATGGCCGGCACTAGGTCGTGCTTGGCGAACGGCTTCACCAGGTAGGCCATCGCGCCGGCCGCGCGGGCCCGCTCCACCAGCTCCCGCTGGCTGAACGCGGTGAGGATCAGCACCGGCGCGAGCCGACCGGCCGCCACCCGCTCGGCCGCCGAGATGCCGTCCAGCACGGGCATCTTGACGTCGAAGATGGCGAGATCGGGCCGCAGGCGCTCGACGAGCGAGACGGCGGTCTGGCCGTCGCCGGCCTCGCCGACGACGTCGTAGCCCTCCTCCTCGAGCATCTCCTTCAGGTCGAGGCGGATGAGCGCCTCGTCCTCGGCGATGACGACGCGGGGGTGGGCGAGGGCGCGTTGGGCGGTCTCGGGCACGATCCGAGCCTAGCCGCAGCAGCGGCTCCGGCCCGGGCCGCTGCCCGGCCCTCAGACGCCCTCAGGCCTTGCGCCATCCGTCGTCCGGCAGGGCCACCGCCATCGGCCCCATCCGCGTCATCCCGCCGTCGACGACCCAGGACGCGCCGGTGACGTACGAGGCCTCCGGCCCGGCGAGGAAGGCGATCACCGCCGCGATCTCGGCGGCGTGACCGGTGCGGCGCAGCGGCACGCCGGGACGCTCCTGGCCGTGCGGGTCGGCGTCCTCCTGCCCGGTCATCGGCGTCGAGATCTCGCCAGGGGCCACCGCGTTGACGGTGATGCCGTGCCCGGCGAGCTCGAGCGCCATCACCTGCGTGAGCAGGCCGAGGCCACCCTTGGCGGCGCAGTACGCGGACGCCCCCACCTTGGGCGCGTGCTCGTGGACGCTGGTGACGTTGACGATGCGTCCTCCCCCGCCCTGCGCGACCATCCGCCGCGCGGCGCGCTGGGCGACGAGGAACGCGCCGTCGAGGTCGACCGCGAGCACGTGCCGCCACTCGTCGTAGTCGACGTCGAGGAACGGCGCGCTGATCCCGGTGCCGGCGTTGTTGACGAGGACGTCGACGCCGCCGAGCTGATCGGCCAGCTCGTCGACGAGATCGGCGGCGTAGGGCAGCTCGGCCAGGTCGAGCCGGCCGACGGCGGCCCGGCGGCCGGCGGCCCTCACCTCGTCGGCGGTCCCGTTGGCGCCCTCCTCGTCCTCGTGCCAGGTGATGCCCACGTCGCAACCGGCCCTGGCGAGCGCCACGGCGGTGGCGCGGCCGATGCCGGAGTCGGACCCCGTGACGATGGCGCGACGGGGCCGGAAGTCGTCGGTTCGGTCGCTCATGGCGCGGCCCTACCCGGCGACGCGGCGAGCACCCACCGACGAGGCCGCTATCCCGTCACGTACGACGTCGATGCGACCGCGTCGTCGAAGGCCATGTCGTACGTGCGGCCGCCGGTGTTGTCACCGAGCTGCAGGCGGCCGATCGGGGTCACGCCGAGCGTGGTCTGCGCCAGCGACAGCGCATCGACCTTGACGCCGTCCCACCACACCTCCGTGGAGCTGGCCGATCCGTTGATGACGGCGTGCACCTGCACGGTGTGCCATGCACCGGTGGTCACCGGCACGGTGCTGTATACCGTCTGGCTGCCGGCGTCGTTGCGCAGGCTGAGCACGCCGGACGCGTTGACGTAGACGCCGAGGATCGACGCATTGGTGGAGCCGGCCGTCCGCAGCTTCAGGAAGTTGACGCTGTTGGCAGCGCGGCTCACGACGTAGACGCGCATCCGGTAGTAGACGCTCGGGCTGGACGTGACGGTGCGCTGCGCCGAGGTCGCGGCGCCGGTGCTCACCTGCTCGGCTGCCCATGCCCCGCCAGCGACCACCCGGTTCTGCACGACGATGCCGCTGTTGCTCGTCCAGCTGGACATGTCGCCCGACTCGAACCCGTCGGCGAACAGCGGCGGCGGGGTCGCGCTCGGCGTCGTCACGCTGGCCGGGCCGCTCGGTGACGACCGGTTGCCGGCCGCGTCGCGGGCCGCTACCGAATAGGCGTACGTGGTGGCCGGGCTGACCGCCGTGTCGGCGTAGCCCGTGGAACCGCCCGGCAGGGTGGCGACGAGAGCGCCGTCGCGGCTCACCTCGTACGCGGTGACTCCGACAGCGTCGGTGCTCGCCGTCCAGCTCAGGTCGACCTCGTTGGGCCCGGCCGCGGCTGCCGACAGGTTGCCGGGAGCGGTCGGCGGGGTGGTGTCAGCGCCCCCTGGCGTCGTCACGCTGACGGGCGCGCTGGGCGGTGACGCGTTGCCCGCCGCGTCGCGCGCCACCACCGCGTAGGCGTGCGTCGTGCCCGCGGTCACCGTCGTGTCGGCGTAGGTCGTCGCCGTGCCGTCGGCGTGCCCGATCGTCTGGCCGTCGCGGACGATGTCGTACGACACGACGCCGATGTCGTCGGTGCCGGCGGTCCACCGAAGGTCCACCTCGGTGCTGCTCGCGACGGTTCCCTGCAGGCCCGTCGGGGTGGTCGGCGCGGTCGTGTCGGCCGGGTACGCGAACTGCTGCGCGTCGAAGACGGCGCCGCTCGCGCTCGTCGGGCTGACCGTGACCTTGGTGCCGGACACCGTCACGAGCAGGAAGTGGAAGACCTGAGCGGGCGACGTGGGGACGGTCGCCGCGCCGCACCGGCTGCCCTTGATCGACGAGTAGCTCCAGCCGATGCCGTACGCGTCGGTGGGGCTGCAGGTCTTGCCGATGGGCTCCAGCCGGCCACCACCGCCGCCGGTCACGTAGCTGACCATCCGGCCGAGCCCCGGCTGCGGGAGGTTGCGCTGGTAGAGGTGCGCGTGCCCGTTGAACGCCGCCGCGACGTCGTAGCGCGACAGCAGCCCCTCGAGGCCGGCCGGGCCGTCGAGCCAGGTGTCGGTGGACTCCGTCGCGTTGTCCGAGTGCAGCGGGAAGTGGAAGACCGCGAACTTGATGCCACCGGGGTGCGCGGCGAGGTCGGCCGCGAGCCACTGCCACTCCGCGCTGCCGATGGTCCAGTGCGCGTCGTGGTCCATCTGGTACATCGTCGTGCCCGTGGGCACGTTGCCGTTCTGCCATGCGGCGTCGAGCAGGTAGACGCGGACGTTGCCGGCCTGCACGGCGTACCAGGAGCTCGGCGACGACACCGGCGTCGAGCCGTTGATGGACGGGTAGTCGACGAGGCCGTACGTGCCCCCGGAGGCGGCCGCGCTGGACTGCTCCGGCCAGTTCTGCAGGATGGTCTGGCTCAGGCCGTGGTTGCCCATCGTCGCGAACATGGGGATCGTCGCGCCGACCTGCTTGTAGAACGAGGGGGCGAAGACGGCGCTCACGTCCTTGCCGGTCTGGTTGAGGTCGCCGTAGTTGGTGTCGTTGCCGGACGGGTACGCGACGTCGGCGGTCGAGACGACGAACTGCGCGCCGCTCGTCGCGAGCCGGGACATGACCGCCGCCTGCTCGGGGTTGACGCCGTTGGTCGTGTCGCCCGGATCGAGGCCGTTGGTCGTGGTGTCGCCCCAGTCGCCGATCACGGCGAACGTGACCGGTGCGGTGGAGGCCGCGCCTGGCAGCGTGCGGAACGTCGGCGACGGATCCGCGCCGAGCAGGTCGGTGCGCGTCGTCGTCCCGACGTAGACGCGATAGCAGTACGCCGTGGCCGGCGAGAGGCCGGTGACGGCCGCGGCGTACTGCTGCTCGCCGACGCCGTTGACGGTGATGCCCTTCCGCGTCGCGGTCGCCTGGAAGCCGGTGCACGACCCGACGGGCCCCCACGTGACCGTGCCCGTCGAGCTCACCGAGGACGCCCAGGTGACCCGCGCCGACGTCGGCGTGACGTCGGTGAGCCACGGGTAGCGGGTGAGCTGCGGGCTCCACGTCGTCGCGGCGACCGCCTGCGCCACGCCGACCTGGAGAAGGGCGACGGCGACTCCAGCCACCGTCAGCGCGGCTGCTGCGCGATATCGCCTCATGCCGATTCGCTCCCTCCGGGCCGGTGCCGGCCCGCCGTGTCGGCCATCGCCGAGTACTCGTCGCGCAGCGCGCGCGACACCTCGCGGTTGGGCGCGCGGCGGCGGCGCTGCTCGACGGCGGCGACCGTGGTCGCGATGAGCACGATGAGCACGACGAGCGCGTGCCATGCCCGCCAGCCCCCGGTGGTGGCGACGTCGTCGCTCGAGTCCGTCTCGACCGTCCTCGGCACCCGGCCGTGCAGGATCTCGGCCAGCACGGCGAGCTCGCTCTTGCCGTAGCGCACGCTCGGCTCGACGTACGTGTTCTCGCTCCACTCGTTCCAGCTGATGATGCCGAGCGCATCGGGAGCGGAGGCGAGCGCTGCGGCCAGCGAGAGGCGCAAGGTGCTGCCGCCCGCCCGTGCGATGTTGCGGTGACCGCCGAGCGCCTGCGCATTGAACCCCGGTGCCGCCGGCGCGAGCCAGAGCCCGCCGTGGGCATGCACGTCGGCTGCCATCTCGGCGAGCCGCCGCGAGTAGCTCGGCGTCGCCGGGTCGCCCGACGACCAGTAGTAGGCGTCGCCGTCGACGTGCCCGGCCACCCGGTCGTAGTCCTCGACGCTCTTCGCCGACGCGAGCAGCGTGAGGCGCCGGCCGACCGCGCCGGCCACCGCCGCGACGACCCCCGTCGGGTAGTCCTCGGTGCCGGTCCACACCGCGACCGGGCCGCCGTCGGCGGCGAACGCCGGGTGATGGCCGTACGTCGCCGCGAACCACGCGAGGTCGCGACGCACGGTCGACGACGGCAGCGGATTGCGGTGGAAGTCCAGCGCCTCGTAGACGATGCCGAGCCGGAAATGCTCCTGCACCGCGATGGCGGCCAGCATCCGCAGCCGGGCGTCGAGGCCGTCGGTGTGCTTCCAGGAGACGAGGAAGCCGGTGAGCCCGGCGGCCTTCGCCATCCGCACGTGCGCCCGCATGACCGCCGGGTCGTCGGAGGAGTAGCAGCCGAGCTGTGGCTCGTCGAGCTTGGCGCGGTGCCAGGACGAGGGGGTGTACCAGATGTAGTAGTAGCCCCACGCCGGGATCGGGAACGACGCGGCGCCATGCGCGGCCGGCACCTTGGTGCTGATGGCGGGCACCCCGCAGGCGGGCTCGGCACGCGCGGGCGACGGCGAGGTCGCGAGGCCGGCGCCGGCCGCGGTGGCCAGCAGGACGACGACGCCGACCCGGGCGATCGAGCGCACGCCGTCGCCCTGCTGCGCCCGCAGGGCCCGGCGGCGCCGGGTGCGCAGCCCCACCCACGCAACGGAGCAGGCGAGGGTCAGGCCGATCACGAGCAGGGCAAGCACGTCCAGCCAGCTGACGACCCGCATGGGCACGGTCTGGTCGCGGGCCACCCGCACCGGCACGTCGAGGTCGCGGGCGCCGCTCGCGACGACGAGCCGGTACTCGCCGCGCGGCACCTGGAGGAACTCGGCGACCCCGCCGTGCAGGACGGCCCGGTGCTGCGAGCCGTCGGGGGCGGTGAGGACCACCGTGCCGCCGCTGCTGGTGCCGAGCACCAGGTCGTGCGCGGTCACCCGCAGCCGGTAGAGGTGCATCCGCACCAGCCACGTCGACTGCACGACGGGGTCGAACCGCTGGCCGCCCGCGAAGACCGCATTGGTGCCGTAGGTGGACACGGCGTCGACGGTGTACTTGACCGGGCGGGCCTGCGGCGGCGCGGTCTGCGTCAGCCGGCTCGCCGCCAGCCACACCGGCCCCGCGAGCTGCCAGGCCGGCACCCGGATCGCCTGCCCGTGCGGGCCGCCGAGCACCACCGAGGTCACCCGGCCGGGCGGCACCGACTTGCCCGCGACGTCGACGAAGGAGAACCGCACCGCGGCCTGCACGTCGAGCCCCATCAGCAGCACGCGCTGGCCGACGCCGTGGTGCGCGTCGATGGTGACGTGCCGGATCGCGACGCGGATGTGCGGCGCGGCGCGCGGCGACGCGAGGGTCACCCGCCGGGCGACGTCGCGCAACGAGCCGGTGTAGAACGTGGCGGCGCCCGTGGCACCGGTGGTCACCGTCTCGTCGTCGAGCCGCAGCCGCACCGACGCGACCGCCGGCACGGTGCGCACCGTCACGTTGAACGGGTAGCCCGCCAGCGGCACCGACCACGTGCTCTCGTCCGGCCGGAGCGGGTGGACGGTGCCGAGGGCCACCGGCACGTGGTGCACGCGGACGCCCTCGATGCGATAGGTCAGCGTGCGGGTGGCGCCCGGGATGCGCCTCCCGCGCACCGCGGTCGCCGACGGCAGCCAGACCGTGCCGTCGCCGGGGCGCACCGTCCTGGCGTGGCCGTCGTCCGACCGCAGCGTCATGCCGGTCACGGAGCGTGGATCCAGCGGCTGGTCGAGGCGATCCCGCAGCGCGATGGTGACCGGCCGCTCCACCGACAGCTCGGCGATGAGCAGCCGCGCGCCGATGGCGTGCCGGGGATCGGTGGCCACGTGCAGCAGCTCGACCCGCGTGCCGGCGTCGACCTGCGCACCGGCCAGCTCGATGCCGGCGCGGGCATGGTCGAGGTCGGCGGTCGAGAACGACGCGGTGCCGCTCGCATCGGTCACGGCGACCGCGCCGTCGAGCCGCAGCACCACCCCGGCAACGGCCGGCGCGGTGCGCACGGTCACCAGGCCACCGGAGGCCGCGCCGGCCGGACCCGCGGCCGGGACCACGAGCAGGGCGAGCAGGCCCAGCAGGGCGATCAGCGCCGGCTGCCCGAGGTGGCGGGCTGCTCTCATCGCGTCCCCCTCCTCACGTCGAGCGCGTCGCGGACCCGGTCCCGCACGCCGCTTCGTCCTGCGCCGGCCTCGGCGACGGGCCCGGGACCGGGCGGCCGGCTCTGCGCGGGTGGCTCCGGCCCGGTGAGCGACCGGCCGCGGGTCAGCCAGCGGACGAGGGCGGCGACGATGACGAGCGCACCGCCGTACGCGCCGTAGATGACGGCCCATGACGCGTTGCCAGCCGGTGCGGCGACCGGAACGGAGGCGAGGTCGGCGCGTCGCGCATGCCCGAAGTCGAAAGCGGCGAGCAGCGACGGCGCCCCTGCGTCGCGCCGCGTGAGCGGCGCCACGCGCCAGTTGTCCTCGATGAACCGCAGCAGCGCCGTCGCGTCCATCACGTCGTGGTCGACCAGGCCGCGCCGGGCGTACGGCGACACCAGCAGCGTCGGCACCCGCGCGCCACGCGCGGCGCCGTTCCAGGCCGGCGGCGGCACGTGGTCGTACCAGCCGCCCGAGCTGTCGTAGGTGAGGAAGAAGGCCGAGGACGGCCATGCCCGGCTGGCCTGCAGCGTGGTGACGAGGCCACGGACGAAGCGCTGCCCCGGTCCTGGGGCGGCCGGCGGCCGCTCGGTCGGGCCGGTGGCGACGACCCAGCTCACTGCCGGCAGGTGGTCGTCGGCCGCGTCCTCGTAGTAGCGCTCGAGGTCGACGACGTGCCCGGCGAGGGCGGCCGGGTCGCGCCCGGCGAGGGCCAGCAGCGGCACCCGTGCCCGCATCCGCTCGGTCTCCGCATCGGTCCAGCGGTGCGCGTTGCCGTAGTGCTCGACGTAGATCCGCCAGCTCACGCCGGCGTCGGTGAGCGCGTCGAAGACGGTCCGCACGTCGGGCCACCCGCCGGTCGGCACCGTGGTCGCTCCCCTCGGCGGCGCCGCGGCCGTCACCGACAGGTAGCGGTTGGCGACGCCGTTGGCAGGCAGCGCCGAGAAGAAGTGGTCCATCAGCACGTAGTCGTCCGCGAGCCGCCAGTAGTACGGGAGGTCGCGGCGGTCGTAGTGCCCCATCGTCGCGCGGCCGTCCGCGGCGGTGCCCGCGTAGGCGGTGACGAAGCCGTCCATGCGCCCGCCGTGAAGCTGCCGCTCGAGGTAGCGCCGACCGTCGTTGAACGACGTGGTGCCGCTCGACCGCCCGAGCCGGTACGGGGCCGCGCACGGCAGGTGCGGGCCTGCCGGCAGGCAGACCCCTGCCGGCAGGCCGTCGACGCCGGGGCGGGTGCCGAAGTAGTGGTCGAACGACCGGTGGTCCTGCATCACGACGACGACGTGATGCACCGGCGTGCGAGCCGCCGGCCCGGCGGGCTCCGCGGCCAGGGCAGGAAGGGCGGCGCCGGCGAGCGGCGCGGCGAGCCCGGCGGCGGCGAGCCACCCGGCGACGAGCGATCGGCGGCGGCTCATGGGTGCACCTGGTAGACGACGACGATGGGGGTGCCGCCGCCCGACCCGCCGGAGCCGTGCAGCGTCTCGACGTGCACGACGCGGCCGTGGTACTTGGCGACGAGGGCCAGCGTGACCTTCGCGAAGTGCGGCGAGCGCTTCGCGGAGAACGCGTCCCAGACGACGTACTGGTAGTCGAAGCTGCGCAGCGCGAGGTCGGGGTTGACGATCGGCTCGTACACCGGGTTGCGGTGCAGCGGGTTGGTGCTGACCGACAGCGCCCGGCTCTCGCGGTTGCCGTAGAACTCGATGACGTTGGTCATCGAGGGGCCGATGGTGACGAGCCGTGCGCCGTCCGGCACGTTGGCGGCGACCCACCGGCCGGTCTCCCGCCCTCCCGGCAGGCCGCCGGACCCGGCGAGCGACGTCGCGCTCGGCGCGCTGATCCGCAGCACCGTCGGCACCAGCAGGCTGACCGCGATCAGGCCGGCGAGGCCGAGCCGGACCCGGGAGTCCCACAGCAGCGGCACCCGCGGGAGCGGCAGGCGGAGCAGCGCGGCCGCGGCGAGCACGGCGACCGCGGGCGCGACCGGCACGAGGTACTGGAAGCCCTTGACCGGCCACACGGTGAAGAAGACCGTCGGGACGGCGATCCAGCTCGCGAGCAGCACCTCGCGCGACGAGCGCCCGCTGCGGTGCACCAGCGCGGCCGCGGCGGCGGCCACTACCAGCAGCCCCATCGCGGGCGGCACCGTCCTGACGTAGAACCACGCCGTGTGGTTGGACGGCCGGAACAGCTGCCACGCGAGGTAGGAGGCACCGGTGGACGGGTGCCCGGCCACGTACAGGACGAGCGGGTGCAGCGCGGCGAGCCCGAGAATGACGACCAGGCCGGCTCCGGCCGCCGCCCATGCCCGGCGCTGGGCCCCGATCAGCCCCAGGTAGACGTAGGCCGAGACGACGAGGACGATGCTCGTCTCCTTCGTCAGCACGGCCAGGCCGAGCGCGGCGGACGCCATGAGGATCCAGCGCGGCTGGCGGGTGCGGTCGAACCACGCCAGGCAGGTGAGGGCCGCCGTCGACGCGAGCGCCATCGGCCCGTCGAGCAGGATCTGCCGCGAGACGACGACGTGGTACGGCATCAGCGCGAGCACCGCGGCCGCCACCGCCCCGACCCGGGGGCCGTAGAGCCGGCGGCCGAGCTTGTAGGTGACCACGATCGTGGCGATCCCGATCGCGGCGCTCAGCAGCCGCCCTACGTAGTCGCTGGTGCCGAGGCGGTACGGCAGCGAGAGCAGCGCCTGGAACAGCAGCGGATGGGCGCGGAACGTCGGGAAGAACGGCGCGAGCCTCGGGTCGGCGTCGATGGCCGCGGCCTGCCCGGCGTAGACCGCCTCGTCGCTGTTCAGCCCGACCGCGTTGAGGTTGACCAGGCGGACCACGACCGCGGCCACGAGGGCGCCCCCCAGCACGACGGCTGTCCAGGGGTCGGCCCGCAGGCGCAGCGCCCGGTCGCCGATCGCCTGCCGCGACCGGTCGAGGACGCCGGTGGGGAGGGTCGCCGTCATGGCGCGCCCGGCGCCTCGGCCACCATGCCCGGCACGACCATGCCCGGCACGACCATGCCCGGTCGCCGCCGGTCGACCCCGGTGCGCCGGTCGGGGCGTCGCTGGCGCTGGGCGGGCACGCCGTTTCGCAGGACGGTCACCGAATGCGCGCCCGCCGCGTCCTCGATCGCTGCCGGGATGGCGTCGGCCCAGGAGAAGTCGGGCGTCGCCAGCCGCCTGGCGGGCACGTGGGCGATCGCCGAGCGCAGGATCTCCCGCTCCCGGTCCCTGAGCTCGGCGTAGCGGGCGCCGCCGATGACGATCGAGGGCGCGAAGCTGGCGAACGGCGGGAACCCGTACGCGTCGTCGGTGTTGGCGATCAGCTCCTCGAGGAGCTCGTCCTGGCCGACCGCGGCATGAGCGGTCTCGCCGCGCTCGATGACGAAGGCGTGGTCGACCGGCGTGCACCGCGTGAGGTCGGCGAGGACGAGCCGCTCGACCGCGTACTTCGGCGGCTGCACGAGCATCTGCGTGATGGCGTTGACCGACATGATGGGCAGGTTGAGCCGGCCGAGCAGCGCGCCGATCCGGCGGCCGCCCTTGGAGTGCAGCCGGGACTGCACCCGCAGCCAGACGCTCTCCCGCCGCCCGAGCTCGCTCACGTCGAGCGCCTGCAGGGTGTGGCTGCTGATGGTCAGCGGCTTGGGGTAGCACAGCGCCAGCCCGTCGGGCTCGAGGATCGTCATGTCGTCGCTCAGGAAGAGCGCGCCCTTGTCGCGGACGAGGCGCAGCACGGTGCCCGTCTTGCCGGTGTCGGTGCGGGCGGAGACGAGGACTCCCCGGTCGTCCAGCCGCAGGCAGGCCGAGTGCAGCAGCATCCGGCCCTTGCTGACGAGCAGGAACCGCAGCAGCGCCTCGACCACGTTGGTGTACAGCACGTGCGGCGAGTGGTGCAGCAACGGTCCGACGGTGACGCGGATCGGCGCGCCCATCTCGACCCGGAAGTTGGCGCCGAGGCGGCCGAGGTGCTCCTCGTACGTCACCCCGCCGGTGGTCCCGTGCCTGGTGAGCACGGTCCGCATCCGCGGCCACGCCCGGCCGACCGGACCGCGCCTGATCTCGACGTCGAAGTCGCGGACGATCCAGGAGGCGCGGAAGTACTCGAGCTCCGGCAGCGCGACCTCGGAGCCGATGGTGAGGATGCCGTGGATGCTGTAGCGGTGCGGCAGGTAGGCGTCCCTGGCCCGCAACCCGCTCGTCGTCGCGGCGGGGCGCGCCTCGGCGTCGACGATGCGCACCGGCGAGCCGCCGCCGGCCTCGCGCACGGCGTAGATCAGCCGGTCGGCGAAGACGAACCTCACGACGAACAGCAGGACGAGCGTGATGACGTTGGCCACCTCCGACCTCGCGCCGGCGCGCACGAGGACGACGAGCAGCGGCACCCGCAGCAGGAGCGAGAGGTTGTTGAAGGCGGCGAACTTCGCCAGCCGGGCCGGCCAGAGGCCGCTCTTGCGCTCGTTGAAGACGAGCGCTTCGAGGAGGGCGAAGTTCCACAGCGTCGAGATCTGCGTGGCACCGATCGCCGCCGCGACGTAGTGCCCGGCCCAGGCGTCGCGCAGCAGGACGAACGCGATCGCGTTGACGATCAGCCCGGTGAGGCCGACGGCTCCGAACAGCACCGCCCGGCCCAGCCGGCCACTGCGCAGCGGCACCGGCGTCAACGTGGCGAGCCGCAGCGTCAGCAGGTGCACCAGGAAGCGCAGTCCCTCGTGCAGGGACGCCTTGCTGCGACCCCAGTGCCGCGGCTGGAAGGCCAGCGGCACCTCGGCGCGCGAGAGCGCAGGGCACCGGCCGAGGATCTCCAGCAGGATCTTGAAGCCGCGCGGGCGCAGCTCGTCCGGATCGACCGCGTCGCCGCGCATCAGGAACATCCCGGTCATCGGGTCGGTGACGCCACGGAGCCGGCGGGGGAAGAGGACGTGGGCGAGCCCGCCCGCCAGGTGGGAGGCGAGCGCGCGCGAGGGCGAGGACAGCCCGTCCGCGCCGCCGTCCGGGCGGTAGCGGCTCGCGATGACGATGTCGCGCTGCTCCCGCTCGGCCACGCCGAGCATCTCGCCGACGACCTCGGGCGGGTGCTGGAGGTCGCCGTCCATCACCGCGATCCACTTCGCGTCGACGAGCCGCAGCCCGTCGACGACGGCCCCGCCGAGACCGCCCTTGCGCTCGCCGGGCGGGCGGTGCCGCAGCACGACGTCGAGGTCGGTGTCGTCGCGGTGGGCGATGACCTGCTCCGGCGTGTCGTCGTCGCTGTCGTCGACCAGCACGACGGCCGCCCGGCGGTCGGCCAGCGTGCCGGCCAGCCGCGACAGCAGCTCCACGACGTTTCCCGATTCGTTCCGCGTCGGGACGACGACGGCGACGTCCGTCGTTATCCGCTCCGGCTCCGGATCGGCCGCCGAATTCGTGCGCTCGCGCTCGAAGATGGTCACGGACCCTCCCCTGGACCGTGCGGGCGGCGGTCCCGGAGGACCGCCGCAAGGGCGTCGCGATGCCCGTACCGACCCGTCGGGGCCCGGTCCGGCGACGCGCCCTTGCCCGGCCGAGATGGGCGCGCATCGCCTTGCATGCCTGGAAAGACGGGCGGTGCAGCCACCGGGTGAACGGCTGGTTGACCGCTAGTGACGCACTATGGCCGCGAGGGAGGGAGGGTGAAACGGTACGCAATCCTTACCGTTCGGCGGAGCCAATCGACGCGGCACGACATGATCCGGCGAATTAGTCATTAATAGTTACGCGGGCGCGCCGGCGGCGCGAATCGCTCACCAACCGAGGGCGAGCGGTCACCGGATGCGACGCGCTGCGAATAGTGCGCGATCACCTGCATATCGTGACCACACGCGAATCGTCAACGATCATATGCATATCGTGACCGGATTGGCCGCTGCGCGGTACCGCCCGAGTCGGTCATCGCCCACGCCGTGCTGCGCTGAAGGCGCCGACCACCCGGAGGGGCCCTGCTCGACCGGCCAGCCCCCGCGAGCCGTCAAGCCGGCTAGAGCCGGGCGGTGGCCCGGCCGGCCGGCGCGGCTGGCGACGGCGCCGCCGTCGTGACGGGCGGCGCGCCGACGGTGACGAAGTGCGGGGCGACGAGCGCGGAGGCCTGCTCCAGGGTGACGCCGTCGGCGATGACCGTGACGCCGTCGCCGAGCAGGGTGAGCCTGCCCCGCTCGCCGTCGGTCGACGACCAGTAGCACCGCACCCCACGAGCGTCCCGAGCCGGCACCTTCGCTCCTCCTCACCAGGGGCGGACGGGAGGCAGCCGAGCCGTTGCGCCTCCCACCCGGTCCATCGGAGCGCGGCAGGGCGTCGTTATGACCCACTCGGGCCCGTGCCGATCCCCTGATCGGACGAGCGCCGAGGAGACTACGGGAAGCATCGAGCAGCGCAGGGCGTCAGGCTCCGGCGTGCGCGAGCACCTCGACGAGGTGCAGGTCGACGAAGGAGATGCCCATCTCGCGGCGCCGCTGGAGCTGGTCGTCGATCGCCGACCACCAGCGGCGGGCGTCAGCCTCGGAGTCGAGCACCATCAGCACCCGGCCGAGCGCGGCGCCCTCGTCGTACATCCAGTACCCGTCGACGGAGCCCGGTTGCTCGCGCAGCGCGGGCACGAGGTCGTCGTGCAGGTAAGCCTGCTGGTCGGCGAAGTGCGCCCGGTCCATCGAGACGGTCCCAACGATCGCTTTCATGGGCGACCCCGCCTCCTGCTCTCCCGTCCGTGCCGTCCCACCTCGGCATAGACCGTACTCGTCGGCCCGCGAGGAACGGCGATGTGGCCGCGCGGTGCGGTGTGCGCCACGCGCGAGCCGGACACATGCAGGACGGCGCCCGGCGAGCGACGGTCACCGCTCTCGCATCGCCGTGGTAAGGGTCGTGCCGCCGCGACGCGGACTCCGGCGGCACGGTCCCGCCGATTCCCGGCCGGTCTCGGGGCTACTCGCGCCCGCCCATCGACTCGAGCGCCTCCAGGCAGGCGCGGCACCAGCTCGGGTCGCGCTCCCGGTCCTCCGCGACGCCGGGCTCCAGATCGCCCGGCGCGGCCGGCTGCCCGCACAGCGTGCGGGGGCTCTCCGCGGTGCCGGCGTGCAGCACGCCGTCGTGCCGATAGGCCAGGTACTCCATGACCGAGAGCCTACGGACCCGCGCGCCGGCCGGAGCGGTCGAGGGTCAACCGGGCCTGGCGCGGCACGTCGCCGAAGGCGCCGGCCTCGAAGTCGCGGAACGCCTGCACGATCTGCACCTGGTCGCACATCACGAACGGGCCGCCGAAGGCGACCGGCTCGCCCAGCGGGGTGCCGCTGTAGATCATGACCCGGGTGGGCCGGTCGCCGTCCGGCGCGGCGAGCGGCAGCACGCTCGCGCCGGCGACGCCGTCGAGCGGGTCCGACCAGGCGGTCTGCCCGGCGGCGACCCGGCGGCCGGCGACGACGAGGTCGCCGGCGAGGACGAGCGCGAACGCGCGGTGCCCGGCCGGCAGCGCGTAGTCCAGCGTCGCGCCGGGGTCCAGCGCGACGAGCGCCGCCTGGATCGGCACGTGGTTGCGGGCCGGCCCGGTGACGCCGGCGACGGTGCCCGAGATGACGTCGATGACCGCGCCGGGCAGCGCGACCCGCGGCCGGCTCGCGGCGAGGACGTCCTGGTAACGGGTCTCGGTGAGCTTGTCGGCGGCCGGCAGGTTGAGCCAGAGCTGGAGGGTGTGCGCGTGCTCGTCGCGGTAGGCGAGCTCGCGGTGGATGATCCCGCGCCCGGCGGTCATCCACTGCACGTCGCCGGGCTCGAGCGCCCCGACGTTGCCCAGGTTGTCGCCGTGCTCGAGGGCGCCGTCGAGCACCGTGGTGACGGTCTCGAGCCCGCGGTGCGGATGCCACTCGAAGCCCGGCGTGGAGAACCAGTCCTCGGCCAGCAGCAGGAACGGGTCGGTCAGGGCCGGGTCGCCCGGGGCGATGACGAGCGCCTTGTCGTCCACCTGCGCGTCGGGCCCGAGCCGCTGCTTGGACGTGACGCGGGCGACCGTCCGCGCGGGCACGAGGACGTCAGGGGTGCCGGTCATGGGTTCCTCCCTGCGAGGGTCGACGGCCCGGTGCCCGTGCCACCGGCAGGAGCGCTGCTCCCGACCAGTGGTACGGGCACCACGGGAGTCAGGCGACCTTGATCGCGGAGACCTCGAACTCGAGGACGACCTTGTCGCTGACGAGGACGCCGCCGGTCTCGAGCGCGGCGTTCCAGGTGATGCCGTAGTCCTTGCGGTTGATGGTGACAGATCCCTCGAAGCCGACGCGCACGTTGCCGAACGGGTCGCTCGCCATGCCCTCGAAGGCGAACGGGATGGTCACCGACGTGGTCACGCCCTTGATCGTCAGGTCACCGGTCATCTCGAACTCGGCGTCGCCGGTCCGGCGCACTGCGGTGGAGACGAAGGTGATCTCGGGGTGGTCGCCCATCGCGAGGAAGTCGTTGCCGCGCAGGTGCTCGTCGCGGCCGGCATTGCGGGTGTCGATGCTCGCCGCCTTGATCGTCACGCTGGCGGTCGAGCGGGTCGGGTCCTCGCCGTCGAGCACGGCGGTGCCGCTGAACTCGTTGAACGAGCCGCGCACCTTGGTGACCATGGCGTGCCTGGCGACGAACCCGATGCGGCTGTGGGCCGGGTCGAGGGCGTACGTTCCGGACAGCCGGGCGACGTCGGACGCGGCGCTCGTGCTGGTCATCGCGGTCATCTGCTGCTCCTGGGCGTCGGGCGCCATCCCTATGGATGACGTGTCATCTGCCCCAACCGCGATAGCCCGCCGTCCATTCCGGGTAGCGTCGCGAACGTGGACGAGCGGTGGCTGAGCGCGCCGGAGCAGCGCGCCTGGCGGGCCTACCTGCGCAGCGAGGCGATGCTGCGCGCTCACATGAACCGCCAGCTGCAGGCCGACTCGGGGCTGTCGCTCACCGACTACGACGTCCTCGCCCACCTCAGCGAGACGCCGGGCGGCCGGGTCCGGTACTTCGAACTCGGCGAGGCGCTGCAGTGGGAGCAGAGCCGGGTCTCCCACCAGCTGGCCAGGATGGCGCGCCGTGGGCTGGTCGCGCGCGAGTGCTGCACGGGCGATGCGCGGGGCGCCTTCGTGGTGCTGACCGCCGAGGGCCGGGCCGCGATCGAGACCGCGGCGCCGGGGCACGTGGCCGCCGTCAGGGCCGCGCTCTTCGAGGGGCTGAGCAAGGACGACGTCGCGACCCTCGAGCGCATCTGCGGCCAGGTCATCGCCCGGGTGGCCGACGCGTCGGCGCCCCCCGAGCAGTCGCGCGCCCGCGCCGCCGCCCGATAGGGCGACCCGGGGGCCAGCCCAGCCGGCTCGGTCCAGCTCAGCCGGCTCAGCCGGCGGCGGGCTGGGCGAGCGGCTCGGCCGCCGGCGCCGCCCCGGGGCGGCGCATGCCGATGTAGGCGCAGAGGGTGGCGGCGATGGCGATGCCGGCTGCCCACCAGAACACGTCGAGGCCGATGGCCGTCCACGCGGCGACGCCGATGATCGGACCGATCGCGGTCCCCGCGCCGAAGACCGTGAGCATGGCGCCGATGTAGCGACCGCGCAGCCGCGGCGGAGCGACCATGCCCGGGTAGGCGAACGTGGTGGGCGCGCCGGTGATCTCGCTGATGGTCCACAGCACCGTGCCGGCGATGAGCAGCGCGGGAGCCAGCCCGATCGCGTAGACGGCGTAGCCGAGCGCGACGAAGCCCCAGCCGGACAGCGCGGTCACCCGCATCGGCCAGCCCTGGACGAACGTGGTCGCGTAGACCTCGCAGGTCGCGACGATGACCGCGTTGAGGCTGACGACCGCCGAGTACCACCACAGGCTCAGCCCCGACTTGACGATCGCCAGCGGCAGCGCGGCGGTGTACTGGCTGTAGACCACGCTGACCAGCAGGACCGAGGCGAGGAAGAACGCGTACCGCCAGTCGGCGAGGACCTCCCGGTAGCCCGACCGCGGCGCCGCCGCGGCCTCCGCCGCACCGGGCTCGGCTGCCTTGCCGCCCTTGGGCAGCGCGACCAGCGCGATGAGCGCGTACGCGACCGCTGCGACCGCCTCGGCCCAGAACAGCAGGTCGTAGGAGATGGCGATCAGCGCGGTGCCGATCAGCGGGGTCACCGTGGTGCCCAGGTTCATGGCCAGCCGCTGCATCGCGGTCACCATCACCAGCTGGCCGGGCGGGGTCAGCTCGGTGATGAGCGACTGCGCCGCCGGCCGGTACAGCTGCCCCACCGTCGACACGAGCAGCACGGCCACCAGCAGCGCCGCGTAGAGGTGGATGTAGAGGATCGACACGATCAGCACCGACGAGCCCAGCATGGACGCCGCGGTCGCGGTGCGCGCCGAGAGCCGGTCGGTCGCCCAGCCGCCGACGAAGCTGCCCAGCACCGCTCCCGCGCCGTACACGCCCAGCGCCACGCCGGCCTGGCGCGACGAGAACCCCTGGTGCGTCAGGAACACGACCAGGAAGATCAGCAGGAAGCCGGCCAGCCGCCCGACGAAGACCCCGGCGAGGATCGCCTTCACCGCCCGCGGCGTCGCCCGGAACGTCGCCAGCACGCCCAGCGGGCCTGCTGCGGTGCCCTCGCCCGCCGAGGGCTGGGAGAGCGCGGAGGGCTCGGCCCGCTCGGCCCGCTCGGCGGCCTCCGCCGGCGACGGCTCGGTCGTGGCGCCGGGAGCGCCCCGTCCCGGCGGAACCGGTGTCGCCGTGGTCTCGCCCGCCATGTCACTCATCGGTGATCCCTTCGTAGAGGCGACGACCGTGCCACGCGGCCCCGCACGTTACCGAGGGACTCGTCCCCCCGCCCAGCGCCGGACCACGGCGGGAGCCGACGAGTCTCCCCCTGGCCGCTGTATCAGCGAAGAGGCATCTGCGCCTCTGCCCTGATGCGATAGCCGCAAGTCCCCCAGAACAGGGAGTCTTGATCATGGTCGTGGATTCGTCGACACCGCTGCGGAAGCTTCCCGACGATTTCATGCAGCATCCCTACGAGATCCTGGAGCTGCTCCGCACCGAGGGCCCGGCCCACCCGCTCATCTTCCCGCACGGCGCCAAGGTGTGGCTGGTCACGAAGTACGACGACGTCCGCCAGCTCCTGGGGGACCCACGGGTCAGCAAGGACGGGCGCTACATCAACCAGCTGTTCGCCCGCCACTCCGGGGTCGAGGAGCTCGAAGAGGAAGTCGTCGACGACGAGCTGGCCCAGCACATGCTGAACAGCGACCCGCCGCGGCACACCCGGCTGCGCTCGCTGGTGAGCAAGGAGTTCACCCTGCGCCGGATGGAGGCCTTCCGGCCCCGGCTCGAGGTCGTCGCCGACGAGCTGCTGGACGCGATGGACGACGGTCGCGACCCGGTCGATCTGGTCACCGGCTACACGTTGCCGCTGCCGATCATCACCATCTGCGACGTGCTCGGCATCCCGTCGAGCGACGAGGAGCTGTTCCGCCGCTGGGCGGTCGAGCTCGTGGGCGCCGGCCAGGCCCCCGGCGTGGTCGAGAACGCCACGCGGGAGGTCATGGCCTACGCGCAGCGCAGCATCGAGGAGAAGCGCGCGCACCCCGGCGATGACATGATGAGCGCACTGATCCGCGGCAAGGAGGACGACCGGCTCACCGACGACGAGCTGGTGCAGATGTTCTTCCTGTTCACGATCGCGGGTCACGTCACGTCGATGCACACGCTCACCAACGGCATCTTCGCGCTGCTCACCCACCCTGAGGAGATGGCCAGGCTGCGCGCGGACATGTCGCTGCTGCCCCAGGCCATCGACGAGCTGCAGCGCTTCGACGGCGGCGTCGGCGTGGCCACCTGGCGGTTCACCAAGGAGGAGGTCACCCTCTCCGACGGCACCGTCATCCCCGCCGGCGAGATCCTGGCGCTGTCGGTGCAGGCAGCGCACCGCGACGCCGAGAAGTACCCGGAGCCCAACTGCCTCGACCTCGCGCGCCGGCCGAACGGCACTCTCGGCTTCGGGCACGGCCCGCACTACTGCATCGGTGCGCCGCTCGCGCACATCCAGTCGGAGGTGGCTCTCTCCAAGCTGCTGACCAGGTTCCCCGACCTGCGGCTCGCGGGCGACCCTGACTCGCTCCCCTGGGAGAAGAGCACCCTGCTGCGCGGGCTGATCGAGCTGCCCGTCCACCTGCGCTGAGGAGCGACCTGCTCGGGGGCGTCCTGGCCGCTCGGCCGGGGCGCCCCCGGGCGCTCGCCCTCGGCGCCGCTACGCCTCGGCGGCGGGCAGTCGCGGGACGTGCCGCAGGCCAGGGCTGAGGCTCCCCCATACGGCCAGCGCCACGCCGCAACCGGCGAAGGCGCCGACCATCGCGCGGGCCGGCGCGCGCTCGAGGAGCGCGCCCGCGAGCAACGGTCCCAGCGGGGCGATCGCCAGTGCGATGGTCGTGCGTGCGGCCTCGGCCCGGCCGAGCAGCCGGTCCGGCGTCATGGCGATGCGATAGCCGTGCACGACGGAGTCGGTCGACGGGATCGCGAGGCCGAGCAGCGCGAGGCAGCCGGCGAGCACGTACGCGTCCGGGCGGACGAGGAAGGCCGCGAAGCCGAGCCACGTCCACAGCTCCAGGAGCAGCACCGCACGCACCGGCAGGGCACGGCGCACCAGCGGCGAGATCAGCGACCCGACGAGCAGAGCCGCTCCGAGCGATGCCGTCAGCAGGCCGATGCCGGCCCCGGACAGCCCCTGGCGCTCCCCGACGACGACGAGGGCGAGCAGCACGCCGGGGATCAGGAAGTTGCCGACGCTGAAGACGATGGCGCAGGCGCGCAGGAACGGCTGGCGCCACTGGAAGGCGAAGCCCTCGGCGAGCTGCGCCCTGGTCGATGCCGTGGACCGCTCGCGCGGCGCCTGGAACGGCGCGCGCACGGCGAGCAGGGACGCAGTCGACAGCGCGTACGACGCCGCGTCGACCACGAAGGGCAGCGCGCGCGCCACCGCGAACAGCGCCCCACCGAGCGGGGACCCGCCGAGCTGCACGGCGGCCTGCCGGCCGGCGACGACGCCGGACGCGGCCGGTAGCTGCTCGGCCGGGACGACGGCCCGCAGCGCCCCCGGCTGGCACGCCGCGAACAGCGCGGAGCCGCTGCCCTCCACGAAGGCGACGAGCGCCATCAGCCACAGCGCCGCCCGGTCGAGCAGGACCACGGCGGCGAGCCCGCCCACGGCGGCCGCGCGCACGGCGTCGGCACCCACCATGAGCCACCGGCGGTTCCAGCGGTCGGCCGCGAGCCCGGCCGGCAGCGAGAGCAGCGCACGGGGCAGCATGGCGGCGAACCCCACGACGCCGGCCCCTGACGCGGAGCCGGTCATCGCCAGCACCAGCAGCGGATAGGCGATGGCCGACGACTGCGACCCGAGGCTCGAGAGCAGCTGCCCCGACTGCAGCAGCACGAAGTCCCGGTTGCGGCGCAGCGGCGAGGGCACGCGCCGACGCTATCCGTACGACGAACCGCGCCGTGCAGTCGGTCGACGGAACGCCTGGGCGGCTTGGCCGGAGCTGCGATCGACCACCCGGCGGGACGAAGGGCCGCCAACCGGGCAATCCCGTCTCGCCCACGACCGGCCGACCGGTCGCCCTGTATTTATCTGCCGTCCGCAAGTACTCAACTCAATTGAGTAGGCGCAATCCGGGTCGACCCCCGTCGACCGGAGGGAGCTGCGATGAGCGCTGCCCGAGCGATGCAGGCCAGCCCTTTGGTCCGTGCCGACGCGGCGTCCCAGACCGGGCGGTACGTGACTGACGGGTGCGCGCGCCTCGGCCGGCGGTCCAGCCGCCCGCCGGACGGCACCGTCATCCAGGACACTCTGGCCGCGCTTGCCCCCTGACGATTCGCGCCTGCGCGCAGGCGATCCGCCTGGCTCCACTTCGAGGAGGCTGCATGCCGTCCAGTTCCGCACAACGAGGCCGAGCGATCCCGGCCGTGGCCGCGCTCGGCCTGCTCGCCGCGCTGCTGGCAGCGCCCGGCGCGCGGGCCACCACAGCGGCGGCGGCCGTCCAGCGGCACGCCTCCGCGCCGGTCGCCCTCCACGCCGGTCCGAACTTCCTCAACCTGCCGGCTCCGCTGTCCACGTCCGCGTGCGAGGCCGCGTACGGCATCAGGTGCTACACGCCGGCGCAGCTGCACGTCGCCTACGACCTCAACCCGCTCTACCGGCGGCACATCGACGGCCGTGGCACCACGATCGTCGTGCCGATCCCCTTCGGCTCGCCGACCATCCGGCACGACCTCGCGGTCTTCGATCGGCAGTTCGGGCTGCCCGATCCGCCGCTGCGCGTCGTGCGGTTCGGCGACATCCCCGCGTACGACCCGACCAGTCTCGAGCGGGTCGAGTGGGCCGCCGGGACGACCCTGGTGGTGGAGAACGCGCACGAGATCGCGCCGCAGGCCACCATCGTGATCGCTGAGACCATGGGGACCGACGACGCGGCCACCGACGGCTTCGCCGAGATCCTGCAGGCCGAGCGATCGCTCGTCCAGGCGGGCGTCGGTGACGTGATCGCGCAGATCGAGGCCGGCGCCGAGAGCGACTTCCCCGGCGTCAGCCAGGGCGACGACGCCAGCCTGCTGGCGCTGCGGGGCACCTACCGGGACGCCGCGGCCCATCACGTGACGGTGCTCGCCTCGGCCGGCAACGGCGGGGCCAGCAGCGGCTGGCCGTCCACCGATCCGCTGACCACGTCGGTCGGCGGCGCGGAGCTGTACCTGGACGGCGCCGGTCACCAGGTGCGTCCGCCGACCACCTGGAACGACGGGTTCGGAGCGGCCGGCGGCGGCGGGCTGTCCGCGGTCTTCGCGAGACCGTCCTACCAGGACGCCGTCCGCAACGTGGTCGGCGTGCACCGCGGCGTCCCTGACATCGCGATGGGCGCGTCGGTCGACGGCGGCGGCTGGGTCTACGCCTCGTTCGGCGGCACCGGCGGAACGGGCTGGGACATCTTCGACGCCACCGGGGAGGCGATGTCGCAGTTCGCCGGCGTCGTCGCCCTGGCCGATCAGATGGCCGGCCAGGGGCTGGGCCGGATCAACCCCGCGCTCTACCGGCTGGGCCAGCGGGCCGAGCAGGGCAAGCAGGGCAAGCACGGCACCGGCCTCGTCGACATCACCGAGGGCGACACCAGCCACGACGGAGTCATCGGGCACCAGGCCATGCCGGGCTACGACCTGGCCACCGGCTGGGGCACGATCGACGCGGCCGCCTTCGTGCCTGCGCTGGCACGCACGGCCACCCGTCACCCCGGCTGCTGCCGGCGGTAGGAGCGCGCGGGAGGGAGCGCCCCGCACCGCCGGAGCGGACGACCGCCGCTGCAGCACCCGTTCCGTGGGCTGCGGCGGCGGTCCTGCCCGCCGCTCGGCGGCGTCAGGCTGCCCGCTCCTGCCCCCGCACCCGACCCCGGGCGAGCAGCAGGTAGCCGAGCAGGCCGATCAGCAGCGACGCGAGCACGCCGAGGTTGGCGTAGGCCCACGAGCCGGACTTGCCGCCGAGCCCGAGCGGCGAGAGCAGGTAGCCCTGCCATGTCAGCCAGGACGCGAAGGCGTTCGTGACCAGCCCCCAGCCGATCGCGGTGCCGAGCAGCACCAGGCCGACCGCGACCGGGTTCACCGAACGGTAGAGGCCGCCCGGCCGGTAGAGCTCTGCCTCGGCGTAGGGGCGGCGGCGCAGCGCCAGGTCGGCAAGGATCACCCCGCACCACGCGGCGATCGGCACGCCGAGAGTGATGAGGAAGCCCTGGAACGGGCCGATGAAGTCGCTGGCGATCCACACGATGTAGATCGTGCCGGCGATCATCAGGACGCCGTCGATGCCGGCGGCCGTCCACCGCGGCACCCGCAGCCCGAGCGTGAGCAGCGCGAGCCCCGACGAGTAGATGTCGAGCACCGCGCCGCCGATCAGCCCGAGGATCGCGACCAGCGCGAACGGCACCAGGTACCAGGTCGGCAGCAGCGTTGTCAGCGCGCCGATCGGATCGGCGCCGATCGCCGCGTTGAGCTTCTTGTCCGACCCGGCGAGCAGCAGCCCGTACACGATCAGCAGCAACGGCGCGACGCTGCCACCGAACGTCGTCCAGCCGACGACGCCCCGGCTCGACGCGGCGCGGGGCAGGTAGCGGGAGTAGTCGGCGGCCGAGTTGACCCAGCCGAGGCCGAAGCCGGTCATCGCGAAGATCAGCGCCCCGATGAACGCCTGCGCCGACCCGCCGGGGAGCCCCGACACCGCCGACCAGGACACGTGGTGGACGGTCAGCGCGACGTAGCCGATGGTCAGGACCGCCGTCGCGATCGTGATCCAGCCCTGGAGGCGCATGATCGCGTCGAAGCCGAGGACGCCGGCTGCGACGATCACGCTGGCCACCACGAGGAACGCGATCACCTTGGTCGCGTCGCCGCTCGACCAGCCCAGCCGGTCGAACACCGTCGCCGTCGCGAGAGTCGCCAGCGCGCAGAGCACTGTCTCCCACCCGACGCACACGACGTAGCTGAGCGCCGCCGGCAGCGCGTTGCCGCGCACCCCGAACGCCGCGCGGCTCAGCACCATCGTCGGCGCCGAGCCACGCTTGCCGGCCAGCGAGATGAAGCCGACCAGCAGGAACGACAGCGCCGTGCCGATCAGCCCGGCGATCGTCGCCTGCCAGAAGGAGATCCCGAAGCCCAGGAGGAACGACCCGTAGCTGATGCCGAGCACGGCGATGTTGGAGGCGCACCACGGCCAGAACAGATCGCGCGGCCGTCCCTTGCGCTCGTCCTCCGCGATGACGTTGATGCCGTTGAGCTCGACCGGCATCCCGGCCGGGCCGGCGCCGGCCGGCCTCGGGCCCACCGCGGTCGATCCGGACGGCCCTGTCTGCGCTGTCACGACGACCTCCGCGCTGGCCCGATAGGAGCGGCGACCACCGGGCCTGCCGGGGGATCACCGCAGCATGACAGTATCGGCGCGACCGGGCACTGTCGTGGCCCGGGGCGCGATCGGGTGACCAACCGTATCGATCACGGTGACGACGAGTTGCCGTGACGCGCACTCGAGCAATCGCGCCTGGTGAATGTGCGTCGTCATTCGGGAGCTGCCTTCCGCGCGCGACGAACGTCATCACGTCCTTCCGCAACGAGGGATTGACCGATCGCGCGGCGGGACCTAGCTTCGTGCCCGTCCCCTCCACGCCCCCTGCCGGGAGGCGATCAGCATGAGGCGTCCATTCCGCAACGGCCTTATCGGCGCCGCCGCCCTCGCCACTGCGTGCGCGTGGCCGGCCTCGGCGAGCGCAGCGACACGCGTCAGCGGCACCAGCGACTATCTGTGCCGGAACGCCGACTACTCGAACATCGTGCTCATTCACGACACGTGGACGAGGATCTACACGCCCAACGCCACATTGCCCACCCACGAGATCGACGTCCTCACCAACACGGTGACCGGCCGGTCGATCACCTACGTGAGCAACTACACGACCACGTTCGACGAGTTCTTCAGCGCGACGAGCACCGGGCCCAACATCCTCGACCTGTCCGAGCCGACCGGCCTCGAGATCTACTACCTCAGAGGGCACGCCGAGCTGACTCAGGCCCCCGGCGGTTACACCGCCTCCGCCGGCGGCGACCGAGTCATCAACGTGTGCGCCCAGCTAGGGGTGTATCCCTAGCCGGGAGGTTTCGCGAATCGGCCTGCGAAAGCTCAGGCCGAGGCCCTTGCCGACAGCACGACCGAGTAGGGACTGGCGTCCTTGACGAACAGCCGCGTGGTCGTCCTTCCTTCACCGGTGAACGACGCGATGACGCGCCCGGCGAAGCCGGCCAGCCGCTGCGTGGCGAAGGCGCCGTTCGTCACCGGAACCGCGAAGCGGGTGAACCGTCCGACGGGCGAGCTGAGCACGACGACCCCCGACGACGCGTTGCGAACGACGCCGAAGAGACCGATGGTCGTGGGGGCCGGGTACCAAGCAGCCTGCCGAGCAGCGGTCGATCGGGCGAGGACGGTGCCGTCGGGCGTCGTCACCGACGCCACGAACCGCACCCGCCCGTGGTACGTGCAGCGCGAGCAGTTGGAGAACATGGCCGATCCGTCGTCGTAGGTGTCCGCCCAGTCGTGGAAGACCAGTTCTCCGTTCGCGCCGACGGCATCCAAGGTCACCCTCGCGCCCGCTCGTGGCGTCTCCAGACCGGTCGACGAGCGACAGAAGAAGTAGACCGTGTAGCCGGTGACCTCATGCAAGAGTCGACAGCCGGCCGGCGGTGCCGTGTCGAGGATGTGCTGGCGACGGACCCAGACCGGGAAGCGTCGGGCCTCCACCCAGTGCGCGATCGATCCGGCCATGGCCTCGAGCGTCGATGGCGCCAGCGCTCCGTCGGGATGCTGGAGCAGCAGCGCGTCGAACCGCGAGATGAAGCGTGGGTTGCGGAAGAGGATCTTCCCGAATGCGTAGCCGGCTTGGACGTAGCGACGGTATGCCCCGCCCACGGAGTTGCCGTTGTCGAAGATCGACCCGGTCCCGACTGCGATCTCGGGAACGTTCTCGTTCTCGTAGTACTGATCCCAGGTGCTCCTGTGGTGCAGATCCTGGTAGCCCTGCGCCAGCGGGATGCCCTCGGCTGCGAGGCGGTCCATCTCCACGACCTCGGCAGCCTGAGCAAGGCCCTCCTCCCATACCGAATCGGAGAGCATCCACCTGTCGTGCACGGCATGGTCGAGCTCGTGCATGAAGGCGGGCAGGGCGAGCTTCGTCAGTACGATGCGATGCCCGCTCACCGAGTACTCGCCCCCGGTCACGTACGCGTGCTGGCTGTTGAGGCCGGGGGCCTTGGACACCGTGACGGTCTCATCCTGCCCTGGTGGTCCGACGACCTGCTCGAGCGCCGTCAGCTCGGGCGACGCGCTCGCGGTCCACTTCTTCAGGACAGCACGCTCGCTGTCGCTCCAACCCGAGCCGATCACCAGGGTCAGCTCACCAGCGGACGGGCTCGACGCCGGCACGACCTGAGCCGAAGCCACCGCCGGCGAGAACGGCACGCCCGCCGCAAGGACGGAGACGGCGATGCCCGCGATCAACGTCTTCTTCACGAGAGCCTCCAGCTGCTGGGCACGGATAGCAGTCGAGCGCGCGTATCCGTTGGGAGTGCCGGCAAGGCTGAAAGGTTCGGCCGAGGGCTCATCGTCGTCAGTTTTCTGGCACTCTGTCGGCAATCGGCGCCACGGTCGCAGCGGTCGGTGAAGCTCCTCGAACCTTTGGGCCCGCAGCCGGCTCTTCGGAAGCGGATCGTTCGGAGTCACCCTGGGGTGAGCATGTCCGTCGTCGACGTAGCCGAGGTGAACGCCGTTGCGGCCGTGAGCGACGTCCGGTCAGTCGCCGAGGAGTTCACCGCGTTCTTCGACGCCTCACGCGGGAGGCGCGCCCAGTCGCCTGATCGGCCGCCGCATCGCGCGCACGAGCTCGAGCAGCGCCTGTGGCGAGCGAGTTGTCAGGCGCCGCTGTCGTCCTGACCAGCGCGTCTGAAGCTGCAGTCTCAGACCGCCGCGGAAACGACGAGCACCGTGACCACTGCGGGTTCACGGTGCCCTCGATGCCTTGACACATCACAACGGTGGGCCTGGTGGGATTCGAACTCCCGTGCCGGCCGTCCCAGCGGGTGCCGAGCGGATCGCTCCGTCCCACTCCTGAGCGTCGATCGACCGTCTCAGGTGGCCTAACGTCCCGCTCCGTCCCACGCTCGCGATGCGGGTCCGTGACCAGTCCTGTGACCACCAGGCCCCGCGCTGAGGGTGGGCCGACAGCGCGCCTGACCCAGGGGTCAGCCTTCCGCTGCCGCGACTGCTGCGACATGGAGTAGAGGCAGGCTCTCGGGGGCGCCGGATGGCCGGCTGTGCAAGTGCCCGCTCGCAGCGAACCGCAGGTCAAGTATCGTGCCCAACCTACCGAGATCAAGAGGCTTCTGGAGCGTGATCTAACGTCAACAGAGGCGTCCACGGACGTGGTGTGCGATCGGCCCGTTGATCTGCGTGGCGTCGTGAGTTGAGACGGCCACCGCGTGATCCTCAACGAGATCTGTCGAAGGAACTCGAGCGAGGAGACCACGCGATGGCCGCACCGCCCAGTATCGACCTGTCCGGCTGGTTGTCCGAGCAGCTGGAGCAGGCGAGCCCTGACCTGTTGCGGGCGATGCTCGCCTCGTTCGTGGAGGCGTTGATGAG
>JBJMHZ010000045.1:0-136680 GCA_045807125.1 Frankiaceae bacterium
CCCGGTGGTGGCCCTGTCGGTCCCGGCGGGGCCGGTCGTCCCGGCGCTCCCGGGCGCGGTCCCGGTGGTGGCCCTGGCGGTCCCGGTGGCGCTCCGGGCGGCGGCGGCGGCTTCGCCGGCCGTCCGGGCGGCGGTGGCCGCGGTCGTGGCGGCGGCACCCAGGGCGCCTTCGGCCGCCCCGGCGGGCGCGGTCCGGCCAAGGGACGCAAGTCCAAGAAGCAGCGGCGCCAGGAGTTCGACAACCTCCAGGCACCGACGATCGGCGGCGTGCAGATCCCGCGCGGGCAGGGCCAGATCATCCGGCTGCCCCGCGGCGCGTCGCTCGCCGACTTCGCGGAGAAGGTCAACGTCAACCCGGCGTCGCTCGTCCAGGTGCTGTTCAGCCTCGGCGAGATGGTGACGGCGACCCAGTCGGTGAGCGACGAGACGCTCACCCTGCTCGGCGCCGAGCTCAACTACGACGTCCAGGTCGTGAGCCCGGAGGACGAGGACCGCGAGCTGCTCGAGAGCTTCGACCTCGAGTTCGGCGAGAACGAGGGCGACGACGAGGACCTCACCGCCCGCCCGCCGGTGGTCACCGTCATGGGTCACGTCGACCACGGCAAGACCAAGCTGCTCGACGCCATCCGGCAGACCGACGTGGTCGCCCGCGAGCACGGTGGCATCACCCAGCACATCGGTGCCTACCAGGTGCACACCGATGTCGACGGGGTGCAGCGCACGATCACCTTCATCGACACCCCTGGCCACGAGGCGTTCACCGCCATGCGGGCCCGCGGTGCCCAGGTGACGGACATCGCCGTGCTCGTCGTGGCGGCCGACGACGGCGTGATGCCGCAGACGATCGAGGCGCTGAACCACGCCCAGGCTGCCGAGGTCCCGATCGTCGTGGCGGTCAACAAGGTCGACAAGGAGGACGCCAACCCGGCCAAGGTGCGCCAGCAGCTCACCGAGTACGGGCTGGTGGCCGAGGAGTACGGCGGCGACACCCAGTTCGTCGACGTCTCGGCGAAGGCCGCCATCGGCCTCGACAGCCTGCTCGAGGCGATCGTCCTGACCGCCGACGCGTCGCTCGACCTGCGGGCCAACGCGGGCCAGCACGCCGAGGGCGTGGCGATCGAGGCCCACCTCGACCGCGGCCGCGGCCCGGTGGCGACCGTGCTCATCCAGCGCGGCACGCTGCGGGTCGGCGACTCGGTCGTGGCCGGCGACGCCTACGGCCGGGTGCGCGCGATGCTCGACGAGCACGGCGAGCAGGTCGAGCTGGCCGGCCCGAGCCGTCCGGTCCAGGTGCTCGGCTTCACCAGCGTCCCCGGCGCGGGCGACAACTTCCTGGTCGTGCCGGAGGACCGGGTGGCCCGCCAGATCGCCGAGCGCCGCCAGGCGCGCGAGCGGTTCGCCGAACTGGCGCGCACGCGTGGCCGGATGACCCTCGAGGACGTCCTCCAGCGCATCAAGGAGGGCGAGGTCAACCAGCTCAACCTCATCCTCAAGGGCGACGGGTCCGGCTCGGTCGAGGCGCTCGAGGACGCGCTGCTCAAGATCGACGTCGGCGCCGAGGACGAGGTGGGGCTGCGCATCATCCACCGCGGCGTCGGCGCCATCACCGAGAACGACGTCACGCTCGCCAAGGCGTCCGACGCGGTGATCATCGGCTTCAACGTCCGGCCGGAGGGCAAGTCGCGCGAGCTCGCCGACCGCGAGCGGGTCGACGTGCGCTACTACTCGGTCATCTACCAGGCGCTCGAGGACGTCGAGGCTGCGCTCAAGGGCATGCTCAAGCCGGAGTTCGAGGAGGTGCAGCTCGGCACCGCGGAGATCCGCGAGGTCTTCCGGTCCAGCAAGTTCGGCAACATCGCCGGCTGCCTCGTCCGCTCGGGCACGATCGTGCGCAACAGCAAGGCGAGGCTCGTCCGCGACGGCGTCGTGGTGGCGGACAACCTCACGATCGAGTCCCTGCGGCGGTTCAAGGACGACGCGACCGAGGTGCGGGAGGGGTACGAGTGCGGCCTCGGGCTCGGCTCCTACAACGACATCAAGGTCGATGACGTGGTCGAGACCTTCGAGATGCGTGAGAAGCCACGCACCTGACGCGGCGCGCCGGCCCGGGCGGAGGTTCGCCCGGGCCGGTAGCTCGGGACGGCAGGGGGCCTGCCGATACTTGCCATCGTGCACACCGGCATCTTGCAGCTCGACGTGCTGCTCAGCGACGTGCGCTCGCTCAAGCAGAAGCGCGCGCTCGTCCGGCCGCTCGTCAACGAGATCAGGCGCACGTACGCGGTTGCCGTGGCGGAGGCGGGTCATCTCGACCTGCACCGGCGCGCGATGATCGGGGTGGCGACGGTCGCGTCGACGCCCGGGCACTGCATCGACGTGCTGGCCGCCGTCGAGCGGTTCGTCGCGGGCCGACCTGAGCTCGAGCTGCTGTCCGCGAGGCAGCGGCTCATCGGTGAGGAGGACGAGTGACCGACCAGACTCGCGCGCGCAAGCTGGCCTTCCGCATCCGCGAGATCGCGGCAGCCACGCTCGAGCGGCAGGTGAAGGACCCCCGGCTGGGCTTCGTCACGGTCACCGACGCCAAGGTCACCGCGGACCTGCGCGACGCCACCGTCTTCTACACCGTCTACGGCGACGACGCCGAGCGCACCGCCACCGCGGTCGCGCTGGAGAGCGCCAAGGGCGTCGTCCGCACCGAGATCGGCCGCCAGACCGGCATCCGGTTCACGCCGACCGTCACGTTCGTCGCCGACCACGTGCCGGATACCGCGCGGCACATCGAGGAGCTGCTCGCGCAGGCGCGGGCGGCCGACGCCGAGGTGCACCGGGTGGCCGAGAGCGCCCGCCCGGCCGGCGACGCCGATCCGTACCGGCATCCGGCCGACGCCGACGAGGAGTCGACCGCGTGAGCGGCCAGGCGAGCGGCAGGGCGGGGGGCGGGATGGACGACCCCGCGGGCACCGTCGCGCCGATCGAGGAGGACTGGGCGGCCGCGCTCGGGCTGCTCGCGCCCGACCGGGCCGCCGGCCCGCCGGACGTCACGCTGCTCTGCCACGTCTCGCCCGACGGCGACGCGCTCGGCTCGATGCTCGCTCTCGGCATCGCCCTGCACCGGCTCGGCGTGCCGGTGCGCTGCTCGTGGGGCAACGACCCGCTCGTCGTGCCGCCCGCCTACCGGGGGCTGGCCGGCCTCGAGCTCGTCGTGCCGGCCGCCGAGGTGCCGGCGCGCCCCGACGTCGTCGTCACGCTGGACACCGGGAGCATCGACCGTCTCGGCATCCTCGCCGGCCAGGCCAAGGCCGCGCGAGCCCTGCTCGTCATCGACCACCACGCGTCCAACACCCGCTTCGGCACCCACCACCTGCTCGACACGGCGGCGGCCGCGACGGCCGTGCTGGTGAGCGAGCTGATCGACCGGCTCGGCGTGCCGTACGACGTCGACATCGCGGCCGGGCTCTACACCGGGCTCACCACCGACACCGGCTCGTTCAAGTACCCGGCGACCACGCCGTCGGTCCACGGGCTCGCCGCCCGGCTGCTCGCGACCGGGCTGCGCCACGACCTCATCGCGCGGGCGGTGTGGGACACCCACCCGGCCGGCTACCTGCGGGTGCTCGGCGCCGCGCTCGACCGGCTGCGGCTGGACCCGGCGGCGGTCGGCGGGCTCGGTGCGGCCTGGACCTGGACCACCGCCGACGACCTGCGCGGGCACGACGTGCTCATGGAGGAGATCGAGGGCGTCATCGACGTCGTGCGGACGGCCGAGGAGGCCGAGGTGGCGATCGTCTGCAAGGGCGACCTCGACGGCACCCTCAAGGTCTCGACCCGCTCGAAGGGGCAGGTCGACGTCGGCGCTGCCTGCGTCGCCCTGGGCGGTGGCGGCCACCGGTTCGCCGCCGGCTTCACCTCCTGCGACGGGGTCGACGCGACGGTCGGCCGCCTGCTGGCGCTGCTCGCCGAGGCGCCGCACCTCTCCTCGTGAGCGCCGGCCCGGTCACCGAGCCGGCTCGCCAGCCCGCGCCCGACGGGCTCGTGGTCGTCGACAAGCCGGCCGGCTGGACGTCGCACGACGTGGTCGCCCGGCTGCGCCGGCTGGCCGCCACCCGCCGGGTCGGGCACGCGGGCACGCTCGACCCGATGGCCACCGGCGTCCTGCTCGTCGGCATCGGGCGGGCCACCCGCCTGCTCGGGCACCTGGCGCTCACCGACAAGGCCTACCTCGCCACCGTCCTGCTGGGGACGACGACCTCCACCGACGACGCCGACGGCGAGGTCCTGCGCACCGCCCCGGCCGCCGAGCTCGCCGCCGTCGCCGCCCTCGGCGAGCCCGGCCTGCGCGCCGCGCTCGCCGGGCTCACCGGCGAGATCGAGCAGGTGCCGCCGCAGGTGAGCGCCGTCAAGGTGGCCGGCAGGCGGTCCTACGCCATCGCCAGGGCAGGCGAGCGGGTCGAGCTGGCGGCGCGGCGGGTCACCGTGCACCGCCTCGAGCTGCTCGCGCTGCGGCGCGGGGACGCGCTCGAGGCCGACCTGGACGTGGTCTGCTCGTCCGGCACCTACGTGCGCTCGCTGGCCCGCGACCTGGGGGAGCGGCTGGGCTGCGGCGGGCACCTGACCGCGCTGCGCCGCACCAGGGTCGGCGGCTTCGGCATCGAGGCGGCCCGCACGCTGGACCAGCTCGCCAGCGACCTCGACGTCGTCCCGCTGGCGGCGGCGGTCGCCTCCGCCTTCCCGCGCCGCGACGTCGACGCCGCCCAGGCCGCGACCGTGCGCCACGGCGGCCGGCTGCCGGCCGCGGGGCTCGGGCCGGGGCCGGTCGGCGTCTTCGGCCCGGACGGCGCCGTCCTGGCCCTCGTCGAGGAGCGCGACGGCGCGGCCCGGCCGCTGTGCGTCTTCGTCGGCGGGTGAGCCGGCCCGTGGGTCAGCCGAGGATGCCGCCGCGCCAGGCCGCGAGCACCACGGCGACGATGCCGACGACGACCACGACCGTCGCCAGCTTGATGATCCGCCGGACGACGATGGCGGCCAGGAACAGGGCGATTCCCACGAGCGCGAGCGGCACGGCGCCCCGGTGGTCGGCGTCGGCGGCGAGCGGGAGGACGGCGGGCAGGAGCTGATCCACCCGGCCATCCTCCCGCGCGGGCGCCCGGGGGCCGGCGGTGGGCCGCCGGACGACGCTGCGCAAGGCGGTGTGGGAGGCTCGTTCGGGCGGAGCAGGGCCACGGCGGGCGCGAGCAGGGCGAGCTGAGCGAGCAGGACGAGCAGGGACGAGCAGGGACGAGCAGGGACGAGCAGGGACGAGCAGGGACGAGCAGGGACGAGCAGGGACGAGCAGGGCGGAGGGGCGAGGCGTGCAGCGCTGGGACGGGCTCGGCCCGATGCCGGCCGACTGGCCTGGCTGCGTCGTGACGATCGGCGTCTTCGACGGCGTCCACCGCGGCCACCAGCGGATCATCGCGGCGTCGGTGGAGCGGGCCCGCGAGCGCGGGCTGCCGGCCGTGGTCGTGACCTTCGAGCCGCACCCGAGCGGCGTCCTTCGCCCCGGCACCCAGCCGCTCCTGCTCACCACCCCGCGGCAGAAGGCCGAGCTGCTCGCCGCGCTCGGCGTCGACGTGCTGTGCGTCCTGCCGTTCACCACCGAGTTCTCCCGCCTCGACGCGGCCGAGTTCGTGCGCACGACCCTCGTCGAGGGCCTGCTGGCCCGGCATGTCGTCGTGGGCGCCAACTTCCGGTTCGGCAGCCGTGCGGCCGGCGACGTGGCGCTGCTCGACCGGCTCGGCGCCGAGTGGGGATTCACCGTCGAGGGGGGCCGGCTGTTCGGCGAGGGCGAGCGGGTGTGGTCGTCGACCTTCATCCGTGGCTGCATCGCGGAGGGCGACGTCGTCACCGCGGCGGCGGCCCTCGGCCGCCCGCACCGGGTCGAGGGCGTCGTGGTGCACGGCGACGGGCGCGGGCGCGGGCTCGGCTACCCGACGGCCAACCTGGCCGCCCCGGGTGCCTACGCCGTGCCGGCCGACGGCGTCTACGCCGGCTGGCTGCTGCGCGAGCCGCGCAGCGGCCGACCACCGGCATCGGCGCCACGCTGGCCGGCCGCCGTCTCGGTCGGCACCAACCCCACGTTCGACGGCGTGGCGCGGCGGGTCGAGGCGTACGTGCTCGACCGCGAGGTCGACCTCTACGACCTGGAGGTGGCGGTCGAGTTCGGCGAGCGGCTGCGCGGCATGGAGCGGTTCGAGTCGGTCGACGCGCTGGTCGAGCAGATGCACGACGACGTGCGCCGGGCCCGCGAGCTGCTCGCCGCCGGCCGCTTCGCGCCGCCGCGCGGGTAGCCTGGCTCCAGCTTCCACGAGTCAGCGAGAGCTCCCGAGAGCCCCCACACCGCGAGGTCGCTTCAGGCATGCCCACCGCCACCCCGCCGGAGCCGGCGCTCGGTGCCGTGGCGGTCCCGGCCGCCCGGCAGCTCGACTGGCTCCTGGCCTGCCTGGCCGACGAGCGCCTGGCCACCCCGGACGCCGTCACCGGTCGGCTCTCCCCGCGCGCGCTGGCCGCGACCACGGCCGGCGACTTCGCCGCCGCGCTGCGCGGCCTCGCCGGCGAGCTGCGCGGGCACGCCGTCGAGCGGGCCGGCGCCGTGAGCGAGCACGAAGCCGCCGCCCGCCTCGTCACGCCTGCCGGGGACCGCTGGCTCCTGCGGTGCAGCGTCGACGAGGCCGCCCCGCACGGCATCCTGGCCACCGCCCTGCTGCCGGCTCCGGCCGCCGTCGGCTGCGCCGCGCCGGTGCCGTGGGGCGAGATCGCCGACCACGCCGCCGTCGGCGGCAGCGAGCTGCCCGCCCGTCCGGCGCAGGACCTCGACGACATCATCGTCGCGCTGCGCGAGGAGCTTCGCCTGCCCGGCCTGCTCGTGGGCGTCGTCAGCGGCGGCGCGCTCGTGCACTGGCGCCGGGTGGGCTACGCCGAGGTCGCGACCAGGCGGCGGCCGACCAGGCGCACCGCGGTGCGCCTCGGCTCGCTCACCACCGTGCTGACCGCGCTCGCAGTGCACCGCCTCGCCGGCGAGGGGCTCATCGACCTCGACGACCCGGTGGCGGCGCACCTCGCCGCGGTGCGGCTCGAGCCGGCCCCCTGCGCCTTCGGGGAGCCGGTGCGCATCCGGCACCTGCTCGCCCACGCCGGCGGCTTCCTGGCCGATCCGGCCAGGCCGGCCGCGGTGCCGGCCGGCGCACCGGTGCCGGAGCCGGCGGAGCTCTACCGGCCGGCCGCCGTCCCGGCGCTGCCGCCGGGGCAGCGGGTGGCCTACAGCGCCGACGGCTACGCGCTGCTCGGGCTGCTGGTGGCCGACGTCACCGGCCGGCCGTTCGAGGACCACGTGGCCGGCGCCGTCCTCGACCCGCTCGGGCTGCGGCGCACGTCGTACCTGCTCGACGGCCGGGTGGCCCGCCAGCCGCTGTGCGGCTACGACGTGGACCTCGATGAGGTGACGGTCGCGCCGGGCAGCGAGGCCGTCCTGCGGGCGGCCGCCGGGGCGGCGTCGACCCTCGACGACCTGGCCCGGCTCGCCGCGGTGCTCTGCGCGCCGGTGCGGGCCGCCGCCGTCGTGCCGGCCGCGCTGCACCGAGGGCTCACGGTGCCCCCAGCGCCCCCTGCGCCCCCCGCGCCTCTCGGGCACCCGGAGCCCCACCCCGCCCGCCCTGGCGTCACGCTCGCGGGGCTGTCGGCCGGCGAGCTGGCCGGGACGCCGGTCGCCTGGCACTGCGGCGGCTGGCCGGGCGCGCTCGCCGGACTGTGGGTCGCGCCGGCCGCCGACCTCGGCGTGGTGGTGGCGGCCAACGCGTTCTCGCCGAGCCGGCTCGCCGCCCTCGAGCAGGCGGGGGCCGCGCTGCTGGTCACCGCCATGGCCGGAGCGACCAGGTGAGCCAGCCACCGCCGGAGGGCGGCGCCGGCGAGCGGTCCGTGCGCGACCAGGTCGAGCGCTACCAGCGGCTCGCCGACGTGGCCGCGAGCCGGGAGGACCGGCTCGCCCTGCTCGGCCACGTCGCGCGGGCTCAGCTCGAGCTCGGCCGCCTGCGGGAGGCCGAGGCGAGCCTGCGCACGGCCGTCGAGCTGGCCGCGGAGCTCGCCGACCAACGCGGCGTCGTCACCAGCCTCGACCGGCTGGCCGCGGTGGTCCGGCAGCAGAACCGGCCCGCCGACGCGGAGCCGGCCTACCGGCGTGCCCTGGCCGTGGTGGCCGCTGCCGGTGGCGCGATGGCCGACCTGGAGGCAGAGCTGCACCAGCACTACGGCGACTGCCTCGCCGAGCTCGGGCGGCGCGAGGAGGCGGTCCGGGAGCTGCGGCTCGCCGTCGCCGCGCAGCGGACGGGCGGTGACCCGGCGGCGGTCGCGGCGGTCGAGCGCGCGCTCGACGCGCTCGGTGCCGCCGATGGCCCTCATGCCCCTGATGCTCCCGATGCCCACGCCGACCCGCGCTGAGCCCCGGCCGGAGCGCTTCCGGGAGGCGAGCCGCGACCTGCTATGTTAGTCGGGCCGGCAGTGCGCCGGCGGTGCCCGTCCGCCTCGGTGACGCCGACCTGAGGCCACCACCTGACCGATCGAGGAGCCCACTTGCCACTCGACACCGCCACCAAGCAGCAGATCATGACCGACTACTCGACCGTCGAGCGCGACACCGGTTCCCCCGAGGTGCAGGTCGCGATGCTGACCAAGCGCATCGCCGACCTCACCGAGCACCTCAAGGCGCACAAGCACGACCACCACAGCCGCCGGGGCCTGCTGCTCCTGGTCGGCCGGCGCCGCCGGTTGCTCCAGTACCTCGCCAAGAAGGACATCAACCGCTACCGCGCTCTCATCGAGCGCCTGGGCTTGCGCCGCTAGCACCGAACGGGAGCGCCTCCCCCGCGGGGAGCGCTCCCGTCGCCGTATCGGCCCCGCACCAGCCGGCACCACCCGCACCACTCGCCACGTACCACCCGCACCAGCTCGTAGGACCCCCTCACCACCCGTACCACCCACGTACCCGGCCGGCCCGTCAGGGCCGGTCGCAGGAAACGGAGCAGCCGGCGTCGCGTGAGACGCCCGGCGCCGGTCCTCGGTAGTGGCCTCCGGACCCGGCGGATCGCCGGTGGGCACCGCCCGGGGGCTTCGATCGAAGACCGGCCCGCAGAACCGCTCGCGCACCGTCGACAGCTCCTCGACACCCGAGGAGGCGACCCGTGCAGGGTCCCGACATCCAGGTGGCAGAGGCCACCATCGACACCCCGCTAGGCCCGCGCACCGTCCGCTTCGAGACGGGGCGCCTCGCCCGCCAGGCCGCCGGCGCCGCCGTCGCGTACCTGGGCGAGGAGACCATGGTGCTGTCCGCGACCACCGCGTCGAAGCACCCGAAGGAGTCCCTCGACTTCTTCCCGCTCACCGTCGACGTCGAGGAGCGGATGTACGCGGCCGGGCGCATCCCCGGCTCGTTCTTCCGCCGCGAGGGCCGCCCGTCCGAGGACGCGATCCTCACCTGCCGGCTCATCGACCGGCCGCTGCGCCCGAGCTTCGCGAAGGGGCTGCGCAACGAGATCCAGGTCGTCGTCACCGTCCTGTCGCTGCACCCGGACGACCTGTACGACGTGCTCGCCATCAACGCGGCGTCGATGTCGACCCAGCTCGCCGGGCTGCCGTTCTCCGGCCCGATCGGCGCCACGCGCGTCGCCCTGATCGATGGTGACTGGGTCGCGTTCCCGACCCACGCCGAGCTCGAGCGCGCGGTCTTCGACATGGTGGTGGCCGGCCGGGTGCTGCCCGACGGCGACGTCGCCATCATGATGGTCGAGGCCGAGGCGACCGAGCGCACCGTCGCCCTCGTCGGCGAGGGCGTGCAGGCGCCGACCGAGGAAGTCGTCGCCGGTGGCCTCGAGGCGGCCAAGCCGTTCATCCGGCAGCTGTGCGAGGCGCAGTCCGAGCTCGCGGCCAAGGCCGCCAAGCCGACCGCCGACTACCCGCGCTACCTCGACTACCAGGACGACGTCCTCGCCGCCGTCGAGCAGGCCGTCTCCGGCGACCTCGCCGCCGCGCTCACCATCGCCGGCAAGCAGGAGCGCGAGGGCGAGCTCGACCGGATCAAGGCCGTCGCCGTCGAGAAGGTCGCCTCGCAGTTCGAGGGGCGCGAGAAGGAGATCAGCGGCGCGTTCCGGGCGCTCACCAAGAAGCTGGTGCGCCAGCGCATCCTGCGCGACAAGGTCCGCATCGACGGTCGCGGGCTCGCCGACATCCGCTCGCTGGGCGCCGACGTCGACGTGGTCCCGCGCGCCCACGGCTCGGCGCTGTTCGAGCGCGGCGAGACGCAGATCCTCGGCGTCACGACGATGAACATGCTGCGGATGGAGCAGCAGCTCGACACGCTGTCGCCGCAGACCCGCAAGCGCTACATGCACAACTACAACTTCCCGCCGTACTCCACCGGCGAGACCGGCCGCGTCGGCTCGCCGAAGCGGCGCGAGATCGGGCACGGCGCGCTCGCCGAGCGGGCGCTCATCCCCGTGCTGCCGGCCCGCGAGGAGTTCCCGTACGCGATCCGGCAGGTGTCCGAGGCCGTCAGCTCCAACGGTTCGACGTCGATGGGCTCGGTGTGCGCGTCCACGATGTCGCTGCTCAACGCCGGCGTGCCGCTGAAGGCGATGGTCGCCGGCATCGCCATGGGCCTGGTCTCCGACGAGGTCGACGGCAAGACCGAGTACGTCGCCCTCACCGACATCCTCGGCGCCGAGGACGCGTACGGCGACATGGACTTCAAGGTCGCCGGCACCAAGGAGTTCGTGACCGCGCTGCAGCTCGACACCAAGCTCGACGGCATCCCGGCCTCGGTGCTGGCCCAGGCGCTCCAGCAAGCCCGCGAGGCGCGGATGACGATCCTCGAGGTCATGCAGGAGGCCATCGACGCGCCGGACGAGCTCTCGCCGTACGCGCCGCGGGTCATGACGGTGAAGATCCCGGTCGACAAGATCGGCGAGGTCATCGGCCCCAAGGGCAAGATGATCAACTCGATCCAGGACGAGACCGGCGCCGACATCACGATCGAGGACGACGGCACGATCTACATCGGCGCGGTCGACAAGACCTCCGCCGACGAGGCCGCCGCGCGAATCAACGCGATCGCCAACCCGCAGATGCCTACCGTCGGCGAGCGCTACCTCGGCACGGTCGTGAAGACCACGAGCTTCGGCGCGTTCGTTTCGCTCACCCCCGGCAAGGACGGCCTGCTGCACATCTCCCAGGTGCGCAAGCTGGCCGGCGGCAAGCGGATCGAGGCGGTCGAGGACGTCCTGAAGGTCGGCGACAAGGTGCAGGTCGAGCTCGCCGAGATCGACCCGCGCGGCAAGCTCTCGCTCGTCCCGGTCACCGACGGGGACGGTGCCGGCCAGGCCGACCAGGCCGCGCAGGACGAGGCCGGCGCCGCCGACGCGTCCGGCGACGCGAAGTAGCGGCGAGCCGGTGGCCGCATCGCTGCAGGGCATGAGGCAGTTCCAGAGGCCCAACACGACGAGGACGCTCGCGACGGCCGCCGACGGCGGGGTGGTGCGCCGCACCGTCCTGCCCGGCGGCCTGCGGGTGATCTCCGAGGCGATATCGAGCGTCCGCTCGGTGTCGTTCGGCATCTGGGCGGGAGTCGGCTCGCGCGACGAGAGCCCCCGGCTCGCCGGCACGTCGCACTTCCTCGAGCACCTGCTGTTCAAGGGGACGCGCAAGCGCAGCGCCCTCGAGATCGCCGCCGCCATGGACGCGGTTGGCGGCGAGATGAACGCGTTCACCGGCAAGGAGTACACCTGCTACTACGCGCGGGTGCTCGACGCCGACCTGCCACTGGCCGTCGACGTCATCAGCGACATGGTGGCGTCGTCGGTGGTGGTGGGGGCCGACGTCGACAGCGAGCGTGGCGTGATCCTCGAGGAGATCGCCATGCACGACGACGATCCGGGTGACGTCGTCCACGACGCGTTCGCCGGGGTGGTCTACGGCGACCACCCGCTCGGGCGCCCCGTGCTCGGCACCGTCGAGTCCATCACCGGGCTCACCCGCGCGCAGGTGGCCGGCTACTACCGGCGCCGCTACAGCATCCCCAACCTGGTCGTGGCGGCGGCGGGCAACCTCGACCACGCCAAGCTCGTCCGTGCGGTGCGCACGGCGTTCGGCGAGGCCGGCCTGCTCGACGGCGACGCCGACACGCCGCCGGCGCCGCCGCGCGGCGGGCAGGGCGCGGCGCCGCGGACCCTGCGCGGCATCGAGGTCATCCGCCGCCCCACCGAGCAGGCTCACCTGGTGCTCGGCGGCGGCGGCCTGTCCCGTCGCGACGAGCGGCGGTGGACGATGGGCGTGCTGAACGGCGCGCTGGGCGGGGGCATGAGCTCCCGGCTGTTCCAGGAGGTCAGGGAGAAGCGCGGGCTGGTCTACTCGGTCTACAGCTACACCTCCCAGTACGCCGACTCCGGCGCCTTCGGCATCTACGCCGGCACGACGCCCGGCAAGGTCGACGACGTCCTCGCGATCTGCCGCGAGCAGCTCGAGAAGGTGGCCGAGCACGGCATCACCGCCGAGGAGCTGACCAGGGGCAAGGGGCAGCTGCGCGGGTCGCTCGTCCTCGGCCTCGAGGACACCGGCTCGCGCATGACGCACCTCGGGAAGAGCGAGCTGGTCCACGGCGAGCTGCTCACCGTCGACGAGCTGCTGCGCCGCATCGACGCGGTGACCCTCGACGACGTCCGCGAGGTGGCGGCCGACGTGCTGCGCCGGCCGCTGTCGCTGGCCGTGATCGGCCCGTTCGACGGCAAGGACTTCTCGGATGCCGTTGCCTGACCCGTCCAGCGGGGCGGCGCCCGGCGGGGCGCTGCTGCCGGTCGGCGTCATCGGCGCGGCCGGCCGGATGGGCCAGGAGGTCTGCCGGGCGGTCGAGGGGGCCGGGGACCTCGCGCTGGTGGCGCGGGTCGACATCGGCATGGGTAGTGACGGCGGCGGGGGCAGCGGGGGCAGCGGAGGCAGCGGGGGCAGCGGGGGCATCGAGGGCATCGATGCCCTGGCGGCCCGCGGCGCCGCCGTCGCGGTCGACTTCACCCACCCGGACGCCGTCATGGACAACCTGCGGTGGTGCATCGAGCGCGGCATCCACGTCGTGGTCGGCACCACGGGCTTCGACGACGGGCGGCTGGCGCAGGTGCGCTCCTGGCTGGCCGCCGCCGCCTGGCCGGTCGGCGCGATCGTCGCGCCCAACTTCGGCGTCGGGGCCGTGCTGATGATGCGCTGGGCCGAGCAGGCCGCCCGGTTCTTCGACTCGGTGGAGATCATCGAGCTGCACCACCCCCGCAAGGTCGACGCGCCGAGCGGCACGGCGCGGCGCACGGCCGAGCTCGTCGCGGCGGCCCGCTCGGCGGCGGGCGCGGGGCCGGCCCCCGACGCCACCTCGACCGCGCTGGACGGCGCGAGGGGAGCCGAGGTGGGCGGCGTACGGGTGCACTCTGTGCGGGTGGAGGGGCTGGTCGCCCACCAGGAGGTGCTGCTCGGCGGCCACGGCGAGACGCTGACGATCAGGCACGACTCGCTCGACCGGTCGTCGTTCATGCCCGGCGTCCTGCTCGCGGTGCGCCGGGTGGGCGACCGGCCAGGGCTCACCGTCGGGATCGAGGAGCTGCTCGGCCTGGGCTGAGCCTCCTGCGCCTCCTGAGCCGGCTCCCGCCGCCGGCGTCAGCCGGCCAGGTCGGTGTGCAGGCGGATCTCCTCGACCGCCGTTCCGGCGAGGTCGAGCGCGCGGCTTGCGCCGTCCGGCGCCCAGCCGGCCGCCACGAGGAACGCCAGGGACCGCTCGTCGGCGGCCGGCACCCAGGTCACCGCGTAGCGGAAGCCGTCGGCCAGCAGCAGGTCGGTGACGGCGGCGAGCAGGCGGCTGCCGTGGCCCTCGCGCTGGCGCTCCGGCAGCACGAGCAGCGGCCCCAGCTCGGCCCACCTCGAGGGGTCGAGGTCGTCATCCGGCGCGGGCGCGCCCGCCGCCAGGCCGACCACCCGGTCCGCCGCGACGGCGACCAGTAGGTGCGCCCGCCCGGCCGGCCGGGCGGCCAGCGCCGCCCCCCAGGCGGCTGCCACCTCGGCCGGGTCGAGCGCGTCGAGCGCGTCGAGCGCGGTCGCGGGAAGCAGGCCGGCGTACGCGGCCCGCCACGTCCGGACCTGCACGGCGGCCACCGCGGCGACGTCACCGGCCCGCGCCTCGCGCACGCCGTTGACGGCCGGCTGGCCGGGGGTGTCGGTCACCGGCCCACGATGGCACGCCCGGCTACCATGACGCCGTGACCGCAGCCTCCGACCAGCCTCTCGATGCCCCGGGCGGCTCGCCGGTCGACAGCCAGTACGAGGAGCTGCTGCGCGATGCCCTCGAGCACGGCGACCACCGGCTCGACCGCACCGGCACCGGTGCCCGCAGCGTGTTCGGCCGGCAGCTGCGCTATCGGCTCGACCGCGGGTTCCCGCTGATCACCACCAAGCGGGTGCACTTCCGGTCGGTCGCCTACGAGCTGCTGTGGTTCCTGCGCGGCGAGCGCAACGTCACCTGGCTGCGCGAGCACGGCGTGACGATCTGGGACGAGTGGGCCGCCCCCGACGGCGACCTCGGCCCCGTCTACGGCGTGCAGTGGCGCGCCTGGCCGACCCCGGACGGCGGCGCCGTCGACCAGATCGCGCAGGTGCTCGACGCCCTGCGCACCGATCCGCACTCGCGGCGGCTGGTCGTCTCGGCCTGGAACGTCGGCGAGATCCCGCGGATGGCGCTCCCGCCGTGCCACGCGCTGTTCCAGTTCTGGGTCGGCGGCGGCCGGTTGTCCTGCCAGCTCTACCAGCGCAGCGCCGACCTGTTCCTCGGCGTGCCGTTCAACATCGCGAGCTACGCGATCCTCGTCCACCTGATGGCCCAGCAGGCCGGGCTCGGGGTGGGGGAGCTGATCTGGACCGGTGGCGACTGCCACGTCTACGACAACCACGTCGAGCAGGTGCGCGAGCAGCTGCGCCGCCGGCCCTACCCGTTCCCGCGCCTGGAGGTGCGGCCCGCGCCGTCGCTGCCCGACTACGCGTACGAGGACCTGCAGCTGGTCGACTACCGCCACCACCCGGCGATCGCTGCCCCGGTCGCGGTGTGACCGTCTCGCTGATCTGGGCGCAGGCCGCGAACGGCGTCATCGGCGATCGGGGCCGGCTGCCGTGGCACCTGCCCGAGGATCTCGCGCTGTTCCGCCGGCTGACGATGGGCGGCACGGTGGTCATGGGCAGGGCGACGTGGGAGTCGCTGCCGGCGAGCGTGCGCCCGCTGCCCGGCCGGCGCAACGTCGTGCTGAGCCGCCGCCCGCGCTGGAGCGCCCCGGGGGCGGTCGTCGCCGGCTCGCTCGACGCCGCGCTCGAGCAGGCGGCCGGCGCGGTATGGGTGATCGGTGGCAGCTCGGTCTACGCCAGCGCGCTCGACCGGGCGACCCGCATCGTGCGCACCGAGCTGGACCACGCCTTCGACGGCGACGCATGCGCGCCACCCGTGGGCGAGCGCTGGGTGCCGGTCGAGGTCGACCCGGCGCAGGGGTGGCGGCTGTCGGGGACCGGGCTGCGCTTCCGGGTCGTCACGCTCGAGCGCGCGCCGCGCGGCGGCGCCCCGCAGCCCGGCACCGCGTGATCGCGCAGGTAGGATCGGAGAAGTGGTGCAGGCGGACGAGATGCCCGTACGGCGTGGCCGGCGGTTCCGCTACGACGCGTACGACATCGATCCGGCCGCCGGCGTCATCGCCTGCCACTACCTGCTGGACGATCACGCGTTCACCGAGCTGATCCGGATCGACGCGCCGCCCGAGGGCTGGGGCTCGCCGCTGGTCGAGCCGGCCGCGCGGCTGCTGCACCTGCTCGCCGGCGTCTCGTACTGGAAGGCGGGCGCCCCGCCGGTCATCGAGCTCGGCGCGACCTCCCTCACCGGGCGCGAGCGCCGGTTCCTCCAGGACGTCTACGCGCACGGCCTCGCCGAGTTCGCCCACCGCAACGGGATCGACCTGTCGGACCTGCGGATCGAGGCCGGCGAGCGGTCCGCGACCGGGCCCGACATGCACGGCCGGGCCGCCGGGGCGGGTCACGGGCGACCGCTCGTGCCGTTCGGCGGTGGCATCGACTCGATCGTCGTCGCCGAGCAGGTGCGGCGGATGCACGACGACACCGCGCTGTTCGTCCTCAGCCGCGCCGGCGACCGGTTCGCCGCCATCGAGGCCGCCGCGGCGGTGAGCGGGCTGCCGATCGTGCGAGCCGAGCGCGAGCTCGACGAGAAGGTGCTCCGCTCCCGCGAGCTCGGGTTCCTGAACGGCCACGTCCCCGTCACCGGCATCCTGTCAGCGATCGCGGTCGCGACGGCGGTCCTGCACGGGCGCGACGCGGTCGTCATGTCGAACGAGTGGTCGGCCAGCTCGGCGACGCTCATGGTGGGCGACCGGGCGGTCAACCACCAGTGGAGCAAGAGCTGGGAGTTCGAGGCGGCCTTCCGGGGGGTCCTCGCCGAGTCGGTGCCCGGCGTCGCGTACTTCTCGGCGCTGCGGCCGTGGAGCGAGCTGTGGGTCGCGGAGCGGTTCGCGGCGCTGCGCGAGCACCACTTCGCCTTCCGCAGCTGCAACCGCGCCTTCCACGTCGACCCGGCGCAGCGCCTCGACCGCTGGTGCGGCCGGTGCGACAAGTGCTGCTTCATCGACCTCATCCTGGCGCCGTTCATCGAGGCCGAGCGCCTGGAGGCGGTGTTCGACGGCCACGAGCCGCTGGCCGACGACGAGCTCGAGCCGAAGTTCCGGGCGCTGCTCGGCGACCCCGCGCACGGCAAGCCGTTCGAGTGCGTCGGTGACGTCGACGAGTGCCGCGCCGCCGCGCTCCTCGCCGCTGACCGGCCGGACCGGGCCGGCACCGCGCTGCTCCAGCGGCTCGCCGCGTCGCTGCGGGCGGACGGCCGGCCCCTGCCCGACGTCGCGGCGCTGCTGCGCCCGCTCGGGCCGCACTTCATCGAGCCCGCGTATGCCTGCGCCGACATCGTGGTCTGACCTCTCCGGCCGCCGGGTCGCCGTCTGGGGCGTCGGCGTCGAGGGCCAGGCCAGCGTCCGGCGGCTGCGCGCGCTCGGCGTCAGCCCGGCGCTCGTCGACCAGGCGCCGGGGACCATGCCGGACGGGACGCCGGTCGCCGGGCTGGCCGAAGGAGGGGTGGCGGCCCTGACGTCGGCGGAGGTGGTCGTCAAGAGCCCCGGCATCAGCCGCTACGACGCGCTCGTCGCCGAGCTCGGGCACCGGGGCGTCGACGTCGTGGGCGGTCTCGGGCTCTGGCTGGGGGAGGCCGACCGCGACCGCGTGCTATGCGTCACCGGGACGAAGGGCAAGAGCACGACGACGTCGATCGCCGGCAGCCTGCTCCGCGCGCTCGGCTACCGGTGCTTCACCGGCGGCAACCTCGGGCGCCCGCCCTGGGACCCGGACTGCGCCGGCGAGGCCGACTGGTGGGTGGTCGAGGTGTCGAGCTACCAGGCCGTCGACGTGCGGCTCGGGCCGGCCGTCGTCGCCGTCACCTCCCTGAGCCAGGATCACCTCACCTGGCACCGGGGGGTGGAGAACTACTACCGCGACAAGCTGTCGTTGTGCACCCGCCCGGGCGTGCGGTCGGTCGTCGCGGAGGGCCACGATCCGCTGCTGCGCCGCCACGCCGGCCTGCTGGGGCCCCACGTCACCTGGGTCACCGCGCCGGCCGGCCCGTGGGCGGGCGGCCTCGGGCTGCTCGGCCCGCACAACGAGCGCAACGCGGCGGTCGCGCGGGCGGCCCTGGCGGCGCTCGGCGTCCAGGAGGCCTCCGACGAGCGCGCGCTCGCCGCGGCCGCCGCGCGGTACGAGCCGCTGCCCAGCCGGCTCGCGCCGGTCGGCCGCGTCGGCGGCGTCGAGTTCGTCGACGACAGCCTCAGCACCAACGTGCTGCCGACGCTCGCGGCGGTCGAGTCGTTCCGCGGGCGCCGGGTCGCGCTCCTCGTCGGCGGGTTCGAGCGGGGCATCGACTACGCGCCGCTCGGTGCGGGGCTCGCCGGCCGGGGCGACGACCTGCTCGTCCTCACGATGCCGGACAACGGGCCGCGCATCGGTGCCGCGATCGCCGCCTGCGCGGGAGCCCCGCGCGTGCTCGACTGCACCGACGTCGCGGCGGCGACCAGGGCGGCCTTCGAGTGGGCGTCGCCCGACGGCGTCGTCCTGCTCTCGCCCGCCGCTCCCAGCTTCGGCCGGTACGTGGACTACCGGGCGCGGGCCGCGGCCTTCGTCGCTGCCATGCGCGCCCTGCCGAGCGAAGGTCGCTGAGGCTCAGGACGGCGGGCGCGCCGCGAGCATCGGGTTCAGCAGGCCGAGCGGGTCGAAGGCCTGCTTCACCCTGGCGAACAGGCGCAGCTCGGCCTCGCTTCGCGCGAGGTGCAGCCACGGCAGCTTCGCGCGGCCGATGCCGTGCTCGGTGCTGATGCTCCCGCCCGCCTGCGCGACCGTCGTCAGCACGACCTCGTCCAGCGCGGGACCGGCCAGCTCGGCGCCGGTGACGTTGACGTGCACGTTCCCGTCGCCGGCGTGCCCGAACAGCCACGTCCGCGCGGCCGGGACCGTCGCGGCGACCCGGTGCGGCACCTCCTCGAGGAAGCCGGCGAGGGCAGGCGCGGGAAGCGTGACGTCGAGCTTGTGGGCCACGCCGAGCGTGGCGATGACCTCGGTGTGCCGCTCCCGGTAGGCCCACAGCCGCGCCATCGACGGCCCGTCGAGGGCGACCGCGACGTCGGCGACCTCGGGCACGCCCTCGACGGCGGCGGCCAGCCCGCCGTCCACCCCGTCCGGCGCCGCCGCTTCGACGAGGAGGTATGCGGCGTGCGGCTCCGGCATCGGCCGCGGCAGCCCACCGACCCGGCAGACCAGCTCGACGCCGGCGTGGAGCATCAGCTCCACCGCCTCCACCCACGGCGCGGAGGGGAGCAGCGCGGCGGCGCGCGCGGCCGCCGCCGTGGTGGCGAACGCGAGGAGGGCGACGGACCGCTCCGGGCGCTGCGGCAGCAACCGGACCTGCGCGGCGGTCACCACGGCGAGGGTCCCCTCGCTGCCGCACAGCAGCGAGGGGAGGTGGTAGCCGGTGTTGTCGCGCGTCAGGCCGGTGAGGTGCGACACGACGGTCCCGTCGGCGAGCACCGCCTCGACGCCGATCAGCTGGGCCCGAGTGTCGCCGTGCCGCAGCACGCGAAGCCCGCCGGCATTGGTGGCGATCGTGCCGCCGAGCGTCGCGCTCGCCCGGCTCGCGAGATCGACGCCGTACCGCCGCCCGGCGCTGATCGCCGCGGCCTGCAGCTCGGCGATCGTCACGCCGGCCCCTGCGGTGGCGTGGCGGCCGTCGGCGCTCACGGCGAGGCGGGTCAGGCGGCGCAGGTCGAGCACGACCGCGCCGGCGTCCGGCACGGCGCCGCCGACGAGGCCGGTGTTGCCGCCCTGCGGCACGACCGGCGTCGCCGTGGCCGCGCACTCCGCCAGCACGGCGCTGACCTCGGCCGGGCCGGCCGGCGACACGACGACGTCGGCGGTCCCCGTGAACCGGCCGGTCCAGTCCCGCGCGTGCGCTGCGGTGATCGCTGGGTCGGTGACCGTCCGTTCGGTACCGACCACGGAGGCGAGCCGCTGCACCAACCGCTGGCTGATGGGCACGCTGGGAGGCTAGCCGGGGCGGCGGGCGAGGCTGTAACGCCCTGCCTCGCGGCGACGATGAACTCACGACCCCGCCGCGGCGGGGACCCCCGACCTCGCCGCGGCGGGGCTCCCGTGGCCCTCGCGTCGTTCTCGGCGATGACCGCCACGGCGGGTGTCGCTCCTCCCGATGGCCGATCCGGGTAGCGTGTCCGACATGGCTGCACCCTCCGGCACCGCCCCCTTCGGCCGCGTCCTGGTCGCGATGGTGACGCCGTTCACCGCGGCCGGGGACGTCGACCTCGACGGTGCCCAGCGCCTCGCCGCCCACCTCGTCGACGCCGGCTGCGACGGGCTCGTCGTCAGCGGCACCACGGGGGAGGCCCCGACCACCACCGACCAGGAGAAGGACCGGCTGCTGCACGCCGTCGTGGAGGCCGTGGGCGACCGCGCGCACGTCCTCGCGGGCGTCGGCACCAACGACACCGCGCACTCGATCGAGCTGGCCCGCGCGGCCGAGAAGGCGCAGGCCGGTGGCCTGCTCGTCGTGACGCCGTACTACTCCAAGCCGCCGCAGGAGGGCCTGCTCGCGCACTTCCGCACCGTCGCCGACGCCACCGCGCTGCCCCTGATGCTCTACGACATCCCGGGGCGGACGGGGACGCCGATCCGGACCGAGACGCTCGTCCGGCTCGCCGACGAGGAGCGCATCGTCGCGGTCAAGGACGCGAAGGACGACCTCGGCGAGACCAGCCGCCTGCTCGCCTCGACCGACCTCGCCGTCTACAGCGGCACCGACATGCTCAACCTGCCGCTGCTCGCGATCGGCGGCACCGGCTGCGTCAGCGTGATCGGCCACCTCTTCGCCCGGGAGCTGGTCGCCATGCACGACGCCTTCGCCGCCGGCGACGTCGCGGGCGCCGCCGCGCTGCACCGCCGGCTCGTCCCCGCGTGCGTCGGCTTCTTCCGCACCCAGGGGGTCATCACCACGAAGGCGGCGCTCGCCATGCTCGGACTGCCCGCCGGGCCGGTCCGCCCGCCGCTCGTCGACGCGACCGACGCCGAGCGCGCTGCGCTGCGCGACGACCTCGCCGCCGCGGGACTCGCGCTGTGAGCCACCCGCACCCGGAGCTCGCTGCCCCGCCGGGGCTCGCCGAGGGCGGCCTGCGGGTGTTCGCGCTCGGCGGCCTGGGCGAGATCGGCCGCAACATGACGGTCTTCGAGCACGCCGGCCGGCTGCTCATCGTCGACTGCGGCGTGCTGTTCCCGTCCAACGAGCAGCCGGGCGTCGATCTCATCCTCCCCGACTTCGAGCCGATCAGGGACCGGCTCGGCGACGTGGAGGCGCTCGTGCTCACCCACGGGCACGAGGACCACATCGGTGCGGTGCCCTACCTGCTGCGCGAGCGCGGCGACATCCCGGTGATCGGGTCCCGGCTCACCCTCGGACTGCTCGACGGGAAGCTGGCCGAGCACCGCATCAAGGCCTACACGTACGAGGTGCACGAGGGGCAGCGGGAGCGCTTCGGGCCGTTCGACTGCGAGTTCCTCGCGGTCAACCACTCGATCCCGGACGCCATCGCGGTGGCCATCCGCACCGGTGCCGGCCTCGTCCTGCACACCGGCGACTTCAAGATGGACCAGCTGCCGCTCGACGGGCGGCTGACCGACCTCGGCGGCTTCGCCCGGCTCGGCGCCGAGGGCGTCGACCTGCTGCTCTCGGACTCGACCAATGCCGAGATCCCTGGTTTCGTCACCCCGGAGCGCGACATCGCGCCGGTGCTCGACTCCGTCTTCCGGCAGGCCAGGCGCCGGGTGATCGTGGCCTGCTTCGCGAGCCACGTGCACCGGGTGCAGCAGGCGCTCGACGCCGCGAAGGCGCACGGCCGCAAGGTCGCGTTCATCGGCCGCTCGATGGTGCGCAACATGGGCGTGGCCCGCGACCTGGGATACCTGCGGGTGCCGGCCGACCTGCTGCGCGACGCCAGGGAGATCGACGAGCTGCCGCCCGAGCAGGTGTGCCTCATCTCGACCGGCTCGCAGGGCGAGCCGCTGTCGGCGCTGTGGCGGATGGCGCACCGCGACCACCCGGTGCGCATCGAGCCCGGCGACACCGTCGTGCTGGCGTCGAGCCTCATCCCCGGCAACGAGGACGCCGTCTACCGGGTGATCAACGGGCTCTCCCGGTGGGGGGCCGACGTCGTGCACAAGGGCGTCGCGACGGTGCACGTCTCCGGCCACTCGCCGGCCGGCGAGCTGATGTACGTCCTCAACGCGACCCGGCCGAGCAACTTCATGCCGGTGCACGGTGAGTGGCGGCACCTGCGGGCGCACGCCGAGCTCGCCGTCCTGACCGGCGTGCCGAGGGACCGGGTGGTGGTCGCCGACGACGGCGTCGTCGTCGACCTGGTCGACGGCCGGGCCAGGATCACCGGGCGGGTCGCGGCCGGCTACGTCTACGTCGACGGCGGGTCGGTCGGCGACATCGGTGCCGAGTCGCTCAAGGACCGCCGCATCCTCCGCGACGAGGGCTTCGTGTCGGTGGTCGCTGTCGTCGACTCGGTCACCGGCAAGGTGACCAGCGGCCCGTACGTCTTCGGGCGCGGGTTCTCCGACGAGCCGGGCGTCTTCGACGACGTCGTGCCGCTGATCGAGGAGGCCCTCGACCGCGCCGCCGCCGAGGGGGTCGGCGACGCCCACCAGCTCCAGCAGATCATGCGCCGCACGGTCGGCAAGTGGGTCTCCGACACCTACCGGCGGCGGCCGATGATCATCCCTACCGTCATCGAGGCGTGAGCGCGGGCGCGCCCGGCGGGCGCGCTCCCGACCGGACGATCGAGGTGGCGCCTGAGCGGCTGGCCGGCTGGCTCGACCGGTTCGCCGCCGCGCACGGCGCCCTGACCTGCTCCGCCACGCCCGAGCGGGTCGACCTGCGCGCGGCTGACGGGGCGATCGCGAGCTGCGCCGTGCCGCTCCCGCCGCTCGCCCCCAACCCGGACGCGCCGTACGCCGGCCTGCTCGCCCATGCGCTCGCCGAGCGGGTGGTCGCGGTCCTGCTGGTGCGGCGCGGCGGCTACGCGGCCGGCGTGCTCGACGGCGGGCGCCTGCTGGCATCCAAGGTGGGCGCGCGGCACGTGCAGGCCCGCACGGCGGCCGGCGGCTGGTCGCAGCAGCGGTTCGCCAGGCGCAGGGACAACCAGGCCCGCCAGGCGTTCGAGGCGGCCGCCGAGGTGGCTCGCCGGGTCTGGGCGCCGCATGCCGGGCGGGTCGAGGCATTGGTCACCGGCGGTGACCGGCCGGCCGTCGCGACGGTGCTGGCCGCCGTCCTCGCCGATCCGGGGCTCGCGCCGCTGCGGGCGCTGACGCCGGTGGAGGTCCCCGGCCTCCCCGACCCGCGGCAGCAGGTGCTGCTCGACGTGCCGCGCCGCTACCGCGCCGTGCGGGTCTCGGTGACCGACCCGGTCGCCGACCCGCCGGCCTGACCCGGCCGGGGCCGCGTGTCGCGCTGTGACGGGTGTGGCTCGTGGGATTGCCCGGCTAGGCTGCGAGCATGGCGACCCGTGGCTCCACCGCGTCGCGGCCGGCCCGCGGGCCGGCGCGCGGCGGTCCGCCAGCGCCCAGGACCGGTGGCCGGTCACCGGCCCGGCCCGCCCCGGCCCGGCGCGGGTCCCGCTCCCGCGGGTCCCGCTCCCGCGCCGGCAGGGTCGTCCGCCGGCTGGCCCGGCTGGGCTGGCGGCTCGCCGCCGGCCTGTGGACGCTGCTGGCCAGGGTCGCCGGCGCCGTCGCCCGCCGGGTGGGCCACGGCGCCCGTGACCTCGACCCGGCGCACCGGCGCGACGGGCTCGGGCTCGCCGTCCTCTGCCTCGCGGTGCTGGTCGCGTGGGGCGCGTGGGGCGGCTCCGGCCCGCTCGCGACCGCCGTGGTCGCCGTCGTGCGCGGCACCGTCGGCGCCGCCGCCGCCGTCTGCCCGCTGCTGCTGCTCGGCGCCTCGATCCGGCTGCTCCGGACGCCAGGCGACCCCTCCGGGCGGGGGCGGGTCGGCATCGGTTGGGCCGCCCTCGCGCTCGGCAGCCTCGGCCTCGTCCACCTGGCCGGCGGCAACCCCGACCCGACGGAGGGGGCCACCGCCATGCGGTCGGCCGGTGGGGTGGTCGGCTTCCTCGCCGCGTCGCCGCTCACCGCGCTGATGCCCGCGCCGGTCGCCGCCGTCCCGCTGCTGCTGCTCGCCGTCTTCGGCCTGCTCGTCGTCACCGCCACGCCGGTGCGCCAGGTGCCGGTCCGCGTCGCCGCGCTGGCCGACCGCCTGCGCGGCCGCTCGCCCGGCGCCGAGGACGACGCCGTCCTCGCCGTCCTCGACGACGTCGAGCCGGAGCCCTCGCAGGCGCCGCCGCTGCGCCGCCGACCGGCCCGCCGGCGAGTGGCGGCGATGGCTGCGTCTCCCGAGCCTCCCGAGCCGTTCGACCCGTTCGACGCCGAGAGCCCCCTGCTGCCCGATCCCGACAAGCCGGCGGCCACGGTCGCGCCCCCCGTGCCGGCGCCCGCTGCGCCGGTCCGGGCCGTCGAGCAGCTGCCGCTGCCCGCCGAGGGCGCCTACCGGCTGCCGCCGCCGGCGCTGCTGCGCGACGGGCCGCCGCCGAAGGCGCGCAGCAAGGTCAACGACGAGGTCATCGCGGCGCTCACCGAGGTCTTCGCCCAGTTCGAGATCGACGCGGGGGTCACCGGGTTCTCCCGCGGCCCCTCGGTGACCAGGTACGAGGTCGAGCTCGGCCCCGCGGTCAAGGTCGAGAAGATCACCGGCATCCAGCGCAACATCGCGTACGCGGTGAAGAGCGCCGACGTGCGGATCCTCAGCCCGATCCCCGGCAAGAGCGCGGTCGGCATCGAGATCCCCAACGCCGACCGCGAGTGGGTGATGCTCGGCGACATCCTGCGCTCGCCGGTGGCCACCGGCGACCATCACCCCTGCGTCGTCGCGCTGGGCAAGGACGTCGAGGGCGGCTTCGTCGTCGCCAACCTGGCGCGGATGCCGCACATCCTGGTGGCCGGCGCGACCGGGGCCGGCAAGTCCAGCTGCATCAACTCGCTCATCACGTCACTGCTGTCGCGAGCCACGCCGGACGAGGTGCGCCTCGTCCTCATCGACCCGAAGCGGGTCGAGCTCACCATCTATGAGGGCATCCCGCACCTCGTCACGCCGATCATCACCAGCCCGAAGAAGGCGGCCGACGCGCTGCAGTGGGTCGTGCGCGAGATGGACCTGCGCTACGAGGACCTCGCCGCCTCTGGCGTCCGGCACATCGACGACTTCAACCGCAAGGTGCGCAAGGGCGAGCTCACGGCGCCGCCGGGCAGCGATCGCGTCTACGTGCCCTACCCGTACCTCATCGTCGTCGTGGACGAGCTCGCCGATCTCATGATGGTGGCGCCGCGCGACGTCGAGGACGCGGTCGTGCGCATCACCCAGCTGGCCCGCGCTGCCGGCATCCACCTCGTCCTCGCCACGCAGCGGCCGAGCGTCGACGTCGTGACCGGCCTCATCAAGGCCAACGTGCCCTCGCGGCTGGCGTTCTCGACCGCGTCGCTCGCCGACTCGCGGGTCATCCTCGACCAGCCGGGCGCCGAGAAGCTGATCGGCCAGGGCGACGGGCTCTTCCTGCCGATGGGCGCGAGCAAGCCGATCCGCATCCAGGGCGCCTACGTCTCCGAGACCGAGATCGCGGCCGTGGTGGCCTTCTGCAAGCAGCAGCAGCGACCGGCGTTTCGCGAGGACGTGTTCGACCAGGCGACCGCGAGGCGCGAGATCGACGAGGACGTCGGTGACGACCTTGACCTGCTCTGCCAGGCGGTCGAGCTAGTCGTCGGCTCGCAGTTCGGCTCGACGTCGATGCTGCAGCGCAAGCTGCGGGTCGGCTTCGCCAAGGCCGGCCGGCTCATGGACCTCATGGAGAGCAGGGGCATCGTCGGCCCGAGCGAGGGCTCCAAGGCCCGCGACGTGCTCGTGAAGCCCGACGAGCTCGACGAGGTGCTAGCGGGCTTGCGCGGCGGCTGAGATGCCGGGGCGCACGGCGCGGGCGGCGCGGGCTACAGCCGGCGAGCCGCCGGACCGACGAGATCACGGTGGAGCCGATGCTTCGTCGTGGTTTGACCGTCCTGCCGCTCGCCGGGAACACTGGCTCCCTGCGAGCGGGAGACAACGCCGCCTACACTGGGCTTGGCCCTGCCGGCGATCCGGCCCATCCCCCCTGCATGACCCGCCCGCCGGCGAGTGGAGGTGTTGAGGTGTCCATCGGCGAGGCGCTGGCCTCAGCCCGGCGCGAGCGTGGCATGACCGTCGACGAGGTCAGCCAGGCGACCCGCATCCGGGGCACCCTGATCCGCGCGATCGAGACCGACGACTTCGGCCCGTGCGGCGGAGCCGTCTACGCCCGCGGCCACATCCGGAGCATCGCCAGGGCGGTCGGCATCGATCCGGTGCCGCTGATCGAGCAGTTCGACACCGACAACGGCACCGGGCCGCAGCTCGTCACCGACGGCATCTTCGAGGCCGAGAGCAAGGCCAGGCCGGAGCGCACCGGGCCACGCTGGGGCGCGGCGATGGTCGCCGCCGTCCTCGTCGGCGTCTGCGCGCTCGCCCTCGCCTCCATCCTCGGGCTGCTCGACGGCAACCGCAGCCAGCCGACGGCCCAGAGCCGCGGCCCGGCCGCGTCGTCGAGCGCCTCCGCGCCGAGCTCCTCGCCGAGCGCCCACAAGCCGCCGCGGACTCCGAGGCCCACGCCGAGCGACGGCGCGGTCGCGGGCGTGCCGAAGGACGGGGTCAACGTCCGCGTGCGCATCATCGGGGCCCACAGCTGGCTCAGCGTGCGCAACTCGGCCGGCGCCACGCTGCTGCAGAAGACGCTCGACCGCGGCCAGGTCTTCGACGCCCACGACAAGAAGTGGCTGCACTTCGTCATCGGCGACGCCGGCGCGGTCGACCTGATCGTCAACGACAAGGAGATCGGGCCGCCCGGCGGCAAGGGGGCCGTGGTCAACCTCACGTTCCGGCCCGGCGACCCGGCGACCTCCTCGCAGGGCTGACCGCCCGCGCCCGGACCCACCAGCGGGGCGGGGGTGGCAGGGCCGGACCGGTAGGCTGGGCCAGTGCCTGCCCACCCCCGTCGCGTCGCGCTCGTCACGCTGGGGTGCGCGCGCAACGAGGTCGACTCGGAGGAGCTGGCCGGGCGGCTCGACGCCGCCGGATGGCGCATCGTCGACGACCCCGACGAGGCCGACGCGGTCGTCGTCAACACCTGCGGCTTCGTCGAGGCGGCGAAGAAGGACTCGGTCGACACGCTGCTGGCCGCCGCCGACCGGCGCCCCGGCGCACCGTCCCGCGCGGTGGTCGCGGTCGGCTGCCTGGCCGAGCGGTACGGGTCGGAGCTGGCCGCTGCGCTGCCCGAGGCCGACGCCGTGCTCGGCTTCGACCACTACGCCGACCTGCCGAGCCGGCTCGACGACGTCCTCGCCGGGCGCCCGGTGCCGGCGCACGCGCCGCGCGACCGCCGGACCCTGCTGCCGCTGACCCCCGTCGACCGGGCGCGCGCGGCGGCCACCGTTGCCGTCCCCGGTCACGGGGCACCCGCTCCGGCCCTCGCCGACCTGCCGCCTGGGGTCGCGCCGCCGTCCGGCCCGCGCCCGCTGCGCCGCCGGCTCGAGGGCGGCCCCGTGGCGCCGCTCAAGCTCGCGTCCGGCTGCGACCGGCGGTGCAGCTTCTGCGCCATCCCGTCGTTCCGCGGCTCGTTCGTGTCGCGGCCGCCGGACGACGTGATCGCCGAGGCCGAGTGGCTCGCCGGGCAAGGTGTGCGCGAGCTCGTCCTCGTCAGCGAGAACAGCACCTCGTACGGCAAGGACCTCGGCGACCTGCGGTCGCTCGAGCGGCTACTGCCGCTGATCGCGGCGGTCGACGGCATCGTCCGGGTGCGGGTCAGCTACCTCCAGCCCGCCGAGCTGCGCCCCTCGCTGGTCGAGGTGATGACCGCCACGCCGGGCGTCGAGCCGTACTTCGACCTGTCGTTCCAGCACGCGAGCGGCCCGGTGCTGCGCCGGATGCGCCGCTTCGGCGACACCGAGCGCTTCCTGGGGCTGCTGGCCGACATCAGGGCCGGCGCCCCGGCGGCCGGCGTCCGCTCCAACGTCATCGTCGGCTTTCCCGGCGAGCGCAAGGCGGACGTGGCCGAGCTGGAGCGGTTCCTCGCCGCCGCCCGGCTCGACGCGGTGGGCGTCTTCGGCTACTCCGACGAGGACGGCACCGAGGCCGCCCTGCTGCCGGCCAAGGTGCGCCGCGACGCGATCGCCCGGCGGGTGGCGCGGCTCGCCCGGCTGGTCGAGGAGCTCACCGCCCAGCGCGCCGAGGAGCGGGTCGGCTCCGAGGTGGAGGTGCTCGTCGAGTCGGTCTCGGCGACGTCGCGCTCCCCGGCGGGTGGCGCGGTGGCCGAGGGCCGGGCCGGCCACCAGGCGCCGGAGGTCGACGGCAGCACCGCGGTGCGCCTGCCGGCCGGCGGGATGGCCGACGGGATGGCCGACCGAGCGGCCGGCGGGATGGCCGACGCTCCGGTCGGCATCGAGGTCGGGGACCTGGTCCGCGCGCGCGTCGTCGCGAGCGACGGCGTGGACCTCGTCGCGGAGGCGATCGCCGTGGTCTCGCCGGCCCGGCGCTTCGGGCGGCGCCGTCCCATGACCGCCGATGTCGGCTGAGAAGGCGCCGGTCGACGACCGGGCCGTCCCGGCCGCGGCACCCATCCTCAACATCGCGAACTACCTGACCGTGCTGCGGCTGGCGCTGGTGCCGGTGCTCCTCGTCCTGCTGCTGGCCGACGGCGGCCACCGCACCGGCTGGCGGATCGCGGCCGCGCTGGCCTTCGCGGCCGCGTCGATCACCGACCGGATCGACGGCGACCTGGCTCGCAGCCGCGGGCTCGTCACCGACTTCGGCAAGGTCGCCGACCCGATCGCCGACAAGGCGCTCACCGGCGCCGCGCTCATCGGGCTGTCGGTGCTCGGCGACCTCGCCTGGGCGATCACGATCGCCGTGCTGGTCCGCGAGATCGGCATCACCGCGATGCGCTTCTGGGTCATCCGGCACGGCGTGATTCCCGCGAGCAGGGGCGGCAAGGTCAAGACCCTGCTGCAGTCGGTGGCCATCGGGCTGTACATCCTGCCGCTGCCGGACTGGCTGCACCCGGCCACGCTCGCCGTCATGCTGCTCGCGCTCGCCGTCACGTACGTGACCGGTGCCGACTACGTCCTGCGGGCGGTGCGGCTGCGCCGCACCAGCGAGCGGACCGCCCGGCGGCTGGCGGCCCGCCGGTGACCGGGCCGGCCGGGGCCGCCGAGCAGGTGCACCGCCAGCTGCTGCGGCGCCGGGCCACGCTCGCCGTCGCCGAGTCGCTGACCGGCGGCCTGCTCTGCGCCGCGCTCACCGACCTGGCCGGGGCGTCGAGCGTGGTGCGCGGCGGGGTGGTCGCGTACGCGACGCCGCTGAAGGCGCTGCTGCTCGGCGTGCCGGAGGAGCTGCTGGCGAGCCGGGGCGCCGTCGACCCCGACGTCGCGGCCGCGATGGCGGCGGGGGCGCGGACCCGCCTGGGGGCGACGTACGGCGTGGCCACCACTGGCGTCGCCGGCCCGTCGCCGCAGGACGGCAAGCCCGTCGGCACCGTGTACGTGGCGGTCGCGACGCCGCACGGCGAGCGCGTCGCCGGGCACCGCTTCGGCGGCGACCGGGCCGCGGTCCGGGCGGCCGCGACCGAGGCGGCCCTCGGCCTGCTGCTCGCCATCCTCGATGAGGGCGAGACCGCCTAGATCGCCCTGAGCGAACGCGCCGCGCTGCACGCGGGTGGCGCGGCCGGGGTAGCGTGGTACGACCGGGACGACGGAGCTACCCGCCGCCCGGGACACGACGGGGAGAGGAGGGCGATATGGTCCTGCTACGCCGACTGCTCGGCGACGCCCTGCGCCGCACGCGCCAGCGCCAGCAGCGCACGCTGCGGGAGGTCTCCTCGGCGGCCCGGGTCTCGCTCGGCTACCTCTCCGAGGTCGAGCGCGGGCAGAAGGAGCCCTCCTCGGAGCTGCTCGCCGCCATCTGCGATGCGCTCGAGGTGGAGCTCTCCGACGTCCTGCGCGAGATCAGTGCCACCCTCGATGCCGGTTCCGCGGCCGGCCCGGCCGGCGAGCTCTCCGCCGGTGCGTCGGCGCGGGTGGTCGTCGAGCCGGTCGTGATCGAGCGGTCCTCGCTGCCGGCCAAGCCCGTCGAGCAGCGCCCGGCGCTCGACCCGGTCGCCGCGCTGTCGCACGGGTTGCCGTCCCTGCCGGGGTTGCCGGCCGTGCCTGCCGTGCCCGCCGTCCCGCCGGCCGCTCGCCACGCGGCCGAGTGCCGCGCTCCGGTGACCGTCGCAGCCTGACGTGTCGGAGCGCGCCGGGCTCGCGGCCCCCGCTCCCCGCGCGCCCGCCGGGACCAGGAGCCGGGCGGGCAACGCCATGGGGCGCACCCGCGCCGCCCTGCTCGTGGCGGCGGCCCAGGCCGTCGAGCGCTACGGCGTGCGCCGTACCACCATGGGCGACGTCGCGACGATCGCCGGAGTCGCCAAGGCGACGCTTTACAACCACTTCCGTACGAAGGAGGACGTCCTCGCCGGCGTGGTCTTGAGCGCACTCGACGCGCTCGCCGACGAGTGCGAGCAGGTGGCGCGCACGGCCGGCCTGGCCGCCGCCCTCGAGCGCGCCGCCACCGTCGTGGGGGCGCATCCGGCGCTGCGCCGGGTGGTCGCCGACGAGCCCGCCCTCGTCCGCCCCCTGCTCGCGCCCGAGGGCGCCGGCCGGGCCGACGCCGCCGTGGCGCGCGTCCTGCGGGCGGCGGGCGTCGACCCGGACCTACCCGGCGTGGAGCTGGTGCGCCGCTGGATCGGATCGTTCGCATGGGACGGTGCCGCCGGCAGCGACGTGGCGGCGGGAGCGGCTCTCCTGGCGTCGGCGCTGCGCCCGCTGCCGCCTGCGTGAGCGCAGCGCCGCGCGTCATCGGACCCCGGACCCCACCCCGGGTCCCGGCCACCGCCTCGCTCGGGGGGTACGCGACGGTGGCCGGGACGCTAGGGGGAGGCGGTGCGCTGTGGCGCCTCACTGGGACTCTGCCCGGAGATGGCGAGCGTATCCCTGTGCGCTCGGCGCAGGGCTGCTCGACATCGCGTCCTCGATGTCCTGGCGTCCTGTGGTCACGCCCAACGACGTCCGTCGTCCGGTGAGACGCTGGACCGCGTCGGCGTGACTGCTGGATGCTCGAACAGCGTACCTGGCTCCACGTCCAGCGCCTTCTCTATCCGAGCGGCCAGTCGGGCCGAGCACGACTCGAGCAGGCCGCTGCGCAGGTGGCCGATCATGGACGGGTGGCAGGCCGCCCAGCGCGCCAGTTCCCGCACCGACACCTTCCGTTGCTCCATCCGTGCGATGAGCTCGTCCCGGCTGCGCAGTCGCATCCAGTGCCCCGTTCGGCGTCCCTCATATCCTCGGGCGACATAGTGGCGGCTGGAATGAGAGTTGTCCAGCAAAGCGTTCACTATGCTAATTCACTAGACGCAGTGTCTAGTATGTCGTCCAGCACTCTTGGCAGGTAGACGGCCCAGCCGTCAGGATCACGCCACAGATAACTAGACACACGTCCCTCGGTGTGTCGAACAGGGTCGACAGGGGAGCAGGGGATCACCGTGCCCGGCATGGCGGAGCTGCAACGCCTCGTGCAGGACGCGGCCCGGACGGCCGGTGGCTATCGCAATCTTGCCCGCCGCACCGGTGGGCTGGTCAGCGTCTCGACGCTCAACAACATCGCGACCGGTCGCCACAGCGGCCGTCTCACGGACGACTCCATCCGTGGCATCGCGCTCGCGATCGGGCGGCCGGCCGATGACATCGCGCGCATCACCGGCACCGAGCTCACCGACGAGCTGCCACCGTTCGTGCTGCCGAAGCGGGCCAACCGGCTCACCCAGCCACAGCGTCGCGTCATTGTGTCCGTGGTCGATGCCATTCTTTCTGCCGCCGACACCGCCGGTCACAAGCGGCCCGCTCGCGCGGTGACGGATGCGATGGCGCCCCGTCGGGTCGCCCGCCACCGGCCGGAGGGCTGACCGGCCGCGCCGGTGCCGCCGACCCGGCAGCTTCCGGCGCCGGGCACCACCGCCGCGGGCCGCGGGACGGAGGCGACGGCATGGCCGCCGGCAGGCGTGGCAGCCGGTTCCATCCCTACCGCGCGCTCGGCGCGCTCGGCGTCGAGCTCGCCGTCGCCGCGCTGGACGACGACGTCATGGGCGACTACGACCACGAGCAGCGGGTCGTGCGCCTCGACCGAGGCCTTCGCCAGGCCGAGCGCCGCTGCACGGCTGCCCACGAGTACGTCCACGCCGTGCGCGGCGACCTGCCCTCCTGCACCGACTGGCACGAGCGCAAGCAGGAGCGGGTCGTCGAGCGGGTGGCGGCCCGGTTGCTCATCCCGCTCGAGGATCTCGCCCGCGCGTCGCTGTGGTCCGACGACGTCACCGAGCTCGCCGACGATCTGTGGGTCGACGTCGACACGCTGCGCCAGCGGTTGCGCGACCTGCGCCCCGACGAGCGGGACTTCGTCGTCAGCTACCGCGCCGAGCGCAGTGCCGACCGCGCCGCCGATCCGGTCGCCGACCGCGCCGCCGATCCGGTCGCCGACCGCGGCAGTGACTCCGAGTCCGCGCGCCGTCGGCCTTGGCTGCCCAGCCGGTCAGCCAGCGCCGGCTGAGCGCGCTGGCACCGCCGGCTGGCAGGCCGGGCACCAGTACGTGACCCGCTCGTCCTGCGATCCCTCGCCCTGCTGGGCGCGCGCGATGGCAGTGCCGCACCGCCGGCACGGTTCGCCGCGGCGTCCGTAGACGTAGTGCTGTCGCCCGCGCCGGAGATCGCCCGTGGTCACCTGCTCCCAGCGGTCCTTGTTGGCCTCGAGCAGGCTATGGGCCAGCTCGACCAGCCCCCGGAGGTCGTCGACCTCGTCGACCGGCGTCCAGGGATGCACTCCGCGCAGGAAGAGCAGCTCGGCCTTGTACAGATTGCCGACACCGGCGAGGTTGCGCTGATCGAGCAGCGCCTCGCCGATGCTGCGCGCGGGCGCGTGGGACAGGCGCCGGACGGCCTCCTCGGCGTCCCAGTCCGCGCCCAGCAGGTCAGGACCCAGGTGGCCCACGACGTCGGGCTCCGCGTCGCTGCGGACGAGCTCGAGGATCGCGAGCCGGTAGCCAACCGCCGTCCATCGCTCGTTGCCGAGGACGGCCCGGATCTGGTGGTCGGCGCCGCCCGTCCAGCGCTGCCCTCGGCGAAAGATCCGCCAGCTGCCCTCCATCTTGAAGTGGGTGTGCAGCGTCCACCCGCCGTCGATGCGGATCAGCATGTGCTTGCCGCGCGAGGCGACCTCGCGCACCACCTGCCCGGCGAGATCGACGGTCGCCAGCCGCGGGACGCGCAGATCGCACGTGAGGAGCGGCCGGCCGGCCAGCGCTGCATGCATGCGCCTGGCCGACAGCCAGACGGTGTCGCCCTCAGGCATCCGGCCCGCACGGTCGCCGGGGGGCCAGCTGCCGCGGCTGCGCGCTCATCCACGCAGCCGCAGGCCGCGAGGAGTGGCGTGGAAGCCGGCTGCGCGCAGCGCCGTGGCGAGCGGGCTCGCGAGGATGGCGTCGCCGTCCGCTCGCTCGACGGCCAGCTTGCCCAGTACGCCCTCGTGGACCGCCAGCGCGAGCGCGTCGACCGCGGGCCGCAGCTGCTCGGGGTCGTCATGGAACGTGAGCAGCGACTTGCCGCCGCGCTCGACGTACAGCGCCAGCTCGCCGTCGACCAGGATGACGAGCGCACCCGCCTTGCGACCCGGTCGGTGGCCGGTGGAGCCGCCGTCACCGACCCGCTCCGGCCACGGCAGGGCGGCGCCGTACGGGTTGGCCGGGTCGGTCGCCGCGAGCAGCAGCGCGCGGCTGACCTCGCCGGCGCGACGGCTCTCCCGCCAGCCGCCCGGCACCGGCGTCGCCCACGGATCGGGCGCTGGCGGGGACGGTGCGCGGGGGCCGCTCGGCGTCGCGAGGCTGCGCAACCGATCGACCGCACCGGGCAGCGCGAACTGCGCGGCTCCGAGGCCCTCCACGAAGTAGCCGCGACGCGCCTGCCCCGACTCCTCCATCGCGCGCAGGACGGGGTAGACGGCCGCGTAGCCACCCGGCACGTGCTCACCGGCGACCGCGCCCCTGGTCACCACCCCGTGCCGGTCCAGCAAGGACTCGGCGAGCGCATGCGCGCGCCGGGTGGGATCGGCCACCGGCTCGGGCAGCAACGACCATCGTCCGGCGACCACCGGTGGACCGGCCCGGGCGGGCAGGGCCGGTCGGCCGGGCCGGGCGTACCGCGAGCGCCCGGCCGTGCGGCGCCCGATGGGGGCCCCCGAGCGGCGCGCGCCGCCGATGCGGGCGCGCAGCGGGGCCGGGGTGTCGTTGGTGAGATGACCTGCCCACGCCAGGTCCCAGAGCGCCGTCACCAGCTCGGCGTCGACCACCGTGCCCAGCCGTCGGTGCACCGACTCGCTCAGCGCGCGGAAGAACAGCGCCTGCCCGTCGGCCAGGGCGTCGAGCACGGCCTGGTGCAGCGGGGTCGCGACGGCCTCCGCGACCGGCACGGCGAGGAGCAACGGGGCGACGTCGGCCAGCAGCAGGGTGACCCATCCGTCGTTCCCCGGCAGGGCGCCCGCCCCGGCCCACAGCACCTCGCCCGCCGCGCACAGCTCGTCGAGCACGCTGGGGGAGTAGTCGGCGACGCGGCCCGCCAGGACGAGCGGCTCCAGCGCGGACGCGGGGACGCTGACTCCCTGCAGCTGCTCCACCACCCGCAGCAGCCCGTCCGGGCCACGTGCCGCGCTCGGGCCCACTCCCTGCCAGGCGGCCAGGAACCGGCTGAGGGCGGCGACCGGCACCGGCTCGACCTCGTGCCGCAACCGGGCGAGCGACCGGCGCCTGATCGCGCGCAGCACCTCGGCGTCGCACCACTCCTGTCCGGTGCCGTCCGGCCGGAACTCCCCGTGCACGAGCCGTCCCGCGCTGCCGAGCCTCGCCAGGACGTCGGCGACCACGGCCTGGCCCAGCCCGAACCGGGTGGCCGCCTGCACGGCGACGAACGGCGCATGCGTGCGGGCATAGCGGCTGACCAGGTCGCCGAGCGGATCGTCGACCGGTTCGGTGAACGCCTCGGGAACGCCCACCGGCAATGCGGTGCCGAGCGCGTCACGGACCCGGCCCGCGTCCTCGATGGCGATCCAGCGCTCCTCGCCGGCGATGCGCACGCGCAGCGCTCGACGGGACTCCTCGAGCTCGTGCAGCCATTGCGGCGTCGCTCCACGCTCCATCGCCTCGGCGGTGGAGAGGTCGCCGACGAGGCGGAGCAGGTCGGCGACGCCCTCGACGTCGCGCGCCCGCCGATCGTCGAGCACCCGTTGCAGCTCGCGCTCGATCTCGACGAGGACCTCGAGATCGATCAGCTCGCGCAGCTCGGCCTGCCCGAGCAGCTCGGCCAGCAAGCTCGTGTCGACCGACAGCGCGGCGGCCCGGCGCTCGGCCAGCGGTGCGTCCCCCTCGTAGAGGAACGCCGCCACGTAGCCGAAGAGCATCGAGCGGGCGAAGGGGCTCGGGACCGGTGTCTCCACCTCCACGAAGCGCACCCGCCGCGCCTCCACGTCGCGCATCAGCGCGGTGAGACCGGGCACGTCGAACACGTCCTGCAGGCACTCGCGCATCGTCTCGAGGACGATCGGGAAGCTCGGGTAGCGGCTGGCGATCCCGAGCAGCTGCGCGGATCTCTGCCGCTGCTGCCACAGTGGCGTGCGCTTGCCCGGCGTCCGGCGCGGCAGCAGCAGCGCGCGGGCGGCGCACTCGCGGAAGCGGGCGGCGAACAGCGCCGATCCGCCGACCTCCTGCTGCACGGCCTCGGCGATCTCGTCGGGCGCGAGCACGGCCAGCTCCGCCGGCGGTGCGGCGTCCATCTCCGGCAGGCGCAGGACGATGCCATCGTCGGCGTGCATCGGCTGCACGTCGACGCCGTACCGCTCTCGCATCCGCGCCGAGATCACGAGCGCCCATGGCGCGTGCACCTGCGCACCGAACGGGGAGTGGATGGCGACGCGCCAGTCGCCCAGCTCGTCCCTGAAGCGCTCGACCACGATCGTCCGGTCGTCGGGGACGTGCCCCGTTGCGGCACGTTGCTCGGTGAGGTAACCGACGAGGTTGCGCGCCGCCAGTTCGTCGAGACCCGCCGCCCGCGCTCGCTCGTGAGCGGCGGCGCCGTCCAGCGCGGCGAGCTCGCGGACGAACGCGCCGACCGCACGGCCGAGCTCGAGCGGGCGCCCCAGGGCGTCGCCGTGCCAGAACGGGAGCTTGCCCGGCAGCCCCGGTGCGGGCGTCACCAGCACCCGGTCGTGCGTGATGTCCTCGATGCGCCAGCTGCTGCTGCCGAGGGTGAAGACGTCGCCGACGCGCGACTCGTACACCATCTCCTCGTCGAGCTCGCCGACCCGGCTGCTCTTCTCGCCCACGAGGAAGACGCCGTAGAGCCCGCGATCGGGGATGGTCCCGCCGCTCGTCACCGCCAGCCGTTGCGCGCCCGGCCGCCCCGAGAGCCGTCCGCCGACGCGGTCCCACAGGATGCGCGGGCGCAGCTCGGCGAACTCGTCGCTCGGGTAGCGGCCGGCCAGCATGTCGAGCGTCGCCTCGAGCGCGGACTGCGGGAGCGTCGCGAACGGCGCGGCGCGACGGACCACCGTGCTGAGGTCGTCGACGGTCCACTCGTCCATCGCGACCATCGCGACGATCTGCTGCGCGAGCACGTCCAGCGGATTGCGCGGGAAGCTCATCTCCTCGATGGCCCCGGCGCGCATGCGCTCGGCGACCACGGCGGCCTGGACGAGGTCGCCGCGGTACTTGGGCAGCACCACGCCGCGGCTCACCGCGCCGACATGGTGGCCAGCCCGCCCGATGCGCTGCAGTCCGCTGGCGACGCTCGGCGGCGACTCCACCTGCACCACCAGGTCGACGGCGCCCATGTCGATGCCGAGCTCGAGACTGCTCGTGGCGACGACGGCCGGCAGCTCGCCTCGCTTGAGCGCCTCCTCGATCTCCTTCCGCTGCTCGCGGGACACGCTGCCGTGGTGGGCCCGGGCGATGACGGGCGGTGCGCCGTACGACTGGCCCGCCTGAGCCATCAGCTGGGCCGGAGCAGTGCCGTCGCGATCGAGACCGTCGCCGTGCCGCTCGGCCGCGATCTCGTTGAGCCGTGCGGTCAGGCGCTCGGCGAGCCGGCGGGAGTTGACGAAGACGATCGTCGACCGCTCGCGCTCCACCATGTCGACGATGCGCTCCTCGACGGCCGGCCAGATGGAGGACGGGACCGGCCGCCCTTGCAGGGGCTCGTCGATGGGCGCATCGAGGCCGTCGGCATGGGCGGCCGCGGAGTCGCCCGGGTCCGCCATGTCCTCGACGGGCACGACGACATCGACGTCGATGACCTTGTCGGTCGGCGGCTGGACGACCGAGACCGGATGCAGCCCACCCAGGAAGCGGGCGATCTCGTCGGCGGGGCGCACCGTCGCGGACAGCCCGACGCGCTGGGCCCGGCGGCCGATGAGCGCGTCGAGGCGCTCCAGGGTCACCGCGAGATGCGCGCCGCGCTTGGTGCCGGCGACGGCGTGCACCTCGTCGACGATGACCGTCTCGACCGAGCGCAGCGTCTCGCGGGCGCCGCTGGTCAGCAGCAGGAACAGCGATTCGGGGGTGGTGATGAGGATGTCGGGCGGCCGCCTGGCCAGCTGGCGGCGCTCCTCGGCAGGGGTGTCGCCGGTGCGCATCGCGACCGCGATGTCGGGGATCGGCAGGCCGAGCCGGGTCGCGGCCTGCCGGATGCCGGTCAGCGGCGCGCGCAGGTTGCGCTCGACGTCGACGGCAAGGGCCTTGAGCGGCGACACGTACAGCACGCGGCAGCGCTGCCCGGCCTCGGCGGGCGGCGATGACGAGGCCAGCCGGTCGAGCGCCCACAGGAAGGCGGCGAGGGTCTTGCCGGAGCCGGTGGGTGCGACGACCAGCGCGTCGCGCCCGGTGCTGATCACGTCCCACGCGCCGGTCTGCGCGGCCGTGGGCGCTGCGAACGCGGCGCCGAACCAGGTGCGGGTCGGCGCCGAGAAGCGGTCCAGCGCCCCTGGCATGCCTCCAGTCTCGCGCGGACCACCGACAGTTTCCGCATCGAAGCCTGCGCCTCGGCCGTCACCAGCGCCGGGACCAGCGCCGGCACGGGCACCGGAAGGCCCGACCCGGTGATAATGGACGTGTGCGACTGACCGAGTTCTGGACGCGGATGCAGGGGCAGTTCGGGCCTGCGTACGCCGACTCGTACGCGCGCGACCAGGTGCTCGCCGAGCTGGGCGGGCGCACCGTGATGGAGGCGCTCGACCAGGGCGACGACGTGAAGGTGGTCTGGCGCGCGGTGTGCCGGGCGGTAGACGTGCCGGTGCGAGACCGGTGAGGGGCCTGACATGCGAGGCAGGGTACGGCGTGTCGCCCCATGATTTCGAACGTGTGTTCCCCTATTGTGGACGACACGAGCAGTATCCACAGGGGGCGGATGCCACTCGAAACCGTCGGCGTCGCCGCATAGCGTCCCCGGCGTCAGTACCGAAGCCGACGACCCGATCGGGGTGGCGACATGCCCGCACCAGTTGACCGCGACAAGGCCCTCGACACCGCGCTGTCGCAGATCGAGCGGCAGTACGGCAAGGGATCCGTGATGCGCCTCGGCGATGAGTCGCGCGCCCCCGTGTCGGTCATCCCGACCGGCTCCATCGCGCTCGACGTCGCCCTCGGCATCGGCGGCCTCCCGCGCGGGCGCGTCGTCGAGATCTACGGCCCCGAGTCGAGCGGCAAGACGACGGTCGCCCTGCACGCCGTCGCCAACGCCCAGGCCGCGGGCGGCATCGCGGCCTTCATCGACGCCGAGCACGCGCTCGACCCGGTGTACGCCAAGGCGCTGGGCGTCGACACCGATGCGTTGCTGGTCTCCCAGCCCGACACCGGCGAGCAGGCTCTCGAGATCGCCGACATGCTCATCCGGTCCGGCGCCCTCGACATCATCGTCGTCGACTCGGTGGCCGCCCTCGTGCCGCGCGCCGAGATCGAGGGCGAGATGGGCGACTCGCACGTCGGGCTGCAGGCCAGGCTCATGAGCCAAGCCTTGCGGAAGATCACCGGCGCGCTGAGCAACTCGGGGACGACGGCCGTCTTCATCAACCAGCTGCGCGAGAAGATCGGCGTGATGTTCGGCTCGCCGGAGACGACGACCGGTGGCCGCGCGCTGAAGTTCTACGCCTCGGTGCGGCTCGACGTGCGCCGGATCGAGACCCTGAAGGACGGCGCCGAGGCGGTGGGCAACCGCACCCGGGTGAAGGTCGTCAAGAACAAGATGTCCCCGCCGTTCAAGCAGGCCGAGTTCGACATCGTGTACGGCCATGGCATCAGCCGCGAGGGCTCCCTGATCGACATGGGCGTCGAGCAGGGCATCGTCCGCAAGTCGGGTGCCTGGTACACCTACGACGGCGAGCAGCTGGGCCAGGGCAAGGAGAACGCCAGGACGTTCCTGCGCGACAACACCGACACGGCCGCCGAGATCGAGAAGCGGATCAAGGAGAAGCTCGGCATCGGGCCCACGCTCGACGCCGACGAGACGGTGCCGGCGCCGGTCGACTTCTGACCGATGATCGGCAGCAGGCGATCGGCCGTCGGCAGCGCGTCCCGGCGATCCGCCGACGGGGAGACCGATCCGGTCGAGGCCGCGCGCTCGCTCTGCCTGCAGCTGCTGACCGGCGCTCCGCGGACTCGAGCCCAGCTCGCTGCGGCGCTGAAGCGTCACGGCGTGCCGGCGGAGGCTGCCCAGACGGTGCTCGCCCGGCTCTCGGACGTCGGGCTGGTGGACGACCGGGCGTTCGCCGAGGCATGGGTCTCCTCGCGCCATCTCGGGCGAGGCCTCGGGCGGCGCGCGCTCACCGCCGAGCTTCGCGTCCGCGGCGTGGACGACGGCACGATCACCGAGGCTGTCGGCGCCTTGAGCCCGGAGGGCGAGCGGGCCGCGGCGCGCGCGCTGGTCGATCGGCGGTTGAGCGGCACCGCCGCCCTGGCGCCGCAGGTCCGGCTGCGGCGACTGGCCGGGATGCTGATCCGGAAGGGATACCCGTCCGGCCTGGCCGTCGCGGTGGTCAGGGAGGCGCTGTCCGAGCAGGGGCAGCAGGTCGATGAGCCGGTCCTCGACGACGAGGATGCGCAAGGATGAGGAGGGGACGGCGGCCTTGCCGGGAACCGGCCGGACGCCCGGCACGTCTGCTTGCTGGTGACTCGGTGCCCGCCTAGCCTCAGCGGGCGCACCGGATGGTGCGGCTGTCATGAGGGGTCGGCCCGGCGCTTGGGTCGGAGCATCGTGCGCGACGCGTGACCACGGTGACGGGCCGGTGCACGGCCGGGCGCCCGACCGGAAGGGAGGCTCCCCGTGAGCACCATCGAGATCGCGGTGCTGTGCGCGGCGGTCGTTCTCGTCGGCATCGTCGTGGTGCTCGCGGTGGTCATCCTGCGCCGCACGGCAGCGGTGCCCGGCGGCTACGACGAGCTGGCCGCTTCGCAGCAGATGGCCTCGATCAGCGAGAGCCGGGCGCGGGCCGATGCGGAGGTCGCCGCCATGCGGCGGGCGGCCGAGGCAGACGCCGAGGCGATCCGCCGTCAGGCGCAGGTCGAGGCCGGCAAGGCCGCGCTCGACGCGCGCCGGGCCACCGACGACGAGCTGCGCGCGCTCAAGGAGGAGGGCCACCAGCTCCGGCTCGACCTCGAGCGGCGCGAGCAGCGGATCGCCGAGCGAGAGGAGCGGCTGGACGCCGAGGCCGGCCGGCTCCAGCAGCTCGAGCGCGACCTCGCGGGGCAGGAGGCCGAGATCGCCCGCCGGCGAGCCGAGCTCGTCGACGTGCAGGAGGAGCGGCGGCTGATCCTGGAGCGCATCTCCGGCGTCACCGCGGCCGAGGCCAAGGTCGAGCTGGTCCGCGACATCGAGAACCAGGCCAAGCGCGAGGCCGCCATCATGGTCCGCGACGTGGAGGCCGAGGCCAAGGAGACGGCCGACCAGCGGGCTCGCAAGATCATCACGGTGGCGGTGCAGCGGCTGGCGAGCGAGCAGACGGCGGAGTCGGTCGTCAGCGTCCTGCACCTGCCGAGCGACGACATGAAGGGCCGCATCATCGGGCGCGAGGGCCGCAACATCCGGGCCTTCGAGCAGGTGACCGGCGTCAACCTCATCATCGACGACACGCCAGAGGCGGTGCTGCTGTCCTGCTTCGATCCGGTGCGCCGCGAGATGGCCCGGCTCACGCTGGACAAGCTGGTGGCCGACGGGCGCATCCATCCGCAGCGCATCGAGGAGATCCACGAGCGCAGCCGGGTCGAGGTCGAGCAGCTCTGCGTGCGGGCCGGTGAGGACGCCCTCGTCGAGCTGGGCCTCACCGACATGCACCCCGACCTGATCACGCTGCTCGGCCGGCTGCGCTACCGGACGTCGTACGGGCAGAACGTCCTTGGTCACCTGGTCGAGTCGGCGCACCTGGCCGGCATGATGGCGGCCGAGCTGCGCCTGCCGGTGCCGCTGCTGAAGCGCTGCACGGTCCTGCACGACATCGGCAAGGCGCTCACCCACGAGGTGGAGGGCAGCCACGCCCTGATCGGGGCCGAGGTGGCCAGGCGCTACGGCGAGCACGAGGACGTCATTCACGCGATCGAGGCGCATCACAACGAGGTCGAGGTCCGGACCGTGGAGGCGGTGCTCACCCAGGCAGCCGATGCGATCAGCGGCGGGAGACCGGGCGCGCGCCGGGAGAGCCTCGAGTCGTACGTCAAGCGGCTCGAGCGGCTGGAGGAGATCGCGACCAGCAAGCCGGGCGTGGAGAAGGTCTTCGCGATGCAGGCCGGCCGCGAGCTGCGGGTCATGGTGCTGCCCGATCAGGTGGACGACATCCAGGCGCAGGTGATCGCCCGCGACATCGCCAAGGAGATCGAGGAGGAGCTCACCTACCCGGGGCAGATCCGGGTGACCGTCGTGCGCGAGTCGCGGGCCGTCGAGCACGCGCGCTGACCCGGTCGGCCGCCCGCCTCTTCGGGCGCCGGGAAACGGGGCAGACCGCCAGCATGCGCCGAGCAGTCGTGACGCCCCGCCCCGCCGGCTCACCGCCGCGAGCCCGCCGCCGGCTGCTCCTCGTCGTGCTGGGCGCGTCGCTGCTGGTGGTGCTGGCCGTCGTCGGCGCGGTCCTGGTCCGGGAGCAGAACGGGTTCGTCGTACGCCACGACCTCTCGATCGAGGCCGCCGCGCACCGCGCCGTCCTGGCGTCGCCGACGTTGCTGGCCGCCGCCCGCGCCGTGACTCACGCGGGCGACCCGCTGACCCGGTGGGTGATCGCCGCCGCGGTGGTCGCCTACCTCGCCTGGCGCCGGTCGTGGCGACTCACCGCGTTCTACGCCGGCGCCGTGCTGGGCGGCCTGGTGGTGGTCAACGTCATCAAGGGTGCGGTGGGCCGGCTGCGGCCGCAGCTCGACGCGCCGGTCGCGCACGCGGGCGGCCCGAGCTTCCCGTCCGGTCATGCGATGGGGGCGACGATCCTCTACGGGGGCCTCGTCCTGCTGGTGGCGCCGCTGCTCGCCCGCTGGGCCAGATGGCTCGTGATCGCGGTAGCTGCCCTGCTCGTGGCGGCCATCGCGGCCAGCCGGGTGCTGCTCGGCGTTCACTACCTGAGCGACGTCGTGGCCGGCTGCGCGCTCGGGCTCGCGTGGCTGGTCCTGACCGTCGGGGTCTTCCAGACCTGGCGGCAGGGCAGAGGAGAGCGCTTCGTCGCCGATCCGCTCGTCGAGGGCGTCGACCCGGCCGAGCAGGAGCAGCTGGGCGGCCGGCAGCGCACCGGCTGACGCCACCCATGCGCCGCCGCAGCCGTACCCTGGTACCTCGTGAGGGGCCGAACGTACGAGGTGCGCACCTACGGGTGCCAGATGAACGTGCACGACTCCGAGCGGATCGCCGGCCTGCTCGAGGAGGCCGGCTACCGGCGGGTGGGCGACGGCGACGTTCCTGACCTCGTCGTCTTCAACACCTGCGCGGTGCGGGAGAACGCCGACAACCGGCTGTACGGCAACCTCGGCCACCTCTACCCGGTCAAGCAGCGCAAGCCGGGGATGCAGATCGCCGTCGGCGGCTGCCTCGCGCAGAAGGACCAGGCGGCCGTCGTGCGCCGGGCGCCGTGGGTCGACGTCGTCTTCGGCACCCACAACATCGGCTCGCTCCCCGTCCTGCTCGAGCGGGCGCGCATCGAGAACGAGGCGCAGGTCGAGCTGCTGGAGGCGCTCGAGACGTTCCCGTCCGCGCTGCCGGCGCGGCGGGAGTCGCCGTACGCCGCCTGGGTCTCGATCAGCGTCGGCTGCAACAACGCCTGCACGTTCTGCATCGTGCCGAGCCTGCGCGGCCGGGAGCGCGACCGGCGACCGGGCGACATCCTTGCGGAGGTGCGGGCGCTCGTCGAGCAGGGCGTCATCGAGGTGACCCTGCTCGGGCAGAACGTCAACTCCTACGGCGTCGAGCTCGGCGACCGGTACGCCTTCGGCAAGCTGCTGCGGGCGTGCGGCGACATCGCCGGGCTGGAGCGCGTGCGGTTCACCAGCCCGCACCCGAAGGACTTCACCGACGACGTCATCGATGCGATGGCGCGGACGCCCAACGTCATGCACCAGCTGCACATGCCGCTGCAGTCGGGGTCGAACGAGGTGCTGCGCCGCATGCGGCGCAGCTACCGCCGCGAGCGCTACCTGTCCATCATCGAGCGGGTCCGCGCCGCGATGCCCGACGCGGCCATCACGACCGACATCATCGTCGGCTTCCCGGGCGAGACCGACGACGACTTCGAGCAGACGATGCGGACGGTGCGCGAGGCGCGCTTCGCGGGCGCCTTCACGTTCCAGTACTCCAAGCGGCCGGGCACCCCGGCCGCCGAGATGCCCGACCAGCTGCCGAAGGAGATCGTGCAGGAGCGGTACGAGCGGCTCGTCGCCCTCGTCGACGAGACCGCCTGGGAGCAGGGCAAGGCGCTCGTGGGCCGGACCCTCGACGTCCTCGTCGCGGTGGGCGAGGGGCGCAAGGACGGCGCGACGCACCGCCTCTCTGGCCGGGCGCCCGACAACCGGCTCGTGCACCTGGCCACCGTCGACGCCCGCCCCGGCGACGTGGTGACCTGCGAGGTGACGTACGCGGCGCCGCACCACCTGGTCGCCGACCGGGTGCTGGGCGTGCGGCGCACCCGCGCCGGCGATGCCTGGCAGGCCCGTGACGGCCGCGGGCCGGCGACCCCCGGCGTCCCGCTCGGCATGCCCTCCCTCGGGGCGCCCCGGCCGGCGGCCGCCGCCGCCGGATCCGCGCCCTGCGCCGGCTGCGGCTGATGCCGCTCGTGGCGGCCGCCGCGTGCCCGCACCCGCCGCTGCTCGTCCCCGAGCTGGCCGCCGGCGCGGCGCCGGAGCTAGCCGAGCTGCGGGCGGCCTGCCGGCTCGCGGTCGGCCGGGCCTGCGAGGCGGCGCCGGGCATGATCTACGTCGTCGGCGCCGACGACCCGCTGCGGGCCAGGTCGTTCGCGCCCTGGGGCGTCGAGGTGCCGGTCGACGTGCCCGAGCCGCTGCCCCTGGCACTGCTCGTCGGCGGATGGCTCACGGCGGGGCTGACCCGGTCGTTCGTCGCCGTCGACCCGGCGCTCGAGCCCGCCGACTGCGCGGAGCTCGGCGCCGAGCTGGCCGCGAGCGCCGGGCGCGTTGCGATCGTCGCGATGGGCGACGGCAGCGCCCGCCGCAGCGAGCGCGCGCCCGGGCACCTCGACCAGCGGGCGCAGGGCTACGACACGGTGGTCGAGCGGGCGCTCGCCGACGCCGACGCCGCGGCCCTGCTGGCGCTCGAGCCGGAGCTGGCGACGGACCTGCTTGCGGCCGGACGCCCCGCCTGGCAGGTCCTGGCCGGCGCCGCGGCAGGCTCGCCGGGCCTCGCCGGCGAGCTCCTGCTCGCCACCGCGCCGTACGGCGTGGGCTACGCGGTGGCGACCTGGCTGGAGGCGGGGCGGGCAGGGTGAGCGGGGCGAGCGGGGCGAGCGGGGCAAGCAGGGTCGTGGCGGTGGTCGGTCCGACCGCGGCCGGCAAGTCCGAGCTCGCCGTCGACCTGGCGCTCGCGCTCGGCGGCGAGGTGGTCAACGCCGATTCCATGCAGCTCTACCGAGGCATGGACGTCGGCACGGCGAAGCTCGCCCCCGCTTTGCGCCGCGGCGCTCCCCACCACCTGCTCGACGTGTGGGACGTGACCGAGACGGCGAGCGTCGCGGCGTACCAGATGCTGGCGAGGTCGTGCATCGATGCGGTGCTCGCCCGGGGGCGCGTCCCGATCGTCGTCGGCGGGTCGGGGCTGTACGTGCGGGCCGCCCTCGACGACCTGCGGTTCCCCGGCACTGACGCCGCGGTGCGGGCCGCCCTCGAGGCGGAGCTGGCGGCCGAGGGCCCGCAGGCGCTGCACGCCAGGCTCGCGGCGCTCGACCCGGCTGCCGCGGCCGCCATCCTGGCGACCAACGGCAGGCGCATCGTCCGGGCGCTCGAGGTCGTCGAGCTGACCGGCGCCCCGTTCACCGCCGCGCTGCCCGGTCACCGCTCCGTCTACGAGACGGCGTTCGTCGGGGTCGACCTCGACCTCGCCGACCTCGACCGCCGGATCGAGCTGCGGGTCGACCGGATGTGGGAGCGCGGCCTCGTCGATGAGGTGCGCCGGTTGGCCGCCGCCGGCCTGCGCGAGGGCCGGACCGCGAGCCGCGCGCTCGGCTACCAGCAGGTCCTGGCGCTCCTCGACGGCGACGGCGACAGCGACGAGGACGAGGCGCGCGACCGGACCAAGCGGGCGACCCGGCGGTTCGCCAGGCGGCAGCGCTCGTGGTTCCGCCGCGACCCGCGGATCAGCTGGCTGCCGGCTGGGCCGAGGCTCGCCGAGCGGGCGCTGCGGGTCGTCGCCGGTGGCCCCGGCGCCACGGGCGCGGCGGCGCTCGCGCGTACCATCGGCGAGTGAGCGACCAGTGAGCGACCAGGGGTTGCCGTTCGTCAAGGGCCACGGCACCGAGAACGACATCGTCCTGCTGCCCGACCTCGACGCGGCGCTGGACCTGCCGGCGGCCGTGGTGCGGGCGATCTGCGACCGCAGGGCCGGCATCGGGGCCGACGGGCTCATCCGCGTGGTGCCCACGGCGGCGGTGCCCGAGGTGGCGCACCTCGCGTCGGGGGCGCCGTGGTTCATGGACTACCGCAACGGTGACGGCAGCGTCGTCGAGATGTGCGGCAACGGGGTGCGCGTGCTCGCCCGCTACCTCGTCACGGCCGGCCTCGTTGCGCCCGGCACCTTCGAGGTCGCCACCCGCGACGGGGTCAAGCGGCTGACCGTCACCGCGCCGGACGACGACGTGGCCGTCGACATGGGGCCGCCTCGGCTGCTCGGCATGGAGGAGGTCCACGTCGTCGTCGCCGACCGCCGCTATCTCGGGATGGCGATCTCGATGGGCAACCCCCACCTCGTCGTGCCGGTGGCCGATCTGGCCGAGGCCGGTGACCTCGCCGCGGTGCCGCCGGTCGACCCGCCGGAGGCCTTTCCCGACGGCGTCAACGTGGAGTTCGTGCTCGGCCGCGGCCCCGGCCGCATCGCGATGCGGGTGCACGAGCGAGGCGTGGGGGAGACCCGCTCCTGCGGCACCGGTGCCTGCGCCGCGGCGGTCGCGGCCGGCCGGTGGTGGGAGCCGGGACGCCCGGTGCGCTGCGCGGTCGACCTGCCCGGCGGGCGGCTCACCGTGGTCGAGGAGGCGGACGGGCACCTGTCGCTGTCCGGCAACGCCGTCCTCGTCGCCGAGGGCCGGCTGCGGCCGTCCTGGCTGGCGGCCATGACCGACGCGGCCGGCGAGCCGGTGGAGGCCGGTCGCGCCGGCTGATCCCGGCCGGGTGGGCGAAACGGGCTGTCACCTCGCTCGCGGGCGTGCCACCATTCCCGGGATGACCTCGGCCGCCGGAGGCGTTGACCGTATCGATGACCGCTCCCATCCCTGACTCCGTCCCTGCTGCCTTCGCCCCCGACCCGGCGCGCGAGCCCGAGATCGATCTGCCCGACCCGCCGGCCGGGCAGATCGACCCCGTGGACCCCGATGCCCGCCTGCACGATCTCGACGGCGAGGGCCTCGAGCGCGCCGAGCGCGCCGCCCTGCGCCGCGTCGCCGGCCTGGCGACCGAGCTCGAGGACGTCACCGAGGTCGAGTACCGGCGGCTCCGGCTCGAGCGGGTCGTCCTCATTGGCGTGTGGACCACCGGCACGCTGGAGGAGGCCGAGAACTCGCTGGTCGAGCTCAAGCAGCTCGCCGAGACCGCCGGCTCCCAGGTGCTCGAGGGCCTCGTCCAGCGCCGCGACCGGCCCGACCCGGCCACCTACGTCGGCTCCGGCAAGGCGAAGGAGCTGCGCGAGGTGGTGCTCGCGACCGGCGCCGACACGGTGATTTGCGACGGCGAGCTGACCCCTGGCCAGCTGCGCCAGCTCGAGGACATCGTGAAGGTGAAGGTCGTCGACCGCACCGCGCTGATCCTCGACATCTTCGCCCAGCACGCGCGCAGCCGAGAGGGCAAGGCGCAGGTCGAGCTGGCCCAGCTCGACTACATGCTGCCCCGCCTGCGCGGCTGGGGCGAGGCGCTCAGCAGGCAGGCCGGTGGCCGCGTCGGCGCGGCCGGCGGCGGCATCGGCACCCGCGGCCCCGGCGAGACGAAGATCGAGACCGATCGGCGCCGGATCCGCTCGCGGATCTCCCGCCTGCGCCGCGAGATCGGTGGCATGCGCACCGCCCGCGACGTGAAGCGGCAGGAGCGCAAGCGGCACGCGGTGCCCTCCGTCGCGATAGCCGGCTACACCAACGCCGGCAAGTCGTCGCTGCTCAACCGGCTCACCGGCGCCGGGGTGCTGGTCGAGAACGCGCTGTTCGCGACCCTCGATCCGACGGTCCGGCGCGCGGAGGCCGCCGACGGCCGGCACTTCACGCTCACCGACACGGTCGGCTTCGTCCGGCACCTGCCGCACCAGCTCGTCGAGGCGTTCCGCTCGACGCTGGAGGAGGTCGCCGAGGCCGACCTCATCGTCCACGTCGTGGACGGCTCGCACCCCGACCCCGAGTCGCAGCTCGTCGCCGTGCGGGAGGTGCTCGGCGAGATCGGCGCGCTCGACGTCCCCGAGATCGTCGCCGTCAACAAGGCCGACGCGGCCGATCCCGCCGTGCTGGCCCGGCTGCAGCGGGTCGAGCCGGGGTGCGTCCTCGTCTCGGCGCTCACCGGGCAGGGGCTGACCGAGCTGCGCGAGCGCATCGAGCAGCAGCTGCCCCGGCCCGACGTCGAGGTCTGCGCGCTGCTGCCGTATTCCCGCGGCGACCTGCTCTCGCGGATCCACGAGGAGGGCGACCTCCTGGCGCCGGCCGAGCACACCGCGGAGGGCACCAGGGTCCGCGCCCGCGTCCGCCGCGGCCTCGCCGCGGAGCTCGCTCCGTACGTGGCCTGACCCGCCGCACGCCTGGTCGCCGCCCGAGCGCCCGGCAGAAACAGTCCGGTCCGGCTATTGGCGCGGCCGCTTCGCTGCCGATGCATACCCCATGCAACCGTTGGGGCGGGACGCAAGCAGCGCGTCCGTCGTGGCAGTTTGTGGTGCCTTGCTGGGCATCGTGGCCTTTGCCGTCCCTGGTGGGCTGGCCGGCGGGTGGGTCACCGGTCCTGGGCTCGCGGCGATGGCGGCGGTCGCGGCCGCCGGTTGCCTCGAGCGGATGCGCAGGGACGGGCCGGACACCGCGCTCGCATGGGGCGCGCTGCTCGCCGTCGTGGTCATCGAGGCGGCCGCGCACCTGATCGCCTGGTGGCGCCCGGGGACGGGCGTCGGCACCGTGCACGTCGTCGCCGTCGGCCTGCTCGCGGCGGCGCTCGCCGCTCTGCCGGGGGCCGCGGCCGCCGGGCGCGGCTGGCGGCTGGCTGGCGACGGGCTCGGCGCCGGCTTCGCGTTCGCGTTCCTCGCCGGGCGGCCGCTGCTCGCCGCGATCCCGCCGTCGGGGGACGGCCGCAGCGCCGCGGCCGCGCACCTGCTCGCCGGCGTGCTGGTCGGGACGGCCGCGGTCCTGGTGCTCTCCCGCCTGCGCAGCCCCGGCGGCGCCCGGACCGTCGTGGTCGTCGCTCTCACCCTCGCCGGGCTCGCCGCGTCGGCCGGCGACATCGCCGTCCTCATCGAGCGGCTGCGCGGCACCGGGCCCCTGGTCGGGCGGGGAGAGCTGGGCTGGCTCGTCGCGGTGACGTTCGTCGCGGTGGCCGCCCGCAGCGGCCCGACGCAGGACGGTGGCGACGTCACGCCGCTGCGCGAGCACGTGGCGGTGGCGAGCCTCGTGCTGCCGCCGTCGGCCGTCGCGCTGATCGCTGGCTGGCTGGTCTGGCGGGGGCACGACCTCGACGGGGCGGACTCGGTCGCCCTCCTGGGACTGGCCAGCGCCGTGCTGCTGAGGCATGCGATCGCGCGGATGGACTACGTCGTCATCACCCGCACGCTCGAGGCGAAGGTGGCCGAGCGCACCCTCGCCCTCGTCACGCGCGAGCAGTGGTTCCGCTCGCTGGTGCAGCACTCCTCGGACGTCCTGACGGTGCTGGACGAGGCCGGCATCATCCGCTACCAGTCACCGGCCGCGACCCGCGTGCTCGGGCACGACCCGGCGCTGCTCCTGGGCACGTCGTTCACCTTCCTCATCCGGCCGGGCGACGTGCAGCGGCTGCAGCAGGCGCTGGCCGAGGCGATCCGGGTGCCGCGAGCCACCTTCGTCATCGAGTTCGCGATCTGGCACAAGGAAGGCCGCTGGTGCGAGACGGAGACGACCATCACGTCGCTGCTCGACGACGCGGACATCAGGGGGCTCGTCCTCAACACCCGTGACATCGGCGAGCGCAAGCGGCTGGAGGACGCGCTCACCCACCAGGCGTTCCACGACAACCTGACCGGACTCGCCAACCGGGTGCTGTTCTCCGACCGCGTCGCGCAGGCGCTGACCCGGGCGCGGCAGCACTCCCAGGTCGCCGTGCTCTTCCTCGACCTCGACGGCTTCAAGGCCGTGAACGACGGCCAGGGGCACGCGGTCGGCGACCAGCTGCTCGGCCTGGTGGCGGAGCGGCTGGTGCACTGCGTACGGCCGTCCGACACGGTGGCCCGGCTGGGCGGCGACGAGTTCGGCGTCCTCGTCCTCGCCGAGGACTGCGCGCGCACCGCGGCATGGATCGCTGATCGGGTCAGGGAAGCGATCACGCAGCCGTTCGTCATCGACGGGCGGGAGATCTGCATCGGCGTCAGCACCGGCATCGCGCTCAACCTGACCGCCTTCGAGTCCGCCGACGTGCTGCTGCGCAACGCCGACGTGGCGATGTACAAGTCCAAGGCCAAGCGGGACGGCGGCTGGGTGCGCTTCGAACCGGGCATGCGCGACGCGCTGCTCGACCGGCTCGAGATGGAGCACGACCTCAAGCTCGCCCTCAGCCGCGGCGAGTTCGCCGTGTACTTCCAGCCGACGGTCGAGCTGGTGAACGGCTACATCGTCGGCACCGAGGCGCTGCTGCGCTGGCACCATCCGCGCCGCGGCACCGTCGCCCCCGAGCAGTTCATCGGGCTCGCCGAGGAGTCGGGGCTGATCACCGCCGTGGGCGAGCACGTGCTGCGCGAGGCCTGCCGCCAGGGGGTTCGCTGGCAAGCCTGGGCCGCGCCCGGCCAGTACTTCCACGTCGCGGTGAACATCTCCGCCCGCCAGCTCGCGCCCGGCCTGGTCGAGACCGTGCGGCAGGCGCTCGCCGAGTCCGGCCTGCCGCCGGGCGCGCTCGTCCTCGAGATCACCGAGAGCCTGCTGGTCGAGCGGACCGACGAGGTGCTGGCCCTGCTGCACCAGCTGAAGGCGCTCGGCATCCGGCTGGCGATCGACGACTTCGGCACCGGCTACTCGTCGCTGTCGTACCTCTCGCGCTTTCCCGTCGACGTCCTCAAGATCGACAAGTCGTTCGTCGACGCGGTGGCGGCGCGCGGCCAGCAGACCGAGCTGGCCAACACGATCATCCATCTCGGCCGGTCCCTGCACCTGTCGACCGTGGCGGAGGGCATCGAGACGCAGGCGCAGCACGCCACCCTGAAGGCGATGGGCTGCGACTACGGCCAGGGCTTCCTGTTCGCACGGCCGCTGCCCCCGGCGGGGCTGGACGAGCTGCTGAGCTGCCGCGTCGTCCCCGAGCGCCCGCGCGAGCCCACCGTGGCGGCGCCGCGGGTGGGCGGCGAGCAGGAGCCCGCCCGCTGGGACGCGCTCGCGCTCTGACCGGTCAGCCGCCGCCGGCGGGGCCGGCCGGGCCCGGCTCGACGACCGTGCGGAAGTACGTGCCCCAGTCCGGCCGCGCGCCGTCGACGTCGGTGAACCCGTAGGTCCTCGCCAGCTCCCAGCTGGCCAGCGCCTGCCCGGCGTACTGGGCGACATCGGGGTCGGCGGCCAGCGCCGCGACGGCCCGTCCCACGTAGGCGGGCGTCTCCGAGGCGGCGAAGTGCGGGTCGGTGGCGATCGCGTCGCGCCAGATGGCCTCGGTGACGCCGAAGTGGTCGAGCATCGCCTCGCTGCGCAGGAAGCCGGGCGTGAGCGCGACCGCCGTCACCCCGTGCGGCGCGAGGTCGGCGGCCGCGCCCAGCGCGATGCGGATGGCGCCCGCCTTGGCGAGGTCGTAGAACAGGCTGCCGCGGTAGCGCGCGTCGGCACCGTCGGTGACCTCGACGAGCAGGCCCCGACCGCGCGCGACGAGCAGGGGAGCGGCGGCGTGCGCGGTGACGAGGTGGGTCTCGATCGCCTGGCGGTGCAGCCGCAGGCCGGCGTCGAGGTCGTGGCGCCAGAAGGGCTTCCCCCACTCGGTCAGCGGGTCTCCGCCCCAGATGTCGTTGACGACCACGTCGAGCCGCCCACCCTGGTCGGCGTCGATGCGCGCGACGAGCGCGCGCACGGCGGCGGGCTCGGCGTGGTCGACCTGGACGGCGATGCCCTGGCCGCCCGCCGCGGTGACCCGCTCGGCGGTCTCCTCGATGGTCTCCGGCCGTTGCATCGCCGAGCGCATCGCACGGGTGCTGCGTCCCGTGCAGTAGACGGTCGCCCCTGCCCGGCCGAGCTCGACGGCGATGCCGCGGCCGGCTCCCCGGGTGGCGCCGGCCACGAGCGCGACCCGACCGGCGAGCGGCCGGCCGTCCTGCGTCGCATCGTTCACCGGGTCACACCCGGCGCAGCACCGCGACCACTCGGCCGAGCACGGTCGCCTCGTCGCCGGGGATCGGCTCGTACGCCGGGTTGTGCGGGATCAGCCACACGTGCCCGTCCCGGCGCCGGAACGTCTTGACGGTCGCCTCCCCATCGATCATCGCCGCGACGATCTCGCCGTTCTCGGCGACCTGCTGCTGGCGCACCACGACCCAGTCGCCGTCGGTGATGGCCGCGTCGATCATCGAGTCGCCCGAGACCCGCAGCAGGAACAGGTTGCCCTCGCCGACGAGCTGGTGAGGCAGCGGGAACACGTCCTCGACCGCCTCCTCGGCGAGGATCGGCACGCCGGCCGAGATGCGCCCCAGCACCGGCACGTAGGTCGCCGCCGGCCGGGCCGCGCGGCGGGCCTCCTCGTCGCCGTCATCGACGCCGTCGACGGCGTACGGCCGCGCCTCGTCGGGCTCGGCCGGGCGGATCTCCATCGCCCGCGGCCGGTTGGGGTCGCGGCGCAGGAACCCCTTGCGCTCCAGCATGGCCAGCTGGTGGGCGACGCTGCTCGTGCTGGTGAGGCCCACCGCCTTGCCCACCTCGCGGACGGTGGGCGGGTAGCCGTTGCGCTCGAGGAGCTCGCGGATGACCTCGAGGATGCGGCGCTGGCGCGGCGTCAGCCCGGACGGGCCGGGCGGGCCGTCCGGGAAGCCCAGCACCGTGCCGTCGGTGGTCACGGGGGTGGCCGGGGCGGCGCGCTCGCCGGCGCCGTCCGCCGTCTCCGGGCTGGTCGGCTCGCTGCGTCGCCGCTTGCCGCCCGGCCGGTCGGGTCGCTCGGTCTGCACGGGGCCTCCCTCGTGATCGCTATGCCGTGACGGTAACGGTCGGCACTGACACGTTCAAACACCTGTTCGAACGTGTCGGGATTTTGTCGGTGCCTCGCGGTATACATCGAACAGTCATTCGAATCGAACGAGCGTTCGAACCGACCCGCTCTGGAGGTCGCCATGGCAAGCCTGCTCGCCCACCCGCCCGCTCCTCGGTCGCGCGTCGACTGCGCGCCGCCCGGTGCCCGCTCCGCGCGCCCGGTCGGCCCGGTCGGCCCGGTCGCCGGTCGGGGTGCCTCGCTGCGCTTCACCCGGCGCGGGCGCGTCGTCATCCTCGGCCTGCTGAGCGTGCTGCTGCTCGTGGCCTTCTCGGTCGGGCGGGTCAGCAGCCGGGCCAGCGGCACCGACCGGCCCACCGGCCAGCCCACCGTGGTGGTCCGCGCGGGCGACACCCTGTGGTCGATCGCCAGGCGCTGCGCACCGGGCAGTGACCCGCGCCGCACCGTCGACCACATCGTGGCGGCGAACCACCTCACCTCTCCGACCGTACGCGCCGGTCAGCGCCTGGTCGTCCCCCGTGGCTGAGCCGGTTCGCGCGAGCGCCGCACCCGCCGGGGCTGGCGCGCCGGCCGGCCATGCCGGGGGGATGGCCGGCCGCCGCGCGGCTTCGGCGACCGGTTTCGTGTCGGGCTTGCGCGCTGCGCCGCGGACCCCTAGGTTGCACAACATCTGGTAGTTACACCCATGTAGTTAATCCACAGGTAGTGCACAGTCGGCGCCGAGTTCTGCACACGTTGCCCCCAGGTCCCGCACAGCCATGTCAACAGGCAGGGGCCAGGAGCAGCCGCCGGCAGTGCATGCGGAGGAGGAGGTGGGACGTCGTGCACTGCCCGTTCTGCCGCCATCCCGACTCGCGCGTCGCCGACAGCCGGGAGGTCGACGAGGGCGCCGCGATTCGCCGTCGCCGCTCCTGCCCGGCGTGCGGGCGCCGCTTCACCACCCTCGAGACGACGGCGCTGCACGTGGTCAAGCGCAGCGGGGTGACCGAGCCCTTCAGCCGGGCCAAGGTCGTCGCCGGGGTGCGCAAGGCCTGCCAGGGCCGGCCGGTCGACGAGGACGCGCTCGCCGTGCTCGCCCAGCAGGTCGAGGAGGCGGTCCGTGCGACGGGGTCCGCCGCCATCGACTCGGCCGAGGTCGGCCTGGCCATCCTCGAGCCCCTCCAGCGCCTCGACGAGGTGGCCTACCTGCGGTTCGCCTCGGTCTACCGGTCCTTCGAGTCGCTGGCCGACTTCGAGGCCGAGATCGCGGCGCTGCGCGGCGCCGACGCCGCCCGGCTCGCGGCCGGACCTGCCGGCCCGGCGCCGCATGCCCCACCGGCTCCAGCGACTCCACCCGCTCCACCGGCCGCGCAGGCGGCGCACCTCGTCGGCGCCGGCCCGTAGCGGCGGCGCGACCCCTCCGGCACGGCCCGGGCGCAGGGATGCCCCCGGCGATCACAGGCGTTGACACTCGTTGGACGCGGAAGGCAGGAACGATGACCGAGACGGTGAGCGGCCCGACGCCGGGGAGCGGCCGGACGACCAGGGGCCGGCTGCGCCTCGAGCGGGTCTACACCACGCCGGGCGTGCACCCGTACGACGAGGTGACGTGGGAGCGGCGCGACGTCGTCATGACCAACTGGCGGGACGGCTCGGTCAACTTCGAGCAGCGCGGGGTCGAGTTCCCCGACTTCTGGTCGGTCAACGCGGCCAACATCGTCACGACGAAGTACTTCCGGGGCGCGGTCGGCACCCCGCAGCGCGAGTGGAGCCTGAAGCAGATCATCGACCGGGTCGTGCGCGCCTACGTCGATGCCGGCCTGCGGCACGGCTACCTGGTGACCGACGGCGACGCGGAGGTCTTCGAGCACGAGCTCGCCCACATGCTGCTGCACCAGACCTTCAGCTTCAACTCGCCGGTCTGGTTCAACGTCGGGACCGCGTCGCCCCAGCAGGTCTCCGCCTGCTTCATCCTCGCGGTCGACGACACGATGGACTCGATCCTGAACTGGTACCGCGAGGAGGGGCTGATCTTCAAGGGCGGCTCGGGCGCGGGGCTCAACCTGTCGCGCATCCGCTCGAGCAAGGAGCTGCTCAGCTCCGGCGGCACGGCCAGCGGGCCGGTCTCGTTCATGCGCGGCGCCGACGCGTCGGCCGGGACGATCAAGTCCGGGGGCGCCACCCGGCGGGCAGCCAAGATGGTCGTCCTCGACGTCGACCACCCTGACATCGCGGAGTTCATCGAGACCAAGGCGCGCGAGGAGGACAAGATCCGCGTCCTGCGCGACGCCGGCTACGACATGGACCTCGGCGGCCGCGACATCGTCAGCGTGCAGTACCAGAACGCGAACAACTCGGTCCGGGTCTCCGACGAGTTCATGACCGCGGTGGAGGACGGGCGGCCGTTCGGCCTGCGGGCCCGCCGCACCGGCGAGGAGCTGGAGACCGTCGACGCGCGCGAGCTGTTCGGCAAGATCGCGCGGGCGGCCTGGGAGTGCGCCGATCCCGGCATCCAGTACGACGACACCATCAACGACTGGCACACCTGCCCGGAGACCGGCCGGATCACCGCGTCCAACCCGTGCAGCGAGTACATGCACCTCGACAACTCCAGCTGCAACCTGGCCTCGCTCAACCTGCTGAAGTTCCTCACCGGCGACGGCACGTTCGACACGACCCGCTTCACCAAGGCGGTCGAGCTGATCATCACGGCGATGGACATCTCGATCTGCTTCGCCGACTTCCCGACCGAGCCGATCGCCGAGACGACGAAGGCCTATCGGCAGCTCGGCATCGGCTACGCCAACCTGGGCGCGCTGCTGATGGCCACCGGCCACGCGTACGACTCCGAGGGCGGCCGGGCGATGGCGGCGGCGATCTCGTCGCTCATGACGGGCACCGCCTACAAGCGCTCCGCCGAGCTGGCCGGGGTCGTCGGGCCGTACGAGGGCTACGCCCGCAACGCCGTGCCGCACAAGCGGGTGGTCCGCAAGCACCAGGCGGCCAATGACGCGGTCCGCTCGATCGGCGCCGACGACGCGCGCGTCCTGCACGCGGCGGCCAAGGCATGGGCCGATGCGGTGACGCTGGGGGAGCAGCACGGTTACCGCAACGCGCAGGCCTCCGTCCTCGCACCGACCGGCACCATCGGCCTGATGATGGACTGCGACACCACCGGCATCGAGCCAGACCTCGCGCTGGTCAAGGACAAGAAGCTCGTCGGTGGCGCGTCGATGCGCATCGTCAACCAGACGATCCCGCGCGCGCTCGCCAAGCTCGGCTACCAGCAGGAGCAGATCGAGGCGATCGTCGAGCACATCTCGCGGGAGGGCAACGTCATCGACGCGCCCGGCCTGAAGCCCGAGCACTACGAGGTCTTCGACTGCGCGATGGGCGTCCGTGCGATCAGCCCCATGGGGCACGTGCGAATGATGGCCGCCGTCCAGCCGTTCATCTCCGGCGCCATCTCCAAGACCGTCAACATGCCCGAGACCGCCACGGTCGACGAGGTGAAGCGGATCTACTTCGAGGGCTGGAAGCTCGGGCTCAAGGCCCTCGCGATCTACCGTGACGGGTGCAAGGTCGGGCAGCCGCTGTCCGACGCGCGCGGCACCAAGACCGAGGCCGCCACCACGGCCGCTCCGGAGTTCCGGCCGACCCGCAAGCGGCTGCCCAAGTCGCGGCCCTCGCGCACCGTGTCGTTCTCGGTCGGTGGTGCCGAGGGCTACATGACCGCGTCGAACTACCCCGACGACGGGCTCGGCGAGGTCTTCCTCAAGATGTCGAAGCAGGGCTCGACGCTCGCCGGCGTCATGGATGCGTTCTCCATCGCGGTGTCCATCGCGCTGCAGTACGGCGTGCCGCTGGAGACCTACGTCTCGAAGTTCATCAACATGCGGTTCGACCCGGCCGGCATGACCGACGACCCGGACATCCGGATGGCCCAGTCGGTGATGGACTACATCTTCCGGCGCCTCGCGCTCGACCACCTGCCCTACGACGTCCGCGCCGAGTACGGCATCTTCACGGCGGAGGAGCGCATCCGGGCCGTGGAGTCCGGCGCGTACGACGCCCCGGCGCCGGCGGCCGGTACGGCCGACGAGAGCGTCGACGTCGAAGGGCTGGCGCAGTCCGCACCGGTGGAGCGACCCAAGCACGCCGACGACGAGCCGACCGGGGACGCGGCGGCGAGCGCCGCGCCGACCGTCGCTCCAGCCGAGAGCGGCGCCGGCACCAATGCGCCGATCTCCACCAGGACCGCCGTCGACGCGCCGCTCTGCTTCACCTGCGGGGTCAAGATGCGCCCCGCCGGCAGCTGCTACGTCTGCGAGTCCTGCGGCAGCACCTCCGGCTGCAGTTGAGCCGGGCGACTCTCGCATCACGGCAATGCGTGGCGGCGCCGCTACCGCAACTTCCGGCACGCGGCGCGATAGGTCAGGCGGTCGTCGGTCTTGCGGCAACCGTCTGACCAGGCTCCTCCATCACCTGCCGCGGCGACGTCTGAGGAGAGCCGGCGCTAGGGCGTGAGCACGACCTTCTCGCAGTCGTCCTGCTTGTTCTTGAAGATGTCGTAGCCGTGCGGCGCCTGCTCGAGGGGCAGCCGGTGGGTGATGATCCGGGTAGGGTCGATCTCGCCGCTCTCGATCCGGTCGAGCAGCGGCCTCATGTACTTCTGCACGTGGCACTGCCCGGCCCTGAGGGTGAGCGCCCTGTTCATCCACGCGCCGGCGGGGAACTTGTCGAGCAGCCCGCCGTACACGCCGATGACGGAGACGATGCCGCCGCTGCGGCACGACAGGATCGCCTGGCGCAGCGCGTGCGGGCGGTCGGACTCCGCACGGGTGGCTTGCTTGACGCGGTCGTACGCGTTGAGGTGCGAGCTGCCGTGCGTCGCCTCGAGGCCGACGGCGTCGATGCACTTGTCGGGGCCGCGCCCGCCGGTCAGGTCCAGCAGTAGCGAGCGGACGTCGACCTCCTCGAAGTTGATCGTGACGTGGCCTGCGTCGGCGGCCATCTGCAGCCGGTACGGCTCCTTGTCGATCGCGATCACCTGCGCGGCGCCGAGCACCCGCGCGCTGTCCATCGCGAACTGGCCGACTGGGCCGGCGCCCCAGACCGCAACGATGTCGCCGTCCTCGATGTCGCACATCTCCGCGCCCATGTAGCCCGTGGGAAGGACGTCGGACAGGAACAGCACCTGCTCGTCGGTGAGGTCGGACTCGATGCGCAGCGGGCCGACGTCGGCGAACGGCACCCGTGCGTACTCCGCCTGCCCACCGGCGAACCCGCCCGTCAGGTGGGAGTAGCCGAAGACGCCGGCGACGGGGTGCCCGAACATCTTCTCGGCCATGCCGGCGTTCGGGTTGCTGTTCTCGCACGTGGAGTACAGGCCGCGCTTGCACTGCGCGCACGCGCCGCAGGCGATCGGGAAGGGGACGACCACCCGGTCGCCGACCTCGAGCTTCGACCGGTCGACGGCGCTGCCGAGCTCGACCACCTCGCCCATGAACTCGTGGCCCATGATGTCGCCGGCCTGCATCGTGGGGACGTAGCCGTCGAGGAGGTGCAGGTCCGACCCGCAGATCGCGGTCGAGGTGATGCGCACGATCGCGTCGCGGCCGTTGAGGATCCTCGGATCCGGGACCTCCTGCACCTCGACCTCGTTCACGCCCATCCAGCAGTTCGCCCTCACGCGTGCACCTCCTCGCCGGTCAGGTCGATCACCTCGTCGTCGGTCAGGGGACGGGCCGCGTGCTGCGGGAACTCCTTGCGGGCGCGCTTGCCCCACGGAGCTCCCTCGGAACGGACGACCTCGCCGGTCTCCATCACCTGCTTGAACCGGCGCAGGTCGTCGTCGAGCTGCTGGTGCGGGTCCTCGCCGCCCCAGCGGGCGAGCGCCTCGCCGAGCTTGCCGCCGGGGACGTCGTAGCTGATCGTCACGCGCAGCTCGGTGCCCTGGTCCCTCGGGGCGCGCGAGAAGCGGACGATGCCGGCGTTGGCGACGTCGGCGCCCTCGACAGATCGCCAGGCCAGGATCTCGCCGGGGACGTCCTCGATGATCTCGGCGTCCCACTCGACGGTCCTGCCGAACGGCGCGCTGACCCGCCAGTGGCTGCGCGCGTCGCTGTCAGGGCGGACGTCCTCGACGTGCGCCATGAAGTCCGGCAGGTGGGTCAGCGCCCGCCAGTAGGCGTAGACCTCCTGCGGATCCTTGCCGACCGTCGTCGTCGCGATCAGATCCATGCGCCCTCCTTCGCACCTGCGAGCCGCCTGGTGCTGCCCGCCGGAGGGGCGGCCATGCGTCGCGTCGGGTCAGATGTTGGACTCGTCGGGCGGCACGTCGCCCGGGCCGGCCGGTGCGCCGGCGTCGCCGCCCTCCGCGGGCGGGCACGCCATGCCCAGCGAGTAGGCCGTCATCGACAACGATCCGTATGCGTACCCGTCGACGATCACGTCGGTGCCGCTCCCCGCCGCGTCGGCCAGGCCGGCGAGGTAGAGCAGCGGGATGAAGTGGTCGGGGGTCGGCACCGCGTTGCGGAAGTCGCGGTGCGCGTCGAGCCTGGTGACCCCGGTCGGGTCGGTGGCCATGCGCTCCTTGGCGTCGTCGTCGAAGCGCTGCGCCCAGTCGTACCCGGCGTCGGTCAGGTGCCAGTCCATCCCGCGCAGGTTGTGCACCACGTTGCCGCTGGCGATGACGAGGATGCCGCGCTCGCGCAGCGGCGCGAGCTTCGCGCCCAGCTCCAGGTGGTAGTCGAAGTCCTTGTCGGCGTTGATGGAGAGCTGCACCACGGGGATCGACGCGTCGGGGAACGCATGCACCAGCACCGACCACGTGCCGTGGTCGATGCCCCAGGAGTCGACGTCCGCACCGATCCACGTCGGTGCCACCGCGTCGCTGATCTCGGTGGCGAGCTCGGGCAGTCCGGGTGCGGGGTAGTCGACGGCGAACAGCTCCGGCGGGAAGCCGTAGAAGTCGTGGATGGTACGGGGGCGGGCCATCGCGGTGACCGCCGTCGCGTTGATGTACCAGTGCGCGGACACGACGAGGATCGCCCGCGGCCTCGGCACCGAGCGGCCGAACGACTGCCAGGTCCGCGTGTAGCGGTTGGTCTCGAGCGCGTTCATCGGGCTGCCGTGGCCGAAGAACGCGGCCGGCATCGGCCCCGGTGCGGCAGGCTGTGGGGTGATCGACACGGTCGTCCTCCCGGAGTCGTTCCCCTCAGCTTGCCATCCCCTCCGGCAGCAGCAGGCAGCTGTCGCCGAGCTCGTGCCACCGGTAGCCCGCCCGCACGGCCTCGGCGTACGCCCCGCGCACCAGCTCGGCACCGGCCACCGCCTCGAGCAGCAGCAGGTGCGACGCGCCCGGCTCGTGCCAGCCGGTGACCAGGCCGGTCACCACCCGCGCCGGCCGGTCGGGGCCGAGGACGAGGTCGGTCCATCCGGTGCCGGGCCGCACCGTGCCGTCGGGCGCCGCGACCGTCTCCAGCGCGCGGGTCACGGTGGTGCCCACGGCGACGACCCGCCCGCCCGAGCGCCGTACGTGCTGCACCAGGCGCGCCGTCGGCACCGGCACCCGGAACGGCTCGGGCTGCGGGGGCTCGCCCGCCTCCAGCGAGGAGACGCCGGCGTGCAGCGTCACGGGTGCGACGAGGACGCCGCGCGAGACCAGCGAGGTGACGAGCCCGGTGCTGAACGGCCGGCCGGCGCTCGGCATCTCCGCGCTGCCGGGCTCGCGCGCGAAGACCGTCTGGTAGGCAGCGAGCGGCCAGCGCCCGGTGACGTAGCCGTACGTGATGGGCCGGCCGTGGCGGGCGAGGTAGGCCTCCACCGGTCCCTCGACGGCGACGATGCCGCGCCAGAGCCGGCTGCGCCCGGCCAGCGGGTCGGGGTGCGCGGCGAGCAGCGTGATCGATGCGCCGGCCGGCAGCTCGACCAGGTCGCCCGGCCGCGCATCGCGGAGGGGGCCGGTCGCCGGGGCTGGCGCGCGCAGCTCGACCACCCACGCGCCGTCGGGCCGCCCGGTCGAGAAGTGGACGGTGACCGGCTCGCCGCGCCGGTGGCCGTCGACCGCGGCGGCCAGCGTGGCCGAGTCGTTGACCACGAGGAGGTCACCGGGCGCGAGGAAGTCGCCGATGTCGGCGAAGACGGCGTGCCGCAGGCCGCCTGGCCACGCGACCAGCAGCCGCACCCCGTCGCGGGCGAGGCCGCGCTCCTCGGGCGGCTCCGTCGCCGCCGCGCCGGCCGGCATCTCGACGTCGACCGGTACGGGCAGCCCGCCGGCCAGGGCCGCGGTCACCTGGCACCCGCGGGGGCGAGCTCGGCAGCCCGGTAGCGGCCGCTCGCCGGGCGCTCGTCGAGGAGGCGCAGCAGCGCGGGCACCACGGTGCGCGGTTCCGGCCGGTCGGAGATGTCCTCGCCCGGAAAGGCGAGCTGGTGCATCTCGGTGCGCATGTCGCCGGGGTCGAACGCGTAGACGCGCAGCGCCGGTCGCTCTGCGGCGAGCACGGCGGTGAGCTGGTCGAGCGCCGCCTTGGCCGAGCCATACCCGCCCCAGCCGGGGTAGGGCTCGACGGCCGCGTCGGAGCTGACGTCGACCACCGCCCCGCCGGACGCGGTGAGCAGCGGCAGGGTCAGCTGGAGGATCGCGAGCGGCGCGAGCACGTCGGCCTCGTACACCGCCCGCAGCTCGTCCAGCGGGTAGTCGGCCAGTGGTGGCAGGGGGCTGGGGCCGAGCGCGCTCGCGTTGTTCACGAGCAGGTCGAGCCGGCCTAACCGGGCGGCCGCGGCAGCCAGCTCGCGGCGGTGCGCCGGATCGGTGACGTCCCCCGGGAGCGCGACCACCTCGACCGCGCCGAGCTTCCCGGCCGTGGCGGCGAGGTCGGCGGCCCTCCTGGCGTCGATCACGAGGGACCAGCTGCGGGCCGCGAGGGCATGGGCGATCGCCTCGCCGAGGCCACGCGAGGCGCCGGTGATGAGTGCGACGGGCATGTCGTCTCCTTGCGTCGAAGTCCTACGGGAGTCATCCTGGGAGTTGAAGTCAACTTGAAGTCAAGAGGTGATGGTCGTGCTGGCACCTGATCTGTTGACGGTCGGCGAGGTGGCCACGCGGAGCGGCTTCGCCCCGTCCGCGCTGCGCTACTACGAGCGGCTGGGGCTGCTCGCGCCGGTGCGCACGACGGGCGGGCAGCGCCGGTACGAGCGGCAGGTGCTGCGGCGGCTGGCGTTCATCCGTGCCGCCCGCAACGTCGGGCTGAGCCTCGACGAGGTGGCGGCGGCCCTCGCCCAGCTGCCGTCCGGGCGCACCCCGACGAGGGCCGACTGGACCCGGCTCTCCCGCGGCTGGCGGCGGCGCCTCGACGATCAGATCGCCGCGCTGACGGCCCTGCGCGACGGGCTCGACTCCTGCATCGGCTGCGGCTGCCTGTCGCTGCGACGCTGCGCCATCTCCAACCCGTCGGACGTGGCGGCGTCGGCCGGCCCGGGCGCGGCCTACCTGCCGCGCGCGCTTCGCGAGCCGGCCGCCACGCCCTGACGCCCACCCGGTGCCCGCGCCGCCGCGGCGTCGTGGTGAGCTGGACGGGAAGCCGTCGCCGTACGCAGCGAGAGGGTCTGGCATGGCCGAGTGGCTGTACTTCGTCCACCCGCCGCGGGAGAACTTCGCCGCGACGATGACCGACGAGGAGCGCGCCGTCTGGGGCGAGCACTTCGAGCGGTTCAAGCGGTTGCTCGCCGACGGCGTGATCGTCCTCGTCGGCCCGACGCTCGGCGAGGTCAACACCGGCATCGCGGTCTTCGAGGCGCCGAACGAGGAGACGGCCCGCCGGATCATGGACGACGACCCGGTGCTGGCCGGCGGCTACGCCCGTGGCGAGCTGCGCCCGTTCCGGGTGTCGCTGCTGCGCGGCAGGGACTGAACCACGAAGGCCACCGAACCAGGAAACCGGACCAGGGAAACGGCGAAGGAGGACGACGCTCGTGCGATACCGGACGCTCGGCGACTCGGGGCTCGTGGTCAGCGTGGTGGGGCTCGGCTGCAACAACTTCGGCACCCGGCTCGACCTCGAGGCGACGCGGGCAGTCGTGGACGCCGCGATCGAGGCCGGGGTCAACCTGCTCGACACGGCGGACAGCTACGGCCGCTCGGAGGAGCTGCTCGGCGAGGCCCTGCAGGGGCGGCGCGACCAGGTCGTCATCGCCACCAAGTTCGGCTCGGACCTCGACGGCGCGCTCGGCCCCGACTGGGGCGCCCGGGCGTCCCGCCGCTACGTGCGCCTGGCGGTCGAGCGCTCGCTGCGCCGGCTGCGGACCGACCACATCGACCTCTACCAGTTGCACCGTCCCGACGCGTGCACGCCCATGGCCGAGACGCTGGCCGTCCTCGGCGACCTGGTCGCCGAGGGCAAGGTGCGCTACGTCGGGTCGTCGAACCTCGCGGCCTGGCAGGTGGCCGACGCCGACTGGATCGCGAGGACGAGCGGGCTGCCGCGCTTCATCAGCGCGCAGAACCACTACAGCCTGCTGGAGCGCGAGGTCGAGGCCGAGCTGGTGCCGGCGTGCGAGCGCTACGGCGTGGGCATCCTGCCGTTCTTCCCGCTCGCCAGCGGGCTGCTCACCGGCAAGTACCGCAGGGGAGAGGCCGCACCGCCGGGCACGAGGCTGGCGCAGCGACCGGAGCGGCTCGCCGCCGCCCGGTTCGACGTCGTGGAGAAGCTCCAGTCGTATGCGGCCGAGCGGGGCATCTCGCTGCTCGACGTCGCCATCGGCGGCCTCGCGGCGCAACCGGCGGTCGCGTCGGTCATCGCCGGCGCGACCAAGCCGGAGCAGGTCGCGGCCAACGTCGCGGCCGGCGAGTGGCAGCCGGCGCCCGACGACCTCGCCGCGCTCGACCAGGTGGCGCCGACCCCGCGGACGGCCGGCTGAGCCGCCGGCGAGGGAACATCCGGGCCCGCGACCGCGCTGCTCCCTCGTGACCTCCGCCGCCCCTGAGCTGGCCGGCCGCCTGCCGGAGCTGATGCTCCGGGACCGGTGGCGGCTGCAGCGGCGACTCGACGGCACCCGCAAGCTGCGCGACTCCGGCAAGCGCGCGGCCGCACTGGCCGCGATCGAGGCCGAGATCGGGGCCGCCGAGGAGCGCGTCGCCGGCCGCCGCGCCGCCGTGCCGGCCGTCGGCTACCCGGAGGAGCTGCCGGTCAGCCGGCGCAGGGACGACATCCTCGCCGCGATCCGCGACCACCAGGTGGTCATCGTCGCGGGCGAGACGGGGTCGGGGAAGACCACGCAGCTGCCGAAGATCTGCCTCGAGCTCGGGCGCGGCGTCCTCGGCACCATCGGGCACACCCAGCCGCGGCGGATCGCCGCGCGCACGGTCGCCGAGCGCATCGCCGACGAGCTCGGGACGCCGCTGGGGGAGGTCGTCGGCTACAAGGTGCGGTTCACCGACCGCACCGGCGGCGACACGCTCGTCAAGGTGATGACCGACGGCATCCTGCTCGCCGAGATCCAGAGCGACCGGATGCTCTCCCGCTACGACACGATCATCGTGGACGAGGCCCACGAGCGCAGCCTCAACGTCGATTTCATCCTCGGCTACCTCAAGCAGCTGCTGCCCCGTCGCCCCGACCTCAAGGTCGTCATCACCTCGGCCACCATCGACGTCGATCGCTTCTCGCGGCACTTCGGCGGCGCGCCGGTCGTCGAGGTGACCGGCCGCAGCTACCCGGTGGAGGTGCGCTACCGGCCCCTGCGGGGCACCGGCGAGGATGGCGACGGCGAGGAGGACGACGGCGAGCGCGATCAGGCCCGGGCGATCTGCGACGCCGTCGACGAGCTGTGCGCGAAGGGCCAGGGCGACGTGCTCGTGTTCCTCAGCGGCGAGCGCGAGATCAGGGACGCCGCCGATGCGCTGAAGGGCCGCCGCGACCCGCGCGGCGGACCGCTCGAGGTGCTGCCGCTGTACGCGCGGCTGTCGGCGGCCGAGCAGCACCGCGTCTTCGCACCCCACGCCGGACGCCGGGTCGTGCTCGCGACCAACGTCGCCGAGACCTCGCTCACCGTCCCGGGCATCCGGTACGTGGTCGACCCCGGCACCGCCCGCATCTCGCGCTACAGCCGCCGTACGAAGGTGCAGCGGCTACCGATCGAGCCGATCTCGCGGGCGTCGGCCGACCAGCGGGCCGGCCGCTGCGGCCGGGTGGCCGACGGCATCTGCATCCGGCTGTACGCGGAGGAGGACTACGCGTCGCGGCCCCAGTACACCGACCCGGAGATCCTGCGCACCAACCTGGCATCGGTGATCCTCCAGATGACCGCGCTCGGCCTCGGCGACGTCGCCGCCTTCCCGTTCGTCCAGCCGCCCGACCGGCGCAGCATCAGCGACGGCGAGCAGCTGCTCGAGGAGCTCGGTGCGCTGGAGCCCGCCACCGAGGGCAAGGGGCGCCGGCTCACCGGCATCGGCCGGGCGCTCGTCGCGCTGCCGGTCGACCCGCGGCTCGGGCGCATGGTGCTGGAGGCCGACCGCAACGGCTGCCTCGACGAGGTCATCGTCATCGTCGCGGGGCTCGCCATCCAGGACCCGCGCGAGCGCCCCGCCCCCCATCGGCAGGCGGCCGACGAGAGCCACGCCCGCTTCGCCGACGAGAGCTCGGACTTCCTCGCCTACCTCAACCTGTGGCGCCACCTCAGGGAGCGGCAGCGCGCGCTGTCGGGCAACCAGTTCCGCCGGCTCTGCCGGGCCGAGCACCTCAACTTCCTGCGGGTGCGCGAGTGGCAGGACGTCGTGGGCCAGCTCCGCGAGGTCGCGCGCGGGCTCGGCCTGACGCCGGGCAGCGGCGAGGCCGACCCGCGCCGCATCCACATGTCGTTGCTCGCCGGCCTGCTCTCGCACATCGGTTACCGCGACGCCGAGCGGCAGGACTACGCCGGCGCGCGCGGCGCGCGGTTCGCCGTCTTCCCGGGCTCGGCGCTGTTCCGCAAGGCGCCACGGTGGGTCATGGCGGCCGAGCTGGTCGAGACCTCGCGGCTCTGGGCGCGGGTGGTCGCCCGCATCGAGCCGGAGTGGGCCGAGTCGCTCGGCGCGCACCTGGTCAAGCGCAGCTACAGCGAGCCGCACTGGGACCGCAAGCGCGGCGCCGTCATGGCCTACGAGCGGGTGACGCTGTACGGGTTGCCGATCGTCGCGTCGCGCCGCGTGCCGTACGCACCGGTCGATCCGCAGGTCGCGCGCGAGCTGTTCATCCGCTGCGCGCTGGTGGAGGGGGACTGGGACGCGCAGCACGCCTTCCTCGCCCACAACCAGGAGATGCTCCGGCAGGTCGAGGCGCTCGAGGACCGGGTCCGCCGGCGGGGCATCGCGGTGGGGGAGGAGCGGCTCTTCGAGCTCTACGACGAGCGCATCCCTGCCGGGGTCGTCTCGGCCCGCCACTTCGACAGCTGGTGGAAGCGCGCGCGCAAGGCGACGCCCGGACTGCTCGACCTCACGACCGGGATGCTCATCGACGAATCGGCCGGCGACGTGGGCTCGCTCGACGAGCGCGACCACCCGGACGAGTGGCAGGGCGGCGACCTGCGGCTCCCGCTGACCTACCGGTTCGAGCCGGGCGAGGCGATCGACGGGGTGACGGTGCACGTCCCGGTGACGGCGCTCGGCGGGCTGTCGACCGAGGGGTTCGACTGGCACGTGCCAGGCCGGCGCCACGAGCTGGTCACCGCGCTGCTCCGGTCGCTGCCGAAGGCCGTCCGGCGCAGCTTCGTCCCCGCGCCGGACGTCGCGCGGGCAGTGCTCGACCGGCTGAGCCCTGGCGACGGGCCGCTGCTGCCGGCGCTCGAGCACGAGCTGCTGCGGATGACCGGCGTCGCGATCCCGCCCGGGAGCTGGCAGCTCGACCGGCTCCCGCCGCACCTGCGCATGACGTTCCTCGTCCACGACGCCGGCGGCCGCGAGCTGGCGAGCGGCAAGGACCTGGACGAGCTGCGGGAACGGCTCGCCCCCGACGTGCGCGCCGCCATCGCCGGCGCCGCCCGCGCGGTGGAGCGAGCCGGCTCGCGGTCGTGGACGTTCGGCACGGTCCCGCGCTCCTTCGAGGCCCGGCAGGACGGCCACGCCGTCACCGGCTATCCCGCGCTGGTCGACGAGGGCGACGCGGTGGCGGTGCGGGCGCTGGAATCGCCAGCCGAGCAGGACAGCGCGATGCGGCGCGGCACCAGGCGGCTGCTGCTGCTGACCGTCCCGAGCCCGCTGCGGGCCGTCCACCGGACGCTCGACAACCGGACCAAGCTGTCGCTGGCCCGCAGCCCGTACCCGGGTGCGCGCGAGCTGCTGGACGACTGCGTCGTCTGCGCCGTGGACGGCATCGTCGCCGAGAGCGGCGGCCCGGCCTGGGACGAGGAGGGCTTCGGCAAGCTCCAGGACCGCGTGCGCACCGCCCTGGTCGACGTCACGGGCGACGTCGTGACGACCGTCGCCCGGATCCTCGACGCCGCGCACGCCGTGCGCGCGGCGATCCCGCACGAGCCGCACCAGGTGCTGCAGCCGGCGATCGCCGACGTCGAGGCCCAGCTCGACGCGCTGGTCCACTCCGGCTTCGTGAGCGAGACCGGCCTGCGCCGGCTGCCGGACATTCCCCGGTACGTGACCGGCATCAGCCGCCGGCTCGAGGCGATGCGAGCCGACCCGGCGCGCGACCTCGCCCGGATGGGCCGCCTGCACGAGCTGGAGCAGGAATACCGCGACGTGGTCGACGCGCTGCCGCCGGCCGCGCGCGACGAGGAGGCGGTCCGCTCGCTGCGCTGGATGCTGGAGGAGCTGCGCGTCAGCTACTTCGCCCAGGCGCTCGGCACCGCGCACCCCGTCTCGGACAAGCGGGTCCTGCAGGCGATCGACCGGCTCTGGCGCGGACGATGACGGCGCTCCCGGCCGACGCGCTCGTGCCAGGCGGGCTGCGGATGGGCACCGCGCGCGGCCGGTGGGTCGTCGCCGCGGCCGTGCTCGGCTCCGGCATCGCCGCGCTCGACGCCACCGTGGTCGGCATCGCGCTGCCGTCGATCGGCCGCGACTTCCGGGTCGACGTCGCGGCGCTGCAGTGGGTGGTCACCGGCTACGCGCTCACGCTGGCGGGCCTGCTGCTGCTAGCCGGGGCGCTCGGCGACCGGTACGGGCGGCGGCGGGTGTTCCTCTTCGGGGTCGTCTGGTTCGCAACCGCGTCGCTGCTGTGCGGCATCGCTCCGAGCGCCACCGCGCTCACCGCGGCGCGCGCCCTCCAGGGCATCGGGGGCGCCCTGCTCATGCCCGGCAGCCTCGCGATCCTCCAGTCGTCGTTCGCCCCCACCGACCGGCCCCGGGCGATCGGTGCGTGGTCGGGCCTCGGCGGCGTGGCGACCGCCGCCGGCCCGCTGGTCGGCGGGTGGCTGGTCTCGGCGGCGTCCTGGCGCTACATCTTCCTGATCAACCTGCCGCTCTCCGTCGCCGTCGTGGTCATCGCTCGCCGGCACGTGCCGGAGTCGCGCGACCCCGCCGCCAGCGGCCGTCCCGACCTGCTCGGCGGCGCCCTCGCGACGATCGGCCTTTCCGGCGTGACGTACGCCGGCATCGAGGGTCCGGCCAAGGGCTGGAGCAGCCCGCTGGTGGTGGCGAGCCTGGTCGTCGGCGTCGTCGCGCTGGTCGCCACCGTCGTCGTCGAGCGCCTCGTCGCGCACCCGATGCTGGCGCTCGAGCTGTTCCGGTCGCGCCAGTTCGACGCGGCCAACGCCGTGACGTTCCTGGTCTACGCGGCGCTCGGGGGGGTCCTGTTCCTGCTGCCCATCGAGCTCCAGCAGGTCGCCGGCTACTCCCCGACGGCCGCCGGCACCGCCCTGCTGCCGGTGACCGCGCTCATGCTGGCGCTGTCGTCGTGGTCCGGCTCGCTCGCCGCCCGGATCGGGCCGAAGCTGCAGATGAGCGCCGGCCCGCTGGTCGTGGCCGGCGGGGTCGCGCTGCTCGCCCGGATCGACGAGCGCGGCGACTACCTCACGCAGGTGCTGCCGGCGGCGGTCGTGCTCGGGCTCGGGCTCGCGTTCACGGTCGCGCCACTGACCTCGACGGTGCTGGCCGCGGCGCCGGATCGCCATGCGGGGGTCGCGTCGGCGTTCAACAACGCGGTGGCGAGGGCCGCCGGCGCGCTCGCCGTCGCCGTGCTGCCGGCTGCCGGCGGCCTCACCGGCGCGGCGTACCTGCACCCCGCCGACTTCGAGGCCGGCTTCCGCACCGCGATGCTGGTCGCGGCCGTCTCGTGCGCGCTCGGCGGGGCGCTGGCCGCCGTGACCATCAGCAACGGCGACCGCAGCCGCGAGCCGGCCGACCGGAACTGCCCGCTGGACGCCCCGCCGCTGCGCTCCGCCTCCGCTGCCTCCGCTGCCTCAGCTGTCCCCGATGCGCTCCCCCCGCCCTCCGTCACGAGGCCCTGACCGGCGGGCGGGAGACTGCTCGGGACGGGGCCGGAGCACCTGGGAGGGATGACGTGAGCGATCGGACGCCGCTGCCCACCGCCCGGCGGCTGTGGGCCAGGTACGAGCCGCTGCACGCGGTGACGTACTTCAGCCCCGAGGCGCGCGCCGCCTGGGAGGGCGCGGGGGTGCGCGGCTACTGGCGCGGCTACTTCGCCGGCCGCACCGCACCGCTCGGGCCGGTGGAGGCGGCGCCGGTCACCGCGCTCTTCTTCGGCTTCGCGCCCGCGATGGTGGCCCGGGCCCTGCCCGACATCTGGACCCGGGTCAGTCCGCAGCGAGCCCTGCAGGTGCGCGTCGAGGGCGCGGTGGCCGCCCTGCGCCGGCTGCTGCCGGCCGACGCGCCGGTGGCGGCCGCGGCCGACGCGCTGCAGCGCGCGGTGGACGGGGCCGACCTCGCCGGTCGTGCCCTCGGCGCGGCGAACGCGGCCGTCGCGGCGCCGGCCGACGACCTCGGCCGGCTCTGGCATGCCGCGACGGTGCTGCGCGAGCACCGGGGCGACGGCCACGTGGCCGCTCTCGTCGCCGCCGGCCTCGACGGGTGCGAGTCGCTGGTCTGGCGCGCCGCGCTCGACCTGCGCCGCGAGGACCTGCAGCCCAACCGCGGCTGGACGGACGAGGAGTGGGCGGCCGCCCGCGCCCGGCTGGCCGAGCGCGGCTGGCTCGCCGCGACCGGCGAGCCGACGGACGAGGGGCGGCGCCGCTTCCGCGAGGTGGAGGCGGCGACCGACCGCGCGGCCGGGCGGGCCTGGCGGCACCTCGATGCCGGCGGGGCCGACGGCGCCCAGGACGTGGAGCGGCTGCTCGGCCCGCTGGCGGCCGCGGCAGCCCGGGCGCTGCCGGCCAGCAATCCGATCGGGCTGCCCGGCCTCGCCGGGCCGGCGCGGTGAGCCGGCCATGAGCGCGGTCATCGGGCGCCTGCGCCATCCGATCATCGCCGCGCCGATGGGTGGCGGCCCCTCGACGCCCGAGCTGGTCGCGGCGGTGGGCGAGGCCGGCGGGCTGGGCTTCCTCGCCGCCGGCTACCGCTCGGCAGCGCAGACGATGGAGCAGGTGGCGGCGGTGCGCCGGCTGACCGGCGCGCCGTTCGGGGTCAACGTCTTCGTGCCGAGGCGCGACCCGGTGAGCGACGAGGCGCTCGACGCCTACCGGCGGCGGCTGGCCCCGGCCGCGGCGCGCCTGGGGACGAGCGTGGGGGAGGGGCGCTGGGACGACGACGACTACCCGGCCAAGATCGCCGCGCTGACGGAGTCAGCCGGGCCGGCCGGGCCCGCGGTGGCCGTCGTGTCGTTCGCGTTCGAGCTGCCGGGCGCCGAGGCGGTCGAGGCGCTGCACGCCGCCGGCAGCGAGGTCTGGATCACGCTGACCCGCCCCGACCGGGCCGAGGCCGCCGAGCGCCTCGGCGCCGACGCCCTCGTCCTGCAGGGCGCAGAGGCGGGGGCGCACCGTGGCGGCGCCGACGACACCGACGACTACGGCGTCCTGCCGCTGCTCCGCCTGGTGGCGCGGCGCACCGGCCTGCCGCTGGTCGCGAGCGGCGGCATCGGCGACGGGCCGGGCGTGGCCGCCGCGCTCGCGGCTGGCGCCGCCGCCGTCTCGCTCGGCACGGCCTTCCTGCGCTGCCCGGAGGCGGCCACGTCGCCGCCGCACCGGGCCGCGGTCGCCGCCCCCGGCGACACCCGGCTGACGAGGGCCTTCACCGGCCGCCGGGCCCGCGGGATCGTCAACGGCTTCCTGGCCGAGCACGACGCCGACGCGCCGGTCGGCTACCCGCAGGTCCACCACATGACCGTCCCGCTGCGCGCCGCGGCCCGCAGCGCCGGCGACGCCGGCGGGCTCAACCTGTGGGCCGGCCAGGCCCACGAGCTGGCCGAGGAGGCCCCGGCCGGCACGATCGTGGCCCGGCTGGCGGCCGGCGCCGCACGGGCGGCCGACGAGCTGTCGGCCAGGCTCAGGAGGCCATCCGGCCAGCGATGACCGCCGCGTCCGGCTCGTGGTCGCGGCGCTCGTCGCCGGCGCCTTCCGCGCCCCCCGTGCCGTACGGGCGCAGCGCCTCGGCGTCGGGATCCAACCGGATGATCCGCAGCGCCGGGACCGTCAAGCTCGTCCCCGTGATCGACGCGATGATGAGCACGGCGAACATCTCCTTGCTCAGCACGCCGAGCGAGAAGCCGACGTCGAGGACGGCCAGCTCGGTCAGCCCGCGGGTGTTCATCAGCGTTCCCATGGTGATCGCCGCCCGCCACGGCTCGCCCGTCAGCCGAGCGGCGGTGCCGACGCTCGCCACCTTCGACGTGCTCCCGACCACCAGCACGACGACGAGGACGAGCAGCGCCCACGGCGTGAGCGCGCGCACGTCGACCGCGAGGCCGACGGTGACGAAGAACAGCGGCAGCAGCAGGGTGCCGACTCCCTGCAGCCGCTCCAGCACGCTGACGGTGACCGGATGCAGCCGGCCACGCGGCATCGCGAGGCCGAGGAGGAAGGCGCCGAAGATCTGGTGCAGCCCGACCGCGACGGTGACCCACGACATCACCAGGATGGCCGCGAGCATGACGGCCGCGGCCGCGGGCGGCACCGCCCCGCCGGCGTAGCGATCGAGCGCCCGGCGCAGCAGCGGGCGGACGAGGTGCCGGGTCAGCAGCACCAGGCCGAGCGCGGACGAGGCCAGCCGCAGCAGCTCGCCCGGGCCGCTGGAGCGCACGACGGCGACCACCGCGACCAGCAGCAGCCAGGCCGCGATGTCGATGACCGCGGCGATCGCGAGGCACGTGGAGCCGAGCCGGGTGCGGTCGAGCCGCTGGTCGGCGAGCAGGCGGGCGAGCACCGGCCACGCGGTCACCGACATGTCGGCGCCGAGGAAGAGCGTGAAGGCGAGCAGGCTCGCGCTCGGCTCCTCGCCGGAGGGCCACCAGGCGTGGACGGCGACGGCGAGCAGCAGGCCGGCGCCGAACGGCACCAGCAGCCCGGCGAGCGAGATCGCCGTCACCTGGGCGCCCCTGCCGGACAGCGCCTCGTGCTCCATGGTCGCCCCGAGCGCGAACATGAACACGAGCAGGCCCACCTGCCCGAGGATGCTCAGCGCATGCTGCGCGTCAGTCGTGAACAGCCGCGCCATGAGGTGGCCGGGCAGCACGCCGAGCGCGCTGGGCCCGAGCAGCACGCCGGCGATGATCTCGCCCACCACCGCCGGCTGGCCGAAGCGGCGCAGGGCGTGGCCGGCCACCACGCCGACGAGGACGACCACGGCGATCGCGAGCAGCGTCGTATCGATGGCTGAGCCATGGGTCATGAAGGGGCTCCCCCGAGCTTTCGAGGCCCGCACGTCCATGCCTCGACGTGGGGCGCGCTCCCACGCTAGAAGTCGCCCGAAAGCCGGCGCAACCCATGAGCACCGGCGAGTGCGCACGACGGTCGCGCTGCGTGACGATGCGCGGATCGCCTTGCGCGACAGGGGATTGCGCTGCGTAGTGCCTCGGCATGCGTCATCGGTGGCTTGCGCCGCACGTATCAGGGCCCGGGCTTGACACTCAATTCAACGGGCTTAGACTTCGACGGTTGCCCGGGTGGTTGCAGCCCGTGGTCGCCGGAAAACTCGCGGTTGCCAACCGGAAGTCGGTCCCCGTAGAGTTCCCGGCACGTTGACTTCCTGGGAGGTACCCGATGACCGGAGCGCGCGTCGATGAGCTCGGCCGCTGGGTGTGGGAGCCCTGGCGCGACCGAGCGGCGTGCAGGGATGCCGACCCCGAGCTGTTCTACGGCCGCCGCGGGGAGGGGCCGGCCACCCGGCGGCTCCGGGTGATCGCATGCAAGCAGATCTGCGCGGTCTGCCCGGTGCGCGCGGACTGCCTCCAGTTCGCCACCGAGAACGGCGAGAGCTCCGGCATCTGGGGCGGCCTCACCGGCGAGGAGCGCGCGCAGCGGCGCATCGCGGCACGGGCGCACTCGGCGATCTTCACCGAGGCCTCCTGACCCGCTCGCCCGCCGCTCGTCACCCCCTCCCCATCTGCTCATCCACGCCCCGTCCGTCGCTCCGGTTCCCGGTGCGGCCACGGGCAGCGACCCGCGCGGGGGGCGGGTCGCTGCCCGGCCGGCGCGCAAGCCGCCCGGGGCCCGGGAAATGCGCAGCGGAGCGCGCGCACCGGGGCCGCGACTCAGCATCACGAGGGTGCGCGAATGGCCGCCGGCCCGAATCCGCGAGCGATTGCCCGCACCGCTGCGCAGGTCCGCAAAACTAGAGAAACCACGGAGTTCCGATCGCCTGACCAGCGCCTGACGGCCCGATGACAGGCGCATGACGAGCGCGTGACCGGCGAATGACGACAGCACGATGGCAGCAAGCCGACCGGTTGACTGGCGACTTTTCAGTCGCTAATTTCATTCTTTGATGAGTTAGTCGACCATATTCGTCGTGCCGACGTTTTGCGTCATTCGTTCGCGTTGGAGCCTCCTCATGCCGTACCCGCAGCAGGACGGGTCGTCCGCGCCCCAGTCCCGCCGGTCCTCCTCCCCGAGCGTGCTCGGCATCCTCGAGCGGCTGGCCGACCGCGGCACGCTCGAGCTGCTCGACCCGCCGGACTCGACGGGCGTCGTGGCGGCCAAGCTGCGGATGTCGGGCCAGCAGGCCTACGCGTACGTCACCGACGGAGCGGTCAAGGGCGGCGCGCTCACCGCTGCGGGGTGCGACCGCATCGTCCACGCGATCGGTCACGCCCAGCAGGACGGCCGCCCGGTCATCGGGGTGTGGCACTCGGGCGGGGCTGCGCTGCACGAGGGCGTCCGCTCGCTCGACGGCGTCGCCCGCGTCTTCACCGCCATCACCCACGCGTCGGGCTCGGTGCCGCAGATCTCGCTCGTGCTCGGGCCCGCCGCCGGCGGCGCGGCGTACGGGCCGGCGCTCACCGACGTCGTGGTCATGGGCCCGGAGGGCAAGATCTTCGTGACCGGGCCGGGGGTCGTGCGGAGCGTGACCGGCGAGGACGTCACCGCCGAGCAGCTCGGCGGGCCCGCGATGCACGGCCGCAAGAGCGGCGTCGCGCACCTGACCGCCGAGAGCGACGACGAGGCGTTCGAGCTCACGAGGCGGGTGGGCCAGCTGCTGGGCACGCCGGGCCTGGTCGACTTCTCCAAGCTCGGCGACGACGCCGATCCCGCCGAGGTGCTGCCCGACTCGGCCCGCCGCGCGTACGACGTGCGCCCGCTGGTCGACGCGCTGCTCGACGAGCCGGCGCTCGAGCTCCAGCGCAGGTGGGCGGCCAACGTCCACACCTCGCTGGGCCGCCTCGCCGGCCACACGGTCGGGATCGTCGCCAGCAACCCGCTGCACATGGGCGGCTGCCTCGACGCGGCCGCGGGCGACAAGGCGGCGCGGTTCGTCCGGATGTGCGATGCCCTCGGCATCCCGCTCCTCGTCCTCGTCGACGTGCCCGGCTACCTGCCCGGCGTCGGCCAGGAGCGCGAGGGCGTCGTGCGCCGCGGTGCGAAGCTGCTGCACGCCTTCGCCGGCTCGTCGGTGCCGCGGGTGACGGTGGTGACCCGCAAGGCGTTCGGCGGCGCGTACATCGCCATGAACAGCAAGGGCCTCGGCGCGAGCACGGTGCTCGCGTGGCCCACCGCCGAGATCGGCATCATGAACGCCCGCTCGGCGGTGCAGGTGCTGCACCGCCGCGAGCTGGCGGCGGTCCCGGACGGAGACGCAAGGGAGTCGCTGCTCCAGCGGCTCGTCGCCGATCACATCGCCCACACCGGCGGCCTCCAGCGCGGCGTCGAGCTCGGCGTCGTCGACGCGATCGTCGAGCCCAAGGAGACGAGGCGAGCGGTCGCCGAGGCGATCGCCGCGCATCCCCGGCGGTCCGGCTACCAGCGCAACATCCCGCTCTAGCCCGCCCCGAGGAGCCCATGCACCTGTCGTGGACCGACGTGCAGCGCAAGGCGTACGACGAGATGCTCGCCGCCGCCTCGCAGCGGCTCGGCGCCGTCACCCCGTACGACCGCGAGCAGCCGTGGTTCACGCGGGCCGAGTGGCGCGCGTGCGGCGAGCTCGGCCTGCTCGGCCTCGCCGTGCCGGAGAGCCACGGCGGCGGCGGCCTGGGCGCGCTCGAGACCGCGCACCTGCTGGAGGCCTTCGGGCGGGCGTGCCCCGACACCGGGCTGGTGTTCGCCGCCGGCGCGCACCTGCTCGCGTGCGCGATGCCCATCGCGACCTTCGCCAGCGACGAGGTGCGCGACCGCCTGCTGCCCGGCATGTGCGCGGGCGAGCTGGTGGCCGCCAACGCGATGACCGAGGACGACGCGGGCTCCGACGTCGGGCGGCTCTCGACCGTCGCGACGCGCGTGGACGGCGGCTGGCTGCTCCGCGGCGAGAAGTCCTTCGCCAGCAACGCACCGGTCGCCGACGTCATCGTCACGTACGCGACCACCGACCCGGCGGCCGGCTTCCTCGGCGTGACCGGATTCGTCGTGGAGCGGGACCGGCCCGGCGTCCGGGTCGGCGAGCCGTTCGCGAAGATGGGCCTGGACGGGTGCCCGGCCGGGCGGGTCGCCTTCGACGGCGTGCTCGTGCCCGACAGCCACGTCCTCGGGCAGCCCGGGCAGGGTGGCGCGATCTTCCAGTCCTCGATGGGCTGGGAGCGGGCTTGCCTGCTCGCCGGCTGGCTCGGCGTGATGGACCGGCTGGTCGCCGACGCGGTCGCGCACGCACGCTCGCGGCGCCAGTTCGGGCGGCGGATCGGCGACTTCCAGGCGGTGTCCCACCGCATCGCCGGCATGGCCGTGCGGGCCGAGACGGCCAAGCTGATGCTTTACCGCGCGTGCCACCTGATGGACCAGGGCGCCGACGCCACGACCGCGATCGCGATGGCGAAGCTCGTGGTGTCCGAGGCCGCCGTCGCGACCGCGCTCGACGCGGTGCAGGTCCTCGGCGCCCGCGGCTACCAGCGGGCCGGCGCGGTGGAGGCCGCCCTGCGGGACAGCGTGCCGACGACCCTCTTCTCCGGCACGTCCGAGATCCAGCGCGAGCTGGTGGCGGAGGGACTGGGCCTGTGAACCTTCAGCGGCTCGTGATGGAGCAGGCCAGGCGGGCGCCCAACAGCCTGGCGGTCAGCGCCCCCGACGGTGCCCTGACGTACGGCGGGCTCGACCGGCGGGCCAACCGGCTGGCCGCCGTCCTGCGCGCGCACGGGCTGGCCAAGGGCGACCGCGTCGTCATCTGGCTCGACAAGTCCGCGGCCGCCGTCGTCGCGATGCAGGCCGCGCTCCGCGTCGGCGCCGCGTACGTGCCGGTGGCGAGCAGCAACCCGCCGGCGCGCACCGCCAAGATCGTCGCCGACTGCCGGGCGCGCATCGTGCTGACCGATGCCGACCGGGTGGCGAGCCTTCGCGACGTCGCCGGCGACTGCCGCGTGCTCGACATCGCCTCGTTCCCGCTCGGCGACCCGCTGCCCGCCCCGGTCGAGCACGTGCCGGTCGCGCCTGACGACCTCGCCTACGTCCTCTACACGTCCGGCTCGACGGGGGAGCCGAAGGGCGTCTGCGTCAGCCATCGCGGCGCGATGGCGTTCGTCGAGTGGGCGGCGGCCGAGCTCGGCGCCGGCCCGGAGGACCGGTTCGCCAACCATGCACCGTTCAACTTCGACCTGTCGGTGCTCGACCTCTACGTCGCCTTCCGGTCCGGCGCGTCCGTGCACGTCCTCGCCGACGGCATGGCGTACGCGCCGTCGCTGCTCGTGGACTTCCTCGTGCACCAGCGCATCACGGTCTGGTACTCGGTCCCCTCGGTCCTGGGCCTCATGCTGCGCGACGGCGGGCTGCTCGACGGCGGCCGGCCGCCCGCGCTGCGCGCGCTGCTGTTCGCCGGCGAGCCGTTCCCCGTGGCGCAGCTGCGCGAGCTCTACGGCGCGTGGGGCGGCTACGTGCGCTTCCTCAACCTGTACGGGCCGACCGAGACCAACGTCTGCACCTTCCACGAGGTGACCGACGTCGACGTGCAGCGCGACCGCCCGGTGCCCATCGGCCATGCCTGCTCGGGGGATCTCGCGTGGGTCGAGACCGCGGACGGCCGGCTCGGCGAGCCGGGCGAGGAGGGCGAGCTGCTCGTCGAGGGTCCCACCGTGATGCTCGGCTACTGGGGCCGGCCCCGGCACGAGGGCCCCTACCGCACCGGCGACATCGTGCGGGTCCTCGCGCCCGGCGTCTTCGACTACGTCGGGCGGCGCGACCACATGGTCAAGGTGCGCGGGCACCGCGTGGAGCCCGGCGAGATCGAGGCCGTTCTCGCGCGGCACCCCTCGGTGGAGAGCGCCGTCGTCGTGGTGTCCGGCACCGGCATGGCAGCCGAGCTCGTTGCCTTCGTGGTGCCGAGGGGCCTCCCGCCGTCCCTGCTCGATCTCAAGCGGCACTGCTCCGAGCACCTGCCGCGCTACATGATCGTCGACCGCCTCCGTGCGATCGACGCGCTGCCGCGCACGCCCAACGGAAAGACCGACCGCCGCGCGCTCCTGGCCGCTCTCGACGAGCGCCTGGCGAGCTGATCGGAGGACCAGCGCCCGATGCCGATCCTGACCCGACTCACCAGAATCGCCCGCGACGCCGTCGTCGCCGCGAGGAGCGGCACGAGCGGCCGCCGGCGCACCGCCGTCGAGGAGATCCTCGACACGGTCGACCCGGCGACCTTCCGCGGCGTGATGTCGTCGTTCCCGACCGGGGTGGGCGTCGTGACGGCCCTCGACGAGCAGGACCAGCCGCGCGGCCTCACCTGCAGCGCGATCGCGAGCGTGTCCCTGGCACCGCCGCTGCTGCTCGTCTGCGTCGACCTCACCTGCGGCTCGTTGCGGGCGATCCGCCACAGCAGGGGCTTCGTCGTGAACTTCCTGTCGGAGAGCGCGGCGGAGGTCTCGCAGACGTTCGCCTCGCGCTGCGACGACAAGTTCGACTCCGTGTCGTGGACCCCGAGCCGGTGCAGCGGCCTGCCGGTGCTCTCCAGCGACGCGGTCGCCTACGCCGACTGCCGGTTGGAGCGCGAGATCGTCGCCGGCGACCACGCCATCCTCATCGGGCTGCTGCGCGACGGCATGGTCCCCGACAACGACCGGCAGCCGCTCCTGTACTGGCGGCGCGGCTACGCCACCTGGCCGGCCGCCGCCGCCAGGGCGAGCAGCACCACCTGACCCTTCCCACCCGCCGCCGACCGAGGAGACCCGATGGACCACAGCCAGCTCGTGGCGGAGCTCGCCGAGTACGTCCGCACCGAGCTCCTCGGCGACGACGGCGCAACCGAGCTCGGCCCGCACACGCCCTTGCTGGAATGGGGAATCCTCAACTCGATGAACACCGCGCGCCTGCTGACGCACATCCGCGAGCGGCACGGCGTCAACGTCCCGCCGACCTCCCTGGTCGGCAGCAACTTCCGCGACCTCTCACGCATCGCCGAGATGGTGGCCGCACTCGCGGTCACCTGAGCCGGCGCGTGCATCCGGCGGCCCTCCCGGTGCACCCAGCCATGACGCCGAACGCACGCACCGACTGATTCGAGGTGGATGAACGTGACCGTGGACTTCGACATCGCCATCATCGGCGGCGGACCGGCCGGGTCGACGGCTGCCGCGTACCTCGCGCTGGCCGGCCTCTCGGTCGCCGTCATCGAGGGCGACGTCTTCCCCCGCCCGCACGTGGGGGAGTCGCTCGTCCCCGCCACGACGCCGGTCCTGCTCGAGACGGGCGCGATGGAGAAGGTGGAGCGGGCCGGCTTCCCCAAGAAGTACGGCGCCGCCTGGACCTCCGCGCAGAAGGGCGCCATCGACCACAACGGGTTCACCGGCCTCACCCACGACTTCCGGGCGGCCGAGGTGCTGTTCAACGAGCGGGACCAGCCCGGCGTCGACCGCGACCACACCTTCCACGTCGACCGCGGCCGCTTCGACCTCATCCTGCTCAAGCACGCCCACGAGCTGGGCGCCAGCGTCTACCAGGGCGTGCGGGTGACCCGCGTCGACCTCTCGGACGCCGACCGACCGGTCCTGCGGGTGCGCCTCGGTGGCGGCGAGCTCGACATCGCCTGCCGGCTCGTGGTCGACGCGTCCGGCCGGCGCACCGTGCTGGGCAACCAGCTGAGGCTCAAGGAGCCCGACCCGGTCTTCAACCAGTACGCGATCCATGCGTGGTTCGACGGCTTCGACCGCAAGGCGCTGGCCGTCGACAAGGGCCAGGCGGACTACATCTTCATCCACTTCCTGCCGCTCGAGGACACCTGGGTCTGGCAGATCCCCATCACCGATACCGTCACCAGCATCGGCGTCGTGACGCAGAAGAGCCGCTTCGCGGCCTCCAAGCAGGAGCGCGAGGACTTCTTCTGGAGCAGCGTCGGCAGCCGGCCCGAGCTGCTCGACGCCCTGAAGAACAGCGACCAGGTGCGGCCGTTCACGTCGGAGGGCGACTACAGCTACGGGATGAAGCAGATCTGCGGCGACGGCTTCGTCATGATCGGTGACGCGGCCCGCTTCGTGGACCCGATCTTCTCCAGCGGGGTGAGCGTCGCGCTGAACAGCGCGCGCATCGCCAGCCGGGACATCATCGCGGCCGCGCAGGCCGGCGACTTCCGCAAGAGCCGCTTCGCGACGTACGAGACCAAGCTGCGCAGGGGAATGCGCAACTGGTACGAGTTCATCTCCGTCTACTACCGGCTGAACATCCTGTTCACCGCCTTCGTCCAGGACCCGCGCTACCGGACGGACGTCCTGAAGCTGCTGCAGGGCGATGTCTACGACGACGCCGAGCCGGCGGCCCTCGCCGCCATGCGCGAGGTCGTGGCCGCGGTGGAGAACGACCCCGACCACCTGTGGCACCCCTACCTCGGCAGCCTCAGGGCACCGGCGATGGCTCCCGGGTTCTGACCGCCACCGCCACGTCCGTCGGGCGGGCGCCCCCGGCCGCTCGCCCCGACGCGCGCGCCGTCCGTCGCGGCCGGCGGCGCCGTCCGTCCACCGTCCATCGGTGCGCGCGCGACCCGTCCCGTCATGTCCGGACAACTGTCCTGGTCACGTGGCGACACACCCAGGGGTTCCGTGTTCAGCGGGTGCCTGCGTTGATAGCCTCGGTCCGTTGACGCTCGTCGCGCTGTTCCGGTGACCGCGAGACCGGTCGGGGGTACGGGGCTCGCGCCCGCGATCGGCTCCGGGGGGACCGGCGTCTCCAGCAAGGGCACACCCGACGACCGCGCGGTGGCATTTCAACGCCGGTTGAATTGCCGGAGGTGATGGACGTGACCCCGACCCCGGGCAAGCGGAGCAAGGCTGCGGACAAGGTGCAGCCGCCCGCCAAGCGCGCCTCCGGAGCGCGCGGCGCGCCGGGCGCCGGTGCCGGGGCGACCGCCCGCCACCGCGGCACGGCGCGCAAGGCGTCGGCCGCCGCCGCTGCCGCACCGGCCGTGCCCCCGGTCGTGCCCGTCGGGAAGCGCACCGGGCGCCGCCCGGGGGTCAGCGGCAGCCGGCAGGCCATCATCGACGCGGCCCGCGCGAAGTTCGCCGAGCGCGGCTACGAGGGCGCCACGATCCGTTCGATCGCGCACGAGGCCGGCGTCGACGCCGCCCTCATCCATCACTTCTTCGACACCAAGGAGGGCGTGTTCGCCGCCGCGATGCAGAACGCCTTCCACCCGGCCGACCTGCTGCCCGAGGTGCTCGAGCCGGGCATCGACGGCCTCGGCGAGCGGCTCGTGCGGATGTTCCTCGACCTGTGGGACGTCGCCCCCACGCGCGACACGCTGCAGGCCATCATCAGGTCAGCCGTCTCTCACCCCGACGCCGCCCGGCTGCTGCGCGAGTTCGTCAGCACCGAGCTGCTCGGCCGCGTCGCCCACGAGATCGACCGTTCCGAGCCCGACCTGCGCGCCGCGCTCGTCGGCTCCCAGCTCGTCGGGTTCGCGCTCATGCGCTACATCGTCGGCGTCGAGCCGCTCGCCTCTCTCGGCAAGGAGCAGGCCGTCCAGATCATCGCGCCGACGATCCAGCACTACCTCGCCGACGACCTGCCCGAGGTGACCAAGCCGTCCCGGCGCCGCACCCGCCGGGTCAGCTGACGCTGGCCGGGCGTCCTGCCCAGTACCCTCCTGGCGCACCGGCCGGGCTCGCCTTTCAGTGTCCGCGAGCCGGACCGGCGCGTCACCGTAGGTCGCTGAGCAGCGACGCAGGGGATTGAATCGGTAACTCGTCCTCTGTAGAGTTCGTTGCGGGGGGTCACATGCCGGGCACGTTGCACGCCGACGTCATCGACATCGAGCCGTTCCTGCTCGCGCGGGCCGTGGCGGAGCCGGAGGCGCGGCCGATGCGGCTGCTCTCGCGCATCATCGCGCTGCCGCTGGGTCGTGGACGAGGAGAGGACGACGACCCTGGGCCGTCGGCCGCCTGACCGCGAGCGGCCCGGCCGGTCGCGGGCGGATGCGTACCGGTCGTGATGCCGGCACCGGGCGAGCACCCGCTGAGCTACGTGGGCGCCCTGGCCGTGGCCGGGCCGCCGTGGATTCGCCCAGCCCCGTCGCCGAGCCGGCGGCCGGTGCCGCCCCAGCGCAGCTGCACGATCTCGGCGGCGATCGAGACGGCCGTCTCCTCCGGCGTGCGGGCGCCGATGTCGAGGCCGACCGGCGATGAGAGCCTGGCCAGCTCGGCCTCGCCGAGCCCGGCGGCGCGCAGCCGCTGCAGCCGGTCGTCGTGCGTGCGCCTGCTCCCCATGGCACCGACGTACGCGGCCGGCCCCCGCAGCGCGAGCTCGAGCACCGGCACGTCGAACTTCGGATCGTGGGTCAGCACGCAGATGACGGTGCGCTCGTCGACCTGCGTGGCGGCGAGGTAGCGGTGCGGCCACTCGCAGACCACCTCGTGCGCGTCGGGGAACCGCTTGCGGGTGGCGAAGACCGGCCGGGCGTCGCAGACGGTGACGTGGTAGCCGAGGAACGTCCCGATCCGCGCCACCGCCGCGGCGAAGTCGATGGCGCCGAAGACGAGCATCCGCGGCGGCGGAAGGTAGGACTGGACGAAGACGGCCACCTCGTCGCGGCGGCGCTCGCCGCGGCGACCGTAGTGGCGGGTCGCCGTCATGCCCTGCGCCAGCAGGCCGCGCGCGTCATCGGTGACCGCGACGTCGAGCCCCTCGTTGCCGAGCGAGCCGGCCGTCCGGTCGGGCCAGGCGGCCAGCCACGCGCCCACCGGCGCCGGGCCGCCCACCACCGTCGCCACGGCGACCGGCTCGGCCAGCTCGACGGCGGCGAGGACGCCGGCCAGGGCCGGCTCGGCGGCGGGGTCGACCGGCCGCACCAGCACGTCGAGCGAGCCACCGCAGGTGAGCCCCACGGCGAGCGCGTCGTCGTCGCTGATGCCGTACGTCTCGACCACCGAGCGCCCGGAGCGCAGGGCCTCGCTCGCCGTCTCGTAGACGGCTCCCTCGACGCAGCCGCCCGAGACGCTGCCGACGACCTCGCCCCGCTCGTTCACCGCCATCGCGGCCCCGGGGTCGCGCGGCGCGCTGCCGCGCACCGCGACGACCGTGGCGACGGCGAACCGCTCGCCGGCGTCGTACCAGCGGCGGACCGCCGCCAGCACGTCACGCACCCGGCACCGCCCGGCCGGGCTCGGCGCGCGCGGCACCGGCGACGACCATGGCCAGCCGCTCGAGCGCGGCCAGGCTGTGCCCGGCGACGAAGTCGTCGACATGCGGCAGCGCGGCGGTCATCCCGGCGACGAGCGGCTCGTACGCGGGGCGGCCCTTCAGCGGGTTGCACCACACGACCCGGTGGGCGAGCCGGTGCAGGCGCGCCATCTGCTGCTCGAGGGTGCTGGTGTCGCCGCGCTCCCAGCCGTCGGACAGCACGACCACGACCGCGCCGCGCGCCATGCCGCGCTGGCCCCAGCGGTCGAGGAACTCCTTCAGCAGGTCGCCGAGGCGGGTGCCGCCGCTCCAGTCCGGCACGGCGGCGGCGACCGCGCGCAGCGCCGCGTCGGGGTCGCGGTGGGCGAGCTCGCGGGTCACCCGGGTGAGCCGGGTGCCGATCGTGAACGCCTCCACCGGCCTGGTCCCCGCCGCCCCGGCCGCGTGGGCGAAGCGCAGGAGGGCGTCGGCGTACGCGGCCATCGAGCCGCTCACGTCGACCAGCAGCACCACCCGGCGGGGCCGGTGCCTGGCCGTCCGGTGCGCCAGCCGGGCCGGCTCCCCGCCGGCACGCAGCAGGGCGCGCGCCGTCCGCCGCCGGTCGAGCGCACCGCGCGGAGCCGGCGCCGAGCGCCGCGAGCGGCGCAGTCCGCCGCCGAGCCGGAGCGCCGCGACGAGCCGGTGCAGCTCCGCGCGCTCGGCGGCGGAGAGCCCGGCGATGTCCCGGTGGCGCAGCACCTCGACGCGGCTCGCGGTGGCGGGCGGCGGCGGTCGCGCGGGGTCATCGGCGTCGCCGGCCTCGCCGGCCGGCCGCGCGGGCGCGGCACCGGACGGCACCAGCCTGAGCCGCACCGGCGCCCGCTGCGTCGCGGGGTCGGGCCGCTTCCCGAAGCAGGTCGCGAACGCCTCGTCGTAGCGGTCGATGTCGTGCGGCGACGAGCAGAGCGTGAGGCGGCCGGCCCAGTAGACGTCGCGGCGCCGCGACGGGTCGAGGGTGGCCAGCGCGGCCACCATCGCATGCACCCGTGCGGGCGAGGCGTCGACCCCGGCGGCCCGCAGGCCGCGGGCCAGCCCGACGACGACCCCGACCGGGCCGGCGCCCATGCCGCCGTCGGCGGGCTCGACGGGCTCGACGGGCTCGGTGGGCTCAGCCATCGCGCACCGCCCTGGCGGCGGTCGCGCCGATGTCGAGCGCACGAGCGCGCTCCACGTCCTCGCGGTGCTTGAGCACCGAGCCGAGGGTCAGCGTGGCGGTACGGGCGTCGAGATGGTCGGCCCCGAGCGCGAGCAGCGCCGCCGTCCAGTCCAGCGTCTCGGCGACGCCCGGCGGCTTCAGCAGGTCCTCGGTGCGCAGCCGCTGCACGGCGAGCGCCACCTCGCGGGCGAGCTGGTCGGGGGCTTCGGGCAGCCGCCGGTGGACGATCGCGACCTCGCGCTCGAAGCTCGGATGGTCGATCCAGTGGTAGAGGCAGCGCCGCTTGAGCGCGTCGTGCACCTCGCGGGTGCGGTTGCTCGTCACCACGACGACCGGCGGCACCTCGGCGCGCACCGTGCCGAGCTCGGGGATGGTGACGGCGAACTCGGAGAGCACCTCCAGCAGGAAGGCCTCGAACTCGTCGTCCGCCCGGTCGATCTCGTCGACGAGCAGCACGCACGGCGTGGTCTCCAGCGCGGCGAGCAGCGGGCGCGCGACGAGGAACCGCCTGCTGTAGAGCTCGTCCTCCAGCGCCTGCTGGTCGGTGGCCCGGCCGGTCGCCTCGGCGGCCCGCAGATGCATCAGCTGGCGAGGGAAGTCCCAGTCGTAGAGGGCCTGCGAGGCATCGATCCCCTCGTAGCACTGCAGGCGCAGCAGCGGCGCCCCGATGATCGCGGCGATGGCGTGGGCCAGCGACGTCTTGCCGACGCCGGCCTCGCCCTCGCACAGCAGCGGCCGCGGCAGCGCGAGCGCGAGCCAGCACGCGGTCGCGAGGCCCTCGTCGGCGAGGTAGCCCTGCGCCGCGAGCAGCGCGGCCAGTCCGTCCGGCGCGTCGACGCCGGCCGGGAGCAGCGAGCGGCCCGTCGCCATGCGCACCATTGTCCCGGCCCGCCTGCCGTCCGCCCACCCAGGCTCCCGCTGGCGGGGCACCCGCCCGTCCGGCCGGGCGGTCGCGGTCGCGTACCGTTGGGGAGTGGACGCCCGCAGGGAGCAGCGGCCGAGGGACCGGCGGGGGCGCCCGCTGCGGGACCTGCGCGTGTCGGTCACCGACCGCTGCAACTTCCGTTGCGGCTACTGCATGCCCCGCGACGTCTTCGGCGCCGACCACGCGTTCCTGCCGCGGGAGGAGCTGCTCTCCTTCGAGGAGATCGCCCGGGTGGTCCGTGCCTGCGCGGCCCTCGGCGTGCGCAAGGTGCGCATCACCGGCGGGGAGCCGCTGCTGCGCCACGACCTCGAGCGACTGGTCGGCATGGTGGCCGCGGTGCCCGGCATCGACGACGTGGCGATGACGAGCAACGGCGCGCTGCTCGCCCCCGCCGCCGGGCGGCTGCGAGCGGCCGGCCTGCACCGGGTCACGGTGAGCCTCGACTCGCTCGACCCCGAGGTGTTCGCCGCGATGGCCGACACCAAGGTGCCGCTCGCCCAGGTGCTCGACGGCATCGCCGCCGCCGCGGAGGCCGGCCTGTCGCCGGTGAAGGTCAACGCGGTCGTGAAGCGCGGCGTCAACGAGGCCGGCGCGCTCGACCTCGTCAGCTGGGCGCGGGCGAACGGCCATGTGCTGCGGTTCATCGAGTACATGGACGTCGGGACCACCAACGGCTGGCGCCTCGACGACGTGGTGCCGGCCGCCGAGCTGCTCGACCGCATCGCGGCCGAGCACCATCTCGAGCCGGTGGAGTCGGCGTACGCCGGGGAGGTCGCCAGGCGCTACCGGTACGCCGACGGCGGCCCGCCCGGCGAGATCGGCTTCATCACCTCGGTGACCCAGCCGTTCTGCGGGTCGTGCAGCAGGGCCCGGCTCACCGCGGTGGGCGAGCTCTACGCCTGCCTGTTCGCCGTGCGCGGCCACGACCTGCGCGCGCTGCTGCGCGGCGGCGCGAGCGACGACGAGCTCGCCGGCGCCGTCGCCGCCGCCTGGGCGGTCCGCGACGACCGGTACTCCGAGGTGCGCGCAGCCGCCACCCCCGGCGGGGAGGCCAAGGCGGAGATGTCCTACCTCGGCGGCTGATCAACCGGCGGCCGGCGGATCCACCTCCGGCGCCTCGACGCGCACGACGTCGGGGTAGAGCAGGGCCGTCCCCGTGTTGAGCACCACCACCTCGTCGTCCCGCCCGATCCAGCCGCTCGCCGCCAGCTCGCGCACGGCCGACAGCGCGGCGGCTCCCTCGGGGGCGCAGAGCATGCCCTCGGCGCCGGCCGCCAGGCGCTGGTCGGCGAGCAGCCGCTCGTCGTCCACCGCGACCGCCGTGCCGCCGGTCTCGTAGAGCGCCCGCAGCACCAGGAAGTCGCCGAACGCCTTCGGCACCGTGATGCCGAAGGCGACCGTGCGGGCGCCGCTCCACGGCCGGGACTCCGCGGCGCCGGCGCGGAACGCCTCGACGATCGGGGCGCAGCCGCTCGCCTGCACCGCGACGAACCGCGGCAGCGGCCCGTCGACCCACCCGAGCGCGATCAGCTCCAGCATCGCCTTGTGGATGGTGATCAGCCCGACGCCGCCCCCCGTCGGGTAGACGACGACGTCCGGCAGCCGCCAGCCGAGCTGCTCGGCGATCTCGAAGCCCATCGTCTTCTTGCCCTCGATGCGGTACGGCTCCTTGAGCGTCGCGACGTCGTACGCGCCCGGCGGCGTCGACGTGGCGAGCCAGCGCGCCGCGTCGCCGATGAGGCCGCGGACCAGCGTGAGGTCGGCTCCGGCCAGCGCGCACTCCACCCGGGCGATGCGCGGCGCGTCGACCGGCATGGCGACCGACATCGCGAGCCCGGCCCTCGCGGCGTAGGCGGCCCACGCCGCGCCCGCATTGCCGTTGGTCGGCATGGCGAGCGACCGCGCCCCCAGCTCGGCGGCCCTCGACACGCCGACGGCCGCCCCGCGCGCCTTGAACGACCCCGTCGGCAGCAGCCCCTCGTCCTTCACCAGCAGTCGCGGCACGCCCAGCTGCTCGCCGAGCCGCCGCGCGGCGACCAGCGGCGTCATGCCCTCGCCGAGGGTGACCACCCGGTCGGGGGAGCGCACCGGCAGCAGCTCGTGGTAGCGCCAGAGGTCGGGTGGCCGGCCGGCCAGCGCCGAGGGGGAGACCGCCGCCCCGACGGCGCCGAGGTCGTAGCGGGCAAGCAGCGGGCCGCCGCAGCCCGTGCAGGTGCCAGCCGGCCGGTCCGCGTCATGCTCGCGGCCGCACCGGCCGCACTCGAGGTGGTCGAGGGTCGAGAAGGCGGCGCTGACGCCGGTGCGCATGCTCATGACGGTGATCGTCTCCTGCCGTGCGGCCCCCGAGCTAGGGTTGTCCGGGTTGCCCGTTCGCCCCGTTCCCCCCCGTTCGCCCCCCTGACCGACTCCCGAGCAACGAGGTCGTCCGTGCCCCAGCTGCCTGCCGTGCCCGCCCGACCGTCCGCCCGTCGCCGCCGGCCCGTCCGGCGGGCCGCGGTGGTCTCGGCGCTCGCCCTGTGCCCCGTGCTCGCGCTCGCGGGCTGCAGCGGCGGGTCCGGCAATGCCGCGAGCCCGCCGAGCAGCAGCTCGACCGGGTCCGGCGCGGCCGGGGCGACCGGCCCGCTGCCGACGGCGTCGGGCTCCTACGGCGACAAGCCGACGCTCACCTTCCCCGGCGCCAAGCCCTCGGGCGCGCTGCAGACCAAGGTGCTCGAGGCGGGCAGCGGTCCGGTGGTGAAGAAGGGCGACCTGCTCGTCGCCGACTACCTGGGCCAGATCTGGCGCGGCAAGGTGTTCGACAACTCCTACGACCGGCACCAGGCGGCCGCGTTCGAGATCGGGACCGGCAAGGTCATCCCCGGCTGGGACGAGGGCCTCGTCGGCGTGAAGAGCGGCAGCCGGGTGATGCTCGTGATCCCGCCGGCCAAGGGCTACGGCTCGCAGGGCAACGCGCAGGCCGGCATCAAGGGCACCGACACGCTCGCGTTCGTCGTCGACGTCGTGCAGTCGTTCGGCAAGGGGGCGGCCGCGGGCACCGCGACCACGTCGCAGCACGCGCGCACCCCGGGCATCACGGTGACCGGCCCGGTCGGCAAGCAGCCCAAGGTGACGGTCGCGAAGGGCACCAAGGTGCCGACCAAGCCCACGGCGACGCTGCTCGACAAGGGCAGCGGCCCGGTGGTGAAGCCCGGGCTGCTGGTCGTCGAGTACGAGGCGGTGACCTGGGACGGCAAGTCCGCCGGCTCCACGTGGCAGGCGGGGGCGCCGGTCGGCGCCCCGGTCGGCGCGTCGAGCCAGGGGCAGCAGGGCAGCCCGTTCGACTCGCTCGTCGGGATGCCGGTCGGCAGCCGCGCGCTGATCACGCTGCCAGGGCAGCAGGGCAGCCCGGCCACCTCCAGCGTGGCCGCCGTCGTCGACATCGTCGCCCAGCCGCCCACCGCCAAGGAAGCCGCGAAGAAGTGACCGAGGGCGCGGTCAGCGCCGCTCGGTGAGGGTGAGCTCGGGGCCGCCCACGAGGCTCCCGACGAGGTTGTAGACGTAGGCCGTGACGGTCGCGGCCGCCACGGCGACCACGGCGAGGGAGACGCTGACCACGGCCGTCCAGGTCACGACGGCGCCCAGCGGCACGACGGCGCCCGTCCGCGTTGCCCCGACGTCCTGGCTGAGCCCGCCCACCGCGTCGAGGACGCCCATCACGTCGAGCAGCGCGTAGAGGGCCGTCACGATGACGAGCGCGGCGACGACGAAGCCGAGGGCGGCGACGAGCGCCACCCGCAGCACCGACAGTGGCTCGACCCGCCGCAGCAGCAGCCGTGCGCTGCGGGCGCCGCGCTGTCGCGGCACCTCGCGGTGCGGCCCCGGCCGAGCGGCCGGTGATCCCCCTGCTCGCATGGTCCCGTCGTATCCGAAGGCCTGCCGGCCGGCCTGCGTCACCCTCACCCCTGCGTCGGCTTCTCCCGCAGGCGTCATCGCCGTCCCGCTGCACCGGAAACGTCGATCGCCGTGATCGTCGCGGTGCTCAGCGGGGGGCAAGCACCCGCAGCGCCTGCCGGCGGACGGTGAGCGTGGCCGGCAGCGGGCAGAGCGGCTCGCCGTCGGCGTGGACGGTGAACGGCCGGTCGGCCGCCACGTGCACCTCGCCGCCGCGCCGCTCGTGCACGGTTCGCTCGTCGACGTGGCCGCCCCACAGCACCTTCGGCGCGGCCATGAGGAAGCGCGCCTTCGCGATGTGGTGGGTCATGATGACGTCGAACCGGCCGTCGGCGAGATCCGCGCGGGGGGCGCAGCGCATGCCGCCGCCGTACCACTGCGAGTTGGCGACCGACACCATGTAGCCGGTGTAGTCGTACGCCGTGCCGTCGATCGTCACGTGGAACGCGGCCGGCTCCCAGGTGGCCAGCACCCGCAGCAGGGCGTACGGGTAGACGAGCCGGCCGCGCACGATCGCCGCCTCGTTCGCGAGCCGGCTGACGTCGCCGTCGAAGCCGACGCTCGCGATGCCGACGAACGCGCGGCCGCCGGCATCGCCGAGGTCGACGCGGCGCTCGCGCCACCCCGGGAGCGCGCGCGCCGCGGCCCTCGGGTCGCGGGGCACGCCGAGCCCGCGCGCGAAGTCGTTGCCGCGGCCGCCGGGCAGCACCGCGAGCCGGCCGTCGTGCGCGGCCACCGCGCCGGCGAGCGCTCCCACGAGCCCGTCGCCGCCGAGCGCGGCGACGACGGCACCGGAGCCGGCCGCGGCGGCCGCGGCGTCGACCGCGTGCCCGAGGCTGGCGCTGCGCACGACGGTGAGGTCGGCACCGCCGGCCCGCAGCGCGTCGATGACGCCGGGCAGCGCGGCCAGCGCGCGGCCGCCGCCGGCGGCGGGGTTCACCACCACGGTGACGGCGGTCACGGCGGTCGCTCCTTCCAGCCGGCGGTCGGCAGGGGTCGGCAGGCGGCGGGCAGGCAGTCGGGCTGGCCGTCGCCGGCGGCTCCACAGTGCCGTGCCGGAGGGGCGGCGCTCCGCGCGGCGCGCCGGGCGGCCGCGACCGGTCAGCCGGAGCAGCTCCTGGTGAGCCCGAGCGGCAGCACGCTGCCGGCGCTGATGACCCATGCGGCGCCGGCCCGCGACACGACCGGGCCCTGGATGCCGTCCCACTCGCCGAGCAGGGCGCCGGTGCCCGGGTCGACGCACCAGAGGGTGTCGGTCCCGCCGTCGCGCACCCACACCACGCGCTGCCCCGGCCACACCACCGCGCCTGCCGACAGCCACCTCGTCGCCGGCCCGGGCGCAGCGAGCCGGGACCGGGCGAGGTCGACATGGCGCAGCAGCGGTCCCTGGCGGAAGTCGCCGACCCACGCGTCGTTGCCGACGACGGCGATCGACGGCTTGCCGAGCGGCAGCGCGCGAGCGTCCAGCACCCGCAGCGTGCGCGGGTCGACGGCGAGGAGCGCCGAATCGGTCGCGACCAGCAAGCGGTGGCGGCGCGCGTCCACCGCGACGTCGAAGGGCACGCCGTGCGCAGCGCTCAGGCGGCGGGCCGGGCCGTCGACGCCCACCGCCCACAGCCGCTCCGCGGCGACCCACAGCCGGCCCCCGGACGCGACCGCGTCGTCGGGGTAGCCGGGCAACCGGGCAGCGGCCACCTGCTTCAGCGAGCGGGCGTCGTACCCGCGCACCACCGTGATGGTGTCGCTGCCATCGTGCGTCGTGGACCACGTCCACACCAGCTTCGCGCCGTCGTCAACGGCGATGCCGGCCGGCTCCGGCGGCATCGGGACCTCGTTGACCTGCTCGCCCCCGACGATGCGGATGAGCCGCGGCGGGCCGACCTGGGCGGCGTAGAGCCCCTGCCGGCCGAGGCCGATCGCGGCCGGCAGGCCGGGGATGGCCGTGAGCGGGGGGCCGAGATCGCCCAGCGGGGCGATGCCGGTCGGGGGCGGCGCCGGCACGGTGGGCGCGGTCGGCGCCGTCGGTGCCGTCTGGCCGGGGGCCGGTTGGACGTCGGTGCGCGCGTCCTTCGCGGCGGTGAGGCGGGCCAGCCCGAGCAGCACCACGAGCGCGGCGACGATGACCGACCAGCCGGAGATGGAGCGCCGGCGTCCGGGCTGCGGGCCGCCGCCGATGACGTCGACCGCCCGGTTGCCGTCCGCGTCCGGCCCGGCCGGCGCGCGCCCCTGCCCCATGACCGCACTCTCGTCGCCGGGCTCCGCGGTGTCCACGGAGGGTCGCTCCATACTCGGGAGGCATGAGCCAGAGCTCCGTCGCGCCCGGCGCCTCCTACTCGGTCACCCTGCGGCTGGAGGCGCCGGCCTCGCCGCAGCTGCTGCCGACGATCGCGCAGTCGGTGAGCGCCGACGGTGGGGTGGTCGTCGGCATGGACCTCGTCGACGTGACGACGGCCGGCGCCATCGTCGACGTGACGATGCAGGCGTACGACCAGGCGCACGTCGACCGGATCGCGCGCCGGCTCGCCTCTGACGGCCTGCGGGTGCGGCGAAGCTCCGACCGCACCTTCCTCTACCACCTCGGCGGCAAGATCGAGGTCGTCCCGCGGCGCACGGTGCGCACGCGGGACGACCTGTCGATGGCCTACACCCCTGGCGTCGGACGGATCGCGCTCGCGATCGCCGAGGAGCCCGACAGCGCGTGGCGCCTGTCGGCCAAGGGCAGCTCGGTCGCGATCGTCACCGACGGGAGCGCCGTCCTCGGCCTGGGCGACCTCGGCCCGCTGGCGGCGCTGCCGGTGATGGAGGGCAAGGCGGTCATCTTCAAGCAGTTCGGGCGGGTCAACGCCTACCCGCTCTGCCTCGACGTCGGCTCGCCCGACGAGATCGTCCAGGCGACGCTCGCGGTGGCGCCCGGCTTCGGTGGCATCAACCTGGAGGACATCGCGGCGCCGGCCTGCTTCGTGGTCGAGGCGGCGCTGCAGGAGCAGCTGGACATCCCGGTCTTCCACGACGACCAGCACGGGACGGCCACCGTCGTCCTTGCCGGCCTGCTCAACGCGTGCCGCCTCACCGGGCGGCAGCTGGCGGACGTGCGCGCGGTCGTCGTCGGGGCAGGCGCGGCAGGCACCGCCGTCGTCCGGGCGATGCTCGACTCCGGCATCCGCGACATCGTGGCCGTCGACCGCGAGGGGCCCCTGCGGGACGAGCCGCCGTTCGAGCCGCACCACCGCCGGCTCGCCGCTTGCACCAACCCGCGTGGCGTGACGAGCCTCGAGGCGGCCCTCGTCGGTGCCGACGTGCTCATCGGCGCGGCCCGCCGGGGGTCGGTCGACCCTGCGCTGCTCGCCACGATGGCGCCGCGGCCGATCGTCTTCGCGCTCGCCAACCCGGTGCCGGAGGTCTTCGCCGAGGAGTTGCCGGAGGGCGCCGTCTTCGCGACCGGCCGCAGCGACTTCCCCAACCAGGTGAACAACTCGCTGTGCTTCCCCGGCTTCTTCCGGGGCGCGCTCGACGCCCGCGCCCGCAAGGTGACGGCGGCGATGAAGCTCGCCGCGACGAGGGCCATCGCCGACTCGGTCACCGACGAGCAGCTCGCCGTCGGCGTGATCATCCCGTCCATGTTCGCCAGCGGCGTGCACGACCGGGTGGCGGCCGCCGTCGCCCTGGCCGCTCGCTGACCGGGAATCCGGCTCGGCGCGATCGCGTTGGCGGCCGGTGTGCTGGTAGAGATCTGGTCCGACGTCGTCTGCCCCTGGTGCTACGTCGGCAAGCGCCGCTTCGAGGCCGCGCTCGCCCGCTTCCCCCACCGCGACGAGGTCGAGGTCGTCTGGCGCGCCTTCGAGCTCGACCCGCGCGCGCCGGCCGAGCTGACCGGCGACTACGCCGGCCGGCTGGCCCGCAAGTACGGCGTCTCGCCCGACCGGGCGGCGGCGATGGTCGACGGCATGACAGAGGCGGCCGCCCGCGACGGGCTCCGCTTCCGCTTCGACATCGCCCGCCCCGGCAACACGCTCGACGCGCACCGCGTCATCCACCTCGCGCTGGAGCGCGGCGTGCAGGACGCGGTCAAGGAGCGGCTGCTCCTGGGCTACTTCACCGAGGGCGAGCCGATCGGCGACCGGCCGACGCTGGCCCGGCTCGCCGCCGAGGCCGGTCTCGACGCCGACGAGGTGCGCACGGTCCTCGACGGCGGCGCCTACGCGGACGAGGTGCGCGCGGACGAGGCCAGGGCAGCGGCGCACGGCATCACCGCGGTCCCGTTCTTCGTCATCGACGAGGCGCTCGGGGTCTCCGGCGCCCAGCCGGCCGACCTGCTGCTCTCGGCCCTGGAGCAGGGCTGGGCGCGGGCGAGACCGATCCGCCTCGTCGCCGGTGACGCCGCCGCCGATGGCGCCAGCGGCAGCGCCTGCGATGGCGACGCCTGCGCCGTCTGAGCGAATGCGCCGCCGAGCTGGCGATCATGACCTCCTGGCCGGCCGCGCTGCTCTATCGTTCGCAGAGACGCCCTGCCGTCGCATGCGCGACGCCCGTCTCGATCCCGAGGTCTCCCCGTGCCGATCCGCCGTCCGCTCGCGGCCGCTCTCGTGACCGCCGCCGCTGCCCTGATCCCGCTCGCCGCTCCCACCACGCCGGCCCTCGCCGCGTCGCCCGTCACGCTCGGGCGCATCTACTACGACTCGCCCGGCACGGACACGGGCAGCAGCACCAGCCTGAACGCCGAGTGGTTCACCGTCCGCAACACCGGCACGCGCACGGTCAACCTCGCCGGGTGGACGGTCCGCGACGCCAGTGGTCACGTCTTCCGGTTCGGCACCTTCTACCTCAGGGCCGGTTACCGCGTGCGCGTGCACACCGGCGAGGGCACCGGCACGTCGGCCAACCGCTACTGGAACCGCGCCTGGTACGTCTGGAACAACACCGGCGACAAGGCCACGATGCGCAACGCCGGCGGGACGTACGTCGACTCCTGCGCGTGGTCCTCGAAGGGCGCCGGCTACATCGACTGCTGACTGACCGCTGGGCCCGGCCCCGGTTACGCTGCTGGTGTGAGAGGCGCCGACGCGGCATGACCAGGCCGCTCGTCATCGCCCACCGCAGCTGCCCGCTGGACGCACCGCAGCCACAGGTCGAGAACAGCGCGGCCGGCATCCGCGCGGCGGTGGCGCTCGGCGCGGACGCCGTCGAGATCGACGTGCGGCGCTCCCGCGGCGACGGCCTCGTCACGATCCACGACCCGCTGGGCTGGCGGCTGCTGCGCTACCCGGGCTTCGTCCGGTGGGCGCCGGAGCGGTGGCTCACCGCGCGCCGGCTGCGCGGCAGCTCCGAGCTGCTCCCTGCGCTGACGACGGCTATCGCGGCGGTGCCGCCCGGCGTGCGGATCGCGGTCGACCTCAAGGTGCCGAGCGCGCTCGTCCCGGCCGTCGCGGTGCTGCGATCGGCCGGGCGGCTCGGCGACGCGATGCTGTGGTGCCGGCGGCCGGCAACGGTGCTGGCGATGGCGCAGGTCGCGCCCGGGGTGCCGACCGCGCTGCTGCGCAACACGTCCGACCGCGCGGCCACGACCCGCTACCTCGACGAGGCCGTGGCGGTGGGGGCGACGGCCGTCAGCCTGCACGAGCGCGCCGTCGATGCGGACGTGGTCGCCGCTGCGCACGGGCGCGGCCTGGTCGCGTACGCCTGGGCACTGTCGCCGCGGTCACACGCCCCGCTGCTCGACGCGGGCGTCGACGGCATCACCACCGACTGGCCGGGGCTCCTCGCCCGCGAGCTGTCCGGCCTCGGCTGATGCGCCGGCCCGCCACCAGCGGCGCACGAGGAGGACCCACCCGAGGTAGAGGGTGACCGCCAGCCCGGCCACGCCGATCGCCGTGTGGACGAGGAAGTCCGCGATGCCGTGATGCTCAGGCGTCGCCTTCGCGACCCACGACGGGCCGCCCCACGTCCAGTCCAGTCGCTCGATCCCCCTGCGGGGGTTGAGCAGCCGGGCCCAGATGAACCAGGCGAAGATGCGGCAGCCACCGTAGAAGAAGTACGCGCGGTAGAGCGCGAGCATTGCTCGCTGCGACAGGTTGAACCGGCGGCGCAGCCAGCCCCACGCCGGGTCGGCCGGGACGACGGTCGAGAAGAAGTAGCTCCGGCTGAACACCCGCCACCCGCTGACGGCCAGGCACAGCCAGAGGAAGTCCCAGACGCCGCCGAGGCTCGAGTAGTAGGCGGCGGCGTCGCCGTAGCGTCCCTCCTGCGCGGCGTAGGCCCACATGCCGATCGTGTAGTGCTGCGTCGTGAAGGGGAACAGCACCATCGTCCCGACGCTGTCGAACACGTCGGTCAGCACGTGCGCCCAGTCGCCGAGCAGCAGCCCGAGGAACCACGCCCGGCTGCCGGTGCGCCACAGGACGATCGTCGCGACGACCGCACCGAAGATCAGGGTGTGGGTGAAGCCGACGCCCGGCCAGCCGCGGTGGTACTCCCACGGGTTGCGCTGCGCGGCGAACCCGAACGAGCCGATGTGGAAGCCGTAGACCGGCAGCTTCGTCATGAGGTCGGGCAGCAGGCAGCCGAGCAGGATCGCGAGGTAGCTGACCTTGATCTTGGCGTGCTTCTGGATGAAGTAGCTCTCGAGCTCGTGGGCCGCCCAGCTCATCGCGGTCGCCGCCGGCGCAGCAGGCGCTCGACCGCGGGCGTGCCGAGCGCGACGACGGCCACGACGAAGGCCGGGCCCGAGATCCAGTTGAGGATCGGAGTGCGCAGCCAGGCACCGAGCCCGATGAGACCGGCAGCGGCGACGGCGTACATCACCAGCTCGATGCGGTCGCCCGGCCCCGTCATGCGCGCTCCCTCGTGCCGTGCCTCGCCCGTCGCTGCCCCGCACGACAAGGCGCCGTCACCCTACCTCCGACGCGGCGCCGGGACCGGCGGCGCGCGCGGCGGCGACCCGGTCATCGCAGGTGCACCGCGCGGACGGCGTCGACCGTGTCGGCGTCGGCCGCCCGCTTGTCGGGCCGGTAGCGCAGCACCCGCGCGAAGCGCAGCGCCATGCCGGCGGGGTAGCGGGGCGAGGTCTGCACGCCGTCGAAGGCGACCTCGACGACCAGCTCCGGCCGCACGTGGACCACCCAGTGATCGGTGGGGGACGTCGCCAGCCCGAGCAGCTGCTCGGTCTGCCAGCGCAGCAGCTCGTCGGTCATGCCCTTGAACGTCTTGCCGAGCATCACGAACGACCCGTCGGACGGGTCGCGCGCCCCGAGGTGCAGGTTGGACAGCCAGCCCTTGCGCCGGCCGTGCCCCCACTCCGCGGCGAGGACGACGAGGTCGAGCGCGTGCACCGGCTTGACCTTGAGCCAGCCCGCGCCCCGCCGCCCAGCCTCGTACGGGGCGTCGAGCGACTTGACCACCACGCCCTCGTGGCCGTGGGCGAGGGCGTCGGCGAGGGCCGCCCCGGCCGCGGCCGGGTCGCCGGTGATCACCCTCGGCACCCGCAGCGGCGGGGGGAGCGCGGCCTCGGCGGCGGCGAAGCGCTCCCGCGCGGGCCGGTCGAGCAGATCGGCGCCGTCGAGGTGCAGGACGTCGAAGACGTAGGCCGTCAGCGGCAGCTCGGCCCGCAGCCGCTCCACCGACGTGCGGCTCGCGACCCGCGAGGCGGTCTCCTGGAACGGCCGCGGCCGCCCGTCGGCGCGCAGCGCGATCACCTCGCCGTCCAGCACGACCGACCGGGCCGGCAGCGCGAGCGTGGCCGCCGCCACCTCCGGGACCCTCGCGGTGATGTCGTCGAGGGTGCGGGTGAAGACCGCGACGTCGTCGCCGTCGCGGTGGACCTGCACCCGCACGCCGTCGAGCTTCCAGTCGACGGCGGCCTCGCCCAGCCGCTCGACCGCGCCCTCGACCGACGTGGCGGTCTGGGCCAGCATCGGCTGGAGCGGCTGCCCGACCCGCAGGCGGAACCGGGCGAGCCCGGCCGCACCCTCCGCCATCGCGGCGGCCGCGACCGGCGGCAGCGCCCCGGCGAGCATCACCGCCCGCCGCACGTCGGCCACCGGGACGCCGCTCGCCCGTGCGACGGCGTCGACCATCACGCCCTCCTGGGCGCCCTGGCGCAGCTCGCCAGAGACCAGCCCGACGACGAAGCGCTGCTCGTCGCCGGTGGCGCGCGCCATCAGGCCGCCCACCAGCCGCCGGCGCTGCGCTGCCGACCCGGCGCCCGCCAGCGCCGCGAGGGCCTCGAACGTAGCGTCGACCTCGCCGACCGTGAGGCTCGGCAGCTCGGCCGGCGGGGCGCCGTCGCGCAGGGTCGCCCAGCCGACTCCGGTGCGCCGCTGGCGCAGCTCGCCGGACAGGTAGGTGACGACGACCGGCCGCTCCTCGGGCGCGGCCCGGCGGAGCGCCTCGGCGATCAGCGCGACCTTGCGGCTGCGGGCGGGGTCGGCGGCGACGGCGGCGGAGACGTCGGCGAGGTCGGCGAGCAGCATGAGGTCATTGTCGGGGACACGGGTACGACAAGTCCTGGTCGGCCGCCGTCGATCGAGCGCGACGGCGTCACGAGGGCACTATCCCGATGCGTGGCGGTACGTCCAGGCGGTGCCGCGGACGGCACCCATGTCGGCCTCGCTGTGACGAGCGCCACGGAACGCGCTAGTTCCGAAACGGTTGCGTTCCGCAAGACGGCCGAGGTAGCGTCGGCAACGGCGATACGGAACGGCTGCGTTCCGTATATCGGTAGAGCACTCAGAGGAGCGTGGCGTGGCCAGGGCGAGCAGCACCGGCGAGGAGACTCGCTCGTCGGAGGTGAAGCGGGCACTGACCGGCTATGCCGCACGGGGACGGCACAGGGACGAGTCGCGCGATCCGGAGATCCTGCGCGCGGCGCTCGAGGTGCTCGCCGAGATCGGCTACGACAAGCTCTCGATGGAGGCGGTGGCGGCCAGGGCCCGTGCGGGCAAGGCGACGCTGTACCGCCGCTGGCCCGGCAAGGCGGAGCTGGTCGTCGACGCCATCACCTGCCTGCACGACACGGGCGAGCAGGCGCCGATCGACACCGGATCGTTGCGCGGCGACCTGCGCGTCCTGCTGCTGGGTGGCCTCTCGGAGGTCGGCGAGTTCGAGATCGGTTGCGTCACGGGCCTCATGACCGCCCTGCGCCGCAATCCCGACCTCGCCAAGGTCTTCGAGGAGCGCTTCCTCTCGCGCAAGCTGCAGACCGCCAGGGAGGTCTTCGAGCGCGCCAGCGAGCGCGGCGAGGTCGCCCCCGGCCACGACATCGAGCTGCTGGCCAGCGTCGGGCCCGCGCTCCTCTTCCACCGGCTGCTGCTCAGCAGCAAGCCACTGACGCGCCACTACATCTCGCGAGTGATCGACGAGGTCGTGATCCCGCTGGCCGGCGCGCCGTCACCACGAAAGGCGAAGGCATGACCTCGACATCCGCGGTCGACACCACCTCCACCACTGCCCCTGCCGGTGAGCAGGGCAGCCGCCATCTCGGTCTCGCGCTGTTCGTCATCTCGATCGCGCAGCTGATGGTCGTGCTCGACGCGACGATCGTGAACGTCGCGCTCCCGAGCATCCAGAACGACCTCGGCTTCTCCGGGGCGAGCCTGGAGTGGGTCGTCACCGCCTACACGCTCACCTTCGGCGGCCTGCTGCTCCTCGGCGGCCGCATGGGCGACATCCTCGGCCGGCGGCGCATGTTCATCACCGGCATCCTGCTGTTCACCGTTGCATCGCTGCTCGGCGGCTTCGCCAATTCGCAATGGTGGTTGCTGAGCGCACGTGGGTTGCAGGGCGTCGGCGCGGCCATCATGGCGCCCACTGCGCTGTCGCTCGTCACGACGAACTTCCCGGAGGGCAAGGCCCGCAACCGGGCCATGGGCGTCTACGCGGCCATGAGCGGCGCCGGCGCGGCCATCGGCCTCATCATGGGTGGCCTGCTGACCGACTACGCCAGCTGGCGCTGGGTGCTGTTCGTCAACGTACCGATCGGCATCATCTGCGCCCTTGCCGCGCCGTACGCGCTCGTGGAGTCCGAGCGCAGGCACGGTCGCTTCGACCTGCCGGGCGCGCTCACCGCCACGGCCGGCGTGATGCTGCTCGTCTTCGGCCTCACCCACGCGGCGCCGACGCAGCCCAAGGGCGGCGGACCGGCCGTGGCGCATTGGACCGACCCCCTCACCATCGGCACGCTGGCGCTCTCGGTCGTGCTGCTGGTCACCTTCGTGGTCATCGAGATGCGCAGCCGGTACGCCCTCATGCCGCTGCACATCTTCGCGAACCTGAGCCGGTCGGGCGCCTACCTGGTGTCGCTCTGCATCGGCACGGCGATGTTCGGCATCTTCTTCTTCCTCACCATCTTCGTGCAGCGGGTCTGGGGCTACAGCCCGCTCCGCACCGGCATCGCCTTCCTGCCCATCACCGCCGGCATCGTCTTCTTCGCCGGGCTGAGCTCGCAGCTGGTCGCGCGGCTCGGTGCCCGGGCGCTCATGGTGCCCGGTGCCGCGCTGACGGCGCTCGGCATGCTCTGGCTCTCGCGCATCGATGCGAGCAGCCACTACGTGGGCGGGCTGCTCGGCCCCATGCTGGTGACGGCGGCCGGGCTCGGGCTCGTGTTCGTGCCGCTGACGCTGGTGGCCGTCGCCGGCGTCGAGAACGAGGAGGCCGGCCTCGCCTCCGGCCTGCTCAACACCGGCCAGCAGATCGGTGGCTCCATCGGCCTCGCCGTGCTCGGGACCGTCGTGTTCACCGCCATCGCCAACGACACGAGCGCGTTCGACAAGGCGTCGGCGGCGTACGGGCAGTCGTTCGACCCCAACCACCCGCCGGCGGCGGTGGTCAAGGCGGCCTCGGCCATCTCGCTGAGCCACGGCATCCAGCTCGGGTTCATGGTTGCGGCCGGCGTCGCCGCGCTCGCGCTCGTCGTCACGCTGCTCACCATCCGGGTGCGCAAGCAGGACCTCGAGACGGCGAGCGTCGTCCCCGCGGCCTGAGCCGCCGTACGACCGCACGCACCGGATCGCCCCGGCGGCCTCAGCCCGTGCCGGGGCGATCCGGTGCGAGGTCGGCGAGCAGCTCGCGCACCCGGTCCATCGTCGCGGCCGGGTCGGCGTCGGGCGAGCCGACCGCGGGGTCGAAGTTCGGGTCCACGAAGAACTCGGTGATCCCCGCCTCGGCCACCTCGGCGATGCGCTGGCGCACCAGGTCGATCGGGCCGGAGTACGGCATGCCCTCCAGCGGCTCCGGGCGGACCGCGACCGAGCCGCGGCAGACGAACGACAGCGCGCCTGGGTCGCGCCCCGCCTGCTCAGCCGCCTCGCGGATCGTCGCGATGGCGCTCGCGATCTGGTCGGGGCTGAACATGCTGGCCGAGATCCAGCCGTCGGCCAGCCGGCCGGCTCGGCGCAGGGCCGGCTCGGCGCTACCGCCCAGCAGGATCGGCGGGTGCGGCCGCTGCACCGGCTTCGGATCCTGGCGCGACGGGAGCAACCGGTAATGCTCGCCCTCGTGCGTCACGTCTCCCGTCCAGAGCTGCGTCAGCACCTCGATGTGCTCGGCCAGGCGCCGCCCGCGCCCCTCCTTCGGCACGCCGCTCGCCACGTACTCCTCGTCGGACCAGCCGAGGCCGAGCCCGGCGACCAGCCGCCCGCCCGAGAGCACGTCGACGGTGGTCAGCTGCTTGGCGAGCAGCGCGGGCGAGTAGAAGGGCGCGTTGACGACCGCGACCCCGAGCCGGATGCGCGACGTCTGCGCGGCGAGGAAGCCGAGCGTGACGAGCGGATCGAGCACCGACCGGTAGACCGGCGCCCAGCCGCGGCCGCCGCTCGGGTAGAGCAGCCGCTGGAAGGTCCAGAGCGTCCGGTATCCCAGTTCCTCGGCGCGGTGCGCGACCTCGGCCAGGTTGTCCGGCGTGGCCCACGAGCCCGACACCGGCGCGGCGAATCCCATCTCCATGCCCCCGTGCTATCACGGGGGCGCGCTGACCGCCTCAGCGGCGGCCCTTGCGGGCCGGCAGGACGTCGACCGCCGCGACGCCGATCGGCGCGACGGCCGGGCGCGGTGGCGGCGGCACGGGTGCCGGCGCCGGGGGCCGGTCCGCGGCCGGCTCGGCCGCGGGGCACGGAGCCGGGGGAGCTGCCGCGGCGACGGCCGGGGCTGGCGCGGGCACGGCCGCGACGGCGGCGAGCGCGGGGGCCTCCTGCGGTGCGGCGACCTGGGTCACGAGGGTCGGCTCGGCGACCGGCTCGACGACCGGCTCAGTGGCGGGCTCAGTGGCGGGCGCGGGCTCGCGGTGGCTGAGCGCCCCGACGAGGACCCGCACGCCGATGATCGTCCCGGGGATGTAGTGGTGCCCGAGGAGCCCGACGACGCCGGCGGCCAGGGCCACCCCCTCGTACCCGAGCGTGACCGTGCGCGCGCTCGATCCCGGCTGCCCGACGAGCCATGCGGCACCGCCCGCGCCGGCGGCCAACGCCAGCTGGACGACGAGCCAGGTGCTGTCGGTGCCGAGCCCCGGCACCAGGGAGAACAGCGCGGTGACCACCGCCTGCGTGATGAGCGAGCCGCGCAGCGCGCTCCCCGACCGTCCGCTCATGAGCCCTCCTCGAGCCTCGCGACCGTTGAGGGATCGGCACGGCGGGCCAGGGCCTTGACCAGCACGGTCGCGCCCGAGGACGGTCCCGGCTTGGGGAAGCTGCCATGTGCGGCTAACGTTGTGGCTCGTGGTGCCGACAAGCACTGCGACACCGGCCCGATTCATGGCCCCCGGTCCCAACCTTTGTCGCTACGAGCGACCGTGCGCCGCGAGGCGACCTGACGGGTACGGTGCGCGACCGCCCCGGACGAGAGTCCGGGGCGCTCGTGTTTCTCAGGCCCGTTCTCAGCGCACGTGCGGCAGCACCCGCTCGGCGAGCAGGGCGACGTGGTCGAGGTCGTGCAGGTCGAGCACCTGCAGGTAGAGCCGCGCCGCTCCGGCGTCGGCGAGCGCACCGATCTGCTCGAGGACGGCCTCCGGCGTCCCGGCCACGCCGCGGCCCGACACCAGTGCCTCGACGGAGTGCCCGATCGCCTCGGCCCGCCGCTCGGTCTCGGCCCGGTCGGCTCCGCAGCACACCGTCACCGCAGCCGAGAGGGCGAGGGTGCCCGGATCGCGTCCCGCCGCCTCGCAGGCCCGGCGCACGCGGGCGAACTGCGCGCGTACGGCGTCCAGCGGGGCGAACGCGATGTTGAACTCGTCCGCGTGCGCCGCGGCGAGCTGCGGCGTGCGTCGCTGGCCGTGACCGCCCACGATGATCGGCGGTCGCGGGCGCTGCACCGGGCGGGGCAGTGCAGGGCAGCCGCGCAGCTCGTAGTGCTCGCCCGCGAAGTCGAACGTCCCGCCCTCCGGCGTCGCCCACATGCCGGTGACGATCGCGAGCTGCTCGGCGAGCCGGTCGAACCGTTCGCGGGTCTCGGGGAAGGGCACGCCGTGCGCCCGGTGCTCGGCCTCGAACCAGCCGGCGCCCAGGCCCAGCTCGACGCGTCCGCCGCTCATCTCGTCCACCTGGGCCACCTGCACGGCGAGCAGACCGGGCAGCCGGAAGGTCGCGCTGGTCAGCAGCGTGCCGAGCCGGATGCGCGACGTCTCGCGGGCGAGCGCGGCGAGGGTGAGCCACGCGTCGCTAGGTCCGGGCCGGTGGTCGCCGCCGCCCATGCCGAGGAAGTGGTCGGAGCGGAAGAACGCGTCGAAGCCGCCGTCCTCGGCAGCCTTGGCCATGCGCAGGAGCGTCCCGTGCGTCGCACCCTGCTGGGGCTCGGTGAAGATCCGTAGCTGCACGCCCCCATCGTCCTCCGCAGCGATGACGGTCCCCTCGCGTACCCTCTGAGCCGGCGGGGGCCCCGCGGGGCGAGTGGAGGCCAGGTGGAGCAGGGCACCGGGCAGGGCGTGGCCTTCCCTGCGGTCGACGGCAGGCGGAGCTCGCAGGCGACGGCGCGGGCGGTGGTGGCCGCCGCGGCGGCGGCCGTCGACCCGGCCCTCGCCGCGGCGGTCGAGAGCGAGCCCGACTGGCGGCATGCCTACGTCGGGCACCTGCGCCGGCTGACCGTGGCCGCCGCGAGGAGCGAGGCCGCGGCGGCGTCGGTGGCGACCGCGGGGCTCGATGCGGTGCACGGCCGGTTCACGTTCCGGCGGGGGGACGACGAGCTGCCGCTCGACGCGGCCCTCGGGCTCGACGCGGCGGCGCCGCGCCTGGTGCCGGTCGCCGGCACCGCGCCGCACCCGGCGTCGCTCGGCCTGCCGCACGGCGATGCCGTGCTGACCGGGGCCGCGCTGCGCCGCCGCCTCGACGCATGGACCGATGCGGGCGTGCTGGAGCCGTCCTGCGCGCAGGCGGTGCGCCTCGTCGCGGACAATCCCGACTGGCTGGACCTGTCCGACCTGACGTTCGTCCTGCTCGGGGCCGCGGCCGAGGTCGGCCCGCTCCTGCCGCTCTGCCGCTGGGGCGCCCGGGTGGTCGCGCTGGACGTGCGCGACGCGGCGGTGACGTCGCGGATCGTCTCGGCGGCGCGGCAGGGCAGCGGCCGGCTCCTGCTGCCGGCCAGGGAGCGGGTGGACGACGACGCCGATCTCGTCGGTGCGGCCGGCATCGACCTGCTGACCGAGCTGCCCGAGGCGCGGCGCCTGCTGGACCAGGTCGAGGGGCCGCTCGTGGTCGGCAACTATGCCTACGCCGACGGCGCGGCGTTCGCCCGGCTCGCGGCCGGGGTCGACGCGCTGGTGGCCGACCTCCAGCGCAGCCGCCCCGGCCTCGCGATCGCGCACCTCGCGACGCCCACCGACGCGTTCGCCGTGCCGGAGGAGTGCGTCGAGGCAGCGCGCCGGCGGCTCGCGGAGGCCGGCGCGCTGCGCCGCGGCACCGCCGCCGTGCTGCGCGGCGTCAGCGGCAGGCGGCTGCTCGTCCCGAACTACCGCGAGGCCGTGACGGCGGACGACGGACGGATCCTCGGCGTCGCCGACGCCCTCGTCGTGCAGCAGGGGCCCAACTACGCGCTCGCCAAGCGGCTCCAGCGCTGGCGCGCCGAGGTGGCGGTGCTGGCCGGGGTCACCACGTCGGCCAACGTCGCGCCCGCCGCCTATACCCGCTCGGTGCTGCGCAACCGGCTGCTCGCAGCGGCGTACGCAGGGGCCCGCCGCTTCGGCATCGAGGTCTTCCAGCCGGCGACCGCCGCCACGCTCATGGCCGCGCTGCTCGTCCACGACCTGCGCAACCCGGCGGGGAGCGCGCCGGGGAGCGCGGCGTCGGCGGCCCGCCCGGTGAGCGACCTCTTCGCGCGCTCGGCCGCCCACGGCGGGCTGTGGCGGGTCGCCTGGGAGCCCCGGTCGGCGCTCGGCCTGGCCGCGATCACCGGCATCGCCAGCCGGCGACGATAGCCGGTTCGCCGCGGCAGCGTCCCTTCGTCCACAGCGCCCTCCGTCGTCCACAGCTGCGCTCGGCCGGTGGCCACGGCCCGCGACCGGCGGCGAGGCTGCTGCCATGGAATCCAGGGGATCGACGCCCGCCGCCGCTTCGGCCGTCGTCCGGCTCGGCACGGCGGCGGAGATCGTCGACGCGGTGCCCTACCTCGTCGGGTTCCAGCCGCACGACTCGCTGGTCGTCGTGTCGCTGCGCGGCTCTCGTGGGCGGGTGGGCATGACCGCCCGGATCGACCTGCCGCCGCCGGAGCGGGTCGACGAGTCCGTGCGCCGGCTCGTGGGTCGGTTGCGGACCGACGGCGCCAGCCGCGCCGTCGTCGCCGCCTACCCGCCGGACGAGGGGCCGGCCCACCCCGCGGTGCGGGCGCTCGCGGCGGCCTTCGCCGATCGGCTGGCAGCCGCCGGCATCGCCCTTACCGACATGCTCTGCGTGCACGACGGCCGCTGGTGGTCGCTGACCTGCACCGATCCCGGCTGCTGCCCGCCGGGCGGCACGCCGCTGCCCGAGGGAGTGTCGGTGCTGGGCGCGGCGATGGCGGTCGAGGGGCGCCGGGTGCTGCCGTCGCGCGAAGCGCTCGCCGACACCCTGCGGCCCGCCGGCGGCGAGCTCGGCGCCGCGATGGCCCGCGCCCTGCCGGCGATCGACGGCGCGCTGGCCACCCGCGCGTGGCGGGGCCGGCGAGCCGAGGTGGAGGCCGAGTCCAGGGCGTTGCTGCGGGCCGCGGTGGAGCGCCGCCTGACGGGCGGGGCGTCGCTCGGCGTGCGCGAGGCCGCCCGCCTCATCGCCGGGCTCGATGACGCCGACGTCCGCGACGAGGTGGTGACGTGGGCCGACGGCGACTGGGGCCAGGCCGCCCGTGGGCTGCTGAGCGACCTCGTCCGCCACGCCGTGCCGCCGTTCCACGTGGTGCCGCTCACGGTGCTCGCCTGGATCGCCTACCAGCAGGGCGACGCGATCCTGGCGGCGCTCGCGGTGCAGCGGGCCCTCGCCAGCGATCCCGGCTACGGCCTGGCCCGGCTCCTCGACGATGCGCTCGCCGCCGGCGTCGACCCGGCGGTGCTCGCACCGGTGCGCCGCGAGATCGCGCGGGTCCGCTCCGCGGAAACGGAGGCATGACGACGCAACGTTGGGTGATTGCAGGAGCTGCGGTGGGTAATGACGAATCGTTGACGGAGGGTGAATCGGAGGAGGGCAGATGCGCTACCTGGACGAGCTCGCCCGCAACGTCGTCGCGGAGCTGCGGTTCTGGCTCGGTTACCGCCTGCAGGACCGTGGGCCCCTGCGGCTGCGCGCCAGCCGGAGCTAGCCCCCGGAATCGCCGCCCGCCGGCATGGGTTGACCGGGATGCCAGTGACAGGCATCGACAGGCCAGCCCGGCCAGGAGCCCTCATGCTGTTCAGCCGCCACAAGACCGCCGTGATCGACCCGGCCGACGCCCTGCCCGGCCGCTCGTCCCGCCCGTTCTCGCTGCCGCAGCGCCACGCCGTCCTCGGCAACCCGATCGAGGGCCCCTACCCGGAGGGCCTCGAGGTCGCCGTCTTCGGGCTCGGCTGCTTCTGGGGCGCCGAGCGGAAGTTCTGGCAGGCCGACGGCGTCTGGTCGACGGCCGCCGGCTACGCGGGCGGGCACACGCCGCACCCCACGTACGAGGAGGTGTGCAGCGGTCGTACCGGCCACGCCGAGGTGGTGCAGGTGGTCCACGACCCGGCGCTCGTCCCCTACGCCGACCTGCTGCGGCTGTTCTGGGAGTCGCACGACCCGACGCAGGGGATGCGCCAGGGAAACGACGTCGGCAGCCAGTACCGGTCGGCGATCTACTACGCCTCCGAGCAGCAGCGGCAGGCGGCCGAGGAGTCCAGGGCCGCCTTCCAGCAGGTGCTGTCCACCGCCGGCCTCGGCGAGATCACCACGGAGATCGCCCCCGCCGGCCCGTTCTACTTCGCCGAGGACTACCACCAGCAGTACCTGCACAAGGTGCCCAACGGCTACTGCGGCCTCGGCGGCACGGGCCTGTCCTGCCCGGTCGGCATCGCGAGGGCGACCGACTGACACGACTTCAGAAGGTGCTGCGGCTCGCCCCTAGACTGCCGCGCATGACCGATCTCGACGAGCACGGGCGTCCGGAGCCACCGTTCGCCGGCGACGAGGCCGCGACGCTGCTCGGGTTCCTGGACTACCACCGCGCGACGTTCGCCTGGAAGGTCGCCGGCCTCGACGCCGCCGGGCTCGGCGCGACGGTCGGCGCCTCGTCGATGACCCTGGGCGGACTGCTCAAGCACGTGGCCCACGTCGAGCACCACTGGTTCTCCCGGCGGCTGCACGAGCGCGACGAGGTGCACCCGTGGAGCTTCGCCGACTGGGCGGCCGACCCGGCCTGGGACTGGCACTCCGCCGCTCGGGACTCGCCGGAGCAGCTCCTCGCGCTCTGGGAGGAGTCGGTGACCCGGTCCCGCGCCCTGGTCGACGAGGCGCTGGCGCAGGGCGGCCTCGACCATCCGACCAAGTACTGCTGGCCCGAGGGACCGCGGAGCCTGCGCTGGCTCCTCTGCCGCATGATCGGGGAGTACGCGAGGCACAACGGGCACGCCGACCTCCTCAGGGAGTCGGTCGACGGGGCCACCGGCGAGTAGCGCCACTCAGCCGTGCGCGCGGGGTGCGACGCGCTCAGGTCAGCTCCTCCACCGGCGCGACCCGCACCAGGTCCTTCACCGCGTCGGCGAGCCGTCGATCGAGCGTGATGAGGGCGTCGGCCTGGAGCTGGGCGAGCGCGACGTACTCGGCGTCGAAGGTGTCGGACCAGCCCAGCCGGTCGGCGACCTTCCAGGCGGTGCCCTGAAGGACGCGGTCCCCGAGCAACCGGATGCGCAGCCCCCGTACGTGGTCGAGCCGTTCCTCGGCTTCCTTCTTCGTCAGCTCGCCGCGGCTCACGGCCCGGTAGAGGAGCGACAGCAGCTGCGAGCGCAGCAGCGTCGGAGCCACCAGCTGGTGCTCGTCCCGCACCCGGGCTCGGCCGGCCGCCAGGCGCATCGCCACGTCCGGACCGATCACGTACCTGGTCATCGGATCAATCCCTCCCTGTGCGGCACGAGCAGCCGGGTCAGGCTACGGGGCCGCCCGGGCCGCCCGTCGGCCACGGCGCCCTGGTACTGCCGAGCCGTGGCACGCTGGCTCTCGCGATGAACGAGGAATGGCTGCCCGGCAACGCCGGCGGCGCGTGGCGGGTCGGCGACACCGTGCACCGGGTCACCGGCCCGTGGACGCCGGCGGTGCATGCGCTCCTGCGGCACCTCGCCGACCGGGTGCCGCACGTCCCGCGCGTGCTGGGATTCGACGAGCGGGGCCGCGAGGTTCTCACCTAGCTGCCCGGCCGGGTGGTCGACGTGGACGCCGAGCTGCTGACGCCCGGGCAGATCCGCTCGCTGGTGTCGTGGACGCGGGCGTTCCACGAGGCGGTGGCCGGCTTCGAGCACCCGGGGCCGTGGCGGAGCCCCGCCGAGCCGCGGGCGACCCTCGTCGGGCACAACGACATCGCCCCGTACAACGCGTGCTTCGACGGCGACGAGCTGGCCGGCGTCTTCGACTGCGATGCGTACGGGGACGTCGCGACGGTCGACGTGGCCGACGCCGTGCCGCGCCGCACCCAGGCGATGCTCGACTGGATCCCGAGGGGAGCAGCCGACGGCGACCCGGGCATGCGACGCCTGCTGGCGCTCGGCGAGCCGGAGCGCTCGCAGCAGGCGCTGGACGCGCTCGTCCCGCGCCTGCGCCGCATCCGGCCGCTGCTCGCCTGACCGGCCCGTTGTCCAGGGCTCACGACCCAGGGCTCACGACCCAGGGCTCAGGGCCGGAACGTCAGCAGCGCGCCGGGGTCACCGAGGCTGCTGACCCCGAAGCTCTCGTCCGGCTGCCCCGACGCGTCCAGGATCCTGGCGGTGAGCTGACAGTGACCGAGGATGTTGGCGGCGTCGGCGCAGTCGGTGCCGTCGGCCAGATAGCGCGTCGCCTTGACCGACAGCGCGTACGTACCGTCCCGCGCGACCCACCCGGAGCGCTTCACGATCGTGCCATAGCAGCCGCTGCCCTGGATGATGTCGAAGCACGCCTCCTCGACCACCACGACGGTGCGCCCCTCCGCGCCGTACGCGGTCCCGCTGACCCGCACGTGCTGCCTGGCCCGCAGGTCAGTACTCGGGCTGGCCGTGATCGTGGCCGGCGCGCCGGTGAATTCGAGCGGGTCCGACGACGCCACCTGCAGATCGCCCGCTGCATCGGTCCAGGACAGGAAGATCCGGCAGACGTCGGCCCGGCAGTACACCGGTAGTCCGTCGCCGAACTCCTGGCTGCGGTGGACCGGATCCACCAGCGTGACGCTCGTGCTGAGCCGTCCCGCGCCGTCCGAGGTCATGAACGGGCCGTGCATGCAGTCGTTGAGGTAGTCGCCGCTGAACGTGTCGCACTGGGTGACCTGCACGGCCGTTCCCGGCGGCAGGCCGCTCGCGTCGACCGTCACGGTGTCGCCGCGGGCCAGGCCGGTCGACGGGGTCACGCTCACGACCGGACCGCCGTCGGCGACGGCGGGCACGGCCCGGACGCCTCCCAGGAGGGCGAGAGCGAGGGGCAGAGTCAGGGCCAGCCTGCGCATGGTCCACATCGTCCGCATGGTCACCATCTCCTCGGGCGCAGCGGATGTCCCATGCTGCTCCTGCGATCGCCCGTTCGCCACGGGTCCGGCCGATCTCGCCCGGGCGGCACGTCCGCCCCCAGCCTCCACCGTCGGTGCCGCGTCGCCGCCCGCATACGATGCGCACAGGGGCGGCACGCCCCGTCAGGCGACGCACGGGTCGTACGGGTGCGGAGGGCGGTTCGCGATGCGCGCACTGGTCAAGGCCAAGGCCGAGCCGGGCCTGTGGCTCGACGACGTGCCGGTGCCGTCCATCGAGCGGGACGAGGTGCTCGTACGGGTGCTGCGCACCGGCGTCTGCGGCACCGACCTGCACATCGCCTCGTGGGACCCGTGGGCGCAGGCCAACGTCCCGGTGCCGCTCGTCGTCGGCCACGAGTTCGTCGGCGAGATCGTCGAGATGGGCGCCGACGTGCAGGAGCTGGCCACCGGCCAGCTCGTCAGCGGCGAGGGCCACCTGGTCTGCGGCCGGTGCCGCAACTGCATGGCCGGCCGCCGGGTGATGTGCGCCCGCACCAAGGGGGTCGGCGTCAACTACCCCGGCTGCTTCGCCGACTACGTCGCGATGCCCGCCGGCAACCTCTGGCACCATCCGGACGACATCGACCTCGACGTCGCGGCCATCTTCGACCCGTTCGGCAACGCGGTGCACACGGCGCTCGCCTTCCCCGTGCTGGGCGAGGACGTCATCATCACCGGCGCCGGGCCGATCGGCATCATGGCGGCGATCGTCGCTCGCCACGCGGGTGCCCGGCACATCGTCATCAGCGACGTCTCGCCGTACCGGCTCGACCTGGCCCGCCAGATCGGCGTGGTGACGCTGGCCATCGACGCGCGCAGCACGTCCATCGCCGACGCGATGGCTGAGCTCGGCATGCGCGAGGGCTTCGACGTCGGGTTCGAGATGTCGGGCAACGCGACGGCGTTCCGCGACATGCTCGCCAACATGACGCACGGCGGCAAGGTGGCGATGCTCGGCCTGCCCGCGCAGGAGTTCGCCGTCGACTGGGCGCACCTGGTCTTCAACATGCTGACGGTCAAGGGCATCTACGGCCGCGAGATGTTCGAGACCTGGTACGAGATGTCGGTGCTCACCGAGTCGGGCGTCGACATCTCGCCCGTCATCACCCACCGCTACGAAGCCGGCGACTACGAGCAGGCGCTGGAGACCATGAGAGCCGGCCAGTGCGGGAAGGTCATCCTGCACTGGGCCGACCGCTGACGCCGAAGGGGAACAGCCCGTGTTCACGACGGTCAAGGACGACGTGCGCGCCACCCTCGACGAGATCCGCGAGGCCGGCCTGTACAAGGAGGAGCGGGTCATCGCGACGCCGCAGCAGGCCAACATCCGGGTGGGCAGCGGGCAAGAGGTGCTCAACCTCTGCGCCAACAACTACCTCGGCCTCGCCGACCACCCAAGGGTGGTCGCGGCCGCGCGCGACGCGCTCGACCGGTGGGGCTACGGGATGGCGAGCGTCCGCTTCATCTGCGGGACGCAGGAGATCCACAAGCAGTTGGAGGCACGGATCTCCGAGTTCCTCGGCACGGAGGGCACGATCCTCTACTCGTCCTGCTTCGACGCCAACGGCGGCCTGTTCGAGACGCTCCTCGGCGACGGCGACGCCGTCATCAGCGACGAGCTCAACCACGCGTCCATCATCGACGGCATCCGGCTGTCGAAGGCAGCCCGCTACCGCTACCGCAATCGCGACATGGCCGACCTCGAGGAGCAGCTGAAGGCCGCCGCCGGCAGCCGGCGGCGGCTCGTCGCCACCGACGGCGTTTTCTCGATGGACGGCTACGTCGCCCCGCTGCCCGAGATCTGCGACCTGGCCGAGCGGCACGACGCGATGGTGATGGTCGACGACTCGCACGCGGTCGGGGTGCTCGGCGACGGCGGCAAGGGCACGCCGGAGCTGCACGGCGTCATCGACCGCATCGACGTCATCACCGGCACGCTCGGCAAGGCCCTCGGCGGCGCGAGCGGCGGCTACGTGAGCGGGCGCCGCGAGATCGTCGAGCTGCTGCGCCAGCGCTCGCGCCCGTACCTGTTCTCCAACTCGGTCGCCCCGATGATCGCCGCGGCGTCGCTCGAGGTGCTCGAGATGCTCCAGACGACGGGTGACCTGCGGCAGCAGCTGAAGGACAACACCGCGTACTTCCGCGGCCGCATGACCGAGCTCGGCTTCGACCTGCTGCCGGGCGAGCACCCCATCGTCCCGGTGATGGTCGGTGACGCCACCGAGGCGGGCCGGCTCGCCGATCGCCTGCTGGACAAGGGCATCTACGTCATCGCGTTCAGCTACCCCGTCGTGCCGCACGGCAAGGCCCGCATCCGCACGCAGATGTCGGCCGCGCACAGCCGCGACGACCTAGAGCGCGCGGCCGTCGCGTTCGCGGAGGCGCGGGAGGCGCTCGGGTGACCTCCCCGGCTCCCGGCGGCACCGGCGATGCCGGCGACCCGGAGCTGGCCCGTCGCTGCGCCGAGGCGATGTACGCGCGCGACCGGGCGTCGCAGCACCTCGGCATCGCGGTCACCGAGGTGGCGGCCGGGCGCGCGACGGCGACCATGACCATCAGCGACACGATGGTCAACGGGCACGACATCGCTCACGGCGGCTACGTGTTCCTGCTCGCCGACACCGCGTTCGCCTTCGCCTGCAACACCTACGGCGTCGCGACGGTGGCGGCCGGCGCCGACGTGTCGTTCGTCGCGCCTGCCCGCTTGGGCGACGAGCTCGTCGCCGAGGCGGCCGAGCGCGGGCGGTACGGCCGCAGCGGCGTCTACGACGTGACGGTGCGGCGGTCGGCCGACGGGGCGGTGGTCGCCGAATTCCGCGGCCGCAGCCGCTCCCTCGACCGCCTGCTGCCCGGTGACGGGGCGGCCGTCACTCGGTGAGCGCCGGCAGCCCCACCCACTGCCGCACGGCGTTGATCGGCTCGACGTAGTCGTTGTCGTGGCACTGCCGGCGCACGGTGGGCGAGCGGTAGACCTGGTCCGACGAGGCGCCGTGCAGCCGGCCCAGCTGCTTCGCCGCGATCTCGGCCCACGCGCGCTGGGCGGGGGTGGCGTCCCCCGTGCGGGGCGCGATCTCGGCGAGGTACCTGGCGAGCGCGTCGACCTGCATCGACAGCAGGGTGAGCGCGGCATGCCGGCGGCCGAGGTGCGGCCCGTCCGGCGTGGTTGTCGCGAACTGGCTCGGGAACCAGTGGACGCGCGAGCGGCGCCCGGCGGCGATGACGTCGGTCGCCAGGTGGTCCTCGACGGTGAGCCGGTCGGCCGCGACGAGCGGGACGGGGGTCGGGCCGCTCCAGCGGGTGAGCGCCTGGAGCGCGGTCAGCACGGCCGGGTCGGTCGCGGCGTCGAATCCGGGGGGCACCTCGGCGGCGGCGACGGTCACCACCGAGAACGGGTCCGGTGCCGGCAGCTCGATCGCCGCCGCGCCGTACGCCGGCGCGAGGGCCGGCAGCGCCTCGGCGACGACGTCACGGAGCCGCCGCGCCACGCCCCCGGCCCCCGTGCTGACCACCGCATCGGTGCGCAGCCCGGTCACCCGGTCGACCGCATCGTCGAGGGATGCCCGGGCGGTCGACCTGGCCTGGACGAGCAGGCCCACCGCCACCGGGTAGACGAAGGCCGCCGCCCGCACGTAGTCCCATCCCGGCACGGTCAGCGCCGGCCCGATCGGGGCCCGCAGCGGCACCAGGTTGCGGCTCGCCTTGCGGCCGCTCACCGTCACCTCGCCGTAGCCGTCGACCAGCTTGCCCCAGAACGCGGCCTCCGCCGACGGCACCGCCGGCCACGGCGGCCGCAGCCGGTCGGGGAAGCTGCTCGCCCCGCTCGCCCCGCTCGCTCCGTCCCCTCCGTTCCCCCTGCTCGCGAGGGCCCGGTCGAACGCCTCCTGCGCGCCGCTCAGGGTCGCGAGCCCCGCGAGCCCGGGGGGCGGGGCCTTGCCGCCGTGCGCGCCGGTCAGGTCGAGAACGGCCGGCGTCCACAGGAACGACGCCCGGAGGTCAGTGATCTCGAGTGGCATCGCGCCTCGCTCTCATTGCGGCCCGGTGCGGCGTACGATGGCACCGGCCGGCAGGGATGCCCGGTAGGGACGTACCTGAGACCCGGTTGCGGCGTGTCGATTGACTGCCGACGGAAGCGCGCCCACGGGGCGCGCTTCCGCTGCTCTGGCCCGTTGCCGCACCGTCACCCCCCGGTCGAGGCCCATACGAGGTCGTCGGAGCGTCCCTCCTTGCGGGCGGCCTCGCCCGCGGTGACGACGTACGGCTGCGTGACCGGGCCCGACGCGTCCCAGTCGACCGTGACCTTCCCCGCGCGGGAAGCGGCCTTGAGGCGCTGCGCCGCCGTCGCGAGCGTCGGCTTCGACAGCGCGTCGTTGATCTGCCCCTCCAGCGCGGCGTCCGCCGTCGTCAGCTCGTACCGGATGCGCGGCCCGACGAGCAGCGCGGTGCCGCGCTCGGCCAGGAGCCGCAGGTCCGTCGCGCCGTCCACGCGCACGAGCGGCAGCTTGGTGGACGCGTCGGCCTTGCCGAGCCGCTCGAGCACCGTGAGCGCGTCCTGCCCGGCCTTGGGCGTGCGCTGGTTGGCGTACCAGCGCATGGCTCCCGCAACCGGGACCCACGTCACGGTGACGATGACGAGCGCGATCCCGACCAGCCACAGCGCGTCGTGCAGCGTCAGTGCCCGCAGCACGTCGTGCCGGGTCACCAGCCAGTAGGCCACCGAGACGGCGATGCTGCCGAGCACGGCGAGGAACCAGAAGGTCGGCGTCGCGGGCTGGTACGCGAAGTCCTTGCCGCTCAGCTCGCTCGGGCGCGCGCCCGCCCGCCACAGCACCGCGAGCCAGATCAGCGCGATGAAGCCGGGCAGCAGCAGCAGCGACGGGATCTGGAACAGCGTCGAGAGCTCCGACTCGCCGAACAACCCGGTCGTCACGTCGTGCGTCGCGACGAGCGTGAACGCGCGGCCGCCGTGCGCAGGGGCCATGGTGACGGCGAAGAGCAGGACGTCGTTCCCGGTGCGGTCGACGTTCTTGGCCGAGACGTCGTAGCGGATGGTGAGGACGCCGCCCGGCGGCACCGGGCAGCCGAGCTCATCGGGGTCGGGCGGCGGCTTGCCGGACGGCGGTGCCGGGCAGGTGGGGGAGCCCTGCCGGCGCATCGTCACGAAGTGCGGCGCCGAGGTCTGGACCTGCCGCACAGTGAGCGGCCGGGCAGTCGCGTTGCGGACGACGAGGTAGACGTCGCCGCCCCGCACGTCGTCGAGCGTCCTCAGCCCGGAGCTCACCGCCACGGTGGCGAGCTGGTCGACCGGGTCGGGCACGTAGCGCTCCACCGTGAGCGCCACCGCCGCGCTGCCCTGGCGGCCCTGGGCGGCGTACGTGGCGCGCAGCAGCACCTGCCGCGGCGTGATCCGGGCGCCGCGCAGCCGTACCCGGTAGGGCAGCACGGCCGAGGTCCCGGCGGCGACCCTGCTCGGGACGCCGGCCGCCGGCGTCATCGCGACGCCGACGGCGGACGCCACGATCCGCAGGTGGGTGACCGGGCCGCCGGTGCCGTTGCGGACGACCACCGCGAGCCGCCCGAAGCCGTCCGACGGGACGGCCAGCGACTGGGGGAGCGCCTCGATCGTCACGTCGCCCTCGGCCCTGGCGGCGCCGCCGGCGAGCGGGACGAGGGCGAGCGCGAGCAGGGCGGTGACCGCGGCTCCCGCCGCAGCCGTCCACCGTCCTCGCGCCGGTCCCCATGCGCTCATCGCGGTAGCGAGCGTACGACCGGAACGGTCACCCGCGCGGGCTCTTCGCGATCTAGGCCGGTCAGGTGGCGTCGTAGTCGACGGTGAGCGAGTCGGTCGTCGGGTGCGACTGGCAGGTGAGGACGAAGCCGGCCTCGACCTCCCACGGCTCCAGCGCGTAGTTGCGGTCCATGGTGACCGCGCCGTCGCAGACCTTGGCGCGGCAGGTCGAGCACACGCCGGCCCGGCAGGAGAACGGCAGCTCGAGACCGGCCGCCTCGCCCGCCTGCAGCACCGACTGGCTGGCCGTCATCTCGACGTCGGTCTTCACGCCGTTGAGGACGATCGTGAGATGCCGGCGCGGGCCCTGGTCGGCGCCGGTCGGCGACGGGGCGCGCATCGGCGAGACCGTGCCGAACAGCTCCATGTGCACGTGGCGCGGGTCGACGCCGAGCTCGACCAGGGCGTCGCGCACCTCGAGCGTCATGGGCTCTGGCCCGCAGACGAACGCGTCGTCCACGCCGGCGACGTCGATGAGCGCGCGCGCCAGCTCGCGCAGCTTGTCGCCGCTGAGCCGGCCGTTCAGCAGCGGCACCTCCTGCGCCTCGCGGCTGAACAGGTGGATGACGTGCAGGCGGCCGAGGAACCGGTTCTTCAGGTCGTCCAGCTCGTCGCGGAAGATGATGCTCGCGATGCCGCGGTTGCCGTAGACGAGGGTGAAGCGGCTGGCCGGCTCGACCTCGAGGATCGCCTTCAGCAGCGAGACGACCGGCGTGATGCCGCTGCCGGCGGCGACCCCGAGGTAGTGCTTGGCGTTGGCCGGGTCGAGCCGGGTGGTGAAGCGCCCGGCCGGCGTCATCACGTCGAGCGCCTCGCCGGGCTTCAGCCGTTGGTAGGCGTAGGCGCCGAAAACGCCGCCCGGCAGGTGCTTCACCGCCACCCGCAGCTCGCCCTCGTGCGGAGCGCTGCAGATGGAGTAGGACCGGCGCACCTCGTCGCCGTCCGGGCCGTGCATCCGGATGGTCAGGTGCTGACCGGGGACGAAGGCGTACGCGTCGGCCAGGTCGCCCGGCACGTCGAACGCGATCGACACCGTGTCGTCCGTCTCGCGGCGCACCTCGCGGACGACGAGCGGGTGGAAGACCGGCATCAGTGCGCCTTGAAGTAGTCGAACGGCTCCGCGCAGGACGTGCAGCGGTACAGCGCCTTGCACGCGGTGGAGCCGAACTCGCTGATGAGCTCGAGCGCGGTCGAGCCGCAGCGCGGGCATGCGGCCGGTCGCCCGGCCGGGCCGGTCGGCGCTCCGGCGGCCGGTGCCGACACCGACAGCGGCAGCAGGCGGCGGCCCTCGGCCAGCTGTGGCCGGTGCGGCGGGGCGATGCCGGCGTCGGCCAGCCGTTGCCGCGCGGCGTCGGTCATCCAGTCGGTCGTCCACGGCGGCGAGAGCACCGTACGGACGGCGACGCGCGGGAACCGCTCGTGCAGCGCGGTGACGATGTCGTCCTCGATCGTCCGCATCGCCGGGCAGCCCGAGTAGGTCGGCGTGATGTCGACCCGTACGGCCTGCCCGTCGGCGCTGACCTCGACCTCGCGCACGATGCCGAGGTCGACGACGCTGACGACGGGCACCTCCGGGTCGGGGACGCCGGCGAGCAGCGCGCGCGCGACGTCCGCGAGTGGCGCCGTCGCGGTCACCACGTCGCCCCCGGGTAGGCGCGCTGGAGGAACTGCAGCTCGGCGAGCAGGTAGCCGAGGTGCTCGGTGTGCCGGCCGGTCAGGCCGCCGGACTGCATCCACGCGTCGAACGGCGGCACCGGCAGCGTGGCTTCGTCGAGCACCGCCGCCACCCGCTCGCGCCAGGCCGGTGCGAGGCTGGAGGGCAGCACGCTGACGCCGCGCCCGGCGAGCTCGCGGTCGACGTCATCGTCGGTGAACGGCTCGCCGGTGAGCATCCAGAGCTCGTCCAGCGCGGCGAGCATGCGGCGGTGCGACTCGTCGGTGCCGTCGCCGAGGCGGATGACCCACGACGCCGAGTGCTCGACGTGGTACGCGGCCTCCTTCGCCGCCTTCGCGGCGAGGCCCGCGATCGTGGCGTCGGTGGACGACGCGAGCGCCGGCCACAGCTCGACGGCGCGGGCGTCGTGGAGGAACTGGCGCAGCATCGTGGCGGCGAAGTCGCCGTTGGGCTGCTCGACGAGCAGCAGGTTGCGGTAGTCGCCCGCGTCGCGCAGGTAGGCCAGCGCGTCCTCGTCGCGGCCGGCGCCCTCGACCTGGCCGGCGTGGGCGAGCAGCACCCGCGCTTGCCCGATGAGGTCGAGCGCGACGTTGGACAGCGCGATGTCCTCCTCGAGCGTCGGCGCCTTGCTCGACCACTCCGACAGCCGGTGCCCGAGGACGAGCGCGGTGTCGCCGAGCCGCAGGCACAGCTCGAACAGTGCGCGATCGCTCATCAGATGTTGCTCACGCCCTCGGGGATCTCGTAGAACGTGGGGTGCCGGTAGATCTTGTCCATCGCCGGCTCGAAGAGCGCGTCCTTGTCGGCCGGGTCGGACGCGACGATGTCGGTCGATCGCACGACCCATACCGACGTGCCCTCGCCGCGGCGGGTGTAGACGTCGCGCGCCGCCTGCAGCGCCATCTCGGCGTCGACGGCGTGCACCGAGCCGGCGTGCTTGTGCGCGAGCCCGTTGCGGCTGCGGACGAACACCTCCCAGAGCGGCCACTCGCCGCGCCCCGGCCCGCTCATGCGGGGACCTTGGACCGGTCGGCTCCGGCTGCCGCTCGCTCGGCCCGCTTGGCGGCGTGCGCCGCAGCGGCCTCCCGTACCCACTCGCCCTCGTCGTGCGCCCGGCGCCGGTTGGCCAGCCGCTGCCGGTTGCACGGACCGTTGCCGCGCACCACCTCGGCGAACTCGGTCCAGTCGATCTCGCCGAAGTCGTAGTGCCCGGTCTCGGCGTTCCACGAGAGGTCCGGGTCGGGCACCGCGAGACCGAGGAAGTCGGCCTGCGGCACGGTCACGTCGACGAACCTCTGCCGCAGCTCGTCGTTGGAGAACCGCTTGATCTTCCAGCGCATCGACTGCTCGGAATGCTGCGAGTCGGTGTCGGACGGGCCGAACATCATCAGCGACGGCCACCACCAGCGGTCGAGCGCGTCCTGCGCCATCGCCTTCTGCTCGGGCGTCCCGCGGCTCAGGGTGAGCATGATCTCGAAGCCCTGCCGCTGGTGGAACGACTCCTCCTTGCAGACGCGGATCATCGCGCGCGAGTACGGACCGTACGAGCAGCGGCAGAGCGGCACCTGGTTCATGATGGCGGCGCCGTCGACCAGCCAGCCGATGGCGCCCATGTCGGCCCAGGTGAGCGTGGGGTAGTTGAAGATGCTGCTGTACTTGGCCTTGCCGGTGAGCAGCTGGTCGACGAGCTCCTCGCGGCTGACGCCGAGGGTCTCGGCCGCCGCGTAGAGGTAGAGCCCGTGCCCGGCCTCGTCCTGCACCTTCGCGAGCAGCACGGCCTTGCGCCGCAGGCTGGGCGCCCTGGTGATCCAGTTGCCCTCCGGCTGCATGCCGATGATCTCGGAGTGCGCGTGCTGGGAGATCTGCCGCACGAGCGTCTTGCGGTATGCCTCGGGCATCCAGTCGGTCGGCTCGATCTTCTCCTCGGCGTCGACCCGCTCCTGGAAGCGGCGCTCGCGCGCGCCGTCCCCGGTGGGTGCCGTGGTGGTCGGCGGCGCGCTCTCGTCCGGGTTGAGGCCCTGGCTGTACATGCTCGGCTCCTGTCGGGCGGTGGCGAGGCAGCTGCTCGGTGCCCTGTGACACCTAGTATGCACGCCCTGCGCCCCGGTGTAACACTCCGCCTGGAGCGATAGATTGCCCGCATGACGCCCGAGGAGCTGGCCGACCTGGCGCACCTGCGCAGGGCGCGCGACCTGATCGACCGCGCGTACGACCGGCCGCTCGACGTGCCCGCCATGGCACGGGCCGCGCTGATGTCGCCAGGTCATTTCTCCCGCCAGTTCCGGGCCGCGTACGGCGAGACGCCGTACAACTACCTGATGACCCGCCGCATCGAGCGGGCCAAGGCGCTGCTGCGGCGGGGCGATCTCAGCGTGACCGAGGTCTGCATGGCGGTCGGCTGCACCTCGCTCGGCTCGTTCAGCTCGCGGTTCACCGAGCTGGTCGGCGAGAGCCCGAGCGCCTACCGGGCCCGCGACCACGACGCCCTCGCCACCGTCCCGGCGTGCGTCGCCAAGACGTCCACCAGACCGATCAGGATCAAAGAAGCGGCCGGGCGCGACGCGACCTAACCTGGCCGCATGGACCTTCGACTCTCGCACTGCTTCATCAGCGTCCACGACCAGGACGAGGCGCTCGCGTTCTACCGCGACGTGCTCGAGCTGGAGCCGCGCAACGACGTCACGATGGAGTCGTTCCGCTGGGTGACGCTCTCGCCCAAGTCCCAGCCCGACGTCGAGATCGTGCTGATGGACCCGCGCATGATGCCTCACCAGGCCGACCTCGACACGCTGCAGAGCCTGATGACCAAGGGCGCCCTGCAGGGCGTCATCTTCTGGAGCGACGACGTCGACGCCGCGTTCGAGAAGGTGCGGGCCGCCGGCGCCGAGGTGACGCAGGAGCCTATCGATCAGCCGTATGGCGTGCGGGACTGCGCGTTCCGCGACCCGTCGGGCAATCCGATCCGGCTCTCCGGCAAGCCGAGCTGACCGCTTAGCTGCGCGCGCTGGGCGTCGATCACCGCAGCCGAACCGCCGCGGTGTAGACGTCCAGCTCGTGCAGCGCGCCGTCCGGGTTGTTGCCGGTGCTGTTCGAGTTGTCCGACCAGGCCGGGTGCGCGATGCCGCCGTAGAACGACAGCCCGCTGTAGTCGCCGTAGTCGATCCCGTTGTGGGCATCGGCCGAGTTGGACGTGCCCGCGCTGATCCGGACGTTGGGCGAGAACGTCGCCCCGCCGTCGGCGCTGAACGAGCCCCAGACCTGCGCGTCGTCGTTCGGCACGCCGTCGGTGTCGCCCGCACCGCCGGTGCCGAGGTCGTTCCGCGCGTCGTACCAGGTGGCCGCGAGGTTGCCGGTGGTGGGATCGAGCGAGAGCTTCGGCAGGAACTGGCTGCGGGTCGTCGCGTCGTCGTTGACCCGCACGGGCGCGCTCCACGTCGCGCCCTGGTCGTCGGAGTGGCGGATCTCGACGTCGGTGGCGTCCTTCTCGTTGGACACCTCATGGGTGTAGAGCAGGTAGACGCGGCCGTTGTGCAGGCCGCCGGTGCGGTCCCATGCGAGCCCGGGCTCGGAGTCGATCGAGCGGTCGGGCTGCGCCGCGATGAAGTCGAAGCCGCCGACGTGCGTCTCCGCCGCGAGCGTCCGGTCGCCGAAGTTCGCCGGACCGAGCCCGTCGGGGTCGACGCTGACGAACAGCTTGCCGCCGCCCTGCCCGCTCTCGGTCAGCGCGCACGCCTGCATGACCTGCCCGGCCGGGCCTATCGCGACGTCGCCGTACGTGCAGTTGTTGGTGTTGGGGATGACCTCGATCTGCGCGAACGAGCCGACCTGGCCGAGGCCGGTGACGGCCGCGCCGGTCGCCGCCATCGGCCCGCCGGCGTTGTAGACGACCCAAACCTCGCCGTGCCCCGCGACGACCGTCGGCTGGTCGGTGAAGCGGTACAGCCGGTCGGTGCCGTGCGACGGCGTCTGCTTGGGCGGCTTCGCGATGTTGGCGATGAGGTTGAAGTGCAGGCCCCCGTCGGTGCTGAGCGCGATCGGCACCTCGAGCTCGACGTTGTAGAGGTAGCCGAGGAACAGGTTGCCGTACCGGTCGAACGACAGCGACGGGTCGCAGCAGGCGTCGCCGAGGTTGTCGTTGTCGCCGATGACCGAGCGCGTCCAGGTGGTGCCGCCGTCGAACGTCACGGCCTCGAACAGGCCGGCGTCCGGGAAGACCACGTTGGTGACGATGACGATGTTGTTGGGATTGGTGGGGTTGACCGCGATCGCTTCCTCCGACTCGTTCGTGGGCCGCTGGCTCACGTCGACGTTCGTGGGGACGGCCGGTGCGGCGAGCGCCGCCGCCGGTCCGATGGCGAGGGCAGCCAGGGCCACTCCCGAGAGCAGTGCCGTGGTGAAGCGTCGCCGGTGCATCCTCGTGCCTCCTCGGGGTGATCCGCGAGGCTCATACTGGCCCCATCGGGGCCGCGCGGCGATACCCCTTGGCGGGTGACGCTCACGGCAGGGGCGCGGCGAACGCGGCGCGCACGTCGTCGAGGTCGAGGCCGGCCCCTAGCGCGCAGATCAGCTCGATGCGGGCGGCGTACGGCGTGCGGTAGCCGGCCTGGATGATCCCGCTGTCCCGCACGCTCACGCCGCCGCCGTCGCCGCGGTAGAGCGCACCGGTCGGCCCCGCATGCGTGCGGGACGTCAGCACCACCGGCACGCCGCGGGTCACCGCGCCCGCGAGCGGCGGCAGCCACGCCGCCGGCACGTGCCCGAGCCCGAAGCCGGCCACCACGACGCCGGCGCAGCCCTCGACGGCGCGCTCCACGACCGCTGGTCCCATGCCGGCCGCCGCCACGACCAGCGGGACGTCCATGTCGGCCCGCTCGACGGCGTACGTCGTGCGCCCTCCTGCCGGCCCGCGCCAGAGGACGCGCCCCAGCTCGATCCACCCCACCGGCCCGCCGGAGGGCGCGCCGAAGGTCGCCGGGTGGTTCGAGTGCCGCTTCGTCACCTCGACGGCGCGGTGCGCCTCGTCCGCCAGCACGACGAGCGCGCCCCGCCCGGCCGCGCCAGGATCGGCGGCGACCAGCGTCGCGGCGAGCAGGTTGGCCGGCCCGTCGGCGCCGGGCATCGACATGTTCCGCATCGCCCCCGTGACGACGACCGGCCGGGGCGAGCGGACCGCGAACGACAGGAAGGCGGCGGTCTCCTCCAGCGTGTCGGTCCCGTAGGTGACCACCACGCCGTCGTGCTGCTCCAGCAGGCCGTCGACGGTGCGGGCGAGGTCGAGCATCTGCCCGGTCGTGATGTTCCAGCTGGACAGCTGGCCGTAGTCGACGGTCACCAGCTCGACGCCGCGCGGCGCCGGGAAGGTGGCGGCGAGGTCGGCCGCCGCGAGCGTCTTGACCGCGTAGCCCTCGCCGTCCAGCGTGCAGGCGATCGTCCCGCCGGCGGCGAGGAGCGCGATGCGGACAGTCATGGGCCGCATCGTAGGCTGCCGTGCGTGGCCGACCTGTCCGGACGCGTCGCGCTCGTCACCGGTGGCGGGCGCGGCATCGGCGAGGCCGTCGCGCTCGCCCTCGCGGACGCCGGCTGCGACGTCGCCGTGCTCGCCCGCTCCGCCGGCGAGGTGCTGCGGGTCGCCGACCGGGTGCGCGACAGGGGCCGGCGCGCGCACGCGGTCGCAGCCGACGTCTCCGACGCGCCCGCGCTCGCGAGCGCGGTCCGCTCGACCGAGCGGGCGCTCGGGCGCACCGACATCGCGGTCCTGGGCGCGGGCGTGATCCAGCCGCTCGGCGCGACCCTCGCGGTCGACCCGGCGGAGTGGGAGCGCGCCCTCGCGGTGAACGTGCTCGGCGCGCTGCACGTCGTACGGGCCGTCGTCCCCGCGATGGTGAACGCGGGCTGGGGGCGGGTCGTCGCCGTCTCCAGCGGCGCCGCATCGCCGCCCGGGATGCCGAGCGCGAGCGCGTACTCCGCGAGCAAGGCCGCCCTCGAGATGCTCTGCGCGCAGCTCGCGGACGAGCTCGACGGCACCGGCGTGACGGTCAACGCCGTGCGGCCAGGCGTGGTCGACACCGCCATGCAGGAGCGCATGCGGGCCGAGCCGCCGGAGAGCGTGGGGGAGCGGTTCCACGCCAGGTTCCACGGCCTGCACGAGCGTGGCGAGCTGCTGGCGCCGGAAGTGCCGGCCGGCTTCGTCGCCCGCCTCGTGGCGACCGGGCTCACCGGCGAGGTGCTCGACGTCCGCGACGACTCCGCACGCGCGCGGCTGGCCGCCACCGAGCGCTGACCAGCGCCGCCGAGCGCTGAACCGCCCGTGCGCACTCGCAGTGCAACCTCGTCACCGGCTGATCACGTACGCTCCACTCGTGCCGGAGATCATGCACGAGACGGCCCTGCTGCGAGCGAGCGTCGAGCGCATCGTGGCGACGATCGAGCGGCTCACCGACGACCAGCTGCGCGCTGCGTCGCGCCTGCCCGGCTGGACCCGCGCGCACGTGGCCAGCCACCTGGCCAGGTCGTCCGACTCGCGGGTGCGCCTGCTCGCCGCGGCGCGCGAGGGGACGATCGGCGAGCAGTACCCGAGCGAGGAGGCCAGGGCCGCCGACATCGAGGCCGGCGCGGCCAGGGCGGCGGAGGCCGTCCGCGCCGACGCGCGGGCCTCGCTCGAGCGCCTGCTCGGCGAGGTCGAGCGCTACCCGCCGGACCGCTGGGACGCACCCGGCCGGTGGCTCGGCGGCGAGGAGAGCCCCGTGCACCGGGTGGTGCCCTCCATGCGCCGCGAGGTCGAGTACCACCACGTCGACCTCGACGCGGGGTACGGGCCTGGCGACTGGCCGGCCGACTTCGTCGAGGCGCAGCTGCGCGACGTCGTCGCCACGATGTCCGAGCGGGCGCAGGCCCCGGCCGTCACCCTCGCGCTGGCCGGCGAGCGGCTGCGCATCCGCGACGGCGGCCGCGGCTCGGTCACCGGCGAGCCGTCCGACCTCCTCGGATGGCTGACCGGGCGAGCGACCGGCGACCGGCTGCGGATGATGCCACCAGGGCCGCTGCCGGCCGTCCCGCCGCTGTCCTGAGGTCTCGGAGGGGCCCGGCGAGCGGTCGCCGGAGCCAGCCGCTCGATCGCCGCGCGATCGGGCGCGTAATCGGTCGCTTCCTGTCACTGCCTGGTCCTAGGGTGGCCCGAGACGTGACGGGGAGAGGGAGGCAGATGAGCGGCGAGCGTCCGGGCGTGCGCGCTGAGGGCCTGCGCAAGTCCTTCGGCAAGGTGGTGGCGCTGCGCGGCGTCGACCTCATGGTGCCGAAGGGCAGCGTGGTCGGCCTGCTCGGCCCCAACGGGGCCGGCAAGACCACCGCCGTGCGCATCCTCACCACCTTGCTGCGGCCCGACGGCGGCCACGCGGAGGTGGACGGCATCGACGTCGTCCGCGACCCGGTCGCGGTGCGCCGGCGCATCGGGCTGGCCGGGCAGTTCGCCGCCGTCGACCCCAACCTCACCGGCCGGGAGAACATCGAGATGGTGGGCAAGCTCTACCACCTCGACGCGGCCACCGCGCGGGCGCGGGCGGCGGCCCTGCTCGCCCGGTTCGATCTCGACGACGCGGCCGACCGCTCCGCCAAGACCTACTCCGGCGGCATGCGCCGCCGCCTCGACCTGGTGGCCAGCCTGGTGGGGGAGCCGAGCGTGCTGTTCCTCGACGAGCCCACGACGGGCCTCGACCCGCGCAGCCGGCTGGGGATGTGGGACGTCATTCGGGGGCTGGTCCGCGAGGGCGCCACGCTGCTGCTCACCACGCAGTACCTCGAGGAGGCCGACCAGCTCGCCGACCGCATCGTCGTCGTCGACCACGGCCAGGTGATCGCCGAGGGCACGTCCGACCAGCTGAAGTCGCAGGTCGGCGGCGACGTGGTCGAGCTCACCGTCGGCGCGGCCGCCGAGCTCGACGCCGCCCAGCGGGTCCTCACCGGGCTCGGCAGGGGGGAGGCGACCGTCGACGTGGCGACGCGGCGCCTCACCGTGCCGGTCGGTCATGACGGCTCGGCCGTCCTCGCCGACGTCGTGCGCGGCCTCGACGGGGCCGGGGTCGCCATCGCCGACGTGGCGCTGCGCAGGCCGTCGCTCGACGACGTCTTCCTCGCGCTCACCGGTCACGCGGCCGCCGACGCGGCCGCTGCTGACGAGGCCGCGCCGGCCGACGGCGCTCCCCAGCGACGGGCGCGCAGCCGCCCAGGGCAGGAGGTGCAGCGATGACCACCCTCACCGGCCACCCCGGCGCGCACGTCGCGCCGGGCGTGGGCCAGCGCCTGTCGGAGACGCTGTCCGACATGCGGGTGATGACCTGGCGCTACCTGCTGCAGTGGATCCGGCTGCCGCAGGGCATCGTCTTCTCGACGATCCAGCCGGTGATGTTCGTCCTGCTGTTCCGCTACGTCTTCGGCGGCGCGATCCACCCGCGGGGGGTCAACTACGTGAACTACCTGATGCCGGGGATCTTCCTGCAGACCGCGGCCTTCGGCTCGATCGGCACGGCGATCGGCCTGTCCGAGGACCTCGCGCGCGGCATGATCGACCGGTTCCGCTCGTTGCCGATGGCGCGCTCGGCCGTGCTCGTCGGGCGGATCACGGCCGACACGGTGCGCAACGTCTTCGTCGTCGGACTGCTCATCGCGGTGGGCTACGCGGTGGGCTTCCGGTTCAGCAACGGCGTGGGGGCGGCGATCGGCATGGTCGCGATGGCCCTCCTCGTCGGCGTGGCCTTCTCCTTGATCTCGGCGTGCATCGGCCTCGGTCTCCGCGACGGCGAGGCGGTGCAGTCGTTCGGGCTGATCTGGATGTTCCCGCTGATCTTCGCCTCGTCGGCGTTCGTCCCGGTCGTCACCATGCCGTCGGGGCTGCGCGCCTTCGCCGAGCACCAGCCGGTCACGGCCTTCGTCGACGCGCTGCGCGACATGGCGCTCGGCAGCGGGGTGACGGGCCAGTCCACGTGGCACGACGTGAGCCTGTCGCTCGTCTGGGTGGCCGTCATCGTCGCGGTGTTCGGGCCGCTCGCCGTCCGCATCTACCGGCGCGTCTCCTGACGACCCGCGCCGCCCCGGTGATCGGTCCCGGCAGCGGCGGTGTCGGACCGGGTCGCCTCGGGAAGTGACCGCACCATGCACTCGCCGACCGCGACCGCGCCCGCCCAGCTCTGGCTCGTCCGGCACGGCCAGAGCGCCGGCAACGTCGCCAGCGAGCGCGCCGAGTCAGGAGAGCTGGACGAGATCGAGGTCGCCGAGCGCGACATGGACGTCGCGCTCTCCGAGCTGGGGCAGCAGCAGGCCGACGCGCTCGGCCGGTGGCTCGCCCGGCTCCCGGCGGACGAGGCCCCCACCGTGGTGCGCTCCTCGCCGTACCGGCGGGCGCGGGAGACCGCCGAGCGCGCGCTCGGCCAGTGCGACCCGCCGGTCCGCGACCTGCCGATCGTCCTCGACGAGCGGCTGCGCGACCGCGACCTCGGCGCGCTCGACCGGTTGACCGTCAGGGGCATCACCGCGCGCTTCCCGGAGCAGGCCGCGCTGCGCCGGCGGGTCGGCAAGTTCTACTACCGGCCACCAGGCGGCGAGTCGTGGACCGACGTGCTGCTGCGGCTGCGCAGCTTCACCACGACCCTGGCGAGCGAGCAGGCGGGGGAGCGGGTGCTGCTGTTCGCCCACGACGTCGTGGTGATGCTCTTCCGCTACCTGCTCGAGGGCCTGGACGAGGCGACGGTGCTCTCGATCGGCCGCGAGGACCCGGTGGCCAACGGCAGCCTCACCTGCTACCGCTGGACCGGCCGGCGCTGGGAGCTCGACGGCTACAACGTCGTGGCGCCGCTCGAGGAGGAGGGCGCGCCGGTGAGCGTGGACCGGGAGGAGCGCATCGATGCCGGCTGAGCGGCTCGACGTCACCGGGGGGCTGCTGCGGGACTGGCCGCTGCCGCACCCCGACGGCGGCAAGCAGGCGCGCGGTCAGGTGCTGGTCGTCGGCGGCTCCCGGCAGACGCCGGGCGCCGTGCTGCTGGCCGCGGTCGCCGCGCTGCGGGCCGGCGCCGGCAAGCTGCAGATCGCGACGGTCGACAGCGTGGCGGCGGTACTGGCGACCGTGGTGCCGGAGGCGCTGGTGCAGGGCCTGCCCGAGACGCCCGACGGCGCCGTCAGTGGCTCGGCGGCCGGCCAGGTGCGGGAGCTGGTCGAGGGCGCGCGGGCGGTGCTCGTCGGGCCCGGGATGGCCGACGCCGGGCACGCCGGGCAGATCGTCCGCGCTGTCCTCGACGGGGCCGCCGCGAGCGGCGAGGCGCCCGTCGTGGTGGTCGACGCGCTCGGTCTGGCGCACCTCGGCGACCATCCCGATGCGCTGCGGGGGCTGGGCGGGCGGGCGGTGCTGACGCCCAACCCCGTCGAGCTGGCGCTCATGACCGGTGCCGACCCGCACGAGGTCGACGACGACCCGCAGGGCCGGGCCGTCGCCGCGGCGGAGCGCTGCTCCGCGGTGGTCGCGCTCGGCGCGGCCGAGTCCTACGTCGCGGTCCCCGACGGCAGGTGCTGGGTCGACTCGTCCGGCGGCCCTGGGCTCGGGGTGTCCGGCTCCGGCGACGCGTTCGCCGGCCTGGTGACCGGGCTCGCCGCGCGCGGCGCCGAACCCGTGCAGGCCGCCGTGTGGGCGGCGCACCTGCACGGCCGGGCCGGCGACCGGCTCGCCGCCCGGGTCGGGCGGCTCGGCTACCTGGCCAGGGAGATCGTCGACGAGGTGCCGCTCGTGCTCACCGAGCTGGAGGCCTAGTCCGCGGCCGGCCGGTGCCGCCCCCGAGCTTCGCTGGGCGCGGCTACGGCAGCCACCAGCTGCTGGCGACGGCCCGGCCCTCGGCGTAGCCCGACTGGCTCTGCACGCCCACCACCGCCCGGTCGTGGAGCTCCTCGACCGTGGTCGCGCCCGCGTAGGTGAACGCCGACCGCACGCCCGCGACGATCACGTCCAGCAGGTCCTCGACGCCCGGCCGCCGCGGGTCGAGGTACATCCGGGCGGTGGAGATGCCCTCCTCGAACAGGGCCTTGCGGGCCCGGTCGTACGCGGAGTCGGTGGCCGTCCGGTTGCGCACCGCCCGTGCCGACGCCATGCCGAACGACTCCTTGTAGCGTCGGCCGTCAGCGTCGTGGTCGATGTCGCCAGGCGACTCGTACGTGCCGGCGAACCACGTGCCGATCATGACGTTGGACGCGCCGGCGGCGAGCGCCAGCGCGACGTCGCGCGGGTGCCGCACGCCGCCGTCGGCCCACACGTGGCGCCCCAGCCGCCTGGCCATCGCCGCGCACTCGGCGACCGCGGAGAACTGCGGCCGGCCGACGCCGGTCATCATCCGGGTGGTGCACATGGCGCCGGGACCGACGCCGACCTTCACGATGTCGGCGCCGGCGTCCACCAGGTCGCGCACGCCCTCCGCCGACACCACGTTGCCGGCCACGACCGGCACGGCCGGGTCGAGCTTGCGGACCGCGCGCAGCGCGTCGAGCATCTTCTCCTGGTGGCCGTGCGCGGTGTCGACGACGAGGGCGTCGACGCCCGCGTCGAGCAGGGCGGCGGCCTTGCCGCCCACGTCGCCGTTGACGCCCACCGCCGCGGCGACCCGCAGCCGGCCGGCCGCGTCGATGGCCGGGCGGTAGAGGGTGGCCCGCAGCGCTCCCGTCCTGGTGAGGATGCCCACCAGCCGGCCGTCCGGGTCGATCACCGGGGCGAGCCGGTGCCTGGCGTCGCCGAGCAGGTCGAAGGCCCGCTCGGGCGCGATGTCGCGGGGCAGCGTCGTGAGCTCGTGCGACATCACCGACTCGAGCTGGGCGAAGCGGTCGACGCGCTGCAGGTCAGCCTCGGTCACCAGGCCGACCGGGCGGCCGTCCTCGACGACCACGACCGCGCCGTGCGCCCGCTTCGGCATGATCTCCAGCGCGGCGCCCACCGTGTCGTGGGGGCCGAGGGTGAGCGCGGTGTCGTGCACGAGGTGGCGCGACTTCACCCACGCGACGGCGCCAGCGACGACGTCGGGCGGGATGTCCTGCGGCACCACGGCGAGGCCGCCGCGGCGCGCGACGGTCTCGGCCATCCGCCGGCCGGCGACCGCCGTCATGTTGGCCACGACCACCGGGATCGTCGTCCCGCTGCCGTCGCCACCGGCGAGGTCGACGTCGAGCCGGCTCGAGACCGCCGAGCGGCTCGGCACCATGAAGACGTCGTCGTAGGTCAGGTCATAGGGCGGCGTGGTGCCGTTCAGGAAGCGCACAAGGCGACGAGCCTACTCAGCGGGTGGGTCAGGAGGCGAGCAGGCTCAGGTCGTCGACGTAGAAGCTCGTCGGGTACGACGCGTCGTTGGTCGAGACGAGGGCGAGCTGCACGGTCTGCCCCGCGTACGACGCGAGGTCTCCGGTGAGGTGCAGCCAGCTGCCGGTCGTGCTGCCGTCCGAGCATGTCGCGACCGTGCGCAGGACCGACCCGGACGTCGAGCGCACCTGCACTCGGAGGTAGTCGTACGCGTGCGAGGTCTCCTGCGTGGTCACGTAGACGTAGGCCGAGAGCGCCGCGCTGGTGGTGCCGGCCGGGATGGTCACCGTCTGGTACATCGTGTCGGAGCAGTTGTTGTTGCCGCAGAGCCAGGCGCTGCGCGTCCCGGTGCGCGGCCGCGAGGTCGAGACGATCTCGTAGCCGGAGCTGCTCGACTCCGTCCAGCCGGTGCCGCCGCTCTCGAAGCCGCCGTTGACGATCAGCTGGCCCCCGGCCGGCGGCGTCGTCGTGGTGGGCGTCGGCGACGGCGAGGTCGACCCGCCGGCCAGCCACTCGGTCGCGTTGAGCGCGAGCGCGGCGTCGCTGTGGTCGTTCCAGCCGTCGTAGCAGGTGTTGCCGGACGCGCAGGTGCCGTCGTCGACCGTCGAGCTGTCGCCCCAGGCCACGACCCGGCCGGTCCCGAACGCGCTGGAGGCGAAGAAGACCCCGGTGGTGCCGGAGGTGGACGAGCCGCTCACGTAGATCTCGCCCTTGGCCGAGGGGTCGTCGGCCGGGTGGATCGTCTCGGTGGTGCCGTCGGCGATGATGCTCGCGGTCACCGTGCCGAACGGGCCCTTGATGATCGGGTCGCTCGCCGCCGAGGCCGGGATGCCGCTCGGGTAGCCGCTGGCGATGTCCTTGGCGTCGAAGCTGATGCCGAACGGGTCGGTCGCGTCGACCGAGTTGTTGCTCATCAGGTCGTTCAGGACCTGCAGGGAGTCCTTGCCGTCGTTGTTGCGGTCGCTGCCGGTGTGGTCGGCGATCATGAACAGGCCGCCACCGGCCTGCACGAACCGCATGACGGCCGTCTTCTCCGCCGAGGTGAGCAGGACGTTGGGCTCGGGCAGCACGAGCACGTCGAACGTCGACAGGTCGAGGCTGCCGGTGCCGCCGTACGCGAGCGACTGCCCGCCCGGCAGGGTCATCAGCTGGTAGCGGCCGGTGCGCTGCAAGGCGACGCCCCACGCCGAGAGGCCACCCGTCCAGGAGGTCTCGCTGGTGGGGCTCGGGCTCTGGCCCAGCGGGTCGGGCTGGCTGGTGCTGATCACCCAGTCGGCGTTGCCGGCCGTCTCGGCGTGGGCGTTGTCGAACAGCACCCGATACGGCGTGGCCGCCGCCCCGGCCGCCGGCAGGTGGGACGGCAGGGCGGCCACGGTGAGCGCCCCGGCCGCGCCGACGGCGACGGCGACGGCCGCCCGGGCCCGGCGCCGGAGCTGACTGCCCGCCCGCCGGTGCGCCCCGCTGGTCCTGCTCGTCCTGACCGCCATCTGACCGCCTCCGACTGCGCCCGGCAGGCGCACGGACGGGACATTAGCGATCATCGGGGCGAAGCGGGAGGAGCAGGGCGAAGGCTTGACGCAGACTTGATCGTCGCATTGCCCGGCCGGATGTCGCTGCCCGGCCGGATGTCGCTGCCCGGTCGGAGTCGCTGCCCGATCGGATGAGGGCCGCGCCGGGCCGGGAACGCCGACGGCGGGCACCCGCCAGGAGGCCCGCCGTCGAAGGTAGAAGCGGAGTCAGTTCTCCGCGGGGTCGGTGGAATAGGTCTCGAGATCGGTGAAGTCGAGATCGCCCCGAAGCTCGAAGCCACGCGCCTGGAGCCCAGGCGCGTAGAGGCGACCGTGGTGCTTGCAGAAGAGCAGCTCCGCGCCACCGGGCTGCACGGCCGTGATGTAGGCGCGCGCGCCGCAACGGTCGCAGCGGTCAGCGGCGGTGAGTGGAGCCTGCTCGAGAGTCGTCGGCACGGTCTTCTTCTTTCCGGTCGGTAGGGCCGGTGGCCCCGTTCCCCTCCTACACGAGGACACCTACCCGCACAACGCTGACGCGCCAGGTGCCTTTCCCGTTGTCTGGACGTATTCGCCGTGGGCGAACGTGACGTGCCGCACAGGCTCCTCCCAGTGCCTCCGCGAGCTGGTGCACGCCGGGCTCATACCGTGGTGGACAGGATCGAGCGCACCTCACGGAGCGCGACGGACAAGGTGGCGAGGTCGAAGACCCCTGTCGCCATGATCTCCTGGATCACCGACGTGACCCGCTGGACGGCCTTGGCGTTGCGGTCGACCCAGTGCTCGACGCACCTGTCGGGGCCGCAGCCCGAGCCGCCCACCCGCAGCACGTCGCGGGTGAGCGCCGCATGCACGGCGTACAGGTCGTCCCGGACGGCCGCCCTGGCGAGGGTCTGCCAGCGGCCCTGCCTGGGCAGGCCGGCCACCTGCTCGTGCAGCCAGGCGAGGGTCAGCCGCTCGTCGAGGGCGAAGTAGACCCTGGCGACGTCCTCCACCGGGCGGTCGGCCTCGTGGGCCGCCTCCACGATGTCGGGCCCGGCGTCGAGGTAGTCGCAGCTCGCGACCTTGGCGGCCACCGGCTCGGGGACGCCGGCCGCGACCAGCCGGTCGAGCGTCGCGCCCATCTCCTCGACGTCGGACGGGGGCATCAGGTCGCGCAGCTTGGCGCCGAGGGTCGCGACGCCGGAGGCGAAGAACGACGTGGTGGCCGCGATGTCGAGCGGCGCGCGGCGGTTGCGCAGCAGCCACCTGGTCACCCGGTCGTGCAGCTTGCGGGCCTCGAGGAACATGCCGGTCTGGACCTCGGCAGCCACCACCAGGTCGAGCGCGTCCAGCTCGGTCCACAGGCTCGGCAGGTCGAGCAGGTTGCCGGCCGCCGTCCACGCCCGCACCACGTCGGCCGCCTGCGCGCCGTTGGCCTCGGTCATCCGGTAGACGAACGTCGACCCCGCCCGGTTGACCAGCCGGTTGGTCAGGCAGGTCGCGATGATCTCCCGGCGCAGCGGGTGGCGCAGCATGGCGTCGGCGAAGCGCTCGCGCAGCGGCTTCGGGAAGTACCGGACCAGCTCCGCGGACAGGTACGGGTCCTCGGGCGCGTCGGAGTGCAGCAGGTCGTCGTAGCAGCTGATCTTGGAGTAGGCGAGCAGGACGGCGAACTCGGGCCGAGTGAGCCCCGTGCCGGCCTTGCCGCGCTCGGCCAGCTCGTCGTCGCCCGGCAGGAACTCGAGCGTGCGGTTGAGCCGGCCGGACCGCTCGAGGGCGGTCAGGTAGCGCCGGTGCACGGTGAGCATCTCGGTGGCCTGCTGGACGGCGTTGGAGATGGCCCTCGTCTGGTCGTAGTTGTCGCGCAGCACCAGCGCGGCGACCTCGTCGGTCATCTGCTGCAGCAGCGCGTCGCGGTCGTCGGCGGTGAGCGCGCCGCCGGCCACCGCGGCGTCCAGCAGGACCTTGATGTTGACCTCGTGGTCGGACGTGTCGACGCCGGCCGAGTTGTCGATCGCGTCGGTGTTGACCCTGCCGCCGGCCCTGGCGTACTCGATCCGGCCCCGCTGGGTGCAACCGAGGTTGCCGCCCTCGCCGATCACCCGGCAGCGCAGCTCGGCGGCGTCGACCCGGATCGCGTCGTTGGCCCGGTCGCCCACCTCGGCGTCGCGCTCGGTCGAGGCCTTGACGTAGGTGCCGATCCCGCCGTTCCACAGCAGGTCGACCGGCGCCCGCAGGATCGCCCGCATCAGCTCGGCGGGGGACAGCGCCGCCGGCGCGTCGTCCGGCATGCCGAGGGCCAGCCGCACCTGCGGCGAGACGGGGATCGACTTGGCCGTCCTGGGGTGGACGCCGCCGCCCTCGGAGATCAGGGCCGGGTCGTAGTCGGCCCAGCTCGACCGGGGCAGCTCGAACAGCCGGGCCCGCTCGGCGTACGAGGCCGCCGGGTCGGGGTCGGGGTCGAGGAAGACGTGGCGGTGGTCGAAGGCGGCCACCAGCCGGATGTGCCGCGAGAGCAGCATCCCGTTGCCGAAGACGTCGCCGCTCATGTCGCCGATCCCGACGACGGTGAGCTCCTCGGACTGGGTGTCGAGCCCGAGCTCGCGGAAGTGCCGGCGCACCGACTCCCACGCGCCCTTCGCGGTGATGCCCATGCGCTTGTGGTCGTAGCCGGCCGAGCCGCCGGAGGCGAACGCGTCGCCCAGCCAGAAGCCGTAGTCCTTGGACAGCTCGTTGGCGATGTCCGAGAAGCTCGCGGTGCCCTTGTCGGCGGCCACGACGAGGTACGGGTCGTCCCCGTCGTGGCGGACGACCTGGGGCGGCGGCACGACGGCGCCGCTCACCAGGTTGTCGGTGATGTCGAGCATGCCGCGGATCAGCGTGCGGTAGCACTCGACGCCCTCGGCCATCACCAGCTGCCGGTCGCCGCTGTCGGGCGGCCGCTTCACGACGAACCCGCCCTTGGAGCCGACGGGGACGATGACCGCGTTCTTGACCATCTGGGCCTTCATCAGGCCCAGCACCTCGGTGCGGAAGTCCTCGCGGCGGTCCGACCAGCGGATGCCGCCGCGGGCGACCGGGCCGCCGCGCAGGTGCACGCCCTCCATGCGCGGCGAGTAGACCCAGATCTCGAACAGCGGCAGCGGCAGCGGCGCGTCTGGCACGCCCGACGGGTCGAGCTTGAACGAGAGGTACGGCTTGATGCTGCCGTCGGTGTCCGGCTGGTAGTAGTTGGTCCGCAGCAGGGTGAGCGTCAGCTGCAGGAAGTTGCGCAGGATGCGGTCCTCGTCGAGGCTCGCGACCTCGTCGAGCGCGCGCTCGACGCCACCGGCGAGCCCGGCCGTCGCGGGCTCCTGCCGGTCATCGCCCGCGCTCGCGCGATCGGGGTCGAAGCGCTGGTGGAACAGCTCGACGAGCAGCCGGGCGATCTCCGGGTGGGCGGCGACCGCCTCGATCATGTAGCCGAGGCTGAACGCGGTGCCGACCTGGCGCAGGTACTTCGCGAAGGCGCGCAGCACCGACACCTCGCGCCAGGTCAGCTCGGCCGCCAGCACGAGGCGGTTGAAGCCGTCGTTCTCGGCCTCGCCGCGCCACACCGCGGCGAACGCGTCGGCGAACTTCTGCTGCACGTGCCCGGTGCGCAGCTCGCCCTGGTAGCCGAGGCCGAAGTCGTACACCCAGAGCCGGCTGCCGTCGGGCATGTCCATCTCGTACGGGCGCTCGTCGACGACGGTCACGCCCATGCTCTCCAGCACCGGCAGCGCGTCGGACAGCGTGATCGGGTGCCTGGAGCGGTAGAGCTTGAACCGCATCGGCTCGTCGTCCTGCGCGGGCAGCAACCGCATGCGCAGGTCACCGGCCGGGTCGAGCCGGTCGAGCTCGGCGAGGTCGGCGGCGCCGACGCTCGCCGGGTAGTCCTCCATGTAGGCGGCGGGGTAGGCGTTGCCGTAGCGGCGGGCCAGCCGGCCGCCCTGCTCCTCGCCGTACGCCTCGAGCAGCGCCTGGTGCAGGTCGTCGGACCACGAGCGGGCCGCGCCCGCCAGCCGGGCCTCGATCTCGTCGAGGTCCCAGTCGGCCGGCGCGTCCGGGTCGGTGTAGACGACGACGTGCAGCCGGGCCAGCGGCGACTCGGTCAGCCGGACGGTGAAGTCGGTGCCGACCCCGCCCATCGCCTGCTGGAGGATCGCGGTCATCCGCTCCCGGACGGCCGTCGTGTGCCGGTCGCGCGGGACGTAGACCAGGCAGGAGACGTAGCGGCCGAACTCGTCGCGGCGGACGAACAGCCGCACCCTCGGACGCTCCTGGAGCTCGAGGATGCCCATGGCGGTCTCGTACAGCTCGTCGGCGGAGACCTGGAGCAGCTCGTCCCTCGGGTAGTTGTTGATGATCTCGATGAGCGCCTTGAAGTCGTGGCCGCGCGGGGTGAAGGCGGCCCGCTTGACGACCTCCTGCACCTTGCGGCGCAGCAGCGGGATCTCGGCCGGGCTGATCCGGGTGGCGTCGTCGGTGTAGAGCCCGAGGAACCGGCGCTCGCCGGTCACCTGCCCGCTGCGGTCGTAGCTCTTCACCGCCACGTGGTCGAAGTGGATGGGCCGGTGCACCGTCGAGCGCGACCGCGACTTGGTCAGCCGGATCACGCTCGCGTCGCCGGTGACGTGCCCGGCCTCGGCCGGCAGCTCGGCCGGGCTGACCGGCGAGGTGCCCGACGCCGTCTCGCGCAGGACGCCGAGGCCGCTGCCCGGCACCGGCTCGAGGAGCTGGCGGCCGCCGTCGCGGCGCAGCGCGTAGTCGCGGGCCCCGATGAAGGTGAAGTGGTCCTCGGCCAGCCAGCGCAGGAAGTCGGCTGCCTCCGCCAGCTCGGCCGGGTCGGCGGCCCGGCCGGCCGCTTCCAGGCCGGCGGCGATCAGCTCGGCGCGCGCCCGCATGGGCACCCAGTCGGCGACGGTGAGCCGCACGTCGGCGAGCACCCGCCGCAGGTCGACGGCCAGCCCGGCGAGCTGCTCCTCCTCGCCCATCCGGTCGATCTCGAGGTGCATGACAGCCTCGGCCGACGTACGGGGCGCCTCTGCGCTGGGCGGGAGGACGGCCTCCAGGTGGCCGTCGGCGTCGCGCCGGACGATCAGGATCGGGTGGGCCAGCAGATGGGTCGCGAGCCCGTGCCTGCTGATCTCGGCCGTGACGCTGTCGACGAGGAACGGCATGTCGTCGGTGACGATGTCGACCACGGTGTGCGGCGACTGCCAGCCGTCCGCCACCGGATCGGGGTTGTAGACCCGGACGACGGGCCGGCCCGGCTCGCGGTGCGCGATCGCGCGCAGCCCGGCCGCCGCCGCCGCATGCAGGTCGACGACGCTGCGGCCGCACAGGTCCTCGTACGGGAGCCGCCGGTAGAGCTGCCGGATGAAGCCGGCGAGGTCGTCGGGGCCGAGGGCGCTGTCATGGGGACGGCTCGCGCCGCTCGCGTGCTGGACGACCTTGTCGATCAGCTCGGCCGCGGCGTCGTCCCGTTTCGCCGACATGACGGGTACCCCTTCGTGGATCAGCTGCCTGGGCCCGAGGGTCCAACCGCTGGGCTCCCCTGCGCGGGCGAGAGCAGCCTATGCCCACCGGCGGCTCCTGGTGGGGACCACGGTCGAGCCGCGGACGCGATCGAGGTGGAGATGAGTGCCCCATTCGGTGCCTCAGCGCCGGTCCCTGCTGGCCCCTGCTGTCCCCTGCTGCTCAGTGCGGGGTGGCGGCCTCGATGGCCGTGAGCAGGCGCTCGGTGGCGGCCGACACCTCGAAGACCGCTGCCTCGAACGCATCGGCGTTGCGCCGGGACGGCTGCCGGTAGCCGCTCACCTTGCGGACGTACTGCAGGGCGGCGGCGTGGATGTCCTCTGGCGCGGCGGGCGGGTCCTCGCCGCGCAGCGTCTTGATGCTTCGGCACATGCCGACGACGCTAGCCGGGTGGACGAGCCATCACCAACCACCCCGGCGGGGGGCGGCGCGCCGCCCCCCGAGCCGCCCGCCGACGCGCCCCGCGATCTCGTCGTGCGCCGAGCCGAGGTGGTGGCCAGCCGCCCGGCCCGGCCGCCGGCGACGCGGGCGGGCGCTGCGCTGCAGGCCGCGCGCCGGCTGGCC